>NZ_VMSF01000001.1:0-1212701 GCF_009765225.1 Leifsonia sp. AG29 | reverse complement strand
CCGTCATGTCGGTCCTGGCGTTCATCCACTCGCCCGTGAGCGGCGTGATCGTACTCGTCCTCATGCTCGTCTACATGCAGGTGGAGGCGTACATCCTCACACCCCGCGTCATGGGGAAGGCCGTCCAGGTGCCCGGTTCCGTCGTCCTCATCTCCGCTCTCGCGGGCTCGACGCTCTTCGGCCTGCCCGGCGCCCTCGTCGCCATTCCCATCTCGGCCGGCATCATCCTCATCGTCAAAGAGATCGTCATGCCCCGCAAAGAACGCGCCTGAACCCGAGCCATCCTCGATTGGCGGGTGAGGCAAAACGGATGCTAATGTTGAGCCTCGGTTCGGGAAATCGAACCGGATGCGCCTCTAGCTCAATCGGCAGAGCAATTGACTCTTAATCAATGGGTTCAGGGTTCAAGTCCCTGGGGGCGCACCAACGAAGAGCCCCCGACTCCCGCGGAAACGCAGGAGTCGGGGGCTCTCTTCATGCGACCGGGCTTGGCGGGCCGCTCCGGCGCATCCAGCGCATCCGGCGCGTGCTACCGGCGGGTTTCGGTCGATTCCGGTGGTTTCGGTGGTCGAATCGGGACGTCGGCGCGTTACGGGCCGCGTTTGCGCATCCGCGGGACGTCTGCGGTCGCGCGCGCAGGGTGCAGATGCCCCCGCCAACAGCAGACATGCCGCTAAAGGTCCGGAGGCGCTCGGGACCAGTAGAGTGCGAGCGTGTCGATTACGGTGCGACGGAAGCGGGGGCCCTCAGAGCGATCGTGGTGCTCAGCCTCGTCGTGCTGGTCGTCGTGATCATCGTGCAGATCGCCGCTGTTTCTGCAGGAGATGGGTAGGTGACTGTGAGCTCGCCGAGCTGGGGAGATTACGCTGAGGATCCGTTTCGGGCTCGTCTCGTTCGGTCGTCGGCCATCGGCAATGTGGTCTGGGGGGCGTACCTCGTTGTCGTCGTCGCGCTCGTTGCGGCTTCGTTCGCAGCCCTGGGCGCCTCGTGGCTCAACTGGGCCGCGATCGGGTTGGCGCTGATCGCCTCCTACACGGCGCCGCTTGCGTTCGTGAGCAGGTCGCGCATTCGGCGCGACATCGAAGCACATCTCTCTGCCGCAGGTATCCAGTTTTCCGGCCATCCGCCGACGTCCTCTGCCGCGGCGTTCACGAGATGGGTGACGCGAAATGCTCTAGATGCTGAGTCGGTTCGAGCCGCGCTACGGGGAGCGTAGATCACCCGCTCATTCTTGGGGCGCGAATCTGCCACTTCATGCGGTGGAATCCCGTCGGGATGGGATAATCCCTGCCATGATCACCGCGGTGCTACTCGACGTGCACGCGATCGCTCGCGCGTGCGAAGCGCACGGAGTTAAGCGGCTTCGCGTCTTCGGCTCAGTGCTCGACGACACGTTCGACCGAGAGACGAGCGATGTCGATTTCCTCGTCGACTTCTTGCCGGGCCGTGGTGGGCTGCTCCAGGACTACTTCAACCTGAGGGAAGAGCTGAAGCGGACTGTCGGTCGCGGGATCGATCTGGTCGACGCCGGCGCGGTGCGCAATCCTTGCTTCGCGAGCTGTGCGTTCACAAGGGCCGAGATCGTCTATGCGGTCTGAGGCAAGTCCCGTCAGTCCAACGACACGAACATCGTGGATTGTTCGAGTTAGCCAGACCAATCGGTACAACTGGATCCTTCTACTTGTTACGGGCTCGGCTGCGGGGGTGGCCGGTTCCCTTGGCTTGATCGCAGGCGATGTGCCCGGAGGCCTGGTCGTCCTGCTTTACGGAGTAATTACAGCCGGACCGAGCGCCTGGTGGGTGCGAAGCGCCACCCGGATCCCCGAGGCGGAATTGCGGCCAGAACCCGATCAGGAATCGCCGAAAAAATTAGAATCGTAAGCCACGCACTTCCTCACAGACGCGTTACGTGGCTCTAAAGCGACCTACGTCATCTCAAGTCAGTCAAAGGGCGCGTAATTCCGCCAGTCTTCGAGCGGCTTGACCCCGTCCGACGGTTCGCACGATGCTGTCGGGTCGAAAGGCCCGGGCGCCGCACTGGGCGAGCGCTACGTTCCGAAGATGAACGGAACGCCGGAAGCGCCGCCCCGTCGGCCCATGTCATCGCCTCGAGCCGCATCCCTCGCCGGCGTGCTCTTCGCGCTGCTATACGCGACAGCGCTCATCCTGTTGAGATCGGCGATCCCCGAGTCTTCCGAGTCGGCGCCCGACTGGTCCGGTGAAGCGGCAACCCGCGTGGCTGTGGCGGTCTGGATCATGCCGTTCGCCGGTATCGCGTTCCTTTGGCTTCTCGGCGTACTGCGCGATACCTTCGGCGAGGCCGAGGACAAGCTGTTCGCGTCTGCGTTCCTCGGCAGCGGAATCCTCTTCCTGGCCATGGTGTTCGTCGCCACCGCCATCGCGGGCGGCCTCCTGTCGACCGCGAACAGCGGGCACGAGCCGGACTCATCCGTCGCGCTCATCAGCCGCGAGGTGATCCTGCAGATCAGCAATGTCTACGCATTGCGCATGGCGGCGGTATTCATGCTCTCGCTCGGCACCCTGTGGCTGCGCACGGGGGCGCTGCCGAGGTGGGTGACGCTGATCACGTACGCGGTCGCCCTCGTGCTCTTGTTCGTGACGAGCTACAGCGAGTGGGTTGCGCTGCTCTTCCCGGCTTGGGCCCTCGCGATCAGCGTGCTCCTTCTGGTGCGGAGCTATCGCCGGCGCAAGGCGACAGGCTGACCCGCCTCCCGCCGGCGACCCGTCGACTGGACCGACCGCCCAGCGCTCGCTGCAATCTCGGAGGCGCAGGCCCGACGCTCGCACCGCAGGCACGTCATCCGCGCGCTGCCGAATCGTCCCCGCCTGCCCTCTTCGACCCGCGTCGCCGACGGACCTCGCGCTGCACCGCGAGCGTGATGGCGCCGGCGGCCAGCAGCATCGCCACGTTCGACAGCAGGACCATCACCGCTCCGATCGCCGGGTCATCCCGCCCCATCGCCAGCGCCGCGCCCACGTACGACGCCGCCGGGATCGTCGTCACCGAGATCGCGACCCCGACGGCGGCACCGCCGGGACGCTCGAGCGCCAGCATCCCCGCGACACCAGCCGTGGCCGCGACGACCAGGCTGCCCGGGCCGATCTGGGTCAGCGCCTCGCCGATGACGGTGTCGGCGAGCACGAGGTCGGCCGGGATCCGGCCCGTCACGAGGAGCAGCAGCGTCGCCAGCAACGCCCCGAGCGCCGCCGCGGCCAGCCCGACGCCGAGGACGCCCAGCGCCCCGAGCGCGAGCCGCCCTCGCCGCTCGACGATGCCGATGGCGATCGTAACGACCGGCAGGAGGTCGGGACTCAACGCCATCGCACCGACGATGAGCACCGCGGAACCGGAGACGACGCCGATCCCGGCAATGATGCCCGCCGCCACCATGTACACGAGGTAGGTGCCCGACAGCCGTGCGTTCTCGCCCGCGCGGCCCACGATCTCCGCCCACGCCTGGGCGCCGTCCCCCACCCGGCGGAGCTGCCGCCGCCAGCCGAGCGGCTGGATCCCGGGAACCCGCCACAGTGTGACATCCTCGGCATCGATGCCGAACGCCGCGAGCCGATCGACAGCGGCATCGGCACCATCGACGTCTATTTCGGCCGACAGCATCACCGCCCCACCGAGCGTCGTCGGACCCGACCACACGCGCCTCACTCCGCCGACGTCGACGAGTGCCGCCTGGACCTCATCGACGATATCCGGCGCGACGAACAGCTCAAGGCGTAGCACGTCAGACTCCGCCGGACGCGATCCCATCGGACACGGGCTTCATGGACAGCACTCTGCCAGCTTGTCCGGACGACGGCTACGACAAGCGGGCAAGTGACATCCGAACGCCGCTCTCCCCGCGAGGGTTCCGGTCCAGCCGCGCTCATCCCTCAGGACGGTTGAACGAAGTGAACGGTCAGTCATGGCCCCCTCAACCGGAAACGTGGCCGCTGAGGGGGCCATTCGTGCCGTCTCAGCAGGCAGACGCCCCGTGTGCTGTGGAAAACCGCCTCCCACCGCCACCCGCCACCCCTGAACACCCCCTCCACACAACCTCCGAACCCCCTCATAACCGCTTGATCCCTCCGCTCAGGCGGCTACCGTCTTTCGCCGACAGCCGCGTCCACGACGGATACCCCCGTCCGTCCCGAATGGGCGCAGACGAAAGAGGTACCGATGTCGTTACTGAAGAAGCTGCTCATCGCCGCCGCCACGGCGGCTCTCGGCTCGATCGCTATCGCCGTGCCGGCCCAGGCGGACACCGTTTCGGTGTCTCCCCCAGGCGCCAACGACTGGTCCTGCGTGCCGTCCGCCGCTCACCCGTATCCCGTGATCCTCGTGCCCGGAACGTTCGAGAGCATGGCAAAGAACTGGGCGACGATGTCGCCGGTCCTCAAGCAGGCGGGCTACTGCGTCTTCGCCCTCGACTACGGGCAGTACAACGGTGTCGACGCCTCCGGCCCGATCGCCGACTCGGCGCAGCAGCTGGCGCCCTTCGTCGACGCGGTGCTCGCCTCCACCAAGGCGTCGCAGGTCGACCTCGTCGGGCACAGCCAGGGTGGGATGATGCCCCGCTACTACCTGGGCTTCCTCGGAGGCGCGAAGAACGTGCACCAGCTGATCGGCATCGCCCCGTCGAACCACGGCACGCAGGGGGTGATCGTCCCCGGGCCGGACGGCCTGCCGGCGCTGACCAGCGCCTCCCCCACCGCGTGTCCGGCTTGCGCGGACCAGACCGCGGGATCCGCCTTCCTGCAGAAGCTGAACTCGATCGGCGACACTGTGAAGGGCCCGTTCTACACGGTCATCTCGACCACGCACGACGAGGTCGTCACGCCGTACCAGAGCCAGGCCCTGAGCGGTTCGGCCTCGCAGGTCACCAACATCGTGATCCAGGACAAGTGCCCCGCCGACCCGATCGAGCACGACCAGACCCCCAACGACGCCGTCGTTCAGCAGCTGGTGCTGGAGGCCCTGAGCGTCCCGAACGGGCCCGCCGACCCGGCCTACCAGCCGAACTGCGTGTGATCGCGTCTTTCTAAGGGAGGACGATCCGCGGCGACACCCCGGTTTCGGCGTCGAACGGAGGAGGTTCCGCACCTCAGGGGCGGAACCTCCTCCGTTCGCTGCAAGCCCCGATCGACAGGGGGCTCGACTCTCCCCGCTAGGCTCGACGCGTGACCGACACGCACGCCGCCGACCTCGACCTCGCGCTCCGTCTCGCGGACCTCGCCGACGGCATCTCGTCGGCGAGGTTCCGCGACCGCGACCTCCATGTCGAGACGAAGCCCGACCGCTCGCCGGTCACCGAGGCCGACCTCGCTGTCGAGCGGGCGATCCGCGAGACGATCGCCGCGGAGCGGCCCGACGACGGCATCCTCGGTGAGGAGTACGGCACCGAGGGAGACTCCCGGCGTCAGTGGATCGTGGACCCGATCGACGGGACGGCCAACTACCTCCGCGGCGTCCCCGTGTGGGGCACGCTCATCGCCCTCGCCATCGACGGCGTCCCGGTGGTCGGCGTCGTGAGCTCGCCCGCGCTCGGCCGGCGGTGGTGGGGCGCGCGCGACACCGGCGCGTGGACGACCGACTCCCCCGGCGCCGAGCCCCGGCGCATCCGCGTCTCGGGGGTGTCTGACCTGGAGCACGCCTCCCTCTCCTTCCAGAGCATCGCGCAGTGGGATCAGGCGGGGTATCTCGACCGACTGATCGCCCTGACTCGGCGCATCTGGCGCGACCGCGCGTACGGCGACATGTGGTCCTACATGCTGCTCGCGGAGGGACTGGTCGACGCGGTCGGCGAGTTCGGCGTGAAGACGTACGACCTCGCGGCCCTGATCCCGATCGTGGAGGAGGCGGGCGGCACGTTCACGTCCGTCGACGGGACGCCCGGCCCGGGCAACGGGTCGTCGCTGGCGTCCAACGGGCTGCTCCACCCCGCCCTGCTGGACGCTCTTTCCTGACCCGCGGGACGGCGCTCCCCTTCCGGTGGCCGGCCCTCTAGGCTGACTCCAGTGAGCGCACCGACACCCACGCAGACGGCCACGCCGCCGCCCACCGCCGAACCCCTCGTGCACATCGCCGGCTTCCGCATGGACTTCGGCCGGACCACGGTGATCCGAGACCTGTCCTTCGACATCCACCGGGGTGAGACGTTCGGGTTCCTCGGCTCCAACGGCTCCGGCAAGACCACGACGATCCGGGCACTGCTCGGCATCTATCAGCCCACGGCGGGCGTGCTCCACATCGACGGGCGCCCGTTCGCGCCCGAGAGCGGTGACCGGCTGGGCTATCTCCCCGAGGAGCGCGGACTCTACAAGAAGGAGTCCGTCATCGACGTGATGGTCTACTTCGGCCGCCTGAAGGGTCTCACCGCCGAACAGGCGCGCCGCTGGTCGCGCGAGTACCTCGAGCGCGTCGGGATCGGCGAGAAGGAGAAGGTCCGGCTGGACAAGCTCTCAGGCGGCCAGCAGCAGAAGGTGCAGCTCGGCGTCACCATCATGAACGAGCCCGAGCTGCTCATCCTCGATGAGCCGACCAAAGGCTTCGACCCGGTCAACCGGCGCCTCCTCATGGAGATCATCGATGACCAGAAGCGGGCGGGCGCGACCGTCATGATGGTCACCCACCAGATGGAGGAGGTCGAGCGGCTCTGCGACCGCGTGATCCTCCTGAAGGACGGCGTCTCGCGCGCCTACGGCACCGTGGAGGAGGTGCAGGACCAGTTCGGCGGCACGGTGGTCCAGGTCGATCACGAAGGGACGATCCCCCCTGCCCCCGCCTACCGCGTCGCCTCCGACCAGGGCGGCCACGCGGAGCTCGAGCTGACAGACGGTGCCGATGCTGCCGCGGTCCTGCAGGGACTCGTCGACGCGGGCGTCCGCGTCTCACGGTTCGCGCCGACCCGGAAGTCGCTCGATGACATCTTCGTCGAGGTCTACGGCGCCGAGAGCCGCGGGGAGGAGTGACATGGCACGGCACAACCTGTCCACGGTCATCTCGTTCGAGTTCATCCGGACGGTCACCAAGCGCCGCTTCTGGGCGATCACCCTGATCGTCCCGATCCTCGTGATCGGCCTCGGCACGCTGATCGTCGCCTCCAACGTGTCGACCGCGAACACGGCCGACCAGCAGAAGAACGCGCGATTCGACTTCCTGTACACCGACGCCTCCGGACTCGTCGACCCCGCGACTGCGACGCAGTACGGGGGCGCCCTGGCCGCGAGCGACGAAGACGGGATCGGCAAGGTGAAAGACGGGGTCACCCCGGCGTTCTTCTCCTTCCCCGCCGACCCGTCGAAGCAGGCGGTCCGCGTCTACGGCGAGGACGTCGGCCTGCTGCAGAACGGCAAGTACTCGGCTGTGGCCGAATCGCTCCTCTCGGCGAGCGTCGAGAAGAAGCTGGCCGATCCGGTGAGCGTGGCTGTCGTGCGGGGGGACGTGAACACGAGCACGACGACGTTCAAGAACGGGCAGGTGGCTCCCGGGTTCGAGGCGATCCTGCCCGCGCTCGTGTTCCTCGCCGCCTTCTTCATCGTCATCGTCTTCCTCGGCAACCAGATGCTGAACTCGACCCTGGAGGAGAAGGAGAACCGCGTCACGGAGATGATCCTCACGACCATCAATCCGACGAACCTCCTCATCGGGAAGGTGATCTCGCTGTTCGCCATCGGGATCATCCAGATCGCCGTGTTCGCCGTCCCGATGCTGATCGGGTTCCTGTTCTTCCGCGACCAGCTCAACCTCCCCAACCTGGACCTCTCCGGGCTCGTCTTCGACCCGCAGAAGATGATCGTCGGCACGTTGATCCTGATCGGCGGCTTCGCATTGTTCACGGGCACGCTGGTCGCCGTCGGCGCCGTCATGCCGACGGCCAAGGACGCAGCGCCCGTCTTCTCGGTCGTCGTGTTCTCGGTCGTGATCCCGCTCTACGCGTCCGGGTTCGCGATCACCTCGCCGCAGTCGCCGATCGTGCAGATCCTCGCGTTCTTCCCGTACACGGCGCCGATCACAGCCCTCATCCTCAACGCGTTCGGATCGCTGCCCCTGTGGCAGGCGATCGTCATCATCGTGGAGCTCTTCGCCCTGTCGATCGTCGTCCTGCGCATCGCGGTGCGGCTCTTCCGCTACGGCTCGATCGAGTACTCGAGCAAGGTGCGGATCCGGGATGTGCTCGGCCGGCCCGAGCGCGCAGGGAGCGTCCGGTGAGGGCCGTGCTCATCCCCCAGCCCGGCGATGCATCGGTGCTGACGATCGGCGATGTGCCCGACCCCGTCCCAGGGCCTCGCGAGGTCCGGATCCGAGTCGTCGCGGCCGGGCTCAACGGGGCCGACCTCAGTCAGCGCCGCGGCTTCTACCCGCCACCCGCCGGAGCTCCCGACTGGCCGGGACTCGAGGTCTCGGGTGTCATCGACTCGGTCGGGCCTGAGGTCACCGAGTGGGAGGCGGGCGACCGCGTCTGCGCCCTCCTCCCGGGCGGCGGATACGCCGAGCTGGTGAGCGTCGACGCCGGCCTGGTCCTCCCGGTGCCCGACTCGGTCGACCTGGTGGAGGCCGCGGGTCTGCCGGAGGTCGCCGCCACGGTCTGGTCCAACGTGTTCGATCTCGGGAGCCTCCGGCCCGGTGAGAGCCTCCTCGTCCACGGCGGCTCGAGCGGGATCGGGAGCATGGCCATCCAGCTCGCTCACGCGAACGGCTCTCCCGTGATCGCGACCGCCGGGAGCGCGCGCAAGACGGAGTTCTGCCGCGAACTCGGCGCCGACGCCGCAGTGGACTACACCGTCGACGACTTCGTCGCCGCCGCTCTCGCGTTCACCGACGGCCGCGGCGTGGACGTCGTCCTCGACATCGTCGGCGGCTCCTACATCGCCCGCGATCTGGAGGCGCTCGCCACCGGCGGCCGGATCATGTCGATCGCGGTGCGCGAGCGCACGCCGGCGTCGGTCGACCTGGGCGTCCTCATGAGCAAGCGGGCGCGCCTCCAGGGAACGACTCTGCGTGCCCGGCCGCTCGGTGAGCGCGCGGCGATCATCGCCGCGGTCCGCGAGCACGTCTGGCCGCTGCTGGAATCCGGACTGGTGAAGCCGGTCATCGATTCGGTCTTCCCGCTCGAAGACGCCTCCCAGGCGCACCGGCGGATGGAGTCGTCGGCACACCTCGGCAAGATCCTGCTGCAGGTCGGCTGATCACCCACCCGGTCGATGGGAGGATCGACGTATGACGGACACTCGCGCGACCCTCTCGGACGAAGCGCTCGCCTCCCTCCCGAAGGCCGAGCTGCACCTCCACATCGAGGGCACCCTGGAACCCGGTCTGGCCTTCGAGCTGGCCGCGCGCAACGGCGTGACGCTGCCCTTCGCCTCTGTCGAGGAACTCGCGGCGCAGTACGACTTCTCCGACCTGCAGTCGTTCCTCGACCTCTACTACGCGACCATGGGCGTTCTGCGCACCGCCGACGACTTCACCGAACTCACGCGGCGCTATCTCCGGCGAGCGCACGCGCAGGGCGTGCGGCACGCCGAGATCTTCTTCGACCCGCAGGCGCACACGGCACACGGTGTCCGCTTCGATGACGTCGTCGACGGGATCGGAACGGCCCTCGATGAGGCGCGGGCAGGACTCGGCATGTCCGGGGCCTTGATCCTGTGCTTCCTGCGGGACCAGCCGGTCGCCTCCGCCGAGGAGGCGCTCACCGCGGCGCTCGCCCGGACGGACCGCATCGTCGGCGTCGGGCTCGACTCCGCCGAGGTGGGGTACCCCCCGTCGCTGTTCGCCGAGGTCTACTCGCGCGCGCGCGAAGCCGGCCTCCACGTGGTGGCGCACGCCGGCGAGGAGGGACCTCCCGAGTACGTGTGGGAGGCGCTCGATCTGCTCCACGTAGAACGTATCGACCACGGCATCCGCTCGATCGAGGACGAGCGGCTGGTGCAGCGGCTCGCCGCCGACCGGATCCCGCTCACGGTGTGTCCGCTGTCCAATGTCCGTCTGCGGGCGACGCCGGACCTCGCCGGCCACCCGCTGCTGAGGCTCGATGACGCCGGCGTGCTCGTGACGGTCAACTCCGACGACCCCGCCTACTTCGGCGGGTACGCCGGGCAGAACTTCATCGCCGTTCGAGACGCCCTCGGCCTCACCGAGGAGCGGGCGCGCCGGCTGGCGCGCAACTCCGTCGAGGCGTCCTTCGCGTCGGAGGAGCGGAAGGCGGAGCTCTTCGCGGCCATCGACACGTGGCGGCCCTGATAGCCTCGCGCCATCGGCGCCTCCGCGTTCTAGGGTGTGATGAGGTGCCCGAGATCACCGGGAGGAACAGCGATGTCCGAGCTCGATCTGAATCAGCCCCTGACCCCGCCTGAAGACGCGCCGGCAGACCTCGACCTGACGCCCCCTCCGACTGTGCCCGAAGTAGAGCGCGAGCGCGCCGTCGGGATGGTCGCCGTCCCGGACGAGAAGCAGGCGGAACTGCGCGCGAAGGCCGACGAGTTCGTCGACGGGCTCGCCGCGGAGGAGCCCGGGAGCCCGGAGTTCACGCGCCGCGTCGACGAGATCGCACGCATGGGGGTGCGGGAGATCCGGTCGTCGTCCGAGGTCTCGAGCCGCATGCTGGAGCGACCCTCGTCCTCCCTGGCCGCCGCCCGCGGCCGTGGAACGCCCTCCGACCCGCAGACGCAGGTGGCGCAGACGCTCCAGCAACTGCGCACGACCATCACCGAACTCGATCCGGCTCGAGTCGATGCCACCGGCGCGAAGGGGTTCTTCGGGCGGCTGCCCGGCGGAAAGAGCCTGATGCGCTACTTCGAGCGCTACCAGCCGGCCCAGAAGCAACTCGACGCGATCATCTCGGCACTCGTCTCCGGCCAGGACGCCCTGCTGAAGGACAACGCGGCGATCGACCTCGAGCGGGCGAACCTCTGGACGACCATGGGCAAGCTCGGAGAGTACGCCACTCTCGCCCAAGCGCTCGACGAGGCGACCGAGAAACGGGCCGCCGCGTTGCGCGCCCAGGACCCGCGGATGGCCGACGCGCTCGTCGCCGACGCGCTCTTCCCGATCCGGCAGCGCCGTCAGGACCTGAGCACGCAGATCGCGGTGTCCGTCCAGGGCTATCTCGCGCTGGACGCCGTGCGGAAGAACAACCTCGAGCTCATCAAGGGCGTCGAGCGCGCCCGCACGACCACGGTGGCCGCTCTCCGGACGGCAATGATCGTGTCGCAGGCCCTCGTGAACCAGGAGCTGGTGCTCGACCAGGTCAGCGCGCTCAACGACGCGACGAACGCCATGATCGATCACACCGGTCAGCTCCTCCAGCAGCAGACTGCGCGAGTACAGGAGGACGCTGTCTCGACCGGTGTCAGCCTTCAGACGCTGCAGCACGCGTTCGACAACGTCTTCGCGACGATGGACGCCATCGACGGCTACCGGGCCAAGGCCGTCGAGAGCATGGGTGCCACGGTTCACGCGCTCGAACAGCAGATCGAGCGCTCGCGCAGCTACGTCGACCGCTCGCATTCGACGTCGAGCTGACCGGCACGGCCGTCAGGACAGGTCGAGCCGCGACCGCGAGAAGCGCTCCGCGAGGAAGCGCCCGTTGATCTGCAGCGCGGACGCGTCGTGCCGGAGGGCCGCCTCCCTCATCCCCGTCGCCGCGGCCTCCAGCTCGTGGAGCTGCGCGACGAGGGCGTCGGCGGGTGAGCTGCCGTCGGGAAGCACGTGCCCCGAGGCCCAGTCCGCCGGGAGGGCAAGATAGGCGCGGAGCGTGTCCGGCAGATAGACCGAAGCTGTTCGGCGGACGAGGCGTTCCGCGTCCTCGTCACCGTCCGATCGTTCGAGCGTGTCGATGAGCAGGTCGGCGATGCGGCTGACGGTCGCGGCTGCCTCGGGAGGGACGCGGTCGCCGAGGCGCGCCGCGAGGGTCAGCAGATCGCCGACGAGGGTGACGTCTCTCACCTGGATCTCCGAGCCGCTCGCCGCCAGCCCCAGGGTCTGCAGAGCGCGCGATGAAGCGGCGGCGTCGCCGGCCTCGGCCAGCGCGATCGCCGCGAGGAGGCGCGCGAAGGCGGTCAGCCAGGCCCCGAGCGCGACGCTCTCGCTCGTCACGGCGACGCCCTCGTAGACCAGGGAGATCTCGCAGCGCCACCGCGGACCGGGGTCGTAGCTGAGGGACAGGGCCTCCCTCCCGCCCGCAAGGCGGATGGCCGTGATCGCGCCCGGGCGCCCGGCGACACGGTCGGCGATCGTCCTGCGCCGCTCGATCTCGAGCACGCGGCCGACAACAGCCGGAGGGAGCGCCGTCGTAACGGTCCGCACCAGGTCGGCCAGCAGGGCCTGCGGGTCGGCCGCGGCGTCCGGCGAGTCCGGCCCAGTGCTCATCTCTGCTCCCGCTTCAGCTCGACCGGCGGGTCTCGAACAACGCGCGACGACGACCGAGTGGTGGAGATGGGGGGAATCGAACCCCCGTCCACTGCTGTGGTCATGCGCCTTCTACGGGTGTAGCCAGTGCAGTCGCTTTCTCGACCCCGGATCTTGTCGCTGGCACCTGATCCGGCGGGCCCAGTATCAGTGAGAGTCCCTCTGCGCCCTGATGCTCAACGCAGAAGCAAGCCTCCTAGCTGACGCCAGGATCCGGGTAGGAGACGATTCCCGGTCTGACGGTCTCTTTACAGCGAAGGGGACTTACGCCGCGAGGGCGAAGTCGGCCTTGGCCGAGACAGTGCTCTTGGAATTGGCACTTATTTTTTCGCATGCATCGTTAACGAGATAAGCATGCATCCTCGACCCGCTTCTCACACTCTCGCAGACAATGTCGAAACCGATCATCCCCATGCGCAGCCGTGAGGCTGGGTCGTCGTCGCGCGCTGTTGAGTTGTGGAGGTGCGGTGCTCGCTTCTCGGCGAGCTTCTCATCATACAACACGAGGGCGCCGGCCTTTATGCCGGATCGCGCCGAGTCCGCGCGTCAGGGAGTGGCCGACGGGCTCGGCTTCGGCGTCCGCAGCGGGAGGTCGGAGAGCTTCAAGATCCGTGTGGCCGTGAACGCCCCGCCGGACCGAACGCCCACGACGACGACCTCGTCACCCACGGCGAAGTCGGACTTCTTCTCGGTCGCTCCCGGGTGCCCGAAGACGGTGGACGACGTGACGGTGACCGAGAGAGTGGCGCCGTTGAACGTGTCGATCGTCCAGCTGGAACCGGACAGGGATGTGATGGCACCCTCCACGATGCGACCCGCCTTCGCCTGGCCTCCGCCCTGGCCGCCTCCGGGCTCGCCGGAGCCCGGTGCGCCCGGCATCCCCCGCTGATGCCCGGGGAGACCCTGACCCGGCGCTCCGGGGATCACGCGCGAGATCCCCCGCTCACCGAGATGCGTGACCGCGCTGACGACCGCGAACGTCCCAGCACCGGCCAGCCCCAGGAGCAGCACGAGCGAGAGAACGAGCGTCGAGATCGCGAACGCGAGGCCGTGCCGCTTGTAGAACGGCTCGGCGATGATCGTGGGGCCGGGCGCCACGCCGTGAGGCGGGAGCGGCTCCGTGGGCTGCTGGTCTTGCATGCTCACATGGAACCACGAGCGAGCCCCGCTCGGGCTGTATGCGGATTATGGGTCCGATGTGAGTTTCAGCGCGGCGGCGGCCGTCACGCCGGCTCGACCAGGACCGACCGGAGCTTCGCCAGCTCGAACTCGTCGAGCCCTGCCTCCAGCAGGTAGCCGCGCACACTGCCGAAACGCTCATCGACGGCGTCGAGCACCGCCTCCATCGCCTCGCGCGGGCTGCCGCCCAGGATGATCCGGAGATCGGGCGTCACCTCGACACCGTACCGGCGGACGAGGGCGAGCATGTTCTCGAGCCATTCGCCCGCGAGGTTGCCCTCGGTCGCCTCGTAGTCGTCGAGCACGACCTCGCGGTCGACACCGACCGCGGAGAGCGCCAGCGCTACGACGACGCCGGTCCTGTCCTTGCCGGCCGTGCAGTGCACCACTACGGGATCGTCCCCGGTGTCGGCGATCTCGCGCAGCGCGCCGACCACCACCTCGCGGTGCTGGAACAGGATCTTCTCGTACAGGTCGACGATCGTCGCGCCGAGCGTGGAGGCTGCGGCGCCCGAGCCTTCGAACACCGGGAGATGCAGCCGGGTCAGGCCGAGCCCCTCGACGTCGTCGGGCACCGATTCGACCTCGTAGTCGTCGCGCAGGTCGATGACGACCCGGACGCCGAGCCGGCGGAGGTGGTTCCGCCCCTCCTCCCCCAGGCGCCCCAGCGCGTCCGCGCGGAACAGCTTGCCCCTCCGCACGACGCCGCTCTCGGCCCGGTAGCCGCCCACATCGCGGAAGTTGAACGTCCCGGGGACCGGGATGCGCTGCGCCGGGGAGTCCACGTCACTCCCCCAGGTGACGCCGCGACGACATGGCCCGCTCGGCCTCGCGCTTGTCCTGCCGCTCGCGCAGCGCCTGGCGCTTGTCGTACTCGCGCTTGCCCTTGGCCACGGCGATCTCGACCTTGGCGCGGCCGTCGTTGAAGTAGATCTGCAGGGGGACGATCGTGTAGCCGCCCTGCTTGACCTTGTTCTCGATCTTGAGGATCTGAGCCTTGTGGAGGAGCAGCTTGCGCTTCCGACGAGGCGCGTGGTTGTTCCAGGTGCCGTCGGCGTACTCGGGGATGTGCACGGCATCGAGCCAGGCCTCCCCGCCGTCGATGAAGCCGTAGCCGTCGACCAGCGAGGCACGGCCCAGGCGGAGGGATTTGACCTCGGTGCCGGTCAGCACGAGGCCGGCCTCGAACGTGTCCTCGATGGTGTAATCGTGCCGGGCGCGGCGGTTGGTGGCCACGACCTTCTGACCGCGTTCTTTGGGCACGGCTCGCTCCTCGGCTCGACGAAAGGGGATGCTGCCCGGCGTCGCGCCGGGCAGCAGACCAGTCTAACGCAGCGGCCGGGCCACCGCCGGGAGGCGGCGGCTCAGACCTTGAGGTAGCGCTTGATCGCGAAGTTGGCGGAGGCGGCCGCCAGGACGACCCCGATGACGATCAGCAACGGGATCACCAGCCACGCCTGGTCGAGCCCGACGAAGTTGATGGACTGGATGCGCTGACCCAGGAAGTCGTGCACGAAGAACTGCACGCCGAGCGCGATCACCACCGACGAGAGGACCGACCCGACGAGCGCGGCGATCACGCCCTCGATGATGAACGGCGTCTGGATGAACCGGTTGGAGGCGCCCACGAGCCGCATGATGCCGATCTCCCGCCGCCGTGAGAAGGCGGACAGCCGGATGGTCGTCGCGATGAGGAGCACGGCGGCGATCAGCATGATCGCGGCGATCCCGATCGCGGTGATGCTTGCCGCATTGAGGATGCTGAAGATCTGATCGAGGTAGCTGCGCTGGTCGACGACGCTCTGGACCCCGGTGCTGCCGGAGAGGGTCTCGGTCAGCACGGCCGAGTTGTTCGGGTCCTTGAGGTTGACCCAGAACGTCTGCGGGATCATGTCGGGCGTCACGAAGTCCGCGATCTGGTTGCCCTTGAACTGCTGCTTGAAGCGCTGGTAGGCCTGCTGCTGGTCCTCGAAGTAGAACTTCTGGATGTACTGCGAGAGCTCGGGCGACTCCAGCTGCTTCTTGACCGCCTCGACGTTCTGGGCTGAGGCGGCGCCTCCCTGGCACGCGTCCGTCTCGGTGCACATGTACACCGCCACCTGGGCGCGGTCGTACCAGTAGTTCTTCATCTGGCCGATCTGCATCTGCAGCAGCACCGCCGTGCCGACGAACGTCAGCGAGATGAAGGTGACGAGGACGACCGAGACGACCATCGAGAGGTTGCGGCGGAGGCCGTTGCCGACCTCCGACCAGATGAGTCCGAATCTCATTTCGTCGGCCCCACATTCTGCTCGCCCTCGGCGCCGCCCTCGCGCAGCCCGCGGAGGTCGAGGTTGGCCGTGAAGTTGAGGTGCTCGGGGAGGTCCTCCGAGGCGGGCGGCGGAGCGATCGGCGCGGTCGCGAACTGCACCGGCGCCGGGTACCGCTCGGGGTCCGGCGCGGGCGCCGGAGGCGGCGGGGCCTCGTGCTGCGCATCCGCCAGCTGCGGAGCCTCGTGAGCGGCCGAGGAGACCGGCGCGGGCACGGCCGAGTGCCGCGCGGCGGCATGGATCGGCTGCGGGCCGGTGAGCTGAGGGGCCGCCACAGGAGCCTGCGGCGTGCCGACGGGCGTGTGCGGACGCGTCATCGGAGCGCCCGCGTCCTCGCGCGTCGCCTCCTGGGATCGCGCAGCGACGGCGACCAATTCCGGCTCGCGGGCGGCCTCGTCGCGGTCCAGCGGCTTGGCCACCGGGATCGCGGCCGTGAATCCGTAGCCGCCGTGGCGTTCGTCGCGGACGATCTGTCCGCCGACGAGCTCGACGACGCGCTTCTGCATCTGGTCGACGATGCCCGCCTCGTGCGTCGCCATGAGCACGGTGGTGCCACCCGCATTGATGCGCTCGAGCACGGCCATGATCCCCGCGCTCGTGGCCGGGTCGAGGTTGCCCGTCGGCTCGTCGGCGAGGAGGATCTGCGGCTTGTTCACAACGGCCCGGGCGATCGCCACGCGCTGCTGCTCACCGCCGGAGAGCTCGTGCGGGAGGCGCTGGGCCTTGCCGTCGAGACCGACCATCTTGAGGACGTCGGGCACCGCCTCCTGGATGAAGCCGCGCGACTTGCCGATCACCTGGAGCGTGAACGCGACGTTCTGGAAGACGCTCTTGTTCGGAAGCAGCCGGAAGTCCTGGAAGACGACGCCGATGTTGCGGCGGAAGTACGGGACCTTGCGGGAGGAGATGCTGCCGAGGTCCTGCCCCAGCACGTGGATGGTGCCCTTGGTGGGCTTCTCCTCTTTGAGGATGAGGCGCAGGCAGCTGGACTTGCCGGACCCGGAGGCGCCGACGAGGAAGACGAACTCTCCGCGCAGCACTTCCAGGTTGATGCCGTTCAGCGCCGGGCGAGAGGTGCCCGAATACTGCTTGGATACGTGTTCGAACCGGATCATGACCCCTTGAGACTAAGCAGTCCCGCGTCGATCCGCAGTAGCGACATGCCCGAGCGCGTCAACCCTGTACGGCGACCGAGCGCCGGGTCGACGGCTGATCCACGCCGGGCGGGTCAGTCCTGTGCTTCTGCTTTGTTCCCGGCGCGCCAGCGGATCCCCGCCGCGATGAACCCGTCGAGGTCGCCGTCGAACACCGCGCTCGGGTTGCCCGACTCGTACCCGGTGCGCAGGTCCTTGACGAGCTGCTGGCCGTACAGGAAGTAGGAGCGCATCTGGTCGCCCCAGCTCGCCGTGATGGTCCCGGCGAGCTCCTTCTTCTTCGCGGCCTCCTCCTCCTTCTGCAGGAGCAGGAGGCGCGTCTGGAGGACGCGCATCGCGGCGGCGCGGTTCTGGATCTGCGACTTCTCGTTCTGCATGGAGACGACGATGCCGGTCGGGAGGTGCGTGATGCGCACGGCGGAGTCGGTCGTGTTGACCGACTGGCCGCCCGGGCCCGACGACCGGAAGACGTCGATGCGGATGTCGCCCTCGGGGATCTCGACCTCGGTCGCCTCCTCCATGAGGGGGATGACCTCGACGGCGGCGAACGAGGTCTGGCGCTTGTCGGCCGACCCGAAGGGGCTGATGCGCGCCAGGCGGTGCGTGCCGGCCTCGACGGAGAGCGTTCCGAACGCGTACGGCGCGTCGACCTCGAAGGTCGCGGACTTGATCCCGGCGCCCTCCGCATAGGAGGTGTCCATCACCTTCACGGGGTACTTGTGCTGCTCCGCCCAGCGCAGGTACATGCGCATGAGCATCTCGGCGAAGTCGGTCGCGTCGTCGCCGCCGGCGCCGGAGCGGATCGTCACGATCGCGGATCTCTCGTCGTACTCGCCGCTGAGGAGCGTCTGCACCTCGAGGTCGCCGAGCGCCGTCTGGAGCGACTGCAGCTCGGCACGCGCCTCGGCGGCCGACTCCTCGTCCTCGGCCTCGTTGGCCAGCTCGACCAGCACCTCCAGGTCGTCGAGGCGCCGCTCGATCGCGGTGATCCGCCCGAGCTCGGACTGCCGGTGGCTGAGGGCGCTCGTGACCTTCTGGGCGTTCGCCGTGTCGTCCCAGAGGTCGGGGGCGCCGGCCTTCTCGCTGAGGTCCGCGATCTCGGCGCGGAGCTTCGGGACGTCGACGACCGCCGTGATGTCGGCGAAGGTGGAGCGCAGGTCGGCGATCTGCGAGGAGAGGTCGAGTTCGATCATGGCGCTCCCCAGCCTACCGGCCGGGAGCCCGCCGGCGGCTCCGACCGAAAGTTGTACGGTGTTAAGGAGATGTCGTCCCCAGAGCGCCCCTTCAGCTTCCGCTCGGTCGCCTTGGCGGCCTTCCTCCCGACCCTGCTCTTCTCGATCGGCGAGGGGGCGATCATCCCGATCATTCCGATCGCCGCCGGAAACCTCGGGGCGAGTCTCGCGATGGCGGGCTTCATCGCCTCCATGATCATGGTGGGCGAGCTGATCGGCGACATCCCGAGCGGCTGGATCGTGTCGCGGGTCGGTGAGCGCGCCTCCATGATCGGGGCCGCCGCGATCGCCATCGTGGGCGTCGTCATCTGCCTTGTTGCTCCGGGATACGGCGTGCTGAGCATCGGGGTGCTGCTGGTCGGCCTCGCGACCGCCGTCTTCGCGCTCGCCCGGCACGCCTTCATGACGACGTACGTCCCGGCACGCTACCGGGCGCGCGCACTGTCGACCCTCGGCGGGATCTTCCGAGCCGGATGGTTCGTCGGCCCGTTGATCGCGTCCGCCGTCATCGCCCTCACGGGAAGCACGCAGTCGGTGTTCTGGATCTTCATCGTCAGCTGCCTCGGCTCGGTGATCGTCCTCCTCGCCCTCCCCGACCCGGAGAAGATGTTCGGACCGAGCCCGCACGTGAGCGATGCCTCCGGGCAGCAGGTCACCGCCGGAGAGGAGGAGGCCGAGGAGCGCACCCACGGGCTCTTCCGCACCATCTGGTCGCACCGGGAGGTGCTCGTCCGGATGGGCAGCGGCGTCTCGCTCGTCGCGGCGGTCCGCTCCGCACGGACCGTGCTCCTCCCCCTGTGGGCGGTCTCCATCGGCCTGAGCGAGTCGAGCACAGCGCTCATCATCGGCATCGCGGGCGCCGTGGACTTCGCGCTCTTCTACGCGAGCGGCCAGATCATGGACCGCTTCGGGCGGATGTGGAGCGCCATCCCCTCGATGGTCGGCTTGGGGACCGGTTTCCTCCTCCTCGCCTTCTCCCACGACCTCGGGGCCCGGGTGCAGTGGTACATCGCGGTGTCGCTGCTCCTCGCCGTCGCGAACGGCATCGGATCGGGCATCATCATGACGCTGGGGGCGGATCTCGCCCCGGCCGATCGGCCCGCGCCCTTCCTCGGGGCGTGGCGCTTCTCCGGAGACGCCGGCCAGGCCGTGGCGCCGCTGGTCGTCTCCCTCCTCACCGCGCTCGCGTCGATCGCCTTCGCGAGCGGCGTCATGGGCCTCGTCGGGTTCGCCGGGGCGGCGGTGCTGGGCCGTTACATCCCCCGTTACGTGCCCCGACGCACCCGCGCGGCCTGACGCGCGGGAGACCGAGGGAATACGCTCGTCCGCGACGGCGGTTTGGTCTCATGCGTGTGCATGGAATGAGGGAGCGACATGGCGGACAGGCTGGAACTCGGCATCGACACGTTCGGCGACGTGACGCTCGACGGCGACGCCACGCCGCTGCCGCACGCCCAGGTGCTTCGGAACGTGGTCGAGGAGGGTGTGCTGGCCGACCAGGTCGGGCTCGACGTCTTCGCGGTCGGTGAGCACCACCGGGTCGACTTCTCCGTCTCGGCGCCGGAGGTGGTCCTCGCCGCCATCGCCGCCCGCACCGAGCGCATCCACCTGAGCTCGGCCGTGACGGTGCTCAGCTCCGACGACCCGGTCCGGGTGTTCCAGCGATTCGCGACGCTCGACGCGGTATCGGGAGGGCGTGCCGAAGTGATCCTCGGCCGCGGCTCGTTCATCGAGTCGTTCCCGCTGTTCGGCTTCGACCTCGCGCAGTACGAGGAGCTCTTCGAGGAGAAGCTCGAGCTGTTCGCCGAGCTGCGCAAGCAGGAGCCCGTCACCTGGGCGGGCAAGCTCCGCCCGGGACTGACGGACCAGTCCGTGTTCCCGCACGTCGAGCACGGGCTCTTGACGACCTGGATCGGTGTCGGCGGCAGCCCCGAGTCCGTCGTCCGGGCCGCGCACTACGGCCTCCCGCTGGTCCTCGCCATCATCGGAGGAGGCCCGATGCGCTTCCAGCCGCTGGTCGAGCTGTACCGCAACGCCCTCGAGCAGTTCGGCGGCGACACGAGCCTCCCGATCGGCGTGCACTCCCCCGGCTTCGTCGCTGAGACGGATCAAGAAGCGAAGGACACCCTCTGGCCGCACTACGAGGTGATGACCAACCGCATCGGGCGCGAGCGCGGCTGGCCACCGGCGTCGCGCGCCCGCTTCGAGCACGAGGCCGGGCCGGACGGCGCGCTCGTCGTCGGCTCCCCCGAGACGGTCGCGCAGAAGATCGCCTACGCTTCGCGCGGGCTCGGGCTCTCCCGGTTCGACATCAAGATGAGCAACGGCACTCTGCCGCATGAGGACCTCATGCGCTCGATCCGGCTCTACGGCACGGAGGTCGCGCCTCGCGTCCATGAGCTATTGTCGTAGCCGCGCGAAGCGCACCGCGGGAGTGGTGAAACTGGCAGACACGCAGGATTTAGGTTCCTGTGCTTCACGGCGTGAGGGTTCGAGTCCCTTCTCCCGCACCGTTGCCGCGGGGTCTCCCTCCACAGGATGATCTGGGGAGGCCGAACACGTTTTCGCACAGAACGTGAAGGTTGCTCCCACTAAACTCGGGCTGAGCTGCCGCTCGCTTCCCGTACCCCATTGGAGACCCGTGATCCACCACGCCGGCCTGATCCCCTGGCTCGACCCGCAGACCATCATCCACTCGGCTGGTCCGTGGGCTCTGCTCGTGGTCGCCGCCATCGTGTTCTCCGAGACGGGCCTCCTCGTCGGGTTCCTGCTGCCGGGCGACACGCTGCTCATCATCTCCGGTCTCCTCACGCACACGTCGCTCGTCTTCGGCGTCGACATCTGGTGGGTGTGCCTCGCGATCGCGTTCGCGGCGTTCCTCGGCGGCGAGGTCGGCTACCTCATCGGCCACAAGGCCGGCCCGCGGATCTTCGAGCGGAAGGAGACCGGGCTCTTCTCGATCGAGAACGTCCGGCGGACCAACCGCTTCTTCGAGCGCTTCGGGGCGATCGCCGTCGTCATCGCGCGCTTCGTTCCCGTCGTGCGGACGTTCGCTCCGGTCGCCGCCGGCGTCGGCCACATGAACTACAAGAAGTACTCGCTCTACAACGCCATCGGCGCCCTCCTCTGGGGCGCGGGACTGACGTACGGCGGCTACCTCATCGGCTACATCCCGCCGGTGGCGAAGTTCGTCTCGAGCTACATCGACGTCATCCTGCTGGGGGCCGTCGCCATCTCGGTCGTCCCGACCCTCTGGCACTACTTCTCGTCGGTCCGCAAGGCGAGGCGCAAGGCCGCGGCCGAGGCCGCCGAGCAGTCGCTCGCCGCGCCTCCCGTCGTCGACCAGCCCGCGTCCACGCCGGAGGCGTGAGCCGGGTCTTCGCACCGGAGGCGTGAGCCGCCCCTCCGGTCAGCGGTGGAAGTCGTCCTCGTGGTCGGCGTGCTCGGCGGGTTCCAGCTGGAACGTCGAGTGCTCGACGTCGAAATGCTCGGACAGGCACCCCGAGAGCTCGTCGAGGAGCCTACCGGTGCGGCCACCGCTGAACACGGCCGGATCGCAGACCACGTGGGCGGTGAACACCGGGGCGCCGGAGGTGATCGCCCAGACGTGGACGTCGTGGACGGCGACGACCCCCTTCGTGCCCAGGATGTGGTCGCGGATCTCGGCGACGTCGGTGTCGGCCGGTGCCGACTCGCTCAGCACGCGCACGACATCGCGCAGGAGGCTGTACGCGCGCGGCACGATGAGCGCCGCGATGACGAGGGAGGCGATGGCATCGGCGGGAGCGAATCCCGTCGTCAGGATCACGACGGCGGCGACGATGACGGTCGCCGACCCGACGAGGTCGCCGAGGACTTCGAGGTAGGCGCCACGCATGTTGATGGAGTGCTCCGCCGCGGGGCGGAGGAGCAGCAGGGCGGCGGCGTTGGCGACGAGTCCGATCGTCGCGGTCACGAGCATCGGAACACTGTGCACGTCCGTCTCGCCGGAGATCAGGCGCCCGATGGCGCCGATCGTCACGGTGACGGCGACCACGACGAGGATCACCCCGTTGATCAGGGCTCCGAACACCTCCGCTCGCCGGAAGCCGAAGGTCTGACGATCGGTCGCCGGACGGGCCGCGACGATCGTCGCCATGAGCGCGACCACGAGCCCGGTCAGATCGCTGAGCATGTGACCCGCGTCGGCGAGCAGGGCGAGGGATCCGCTCAACCCGGCGCCGACGAGCTGCACGACGAGCACCGCCAGCACGATCGCGATGGCGATCAGGAGGCGGTTGCGATTGGCCGAGTGGCCGTGGTCGTGACTCATCGCCTTCTACGGTAGAGAGAAGCGGACGCCTCCACCAGGCCGCTGGCCTAGATGGGAATGAGTGGCGTTCTCATCCGGCTGTGGAGACCAGGTCGCGGAGCGCCGGGACGATCGCGGCGAACGCGCGGGCGCGGTGGCTCTCCGCGTTCTTCTCGTCGGGCGAGAGCTCGGCAGCGGTGCGCTCCTCCCCCGCCGGGATGAAGATCGGGTCGTATCCGTGCCCGTGCTCGCCCCGGGCCTCCCGCGCGATGCGCCCCGGCCAGATGCCCTGCACGACGACGGGCTCGCTCTGCGGCCCGGCCCCGACGAGCGCCAGCGTGGCCGTGAAGTGCGCGCCGCGGTCTGCGTCGCCGATCTCGGCGAGCTGGTCGAGGAGCAGCCGGAGGTTCGCCTCCGCGTCGCCGTGCCGTCCGGCCCATCGGGCTGAGAAGATGCCGGGCGCGCCTCCCATGACGTCCACGCAGATGCCCGAGTCGTCGGCGAGCGCCGGCAGACCGGTCGCCGCTGCGGCGGCGCGCGCCTTGATCAGGGCGTTCGCCGCGAAGTCGACCCCGTCCTCGACAGGGGTGGGGCCGTCGTACGCGACGATCTCGAGCCCGGGCACGGCGTCTCCGAGGATCTCCTGGAACTCGCGCGCCTTGTGCTGGTTGTGCGTGGCGAGGACCACCCGGACGGTCATGCGCCGGGCGCGTCCGTGCCGACGGCCAGCGCGGCCGCCTGGATCGCCGCGAGCTCCGCGGTCCCGCCGAGCGCCAGGTCGAGAAGCGAGTTCAGTTCGGCGCGGTCGAACGGCGCGCCCTCGGCCGTGCCCTGGACCTCCACGAAGAGGCCCTTGCCCGTCACGACGACGTTCATGTCGGTCTCGGCGCGCACGTCCTCGACGTAGGCCAGGTCGAGCATCGGGGTGCCGTCGATGATCCCGACCGACACGGCCGAGACCGAGTCGGTGAGCGGCGTCGCCTTCTGCGCGATGAAGCGGCGGTCCTTCCCCCACTGGAGGGCGTCCGCGAGGGCGACGTAGGCGCCGGTGATGGCCGCCGTGCGCGTTCCGCCGTCGGCCTGGAGGACGTCGCAGTCGAGCACGATCGTGTTCTCGCCGAGCGCCTTCATGTCGACGACCGCGCGCAGGCTCCGGCCGACGAGGCGGCTGATCTCGTGCGTGCGGCCGCCGACCTTACCCTTCACGGATTCGCGGTCCATCCGCTCGTTGGTCGAGCGCGGCAGCATGGCGTACTCGGCGGTCACCCAGCCGCGCCCCTTGCCCGCCATCCAGCGCGGCACGCCGTTGGTGAAGGAGGCCGTGCAGAGCACGCGGGTCTCGCCGAACGACACGAGCGCCGAGCCCTCGGCCTGCCGGCTCCACCCGCGCTCGATCGTGACCGGCCGGAGCTGGTCGGGGGTGCGGCCGTCGGCGCGGGCGGTGTCGGTCATACGGGGTCTCCTCGGAGGTGGGGTGCGGGGTCGGGGTGGTCAGAGGGGCAGATCGATGACGCCGGTCTGGACGAGGTCGACGGTCGCGACCTCCGGGCCGATGAAGCGGTGGGCCAAGCGCAGGAACGTGCCGGCGTCCTCGCCGGTCGCCTCGTAGCGGATGACCGGAGGCGTGCTGGAGCGTCGCTCCAGATCGCCGGCGACGAGCGTCCGGTACACGTCCTTGGCGGTCTCCGTGTCGCTCGAGACCAGCGAAACGCCTTCCCCCATGACGTAGGAGATCGCGCCCTTCAGGAACGGGTAGTGCGTGCACCCGAGAACGAGCGTGTCGACCTCGGCGTCGCGGAGGGGCTGGAGGTACTCGGCCGTGACGCGCAGCACCTCCTCGCCGCTCGTGACGCCCGCCTCCACGAACTCGACGAACCGCGGGCAGGCCTGGGAGAAGAGCTGGAGGGAGGGGGCCGCGGCGAAAGCGTCCTCGTAGGCGCGGGAGGCGACCGTGCCGACCGTGCCGATGACGCCGACGCGTCCGGTGCGCGTCGCCGCGACGGCTCGGCGGACCGCCGGCTGGATGACCTCGATCACGGGCACGTCGTACCGTTCGCGAGCGTCGCGCAGCACCGCGGAAGACGCGGTGTTGCAGGCGATCACGAGCATCTTCACCCCCTGCTCGACGAGGAAGTCGAGCACCTCGAGCGAGTAGCCGCGCACCTCGGCGATCGGCTTGGGCCCGTAAGGAGAGTGGAGGGTGTCCCCGACATACAGGAGCGATTCGTTGGGGAGTTGATCGCGGATGGCGCGTGCGACCGTGAGCCCGCCGACTCCCGAGTCGAAGATCCCAATCGGCGCATCCGTCACAGCACTCCAGCCTACCCCGGCGGCCGCGCTGGGTAGGCTGGGCGCGTGACCGAGACGAGAACGTCCTCCGCACTGCTGACGGACCGCTACGAGCTCACCATGATCGACGCCGCCCTGCTCGCGGGGACCCACGACCGCGAGTGCGTGTTCGAGGCCTTCACGCGGCGCCTGCCCGCCGGGCGGCGCTACGGCGTGCTCGCGGGCACCGGGAGGCTGCTGGAGCTGATCGAGCAGTTCCGCTTCGGTGACGAGGAGCTCCAGTACCTCCAGGACAACCACGTCGTCCGCGACGAGACCCTCGACTGGCTCGCGGGGTACCGCTTCTCGGGCACGATTCGCGGCTACCGCGAGGGCGAGCTCTTCTTCCCCGGTTCTCCCTTCCTCATCGTGGACGCCCCGTTCGCCGAGGGAGTCGTCCTCGAGACCCTGCTCCTCAGCGTGTTCAACTACGACTCGGCGGTCGCGTCGGCGGCCGCGCGTATGGTCTCCGCGGCGGTCGGACGCCCGCTCGCCGAGATGGGATCGCGCCGCGCCGACGAGCGCGCGGCCGTCGCGGCGGCGCGCGCGGCCTACATCGCCGGGTTCTCGGCGACCTCGAACCTCGAAGCCGGACGAACCTGGGGCGTTCCGACCATGGGGACGGCGGCCCACGCCTTCACGCTTCTGCACGACAGCGAGGAAGACGCCTTCCGCGCTCAAGTCGACGCGCTCGGGCCCGGGACGACCCTCCTGGTGGACACCTTCGATGTCGAGAAGGGGATCGAGACGGCCGTGAAGGTCGCCGGCCCGGAGCTCGGGGCCGTGCGACTGGACTCGGGGGACCTTCCCAAGCTCGTCCGTCAGGTCCGGGACCAGCTCGACTCGCTGGGCGCGACCCGGACCCGCATCACCGTGACCA
Organism: Leifsonia sp. AG29; assembly: GCF_009765225.1. Classification (NCBI taxonomy): domain Bacteria; kingdom Bacillati; phylum Actinomycetota; class Actinomycetes; order Micrococcales; family Microbacteriaceae; genus Leifsonia; species Leifsonia sp. AG29. Next base: position 1,186,907 of record NZ_VMSF01000001.1, on the reverse strand, counting down.
ACGACCTCGACGAGTTCACGATCGCCGCCCTCGCCGCCTCACCGGTCGACTCGTACGGGGTGGGGACGTCCGTCGTCACCGGCTCCGGATACCCCGCATCGGGCATGGTCTACAAGCTGGTCGCGCACCGCAGCCGCGGCAGCGAGGGCGACTGGATCCCCGTGGCCAAGAAGTCCGACGGCAAGGCGAGCATCGGCGGCCGGAAGCACCCCGTTCGCCGGCATGACGCATCGGGGACCGCTGTTGCCGAGGTCGTCCATATCGTGGAGGCCGGAGACGTGCCGGATGACACCGGGCGCGACCTGCTCGTGCCGCTCGTGACCGACGGTTCCGTGCACCGCGAGCACCTGGGCGCCGAAGGCACGCGGCGGGCCCGCGAGCACCGCGAACTCGCCATCAGCGAGCTTCCGGACGAGGCGTTCCGGCTCGGACGCGGTGACCCGGTCATCCCTACGATCTTCGAGTGATACCGCTCGGCGCCCCCGCGCCGGCGCTCACTCGTCGCGGAGCTTCTCGTAGATCTCGCGGCAGGTCGGGCAGACCGGGAACTTCTCGGGATCACGGTTCGGCGTCCACATCTTGCCGCACAGCGCCTTGACCGGCTTGCCCGTGACCGCGGACTCGAGGATCTGCTCCTTCTTCACGTAGTGCGAGAAGCGCTCGTGATCCCCGGGCTCCTGGTTCTGGAGGAGCTCCTCGAGTTCGCGGTCGAGCGTGGCCGCGCCTCCGCCCGAGGGGAGTCCGCCTGGTTCGGAGATGCTGGCGTGATTCATCCCTCCAGTGTAAATCGGGCTCGACCGCCCGGGGCCCGGAGAGCTCGGATCAGTCGTTGCGATTGGCGAACGCCATGAGCTCCGGACCGCGCCGGTCGAAGGCCCGGCCGCCGAGCCAGATGCCGCCGAACAGCACCGCGAAGCCGATCACGACGGCGACCACCGGCGCCACGCCGAGCCAGAACGGGCTCTCGGTCAGACCCAGCACCATGAAGACGATGACCGGCGACGCCAGGACCAGGATCGCGAAGAAGCTCAGCGACTGCACCAGAGCGGCGGAGGCGCCCGAGGTCTGGGGCTGGCTGAAGGCGCTGTCGCCCGGCTTCGTGGCGGGATACGGGAAGAGCACGGAGAAGAGGCTCGACAGGCCGAGCCCGATCACGAGGATGGCCCCGCTCAGCGCGGCGACCGACGGGAGCACCGCCCAGTCGCCGAACACGATCGTGGTGGCGACGGATCCGATCGCGATCACCGGGATGCCCACGAGGACGGGCGGGAACATCCGGCCGATGCGATCCGCCGTTCCGCGGGTGCCGGAGACCAGGTGCAACCAGATCGCGGTGCTGTCGTAGGCCAGGTCGTTGTGGATGCTCCAGCCGAGGAACAGGCACACGAGCGGGAGGGGGACGAGCGCGACGTAATGCACCGGCAGCCCGGAGACGGTCAGTGCGACGATGACGAAGACGGGCACGACGGGGATCATCACGATGGACACCCAGTACCGGGCGTCGCGGCCCCAATAGGTCATGGACCGCGCCGCGATGGCGGCAGTGGGCCCGCCCGGCAGGCGGTCGAACCAGCCGAGGCCCTGATAGCTCCGCGCGTGCGGGGCGCGTTCGGGCGACACGAGGAGGCGCGCGGACAGCGCCGTCCAGGCGAGCCACAGGAGACCGAGGCTCGCCAGCGCGACGAGCAGCTGCAGCAGGGCGGTGCCCCACTCCCCCTGAGCCGCGGCACCCGGCACCGACCACGCGGCTCCGAGCGGGGTCCACGCCAGCCAGCCGGACCAGCCGTTCAGGGCGCCGAGCCCGTCGTGGTTCCAGTCGACGGCGAGAAGGAGCCAGATCACCGGGGCAAGCAGGACGAGGATCAGGATGCCGATCACGCCTCCGGCCTCACGGGTGCGGCGCGACGCGAGGAACAGCGAGGCGATGGCCGTCGAGACCCGGGACGCCAGGACGCAGGTGAGCACGACCACGGGGACGCAGATCACGGCCAGCAGCGCGGTCACCGGGTCGCGGGACCAGGTGATCACCGTCGCCGCCGTGCACACCGTGAGGACGACGGAGGGGATGCCGATCAGCCCCGCGACGAGGAGGCCCGCCGAGAGCTGCCGGTCCGGGATCCCGAAGAGCGCGAACTTGCGCGGGTCGAGGGTGTCGTCCACCCCGAAGAGCAGGGGCAGCAGGAAGAAGCCCGCGACGACCACCGACCCCGTCACGACGATGATCGTGTGGACGGCCGACGCGTCGGGGACGAGGCGGGCCGCGACGAGCGCCGCCACGACGAGGACGGCGATGAACGCGCCGTAGAGCAGACCGACGACGAGTCCGACGACCTGCCACGGGCTCCGCCGGAAGGCGTTGCCCATGAGCTGGAGTTTCAGTCGGAGAAGCTGTGCAACCACTCCATGCCTTCCGCTGCCTTGCGCCCGCCGGCGAGATCGACGAACCGCTCCTCCAGCGTCTGGGCGCCACGGACCTCGTCGATGGTGCCGGAGGCGAGGACCTGACCACGGACGATGATGGCGACGCTGTCGCAGACGCGCTCGATCATGTCCATGCCGTGGCTGGACAGCACCACCGTCCCGCCGGCGCGGGTGTACCGCTGGAGCATGTCGATGACGTTCGCCGCCGAGACCGGGTCGACCGACTCGAACGGCTCATCGAGGACGAGGAGCCGGGGCGAGTGGATCATCGCAGCGGCCAGGGCGATCTTCTTGGTCATGCCGGCCGAGTAGTCGGCGACGAGGCGATCGAGGGCGTCCTCGATGCCGAAGGCCGCGGCCAGGTCGGAGGTGCGCGCGCGGACGGTCTTCGCGTTGAGCCCGCGCAGAGTCCCGGCGTAGTGGAGGAACTGCGCCCCCGTCAGGCGGTCGAAGAGCCGGAGCTTGTCCGGCAGGACGCCGATGACGTGCTTGGCGCGAACCGGCTCGGCCCACACGTCGACGCCGTGGACGACGGCGCGCCCGGCGTCCGGCCGGAGCAGCCCCGTGACGACCGAGAGCGTGGTGGTCTTCCCCGCGCCGTTCGGCCCGACGATGCCGTAGAAGGAGCCTTCCCGCACGTCGAGGCCGACGCCGTCGACAGCGACCGTGTCGCCGTACCGCTTGGTCAGGCCCTCGATGTGAAGGACCACAGGACGCGTGTCGACCGCCGGAGCAGGAGCCGGGGCCGGCGCCTTGCGTGTGGAGGCGCGGGGGGCGCGGGTCTTGGTGGCTGTCGGCGCCTTCACGGTCGCGGCCGCCGCGGTCGTGGAGCGCTTCCGGGGAGCGCGCGTGCTCGACCCGGCGGCAGCGGCGGCCGTCTTGGCGGGTGGGCGCTTGGCCGGCTCGGCCGCCCCCGTCGGTGCATCGGTCTCGGCCACTGCTTCCCCCCTCTGCGCAGCCTTCGCGGAACCGGGCTCCACGACGTCCGTCGGGCCCGGTTCGGGCTCGGTGGTCTGCGGACGTGCGTGCTCGGAACTCACCCCGCTAACGTACCAAGCCCCTCCCGCCCGGCGAACCCCCGGGGCGCCTCCGGGCGTTTCCATCCCCTAGGAAACACCTGTGAGGAACATAACGACCCCGCAACGAGATCCGTCAACCCCCTGCCCCCGGACAGGGGGCCCGGTACTCTGGCGTAGGCATGAAGGAGTGTCTCGACGCGTAGTGTGCGGATGAACGCCGGATGAATCCTTCCTGACGGCGCGGCCACGGCCGCCCTCGCCGCACGGATCCCAAGGAGAAGATTGTGACGACCCAGGTAGTGATTCTGGCGGCCGGCATGGGCAGCCGACTCGGACGGAGCCTCCCGAAGCCGCTGACCGAGCTCAGCGACGGCCGCACGATCATGCAGCAGCAGTTCGACAACATCCACGCGGCCTTCGGCAAGGACGTCAAGGTCACGATCGTCGTCGGCTACAAGCTCGAGCACATCATCGAGGCCTTCCCCGACGCCGAGTTCGTCTACAACGAGCAGTACGACCAGACCAACACGTCGAAGAGCCTGATGCGTGCATTGCAGGCTTCCGCACCGGGCGGCGTCCTCTGGATGAACGGCGACGTCGTCTTCGACCCGGCGGTGCTGGTCCGCGGAGCGGCCATGGTGGCCCGTGACCAGACCTTCGTGACCGTCAACACCTCGTCCGTCGCCGACGAGGAGGTCAAGTACACGACCGGCCCCGAGGGGTACATCCACGAGCTCTCCAAGACGGTGAAGGGCGGCCTCGGCGAGGCGGTCGGGATCAACTACATCTCCTCCGCGGACAAGCCGGCGCTCCTCCGCCAGCTGCAGCGCGTCGCCGACCAGGACTATTTCGAGCGCGGGATCGAGCTGGCCATCCAGCAGGACCGCCTCCTCGTCGAGCCGGTCGACATCTCCGACCTCTACGCGGTCGAGGTGGACTTCCAGGAGGACCTCGAGCGGGCGAATCTTTTCGTATAGTCGAAGCCGCGTGAGCATCTCACGCAGCTTCGATCAATACGATGGGTTCCCGTGACCAGCACATTCGCCGAGGTGCGCCCTGCGCAGCGCACGCCGTTCGCGCGCTACCGGCACTCCCTGTGGCTGCTGACGAAGCGCGACCTCCGCGTCCGGTACTCCACGAGCGCGCTCGGGTACATCTGGTCGATCCTCGACCCGCTCGTCATGAGCGGGATCTACTGGTTCGTCTTCACGGTCATCTTCCACCGCAACGTCGGTGAGAACCCGTACATCGTCTTCCTGCTGGCCGCGCTCCTCCCGTGGATGTGGTTCAACGGCGCCGTCTCGGACGGCACCCGCGCGTTCCTCCGCGAAGCCAAACTGATCCGCTCGACGATGATCCCCCGGACGATCTGGGTGAACCGGATCGTCGCCTCGAAGGGCATCGAGTTCCTCCTCTCGCTGCCCGTGCTGGCGTTCTTCGCCGTGCTCACGGGGGCGAAGATCAACGTCGACATCCTCCTGTTCCCGCTCGCGATCGTCATCCAGACGGTGCTGACGGTCGGCGTCGGGCTGATCGTCGCGCCGCTGGTCGTCTTCTTCCGCGACCTCGAGCGCGCGGTCAAGCTCGCGCTCCGATTCCTCTTCTACGCGTCGCCGATCATCTACAGCGCCCGCGACCTTCCGGGCGGCTGCGGCAACGGCATCGCTGCGAAGCACTGCGCTGCTTATCTAGCCACCCACCCCGGCGCGCAGAGCGACACGCTGTTCTCGCTCCACTTCTGGTCGGCGTTCAACCCGCTCACGGGCATCTTCAGCCTCTACCGGGCCACGTTCTTCCCGGAGGAGCTGGACTGGTTCCTGGTCGGGGTGAGCGCGGCCATGTCCCTGCTCCTGCTCGGCATCGGCTGGCTCGTCTTCCGGCGGTTCGAGCGCGACGTCCTGAAGGAGATCTAGGTGACACCGGTCATCTCCGTCGACGGGCTCGGCGTGCGCTTCCGCCGCAACCGGGGCGCTCGGCGATCGTTCAAGGACCTCTTCTCCTCGCGAACGCGCCGCGCGCGCCCGGACGACTTCTGGGCCCTGCGCGACGTGACCTTCCGGGTGCAGCCCGGCGAGGCGATCGGCGTGGTGGGGAGGAACGGACAGGGCAAGTCGACGCTCCTCAAGCTGGTCGCCGGAGTCCTCCTGCCCGATGAGGGCTCCGTGGCCGTCACGGAGGGCGTCGCGCCGCTGATCGAGATCACGGGCGGCTTCGTCGACGACCTCACGGTGCGGGACAACGTGTACCTGACCGCGGGCCTGCACGGCATGAGCCGGGCGCAGATCGACGAGCGCTTCGACGAGATCATCGGCTTCGCGGAGATCGGCGACTTCGTCGACACCCCGTACAAGCACCTCTCGAGCGGTATGAAGGTGCGCATCGCCTTCTCGGTCATCTCGCAGCTGGAGGAGCCCGTCCTCCTCGTCGACGAGGTCCTGGCCGTGGGCGACCGCGGGTTCCGGGAGAAGTGCTACAAGCGGATCGAGGAGATGCTCGCGAACGGCCGCACCCTCTTCTTCGTGTCGCACAACGAGAAGGACCTTCGGCGGTTCTGCGCCCGCGGCCTCTACCTCGACAAGGGCACGCTGGTGCTCGACGGCCCGATCGAAGACGTCCTCGAGCTCTACAACCGCGACTACGGCAGCTGATCGACCGATCCCCGGGGCGCTGCCCGGGGCGATCGGCCCTCCCCAGGAGAAGACTCGACGACTTCTCCCCAGATCGGGCCTCTATGCCCGATCTCGCCGTTCGAGCGTCGGACGGCGCGGCTAGCTTGGGCGGCATGAACGGTCTTCGCATCCTCCGCAGTCCCTCTGTCCCTCTTCGACCGCGCCGCACCGCCTACCGCGTGCCGTGGCGCGTCGACCGCTCCAGCGCGCCTCACTACCGGTTGGTGAACACGGGCAGGCACGAACTCCGCGGTGTGACGGTGAGCCTCGCCGGGCCGGCCAGCCTGCGGGTGCATTCGCCCGCCTCGGTCCGGCCCGGAGAGGCCGTGCGCGCGACGGTCACCGGTGGCGACCTCGCGCGCTCGGCTCTGCTCGTCGTGCGCTGGTTCGCTCCCGACGGTCGCGAGTACCTCTGGCAGTTGAGCTTCTGAGCTGCCGAGCGCCGGTGGGGCGGATCCGGCCGCCCCACCGGCGCTCGCCCATGCGCATCGGCGAGTGCAAAACCTGCATTTCTGGGCCGGAGAGCATGAGGTCCGGGAGGGGAGGCGTCGCCGCTCTGGAACGGGCGGTCTCCTCCGCCTAGTCATGGAATATGAAACAACCACTGTCCCCGGCTGCCAGCCTCTTCGGAGAGCGCGTGCGCCGGGCGCGGGTAGAGCTCGGACTCAGTCAGGAGACCGTCGCCGAGCTCGCCCTCATGCACGTCACCAACTTCGGCAAGATCGAGCGCGGCGTCGCCAATCCCAGCCTGCTGACGATCCTCCGGATCGCCTGCGTCCTCGACACCGACATCGCCGCGCTCACCGAGGGGCTGAGCAGCGACCACCTGCCGGACGAGCTCGCGGTGCTGAACGCGACGGATTTCATCCGCGAACGGGACCGTTATCTCCGCGGGTGAGCAAACGCAATCCCCTCGCGTCCGCAGACTCGCCACCTACACTCGGTAGGGATGGCCAAGAAGCAGCAACCGTTCGTCTCCGTCACCGGAGGACCCGCACGCGGCGGGGACACCCCGCGCGCGGTCGACACGACGCTCGACCGTCTCATCGGCATCCATCGACCGGTCGTGCTCGCGCACCTCCGGTCGCTCCGGAAGAGGTACCCCGGCGCCACGGGCCCGGAACTCGCCGCGATCCTCGAACGACGCTATCTCGCCACGGTCACGACCGGCGGCGCCGCAGTCGGGGCGACCGCCGTGATCCCCGCGATCGGAACAGGGATCACGCTCGCCCTCTCCGGTGTGGAGACCGCGGCCTTCCTCGAGGCGACCGCCCTCTACGCGCAGTCCCTGAGCGAGTTGCACGGCATCGCGGTCGACGACCCCGAGCGCGCACGCGCCCTGGTGCTCACGATGATGCTCGGGCGCGAGGGCAGCGATCTCGTGCGCCAGCTCGCGGGTCAGCTCGCGGGCGGCAGCGTCACGCGCACCGCGTACTGGGGCGAACTGGTCACGTCGAGCCTGCCGGCGATGGTCGTCGGCCCCCTGGTCGACAAGCTGAAGAACTCGTTCATCCGGCAGTTCGCGGTGCGCGGCGGCGCGAGCATCATCGCTCGGGCCATCCCCTTCGGGATCGGCGCCGTGATCGGCGGGGCCGGCAATCACATCCTGGGTCGCCGCGTGGTCGACAACTCGAGGCTGGCGTTCGGCCCCGCACCGATCGTGGTGCCGGAGGCGCTCGCTCCCCGGCAGGGGCCGGGCCCGGTCTACCGCCTGGGCTCCGCCGCCGGCTCGCGCATCACGACAGCGGGGACGCTGCTGCGCGGCGTCATGCCCCGTCGCCGACGCAGCGCCGACCCAGGACCGGCTCAGACCGAGATCACGGACGGCCCGACGACCTGACCGTCAGACGACCGGCGGCCGACCCGCGACGGTCATCCGGGCGACCGTGCGCCATCTGATCGGACGCCGCTCCCCCGGGTCGCTGCGCCACCCCTCCACCCAGCCGCCGAACCACGCGCGGAGCACGGCGGGGCGCCGGAACCAGCGGAGCAGCTGAATGCCCGTCCAGGCCCCCACGTAGATGGGCACGAGCGGGAGCGGCAGGTTGCGCCGGGCGAGCCAGACCCGGTTCCGTGCGTTCAGCCGGTAGTAGTACGCGTGACGCGTGGGAGACGTGGCGGGGTGCTCGGCGACGAGGTCGCCGGCATACCAGACGCGCTTGCCCTGGTCCCAGACCCTCCAGGCGAGCTCGATGCCCTCGTGGGCGTAGAAGAAGGGGGCCGCCCAGCCTCCCGCTCGTTCGAACACGGCTCGGGGCAGCACGACGGCCGCCTCCAGCACGGAGAAGACGTTGCCGGACTGGCCCGGGTCGCCCTTGCGGATCCGCGGGATCCAGCGCCGTGGCGCGGGGCGGCCGGCCGGATCCTGCAGGCGGGGCTGGATCAGCCCGATGTCCGGGCGGACCTCGAGAAGCGCGACGGCATCGGCGAGGAACGTCGAGGAGGGGATGTCGGCATCGTCGTCGAGGAAGAACAGCCACTCCCCCTCGACCGCCGTGACGCCGCTGTTGCGCCCGGCGGGGATTCCGAGATTCTCCGGCAGGGCGAGAGTCGCCACGCCGTCCGGGAGCGGCGGGTCCGCTCCGGCGGGATCCCAGCCGTTGCCGACGACGACCACGTCGGTCCGGACGCCCTCCTGCCGCAGCACGGAGTCGAGTCCGCGGCGGAGCTCAGTCGGTCGCGTGCCCTGGGTGAGGACGACGACCCCGACCGCAGGAGGCGCCGCGGCGTCAGCCACGAACCCTCCGCGAGGCCATGATCGTGACGAAGTGGCCGACGACGGCCAGGATCGACAGCGGGACGAGCACCGAGAGCAGGATGCGGTCCGCCAGCGTCGCACCGATGAACAGCCCGACGATCGAGAAGAGGAAGATCAGGATCGTGAGCTCCACCGAGTGGTACAGGCGGTGGAAGGGCAGGAACCGGGCCGCCCGGCGCAGACCGGCGATGAGGCCGTGGGTGGGCGCGTACTCGGCCTGCGTGTCGGCGAGCTTCGGCAGACCTGCGTTGGCCCGCGCGACGCGCACCATGTCGTTGAGCGCCTTGTTGAGCACGATGACGAGAGCCAGCAGGGTGCCGAGGTTGGTCCACAGGAAGTCCTGCGGCGCCTCGAACGGGTAGCCGGCCGCCCGGATTCCGAGCACGATCGCGATCAGCGTCTCCGTCGTGTAGTGGCCCACGTTGTCGAGGAAGATCCCGGCCGGAGACGAGGTGCGCCTCCACCGGGCGACCTCTCCGTCGCAGCAGTCGACGAGCATCTGGAGCTGCCCGAGCACCAGGGCGAGCGCGGCGCCCCCGATCCCGGGGATCAGCAGGCTGGCGGCGGTGGCCCAGCCGGTGAGGATCATCAGCCCGGTGACGCCGTTCGCCGAGATCGACGTTTTGAGCAGGAGCCACGTGAGGTACGGGGACAGGTTGCGCAGGTACAGGGATGCCGTCCAGTGCTCGGCGTTGCGCCGGCCCCGGACCTCGGGCGGCTGCGCGACGGCCTTCAGCTCGGCGATCGACGTGGGGCGGACGCCTCGGCCGGCGTCTCCTGGTGCGGACATGCCTACCTTCCGGTGTGGGCCGTGATGTTGCGGGTGAGCGACAGGTATCCGAGGATGAAGCCGATCCCCCACGTGAAGTGGATGCAGGGCAAGACTACGAGAAACCACAGGAGCGGGCGAAGGCCGTCGCGGCGACCCCAGACGAGGGCCGAGACCACGTCGATCACGAGGTAGAGCGCCGGCGCTGCGAACCCGATCAGCAGCCACGGCGTCGCGCCGAGGAGGGCCTGCACCACCCCGGCGAGGCCGAGGAGCGTACCGATCGCGACGCCGACGACCATCACCGGCGGCGCGAAGTAGCGCAGCCCGTTGGAGGCGGGGAAGCGGCGTGCCAGTTCGCCGCGCCAGATCCCCGTGGAGAGGAACTGCCGGGCCAGGCGGTACAGGTTGGGGCGCGGCCGGTAGGTGACCCGGAGGCGCGGCGTGAACCACACGACGCCGCCGCCGGCGCGGATCCGGCGGTTGAGCTCCCAGTCCTGGCCCCGCTTGATCTCCTCGTCGAACAGCCCGACCTCGACCAACCGGTCGCGCCGGAACACGCCGAGGTAGACCGTCTCGGCCGGCCCGGCCTCGCCGCCGACGTGCAGCTTCGTCCCCCCGAGACCGACCCTGCTTCCGTAGACCCGGGCCACCGCGCGCTCGAACGGCGTCGTGCCCTGCGCGTCCATCAGGCCGCCCACGTTGTCGGCGCCGGTCTCGAGCACGGTCTCGACCGCGATCCGCGCGTAGTCGGGCGGGAGCACGCTGTGCGCGTCGACGCGGATCACGATCGGGTAGCGGGAGGCGCGGATCGCCATGTTGAGCCCGGCCGGCGTCGAGCCCACGACGTTGTCGACCACCCGGATGCGCGAGTCGACCGCGGCGAGCTCCTCCACGAGCTCGTTCGTGCCGTCCATGCTGGGACCGAGGGCGATCGTGACCTCGAACGGCCCCGTGTAGTCCTGCGCGAGGAGGCTGTCGACCGCGGCGCGGACGTGAGTGACCTCGTTCAGCACGGGCATGACGTAGGACACACCGGGGAGGGTGTTCGCAAGGTCGTCCGGCATCCGTTCCATTCCGTCTCGGGTCGGCGTCGAGCTTATCAGCCGGTCACCTCCGCTCACGGAGAAGGCCGCCCGCGCGTGCGGACGGCCTTCTCGGTGCGCTTGGTCGGAGCCGGGGTCAGCTCGCGGGGAGCGAGCCCAGGGTGACCGTGGCGGACTTGGACTGCCCACCGCGGATGTACGTCACGCTGGCGCTCGCGCCGGACGGGAGCGCCCGGACCTGCGCCGTGAGGTCGGTCGCGTCGGTGATCGGGACGCCGTTGAAGTTGACGATGACGTCGCCGGCCTTCAGCCCGGCCGAGGAGGCGGCACCGCCGGAGGTGACCTCCTTGACGAGCGCCCCGACCGTCGTCGACTTGGTGTCGCTGCTGGCGTCGGCCACGGAGGCGCCGAGCAGGCCGTGCGTCGCGGATCCGTTCTTGATGATCTCGTCGGAGACCCGCTTGGCGAGGTTCGACGGGATCGCGAACCCGACACCGATGCTGCCGGACTGGCTGTCGCTGCTCGAGCCGCTGGCGCTGGCGATCGCGACGTTGACGCCGATCAGCTCGCCCTTGGTGTTGAGCAGCGCTCCGCCCGAGTTGCCCGGGTTGATGGAGGCGTCGGTCTGGACGACCGGCAGCGAGATCGTGCCCTTGGCCGAGCTCTGCTGCTGCCCCGAGCCGCCCTGACCCGGGAAGTCGAAGTTGAACGGGCTCTGGCCGCCGTTGTTGCCGTTGCCGTTGGAGCCGTCGTTCGACTTGGGGGCCGCGGAGGAGGCGATCGAGATGCTGCGGTTCAGCGCCGACACGATGCCGTCCGTCACGGTTCCCGACAGCCCGAGCGGGGCCCCGATGGCAACGGCGGTGTCGCCGACGTTGAGCTTGCTGGAGTCGGCCCAGGCCATCGGGGTGAGGTCGCTGGCGTTGTCGAGCTTGATGACGGCGAGGTCGGTGGTCGGATCGGTCCCGACGACCTTGGCGGTGTAGATCTTGCCGTTGTTGTCGGTCACGCTGATGCTGACATCCGAGGCCTGGCCATCGAGCGTCACCACGTGCGTGTTGGTCAGCACGTAGCCGTCTTTGCTGAGGACGATGCCGGACCCGGTGCCGCCGGAGCTGGAGGCGGTGACCGAGATCGTCACGACGCTCGGCGAGGCCTTCGCAGCGACGGCAGTGATCGTGGTCGCGTTGTTGGCGTCGTTGACGGTGATGTTCTGCGGGCCCGAGACCGTCTTGATCGTCGCGTCGTTGCCGCTGTTCGCGGCGTAGAGGCCGACGCCCGCTCCGGCGCCGGCGACTCCTCCGATGAGCGCGCCGATGGCCAGCGTGGCGATGATGAGACCGGTGTTGCGCTTCTTGGCCGGCCGCTCGGCGGTCGTGCCGGGAGCCGAGGCGTAGCCCTGGGGCTGAGCACCGTGGGCGTAGGGGTTCTGAGCGCCGGCGTAGCCGGACGGCTGCCCGAAGGCGCCGTTGCCGTAGTTCGGCTGAGCCGGTCCCTGCTGGCCGATCGGCTGCGCGCCGTACGGCTGGGGGTGCACGGGCTGCGGGTGAAGCGGCTGGGTCGGCTGCGTCTGCTGGCCCGGGTACGCGGGCTGGGGCGCGGTCGGCTGCTGCCCCGTCGGCTGGGGCGCGGTCGGCTGCTGCCCCGTCGGCTGGGGCGCGGGCGGCTGCTGCGCCGTGTCGTCGTGAGCCGTCGGCTGCGGCGCCGCCGGCTGCTGAGCGGTCTGGTCCGGCGTGGCCGGCTCCTGCGCCGCCTGCTGGCCGGCGGCCGCCGGCGCCTCCCGACCCTCCGCGCCCGACGGGGCGTCGGCGTCGTGCGCGGGCTTCGCGGGCTCCGGGGTGTTCGGGGTGTCGGTCATGGTGTTGCTCCTTCCAAGCACAGACAGCTTGGGATGCGAACCTGAACGTTCTATTTGCCGATCCTGTGGGCGACCTTCTGCCTGTCGATGACTCTGCCAAACGTATCGAATGAAGCCGCTCCGGACGACCGCGTAGGGTGGATCCGCAGACCGAGAGGAGCGCCCATGACCCCGTCGATGCCGTCAGGTGCGTGGCGGAGGGCTGCCGCCGGGGCGGGGCTCCTGGGCAGCGACGGTCGCGTCAAGGCCACCGTGTTCGCAGAGATGAGCGCCCTGGCCGTCCGCACCGGCGCGATCAACCTCGGGCAGGGGTTCCCCGACGAGGACGGCCCCGCCGAGGTCCTGGAGGCGGCCGTCCGCGCGATCCACGACGGCGTCAACCAGTACCCGCCCGGGATCGGGGCGCCCGTGCTCCGCGAGGCCGTGGGCTCGCACCAGCGCCGCTTCTACGGCCTTGAGGTCGATCCCGACGTCGAGGTGCTGATCACCGCGGGAGCGACGGAGGCGATCGCGGCGACCCTCCTGGCGCTCCTCGAACCGGGCGACGAGGTCGTGACCTTCGAGCCGTACTACGACGAGTATGCGGCGGTCATCGCGCTGGCCGGAGGCGTCCACCGCACGGTCCCGCTCGAACCGCCGGCCTTCCTCCCCGATCTGGAGCGCCTCCGCGCGACGGTGACGGACCGGACGCGGGTCATCCTCGTCAACTCTCCGCACAACCCGACGGGCGCGGTGCTCGACCGGGAGACTCTGACCACGATCGTCGAGCTGGCCGACCGCCATGACGCCGTCATCGTGACCGACGAGGTCTACGAGCACCTGACATTCGGAGTCGAGCACATCCCGCTGGCCTCGCTGCCCGGCGCGCGCGAGCGGACCGTGAGCATCTCCTCCGGCGGCAAGACCTTCAACACCACGGGGTGGAAGGTCGGGTGGCTGACGGCACCGCGGGAGCTCGTCACGGCCGTCCTCGCCGTGAAGCAGTTCCTCACCTACGTGAACGCAGCGCCGTTCCAGCCGGCCATCGCGGTCGGGCTCGGCCTTCCGGACGCCTACTTCGAGGGGGTCGCCGCCGGACTCGCCGCCAAGCGCGACCTCCTCTCCGCCGGGCTGGCCGAGGCCGGCTTCGGGGTCTTCCCCTCCTCCGGCACGTACTTCGTGGTGGCCGATGCGGGGCCGCTCGGCTATGCCGACTCGGTCGAACTGTGCCGGCGCCTGCCCGAGCTCGCCGGCGTCGTGGCCGTGCCGCTCGCCGCCTTCTCGCGCGACGAGTACGCGTCATCGACCCGCTCGCTCGTCCGGTTCGCCTTCTGCAAGCGGACCGGCGTCCTGGAGGAGGCCGCGCGGCGGCTCAGCGCCCTCAGCGGGGCTCGACCCGGTACCTCCGGAGCGTCAGCGCGGGGTTCCGCTCCCTGACCTCTGCGACGCGTTCGGTCGACGCCTCGGCCACCGCTATCCCGGCCTGCTCGGCGAGTCCCGCGACGGTGACGCCCATCGGGTCGACGATCGCGCTCGCGCCGACGCCGAGCGGAGGCGTGTGGTCGGCCGCCGCCATGTAGAGCGTGTTCTCGATGGCGCGCGCGGCGAGCAGCGTGGACCAGTGGTGCTCCTTGAGCGGACCGCGCACCCACTCCGCGGGTACCGCGACGAGGTGCGCTCCTGCGTCCGCCAGGCGTCGCGTGACCTCGGGGAAGCGCAGGTCGTAGCAGGTCTGCATGCCGACGGCCAAGCCGTCGACCGTTAAGACGGCGGGCTCGGTGAGCTCACCCGGGACCACCCAGTCCGACTCCCGCGAGCCGAAGGCGTCGTACAGGTGCTGCTTCCGATAGGTCGCCACGACGTCGCCCGCCGGATCGACGGCCACGAGCGTGTTCGAGAACTTGTGCTTCTCGTCGGTGCGCTCCACGAGCCCGGCGATGATGTGCACCCCGTGCGTCTCCGCCGCCGTCGCGAGAGCCTTCACGAAGTCGCCGTCGAGCGGCTCCGCGTTGCGCGCGAACGCGGGTCCGAGCGGGTCTGTGAAGAACGACGAGTACTCCGGGAGAACCACGAGCCGTGCTCCGCGCGCGGCCGCGACGGCGATGAGCCCGGCGGCGAGATCCCTGTTGTGCACCCGATCGTCGCCCGGCGCGAACTGGACGACCGCGACTCCGACAGCGCTCACCTCGCCGCCTCCGCGCTCGGCAGGGCATCGGACACGGGGACCGGCGTGTCGACGGGCAGGTGCAGGCTGATCGAGGTCCCGGCCCCCTCCTCGCTCGCGATGTCGAGCCGGCCGCCGTGCGCCGTGACGATCGCCTTCGTGATCGTGAGCCCCAGACCGACGCCGGGCACCGCATTGCGGGTGGCGGTGGAGGCGCGGAAGAAGCGCTGCGAGAGGCTGCTCAACTCGACCGCGGGGATCCCGATGCCGGTGTCCGTCACGGCTATGACGGCTTCGCCGCCGTCTCGGCGCAGGGACACGGTGACCGTCCCCCCTCTCGGGGTGAACTTCACGGCGTTCGAGATCAGGTTGTCGACGGCCTGCCCGAGACGGATCGTGTCGCCGCGGACGTCCACGGGCTCGTCGGGGACGTCGGTCAGCAGGGTCACCCCGGCCGCGGCCGCGACGGGCGTGGCCGTCTCGATGGAGGCGGTGACCACCGACCCGAGCTCGGCGTCGCGGATGTCGATGGGGAACCGTCCGGACTCGACCTGCGCGGTGAAGAGCAGGTCCCCCACGAGTTTGAGCAGCCGGTGCGCGTTGCGCTCGGCCACGCCGAGGTACTGCAGCTGCTCGTCGGAGAGCGGCGAGTCCTCGTCGTCCCGCATCAGTTCCAGGTAGCCGAGGATCGAGCTGAGCGGTGTCCGCAGCTCGTGCGAAATCAGGCCGACGAACTCGTCCTTCAAGCGGGCGAACTCGCGCGCCTGCGTCATGTCGGTCGCCACGAAGATGAACCCGACCCGGTGCCCGTTCTCGTCCAGCCGCGGCGTGGCCGCCACCTGCACGGGGACGAGCTTCCCATCGGGGCGCACGTAGGTCCAGTCGCGGACATCGGCCGAACCGGCCCTCACCGTGTCGACGAGGGCCGAGAAGTCCTCGGCGCTCGCGAGCGTCGTGAAGCGGGGATCGAGGCCGCGGAGGCGCTCCTCCAGCTCGGACGTCAGGTGGAACTCGGTGACGTGCCGCCGGGCGCCGACGACCTGCTGCTCGGTCAGTCCGAGCATCTTCTCGGCGCCCGGGTTCCAGACGTCGATGACCCCGTCGAGGTCGGTTCCGATCACGGACTGCTCGGTGACGGCGTTCCAGATGCTCTGGATCAGGCGGTTCGCCGTCTTGAGCCGGGCCTCGTTGAGCACGAGCTCGTCCTGCGCCTTCACGGCCTGCTGGAGGAGCTCCTCCCGCTGCGCCGCGGCCGCATTGGCCGCGGCCAGCTGCACCCGGCTCCGGTGGGAGAGCTCGTTCACGATGATCGCGAGGATCAGGTAGACGAACGGCGAGAGGATCGCGCGGACGTTGTCGGCCGGGGTCGTGAGGACGTCCGCGATGAAGAGCGGGATCAGCAGGACCACGAAGGTGCTCAGGGCGGCGATGACGATGTTCCTGCGGCCCTCCTCCCCCGCGATGAAGACGAACGGGATCAGGATCAGCACCCCGGCGGGCGACGCGGCGCCGCCCGTTCCGAGCCGGAAGAGGCCGACGGCGAGCAGCGACAGCACGGGCACGATGACGACCCAGCCGGGGTGGATCCGGCTCCACGGGACGGCGGCCGCGAGCACCGTGGCCAGCGCGATCACCAGCACGCTCCCCACGATGTACGCCGGGAGGCGGGTCGGTGCGACGCCGTCGACCGAGTAGGTCAGGATGAGCGCGAGGACGAACGCGACGACGATCGGCACCTGCTTGATCAGCGGCGACGGCGAGTCGAAGGAGAGCCGGCTCAGCAGGCGGTCCATGGTCATGCGGTCTGATCCTCCAGCATCTCCCGGATGCGCGTCGACAGCAGGCGCGGGCTGAACGGCTTCACGATGAACCCGTCCGATCTGTCCGCCACGGTCCCGTGGTCCGTGAGCAGCTGCACCGATGCCGACACCATGAGGATGCGCGTGGAGCGGGTGCTCGCGTCGGACCGGATCGCGTCCGCCACCTCGATGCCGTTGAGGCCGGGCATCGAGATGTCGAGAACGGCCAGGTCGATCTCCCCGCCGCGGACGGCCTCCAGCGCGGCGACGCCGTTGTCGACGGCGGCCGCGACCTCGGCACCGGCGCGGCCGGCGGCGATGACCATGAGCGCGCGGATGTCGTCGTCGTCGTCGGCGATGACGATGCGCCGGGTCCGGTCGGTCACGAGAACCACACCACCCGCACGACGACGATGAGGGCGAGGACGAGCAGCGCGCCGGCGGCGTACCACGGGAGGCGCGCCTCCCACCGGCGGTTCTGCTCGATCTCGTGCTGCAGCTTCTCGCGCAGCTCGCGCGAGGGCTCCACCGGGCTCATGGGCGCTCCTCCTGCCGGGTGTCGAGACCGTCCGCCGCGGCCAACAGGGTCGCGACCCGATCGTACCGCCCGACCTCCTCGGCCGCATGGCTGTCGGTCGAGGCGACGACGCGCGCGCCGGCTCGCCGCAGAGCCGCGATCGCCTCGGGTCCGGGGCACCCCCACTTCTCGTTCACCTCGACGAGCGTCCCCGTCGCAGCGGCGGAGTCGGCCCAGGCCGCGAGGCGATCCGCCCCGAGCTGCGCCTCGGACAGGCCGACCTTGGGGAGGATCGAGAACCAGTGCGCCAGTTGCGCGCGGGGCGTCCGTTCCATCGCCCGGATGCTGCCCTGCACGAGGAGGTCCAGGGCGTCACCGGCCGACAGGCCGGCCGCAAGCCTCCGGCGCGTGCTCTCCGGCGACCACGGACCGTCGGTTCCGGGGAACTGGTGGTCGCCGATCACGATGGCGTCCACGCCTCCCTCGCCGACGACGAGGCCCGGAGGGAGGTCCACCGATCCGGACGCATCGAGCAGCTTCGCCTCGACGCCGGTCAGCACGGTCACACCGTCCGGAACGGGCTCCGCCGCCACCGCTGCGAGGAATTCCGGCACCCACGTCGTGGAGGCGCGCACGTGATCGGTGAGCCGCAGCCGGTCGAGGCCCGCCGCCTGCGCGGCCGCGATGTTCTCGGCGAGGGTGCTCCGGGCGTCGTCCGAGAAGGTCGAGTGCACGTGGTGATCGCCGAGCAGGAGGGACGGCTCGGCGTGCCCGGGCGCGGTCACTCCCCCGGCCCCTCGGTGTGCGCCGCATTCTCGGAGACGATCACCTCCGCGGGCGGGAGGAACACGTCCTCGAGATAACGCACGTTGGCCAGCTCCTCGAACTCGACGCGCGACGGCACAGGGCGGCCGAGCACCAGATCGAGCAGGAGGGACGGCATGTCGACGCCGCTGGCGATCGTGAGCGGCAGGGCTCCGGGGAACCTCGGGTTCACCTCGAGCAGCGCCGGCACCCCCTCCGAGCTGTAGCGGAGCTGGACGTTCGCGACGCCCGTGAGCCCGATCGCCCGGGCGACGGCCGCCGCCGTGTCGGACAGCTCGGCGCGCTTGACCGTGCGTCCCGCGATCGACACGCCCGAGTCCACCCGCTCGCGCGACCGCGGGACCGCGGCGATGACCTCGCCGTCGAGTCCCGCGAGCACGTCGACGGAGAACTCGTCCCCGGGGAGGTTCTCCTGGATGATGAGCGACTCGTCGACGCCCAGCTCTTCGAGCGCTACACGGTCCGCGACGAGCCGCACGCCGCGCGAACCCGCGCCGCTGCGCGGCTTCACGATGACGGGGAACCGCCAGTCGGCGCCAACGCCCTCGCCGTTCAGGAGGCGCGTCACAGGCACCCGGGCCGAGCCCTCGACGCGCTTCACGAGCGCGTGCTTGTCGAGGCAGGTGACGAGCGTGTCGTGACTCGGCGCGGCCAGCAGGGCGCCCACGGCGCGCAGATCGTCCCTCCGCTCCGCCAGCCCGGGGAGCTCGACGTCCACCGTGGAGAACAGGACGTCGACCCGGTCGTCCCGGCACATCCGGATGAGCTCGTCCACGAAGACCGCCGACCGTCCGGGAGGGACGATCCTCCGGTTCTCGGCGGCGACCAGGTAGAGACCGCTGGCCCAGCCGTCCATGTCGGCGGCGAGCACCTCCACGTCCGGGCGGGCGACGAGCGAGCGGATGACCGCGACGCCCGCCGGTCCGCCGGCGCCTGTGACGAGCACGCGGGTCGGTGCGGCTCCCGTCATTCCGCCGTCCTCTGGACTCGGACGTCGGTGGCCACCGACGAGGCGGGCATGGAGATGTCGGCGGTGTCGCGCATGACCTCGAGCGGCTCGCAGTTCCGGCCGCCACCGAACCGGGACCAATAGCGCGCCGTCGCGCGGACGAGGTCCGGCTCGAGGTAGTCGCGGACCTCGGTCTGCGAACGGAAGCACTCGATGAGCTGGAGCTTGGTGTCGGTGAACCCGTCGATCGGCACGAACCGCGTCGGGCGGAAATCGATGGTCGCCGACGGGCTCTGATAGCAGCACACCGTCCGGACCGTCCGGGTCGCCACGACCGTGGCGGCGTGGACCGCCTGATGGTCCTGATGACGGTCGTGCGACGAGTGCGTGTAGACGATGTCCGGCTTCACCTCCGCCACGACGCGCTCGATGATGCCCACCGTGGGGTCGGCGACCGGGATCTTCGTGTCCTCGAGGTCCTCCAGGAAGAGTCGGGCGCCGAGCAGTTCCGCCGACGCCAGGGACTCGTGCTGGCGGTCCTCGGCGTCGCCGCCGCGCGACCCGCGCGACAGGGTGAGGATGACGACCTGGTTTCCGGCGTCGCGGTGCGCGGCGAGGATCCCGCCGACGCCGATCTCGACATCGTCGGGATGGGCGCCGATGGCGAGGACGACCTGCTGACGATGGGCCGCACGCTTGGTGCGCCCTTCCGCCGCGAGCCGGTTCACGATCGCCACGAGCTCCGCGGAGGCGATGGGCTTCGTGAGGAACTCGTCGGCCTGCGCGCGGAGGGCGGAGACGGCGTAGTCGACCGAGACGTGGGCCGTCATGACGACGACGGGCATGCCCGGGTACTGGCCGCGCAGCTCTTTCAGCAGGTCGAGCCCGGAGATCCCGGGCATCTCGATGTCCGTGACGACGATGTCGGGCTCGAACTGGGCGATGACCGAGAGGGCGAGGGAGGGATCGGTGATCGCCGTGACCAGGGCATCGGCCCGCTTCTCGAGGACCGTCTTCATGAAGAAGGCCACATCGGGGTCGTCCTCGATCACGACCACCCGGTATTTCGTCACCGCGCCCGGCATTCCGCCTCCTTGTCGAACCCGACTCTAGTAGGACGACCCGTCCAGGGAGGCGGACGCGCCCGGGCGGCGACCTCGATTTCGTGGCCCCCAGAACGCGTGCTAAAGTGAATTCTTGTGCCGCGGGGTGGAGCAGCTCGGTAGCTCGCTGGGCTCATAACCCAGAGGTCGTAGGTTCAAATCCTGCCCCCGCAACCAGCAAGGCCCGGATCCGGTGGAGAAATCCCCGGATCCGGGCCTTTTCCACACCGTCGCGCCCAGCGCCCGGCCGTGCGTCTCGCTCGGCGGCGGTCAGTCGAACCGCACCTCGTCGAGCTCGATCACCTCGACGCCCTCCGCGGAGAGTTCGCGCTCGACACGCCGCACGACCTCCGACGGTGATCCAACCGCCGGGGCGGCCGCGTGGGCGCCCGTCGGGACGATGACGTCGAACCCGCGCTCGAGCGCGCCCAGCGCCGTGGCACGCACGGACCCCTCACTCGGGACTCCGACGACGACGACCGTGTCGACCGCCATCGCGCGCAGGACGTCGGCCAGCGCCGGATTCGACTCGAACGTGTTGGGAGCGCTCTTGCGCACCACCGGCTCCCCCGGCTCCGGCGCGAACACGAGCTCCCACCCGCCGGTGCCCGGCGCGTCGGTCTCCCCGCGCGTCCCGTCGTTCTTGACGTGCACGATCGGGGCGCCGGCGGCACGGGCGGCCTCCAGCACCCGGCCGAGGACTAGCCGCAACGACTCGGCGCCGGGGACCGCGTCGGCGCCCTCGAGCCGGGCGCGCTGCGCACCGACGAGCATGAGGCCGTATCCCATCCGCCCATCCTCCGCCCCTTTCACCGGGGCCGGAAGCGTCTACCCCCGGAGGCGAGCGTGCAGGGAACGACACGGCCCGCGCACCGGAGCGGTGCGCGGGCCGTGAACGATGCGGGTGACTACTTGGAGCCGGACGACCCGCTCGTCGCTCCCGCGCCCTCGGCGGCCAGCGCGTCGTTCAGCGCCTGCTGCAGCCGCGCGTCCGCGGCGCCGTACGCCGTCCAGTCCCCGGCCTTCAGCGCCGTCTGCCGGTCGGCCAGCGCCTGCTTGGCCCGCTGCAGGGCGTCCTGCAGGGCGGGGTTGTTCGCGGCCTTCGTCCCTCCGGTCGTGGAGGAGGTGCCGCCGGTCGAGCCGGAGGTCGCGCCTCCCCCGCCGGTAGCGGGCACGTTCGTGTCGCCGGCGTTGGCGCCCGAGTCACCGCCGAAGAGGTCATCGAGTGCCGCGTCGAGCGTGGACTCGAAGGCGATCTTGTCGCCGAACGAGACGAGGACCATCTGCAGGAGCGGGTAGCTCGTCTCACCCGTGGACTTCACATAGACGGGCTGGACGTACAGCAGGCCGCCGCCGACCGGGAGCGTCAGCAGGTTGCCGTTGATGACATCGGTCTTGCCCTGCCGCAACAGGTTCAGCTGTTGCGACACCGCCGGATCGGCATTGAAGTTGTTCTGGACCTGCCCGGGCCCCGGAATGGTGTCGCTCGAGGGCAGCTCCAGCAATCGCAGCTTCCCGTACCCGGAAGCGACCTGGCCCTTCGTCGATCCCGCGTCGGCATCGACCGCCAGATACCCCTTCAGCACCGATCTGCTCGCCTCGCTGGAGGCCTGCGGGATGAACGTGCTGTAGAGCGAGAAGGACGGCTGCTTCTGCCCCGGCATCTGGAGCGTCAGGTAGTAGGGCGGCTGGAGGGTCGGGTCGGCCGACGACGAGGTCGGGTCGTTGGGGGTCGTCCAGGCGTCCTCCCGCGAGTAGAACGATCCCGCGTCGGTCACGTGGTACTGACCGAGCACCGACCGCTGCACCTTGAACAGGTCGGACGGGTAGCGCACATGGCTCAGCAGCTGGGCGCTCATGTCGCTGACCGGCTTGACCGTCGCCGGGTAGATCTTCTCCCAGGTCTTGAGGACGGGATCCTTGGCGTCCCAGGCGTAGAGCTGCACCGAGCCGTCGTACGCGTCGACCGTGGCCTTGACCGAGTTGCGGATGTAGTTGATGTCGTCGAAGGCGTAGGCGGGCTTCGGCGTCTCGGTGTCGGCGATCGCGTCGCTCAGGCTGCCGACGTGGGCGTACGGGTACTGATCGCTCGTCGTGTAACCGTCGATGATCCACTTGATGCGGCCGTCGACGACCGCGGGGTACGCCTGCGAGTCGAGCGTGAGGTACGGCGCCACCTTCTGCACCCGCTTGATCGGGTCGCGGTCGTACAGGATCTGGGAGTCGCTGTTCACCGCGTCGGAGAGCACGATCTGCTCGTCCTGGAACTTCAGCGCGTAGACGAGCCGCTTGAAGATGTTGTCGAGCTTCGGGCCGCCGTTGCCGCTGAAGGTGGTGTAGGTCTGCTGGGCCCCGTCGGTGCCGCCCGGGTAGTCGAGCTCGATCTGCTTCGATCCCTTGGGACCGCCGACGATCGAGTAGGTCGGCGACTGCTGACCGAAGTACACGCGGGGCTCGTACTGGCCGAGCGTCCCCTGCGTGGGGATGCCGTACTCCATGAAGACGGGCTGTCCGTCGGGCGAGCGCTGGTTGCCGTACGCGGCGACGAGGCCGTAGCCGTGCGTGTAGACGACCGTGTCGTTGTACCAGTTCCGGGCGTTGCCCAGGCCGGACTGCTGGAGCTCGCGGACGGCGACGACCGCGTCCTGCTCCTTGCCGCCGATCCGGTAGCGGTCGACGTTGAGGTACGACGGGAAGGCGTAGTACTGGCGGAACTGCTGGAGCTGCCGGAACGACGGACTCACGACCGCCGGATCGATGATCCGGATCTGAGCCGTCGTCTGGGCGTCCTGCCGGAGGGCGCCGGCCTCCGCCGTGGTCTTCGCGTTGTAGGGGATGGTCTCGATGCTGCTGAGCCCGTAGGCGTCGCGCGTCGCGTCTATCCCCCGCTGCACGTACGGGGTCTCGAGCGTCTTCTGGCTCGGGTCGACCTGGAACCGCTGGACGATCCACGGGTAGATCGCGCCGACCACGAGCGCCGCCACGATGAGCAGCGCGGTACCGACCATCGGGAACCGCCAGCGGCCGATGAAGGCGGTCACGATGAAGAGGATCGCGACGAAGATCGCCGCGCCGGCGAGGATCGCGCGCCCCGGGATCGTCGCGTTGACATCGGTGTACGCGGCGCCGTTGATCATGTCGTTGACGTTCGAGTCGGTCACGGTCGCGTACCGGTCCAGCCAGATGCTGATGCCCTGGAGGAGCAGGTACAGCCCCGAGATGATCGAGATCTGGACGCGCGCGGCCTTGGAGATGCGCACCTCCCGGCCGCTGATCCGGATGGACCCGTAGAGGTAGCAGGTGGCCAGCGTGGCGAGCAGCGAGATGATGACCACGGCAGAGGCGAACCCCACGGCGCTGCGGTAGAACGGCAGCGCGAACAGGTAGAACCCGATGTCGAGGTGGAAGAGGGGGTCGGTCTTGCCGTAGGAGGTCCCGTTGAGCCACATCGCCGCGGTCTCCCAGCGGCTGGCGGTCGAGACGCCCGCGAAGATGCCGAAGACGATCGGGATGCCGTACATCGCGAGCCGGCGCAGCGGCTCGATGACCTGCTGGTACCGGTCGAGCTGGGTGTTGAGCTTCGCGTAGACCGGCCGGAGGCGGTAGGCGAGCTGGATGGACAGCCAGAGCGGCACGGCCATGCCGAGGAAACCGATGAAGAACATCGATATCGCGCCGAACCACTGCGTCGTCAGGACGTTGAGGAAGCCGAGCTGCTGGTACCACAGGATATCGGCGTAGAGCCCCGCGAAGACGAAGAAGAGGATGACGAGCCCGACGATCACCCCGAGAGTGATCCAGATCGCCGCGCGACGGCGGCCGGGGGGTCGGACAGCGGCTTCAGAACTCACGTGGCCCTCATTGCTCTCGCGTGGCGGGGATCGGATCCCATCCTAGGTGTCACACGCTTGGAGAACGCTTGAGGGCGGCTCCGCTCAGGACGAGGGGCAGGTGGGAAGTCCCTGCGTGCTCTTGCCGCCGCTCACGGCGTCGAGCACCTTGAGCGAGTCCGCCAGCGTCTTGACCGCGAACACCCGGAGGCCGGCCGGGATGTGTCCCGTCACCTCGTTGCAGTTGGCTGCCGGTGCGAGGAAGTAGGTCGCCCCTCCCGTGTCGCGCGCCGCGTACATCTTCTGCCGGATGCCGCCGATCGCTCCGATGTCGCCCGCGTTGTCGATCGTGCCCGTGCCGGCGACGCGCTTGCCGCCGTTGAGCGAACCCGGGGTGAGCTTGTCGATGATCCCGAGCGCGAACATCTGGCCGGCGCTCGGGCCGCCCACGTTGTCGAGCTGGATCTTGACGTCGAACGGGAAGGTGTAGTCCATCCCGGCTCCGATGCCGAGCACGACCTGGCCGCCCGACTCCTCGGGCGTGATCGACACGGTCGAGGCGGCGCCGTCGCGCACGATGCCCACCTCGGCCGCCTTGCCCGTGCCGTTGCGCTTCACCGCGTCGCGGAGCTGCTGGACGCTCTTGACCGTCCGCCCGTCGAGGCTCGTGATCTGGTCGCCCACCTTCAGGACGGAGGCTGCCGGCGAGCCCTTGATCACCTGCTTGACGGCGACCGCCTGCGGGAACGTGTAGCCGAGCTCGTTGAGCGCGGCCGCGACCGCGTCCTGCTGGGAGTCCGTCATGAGGGCCGCGTTCTCCGCGTTCGACTGCTCGGTCGTGGTACCGGGAGGGAAGACCTCCTCGATGGGGACGACGGCGCGGCTCGGATCGAACCACGCGCCCACGATGTCGAACCACGTCGGGTGCTGGTCGGGATTGCCGACCACCGACACGGTCAGGAGGTCCAGCGACCCCTTGGTCGGGTAGGTGGCCTTCCCGGGGATCGTGATGAGGGGCTTCGCCTCGCCGGACGGCTCCGAGCCGACCGCCTGGTCGGTGCCGAGCGTGTTGTAGACCGGGCCCGGCTGCTCGATGACGAACGGGGCGGGCGCGAGGGCGAGCACGATGGCGAGGACGAATCCGACCGCGATCGCCACCCAGCCCACGATCACGCGGCGCGGGGGCGCGACCCGCTCGGGGCCTCCGGGAGCCGGAGTCCTGCCGTCCCCGTCGCTGAACAGCGTCACTGAGGTCCCTTCGGTCGTGTTCGCCACGGGCGCACGGCCCGGCTGCGAGCATAGGCCAATTCTCACCCGGCTCGCGGAGATCACGAGCTAGCGTAGATGCAAGCCTGACGCCCAACCTGAATGGCAGCAGCACTCGAGAACGAGGGGCACGACATGAGCGACGACCGGGGCAGGGGTCCCGACGACCGGGACCCGGACGACCGCAACCCGGAGGACGAGCTCCGGGACATGCTGCGCGAGTTCCTCTCGGGCGACTCGACCATCGACCCGGGCAAGCTGGCGGGCGCGGCGGGGCTCCCCAGCGACCCCGCGAGCATCCAGCAGCTCCTCGGCCAGCTCCAGAACGCGCTCCGCAACCCCGGCGGCGGCATCGACTGGGACATCGCCCAGCAGCAGGCGCGCACGCTCGCCGGCGATGGAGCGCACGCGGTCACCCCGGCCGAGCGGGCGCAGCTCGACCAGGCGTTCTCCGTCGCGCAGCTCTGGCTCGACCAGGCGACGACCGTCTCCGAACTGATGACCACCCCGGAGCTCATCGGCCGCGCCGAGTGGGCCCGCCAGACCATGCCGCTCTGGACCCAGCTCGCCGAGCCGGTCGCACTGAGCATCTCCGACGCCCTGACCCGCGTCCTCACCGAGCAGGCGCCCGAGGAGATGCTCGGGATGATCCAGAACGCCGGACAGCTGATGCGCTCGATCGGGGGCGCCCTGTTCGCGATGCAGCTCGGGCAGGTGGTCGGGCAGCTCTCGAAGGAGGTCGTCTCCGGCGGCGACATCGGGATCCCCCTCCTCCCCGAGGGCACCGCGGCGCTGCTCCCCCAGAACGTCGCCGAGTTCGGCGAGGGTCTCGACATCCCCGACGACCAGATCCAGCTCTACCTGGCCGTGCGCGAACTGGCGCACGCGCGCCTGTTCCGGCACGCGAAATGGCTGCGTCTCCAGCTGATCACCCAGATCACGGCCTTCGCCAAGGGCATCTCGATCGACACGGACGCGCTCGAGTCGCTGGCCGAGAACTTCGACCCGAACAATCCCGAGGAGCTCCGCGAGGCCATGGTGAGCGGCCGCCTGATCCCGCCGCGGAGCGAGGAGCAGCAGGAGGCGCTCGCCCGGCTCGAGACGGTGCTCGCCCTGGTCGAGGGCTGGGTCGACGTCGTGACCGCGCAGGCCACGCGCCTGCTGCCGAAGGCCGACGCCATCGCCGAGACGGTGCGCCGCCGGCGCGCGTCCGGCGGACCGGCGGAGTCGGCCTTCGCGACGCTCGTCGGCCTCGAGCTGCGTCCCCGCCGCCTCCGCGAGGCGGCGGCCCTGTGGCAGGCCGTCACCGACGCGGTGGGCCAGGAGGCGCGGGATCGGCTCTGGTCGCACCCGGACCTGCTGCCCGACGCCTCCGACCTCGACGACCCGACCGCCCTGGTGGCACGCCTCACCGCCGACGCCGCGGGCGCCGAGCCGGAGCGGGACGCCCTCGACCAGGCGATCGAAGACCTGCTTCGGGGCGACACGGAGCGCCCCTCCGAGGACTGATCCGTCCCGGCCTGTGGATAACCGCCTCCGGACCCTCCGGATGCGGAAGGATGCCGGGATGGTCCACGTACTCGATCCGTCCCTCCCCCGCGTCTGGCGCAGCCCGGACGAGCTCCAGTTCGGCGTCGACGATCCGCGCCTCGTGCTCACGCCCGTCGCGGAGTGGGAGGAGCGGATGATCGGCGCGCTCGCGAGCGGCGTGCCGCTGAGCGTGCTCCAGGCGATCGGCGAGCGAGCAGGGGCCCCCGACGGCGCCGCCCGATCGCTCCTCGAGCGCCTGGCCCCGGTGCTCCAGCCGTCGGACGCGGCCGCGAGCGACGAAGCCGCCGTGCCGGCCGTGGTCGTCGACGGCGAGGGGCCGACCGCTTCGCTGATCGCCGGACTGCTCGGCGAGGAGGGTGTCTCGGTCGTGAGCGGCAGGGAGTGGTCGGACCCGCTCGTCGAGACCGCGGACGCGGCGGTGATCGTCGCGTCCTACGCGGTCGAGCCTCGGCGCTACGAGGGCTGGCTGCGCCGCGACGTGCCGCACCTCCCCGTCGTCTTCGGCGATGGAGGGGTGACCGTCGGGCCGCTGGTCGAGCCGGGCGCGGGGCCCTGTCTCCGCTGCGTCGACCTGCATCGCACCGACGACGACCCGGCGTGGCCGGCCATGGCGGCGCAGCTGTACCGGCGTCCGCGGCCGGGTGAGAGCGCGCTCGCGTCCGCCACGATCGCATCGACCGCCGTCGTCGCCGTCGTCTCGCGTCTGCGCGACGGCGACACGGCGCTGACGGCACGCAGCACGAGAGTCGTGCCGCGCTCCGGCGAGCGGACCGCGGTCAGCTGGACGCCGCACTCCGCGTGCGGGTGTCGCGCGCTCCCCGGGCCGGTGCTCGAAGCTCCTCGAGGAACCGGGACGGCCGGCGCGTGACCGGGCGCCCGGGGGTGATTCCGCGCTCGGCCCAGCTGAGGTGGAGGCGCCTCCGCGCCCGGGTGATCCCGACGTAGAGGAGGCGCCGCTCCTCGTCGATCTGGTCGAAGCCGGTCGCGTAGCTGATCGGCACGAGTCCCTCGCTGAGGCCCACGAGGTGGACGGAGTCCCACTCGAGCCCCTTGGCCGCGTGGAGCGTCGCGAGAGTGACGGCGGAGAGAGTGGGCTCGTGCTGCCCGGCCTGCCTGGCGAGCAGGTCGTCCGTGAAGCGCCGGAGCGTGGTGCCGGGCGGCTGTTCGTCGACGAGTCCCATGATGGCGTTCAGCGACTCCCAGCGATCGCGCACCGCGCCCCTCCCCTCGGGCGGTCTCGTCGACCAGCCGAGCGACCGGAGGACATCGCTCACCGTCTTGAACAGGGGCTCCTCCTGCGCGGCGAGGGAGGCGCCCCGCAGCGACATGATCGCCTGGCGCACCTCGGGGAGGTCGAAGAAGCGCCGGGAGCCGCGCACCTGGTAGCTGATCCCTCTGTCTCCGAGCGCCTGCTCCAGAACGGCGGCCTGCACGTTGACGCGGTACAGCACGGCGATGTCCTGCGGGCGCGCGCCGGCGTCGAGTTCCGCCGCGATCCGCTCGGCCACCGCGCGGGCCTCCGCCCGGTCGTCCTCGTAGACGGCGGGCTCCGGCACGGTGTCGCCCTCGGCGCGGACGGCGTGGAGGGTCAGAGCTCCCGAGCGGCCGCGCATCAGCCGGTTGGCGGTGTCGACGACGGCCGGCGAGGACCGGTAGTTCTGCTCCAGCCGTACGACGGTCGCGCCGGGGTGCTCGCGCTCGAAGTCGAGGAGGTACTGGCTCCGGGCTCCCGCGAATGAGTAGATCGTCTGGCTGGCATCTCCGACGACGCACAGATCGGTCCGGGTGCCCAGCCACAGCGCCAGCAGGTCGTGCTGGAGGGGCGAAACGTCCTGGTACTCGTCGACGACGAAGAAGCGGTACTGCTCGCGCACCTGCATCGCCACGCCGGGCTCCGACTCGATCATGCCGGCGCACGCGAGCAGCACGTCCTCGAAATCGATCTGGCGACGCTCGTCCTTGAGCTCCTCGTACGTGCGGAGCAGGTCGATCACCTGCTCGGTGTTCAGCTGCCCGGGAGTGGGCCGTCCGACGGCCGCGTACTGCTCCAGGGAGAGGCTCGACACCTTCCTCCACTCGACCTCCGCGGCGATGTCGCGAAGGGTCGGCGTGTCGACACGGAGCTTCAGCCGCTCGGCAGCGTGGCCGAGGATCCGGCCCTTGCCGTCGAGGACGCTCGGCAGCTGGCCGCCGACCACCTGCGGCCAGAAGTAGTTGAGCTGCGCGAGCGCCGCCGAGTGGAAGGTGCGGGCCGACACCCCGCCAGCTCCGAGCTGGCGCAGCCGCCCCCGGAGCTCAGCGGCTGCGCGATTCGTGAACGTGAGCGCCATCACCCGGTTCGGTGCGTAGGCGCCCGACGCGACGCCGTACGCGATGCGGTGCGTGATCGCGCGCGTCTTGCCGGTACCCGCACCGGCGAGGATGCAGACCGGGCCGAACAGTGCCTCCGCGGCGACCCGCTGCTGGGCGTCGAGACCGTCGAGGAGGACGTCCGGGCCGGTGGCGGTCTCGGTCACGGCAGCGACGGCGGTTCGTCCAGGGGACCGCCGTACCAGTCCTCGATGAGCGCGCGCGCGATGGAGGAGCGTCCCGGCAGCACGATCTGGCCGCGTGCCTCCCACAGCTCCTCGCGGCTGAACCAGCGCAGCTCGAGGATCTCCTCGCCATCGGGGTCGAGGCCGGACGGGTGCTGGCCGGGGGCGAGCCGGGCCGTCATGCCGATCATCACCGACGCCGGGAACGGCCACGGCTGCGACCCCTTGTACCGGGCGTCGACGACGCGGATCCCGGCCTCCTCGAAGATCTCGCGCTCTACCGCCGACTCGAACGACTCCCCCGGCTCGACGAACCCGGCGAGCAGGGAGTAGCGGGACTGCTCCCACATGGCGTTCGAACCGAGAAGCAGACGGTCGTCGTCATCGAGCACGGTGACGATCACCGCGGGGTCGGTGCGGGGGAAGACCTCCGAGCCGTCCTCGAAGCAGCGGCGCACCCACCCGGCCTGCTCGATGACCGTCGGCGTCCCGCAGCGCGGGCAGTGCGTGTGCGAAGCATGCCAGTTGGCGATCGCGAGGGCCTCCGTGAAGAGACCCGCATCGCGGTCGGTCAGCGCCGTCGCGACCGTGCGGAGATTGGCCCAGCGCGCCTCGTCGGGCTCGAGCTCCCGGGCGGCGGCATCCGTCAGCACCTCGAGCACCACAGCGGTTCCCACGGGCTCGCCGGGGGCATCGGCCGTGGTGCGGCCGAGGTAGACGCGGATGAGCGCGGCGGACACGCGGTCCACCGGCAGGAGGTCGAGCGCAGCGCGTCCGGCGTCGGGCGAGGACCAGCCGTCGGCGGCCGGCGTCGCGGCGGGGACGCTCTCGGGCGTGACCAGCGCATGCCCCTTCCACAGCGGGAGGACGCGGGTGCCCGGTTCCTCCCAGAGCTCGTCGAAGAGCGCCGGCCGCGAGCGCGCCGCGTGGTCGCGATCGATCGCGTGACGCGACAGCGGCAACGCGGCGAGCGGGAGGGCGGAGGTCTGAGCGGACGACATCGAGGTCCTTTCGGGGCGTGGCGGACGGCCGACCCGGGAAGGTCCGTTTAGCCTGGGTGCATGGCCAGATCCCATCTCACTCTAGCCGCGCTGGCCACCTCGGCCGTTCCGGACCTCCAGGTCACCGGGGCCACGGGCTACGGGCGGGGCGGTTCCGGCGAATACGACTCGGCGCTCCTCAGCACCCGCGACGGCGAGACCCTCATCGTGCGCGTCCCGGCCACGCAGGCGGCGGAGTCGGAGCAGGGCGCCGACCTGGTCGCGCTCCGCGCGCTCACGCAGGGCATCCGGAGCCGGCTGCCGTTCGACGTGCCGAGGTATCTCGGGCAAGCACCCGTGGGCAGCACTCGCGCGATCGTCTACGACTTCCTCCCCGGTCACCACATCCAGGTCGAGGACGTGCCCCCGGGCGACGGCCTCGCCGGGTCGATCGGCCACGCGATCGCCGCCATCCACTCCCTCCCGACGAGCTTCGTGGGAGAGGCCGGCCTGCCCGTCCTCTCGGCACCCGAGTGCCAGTCGGCGGCGAGCTCGCTCATCGAGTCCGCCGCGGCGACCGGCCTCCTCCCGGCGGCGCTCCGGGATCGGTGGCGCGACGCCGCCGCCGACCACACCGTCTGGCAGTTCCAGCCGACCGTGATCAACGGGCTGCTCACAGCGGACTCATTCCTCGTGGAGCACGACGTCGTCACGGCTGTCCTCGGCTGGTCGGCGCTGCGCGTCGGCGACCCGGCCCGCGACCTCCACTGGCTGCTCGCGATGAACCCGGAGGCGACCGACGGCGCTCTGGGCGCCTACGCCTCCACTCGTCAGGTCGCCACAGACCGTCAGTTCACGCAGCGCGCGATGCTGTATGCCGAGCTCGAGGTCGCCCGCTGGCTGCTCCACGGCCGGGAGGTCCGCGACCAGTCGATCGTCGACGACGCGGTGCAGATGCTCGACGGCCTGGTCGACCGGGTGCACGGGCACGCGGTCATCCCGCTCTCGACGGCCACCGGGCCCATCCTCGCGGTCGGCGACGTGGAGGCGATGCTCGATCGGACTCCCGGCGACCGTCCCGAGTCCTACGGGCGCTTCGGCGGCATGAAGCCGGTCGCGGAGGACCAGAGCGACCGGAGCTCCTCGGCGGTGTAGAGCCGCTCGGGTCGGACGACCCGGTCATCCGCCACGAAGTAGAAGACCGCGTCGATCCGCTCGGGGTCCGCCCCGGCGAACTCCGCGAAGGCGAGCCGGTAGAGCGCGAGCTGGAGCTGCTTGCGCTCTAGGTCCTCGGCGTCGCGGGGAGCCTTGCCGGTCTTCCAGTCGACGATCTGGTAGTCGTGGGTCCCGTCGTCGACGCGGTAGACCGCGTCGAGCTTGCAGACGATCACCTGGCCGGCGAGCGTCACATGGATCTCGAGCTCCACCTGTTCGGGCCGCCGCCCGGCCCACTCGCTCGCGGCGAAGGTCGCCTGGAGCTCCGTCAGGCGCTCCGCTTCGAGGAGATCGCCGGCCGGGTCGTCGAGTTCGTGCGCCGCGGCGTCGAGTTCGTCGGCCGAGCCCGCGACGGTGCCGAACCGATCCTCCACCCAGCGGTGGAACAGCGTGCCGAGGCGCGTCTGGCGGTACGGCCGCTCCGGCATGGGCCGGCGGAGGGACGCGGCGACGCCCGCCGGGTCGGAGACGTAGTCCTTGAACCGCGATGCGGGGATGCGCGCGGGGAGCGGGACGAGACCCGATTCCGACGCGCGCCGCGCTCGTTCCGCGAGGAGCAGGTCGAGGTCGCGGGCGTAGACACCGCCGTCGCCGGAGCCGCGCTCGCGCGCCGCCCGGACGGCGCCCGCGGCGGCTTCGACGGCGGAGCGTCGCGCACCCAGGGGCTCGAGCGGCCAGAGGACCGTCCGTGACTCCTGCGCGAACGGGTTCTCATCGGGTTCGTCGCACTCGGGAAGCCCATCCGCGGGGATCAGTCCCGCCGCCTGCAGCTCGAGCAGGTAGGACCCGGGCCCGCGCGGACGGGTCTGGGTCGACCAGTAGGAGCCGGTGAGCAGCAGCTCCTGCTTGGCCCGCGTGACGGCCACGTAGATCAGCCGCCGCTGCTCCTCGAGATGACGCGCGACGTTCTCCTCCTCGAAGGCCGCGATGGAATCGTGGACATCCTTCTGCGTGTCGGCCGTCCGCCAGGCCACGATCGGCAGCTCGGCCGAGTCGCCGCGGAACTCGTTCGGCAGCTGACCGAACGCGAGCCACCCCTTCTTGCTCTGGGGCGGACCCGGGAGCTCCCCGTCGACGAGGCGAGGGATCGCGACGACGTCCCACTCGAGGCCCTTGGCCCCGTGGATGGTGAGGATCTGGACGGTGCCGGGCTCGGCCTCCTCGCTGCGCGGCGCGAGGTTGTCGCGCTGCTCCGCCTCGGCCAACCACGCGAGGAACGATCCGAGGGTCGCCTGCTCGTCGCTCGCCAGGTACGAGGCCACCTGCTCCGCGAAGGCGTCCAGGCTCGCCTGGCCGAGCTGCGCGGTCTCGTTCGCCGCGACCTCGATGTCGAGGCGGAGTTCCTGCTGGACGAGCGTGACGAGGTCGAGCAGGTCCAGTCCGACCCTCGACCGGAGGCGGTCGAGCTCGCGGCCCGCCTCGCGCAGGCGCTCGAGGCCGACGGCGCTGAACCCGGCGAGCTGACCGTGGCCGTCGGGCGCCTCGACGACGAAGTCGAGCGCATCGACGAGGGAGGCGGACTCCTCGCCGGCCACCGATCGCCGCAGCCGGTCGCGTACCTCCGGATCGAGCTGCTGGAAGCGGTGGTCCCGCGCGGCCAGCCAGGACGCGACGCGCCGGAGGGCGGCGATGTCCTTCGGGCCGATGCGCCACCGGGCCCCCGTGAGCAGCCTGATCAGCTCCGATCCGGCCGTCGGGTCGTGCATGACGCGCAGGGCTGAGACGAGGTCGGCGACGACCGGCTGCTCGAGCAGGCCGCCGAGCCCGAGCACATGGAACGGCACGCCGTGCCTCGTGAGCGCTGCGGTGAAGACATCGATCTTCTTGAGCGACCGGCACAGCAGGGCCGCGCTGGGGGGTTCGCCGTTCGGGAGGCGGCGCTTCACCCGCTCGGAGAACCACGCGGCGACCGTATCGGCCTCCTCGGCGACCGTCTGCCCGAACGCGGTGTCGAGGCGGCCGGGCGCGGCGCCCGGCCGCGGCTGCAGGCGCTCCACGGCGACCGGGGAGGAGGCGGAGAGCGGCTCGACCAGGACGTTTGCGGCATCGAGCACGCGGACCGGGTTGCGCCAGCTCGTGCTCAGGGCGTATCGCGCCGCCCCGTCCCGCTCCCCGGTGAAGTCGGCACCGAACCGACCGAGATTGGCGGCCGACGCACCGCGCCAGCCGTAGATGGACTGGTGCGGATCGCCGACGGCCATCACCGCCTGACCGGCGAAGAGGGTGGCGAGCAGCCGGGTCTGGACGACCGAGGTGTCCTGATACTCGTCGAGGAGGACGACCCGGAAGCGCTCACGGTAGTCGCCGACGACCTCCGGCACGCGCTCGCACACCTGGAGCGCCAGAGCCACCTGGTCGGAGTACTCCACGAAGCCGCGCCGTCGCTTCTCCGCCGCGAACGTCTCGGCGAGCTCCAGCAGCGGAGGGAGAGACCCGACGGCCGCGACGGCCGCCCGGACCGAGGCGTACGCCTCCTTCACCCGTCCGTTCCCGGTGGGCAGCTCGACGACGCCGCTGAACGCGCGGGCCATGCGGGCCACCTCGTCGGCGCTGACCACGTTCTCGCTGAGGGCGCGGCTCAGGGTCACCACCGCGCTCGTCACCTGGTCGACGCTCTTGTCGAGCTCGACGAGCCGGTCGTCGGCGCTCGCCACGACGATGCGCCGCGCGAGCTGCCAGGCGGACGCCTCGCTCAGCACGGCCGACTCCGGTTCGCGACCGACGAGCAGCGCGTTCTCCCGGAAGATCGCATTGGCGAACGCGTTGTAGGTCGCGACCTCCGGTGCCTCGAACGGGTCGAACGGGATGTCGGTCAGCCCCGAGGCGACCAGCTGCTCGACGCGCTTCCGGATCCGCTCGGCGAGCTCGCCCGCGGCCTTGCGGGTGAAGGTGAGCCCGAGGATCTCGGGGACGCGGACATGACCGTTCGCGAGCAGCCAGACGACGCGGTTCGCCATCGTCTCCGTCTTTCCGCTCCCGGCGCCCGCGACGACGATGGCGGGGCGCAGCGGAGCCTCGATGACGGCCTGCTGCTGCTCGGTGGGGACGGGAAGACCGAGGGCCTCGGCGATGCGCGCGGCACTCAGCGAGGCAGTGGCTCTCACCGGGTCGGGCCGCGCGTCGGGCGCCTCCAGCGAGAAGGCCTGCTCGACGAGGTCGAGCCCGGCCTCCTCGGCCGCCCACTCCAGCACGCCGTCTTCGCCGGTCATGCGCTCACCGCCGGGACGAGGTGGATGCGGTACTCGTAGCGCGCGTGCGGGTCGCGCTCGCCGAGATCGACGACTCCCGCGAAGGTGGCGGCACCCATGCCCTCAGCGGCACGGGCCACCCGCTCCTTGAGGCGCTCCAGCCCGTCGTCGTCGATGCGCTCCTGCACCACCTGCTTGTATCCCTTCCCGGCGGCGCCGCGAGCGACGAACAGCAGCTTCGCGCCTCCGGGCGGCAGGTCGGCCGCCTGCTCCACCGCCCCGTGGGCCAGCGCGAGCTGGTAGGCCCCGAGCTGCGCGTGCGCCGCGGTCTCCGCAGCGGTCGGCACCGTCCGCCCGGTCTTCAGATCGACGATGACGACCGTACCCTCGGCGGTGCGCTCGACCCGGTCGATGGTGCCGCGGACACGCGCGCGCCCGACGTCGAAGGCGAACCCGCCCTCCGAGCCGAGCAGGCGACCACCCGCTCGCTCGAAATCGCGGAGGTACTCGGAGACGCCGGAGACGAGCGTGCGCGTCCGCCGCCGCTCCCGCTCCTCGATCCAGGGCGACTCGAAGGCGAGCTCGGCCCAGTGCTGCTCGATGCCGGCCCACAGGGCGTCGACACTGAGGTCGTCGCTCGACGCCGCCTCCTCCATGACGGCGTGGACGACCGTGCCGATCCCCGCCGCGAGCCCGCTCGGCGTGGCCGCCATCTCGTCGACGAACCACGCGAGCGGTGACTTCTCGAACGTCGCCAGCCGCGAGGGCGACACGGTCACCAGGGCCTCGGGGTCGTCCGGGTCGACGAGCGGCTCGGTGGTCGACGGCGCGAGCATCCCGTACCAGGAGGCCGGGTCGGCGCCTTCGACGCCGGCGTCGGCGAGCCGGGCGAGCGCTTCGGCGGCGTCCGGAGAGCCGGTGGTCACGAGCCGTCGGCGGAGCCGGCCGACCATCCCGCGCAGCGAGAGCGGGTGGAGGGCCTCGTCGCCGTCCTCCACGGCCAGGCCGGCGGCGAGCCGGAGGAAGGGCGACGGCTGCTCGTCGTCGTTGGCCGTCGCCGTGAGCAGCACCTGCCCGCGCGCTCGCGACACCGCGAGCGCGAACATGCGCAGCTCGTCGCCGAGCACCTGCGCACGCTGGTCCTGAGTCGCGACCTCGCGACCCTCGATCGCGTCGGCGAGCTCTTGGGGGTGGAGGAGCGACCCGCGCAGCCGGAGGTTCGGCCACACGCTCTCCTGCAACCCGGCAACGGCCACCACCTCGAACTCGCGACCGATCGTGGCGCTCGGGGTGCACACGAGGACCGCCTCCCCCACCGTCTGCGCGGCCAGCGTGTCCTCCGGCACCTCGGCGCCGAGGAGCTCGACGACGAAGTCGGCCGCGGGACGTTCCGGGTAGCGCTCGACGAAGCGGCGCGCCGCGGTGAACAGGGCGACCACGCCGTCCAGATGGCGGTCGGCCTCGTCGGCGACGATCCCGCTGCGCTCCGCCTGCTCGAGCCAGCGGCGCGCCAGTCCGCTTCGCTCCCACGCGTGCCAGATGAGCTCCTCGATGGTCGCCCCCTCGGCCGCCTTCTCGCGGCCGGCGCGGAGCGTCTCGGCCAGCCGCGCCGCCCGGCGGGCGTGAGAGGCGTCGATGGTGGCGAGGTGCGCCGGGTGGCTCAGCGCCTCGACGAGCAGGTCGTCGCCCGGGCGGTTGCCGTCCCCCGCGAGCTCCTCCTGACGGAGTGCCAGCCGCAGGCGCCTGAGGCTCACGCCGTCGAGCCCGCCGAACGGGCCGAGGAGGAGCTCGGTCGCGACGGCGGCCGTGAGCTCCACCGCCCCGAGCTCCACGCCGGCCAGCGTGATGAGCTGACGGGCCGCGTAGTCGTCGCGCAGGGCCCGGCCCGCGATGCTCGTCTTCGTGGGGACCTCCGCCACCGCGAGCGAACGGGCGAGGGCGGGCACATGGGAGCCGGAGCGCACGATGACGGCCATCTCGCCCCACGGGACGCCGTCGAGGAGGTGCCGCTCGCGGAGCTTGCGGGCGAGCCGCGCCGCCTCCCCCGGGCCGGACGACGCCTGCACGACGACGACCGGGGGCCGGTCTCCGCCCGGGGCGCGCTGGTCGTCATCGTGATCGTCCTCCGCCGGTGCGGCCGAGGCGACGCGCTGCATGCCGGCGGCCGCCGTGCCGATCCGTTCGGTCACCCGGGCTGTGAGCTCGCGCAGCGGCGCGCTCTGTCGATGCGCGGTCGTGAGGACG
The DNA here is from genome assembly GCF_009765225.1 of Leifsonia sp. AG29. Taxonomy (NCBI): domain Bacteria; kingdom Bacillati; phylum Actinomycetota; class Actinomycetes; order Micrococcales; family Microbacteriaceae; genus Leifsonia; species Leifsonia sp. AG29. The sequence continues at coordinate 1,150,223 of NZ_VMSF01000001.1, read as the reverse complement.
AAGCGCTCGACCGGTACGCCGAGGCGTGCCTCAAGCTGGCCCAGCGCCGAGGCCTCCGCCCCGCGGAACGTGGTCGAGGCGACGTCGGGGTCGCCGAACGCGATGACGGCGACGCCGCGCTGCGCAAGGGCGCGGAGCAGCGAGAGCGTGGCGAGCGTCGCCTCCTGGAGGTCGTCGACGAACAGCACCCGGAGGCCGTCGAGCCGGCTGCCCTCCCGCACGGCGGCCACGGCCGAGGCGACGAGCTCGGCGGAGTCGACGAAGCCGCCCCGGTAGCTGTCGACGACGAGCTGATACTCGGCGATGAACCGCGCCGCAGCCCGCCACTCGTCGTGGCCCGTGATCGCTCCGAGCTCCGACAGGCGGGACGGGCTCACACCGCGCTCCGCGCAACGCGCCATGAGTTCGCGCAGCTCCGTTCGGAAGCCGCGGAGACCGCGCACCTCGTCGACCAGCGGCTCGGGCCACACCGGTCCGGTGCCGTCCTCCCGGTGCCCGGCGAGCAGCTCGGCGATGATCTGGTCCTGCTCCCCTCCGGTCAGCAGCCGCGGGGGCTCGTCGCCCAGGCGGCGGGCGCGGTCGCCGACCAGCTGGAAGGCGAGCGAGGTCGCCGTGCGGGCCAGCGGGCCGTTCGCGGGCCGACCGATCCGCAGAGCGAGGCGATCGCGTAGCGCGGTGGCGGAGGCTCGGGAGGCGGAGAGCGCGAGCACCTCGCCGGTCTCGTACCCGCGCCCCAGGACGCGTTCCGCCATGGCCTCGACGAGCGTGGTGGTCTTGCCGGTGCCGGGCGCTCCGAGGACCGCGGCCGACACGCCGTCGCCGAGCGCGAGCACCTCGGACTGGGAGGCGTCGAGCGCAACCGCACGCTCGTGCTGCACAGCAGCACGAGGGAGGAAGCCGCTCGTCGTCATGCCTGCCACGGTATCGGCGTCCGCCGACAGAGAACGCGAGCGAGGGCCGCGAGCCGTGTGCCGTAGTCTGAACTCACATCCGCCGGTCGGCTAAAGAACGGCCCGCTACCCGGAAAGGCACAGTCGTGGAGATCCGCATCGGAATCGTCAACGCCCCCCGCGAGCTCAGCTTCGAGTCGTCGCAGTCGGCCGAGGAGCTGGCGGAGCAGGTGCAGACCGCGCTCAGCAGCGGCACCGGGTTCCTCCGCCTCACCGACGACAAGGGCCGCCTCTACATCGTCCCGACCGCGGGCATCGGCTACGTGGAGCTCGGCACCGAGGAATCGCGCCGGATCGGCTTCGTCGGCTAGCCTCCCCTCGTGGAACTGCTCTTCGTCGTCCTCGGCGGCGCCATCCTGGGCCTCGCCGCACGCTATCTCCTGCCCCGTCGCCACACCCACGGCGCCGTCCTGGTCCCGGCCCTCGGGGCCGCCGCGGCGAGCGTCATCTGGGTCGTCCTCACCTGGGCCGGGCTGGCCTGGGACGGCGGCTGGATCTGGTGGATCACCCTCATCGGCACGGCCGTCGTCGTCGCCGTGACCGATCTGCTCCTCGGACGCCTCCGGACCGCGAGCGACGAGCGGCTCCTGCACGAGCTCTCGCGCGGCGCCGTCGCCCGCTGACCGGCCTCACGGGCGTCCCGGCGCGGTGACCCCGGCTCAGGCCGTCAGGCCGAGCGCATCCATGCGCCGCGTGTGCGCCGCGATCAGCTCGGTGAAGATCGGTTCGATCCGCTCCTCATCCGATGCCCGGTTGCCCGACTGGTGCAGCGCGGAACGCGCGACGAGCAGGGTGTCGCCCACCAGCCGCCTCCCCCACATCGCGAGACGCGAACCGAGCTGGGGGTCGGCGCCGATCTCCTCGCGCAGCACCTCCAGGATCCCCTCCTGACCGGAGTCGGACCCGAGGAGATGCGCCGTGCGCGGCCCGACGTCGCCCGGCAGACCGGCGGCCAGCCGGATGAAGAAGTCGTCGAGCAGCCCGCCGGTCACGATCGCCGACAGCAGCGTCTCGCGCCAGTCGGATCCGAGCGTGGTCGCGCCGAAGCCCTCGATGGCGTCCGCGAACGGCTGCATGACCGCGGCCGGGTCGTCCCCGCGCCGCCGGATCTCGGCGATCAGACCGTGGTGCTTCGAGAGCGCGAGGCCCGCGGCGACCGACACGGGCTCCTTGGCGCGGAGGTCGCCGGCGTCCGCCGCGACCCTCGACAGGGTCTCGAACCGGCCGAGCTGGAGGTACGCCGCCTGCCCCAGGAAGGGCAGCAGATCCGGCATCACCTCGTGGAGGTCGACCTTCGTCGCGGGCCCGGGCGGTGTGCGCGGCGACAGCCTCGGGAGCTCGACGGTCGGGCGGCGGCGGCTGAACCAGGTTGACACGTTCAGCAGTGTATCGGCCCGCTCCGGTACGCTTGAGGTGCCGTCGGCGCAGGATCGACGGCCCTACGCCTGCGAGAGAACAGGGCGTAGACCCTCTTCCTTACGACGACAGGCTTCTCGAAACGTGACTTTCTCCGAACTGAACATCGACCACGACATGGTGGAGGCGCTCGCCTCCAAGGGCATCACCGAGCCGTTCCCCATCCAGTCGCAGACGATCCCGCTCGGCCTCTCCGGCCAGGACATCATCGGCCAGGCCAAGACCGGCACCGGCAAGACGCTCGGCTTCGGCCTCCCGCTGCTCCAGCGCCTCGGCCCGGACCCCGAGCCGGGAGTGCAGGCGCTCGTCGTCGTGCCGACCCGCGAGCTCGCGATCCAGGTCTTCGAGGACCTCGAGCAGGCCGCGTCGAACCGGCCGACGTCCATCGCCGCCATCTACGGCGGCAAGGCGTACGAGGGCCAGATCGCGCAGCTCAAGGCCGGCGCGCAGGTCGTCGTCGGCACCCCCGGACGCCTCCTCGACCTCGCGGGCCAGCGCCTCCTGAACCTCGGCAACGTCCGCGAGATGGTGCTCGACGAGGCCGACAAGATGCTCGACCTCGGCTTCCTCGCCGACATCGAGAAGCTGTTCGCGCAGACGCCCGCCACCCGGCACACGATGCTCTTCTCCGCCACGATGCCCGGGCCGATCGTAGCCCTGGCGCGCCGCTTCATGACGCGCCCGATCCACATCCGCGCCACCGACCCCGACGAGGGCCAGGTGCAGGCCAACATCAAGCACCTCATCTACCGCGCGCACTCGCTCGACAAGGACGAGGTCATCGCCCGGATGCTCCAGGCGGAGGGCCGCGGCAAGACCGTGATCTTCACGCGCACGAAGCGCGCCGCCGCCAAGCTGGTGGAGGAGCTCACCGACCGCGGCTTCAGCGCCGCCGCCGTGCACGGCGACCTCAACCAGGAGCAGCGCGAGCGGGCGATGGCCGCGTTCCGCGCCGGCAAGAAGGACGTCCTGATCGCGACCGACGTCGCCGCCCGCGGCATCGACGTCGACGACGTGACGCACGTGATCAACCACACCATCCCCGACGACGAGAAGACCTACCTGCACCGCGTGGGCCGCACGGGCCGGGCCGGCAAGACCGGCGTGGCCGTGACCTTCGTCGACTGGGAGGACCTGCACAAGTGGGCGCTCATCAACCGGGCGCTCGAGTTCGGCCAGCCCGAGCCCGTCGAGACCTACTCGTCGTCGCCGCACCTGTACAGCGACCTCGGCATCCCGGCCGGCGCCAAGGGCCGGCTCAAGCCGACGCCCGCGGTGAAGACCCCGGAGGGCGACGCCCCGCGCTCGGCGCCTCACGGTGAGAGCGACTCCGCGCGGTCCGGCGGCAACCGCCGTCGCCGCACGCGCAGCGGACGCCCCGCCGACGGCGCCTCCGCCTCCGCCTCCGCGCCGGCTCCGTCGCACGCCGACGGTTCGCCGGCCGCGACCGGCACGCACGACGGCGGCGGGGCTCAGCACCGCGACGGCAACAGCGCTCCGCGGCGCCGCCGTCGCCGCTCGCGCGGCGGCTCCCCGGCGACGCCCGCGAGCTGAGCCCGCGGGGTCAGTACCAGTTCGGCGTGTGGCTCATCTCGAAGTTCCACGCCGCGCAGGGTGAGCCGTACGAGCGGTTGATGTAGTCGAGGCCCCAGTCGACCTGGGTGTTCTGGTTCGTCATCCAGTCGGAGCCGGCGGACGCCATCTTGCTCGCCGGCAGCGCCTGCGGGATCCCGTAGGCGCCGCTCGACGTGTTGTATGCGTCGGCGCGCCACCCGGACTCGTGGTTCCACAGCTTGATCAGGCAGTCCATCTGACCGCCTCCCCAGCCGAACGCGGCCAGGCGGCTGTTGGCGTACGCCTGGGCGGCGGCCGGGTCCACCGTCATCCCGGGAGGCGGAGCCACACCGTCCGCGCCGCCCCCTCCGGAGTTCGCCGCCGCGGCTGCGGCCTTGGCGGCCGCGGCAGCCGCAGCTGCCTGCGCGGCGGCGACACCCGCGGCGTATTGCTGCTCGACCGACGCCTCCGTGTTCTGGAGGGACGCGAGCTGCTGGTAGAGCGTCGTCGCGTGCTGCTTCTGGTCGGCGAGGGCCGCGTCGGCCGCGGCCTTGGCGGCGTCGGCCTCCTCGCTGGCCTTCTGCGCCGCGACGGCGAGCGAGTCACGGATCTTCTGAGCCGCCTTGGCCTGATCGCTGAGCGATGCGGCGAGGTTCCTCTGAGCATCGGCCTGCGCGAACAGCGCGCTCGCCTGACCGGTGAGGCGCGAGACGGCTCCGAGCTGATACAGGAGGGTGTCCGACGCCTGCGCGCTGGTGCCGAGGAACAGGCGCAGCGACACACCCGAGCTGTCGGACCGGGTGAGCTGCGAGGCGAACCGGCCGCTCTGCGCCTTGAGCGCCTCCGCCTTGGCCGCGGCCGCCGAGGCCTGCGACCCCAGATCGTCCGCCTTCTGCGTGGCCGCGGCGAGGTCCGCCTTCGCCTTGCCGTACTCGCCGAGGCGTTTGACGGCGAGGTCGCCGGCGGCATCCGCTGCGGACTGGAGGGAGGCGAGGAGCCCGTTGATCCGGTCGACCTCGGCCTGAGCCGCCGCCGTGTTCGCCTTGGCCGCCTGCACGTCGGCCCACGAGGGGTACGACGTGTCCGCCGAGGCGGGGGCCGTGCCTCCCGCTACGACGAGTGCCGCCACGAGAGCAGCGGCGACCGCCGTGCCCGTCCAGATCCGTCTCATCCGCCACCTCGCTCCCGATCCCCGCGCTCCAGGCTACGGGGCGATCGTCACGAAGCGTAGAAAGGCGCCGCGCCTGTCGCGTCTTCGATCATCCGGTCGACGACGGCGGGGTCGGTCGTGTTCTCGCCGAGGCGATTGGGCTTGCCGGAGCCGTGGTAATCGCTGGAGCCGGTGACCGCGAGCCCGAACCTGCGCGCGAGCGCTCTCAACGTCTCGACGCCCTCGGTGCGGTTCTCGCGGTGGTCGAGCTCCAGGCCGAAGAGGCCGGCGTCGACGAGCCGTCGCAGGCGCTCCTCCGGGATGACACTCCCCCGGCTGCTGGTGGCGGGGTGGGCGAGGACGGGCACGCCCCCGGCTCCGCGGATGAGCCGGACGCCGGTGAGCGGGTCCGGCGCGTAGTGGGGCTGGAAGTACCCGCTCCTCCAGTGGAGGATCCCCGCGAAGGCGGCGCTCCGGTCGCTCGCCAGCCCGCGGGCGACGAGTGCGTCCGCGATGTGCGGGCGGCCCACGGTCGCGCCGTCCGAGGCCTGCGCCATGACGTCGTCCCACGTGATGTCGTAGTCCTCCGCGATCCGGCGGACCATGTCCTCGGCGCGGCGCATGCGCCCGGCGCGGATCCGCTCGGTCTCGGCGACGAGGGCCTCGTCGGTCGGGTCGAACAGGTACCCGAGCATGTGGACGCTGGCGAACTCGATCCGGGTCGACAACTCCATGCCCGGGATCACGGTGACGCCGGAGCGGACGGCCTCGGCGGCGGCGGCGTCCCAGCCGGCCGTCGAGTCGTGGTCGGTGAGGGCGACGGCGCCCAGGCCGGCGCGAGCGGCGGAGCGCACGAGCTCGGCGGGGGTCTCCGTCCCGTCCGACACGCTCGAGTGCGTGTGGAGGTCGACGGGACCGCGGAACCGTCGCGCATCAGCCATGCAGCCATCCTAGGAGTGGAAGAATGGTCGGCATGGAATCGCAGGCCCCCTCGGACACCACGGACGCCGCCGTCCCCACTGAACCGGCGGAGGCCCCCCGGGCCACCGCGAACCGGTCGACCACCCCCGGGTCGGAGGCGTTCCGTGCCTACATCGGCAGTGGCTGGGCCGAGCGCCCCGAGGTGACTCCTGCGCCCCGCGCTCAGGCCTCGTTCGCCGCTGCGCGTCGCGCGCGTGTGTCCGAGCTGTTCCCGGGCAAGCGGTTGATCATCCCCGCCGGCCGGCTCAAGCAGCGCTCGAACGACACCGACTACCCGTTCCGGCCGCACTCCGCCTTCGCCCACCTGACCGGGTGGGGCTCCGACTCCGAGCCGGGCAGCGTTCTCGTCCTCGAGCCGACCGCCGACGGCCACGAGGCGACCCTCTACTTCCGGGAACGCGCGGGGCGCGATTCCGACGAGTTCTACGCCAACCCCGAGATCGGCGAGTTCTGGATCGGCGCGCGGCCGTCGCTGGCGCAGGTGGCCGGCGATCTGGACCTCCCGACGCGCGCCCTCGCCGAGGTCGACCCCCTCCTCGACGAGGCCGACGGCGAGACGATCATCCTGAGGGAGGCGGACCCCGCGATCACGGACCGCGTCGACGCCGCGCGCATGGTGCTGTGGGACGACACGGACGGCGACCGCGACCCCGAGGACCACGAGGACGACGACCGGCTCGCCCGCGACCTCTCCGAGCTGCGGCTGATCAAGGACGATTTCGAGGTCGGCGAGCTGCGAGCCGCCGTGGCCGCCACCGCGCGCGGCTTCGACGACGTGCTGGCCGATCTCCCGCAGATCGTCGCGAACGCGCGAGGCGAGCGGCTCATCGAGGGCGCGTTCTACACCCGGGCCCGGGTGGAGGGCAACGCCGTCGGCTACGACACGATCGCGGCGAGCGGCCCGCACGCCTGCATCCTCCACTGGACCCGGAACGACGGCCCGGTGGTCCCCGGCGACCTGGTCCTCCTGGACGCCGGCGTCGAGGTCGACAGCCTCTACACGGCCGACATCACCCGCACGTTCCCGGTCGACGGCACGTTCGGCGAGACGCAGCGCCTCGTCTACGAGGCGGTGCTAGAAGCCGCCGACGCCGCCTTCGCGATCGTCCGCCCGGGCATCCGCTTCCGCGAGATCCACGCGGCCGCCATGGCGGTGATCGCGCGGCGCACGGCCGAGTGGGGACTCCTCCCGGTCACCGCCGAGGAGGCGCTCGAGGCGGAGAACCAGCACCACCGGCGCTACATGGTCCACGGCACGAGCCACCACCTGGGTCTGGACGTGCACGACTGCGCACAGGCGCGCCGCGACCTCTACCTCGATGGCACGCTCGAGCCCGGCATGGTGTTCACGATCGAGCCCGGCCTGTACTTCCAGCCCGACGACCTGACGGTGCCGGAACGGTTCCGCGGCATCGGCGTGCGGATCGAGGACAACATCCTCGTGACCGCGGGCGGTGCCGAGAACCTCTCCACCGCCATCCCGCGGACCGCCGACGACGTCGAGGCCTGGGTCCGGCGGCTCAGCGCCCGCTGAGCGGAGCGGCCCGGGTCAGGCTCCCGCGGGAGGGCGACCGCCTCCGGACTCCCCCGACGGCCCGGTCGGTCCCGACGGCTCGGACGGGGGCGCCGGCGGGACCGGCGGCTGCCACGGCTGCGGCGGATCGCTCGGATGCTGCGGGGCGGGCGGCTCGGTCGGGTGCTGCGCGGCCGGCGGCTCCGACGGATGCACCCACTCCGGCTGAGCCGTCGGAGCGCCGTGCAGGAGGTTGCGTGCGCGGTTCCCCAGTTCCGAGTCGACGAGCACGGAGTAGCTCGTCGCGATGACCTGCATGACCGAGGTGTAGTCGCGGCGCCGGCGGTTGATGGCGTACGAGACGATGCCGAAGAGCACGCCGAACCCGGCCCCGATGAGCACCGCGGCGAGCACGAACGCGAAGCTCACGGTCGGCGAGAAGATGATGAGGAGCAGTCCGAAGAAGATCCCCATCCAGGCGCCCGACGCGGCCCCCGCGAGAGCGACGCGGCCCCACGTCAGCTTCCCCGTGACGCGCTCGACGCTCTTCAGGTCGCTGCCCACGATGGAGACCTTGTCGACGGGGAAGTCGGCGCGGGCCAGCTCGTCGACCGCCTGCTGCGCCTCCGGGTACGTCTCGAAGGTCGCGACGACCTCACCGCGTGGGAGGGTCGGGAACAGGATCCTGTTGCGGCCGCCGAACGGGCTGGGTGTCGTCATCGCCCCATTCTGGCATCGACCGCCCGCGGGCGCTGGGAATCAGCCTGGGGACGGCTGCAAGGGCTTAGGTTAGTAGTCGTGAGCGCCGCCAGAGTCTTCGTCGCCCGGCTCGCCGGGACGGCCGTCTTCGATCCCGTCGGGGACCGGGTCGGGCGCGTCCGCGACGTCCTCGTGGTGTACCGCAAGAACGACCCTCCCCGGGTCGTCGGGCTGATCGTCGAGATCCCCGGCAAGCGCCGCGTCTTCCTCTCCATCGGCCGCGTGACGAGCATCAGCAGCGGGCAGATCATCACCACCGGCATCATCAACGTGCGGCGATTCGAGCAGCGCGGCGGCGAGGTCCGGGTCATCGCCGAGCTGCTCGGGCGCAAGGTGGTCTTCGCCGACAGCAGCGGCGAGGCCACCATCGAGGACGTCGCCATCGAGGAGACCGAGTCGGGCGAATGGGCCGTCGGCCAGCTGTTCGTGCGCAAGCCCAAGACGAGCGCGTCGCCGTTCGGCAAGGGCCCGACCACGTTCGTCGCCTGGAACGAGGTGCGCGAGAAGCGGAGCCGTGGGGAGGCGCAGTCGGCCGAGCAGCTGATCGCCACCTACTCCGAGCTGAAGCCCGCCGATCTGGCCAATACCCTGCTCGACCTGCCCGCTCAGCGCATGCTCGAGGTCGCGGAGGAGCTTCCCGACGACCGGCTCGCGGACGTCCTCGAGGAGATGCCCGAGAGCGAGCAGGTCCAGATCCTCGCGAGCCTCGACGACGACCGGGCCGCGGACGTGCTCGACCAGATGGAGCCCGACGACGCCGCAGACCTCATCGCCCAGCTGTCCGACGAGCGCGGCGAGCACCTCCTCGAGCTCATGGAGCCCGACGAGGCCGATGACGTGCGCATGCTCCTCAGCTACAACCCCGACACGGCCGGCGGCCTGATGACCACCGAGCCGATCATCGTGTCGGCGGACGCCACCGTCGCGGAGGGCCTGGCGCTCATCCGGCGCCACGAGCTCGCACCGGCGCTCGGCGCCGCGGTCTGCGTCACGCTCCCGCCCTACGAGCCGCCGACCGGCCGGTTCCTCGGCGTCGTGCACTTCCAGCGCATGCTCCGCTATCCCCCGCACGTCCGGCTGGGCACGCTCCTCGACCCGGGTCTCGAGCCCGTGACCGCCGGCACCTCCGCGGCCGAGGTCTCGCGCATCCTGGCGAGCTACAACCTGGTCTCCGTCCCCGTGGTGGATGACAAGTACCGTCTCGTCGGGGTGGTGACCATCGACGACGTCCTCGACTACCTGCTCCCCGAGGACTGGCGAAGTCAGGACGAGGACGAGCCCGTCAAACAGGCGGAGCCGTCCGACGAGACGGGGAGCATCCCCATCGTGAACGGGAGGAGGAGCGGACGTGGCACGCGGTAAGCAGCAGCCGGGGCTGGACGCCCCCAAGGGTCTCCGCACGCCCGTGCTCGGCTCCTCACGGAGGCGCGACCCGATGGAGCAGAGCGATCGCTTCGGGCGCTTCACCGAGTGGATCGCGCGCGGCATGGGCACGCCCTGGTTCGTGCTCGGGCTCACGATCTTCGTCGTCGCCTGGATGGCCTGGAACACCCTCACGCCGAAGACGTGGCGGTTCGACTCGGCCGACCTGGGGTTCATCACCCTGACCCTCGTGCTGTCTTTGCAGGCATCGTATGCCGCCCCGCTGATCCTCCTCGCGCAGAACCGTCAGGACGACCGCGACCGGGTGCAGATCGAGCAGGACAGGCAGCGAGCCGAGCGGAACCTGGCCGACACGGAGTACCTCGCCCGCGAGGTCGTGGCCCTCCGGCTCGCGGTACGCGACATGGCCACGAAGGACTTCATCCGGGCGGAGCTGCGCTCGCTGCTCGAGGACCTCGATCGCCGCGACGACGGCGACGGCGAGCAGGCGCGTGCCTGACCTCGCCGCGGAGGTGTCGCGCGCCCTGGGCAGCGTCATCGACCCCGAGATCCGCAAGCCCATCACCGAGCTCGACATGGTCGGCGGGGTCTCCGTCGACCCCGACGGGCGCGCCTTCGTCGGCATCAAGCTCACCATCGTCGGCTGCCCGGCCGCCGACGCCATCGAGCGCGACGTGCGCACGGCGGCCGCGGCCGTCCCCGGTGTCACCGGGGTCGATGTCGACGTCTCGGTCATGTCGCCGACGGAGCGCAAGGCGCTCATCGAGAGGCTGGGCGCCGGGCGCGCCTCCAAAGCCGATCAGTTCGGGCCCGACTCGCTCACCCGGGTCATCGCGGTCACGAGCGGCAAGGGAGGCGTGGGCAAGTCGACGCTGACGGCCAACCTCGCCGTCGCGCTCGCCGAGCAGGGCCTCCGCGTGGGGCTGGTCGATGCCGACGTGCACGGGTTCTCCATCCCCGGCATCCTCGGCCTCACCGACGCGCGCGGTGTCGCGGTCCGCCCGACGCGCGTCGACGACATGATCCTCCCTCCCGTGTCCTACGGGGTGAAGACGGTGTCGATCGGCATGTTCGTCGACTCCCCCTCTGCGGCCGTGGCCTGGCGCGGGCCGATGCTCCACCGTACGATCCAGCAGTTCCTCGGGGACGTGTACTTCGGCGACCTGGACGTGCTCCTCCTCGACCTCCCCCCGGGAACGGGCGACGTGGCGATCTCCGTGGGTCAGCTGCTCCCCCGGGCCGAAGTCCTCGTGGTGACGACCCCGCAGCCCGCGGCCGCCGACGTCGCCGAGCGCAGCGGCGTCGTCGCGCGTCAGACCGGGCAGACGGTCATCGGCGTGGTGGAGAACATGGCCGGGCTCGCCCAGCCGGACGGTTCCGTGCTCGAGCTCTTCGGCTCGGGAGGCGGGGCGGAGGTCGCTCGCCGGCTCTCGGCCGGTCAGGAGGACCCCGTCCCGCTGCTGGCCAGCGTGCCGCTCAGCGTGGCTCTGCGGGCAGGGGGCGACGCCGGAGCGCCCATCGTGGTGACCGACCCGGCCGACCCCGCCGCCGCGGCGATCCGCTCGGTGGCCGGCGCGTTGGCTGCCCGCGGCAGGGGCCTCGCCGGCCGCAAGCTCGGCTTCTCGGTCCGCTGACCGGCCGCTCGCGGCGGGGCGGGCGTTGCTGGGAGGCCCGCATCAGACGAGCTCATCCACGTCCTTCCTTCCCAGCCGGTAGCGGGACAGCGGGAGAAGGCTCGCGACGACGATGGCCGCCGGCACCACGCTGAAGCTCAGCACGATCCCGACCACCGCGCTCGGGGGCTGGGTGCCGGTCACGGCGGGCGACCCGGCCGCCATCCGCGCCACGTAGCCGGACACCCCCAGGACAATGGCGAGCACCGTCGCTCCGAGCGCCATGCCCGTCGTCTCACCGGCCGTCCACATGCCGCCGAAGGTGCCGGCGCGTCCCGGTCCGTTGCGCCGCGCGTCGGACGAGATGACGTCCGGCAACATCGCCATCGGCAGCGACTGCATCCCCGCGTAGGCGGCGCCCGCGACGGCGACCGGCAGGTAGAGCCATGCGCCCGGAGCCCAGGCCAGACCGAGCATCGAGAGGGCGGCGGCGCCGAAGAGCGACGTCGCGATCCGGAATCCGCGCTCCTTCCCGATGCGCCGGGCGACCACGCCCCAGACCGGCGTCACCACGAGAGCCGGGGCGATGAGCGCGATGAACAGCAGGGTGACCGCATCTTCCGATCGGAGCACCCAGGTCGCCACGTAATCGGCCGCCGCGAGCATCATGCCCGTCGCAACGCCCTGCAGCAGGAAGGTGAGGAGGAGCGCCCGGAACGGCCGGCTGTCGCGCAGGGCGCGCACCCCTGCGGCGTAGTTCTCCCGCAGCGTCGGGATGATGCCTGCGGCCGGCGACGCCTCCCCTCCCGACACCCGCCGCGGGGCTGCGAAGGCCGAGACGAGCATGCCGGCACCGATGACCGCACCGGCGACGACCGCCATCAGCAGGTATCCCGAGAAGCCGCTGCCGCCTCCGAGCTGACGCAGGGCGGGTCCGCCCGCTCCGAACAGGAGGATCGCGAAGGTGAGAACGACGACCCGCCAGGTCAGCAGTCTCGTCCGCTCGTCGTAACGGTCGGCGAGCTCGGCCGGGAGGGCGATGTACGGCACCTGGAAGAAGCTGAAAGCCGTCGCCGTGAGGAGGAACGCCAGCAGCACCCAGACCGCGGCGGCGGCAGGAGGGGTGCCGGTCGGCACGGTGAAGGTCAGGACGAAGAGGACCGGGAGGGTCGCAGCGCCCAGCACCATGAGCGGGCGGCGGGATCCGCGGGACGCGAGCATGCGGTCGCTCCGCGCCCCGATCACGGGGTCGATGATCACATCCCAGATCTTCGCGACCGTGACCACCGCGCCGCCGACGATCGCCGCCACCCCGAGCGTGTCGGTGAGGTAGTAGACGAGGACGAGGCCAGGCAACGTCGCGAAACCGCCCGTTCCGAGCGACCCCACGGCGTACCGCGCGACGGTCGCGCGCGTGAGCCGCTGCTCGGTTGCGATCATGTCGGCAGCGTACCGGGACACCGCATCCCTCGAGCGTGAGGCTCAGAAGCGGACGCGCCGGCCGCCGCGGACGGGTCAGGTGGATTCGCTGTCGAACGGAGGCACGGCCCCGGCCGGAAGCGGCATCTTGCGAGCCGCATAGGCCGACTGGGTCACCGGCTTGATGGCCCCCGCCGGCGCCGCGCCGTCGTCGAGGAGCGCCTCCCGGATGATCCGCCGGGGGTCGTACTGACGGGGGTCCAGCTTCTTCCAGTCGACGTCGTCGAACTCGGGGCCCATCTCGTCGCGCATGCGGTCCTTGGCGCCGTTCGCGAAGTCGCGGAGCGAACGGGTGAGCTGACCCAGCTTGGCGGCGTAGGTCGGCAGACGCTCGGGCCCCAGGAGGAACGCCGCGATGACAGCCACGATCAGCAGCTTGTCGAAGGTGAGCCCGAACACCCTTCCAGGGTAACCCGGCGCTGCCTCCGCGGATGCCGGGGCGCCTCCCCGTATCCTGAGAGGCAGATCGACGGGAGAGCTGTGTCAGACAAGGACTCGAACTGGAGGTTCGCCGACGACGTGGTCGTCGAGAGCGAGGTGATCGCGAGAGCCCGGCAGCAGTCGCTCGAACTGGGCGTCGAGCCGATCTCGCCGGCGACGGGCGCGCAGGTCGCCGTCGTCGTCGCGGCGACCGCGGCGGCGAACATCGTCGAGATCGGGACGGGGGTCGGCGTCTCCGGCCTGTGGCTCCTGACCGGCGGCACGCGCGCGCAGCTCACCTCCATCGACGCCGAGGTCGAGAACCAGCAGCACGCCCGGGCCTTCTTCACCGAGGCCGGGATACCCGCCAACCGGGTGCGGCTCATCCCGGGGCGGGCGCTCGACGTGCTCCCCCGCATGAACGAGAACTCCTACGACATCGTCTTCATCGACGCCGACCCGCAGTCGGTCATCGAGTACGTCGAGCACGGCCTGCGCCTCGTCCGGCCGGGTGGCACGGTGCTCGTGGCGCGCGCTCTGTGGCGCGGGCGCGTCTCCGACCCGGCGGCGCGCGACGAGGTCGCGACGGGCTTCCGGACTCTCATCACCGAGACCGCCGGCTCGGGCGCGGTGATCAGTGCGCTCTCCCTCGCCGGCGAGGGTCTCCTCCAGATCACGAAGCTCGCTCCCTGAAGCCGCCGCCGACCGCGGCGGGGCAAGGAAAAGGCCCCGATCGCTCGGGGCCTTCTTCCGTTCACGGTGTCGACTAGGAGGCGCTCACGACAGCCGCGAGCGCGTCGTGGAGTTCCTTGGCTTCCGCATCGTTGACGGAGACGACGAGACGCCCCCCGCCCTCGAGCGGAACCCGCACGATGATGAGCCGTCCCTCCTTCACAGCCTCCATCGGCCCGTCCCCGGTCCTCGGCTTCATGGCCGCCATGCAAGCTCCCCTTTCGTGGATGTCCTTCCATTATCGGTCATCGCCGCCGGGGTGGGGAAATCGACCGTTCTCTTTCGAGGCGCCTCAGGCCGTGATCGGGGGTCGCCCGATCACGGCGGCGTCCAGTCGGATCCGTCGACGGCCCAGCAGATGGCGATCCACCCGACCTGGAGAGCGACGAAGAGGAGCAGCATCGCCGTCCGGTACACGCGGCTCCGCGGGAGGGCGATCGCCCCGAGCAGCGGGAAGAGGGGCATGAGGAGGCGGAACGTGCTCGACTGCGGGAAGAACACGGCGAACAGGTAGACGGAGTAGGCGGCGACCCAGAACCGGAGATCGACCCCCAGCCGCCGTACCGGGGGCGAGAAGAGCAGGACCGCGAACACCGCAACGAGGAGCAGGAGCGCGATGACGCCGATCCAGCCCGGCACGCCGAGCATCACATCCGCCCACCAGGTCGCGCCCTGGAACCAGGGGCTGAACGGCACGAGGTGCGTGTAGCCGATGTACGGCGCGCGCCAGGCGAGCTCGGTGTCGGTGTAGGCGCTCCACGACCCGGTGGCGATGCCGGCGATCGCCGGCCACGCGAGGCCCGCCAGGCCGCTGAAGATCGTCAGTCCGACGCTCAGCGCCCGCTCCCGAGCGGGGAAGGGATCATCGCGCCGCCGGACCCACCGGTGGACCACGTGCATCGCGAGCGCCAGGGCGAATGCGAGGCCGCTCGGACGGGTGAAGCCCATGACCAGGACGACCGGGAACAGCCACGCGTAGCGTCGCTGGACCAGCAGGAGCAGCGCTGTGGCGAGCAGGAGGAGGTACATCGACTCCGCGTAGGCCAGCTGGAACAGAGGCGACACGGGCGCGAAGCAGAACAGCGCCACAGCGAACAGCGTGGTCGACTCGTCCAGCCCGACCCTGCGGAGCAGGCGGTGGAACACCAGCGCCGCTCCGGCACCGCACACCACCGAGACGAGCACCGACGCGACCGGCCACGGCAGACGCGTGACGAACATGACGGCATCGACGACGCCCGGGTACCCGGGGAGGAACGCCCACGCGTTCTCCGTGACGTGGATCCCGTCGGTCGACGGCAGCGTCGCCGGGTACCCCGCCACCGCGACGATGTTGTACCAGAGCCCGTCCCAGATGGTCGCGAACGAGAAGTAGTCGGGGTGCGGCCCGGTCCACGGGTTGCGACCCTGGACGGCTGCGAAGAGGAGCAGGATGACCGTCGTGACGACGCGCGCGCCGGCGTAGATCGCGAGGACCCGGACCCACCAGTGCGACCACGCCCGCTCCAGCGGACGGAGGGGCCGCTCGTCGAGGGCCGCCGCCTCAGCGGGCGCCGGAACCGGTGAGCCAGGCACGGAGACCGGCCTCCACGGCGACGATCTGCTCGACGTCGACCCGCTCGTCGTCGGCGTGGGCCTTCAGCGGGTCGCCCGGGCCGTAGTTGACGGCCGGGATGCCGAGCGCGCTGAACCGGGCGACGTCGGTCCAGCCGTACTTGGGCTTCGCCACGCCGCCGACGGCCGCCACGAACTCCTGCGCGAGCGGCGCGTCGAGCCCGGGACGGGCCCCGTCGGCACGGTCCACCACGGTGATCTCGTAGTCGCCGAACAGCTCGTGCATGTGCCGGATCGCCTCGTCGGAGCTCCGCGAGGGCGCGAACCGGTAGTTGATGTGGACCATGCACTCGTCGGGGATGATATTGCCCGCGACGCCGCCCGTGATCCCGACCGCGTTGAGCCCCTCCCGGTAGACGAGCCCGTCGACCTCGACCTCGCGCGGCTGGTACGCGGCCAGGATGTCGAGGATCGGCGCGGCCTTGTGGATGGCGTTGTCGCCCACCCAGCCGCGGGCCGAGTGCGCGCGCAGGCCGTACGTGCGCACCTCCACCCGCAGGTTGCCGTTGCAGCCGCCCTCGACCACCCCGTTGCTCGGCTCGCCGAGGATGCCGAAGTCGCCGACGAACAGGTCGGGACGGTTCCGAGCCAGCCGGCCGAGACCGTTGAGCTCGGCGTTCACCTCCTCGTGGTCGTACCACATCCACGTGACGTCGACGGAGGGATCCGTGAGCTCGGCGGCCAGCTTCAGCTGCACCGCCACGCCCGCCTTCATGTCGACGGTGCCCCGGCCCCAGAGGTAGCGCACGCCGCCCTCCTCCACGAACCGCGTCGGGAGGTTGCGGTTGAGCGGGACCGTGTCGATGTGCCCGGCGATGAGCGCGCGACGGTCGCGCCCGAGAGCCGTGCGCGCGACGATCGCGTCGCCGTCGCGGATGAGCTCGAGGTGGGGCAGGCCGGACAGCGCCGCCTCGATCTCGTCGGCGAGGGTCTTCTCGTCGCCGGACACGGATTCGATGTCGCAGATCTGCCGGGTGATGTCGATGGAGCCGGCGCTGAGGTCGAGAGGCACGCTACTAATCTAGAGCCATGCCCTCTGACGCTTCCGCCCGATCCGCCGTGAATCGGACTCACGTCGACCCGCACCGGAAGGCCTGGGGCTACGGCCTCGCCACCGTCTCGGGTGACGGCACGGTCCTCGACACCTGGTTCCCGGAGCCCGCCCTCGGCGGTCTCCCCGCCGGCCGCGACCGCTGGATCGCCCCGGCCGAGTTCGAGGAGCTCGCCGTCGCCGACGAGCGACGGAACGTCCGCATCGACATCGTCACGGTCGAGATCGACCTCGACGCTCCCCCGGCGTCGACGCCCGACGCGTACCTGCGCCTCCACCTCCTGTCCCACCTCCTGGTCCGCCCGAACGAGGTGAACCTCGACGGCGTGTTCGCGCATCTCCCGATCGTGGCGTGGACCAACGCCGGGCCGGTGCACCCCGCCGACCTCGACCGGCTGCGGCCGCGCCTCCAGCGCGCCGGCATCCACGTCACCGGGATCGACAAGTTCCCCCGCCTCCTCGACTACGTCACGCCCGACCGGGTACGGATCGCCGACGCGTCGCGGGTCCGGCTCGGGGCTCACCTCGCGCCCGGCACGACCGTCATGCACGAGGGGTTCGTGAACTTCAACGCCGGCACGCTCGGCAGCTCGATGGTGGAGGGCCGCATCTCGCAGGGCGTGGTCGTGGGCGACGGCTCGGACATCGGAGGCGGCGCCTCCATCATGGGCACCCTCTCGGGCGGTGGCACGCAGCGCGTCGCCATCGGCGAGCGGGCGCTGCTGGGCGCCAACTCCGGCATCGGCATCTCGATCGGCGACGACACGGTGGTCGAGGCCGGACTCTACGTGACCGCGGGCACCAAGGTCGTGCTCGTCGACGAGCCCGTGACCGCCGAGGGCCGGCCGCAGACGGTCAAGGCCGTCGAGCTGTCGGGGGTGCCGGGGCTGCTGTTCCGCCGCAACTCGGTGACGGGCGCGGTCGAGGTGCTGCGCCGCGCCGGCTCGGGCGTCGAACTCAACGCCGCTCTGCACGCCTGAGCGCCGCCGCCCGGAACGCGCCGGGCGGCGGCGTTGCGGCTCACACCATCGCGATGACGGAGGCCGGGTCCGAGAGGATGCGCCCGAGGTCCGCGAGG
This sequence comes from Leifsonia sp. AG29, assembly GCF_009765225.1. Lineage (NCBI taxonomy): Bacteria > Bacillati > Actinomycetota > Actinomycetes > Micrococcales > Microbacteriaceae > Leifsonia > Leifsonia sp. AG29. The sequence continues at coordinate 1,132,530 of NZ_VMSF01000001.1, read as the reverse complement.
AAGCGCGAGGCCTGTTCGCCGTCCACGATGCGGTGGTCGAACGACAGGGCGAGCGTCATCACGTCGCGGAGGGCGATGGCGCCGTCGTGCTCCCAGGGCTGGCGACGGGTGGCGCCCAGGGCGAGGATCGCCGCCTCGCCCGGGGTGAGGAGGGGCGTCCCCGCGTCGACGCCGAAGACGCCGACGTTCGTGATCGTCATCGTCCCGCCGGTGAGCGCCGACGGTGCGGTACGCCCGGCCCGCGCCGTTTCGGCGAGCTCCCGGATGGCGACGGCGAGGTCCGCGAGGCTCAGGCTCTGCGCGTCGCGGACGACGGGCACGAGCAGGCCGCGCGGCGTCGCGGCCGCGATGCCGAGGTGCACGCGCCGGTACTGCACGATCTCCTGGTTCTCATCGTCCCAGCGGGAATTGAGCTCCGGCGTCCGCGCGATCGCGATGGTGCACGCCTTGCCGACCACGGCGAGCAGGCCGGGGCGCGCCTCCGAGGACGCGGGGTGCGCGCGGAGGCGGCCGATGAGCTCCATCGTCGGGGTCACGTCCACCGTCAGGAAGACCGTCGCCTGCGGAACAGCGGCCGAGCGGACCATGGCATCGGCCGTCGCCTTCCGCACCCCGCGGATCGGGATGCGGACCTCGTCGGCGGCGGAAGGCAAGGTCGCCGGAGCCGTCGCGCCTCCCGGGGAGGGGGCCGTGACAGCCGCCGGCGCGCTCGCGCGGTCGAGATCCTGCCGGGTGATGTGACCGCGCTCACCGGTCCCGCGGATCGTCGCGAGGTCGATCCCGCGTTCGCGCGCGAGCTTGCGGACCGGAGGCGCGGCGAGCGGCCGCTCCGCGGTGAGAACGGAGGCCGCCGGGGCGGTCACGGCGGCCGGAGCCGAGGAACCCGCGAGCGCGGGTTCCGGAGTCCGGTCCGGCGCCGGGCCGGACAACCCGGGGCGGGGCCGGCGGACGGGCCTCGATCCGGAGTCTGCACGGGCTCCGTAACCGACGAGCGTTGGCTCGGGCGCTTCGGCGGCCGCCGTCGCGGGGGCCGCCTCCTGCACTTCCGGGCCGCCCGCTCCGGTCGCTCCCTCCGGCGCCCCCACCTCGAAGGCGACGATCGGCTCCCCCACCGCGACCGTGACTCCCGGCTCGACATAGAGCCGCGAGACGCGCCCGTCGTAGGGCGCCGGGAGCTCGACGAGCGCTTTGGCCGTCTCGACCTCCGCGATGATCTGGTTGAGGCGCACCTCCTCGCCGACGGCGACCTTCCACGAGACCAGCTCGGACTCGGTGAGGCCCTCGCCGAGATCCGGCAGCGCGAAATCCTTGACGGCCATCAGTCCTCCGCCCCGGTCAGCGAATTGGGGCGGTCCATGGCGCGGTCCACCCCGTCGAGGATCCGGTCGAGATCCGGCAGGTGGGCTCCCTCCAGCTTCGCCGGCGGGTACGGGATGTCGTGCCCGGTGATGCGGACGGGCGCGTGCTCGAGGTGGTAGAAACAGCGCTCGGTGATGGAGGCGGAGATCTCGGCGGCGAGACCGCCGGAGAGCGCTGCCTCGTGCGTCACGACGAGCCGGCCGGTCTTCCGCACGGAGGCCGCGACCGTGTCGAGGTCGATCGGCGAGAGCGAGCGCAGGTCGATCACCTCGACCGAGACGCCGTCGTCCGCCGCCGCGACGGCGGCGTCGCGGGCGAGCTGCACGAGCCCGCCGTAGGTGACGAGGGTCACGTCGGTCCCGGGGGCGACCACCCGGGCGGTGCCCATCGGGCGCGCGTCGGCGAGCGGCGCCTCCTCGTCGACCTCGCCCTTGGCGTAGTACCGGCGCTTCGGCTCGAAGAACAGCACCGGGTCGTCGGAGGCGATCGCCTGCTGGATGAGCGTGTACGCGTCCTGGGGATCGGACGGGCTCACCACGCGGAGGCCGGCCGCGTGCGCGAAGTAGGCCTCCGGCGAATCGGAGTGGTGCTCGGCCGCGCCGGTCCCCCCGGCGAACGGCACACGGATCGTGATCGGCATCCGCACCGCGCCCCGGGTCCGGTAGTGCATCCGTGCCACCTGGTTCACGATCTGGTCGAACGCGGGGTAGATGAAGCCGTCGAACTGGATCTCGACGACGGGACGGAACCCGCGGTACGCCATGCCGACCGCCGTCCCGATGATGCCGGACTCGGCGAGCGGGGAGTCCATCACGCGGCGCGGGCCGAACTCGGTCTGCAAGCCGTCCGTGACCCGGAAGACGCCACCGAGCGTGCCGATGTCCTCGCCCATGAGGACGACGTGATCGTCACCGGCGAGGGCCTTCCGCAGGCCTGCGTTGATCGCCTTGGCCATGGTCAGCGTGGTCATCGGCCGTCACCGCCCACGAAGGTGCGCAGGTAGCGGGAGTAGTGGTCGCGCTGGCGGGCGAGTCCCGTGTGGGGTTCGGCGTACACGTGGTCGAACACGGTCAGCGGGTCCGGGTCAGCGAGCGCCACGATGCCGGAACGCATCTCGGCCGCCACGTCGTCGGCCTTCTGGTGGATCGCGGCGAGGCGGTCCTGAGTGAGCGCGCCCTGGGCCGAGAGGAACGCCTCCACCCGCGATACGGGGTCCTTCCGCCCCCACTCCTCGAGCTCTGCCGGGTCGCGGTAGCGGGTCGGGTCGTCCGCGGTCGTGTGCGGGCCCATGCGGTAGGTGACCGCCTCGATGAAGGTGGGGCCGCCACCGCTGCGGGCACGGTCGAGCGCTGCGCGCGTCACGGCGAGCACCGCCACGACGTCGTTGCCGTCGACCCGGACGCTCGGGACGCCGAAGCCCGGGGCCCGGTCCGCGATCGGTCGCTGGGCCTGGAGGGAGACCGGCTCCGAGATCGCGTACTGGTTGTTCTGGCAGAAGAAGATGACCGGGGCGGCATACGTCGCGGCGAAGATCATGGCCTCCGTGACGTCGCCCTCGCTCGTGGCGCCGTCGCCGAAGTAGGCGACGGCCACGGCGTCGCTGCCGTCCGCCTGGATGCCGAGCGCGTACCCGGTGGCGTGGAGCGTCTGCGCACCGATGATCACCTGGGGCGTCGCCATGTTGATGTCGTAGGGGTTCCAGCCGGACTGGACCGTCCCCCTCCACACGCGCAGCAGGTCGACGAGGCCGGCGCCGCGGCAGTAGGCGACGCCGTGCTCGCGGTAGCTGGAGAAGACGAAGTCGTCGGAGCGCAGGGCGCGACCGGAGCCGATCTGCGCCGCCTCCTGGCCGAGCAGCGGGGGCCAGAGACCCAGCTCGCCCTGGCGCTGCAGGGCTGTCGCCTCGGCGTCGATGCGGCGGATGACGACCATGTCCTCGTAGAGGGAGAGGAGCTCCTCCGTGCCGAGGTCGGAGACCCACGCGTCGTAGCGGTCGTCGCTCCCGCGGGACCCGTCAGGGCTGAGAAGCTGCACCACGTCGAGCCCCGCGGCGCCCAGGCCGTCGAGCGCCGCCGTCATCCGGGTGTCAGGCTGATTGTCGATCGTCACGGTTCACGCAACCTTCACTCTCACGCCCGGCCGACGCGCTTGTGGCGGCGACGACCGGCTCCCGGCCTCCTTGCCGGAATTACTCGGAAGGTTACGCTCCGGCGGCAACGCGCACAACCAACGGCGTGTCGACCGTGCACGCTGCACTGTCGCCGCGTGTCGCGACCTGCTATCTTTCACACCATGCGCACCCTCGACAGCACCGATCGCCGCATCCTCGTGGCGCTCGCCGACGACCCCCGCTCGACCAACGTGTCGCTCGCCGACCGGCTGGGCCTCAGCCGCAACACGGTCCAGGCGCGGGTCGCCGAACTCGAGCGAAACGGCGCGTTCCTGTCGTTCGAGCGGCGCATCTCGGCCCGAGCGGCCGGGTACCCGCTGGCCGCCTTCGTCACAGTGCACGTTCAGCAGCAGAAGCTCTCGGCGATCGTCGAGCACCTCACGGGCATTCCCGAGATCGTGCAGGCGCACGGGCTGTCCGGCCCCTCCGACCTGCTCCTCCGCGTCGTCTGCACGGACGCCGAGGATCTCTTTCGCATCACCGGCGAGATCCAGTCCATCGACGGCGTGGAGCGGGCCGAGACCTCGCTCGACATGGGCGAACTGATCCCCTACCGGTTGCGGCCGCTGCTCAGCCGCGACGCCTGACCCCGCCGCACATTCGTCACGAATGTGGCGATAGCCCGCCCCATTCGCAACATTCGTCACGAATGTGGCGCTAGCTCCCACCATTCGAGGCATTCGCGACATTCGTCACGAATGAGCGGCGGCGGGAAGGGGCCGCGGGAACGGCGAAGGCCGCGCAGGCTGGGCCTGCGCGGCCTTCGTGACGGAGCGAGAGCTTACGCCTCGGCCGGAGCCTCCACGGGAGCCTCGGCCGGCGCACCCTCGGCGGGCGCGGCCTCGTCGGCGATCACCGGGGCGAGCGACAGCTTTCCGCGGTCGTCGATCTTGGTGATCTCGACGAGGATCTTCTGCCCGACGCCGAGCACGTCCTCCACGTTCTCCACGCGCTTACCACCGGCGAGCTTGCGGACCTCGGAGATGTGCAGCAGGCCGTCCTTGCCGGGGAGCAGCGACACGAACGCGCCGAACGCGGCGATCTTGACGACGGTTCCGAGGAACTGCTCGCCGACCTCCGGGTTGGTGGGGTTCGCGATCGCGTTGACCTGGGCGCGGGCGGCCTCGGCCGACGGGCCGTCGGTGGCGCCGATGTAGACGGTGCCGTCCTCCTCGATGGAGATCTCGGCGCCGGTCTCGTCCTGGATGGCGTTGATCGTCTTGCCCTTCGGGCCGATCAGCTCGCCGATCTTGTCGACCGGGATCTGGACCGAGATCACGCGGGGCGCGGTCGGGGCCATCTCGTCCGGGCGGTCGATCGCCGCGTTGAGCACGCTCAGGATCGTCGTGCGGGCGTCCTTCGCCTGCTTCAGCGCGCCGGCCAGGACCGACGACGGGATGCCGTCGAGCTTGGTGTCGAGCTGGATGGCGGTGACGAACTCGCTCGTGCCGGCGACCTTGAAGTCCATGTCGCCGAGCGCGTCCTCGGCGCCCAGGATGTCGGTGAGCGCCGCGTAGCGGGTCTCACCGTCGACGACGTCGGAGATGAGGCCCATGGCGATGCCGGCGACCGGAGCGCGCAGCGGCACACCGGCGTTCAGCAGCGACAGGGTGGAGGCGCAGACGGAGCCCATCGAGGTCGAGCCGTTGGAACCGAGCGCCTCGGACACCTGACGGATCGCGTACGGGAACTCGTCGCGGCTCGGCAGCACCGGCACGAGGGCGCGCTCGGCGAGGAAGCCGTGCCCGATCTCGCGACGCTTCGGCGACCCGACGCGGCCGGTCTCACCGGTCGAGTAGGGCGGGAAGTTGTAGTGGTGCAGGTAGCGCTTCTTCGTGACGGGCGACAGCGAGTCGATCTGCTGCTCCATCTTGAGCATGTTCAGCGTGGTGACGCCCAGGATCTGGGTCTCGCCGCGCTGGAAGATGGCCGAGCCGTGGACGCGCGGGATGACCTGCACCTCGGCGTCGAGCGGACGGATGTCCGTCAGCCCGCGACCGTCGATGCGGATGCCCTCGCGCAGCACGCGGCCGCGCATGACGACCTTCGACACCGACTTGTACGCCGCGGAGAACTGGTCGAGGGTCTCGGCCGGCAGGACGCCCGCCTCCACCTTCTCGATGATCGCGGTCTTGACGCGCTCCTTGAGGGCGTCGTCGGCGTTCTGGCGCTCGATCTTGTCGGCGATCTGGTAGACGTTCACGAGCTCGTCGTAGGCGAGGCCGGCGACGTTGTCGTAGGTCTCCTGCGAGTAGGGCAGGAACACCGGGTAGTCGGCGATCGCCTTAGCGGACTGCTGCGCGAGCACGTTCTGCGCGCCGACGAGTTCGCGGATGAACGGCTTCGCCGCCTCCAGGCCCTGCGCGACGATGTCCTCGTTCGGCTTGACCGCACCGCCCTGGATGAGGTTCCAGCTGTTCTCGGTGGCCTCGGCCTCGACCATCATGATCGCGACGTCGCCCTCGGAGCCGTCCTCGTTGGTCAGCACGCGGCCGGCGACGACGAGGTCGAACACGGCCTCCTCGAGCTGCGAGGCCTTCGGGAAGGCGATCCACTGGTCCTCGTGGGTGCCGTTGCCGGGGATGAGCGCGAGGCGCACACCGGCGATCGGGCCCGAGAACGGCAGACCGGAGATCTGCGTGGAGGCGCTGGCGGCGTTGATGGCGAGAGCGTCGTAGAACTCGTCCGGAGCGATGCTCAGGACGGTGATGACGATCTGCACCTCGTTGCGGAGGCCCTCGACGAACGACGGGCGCAGCGGCCGGTCGATCAGACGGCAGACCAGGATCGCCTCGGTGGAGGGGCGGCCCTCGCGCCGGAAGAACGAGCCGGGGATCTTGCCGGCGGCGTACGAGCGCTCCTCGACGTCGACGGTCAGCGGGAAGAAGTCGAAGTTGTCCTTCGGGTGCTTGCTGGCGCTGGTGGCGCTCAGCAGCATGGTCTCCTCGTCGAGGTAGGCGGCGACGGCGCCCTGCGCCTGCTGGGCGAGGCGTCCGGTCTCGAACCGGACGGTGCGGGTGCCGAAGCGGCCGTTGTCGAGGACGGCTTCGGCGAATTTGATCTCAGGACCTTCCAAGAGGTCTGTCTCCTTTGTTTAACGTCGCCGACCCGTGTGGTCGCGACTTCATCCAAGGAGCAGGAACAGGCAGTTCGACACGTGTGTGTACGCGGCAACCCAAGCGGGTGCGTGGGCCGGGCCCGTCTGGCCATCAGTAGAAATACACGGTTGCGCGCTCTCGCCGCATCCGGATACCACCACCGAGGACCAGCTCCTGCCGGCCTGCTCCGGGTTCCTTCTCAGTATTGAGTTGGAGGGTCGGCGCACGGCCGACCAGTCCGATCCTACCAGGTGCACGCTCGCCGAGGGGCAGGCGCGACGGCTGGACCTCTCTATGCTGGCGCACATGAGCACCGCGTTCCGCATCCCGATGTCCGGGCGCTCCACCGACGAGGATCACCGGGTCTCGAGTCCGCTCGAGCTCCTCTTCGACCTGACCTTCGTCGTCGCGATCGCCCAGGTCGCGGCGCAGCTCGCCCACGCCGGTGAGCAGGGCCACCTCCTCGAGAAGCTCTGGCCGTACCTGATGGTCTTCTTCGCGATCTGGTGGGCCTGGATGAACTTCACGTGGTTCGCCTCCGCGTACGACACCGACGACGTGCCGTACCGCCTCATGACGATGCTCCAGATGGGCGGCGTCCTGGTGCTGGCCGCCGGCGTGCCCGACGCGTTCGAGGAGCAGAGCTTCACGGCGATCATCGTCGGGTACCTCGTCATGCGGCTCGCGCTGGTCGGGCAATGGCTGCGAGCCGCGGCCGAGCATCGCGACGGGCGGAGGACCGCGCTCCGCTACGCCGGAGGCGTCGCCGCCGTCCAGGTGCTCTGGGTGGCGTGGGGGTTCGTCCCCGCGAGCGTCGCCGTCTGGTTCTTCCCGCTCGGCGTGCTGCTCGAGCTCCTGGTTCCCGTCTGGGCCGAGCGGCCCGGGATGACCTCCTGGCACGCGCATCACATCGCCGAGCGCTACGGTCTCTTCACGATCATCGTGCTCGGCGAGTCCGTCTCGGCGAGCGCGATCGGCGTGCAGGGGGCGCTGGCCGCCCACGGCGTGTCGGCGTCACTCGTGTGGATCGCGGCGGCGGGGCTGGTGCTGCTGTTCGCCCTGTGGTGGCTCTACTTCCTGGAGCCTGCCGCCGAGGGCCTCCGCTCGAAGCGCGAGCGCGCGTTCTTCTGGGGCTACGGCCACTACTTCGTGTTCTCGTCGCTCGCCGCCCTCGGCGCGGGACTGGAGGTGGCGGTCCAGCTGGGCGGCGCGCACAGCGGCGGGTCCACGGACACGGCAGCCGGGTACGCCATCGCGATCCCGGTGGCGGTGTTCCTCCTGTGCCTGTACGTCCTGCACGCTCCGCTCGTACCGGAGGTCGTGATCCGGCCCCTGAAGACGGCGGCCGCGCTGGTGCTCACGCTGCTGCTGCCGCTCGCCTCCTCGCTCATCGGGCTGGTCGGCGTGACGCTCGGCATCGCTGCCGTCGCGGCGGCACTCGTCGCCGCGACCCTGTGGGACCGGGCGCGCGCGACGAGGAGGGACGAGCGGGCACGGACCCCCGCGGCCCCGTGAACGACGACAGGGCCGCCGCCCGGGATTCCGGGGCGGCGGCCCTGTGAAGAAGATCGCGGTGTCGATCGACGACGGCGACCCGTCGCGTTATCGACGCAGGCCGAGGCGCTCGATGAGCGAGCGGTAGCGGTTGATGTCGATGTCGGCGAGGTAGCCGAGCAGGCGGCGGCGCTGACCGACCAGCAGCAGGAGGCCACGACGCGAGTGGTGGTCGTGCTTGTGCTCCTTGAGGTGCTCGGTGAGGTCCTTGATCCGCTTGGTCAGGATGGCGACCTGGACCTCGGGGGATCCGGTGTCACCGGGGTGGGTCGCGTACTCTTCGATGATCGCCTTCTTGATGTCTGCATCCAGTGCCATAGAGGGGATCCCCTTCCTTCTCGTTGCGCGGTGCCCGGGGCCTGATGCCTGGGCTCTCTTTCTCCGCGGCCGTTCGACGGCAACCTGAAGAGTCTACCAGACCGGGTGCGTCGCCGACGCCGTCAGGCCGGCTCGGGCTCGGGCTCGAGGAGGGCCACGGTGGCGCCCTGCGGGTCCACGATCTCGGCCCAGCGTCCGACCCCCGCGGCGGCGGTCGGCTCGGTGCGCAGCGTCCCTCCCAGCTCGGTCGCCCGGACGACGGTCGCGTCGAGGTCGGCGACGTTCAGATAGACCAGCCAGTGGGCCGGCTCCGACCCGTCCGAGCGGTAGGCACCGGCGACGCTGCGGTCGGCGACGTCGAAGAGCCCGTACGGCTCGTCCGCGACGCGCATCTCGCTCGCTCCGACGCCGAGCACCGCCTCGTAGAACGGGAACACCGACTCGATGTCCGGCGCGACGAGCTCCAGCCAGTCGACCGCCCCCGGCTCGTCGCGCAGCCAGGAGGACGCGGCGTGCGACTGCCACAGCCCGAGGACGGCGCCGGCCGGATCGGCGACGATCGACAGCGTCACACCGGGGATGAGCTCGCCCGGCGGGAGGAGGACCGCTCCCCCGGCGCCCAGGACGGCGTCCGCCGCGGCCGCGATGTCGTCGACGGCGAAGTACGTCGTCCACCGCGGTCGCTCCCCCTCGGGAAGCGGTCCGATCGCGCTGACCGGGACGCCCCGGCGGGTCGCGAGCGCGTAGCCGTTCGTGTCCGCGGCGGGGGGTTCCACCTCCCAGTCGAACAGCGCGCGGTAGAACGCGGCGGCCCCCGCAGGATCGGAGCTCTGCAGGTCGACCCAGATGGGCGAGCCGTGCGGGAAGGAGGATTCGATGGGCATGGGCTCACGGTACTCGCCTAGGCACCCGCGCGTCGCCGGGCGACCGACTGCGCGAGCACACGGATGCCGTCGGGGATGTCCGGGCCGGCGACCCCGCCGAAGCCGAGAAGCACCCCGGCAGCGCCCGGGTGGACGGCGAACTTGGAGACCGGCTGCACCGCCACACCGGCCGCCGCCGCGCTCTCGGCGGCACCCAGGTCGTCGAACGACGGTTGGTCGGCCGCGAGGAGCGCCACATGCAGACCGGCCGAGGACGGCACCGCCCGGAGGGCCGGCCCCAGCAGCTCGGCCGCGGTGCGAAGGACGAGGTCGCGCCGCTCGGCGTAGCTGCGCGTCGCCTTCCGAACGTGCCGGGCGAAGGCCCCTGAGTCGATGAAGCGGGCCAAGGCTCGCTGGCCGACGACGTCGTTGTGCCAGTCCGTGAGCCGCTTCGCGTGGCGGAGGGCCGGGAGGAGGGAGGGCGGCGCAACGAGGAAGCCGATGCGGAGGGTCGGCAGCATCGTCTTCGAGAAGGTCCCGACGTAGACGACGCGTCCCTCCTCGTCGAGCCGCTGCAGCGGGTCGAGCGGACGCGCGCCGAAGCGGTACTCGCTGTCGTAGTCGTCCTCCAGGATGACGGCGTCGTGGCGCGCGGCCCACTCGAGCAGGGCCGTCCGGCGCTCGATGGGGAGGATTCCCCCGAGCGGGAACTGGTGAGACGGGGTGACGTAGACGAGGCGGGCGGGCGGCAGGAGGTCGACGCGCAGGCCCTGATCGTCCACCGGGACAGGAACCACGCGCGCTCCCGTCGCCTCGAGGAGCTGGCGAACCGGTGGATACCCGGGATCCTCCACGGCGACGGTGTCCCCAGGGCGCAGCGTCACCCTCGCGATCAGGTCGAACGCCTGCTGCGCCCCGCTCGTCACCAGCACGTCCTCGGGCGACGCCCGGACGGAGCGGGCCAGCCCGATGTGCCGGGCGATGGCCTCTCGGAGTCGCTGTACACCGGCCGGATCGTCGTAGTTCGCGGTCCGCAGCGTCCGTCCCCGCAGCTCCGCGGCCACCAGAGCGCGCCAGGCCTCGAGCGGGAACAGCGCCGGGTCCGGGGTGCCGACGGAGAAGTCGTACGCGGTCGGCCTCGGCTCCGTCCACAGCGGGTCGTCGATACCCCGCCACGCCGGCGCCGGAAGGACGCCGCGCCGCGCAGCCGGCGGCCGTCGGCTCTTCGGCGGGACGCGACCGGCGGCGACGAACGTCCCCGCCCCGACCCTGGCGACCAGATAGCCCTCCGCCACGAGCCGCTCGTAGGCGGTGGCGACGGTCGATCGGGAGAGCTGCAGGTCGGCGGCGAGCTCGCGGGTGGCGGGGAGCCGCTCGCCGTTCCGCAGCCTTCCGTCGAGCACCGCCTCTCGCAGCTGGCGGTAGATGCGATCGGCACGGTCGCCCCGCTCCCCGATCGCGACGTGGACGTCCACGTGCACCTCCGATTGGCCTGATCAGAACCAGTCCGATTGGATCTTACGACGGGACAATCACAGCTCTAGCGTCGGAGTCATGACAGAACGCATCCAGCTCTCCGCCCTGGCCCCCGAGGGGTACCGCAAGATCGTGACGCTCGACGGCTACGTCGGCGGCGCCGTGGAGGAGCCGCTCGGCGACCTCATCAAGCTGCGCGCCTCCCAGCTCAACGGCTGCACCTACTGCGTCGACATGCACAGCGTCGACCTGCAGGGACGCGGCGTCCCGCTCCGCAAGGTGTTCGCGGTCAGCGCCTGGCGCGAGTCGCCCTGGTTCACCGACCGCGAGCGCGTGGCCCTCGAGCTGACCGAGGCCGTCACGCTGATCCACCGGGGAAGCGTCTCCGACGACCTCTACGACCGCGCGGTCGCCGAGTTCGGGGAGGAGGGGCTGGCGAACCTCCTCCTCGCCATCGCCACGATCAACGTCTGGAACCGTGTCGCGATCCCGACCCGGATGGCGCCTCCCGCTCTCTGACCGGCGCGATCACGACGAAGCGCTCCCCCGGACCAGGTCCGGGGGAGCGCTTCGTTCGTTCGCGGGGGCGGCTCAGCTCACGCCGAGCAGGTCGATGACGAAGATCAGGGTCTTGCCCGACAGCGGGTGCCCGCCGCCGGCCGGGCCGTAGGCGAGCGCGGGCGGGACCGTCAGCTTGCGCCGGCCGCCGACCTTCATGCCCGGGATCCCCTCCTGCCAGCCCTGGATGAGGTTGTTCAGCGGGAAGTTGATCGACTGGCCCCGGCTCCACGAGGAGTCGAACTCCTCGCCCGACTCGTACTCGACGCCGAGGTAGTGCACGTCGACCTTGGAGCCGCGGGTCGCCTCCTGGCCGGTCCCCTCGACGATGTCGACGATCTCGAGGGTCTCGGGGGCGGGACCCTCGGGGGCGTCCACTTCGGGCTTCTGGTTGGTGTTCTCTGCCATGCCGACCATCCAACCCGGCCGGATGCCGCCGCGTCAAAGGCGTTCGCTGAGCGCGCAGACGGGGCGGGGGTCTTGCGCTCCGCGCGGAGCCACGGCATCCTAGACGCATAACTCGACGTCCCGGGAGAGCTGCAGGCATCGCCGCACCACCGGGCGTCGAGTCTTTTAACGCCTCGACGCGACTGCCGCGCGTCAGCGAAGGAGCACGCATGAGTCAGCCCGAGGTCCTCACCCGTTCCGGCCGCGTCCGCGGTACCTGGAGGGAGGGGTCGGCCGCCTTCCTCGGCATCCCGTTCGCCGAGCCTCCCGTCGGCGCCCTCCGGTTCGCCGCTCCCGTGCCCCGTGCGCCGTGGGAGGGGGTGCTCGACGCCGACCGTTACGGCGCGACGCCCCAACGGAGGACCCTCGCCGAGGTGACCGCCATCCCCGAGCCCAGCATCGCCGGCGACTCGACCCTCACCGTGAACGTCTTCACGCCGGCTCCCGGAGACGAGGGCGCGCGCCTCCCCGTGCTCGTCTACATCCACGGCGGCGGGTTCGTCGCCGGCTCGCCCGCCAGTCCCTGGTACGACGGTGCGGCGTTCAACCGGGACGGCATCGTCACCGTGAGCGTCTCCTACCGTCTCGGGTTCGATGGCTTCGGCTGGATCGAGGACGCACCGCTCAACCGCGGGGTGCTCGACTGGATCCTCGCCCTGGAGTGGGTCAGGGACAACATCGCGGCATTCGGGGGCGATCCGTCGTCCGTGACGATCGCCGGTCAATCCGCCGGCGGGGGCGCCGCGCTCGCCCTCCTGACCGCTCCGCGCGCGGCCGGCCTCTTCCACCGCGTCGCCGGGATCTCGAGCGCGGTGAGCGGCATGGACGTCGTCAGGGCGCAGGCGCTCGGCCGCCGTCTCGCCGAACTCGGCGGCGTCGAGTCGACGCGCGCCGGGCTGTCGTCGCTCGACGAGACCACGATCCTCGACCTGCAGCAGCGCGCGGCCGCCCCGGCAGGCCAGAGCGCCGACCCTTTCGCGGGGCTCGCGCAACTCGTCCAGGGCGGCCTCAGCTGGGGGCCCGTCGTCGGCGACGACCTGCTCCCGCAGCCCGTGGTCGACGCCGTGCGCGACGGCGCGGGAGCCGACAAATCGCTCCTCCTGGGGACCACCGACAACGAGTTCAACGGCGCGGTCGCCGGGTTCCGGCAGCAGCTCGCCGCGGTTCCGCCCGAGAACCTGCTCGGGTTGCTCGGGATCGATCCGGAGACAGCGGCGCTGTATCGCGCGACGCACCCCGGCGAGTCGGCCGACGTGGTCGGCCAGTTCATCACCGATCACATCTTCCGCACCCCGGCTGCCGCCGTCGCCGCGGCGCGGGCGCGCCGCGAGACGCCCGGAGCGGGCACCTACCTCTACCGCTTCTCCTGGCGCTCGGGCACCGATGGGTTGGCCTCCCACTGCCTCGACGTGCCGTTCTGGTTCGACTGCCTCGACGCCGAGCGCGTGGAGGCGCTGGCCGGCGCGCACCCGCCGCAGTCGCTCGCGGACGAGGCCCATGCTGCGCTCGTGCGGTTCATCCGCGACGGCGACCCGGGATGGCCGCCGTTCGAGCAGACGCAACGGACCGCCCACGTCTTCGACGCGCCCTCGCGGGACGAGCGCGACGCCTACGCGGACGCCGCGGTGCTGCTCCCGGCCGCGCTCGCCTGACCGGTCAGCCGAACACCTTGCCGGGGTTCAGGATGCCGAGCGGGTCGAAGACGGACTTGAGCTTGACCTGGAGCTCGTAGGAGTCGGGGCCCAGCTCGTCGGCGAGCCAACGGCGCTTCAGCACGCCGATGCCGTGCTCGCCGGTGAGCGTGCCGCCCAGGTCCACGGCCGTGCGGAAGAGGTCGCCTGCCGCCTCCCAGACCTCGTCAGGCACCGCCGGGCCCGTGAACACGAAGTTGGGGTGGAGGTTGCCGTCCCCGGCGTGCGCGACCGTCGGGATCGGGATGCCGTAGCGCTCCGAGATCCGCTCGATGGCGTCGAACATCTCGGGCATCCGTGAGCGCGGCACCGCGACATCCTCGATGAGCACCTCGCCGGTGGCGGCCAGGGCCGGGTGGAAGGCGCGCCGGATCGCGAGGAGCCTCTCCCCCTCCGCGGCGTCCGCGGCGACGCGCACGGTGCCTCCGGTCGCCCTGATGAGCGCTGCGGCGGCCTCCGCATCGGCCGTCGCGCCATCGCCGTCGAACTGGACGAGCAAGTGGCTCGTACCGGCCGTCGCTCCGAAGGCGTCGCGGATCGTCTCCTCGCCGAGGTACGCGGCTATGCGCTCGAGCGCGGGTCCGTCGAGCAGTTCCATGACGGCGGGCCGGAGACGCGCCGCCGTGATCCGCGCGGCCGCAGCGGCCGCAGCCCGCACGTCGGGGAACAGCGCGCCCAGGGTCCGCGGCTCCCCGGGAGGGATCGGCAGCGCGCGCACGGTGGCGCCCACGATCACGCCGAGCGTTCCCTCGGAGCCCACGAACAGCGCCGTGAGGTCGTACCCGGTCACCCCCTTGACCGTGCGGTGACCGGTGCGGATGAGGCGGCCGTCGGCGAGGACGACATCGAGGCCCAGGACGGCTTCCCGGGTGACTCCGTACTTGGCGCACAGCAGGCCGCCGGCGTTGGTGGCGATGTTGCCGCCCACCGTCGAGACGGCCTTGCTCGCGGGGTCGGGGGCGAAGAACAGCCCGTGCGGCTCGAGGGCCGCGTTCAGGTCGCTGTTGATGACGCCCGGCTGCACCACGGCGAGCTGATCCTCCGGGACGATCTCGAGGATGCGGTCCATGCGGCTCACGTCCAGCACGATCGACCCGGAGGTGCCGCCCGCTCCCCCGGCGAGGCCCGTGCCCGCGCCCCGCGGCACCACCGGGACGCGGAACTCGCTCGCGGCGCGCAGCGTCGCCTGCACGTGCTCCACCGAGGCGGCGAAGACAATCGCGCGGGGTTCGCCGTCGGCTCTCCACCCGGAGCGGTCGCCTCGGGACGCGTCGAGCAGCGCCGGATCGGTGGAGAGGACCCCCGCCGCCACGACATCCTCGCCGAGAGCGGCCGTGAGCCAGTCGAGAACATCCATGTCGTCAGGCTAGCGAGGCGCGAGCCCGGTGACGCCTGCGGACTCCGTCGCACGCAGCGCCGATGTCCGATTTCCGCTATCGCACGGGGGTCCCCCGTGCGAGGCTGGAGTCATGCCGAACAAGCTCTCCGACCCGGTCTTCGCCGAGCGCTACCGGGCCATGAGCGCGAAGGACGCTCGGTTCGACGGCCAGTTCATCACGGGCGTGCACTCCACAGGCATCTACTGCCGTCCATCCTGCCCGGCCGTCACACCCAAGCCCGACAACGTCACCTTCTACCTCACGGCCGCGGCGGCGCACGAGGCGGGCCTGAGGGCCTGCAAGCGCTGCCTCCCCGACGCCGTCCCGGGGTCGCCCGAGTGGAACACGCGGGACGATCTGGCCGCCCGCGCGATGCGGCTCATCGGCGACGGGACCGTCGAACGGGAGGGGGTCCCCGGCCTCGCGCGACGCCTCGGCTACACACCGCGCCATCTCGGGCGCGTCCTGACGGCGGAACTGGGTGCCGGGCCGCTGGCGCTCGCGCGGGCGCACCGCGCCCAGACCGCGCGCCTCCTCCTGACGGGCACCGACCTCCCGATCACGGATGTCGCCTTCGCTGCCGGATTCTCGAGCGTCCGGCAGTTCAACGAGACGGTGGCGGAGGTGTACCGGCTGTCGCCGAGCGCCATCCGCGCGGCGGCACGCGGCGCCCGGCCGGCGAGCATCAGCGGTGACAAGGGCGTGACGCTCAGCCTGCGCCTCCCCGCCCGCGCGCCCTTCGCCGGCGCTTCCGTCCTCGCGTTCCTCGGCGCCCGGGCCGTCGCCGGCGTCGAATCGGGTGGACCGGACGGCTACGCCCGCGTCCTCAGGCTGCCGCACGGACCGGCGAGCGTCCGTCTCTCGCTCTCCGGCAGCTCCGCCTCCCCCGCGGTGGAGTGCACGACCACACTCGCCGACGTCGCCGACCTGGCCCCGCTGGTCGCCCGGGTCCGGCGACTGCTCGATCTCGACGCCGACGCGGCGGCGATCGACGAGGCGCTCGCCGCCGATCCGGCGCTCGCGACGGGCGTCGCCGCCACACCCGGGCTGCGCGTCCCCGGCGCGGTCGACCCGCACGAGATCCTGTTCCGGGCCCTCATCGGCCAGCAGGTCTCGGTGTCCGCCGCCCGTACGGCCCTCGGCCGTCTGACGGAGGCGCTGGGCGAGAGGGTCGAGCTGGACGGGTTCACCCGCCTCTTCCCCACGGCCGCCGCGATCGCCGAGCGCGGCCGGGAGATCCTGCGCGGACCGGTGCGGCGCACGGAGGCCGTGGTCGGCGCGGCCCGGGCGCTCGCCGACGGCTCGCTGGTCCTCGACGTCGGCGAGTCGCGTGGGGAGCTCGAGCGGCGACTGCTCGCCCTCCCGGGCATCGGCCCGTGGACGGCGGGCTACGTGGCGATGCGGGTGCTCGGCGCACCCGACGTTCTCCTCACCGGCGACCTGGCCCTCCGACAGGGCGCGCGACGGCTGGGCCTGCCGGCCGAGCCTCGCGAACTCGCTGCGTACGGCGCGCACTGGGCGCCGTGGCGCAGCTACGCCGGGATGCACCTCTGGGCTGCGGCCGCGGCGTAGGATCGCAGCCGGAGCCGCTGCCACCGACGCTCGAGAGGGGGACGCCGCATGCCCTCCATCAGCGTCGTCATCCCCGTCCTGGACGATGCCGCGATGCTGCGCCGCGTGCTCTCCGATCTCGCGGGCCAGCTGCGGGCGCCCGATGAGATCGTGGTCGTCGACAACGGGAGCAGCGACGACAGCGCCGCGGTGGCCCGGGCGGCCGGGGCGCGCGTGGTCACCCAGCCGGTGCGCGGCATCTTCGCCGCGTCGGCGACCGGGTACGACGCGGCCGGCGGGGACATCATCGCGCGGCTCGACGCCGACTCGCGTCCGCCCGCCGACTGGCTCCTGCACATCGAGGCCGAGTTCCTCGACGCCCCGGAGATCGGCGTGCTCACCGGCCCCGGTGTCTTCTACGACGGCAACACGCTCGTCGCGGGTCTCGGCCAGGTGCTCTACATCGGCGGCTACTTCTGGTCGATGGAGCTGTGGCTCGGGCACCCGCCGATCTTCGGCTCGAACTTCGCGATGCGCCGCGAGGTCTGGCGCGACGTGCGCGGACGCGTGCACAGCGCCCTCCCCGGCGTGCACGACGATCTGGACCTCGCCTTCCACCTCGACCCCGGTGTCGTCGTGCGCTACGACGACCGTCTCGTGGTGGGCATCTCGGCGCGGCCGTTCTCGAGCTGGCGAGGACTCGGGCGCCGCCTGCGCATGGCCTACGAGACCCTCCGGATGCACCTCCCGGAGGAGTCCCCCTGGCGGCGCAGACAGGCGCGGCGGCGCTGGGAGGAGGAGCACGGCGGCGAGGCGGCGAGCTGGGCCTCCTGACGTTTTCGCCCAAAACCCCCCGGCCGATAGCCTGGACCGGTGAGATTCTCGCACCTCAGCACCACGCCCGACTCGAAGCCGCGTCTGGCGGTCGTCATCGGCGACGGCGCCCTGTTCCTCGACGAGGTGATGGCGGAGGCGCCGCGCGACCTCCAAGACCTCATCGAGCGCGGCGACGAGGCGATGGCGGAGGTGCGGGCCGTCGCCGCCGAGGCCGCAGGGGCCGGCACGTCGCTCCCTCCCGTCCACGAACTGCGGCACGCGTCGGCGGTCCTGCGTCCGCCGCAGGTCATCGCGATCGGCGCGAACTACGCCGCTCACGCCTCCGAGCTGAAGCTGCGGAGCGAGAAGGCCGCGACGGTGTTCTCGCTGTGGCCGAACTCCCTCGCCGGTCATGAGGGCACCACCTCCTGGCCCGAGGACCTCACGACGCAGGTCGACTACGAGGCCGAGCTGGGCGTCATCATCGGGAAGCCCGCGCGCAACGTCTCCGTCGCCGACGCGCTCGACTACGTGTTCGGCTACACGGTCGTCAACGACATCACGGCGCGCGACCTCCAGTTCTCCGAGGCCCAGTGGTCGCGCTGCAAGTCGTTCGACGGCTTCACGCCCAACGGACCAGTGGTGGTGACCGCCGACGAGATCGCCGACCCCCAGGACCTCTGGCTGACGACCAATGTCGACGGCGCGATCCTGCAGGACGCATCGACCGCCGACATGGTCCGCTCGGTCGCCGAGATCATCGAGTTCCTCTCCCGCTCGGCCACCATCCAGCCGGGCACCCTGATCTCCACCGGCAGCCCGGGTGGCGCAGGCTACTCCCGCACGCCCCCGGTGTTCCTCCGCGACCGCTCGACGGTCACGGTCTCGATCGGCGGCATCGGCTACCTGACCACCTACTGCCGGGTCCTCTGAGCGCCGGACTCGCCCCCGGGCCCCCGATCGACGTAGCTTTAGGGGGTGTCGATCGGAGAGCGGCGGCCGGGTCTCTCCGGCGGGGGCGATGACGAGGCGGTCCGCCTCGATGCCGCCCTGCCCGACATCGACTGGTCGGTGGCCCCTGTAGGGACCGTGTTCTCCCGGTTCGCGGCTCCGAGCGGCGAGCTGGCCGTCGCCTCCCTCGGTGATCCCGCCGATCCGCGCGTCGTCCTCGTCCCGGGGGCCACCGGGTCCAAGGAGGACTTCTACCTGCTCGCTCCGATCCTCGTGGCGGCGGGCTACCACGTCGAGAGCTACGATCTCGCCGGCCAGTACGAGTCCGCGGCGGCGGGTCCCGTCGCCGGGGGCCGGTACACCTACGAGCTGTTCGTGGCCGACTTCCTCGCCTTCCTGGGTTCCGGCGGCCCGGCCCATGTTCTCGGCTACTCCTTCGCCGGGATCGTGGCCGAGATCGCCCTGGTCCAGCGGCCGGACCTGTTCCGGTCGCTCACCCTCCTCACGTCGCCGCCCGAACCGGGTCAGTCGTTCCGGGGCATCCGGATCATCGGGCCGTTCAGCCGCTTCGTGACCGGCCGGCAGGGCGCGGGGCTGATGATCTGGGGGATCGTCACGAACCGGAACCGCGTCGGCGACAATCGCCTGGCGTTCGTCCGTGACCGCTTCGAGCTCACGCGGCGGTCGAGCGTCGACGACATCATCGGGCTCATGAAGCGCGTGCCCGACGTTCGTTCGCAGGTGGCCGCGACCGGGATCCCCGTCCTCGTCGCCACCGGGGACCACGATCTCTGGCCCACGCACCTCCACGCGGCGAACGCCGAGGCGCTGGGCGCCCGGCTCGCGGTGTACCGCACCGGGCACAGCCCGTGCGAGACGGCACCGCACCAGCTCGGACGCGACATGCTCGCGCTGTTCCGGGAGGCGGAGGGGCGCTGACCGGCCGCCCCGCGCCTCCCGGTCGGGCACGCCCCGGGGCGATCAGTCGGAGACGCCGAGCGTGGGGTCGGCGCCGTCGCGCTTGGCGGCGGCGATCGCCTGCTCCTCGATCACCGGGATGGCCGTGGTGATGACCTCGAGCCCGCTCAGCCGGGCGGGCGACAGCAGGCGCGTGACCTCCTCGCGGCTCATCAGCTTGGCCTCGACGACGAGGTCGGCGACGTTGTGGCCGGTGAGGAGCGCGGACTTGGCGAGCGCTGCGGCGGCGGCGTAGCCGATGTGCGGGGTGAGCGCGGTGATGACGCCGACCGACGAGCCGACCATCGCCCCGAGCCGCTCCTCGTTGGCGGTGATGCCCTCGACGCAGTTGACGCGCAGCGTGTGGAAGGCCTGCGCCATCCAGGTGATGCTCTGGAGGAGCGAATGCGCGATCACGGGCTCGAACGCGTTGAGCTGCAGCTGACCGCCCTCGGCCGCCATGGTGACCGTGACGTCGGCGCCGGCGACCGAGAAGGCCACCTGGTTGACGACCTCCGGGATGACGGGGTTGACCTTGCCGGGCATGATGCTCGACCCGGCCTGGCGCGCCGGGAGGTTGATCTCGCCGAAGCCGGCCTGCGGGCCGCTGGAGAGCAGGCGGAGGTCGTTGCAGATCTTCGACAGCTTGATCGCGCTGCGCTTCAGGGAGCCCGAGAAGGACATGAAGGCGCCGGCGTCGCTCGTCGACTCGATGAGGTCCGGGGCGGTCTCGAGGTTCAGCCCGGTGATGGCGTTCAGGTGCTTGACGGCGGCGGACGCGTACCCCGGGTCGGCGGTGATGCCGGTGCCGATCGCCGTGGCGCCGAGGTTGATCTCGGCGAGCAGCCACTTGGTCTCGGTGAGCCGGGCGTGGTCCTCGGTCAGCGTCGTGGCGAAGCCGTGGAACTCCTGGCCGAGCGTCATCGGGACGGCGTCCTGCAGCTGGGTGCGGCCGACCTTGAGGATGTTGCGGAACTCCTCCCCCTTGCGGGCGAACGAGTCGCGCAGCAGGGCCAGCTCGTCGAGCAGGTGCCCGAGGGCGAACGTGAGCGCGATCTTGATGGCGGTCGGGTAGGTGTCGTTGGTGCTCTGGCTGCGGTTGACGTCGTCGATCGGGTGCATGTGGGCGTAGTCGCCCTTCTCGTGGCCGTCGAGCTCGAGGGCGATGTTGGCGATGACCTCGTTCGCGTTCATGTTCGTCGAGGTGCCCGCGCCTCCCTGCATCACGCCGACCACGAACTGGTCGTGGAAGCGGCCGTCGATGATCAGCTGGCACGCGCGGTCGATCAGCTCGGCCTTGTGCGGCTCGAGGACGCCGATCTCGAGGTTGGCGCGCGCGGCGGCCTGCTTGACGCTCGCGAGGGCGACGATCAGATCCGGGTAGACGGAGATCGGCCGCTTGGCGATCGGGAAGTTCTCGAGGGCGCGCGAGGTGTGGACGCCCCAGTAGGCGTCGGCGGGGATCTCGCGGCTGCCCAGCGAGTCGCTCTCGGTGCGGGTGGGGCGGCCCGCGGCGCTCGGGGTGGGGACGTCGGACACGTTCTCGGACGCGTCGATCACGGGGATGGGGGAAGTCTTCGGCTCGTCCATCGTTGCTGTCGGGTTCACGGTTGGCACCGTTGCCTCTCGTCGTGCGTTGGCATGCTGTCTCGCCGGTCGTTCGTGGCGGCCGGCAGAGCCCAGGCTACTCCGGGCGTCCGCGGAGGGGGTGGACACGGCGTCCGGGATGCCGGACGTTCCTCGACACCGTGTCGATGCGCAGGCGAGGGAGGCGCGCTCAGCCCAGCCGGCGGAGCAGACCGCGCGCGAACGAGTCCTTCGCCTCCGTGTAGGGAGGATAGACGAGCCGCATCGTGTCGGGCGCGAGCGGCTTCCGCAGCACGGCCTTCTCGTGGCTGAACGTCCGGAGGGACCGCTCGCCGTGGTACGCGCCGTGACCGCTGTCCCCGACGCCGCCGAAGGGCAGCCCGGCGACCGCGAGGTGGGCGGCCGGGATGCCGAATCCCACCGCGCCGGAGCTCGTCTCGGTGAGGATCCGCCTCCGCACCGACGCCCGCTCGCTGAACACGTAGAGCGCCAGGGGTTTGTCGCCGGAGCGGATGACGGCGATCGCGTCGTCGAGCCCGTCGACGACCACGATCGGGAGGATCGGGCCGAAGATCTCCTCCTCCATGACCGGGGAGTCGCGCGGGACGTCGAGCAGGACGGTCGGCGCCAGGTAGCGGGTCTGCGCGTCATGCCCTCCGCCGACCGCGATCGTGCCCGAGCCGAGGAGGCTCGTGAGCCGGCTGTGGTGGCGGTCGTCGACGATGCGCCCGTAGTCGGCGCTCTGAGCCGGGTCGGAGCCGTACAGCTCGCGGAGGGCGTCGCCCAGCGCGGTGGCGAGACGGGAGGCGACCGCTCGCTCCGCCAGGACGTAGTCGGGCGCGACGCACGTCTGGCCGGCGTTCATGAACTTGCCCCAGGCGAGGCGCCGGGCCGTCGCGGCGAGATCGGCGGACTCGTCAACATACACGGGCGACTTGCCGCCGAGCTCCAGGGTCACGGGCGTGAGGTGCTCGGCGGCGGCGGCCGCGACGATGCGACCGACGCGCCCGTTCCCGGTGTAGAAGATGTGATCCCAGCGGTGCGCGAGGAGTTCGGTGGTCTCGGGGACGCCTCCCTCGACCACTGCCACGGCGCGCGGGTCGAGATACTGCGGGAGGAGGCGCGCCATCGCGGCCGAGGTCGCGGGCGCGAGTTCGCTCGGCTTCAGCACGACCGCGTTGCCCGCCGCGAGGGCTCCCACCAGCGGCGCGAGGAGAAGCTGCACCGGGTAGTTCCAGGGGGCGATCACGAGCACCGCGCCGAGTGGTTCCAGGATGGTGGAGGCGCGGGCCGGCAGCAGCGCACCGGGCACGGTCACGCGGCGGGGGCGCAACCACCGGCGCAGGTGCCGGGTCATGTGGTCGATCTCGCCGACGACGAATCCGAGCTCGGCGATCTGCGACTCGGTCGGGTTCTTGCCGAGATCCTCCTGCAGCGCGGCCTCGAAATCGGCCGCGCACTCGATCAGCAGCTGCCTCAGCGCCTGCAGCTGCGCGAGGCGCCAGGCGAGTGGTTTCGTGACACCCGCGTCGAAGGCGCGGCGCACGGCAGCGACGGTGTCGGGGATCGTCCGGGAGGCGGCGGCGCTCATGGGCCCATCCTAGGGACCGGACCGTCGGGATACGCCGGATTCCGCCTCCCCGGCCCGCTCACACGCGAGGGCGGTACTCGAGGTCGAAGATGGCGTGGCCGAGCCGTTCGCCCCGGCGCTCGAACTTGGTCACCGGGCGGTCGTCGGGACGCGGGACGAAGCCGCCCGGCCCCGCCGAGTTGACGAGGCCCGGCTCGGCGTCCAGAACAGCGAGCATGTGCTCGGCGTACGGCTCCCAGTCGGTCGCGAGGCGCAGGACGCCCTCGGGCCGGAGCGCCCTGACCAGCAGCCGGGCGACGTCGGGCTGGATCAGCCGGCGCCGGTGGTGGCGTGCCTTGGGCCACGGGTCGGGGAAGAAGATCAGGATCTCGTCGATCGAACCGGGCTCGATCCCCCGCTCGAACACCTCGACCGCGTCGTGGCGGACGAGCCGCAGATTGCCGAGACCCCGGTCCCGGATGCCCCCGAGGACGCGCCCGACACCCGCGCCGTGCACCTCGACGCCGAGAAAATCGCGCTCGGGGTGGCGCTCCGCGAGCGTCAGGAGGTTCTCGCCGTTGCCGAAGCCGATCTCGACCACGCGAGATGCGGTGCGCCCGAACGCCGCGTCGAGGTCGAGGCGCGAGCCGTCGAACTCGATCCCGTAGTCCGGCCACAGCTCGTCGATGGCGCGCTGCTGCGCCTCCGTCTTGCGCCCTCGGACGACGAAGCTGCGGGGCCGGACGAGAGGGGTGGGTTCCATCCCTCCATTGTCTCAGCCCCGCAGCGCGCGCTCGGCCGGGGATCAGACCTGGCCGAGGAGCCCCTCGATCGGCCCGCGGGCGAAGTAGATCAGGAAGCCGGCGGCCACGATCCAGAGCAGCGGGCTGATCTCCCGGGCCTTGCCAGCGAGCGAGCGGATCAGCACCCAGCTGATGAAGCCGACGCCGATGCCGTTCGCGATCGAGTACGTCAGCGGCATGACGATGATCGTCAGGAACACCGGCAGGACGCTCGAGAACTCGCTGAAGTCGATGTGACGGATCTGCACCACCATGAGCGCACCGACGATCACGAGAGCGGCGGCGGCCACCTCGAGCGGGACCACCTGGGTCAGCGGGGTGAAGAACATCGCGAGGAGGAACAGCACACCGGTCACGACGCTCGCGAAGCCGGTCTTCGCGCCCTCGCCGATGCCCGAGGCGGACTCGACGAAGACGGTGTTCGACGACGCGGACGTGCCACCGCCGACGATCGCGCCGACGCCCTCGACGATCAGGGCGGACTGGAGGCGCGGGAACGTGCCGTCCTCAGCGGCGAGGCCCGCGCTGCGGGCGAGGCCCGTCATCGAGCCCATGGCGTCGAAGAAGTTCGTGAACACGAGGGTGAAGATCAGCATGATCGCCGCCAGGGCGCCGATCCGCCCGAAGGCGCCGAACAGGTCGACCTGGCCGACGAGACTGAGGTCGGGCAGCGACACCAGCGAGGTCGGCAGCTGCGGCACCGTGAGGTTCCAGCCGGCCGGGTTCTTGCCCATCGACGGCCCGACGTGCCAGATCGCCTCGGCGATGATCGCCACGACGGTCGCCGCCACGATGCCGATGAGGAGCGCGCCCTTGACCCGGCGCGCCATGAGGACGCCCATGATCACGAGGGCGACGAGGAACGTGAGCGTCGGGAGCGTCGCGATCGAGCCGGCCTCTCCGAGCTGCACCGGGGGCGACGAGAGGTTCGTCGAGCGCACGAAGCCGCTGTCGACGAAGCCGATGAAGGCGATGAAGAGGCCGATGCCGACCGTGATCGCCGTCTTCAGCTGCGCCGGGACCGCGTTGAAGATGAGCCGCCGGAGCCCGGTAGCGGCGAGCAGCACGATGATGATGCCGTTGATGACGACAAGACCCATCGCCTCCTGCCAGGTCAGGATCTTGACCACGTTGACCGCGAGGAACGAGTTGATGCCGAGGCCGGCCGCGAACGCGAACGGGAGGCGCGCGATCAGTCCGAACAGGAGGGTCATCACGCCGGCGCTCAAGGCGGTGACCGCCGCCACCTGCGCGGTGCCGAGCGAATGGCCGACGACGTCCTTGGTGCCGCCGAGGATGAGCGGGTTGAGGATCACGATGTAGGCCATCGTGACGAAGGTCAGCACGCCGCCGCGGACCTCAGTCCCCCACGTGGTGCCGCGCGCACTGATCTCGAAGAACCGGTCGAGGCGCCCCTTGGTGGTCGTCGGGGGCGCGGAGGTGGATGCGGAAATGGTCGTCTCCCGTAGGATCGTCAGGCCCGGCAGCGCGGCTGCCGTTCAGTTTGATGGGGTATGCGGCGTGAATCGCCGATACAACCCTAATCCGCCTCGATCCCTGTGGAGGACACCCATGCCACTGCCCTGGACGCTGCACGGAGACGGCAAGACGGTCGGAGCGCACGAGATCGTGCTGCCCGGCGAGCGGCTGAGCTGGCCGCGCACCATCGGGCTGGGCGCCCAGCACGTCGTCGCGATGTTCGGCGCGACCTTCCTCGTACCGCTCCTCACCGGGTTCCCGCCGGCGACGACGCTCCTGTTCTCGGGCGTCGGCACGCTGCTCTTCCTCGTGATCACGGGCAACCGCCTCCCGAGCTACCTCGGCTCCTCGTTCGCGTTCATCGTCCCGATCGTCGCCGCGACGAAGGCGCACGGCATGCCGTCGGCACTGTTCGGCATCCTGATCACCGGCGTGCTGCTCGCCCTCGTCGGGCTCGTGGTCATCGCGACCGGGACGCGCTGGATCGACGGGCTCATGCCTCCCGTCGTCGCCGGTGCCATCGTGGCGCTGATCGGCTTCAACCTCGCGCCGGCCGCGAAGAACAACTTCATGCAGGCTCCCGTCACCGCTCTCGTGACGCTCGCTGCGGTCATCCTGTGCACCGTGTTCTTCCGGGGCATGCTCGGGAGGCTCTCGATCTTCCTCGGCGTCGCCGTCGGCTACGCGTTCGCCGTCGCCACCGGGCAGGTGAAATTCGACGCCGTGGCGAAGGCGCCCTGGGTCGGGCTGCCCCCGTTCACCCTGCCGGCGAATCCGTTCACCGAACCCGCGGCGACGTGGGGCATCCTGCCGGCGTTCCTCCCGGTCGTGCTGGTGCTGATCGCCGAGAACGTCGGCCACATCCGCGGCGTGGCCCAGCTCACCGACCCGTCGGTCAACCGGGTCACCGGTCGTGCCCTCTTCGCGGACGGCGTCGCGACGACGATCGCCGGGTTCCTCGGCGGATCGGGGACGACGACGTACGGCGAGAACATCGGCGTCATGGCCGCCACCCGCGTCTACTCGACCGCCGCCTACTGGGTGGCCGGGACCGTCGCCGTCCTGCTCGGGCTCTCCCCCAAGGTCGGCGCCATCATCAACACCATCCCCGCGGGCGTGCTCGGCGGCGTCACGACGGCGCTCTACGGGTTGATCGGCGTCATCGGCGTCAAGATCTGGCTCGACAACCGGGTCGACTTCTCGAAGCCGAAGAACCAGTTCACGGCGGCGACCGCGCTCATCATCGGCATCGGGGACTTCACGCTGAACCTCGGGCAGCTGACGTTCAACGGCATCGCCCTCGGGGCGATCGCGGCGATCGTGGTCTACCACGTCATGAACGCGATCGCCCGGGTCCGCGGAACCGACTGACCCCGCCGGACGGCTCGCCGCGCCCTACCGGTGGAAGAAGGGGATGATCAGGTAGAGCCCGAACAGCACCGCGAGCGCGCAGGCCACGAAGCACGCGTAGGCGCCCGTGAGGGCGGCGCGCTTCTGAGCGGCGCTGAGGGGGTTCTTGCGCTGAGCCTTCTCGGCGCGGCGCTGGGCCTTCGCCGCCTTCTCCGGCGTGATCACGGTGATCGCGTCGGTGAACTCGACCGGTTCCACGAACAGGGCCCGGCCGGCAACGGCGAGCAGCCTGGTGCCGAGGGAGTAGAGCGCCACCACGACGCACGAGCCGATGAGCCCGGCCGCGAAGACCAGGAGGAACGCTCCCCAGTCGATCATGCGGTCCCCTTCCCGGTGCGCTCCTTCTTGAGCGGCTTGACCTTCTCGATCCTGACGACGCGCCCGGAGGCGGCCACCTCGCTCTTGCCCTGGAACGGCACGGGCTCGACCGCGTTCTCGCTGGACACGCGATTGCGGCGCGAGCGCCAGAAGATCGCCGCCACGACGGCGGCCCCGATCAGCACGTCGATCACGACTCCGGCGGGTCCGAGGGACGCGACGACCGCGGCCGCGCCGCCGACGAGGGCGGCCGCGGGCAGCGTGAGCAGCCAGCCGACCGCGATGCGGCCCGCGGTCCCCCACCGCACCGACGACCCGCGGCGCCCGAGTCCCGAGCCGATCACGGACCCAGACGCGACCTGGGTCGTCGAGAGGGCGAAGCCGAGGTGGCTGGAGGCGAGGATCGTCGCGGCGGTGCTCGTCTCGGCCGCGAAGCCCTGCGCGGGCTTGACCGAGGTGAGCCCGCGGCCGAGGGTGCGGATGATGCGCCAGCCGCCGGAGTAGGTGCCGATGGCGATGGCCAGGGCGCACGACACGATCACCCAGAGCTCGGGACCGCTGCCGACCGGCTGGAGCCCGGCGGAGATGAGCGTCAGGGTGATGACGCCCATCGTCTTCTGGGCGTCGTTGGTGCCGTGGGACAGCGCCACGAGCGACGACGAGAAGATCTGTCCGTACCGGAAGCCTCCGCGCCCGTCCGGACGGCCGTCGTACCGGCGGGTGATGGCGTAGGCGAGCTTGGTGGCGCAGTAGGCGATGACACCGGCGGTGACCGGCGAGATGATCGCCGGGAGGATCACCTTCTCGAGGACGACGGCGAAGTCGACGGCCCCGATGCCCGCTCCCACGATCGCGGCCCCGATCAGCCCGCCGAAGAGCGCATGGCTCGACGACGACGGGAGGCCGAACAGCCAGGTCACCATGTTCCACACGATCGCGCCGATGAGGCCGGCGAAGATGAGCACCGGGGTGATCTGGACGCCGCCCGACCCCTCCTTGATGATGCCGCCCGAGATGGTCTTCGCGACCTCGGTGGACAGGAAGGCTCCGACGAGGTTCAGCACGGCCGCGAGCGCGACGGCGATCTTCGGCTTCATGGCGCCGGTCGCGATCGGCGTCGCCATGGCGTTCGCCGTGTCGTGGAAACCGTTGGTGAAGTCGAAGAAGAGCGCCAGTGCGATGACCAGCACGATGATCGGGGTGAGGTCCACCGTCTTCTCTCTCGCGTGCGGACAGGGTCTTCCCGACGCAATCATTCATCGGGAGTTCATACAAGGGACCCGGTGGTGTTCACCCGGCGTTCACGATGCTCGCACGCCGGATAGCGTCGGTCAAACCGGTCGCAGGACCTCCGGGCGGCCGAAGACCGTGGTGACACCCGGGGAGTAGAGGACGCTGACCGGCGGATCCTCCGGGGACGGCAGCCCGGCCGCCGTGAGCAGCCCGTCGTCGCA
Source organism: Leifsonia sp. AG29 (assembly GCF_009765225.1). NCBI lineage: Bacteria > Bacillati > Actinomycetota > Actinomycetes > Micrococcales > Microbacteriaceae > Leifsonia > Leifsonia sp. AG29. The sequence goes on along the minus strand of NZ_VMSF01000001.1, from coordinate 1,104,721 downwards.
CGCGAGGAGCGTCGCCCGCTGGAGCGGCCAGCGCGGGTGCTGGTTGGGCACGGATACGGTGCGGCCCCACGCGCGGACGTGCAGCGCCCAGCGAGCGGTCAGGTGATGGTCGAGCGCCATGGGCTCGGCGATCGGCTGTCCGATGTCCAGGACGAGACGGCTGGAGGCGGCTCCCGTCACGTGCCGCGCGCTGCGGTACTCGAGCACGCTCCCGCGACGGCTGGCCCGCATGCGGGACCACATGTACGGGAGCGCGAGCGCGGCTCGCGCTCCGAGCACGGGGACCAGCCGGGATGCGTCCAGCGAGACGAAGACGACGCCGCGACGCCCCTCCCGATCGACGCTGTACAGACGCACGTTGGTCTCGAGGAAGTCGCCGAAGTACGGGATGCCGGGGCCGCGCGGGGCGCCGAGCCGCTGCATACGGAAGGCGATCAGACCGACGTGCGTCCGCCCGTCGACGGTGTCCGGCCGCACTCCGGCCGGGAAGAAGCGGTCGACGACCGACGGGTCGACCGCCCAGTGCACGAAGGCGGCGTCGCTCCAGGTCTGGCGCGTCCACACCCCGGTCAGAGCGGTGCTCCGTTCCGGTGTCACGGGCTCCGGCGTCTGCGGCTCCGGGGTCACAGGGTCCTGCTCTCTCACGACTCCCCCAGCATTCCGACCGCGGTGACCCGGATCACCGCGACGCCCTCGCGCACCGAGGCGTCGAGGAGGACGTCGGCGCTGATCCCCCAGTCGTGGTCGCCCGCCGGGTCCGCGAAGGTCTGGCGGACCCGCCAGGTCCCGGGCGCGCCGTCCGGGTTCTCGTCGACCGAGAGGAAGGCGGAGGAGCGCGCCGCGGCGTCGGTGCGGATCTCGTCGTGCTCGGCGTAGTACGCCTCGAGGGCCTCATCCCAGGCGAGCTCGTCGAACCATCTCTCCTCCGGAGCGCCTGCGCCTCCCGCGGCGAGCGCCGCGGCCTCCGCCTCGAGCGCGCCCAGTTCCTGGACGCGGTCGAGAGCCGCCAGCTGCACCCGCCGGAACAGCTCGTTGCGGACGAGCACGAAGAAGGCGCGGCGGTTGGTGGTGACGTTGCGGGGAGCGGGAGGCGCGAGCTCGCCGGCCTCGGCGGCGTGGCGGGCGGCATCCGGGTGGACGAGCTCCTCCCATTCGTCGAGGAGGCTCGAGTCGACCTGGCGCACCAGCTCGCCGAGCCACTCGATGATGTCGCGGAGGTCCTCCGTCCGGAGTTCGAGCGGGACCGTCTGCCCGAGGGCGCGGTACGCGTCGGAGAGGTAGCGGAGGACGACGCCCTCGGAGCGGGCGAGCTTGTAGAACGAGATGTACTCGCCGAACGTCATCGCGCGCTCGTAGAGGTCGCGCACCACCGACTTCGGGCTGAGTTCGAAATCGGCGACCCACGGCTGGCTGGAGGCATAGGTCGCGAAGGTCTCCCGGAGGAGCTCCTCGTGCGGCTTGGGGTGCGTCACCCGCTCGAGCGCCTCCATCCGCTCGTCGTATTCGATCCCCTCCGCCTTCATCGCGGCGACCGCCTCGCCCCGGGCGAGGAACTGCTGCGCGGAGAGCACGGGCCGCGGGTCGTCGAGCGTCGCCTCGACCACCGAGACGAGGTCGAGCGCGTAGCTCGGCGACTCGGCGTCGAAGAGCTCGAAGGCGGCGAGCGCGAAGGGCGACAGCGGCTGGTTGAGGGCGAAGTTCGGCTGCAGGTCGACGGTGAGGCGGACCTCCCCGCCGACGTTCTCGACGACGCCCGCGGTGAGGAGGGAGCGGTACAGCTCGATGGCGCGCCGAGCGAGCGCCAGCTGACGCTTCCAGGGCTCGTGGTTGTCGAACACGAGCGCCCGGACGTGGCCGTAGACGTCGCCGCCGCGGCCGATGACGTTGATGAGCATGGCGCTCGTCATCTGCATCGAGGAGGTGAGGGTCTCGGGCTCCGCCTCGACGAGCTTGCGGAACGAGGGCTCGCCCCAGGAGACGAAGCCCTCGGGCGCCTTCTTCCGGACGATCTTGCGGCGCTTCTTGGGGTCGTCCCCGGCCTTCTCGAGCGCCTTGAGGTTCTCCGACTCGTGCTCGGGAGCCTGCACGACGACGGTTCCCGCGGTGTCGTAGCCGGCCCTGCCGGCACGTCCGGCGATCTGGTGGAACTCGCGCGCGTTGAGCTGCCGCATCCGGGTGCCGTCGAACTTCGTGAGCGCGGTGAGCAGAACGGTCCTGATCGGAACGTTGATGCCGACGCCGAGCGTGTCCGTTCCGCAGATGACGCGCAGCATCCCGCGCTGGGCGAGCTGCTCGACGAGCCGGCGGTACTTGGGCAGCATGCCGGCGTGGTGGACCCCGATGCCCTGCCGCAGCAGGCGGGACAGCGTGCGGCCGAACGAGGTGGTGAACCGGAAGCCGCCGATCAGCTCGGCGATGGCGTCGCGCTGCTCGCGGGAGGCGATCTTGGCGCTCGACAGCGACTGCGCGCGCTCGAGGGCCGCCAGCTGGGAGAAGTGCACGACGTAGATCGGCGCCTCGCCCGTGTGGAGGAGGTCGTCGATCGTCTCGTGGATCGGCGTCAGCTCGTACCGGTAGTGCAGCGGCACGGGGCGTTCGACGCCGGTGACGGTCGCCGTCTCGCGCCCGGTCCGGCGGCCGAGGTCCGCGGCGAGCGCGGTCACGTCGCCGAGGGTGGCCGACATGAGCACGAACTGGGCGCGGTTCAGGAGGAGCAGGGGGATCTGCCACGCCCAGCCGCGATCGGGGTCGGAGTAGAAGTGGAACTCGTCCATCACGACCTGGCCCGCCGGAGTCTCCTCGCCGTGGCGCAGGGCCAGGTTAGCGAGGATCTCCGCCGTGCAGCAGATGATCGGCGCGTCGGCGTTGACCGCGGAGTCGCCGGTCATCATGCCGACGTTCTCGGCGCCGAAGATGTCGACGAGCGCGAAGAACTTCTCCGAGACGAGCGCCTTGATGGGCGCCGTGTAGAAGCTCCGCTCCCCGCGTGCCAGGGCGGCGAAGTGCGCGGCGACCGCGACGAGCGACTTCCCCGTGCCGGTCGGCGTGCTGAGGATCAGGTTGGCGCCCCCGACGATCGCGATCGCGGACTCGTCCTGCGCCGGGTAGAGCGTGATCCCTCCCGCCTCGGCCCACGCGACGAAGGCCTCGTAGACAGCGTCCTCCGAGACGCTTCCGGGACCGCTCCAGCCCGGCAGGCCGTCGACGGTGAGGCGGACGGGGGCGGGGGTGTCGGTCATGGTGCCCCCAGCCTCCCATACGCGTCCGCACCCGGGCCGCGGTCCGCACCCGGATCACATGGACGGCGTCCTAGGCTGCGGCCATGAGGTCGTTCTGGTCGGCGGCAGCCGCGGGTGCTGCGAGCGTCGTCGCGGGCGTGGGTGCGGCGGAGCTCGTCAGCGCGTTCGTCGTGCAGAACGGCAGCCCGGTCCTCGTCGTCGGCTCGCTGGTGATCGACCTCTCGCCGGGCTGGCTCAAGGAGTCGGTGATCGGCCTCTTCGGCACCGGCGACAAGAGCTTCCTCGTGAGCTGCCTGGCCGTCGTCCTGCTCGTCGGCGGAGGCCTCGCCGGCTGGCTCGAGCTGCGCCGCCCGCCGTGGGGGCGCGTGCTCATCGCGATCGGCGGCGCGGTCGGCGTCCTGGCCGCGGTCACGCGTTCCGGGGCGGGCGTGATGGATGCGATCCCGTCGGTGCTGGCGGCGCTCGCGGCGGCGCTCCTCCTCGGCTGGCTCACCAGCCTTCTCCGCGGCACGAGGCCGACCCGGGTCGCGCCGATCGGGTCCGTCAGCAGGAGGCGCTTCGTCGCGACAACGACGGGCGTCGCCGCCTCCGGCATCATCGCGACCGTCCTGGGGGAGCTCGCGTCGGCGGGGTACCGGGCGGCATCGGCGGCCCGCGCCGTGTTCCGCCTCCCTCGGCCGGCGAAGAAGGCGCCGGCGCTGCCCGCGGGCGCATCGTTCGACACGCCGGGGCTCTCCCCCGTCGTCACGCCGAACGCCGGCTTCTACCGCATCGACACGGCCCTCCAGGTGCCCGGCATCGATCCGCAGGCCTGGCGTCTCCGGATCACGGGGAAGGTCGAGCGGGAGGTCGAGCTGACCTTCGCCGAGCTCCTCGCGCTGCCGCTCGAGGAGTCGTACACGACGCTGACGTGCGTCTCGAACGTCGTCGGCGGCGACCTGATCGGGAACGCGCTGTGGCTGGGGTACCCGATCCGCCACCTCCTGGCCCGCGCCCGGCCGGTCGCGGGGGCGGACATGGTGCTGTCGAAGAGCCAGGACGGCTGGACGGCGGGAACGCCGCTCGAGGCGCTCACCGACGGTCGGAACGCGATCCTCGCCGTCGGCATGAACGGCGAGCCCCTCCCGCTCGAGCACGGCTACCCGGTGCGCATGGTCGTCCCGGGCCTCTACGGCTACGTGTCCGCCACGAAGTGGGTCGTCGAGCTCGAGGTGACGCGGTTCGCCGACGCCACGGCGTACTGGACGGACCGGGGCTGGTCCGCCCGCGGCCCGGTCAAGCTCTCCAGCCGGATCGACGTGCCGGCTCGCGGGACGCAGGTGCATGCGGGCGCGGTGACCGTCGCCGGGGTCGCCTGGTCGCAGCACGTCGGGATCGGCGCCGTGCACGTGCAGATCGACGGCGGCGACTGGCTCCAGGCAGAGCTGGCGGACGCGATCTCGCCGGACACGTGGCGCCAGTGGCGCTACTCCTGGCAGGCCGACCCGGGGCAGCACACGATCCGGGTGCGCGCGACCGACGCGACCGGCAAGCAGCAGATCGTCGCCGAGTCCGATGTCATCCCCGACGGCGCGACGGGCCTGCACACCATCCAGGTGCAGGTGGTGTGAGCGCGCGCCGAGATTACTCTGGAGGCGTGATCCAGCCTCCGCCCGCCGCCACCGGGAGCCTCCCGCCGCTCGTCGAGCCCGGGCCCGAGCTCGCCCCCGACCGCGAGGCGCGGTACTCGCGCACCGCTCAGCTCCCCGGCTTCGGGCTGCTCGCCCAGCGGCGCCTGAGGGCGGCGCGGGTGCTCGTGATCGGTGCCGGAGGCCTCGGCTCCGCCGTCCTGCCGCTCCTCGCCTCGACAGGGTTCGGGACCATCGGCATCGTCGACGACGACCGGGTGGAGGCGAGCAACCTCCCCCGCCAGAACATCCACACGCCGGCCTCGCTCGGGCGCTCCAAGGTCGCCTCGGCCGTCGACGCGGTCCGCGCCCTCGATGACGAGACCACGGTCGTCGCGGTGCCGGAGCGGCTGACATCGGGCAACGCGCTCGAGCTCTTCGAGCGCTTCGACCTCGTCCTGGACGGCAGCGACAACTTCCCGACCCGGTACCTGGTCGACGACGCGGCCTCCCTGTCCGGCATCCCTGTCGTGTGGGGCGCCGTGCATCAGACCGGCGGCCAGGCGGGGGTGAGTTGGAGGGCCCGCGGACCCGTCTATCGCGACCTCTTCCCCGTGCCGCCGGAGCCCGGGAGCATCCCCAGCTGCGCGGAGGCCGGCGCGCTCCCCTCCGTGTGCGCCACCGTCGGCAGCATCATGGTGAGCGAGGCGATCAAGCTCGTCACCGGGACCGGCGACCCGCTGCTCGGCCGCGTCGTCGTCCACGACGCCCTCGCTGCGACGTTCCGGGAGCTGCGCTACGAGCGCGACCCCGAGGCGGCGCCGGTGACCGGGCTCATCGACTACGACCTCTTCTGCGGCGTGGAGGCGGCGATCAGCCCCGCGGAGCTGCACGCGCGCCTCCTGGCGGGCGAGCCCCACGTGCTGCTGGACGTGCGCGAACCGTGGGAGGCGGACATCGCCGAGATCCCGGGCTCCCTGCTCGTGCCGCTTGACGTGATCCGCTCGGACGCGCCCGGCGTCGCCGCGCGCCTGGGCGACGAGCCGCTCGTCATCGTCTGCCACAAGGGCATCCGGGCGGAGACCGCGCGCGAGCTTCTCGCCGGCGCCGGCGCGCCCGGCCTCGTCCTCTCCGGCGGCATCGACGCGTGGTCCCGCGACGTCGACCCGTCGCTGCCGCGCTACTGAGCCGCGCTCGCGCACCCGCGTGCCGGGGCGGGATACTGGGGGCATGAGCATGCCGCGCACCGTGGAGGAGCACGCCCTCACGATCGAGCGGATGCTCGAGCCCCTCGTCGCTGAGGCCGCCATCGAGGCGGTCCCCCTCGCCGAGGCGCACGGCCGCGTCGTCGCCGCCGACGTCCGCAGCGCCGTCGATCTTCCGCTGTTCCGGAACTCGCAGATGGACGGCTTCGCCGTGCGCGCGGCCGACATCGCGGGCGCCCCGGTCGCCCTGGAGGTGACCGGCGACATCCCCGCCGGACACGCCCGCCCGGTCCAGCTCGCCGCGGGAACGGCGATCCGCATCATGACCGGTGCTCCCGTGCCCGACGGCGCCGACACCGTCGTCCCCGTCGAGGACACCGAGCTCGTTCTCGGGCGCGACGACGACCTCCAGGGCGCCGTCGTCGAGGTGAGGCTCGCCCGCCGCCCGGGCGAGTTCGTCCGGGAGCGCGGCAGCGACCTGCGCCGGGGCGAGGTTCTCGTGCCGGCCGGGACGCGCCTCCAGGCCCGGCACCTCGCCGCGCTCGCCTCCGCGGGCGTGGAGACGGTCGAGGTGCGGGCGCGGCTCCGGATCGCCATCCTGACGACCGGTTCCGAGCTGGTCCCGACAGGAGGCGCCGCCGGCTTCGGCCAGGTGTTCGACGCGAACGGCGTCGCCCTCGCCGCGCTCGCCGAGGAATCGGGGGCCGTCGTCTCGTTCCGCGCCGCCACCGCCGACGTCCCGGCCGATTTCGCCGCCGCGGTCGAGGAGGCCGTCCGCACGTCAGATCTCGTCATCACCTCCGGCGGCATCTCGAAGGGCGCGTTCGAGGTGGTCCGCGAGGTGCTCCAGCCGCGCGGCGCCGACGTCACCTCGGTGGCGATGCAACCGGGCGGACCGCAGGCGACGGCGGTGATCGACGGCGTACCCGTCGTGTGCTTCCCGGGCAACCCGGTCAGCACGCAGGTCTCGTTCGCCGTGTTCCTCCGCGGACCGCTGCGAGCGGCGGCCGGTCTGCCGCCCGTGCCGACGCTCCAGGTCCGGCTGAGGGAGGCGGTGCGCTCGGTCCCCGGTCGCCGGCAGTTCCTCCGCGGGCGCCTCGTCGGCACCGGCGAGGCCGCGCCGGTCTCCGGATCCGGGTCGCATCTCGTCGCCGGGATGGCCCGCGCCGACGTGCTCATCGACCTGCCCGCGGAGGCGGAGGACGTCGCTGCAGGCTCCGTCGTGACAGTCTGGACCCTATGACCTCGCTCACCCATCTCGACGCCGACGGACGCGCCCGCATGGTCGACGTCGGCGCCAAACCGGAGACCGACCGCGAGGCGGTGGCCCGCGGCCGCTTCGTGACCACCCCCGAGGTGATCCGGCTCGTGAGCGCCGACGACCTGCCTAAGGCCGACGTGCTCGCCACCGCCCGGATCGCCGGCATCGGCGGCGCCAAGCGCACGAGCGAGCTGATCCCGCTGTGCCACCCCCTCCCGCTCAGCTCGGTCGCCGTGGACTTCTTCCTCGACGCGGAGGCCGGTGTGATCGAGATCGAGACGCGCGCCCGCACGCGCGGCCGGACCGGCGTCGAGATGGAGGCGCTGACGGCGGTGGCGGTCGCCGGGCTCACCCTGCACGACATGGTCAAGGCGGTCGACCCGGCCGCATCGCTCACCGACGTCCGCCTGGTCGCCAAGAGCGGCGGCAAGCGCGGCGACTGGCGGAGGGACGGGGAGGATGCGGCCGAGGCCGCCTCCGCCGAAGCCGCGCCGGCGCGGACGTCCGTCGTGCTGGTGTCCTCGACCCGGGCCGCCGCGAGAGAGTACGAGGACGAGACCGGGCCCGTCATCGCGAGGTGGCTCCAGGAACGCGGGCTCCCGGCCGAGGTGCGCGTGGTCGCCGACGCCGACATCGGGCCGGCCCTGAAGAGCGCGGTCGAACAACGGCCCGCCGTCGTGCTGACCACGGGAGGCACGGGCGTATCGCCGACCGATCGGACACCCGAGGCGACGGCCGCCGTCCTGGACCGGGAACTCCCCGGCGTAGCCGAGGCGCTCCGCACGCGAGGTGCCGCCTCCACACCGCTCGCAGCGGTGGGCCGCGGCCTCGCGGGCGTGGCGGGCAGGACCCTGGTCGTCAATCTGCCCGGCTCGCGCGGCGGCGTCCGAGACGGCCTTGCGGTCCTGGAGGAGCTCCTCCCCCACCTCCTCGACCAGCTGGGCGGAGGCGACCACCGATGAGCGGCACGCACCCCGGCACGCGCGACCGGGACGTCTGGGCCGCGGTGACCGACTCGCCGCTCGAGCCCGTGGTGCTCGACGAGTTCGTGTGGCGGGCGGAGGCCGGCGCCGTCGTCTCCTTCCAGGGCATCGTGCGCGACCACGACGGCGGCCGCGACGTGGTGTCGCTCGACTACCGCGCGCACCCCGAGGCCGAGGCCTTCCTCCGCGCCTGCTGCGAGGAGATCGCCGCCGGCACCGGCCTGCGGGTCGCGGCGCAGCATCGCGTCGGCTCCCTCGTGATCGGCGACCTCGCCCTCGTCGCCGCGGTCGCCGCGCCCCACCGCGCCGAGGCGTTCGCGGCTTGCGCCGAGCTCGTCGAGATCATCAAGGCCCGGGTCCCGATCTGGAAGCGGCAGCACTTCACCGACGGCGAGTCCGAATGGGTCGGGCTCTGATGCCTGGCTGATCCGCGTCTGCGGCGGTAACATCCGTTTCATGCCGCAGATTCGGATCAAGGACGCCGCGCTCTACCTCGGCGTCAGCGACGACACCGTGCGCCGCTGGGTCGACGCCGGTTCGTTGAGCAGCGACCGCGACCAGGCCGGCCGCACCGTCGTCGACGGGTTGGAGCTCGCGAAGCTCGCCCGGCGCAACGCGGTGCTTCCCGACGATCCCTCCGGTGTGGCCCGGTCGGCGCGCAACCGCTTCGTGGGCCTCGTGACCGACATCCGGATGGACACCGTCATGGCCCAGGTCGAGCTCCAGTGCGGTCCGCACCGGGTGGTGTCGCTCATGAGCAGCGAGGCCGTGCGCGAGCTGGGGCTCGAACCGGGTTCCGTCGCCGTCGCCGTCGTGAAGGCGACGACGGTCATCGTCGAGACCCCGATCGGGAGGGACTGACCGTGCCGAACCGGCTCGCCCGCGCCGCGCTGACGATCACGGCGGCGGCCCTCCTGCTGACGGGCTGCGCGACGTCCGCGACCGGAGGCGCTTCCTCCCCGGAATCCGCGACCCCCACCGGCGTGCACGGCCGGATCACGGTCTTCGCCGCTGCCTCGCTCACCACCAGCTTCACGCGGATCGGCCGGGAGTTCGAGGCGGCCTACCCCGGAGCGACCGTGACCTTCAGCTTCGCCGGCTCCTCCGACCTCGTCACCCAGCTGACCGAGGGTGCGCCTGCTGACGTGTTCGCCTCGGCCGTCGAGGGGAACATGCAGAAGGCGGTCAAGGCGGGCGTCACCTCGGGGCCGCCCGTGCGCTTCGCCACGAACGTTCTCTCCATCGCGGTGCCCCCGGGCAACCCGGCGAAGATCCGCGCCTTCGCGGACCTCGCCCGGTCGGGCGTCAAGACGGTGGTGTGCGCTCCGCAGGTTCCCTGCGGGGCCGCGACGGCGAAGGTGGAGGCGTCGAGCGGCACCGCCCTGTCGCCCGTGAGCCAGGAGTCGTCCGTCACGGACGTGCTCGGCAAGGTCGAGTCCGGCGAAGCAGATGCGGGCATCGTGTACGCCACCGACGTCAAGGCCGCGGGTGCGAAGGTCGCCACTGTTCCGTTCCCCGAGGCGGCCGACGTCGTCAACGAGTACCCGATCGCAACCATCGCCGGCTCCGCGCAGCCCGCGACGGCGCGGGCCTTCGTCGCCTTCGTCGCGGGCCCGCAGGGGCGCGCCGTCCTCCGGGCCGCCGGATTCGGCGCCCCGTGACGATTCCGCGACTCGACGTCCCGCGCTGGGTGACCGTGCTCGCGGCGCTCGGAGCGCTGTTCGTGGCATTGCCGGTGATCGCCATGGTGCTCCGCGTGAACTGGGCGCAGCTCATCCCGCTGCTCTCGTCTCCCGCGTCGGTGGAGGCACTGCTGCTGAGCCTGCGCACCTCCCTGATCGCCACCGCCGCCTGCCTCGTGCTCGGGGTGCCGATGGCGCTCGTCCTGGCACGGGTGCCGTTCCCGGGCCGGCGTCTGGTGCGGGCGATCGTGCTGCTCCCGCTGGTGCTGCCTCCCGTCGTCGGCGGCCTGGCGCTGCTCGCGCTGTACGGGCGGCGAGGCCTCTTCGGCGGCGCGATCGATGTCGCGTTCTCGACACCGGCGGTGATCATCGCGCAGACGTTCGTCGCGCTGCCGTTCCTCGTGCTGAGTCTCGAGGGTGCGCTCCGCACGGCGGGCCCGGCGTACGAGGCCGTGGCAGCGACGCTGGGCGCAGGTCCGTGGACGGTACTCCGGCGGGTCACCCTCCCCCTCGTCGCACCGGCGGTCGTCTCCGGGGCGATCCTGTCCTTCGCCCGCGCGCTCGGCGAGTTCGGCGCGACGCTGACGTTCGCCGGCAGCCTGCAGGGCACCACCCGCACCCTGCCGCTCGAGATCTATCTCCAGCGCGAGACCGACCCGGACGCGGCGCTGGCGCTGTCGCTCCTGCTCATCGTCGTGGCGATCGTCGTCGTCGGTGTCGCCCACGGAACCGGAGGCGCGCGTCGGCGCCCCGCGGCGCGCGAGGCCGTCGCGTGAGCCTCCGGCTCGCCGCCTCCCTCCCCGAGCGATCGCTGGAGGTGGACCTCGCCGTGCCCGGCGGCGAGACCCTCGCTCTGCTGGGCCCGAACGGCGCGGGCAAGTCGACGGTGCTCGGCATCGTCGCCGGGCTGGTCCGCCCCAGCGCGGGCCGCGCCACGCTTGACGGCTCGACGCTCTTCGATCTCCCCGGCAGCTGGCCGGCGCCGCACCGGCGCGGCGTGGCACTGCTCGCCCAGGAGGCGCTGCTCTTCCCGCACCTGAGCGTTCGCCACAACGTCGAGTTCGGGCCCCGCAGCGCTGGACTCCCCCGGTCGGCTGCCGCCGCGCGGGCCGACGAATGGCTCGACAGGACGGGGACGGCGGCCTTCGCCGGCCTCCGCCCGGGCGAGCTCTCCGGCGGCCAGGCGCAGCGCGTCGCGATCGCGCGGGCCCTCGCGGCCGAACCGCGCCTCCTGCTGCTCGATGAACCGCTCTCGGCGCTCGATGTCACGGTCGCCGCAGAGCTCCGCACCGTGCTCTCCGAGGTCCTGGAGGGGCGCACCACCGTCCTGGTGACGCACTACGCCCTCGACGCGTACCTGCTCGCCGACCGGGTCGCCGTGCTCGAGTCGGGCCGTGTCGTGGAGGAGGGTCCCGCCCGCGCCGTCTTCGAGCACCCCCGGCACCCGTTCACCGCGGAGCTCTCGGGGTTGTCGCTCGTCTCGGGACGCCGATCGGCCGGCGGCCTCATCACGGAGTCGGGGGCCCTGATCCCCGGCATCGCGGCCGGCCCGCTGGCGGAGGGAGCAGCGGTGACAGCCGTCGTGCGACCGTCCGCGGTGCGGGTCGAGACGCCGAGGAGCACCGCCGACACCGATCCCGGGATCCCGGCCCGGGTCATCGCCCTCGAACCGCACGCCGACCTGGTCCGGGTGCGGACCGACGTGCTGACGGCGCTGGTGCCGCCAGCGGTGATCGCGGAAGCGCGCCTGCTGCCGGGTGCCGCGGTGACGCTCCGGGTCGCCCCCGAGGACGTCGCGATCCGCCCCGTCTGAGCTAGCCCCCGGCGAACGGCGGGAGGACGTCGACGGCCTCATCGAGCTCGCGCGACGGGTCGCGGGAGACGACACCGCCCACGAGGAACGACCCCGACCGCAGGACCCGCTCCATCGGCTCGCCGTAGCGCTCCGACAGGAGGGCGCGGAGTCCGCCGAGCGTCGCTTCGCCGAGCTGGAGGCGCTCCTCCGGGCGGCCGGCGGCCTCCTCGGCGGCCGCGAAGTACCGCACCAGGATCTCAGCCACCGATCGCCCCCATGCTCCGGACCGGCGGCGCGAACGCCGCGGAATCGATGCCGTGACCCTTCTGCTTGCCCCACATCGCTGCCCGCCACCACCGGGCGATCTCGGCGTCGGGCGCGCCCGACCGCAGCAGTCCGCGGAGGTCGGTCTCATCGTCGCCGAACAGGCACGAGCGGACGGTGCCCTCCGCGGTGATGCGCGTGCGGTCGCACGCGGCGCAGAAGGAGCGCGTCACCGAGGCGATGATCCCGACCGTGGCGGGACCGCCGTCGACGAGCCATTCCTCGGCGGGCGCCGACGGGTCGTCGCGCCCCGCCTCGGTGAGCTCGAAACGGTTGCCGAGGACCTCGAGCAGCTCGGCCGCCGGGACCATGTTGTCGCGCACCCAGGCGTGGTCCGCGTCGAGCGGCATCTGCTCGATGAACCGGAGCAGGAACCCGTTGTCGACCGCCCAGCCGAGGAGGTCCGGCGCGTCCGCGAGGGTCTGGCGCATCATCACGGCGTTCAGCTTGAGCGGCGACAGGCCCGCGTCGTGCGCCGCCCGGATGCCCGCGAGCACGGCCGGAAGACGGTCTCGCCGGGTCAGCTCGGCGAAATGCGCGCGGTCCACCGTGTCGAGCGACACGTTCACCCGGGTCAGCCCGGCCTCGACGAGCGCACCGATCCGGTGATCCAGGCCGATGCCGTTCGTCGTGATCGAGAGGTCGACCCCGGGGGCCGCCGCGGCGGAGAGACCGATGATCTCGGCGAGGTCGGCGCGCATGAGCGGCTCGCCGCCCGTGAACCGGACCTCCCGCACGCCGAGGTCGCGGACGCCGATGCCGACGAGACGCGCGATCTCGGAGGCGGTGAGCAGCTCGTCCCGCGGGATCGCCGGGAGACCCTCCGCCGGCATGCAGTAGGTGCAGCGCAGCGAGCACTTCTCGGTGACCGAGACCCGCAGGTCCCGGGCGACCCGCCCGAACCGGTCGACGAGGCCCGGATGGTCCGGCCGGTCGCCGGCATCGGGCAGCGCGCCCGCTCGCGGCCCGGGGCCGCCGGGCAGCGCGGAGCTCCGGGGCAACCCGAGGTTCACGGCGGTCATGGTCTTCACCCTAGACCGATGCCGGCCCGAGGGCAGTCCCGCCGTAGACCGCGCCGCGCGCCTCCCCCTATGCTGCCGCCATGGGAATCATCTCGTCCGGCTTCCTCGGTCGCCGTCGGAACGACGACCCCCGCCTCCCTCCCGGGCAGTACCTCACGGAGGGCTTCCCGGTGCTCTCCGCCGGGCCCACGCCCCGTATCCCGCACGACGACTGGGCCTTCACGATCACGAACGAGAAGGGCGTCGTCAAGAGCTGGACCTGGGAGGAGTTCCTCGCCCTCCCGCAGGACGAGGTCAGCACCGACATCCACTGCGTGACCAGCTGGTCGAAGCTCGGCACCTCGTGGCGCGGCGTCTCGCTCGACACGCTCTTCGCCGAGGTCGACACCGACTACGAGTACACGATGGCGCACAGCTACGGCGGCTACACGACGAACGTCCCCCTCGCCGACCTGCTCGACGGCAAAGCGTGGATCGCCCACACCTTCGACGGAGCCGAGCTCGCGCCGGAGCACGGGGGTCCCGCGCGCCTCCTGGTGCCCCACCTCTACTTCTGGAAGAGCGCCAAGTGGGTGAGCGGACTGGAGATGCTCCCGCAGGACCAGCCCGGCTTCTGGGAGCAGAACGGCTACAACATGTACGGCGACCCCTGGAAGGAGCAGCGCTACTGGTGAGCACCGCGTGGCGAGTGGCCGACGTGGTCGACGCGCGCGCCGAGACCGCGACCGCACGCACCCTCCGGCTGCGCATCCCCGGGCTGAGCGGGCATCTGGCCGGCCAGCACGTCGACATCCGTCTCACTGCGCCCGACGGCTACCAGGCCGTGCGCTCCTACTCCATCGCCTCGGCGCCCGGTGCCGGGGGGCTCTCTCCGGCGGCTCTCGGCCCGGACGAGCTCGAGATCACGGTGGAGGAGCTTCCCGACGGCGAGGTGTCGCCCTATCTCGTGCACGGCATCATGCCGGGCGACCAGCTGGAAGTGCGCGGGCCCGTCGGCGGCTGGTTCGTCTGGCGCGCGGCCGACCCCGGTCCGGTGCAGTTGATCGGCGGGGGCTCCGGGGTGGTCCCGCTCATGTCGATGGCCCGGGCGCACGCGGCGGCCGCGAGCGCGGCGCCCTTCCGCCTCCTCTACTCCGTTCGGACGCCGGCCTCCGGCTACTACGCCGACGAGCTCGCCCGGCTCGCCGGCGGGCCCGCGCCGCTCCGCGTCGACTACGTCTACACCCGGGAGGCGCCTCCCGGGTCACCCGTGCCTCCCGGCCGGCTGATGCGCGAGGCGCTGATGGGCCTGGTGCTTCCGAGCGACGAGGACCAGACCTTCTACCTGTGCGGCTCCACGCCGTTCGTCGAGGCCGTCTCCGGCTGGCTCGTCGACGCCGGCCACGACCCGGCGCGCATCCGCACCGAGCGCTACGGCGGCATCGGAGGCGCAGCATGACGGATCCCACGAGTGACGCTCCCGGGGAGCGCCTGGACTACCTCGACGGCAACGCCGCCGCCGGCCTGCTCTCGGAGGTCTTCGCCGTCGACGTCACCTCCGCGCGCGGTCGCTGCGCGCACTGCGGCGACGAGGCCGTCGTGGCGCGGGGTCGCGTCTACCCCGACGATCACGGCGTCGTCCTCCGCTGCTCCGTGTGCGGCGACGTTCTCGCGGTGGCGACGGAGCGCGCCGGGCGGCTCTGCCTCGACCTCCGCGGCCTCTCCTGGCTCGAGTTCGCCGTCGAGTGATCCGGAGCGGGCGGTGCACTGCACGCGCGTGCGTCCCGAGCGGTCAGGACGAGCCCCTATGATTCTCCAGTGCCTCCCCACACGTCCGAAACCGTTGCACCCTCGGCGCCCGCCGGCGTCGATCCCGACGATCTGGCGACGACCCTCCGGGTCCTCGCCTCCCTTCACGAACTCGACCGGGAGCACCCGGACTTCGTGAGGGTGCGCCAGGCCACGGCGCACATGTTCAAGGCGGTCAAGCAAGCGCGCCGACGGCAGCTTCGCGACGAGGAGCTCGCGGCCGACCGGGCCGTGGTGGCCGCGACGGCCACCGGAGCGCCCGATCGCATCGACGACGAGACGCGCGGACGCGAACTGACGTCGTCGACCACCGGCGCACCCACGGCGGGCACCCTGCGCCGGGCGCAGGCCTGCTACATCTGCAAGGCCCCGTACACCGAGGTGGACTGGTTCTACCACCAGCTGTGCCCCTCCTGCGCGGCGCTCAGCCACGCGAAGCGGAACGCGCGCACCGACCTGACCGGCAAGAGCGCCCTCCTGACCGGAGGCCGCGCCAAGATCGGGATGCACATCGCGTTGCGGCTGCTCCGCGACGGCGCGCACCTCACGATCACGACGCGGTTCCCCCGCGACGCGGTGCGGCGCTTCTCCAGCCTCCCCGACGCCGGGCGCTGGCTGCACCGCCTCCGGGTGGTCGGCATCGACCTCCGCGACCCGGCCCAGGTGATCGCCCTGGCCGACTCCGTGGCCGAGCGGGGGCCGCTGCACGTCCTCATCAACAACGCCGCGCAGACCGTCCGGCGCTCCCCCGGCGCCTACTCCCTCCTCGCCGAGGCGGAGAGCCGGCCACTCCCCGACGGTCCGCTGCCCGAGCTCGAGACCTTCGGCCACACCGCCGACCCGCACCCTCAGGCCCTCCAGGCCTCGGTCGCGGCCCACCCCCTCCTCTCGGCGGCCGACGTCACTGGGACCATCGCCGAGCTCGCCGGCCCCGCGGCCCTCACCGCCAGCGACCTCGCGCGCCTGGCCATGGCGCCCGGATCCTCCTCGCTGGAGCGGCACGCCGACGGCACCGCCATCGACGCGGGCGGCCTGGTGCCGGACGTCGACACGGTCAACAGCTGGACCCGGACGGTCGGCGACGTCGACCCGCTCGAGCTCCTCGAGGTGCAGCTCTGCAACACCACGGCGCCGTTCATCCTCGTCGACCGGCTCCGGCCGTCGCTCGCCTCCGCGGGACGGTCGTACGTCGTCAACGTGTCGGCGATGGAGGGCGTCTTCGGCCGCCGCTACAAGGGACCGGGGCATCCGCACACCAACATGGCGAAGGCCGCCCTCAACATGCTCACGCGAACGAGCGCGGGCGAGCTCTTCACGTCCGACGGCATCCTGATGACGAGCGTCGACACCGGCTGGATCACCGACGAGCGCCCGCACGTCACGAAGGTCCGCCTCGCCGAGGAGGGCTTCCACGCCCCCCTCGACCTGGTCGACGGCGCGGCGCGGGTGTACGACCCGATCGTGCGAGGAGAGGGCGGCGAGGACGTCTACGGGGTGTTCCTCAAGGACTACAGGCCGTCGGCGTGGTGACCAGAGGTACGCTGACCACGAAGACACGAGCGAAGGATCGTCGATGACGAGCACACCGGGCCCGCGGGTCCCGAAAGAGGTGGCCGAGTCGGAGCAGACAGGGCCGGGAGCCCCCGTCGCCGCCGCGCCGCCGCGTGTCACTCCGCGGAGCACCATCCCCGTGCCGGGGCAGGCGCGCCCCGTCCCGATGCCGACCACGCACCGAGGGCGGCTGCGTCACTGGCTGCTGCGCGGGATGGTCGACGAGCAGGGCACCCAGCAGGGTCCGCACGGCCGCAATCCCGAGCGCACCCACTCCTGGTGGCAGGTGATGTGCCTGACCGGCGTCGACTACTTCTCGACCCTCGGCTACCAGCCCGCCATCGCCGCGCTCGCCGCCGGCCTCATCTCCCCGTTCGCCACCCTCGTCCTGGTGGCCCTCACCCTCCTCGGCGCCCTCCCGGTGTACCGCCGGGTGGCGCGCGAGAGCTTCAAGGGCTCCGGCTCGATCGCCATGCTGGAGAGGTTCCTCCCCTGGTGGGCGGGCAAGCTCTTCGTCCTGGTGCTGCTCGGGTTCGCGGCCACGGACTTCATGATCACGATCACGCTGTCCGCGGCGGACGCCTCGGCCCACGCCATCGAGAACCCGTTCGCTCCGTCGTGGTTCCACGGGCAGAACGTGGTCATCACCCTGACCCTCATCGCCCTGCTGGGCGCGGTGTTCCTGAAGGGCTTCCGCGAGGCCATCGGCATCGCGGTGGTGCTCGTCGGCGTGTACCTCGCGCTCAACGTCGTCGTGGTGGCGACCTCGATCGTGGAGGTGTTCCAGCACCCCACCGCGATCGACGACTGGTGGACCGCCCTGTTCCAGCAGAACGGGAACCCGCTCATCATCGTGGGCGTCGCGCTCCTCGTCTTCCCGAAGCTCGCTCTGGGTCTCTCGGGCTTCGAGACCGGCGTCGCGGTCATGCCGCAGATCAAGGGACGCCAGGACGACGACCCGGAGCAGCCGGAGGGCCGGATCCGCGGCGCCCACCGCCTCCTCACGACGGCGGCGATCATCATGAGCGTCTTCCTGATCACCTCGAGCTTCACGACGACGCTCCTCATCCCCCAGAAGGAGTTCCAGCCGGGAGGCGCGGCCAACGGCCGCGCGCTCGCCTACCTCGCGCACGAATACCTCGGGAACGCCTTCGGCACGGTCTACGACATCAGCACGATCTTCATCCTGTGGTTCGCCGGCGCCTCGGCGATGGCGGGCCTCCTCAACCTCGTCCCGCGATACCTCCCGCGCTACGGCATGGCGCCCCAGTGGGCTCGCGCCGTCCGACCGCTCGTGCTCGTCTTCACCGCGATCGCCTTCCTCATCACGATCGTGTTCGACGCGAACGTCGACGCGCAGGGCGGCGCCTACGCCACCGGCGTCCTGGTGCTGATCACCTCCGCGTCGCTGGCGGTGAGCCTCTCGGCGTGGCGCAAGAAGCAGCCCAAGCGCACGCTCGTGTTCGCGATCATCACGGCGATCTTCGTGTACACGACGATCGACAACATGATCGAGCGGCCCGACGGCCTGCGGATCGCGACGCTGTTCATCATCGGCATCCTCGTGGTCTCGATCGTGTCGCGCGTCGGGCGGTCCTTCCAGCTGCGAGCCACCTCAGTCACCTTCGACGTGACGGCCCTCGACTTCATCCTCGAGGACGCCGAGGAGGGCGAGATCCGCATCATCTCGCACGAGCCCGACGTCGAGACGACGAAGGAGTACGAGCAGAAGAACAAGGACGAGCGGAAGTTCAGCCACATCCCGCAGCGTTCGCGCACCATCTTCCTGGAGGTGTTCCCGTCGGACTCCTCCGACTTCGAGGAGGACCTCGTGGTGCACGGCGTCGTCAAGTTCGGCTACCGGGTGCTCCAGGTCAAGAGCGGCAACGTGCCGAACACCATCGCCTCGGTGCTGCTCGAGATGCGCGACATCACGGGCGTCGTGCCGACGATCTACTTCGAGTGGACCGAGGGCAACCCGATCTCGAACATGTTCCGGTACCTCATCACCGGGGTGGGCGAGGTGGCGCCGGTCACGCGGGAGGTGCTCCGCGAGGCCGAGAAGGACGTCAAGCGCCGGCCGGCCGTGCACGTCTCCTGAGCGCGGCTCGCGACCGTGGGCTGTGCCGTGTGGCACCATGTGCGCATGGAGCCACACGCGGTGTTCGAGTCGATCGGGGTCGCGTTCGAGTTCGTCGGGGTGGCGGCCATGGCGATCGGCTTCGTGGTCGCGCTGTTGCTGGCTGTGCTCGCCTGGAGGCGCACCCGGAGCGGGGCCGCCGCGTTCCGGACCCTGCGGGAGAGCTTCGGCGGGGTGATCCTGCTCGGGCTCGAGCTGCTCGTGGCGGCCGACCTCGTGAAGACGGTGACGTCGACGCCGTCGCTCACCGACGCGTTCGTGCTCGCGATCATCGTCCTGATCCGCACCATCCTCAGCTTCTCGCTCCAGGTCGAGATCGACGGCGTGGCCCCGTGGCGGCGAGCACTCGTCACCGGTCCCGAAGCGCTCGCGCACGCGGCTCGGCGAGCCGGAGAGCCGGCGGCCGGCACCGGCGGAGCGGCGGCGGAGGGCCGCTGACGCGAGCGCTCAGCCGGCCTGATCGTCGCTGCGTCGCGCGCGCTCCGCGTCGCGCTGCTTGACGCGCGCGTTCTCGGCGCGTACTGCGGCCTGCGTCGCGCGCTCGGAGACCAGCCACGCGGGCGGGTCGGCGAGCAGCGCCTTGATCTCGCTCGTGGTCAGCGCCTCCGTGACGCCGCCGCGGGCGAGCCCAGAATTCGACACGCCCAGCTTGCGCGCGACGACGTCGCGCGGGTGAGGCCCCTCGGCGCGGAGCGCCTGCAGCCACGCGGGCGGCTCTGCGAGCAGCTCGTCGAGCTCGGTGCGGCTGATCTCGCGCTCGCGGAACTCGGGAGGCGTCGCCGGCAGGTAGACGCCGAGCTTCTTGGCCGCGGTCGCCGCCTTCATGGTCTGGGGTTTCATCCCTCCAGCCTATCGAGCGCGCCGCTCGCCGGAGACGTCCGGCCACCCTCGGCTACCCTGGCCAGCATGCACTCCCGCTTCGCGCTCGCCTTCCCGCTCGGGGTCACCGTGGGCAAGTGGACCCGCACGTTCGAGCAGCGGTTCCCGCGCGTCGAACTGCTGGTCCGGCCCGCTCAGGACCCGCTCGCCGTGCTCGCCGCGGGCGAGGCCGACATGGTGTTCGCCCGGGACGCGGCCCCGGACGACGACCGCCATCTCATCCCCCTCTACGAGGAGGAGGTGGTGGTCGTCATGCACCACGAGCACCTCCTCACGCTGGAGGAGGAGCTGGCGCTTCGCGATCTGGCGGACGAACCCCGCGTCACCGGATCCCCGGACGAGGCCCTCATGCGCAGCGTCGCCGCGGGTGACGGCATCGCCCTGCTGCCCGCCTCGGTCGCCAAGGCGCTCCGACGTCGCGACGTCGTGGCGATGACACTGCGGGACGCCCCGCGGAGCAGCATCGGGCTGACCTGGCCGCGGGAGGGCCAGCACGAGCTCGTGGACGACTTCATCGGGATCGTCCGCGGCCGGACCGCTCACAGTTCGCGGAACCCACAGGTGGCGGAGCAGCAGGCGTCGACCTCCCGCAAGCGGGCGCGGCGGCGCTGACCGCCGGGCGCCGTGCGGGCCAGAATGGCGGGATGACGTCCAGCGCCGGCCGCGATGCCCAGTCCGAGATCTACCGTGCGGGCGTATCCGGCCGCCGGCCGCGCATCCCCGTCGGCGCCGCCGACCTCGAGCGCGCCGCGCAGAAACGCCTGAGCCGCAGGGCGTTCGCCTACATCGCCGGCTCGGCCGGTCTCGAGCGCACGGCCGCGGCCGACCTCGACGCCTTCCGGCAGCACCGGATCGTGCCGCGCGTGCTGCGCGACGTCTCGGCCCGCGACCTCTCGATCGAGCTGCTGGGCATCCGCCGTCCCACGCCGCTGCTCCTGGCGCCGATCGGCGTGCTGGAGCTCGCGCGGCGCGGAGGCGACTCCGCCGCGGCTCGCGCCGCGGCATCACTCGGGGTTCCCGCGGTGCTGTCCACGCAGGCGTCCGAGCCGATGGAGGCGGTCGCCGCGGCCATGGACGGCGTCCGGCCCGGCGCCTCCCGCTGGTACCAGCTCTACTGGAGCTCCTCCCGCGAGCTCGTCGCCTCGCTCGTGGCGCGCGCCGAGGCCTCGGGGTGCGAAGCGATCGTCGTCACGCTCGACACGCACCTGCTCGGCTGGCGGCCGCGCGACCTCTCGCTCGGCTACCTGCCGTTCAGCCGCGGCCTCGGCATCGCCCAGTACACGAGCGACCCCGTCTTCCGCGAGCTGGTCCGAGCGCGGTCGGCACGCGCCGGGCGCCCCCGGACGACTCCCACGCCCGCTGCGTTGCGCTCCTTCGCGAGCATCCTCCGCCATCATCCGGGACCGCTCGGCTCGAAGCTCCGGTCCGGGGAGGCGCTCGCCGCGGTGGAGACGTTCCTCGAGGTGTTCGCGGACCCGTCGCTCCGCTGGGAGGATCTCGCCTTCCTGCGCGAGCGGACGCGCCTCCCGATCGTGCTCAAGGGCGTCCTGCATCCCGATGACGCCCGCCGCGCGGTCGACGCCGGGGTGGACGCCGTCCAGGTCTCGACCCACGGCGGCCGCCAGATCGATGGCGGGCTGTCCGCCCTGGACGCGCTGCCCGCCGTGGTCGAAGCGGTCGACGACCGCCTCCCCGTGCTCTTCGACAGCGGCGTGCGGAGCGGGCGCGACGTCCTGGTCGCGCTGGCCCTGGGCGCCCGGGCCGTGGGACGCCCCTACGCCTACGCGCTCGCCGTCGCGGGCGAGGAAGGCGTCCGCGAGCTCCTCCGCAACATGGTCGCCGAACTCGACATCACGCTCGGTCTCGCCGGGTTGCGCTCCGTGTCCGAGGCCGGCCGGGGACTGCTCGCCTAGGAGACGGAGGCACCGATGAGCGACAGCAGCGCCTGGGCGTAGGCCGTGGCGGCGTCCACGGCCTCGAACATGCGCTCCTGCCCGTCGAGCACGATGGTCACGCGGTAACCGTCGGGCGTGCGCGCGAGGTGCCGGAACGTCGCCCCGAGCAGCTCGCGGAGCTGGTCCTCGCGCGGGATCCACAGCGCTTCCTCCACGGCCAGCGAGTCCAGGGCCCACTCGGTCGTCCCGTTGAACCCGAGGATCGTCCCGGTGTCGAAGTGGTGCGGCTCGATCGTCATGTCGCTGACCGTGAACCGCTCGCCGCCCATGTCGGGCCGGTCGATCGCGAAGGTGTCGCCCGAGACGGGCTGCCAGCGCAGGCCCGCAGCGCGGAGCAGGCGGGCGGTGTCGTCATCGATCATGGGTGCTTCCTCTCGTCGGGTCCCCGGGGCTCAGTCGGTCACGATCACGATCTTGCCGCGCAGGTGGCCGCCCTCGAGCCGGGCGAACGCCTCCACCGTGCGCTCGATCGGGTAGATGGAGTCGATGGGCAGGACGAGCTCGTTCTCCGCGAGCAGCTGCGCCAGCTCGGCCAGCTCGTCGTTGCCCGCCGCGGCCCCTCCGACGTGCTGCGCGCCGCGGGCCGCCGGCCCGAAGACGGCGATGGTGTTGATGCGCTCGGGAGGGACGCCCAGCTCCAGCGCCGCATCGATCGTGTCCGGACCGTGGTTGTCGAGGACCGCGGTGATGCGGCGGTCCGGGTCGAGCACCTCGCGCACCCGCCCGGCCAGTCCCTCCCCGTAGGCGACCGGGACGACACCGAGCGTCTCGAGGAACTCGTGGTTCTCCTCGCTCGCCGTCCCGACGACGTGGGCGCCGGCGCGGATCGCCAGCTGCGCCGCCAGGACGCCGACGCCGCCGGCCGCGGCGCTGACCAGCACGCAGTCGTCCTCGGCGAGGTCGAGCGACCGGACCGAGGCCATGGCGGTGCGCCCTACGACGCCGAGCGAACCCGCGACCTCGAACGTCAGCGGGTCCGGTTTGGGGATGACCCGGCCGTCCTCCGGGACGACGACGAAGTCGGCGACGGAGGCGAACGGCGCCGTGCCGAGCACCGCCTGGCCGAGCTCGAACCGCGAGACGCCCTCGCCGAGCTCCTCGACGAACCCCGCGAAGTCCTGCCCGATCCCGCTCGGGAGCGTGACGCCCATCCGAGCCGCGGCCGCCTCGTCGCGATAGCACTTGTAGTCCATCGGATTCAGCCCGGCGGCCATCACCCGGACGAGCACCTGCCCGGGGCCGGGCCACGGCCGCTCGCGCTCGACGACATGGAGGAAGTCCCGGGAACTGAACTCATCGAACTGGACGAAACGCGGCACAGGCTGAGTCCCTTCTCTCGTAGGAGGGAGCCTACGCCCGGTTGCCCCGGGAGAGGCCGGGAGTCAGCCGAAGAGGAGCGCGGCCTCCTCGTAGCGCGCCGGCGGCACCGTCTTGAGGCCGCCGGTCGCGTCGGCGATGGAGACGTTGACGACATCGGTGCCCCGGAGCGCGACCATGGAGCCCCAGCGGCCCTCGTAGACGGCGTCGACGGCGGCCATGCCGAGGCGCGTGGCGAGCACGCGGTCGTAGGCGCTCGGCACCCCGCCGCGCTGCATGTGCCCGAGGACCGTCGCGCGCGACTCGATCCCCGTGCGCTCCTCGATCATCGGGGCGAGCATCTCGCCGATCCCGCCGAGCCGGGGGCGGTTGAAGGCGTCGAGACCCTTGTGGGAGTGGGCCTCCTCCATCGTGTCGAGGTGGAACCCCTCCGACACGACGATCACGGGCGCGCGGCCGCGGTCGCGGACCGACTCCACCCACTCGCAGATCTGCTCGATCGACTGCGGCTGCTCCGGGATGAGGATCGCGTGCGCGCCGCCCGCCATGCCCGAGTGGAGGGCGATCCAGCCCACGTGCCGGCCCATCACCTCCACGACCATGCAGCGCTGGTGCGACTCGGCGGTCGTCCGGAGGCGGTCGATCGCCTCGGTGGCGATCTCGACCGCTGTGTCGAAGCCGAAGGAGTAGTCCGTCGCCGCCAGGTCGTTGTCGATGGTCTTCGGGACGCCCACGATGCGCAGGCCCGCGTCGGTGAGACGCCGTGCCGCGGTGAGGGTGCCCTCGCCCCCGATCGCGATGATGGCGTCGATGCCGTTGTCGTCCATCATCCGCTGGATGTTCTCGGGGCCGCCGCCCTCGCCCTCGAACGGGTTGGTGCGGCTCGACCCGAGGATCGTGCCGCCCTGGCGCGAGAGGCCGCGGACGCTGTGCCGGTCGAGCGGGACGATGTCCGCATCGACGACACCCCTCCAGCCGTAGCGGAAGCCGGCGAACTCGGAGTGGTACACCCGGTCGCCCTTGAGCACGGCCCCGCGGATGACCGCGTTGAGGCCGGGGCAGTCTCCGCCGCTGGTGAGGATGCCGATCTTCATGCTGCTCCGTTTCTCGTTACGCCTCTTGAATCATGCCCGACGCCTCCCCCGATGCACAAAAGCGCTCTGGACTGCGGAGGCAGCCGGTGATATATGCGCCGCCGCGGCGGCACGGCGTCAGAGACCGAGCGCGCGCTGGAGCTTCGAGGAGCTCTCCGACGGCCGGGCACCGGCGGCGAGGAGGCGCTCCTCGATGCCGTCGAGAAGAGCCGTGCGCTTCTTCCGGCTGTCCGGGGCGCCGCTCAGGAGCTCGACCTCCCACTCCCGCCAGGTCCGGACGGCACCCGTGCGCAGGTTCTCGCTGCGCACGTGGTCGTCCGAGAGCTCGGCGAGGTCGAATCCGGCGGCGTCCTGCAGCACGACGGTCACCCTGCTGTTCTCGACGCGGGCGATCGGGGCGAGAGCTGCGCCTGCCGTGTGCTCGCGCAGGTGCTCGACCAGCTCCGCGGGCGGCTCGTCGCTCCCGGTCGGCGGCCACTGCAGCTCCGTCCGGCCCTCCTCGGCCGGCAGCTTCACGTGCCAGCCCGCATCGTGGCCGCCGTGACGCACCCGCATCGCGACGCGGTTGCGGGCCAGGTCGAGGTCGGCGGTGTCGAAGTAGACGGCCACCAGCTCGTACTCCTGCGGCTCCCCCTCGACGGCGACGGCGCCGACGCCGACGAGCTGGGGAGGCTGCGCCTCGTCCCCCACGTCGTACTTGCGCTCGATCTCGGTCTGGGAGTGATGCGGCATATCCCCTGTCTAGCCCAGAACCCCGCCGTCGCGAAATCATGGCGCTGTCGGATGGTCGCCGTAGGGTGGGCGCATGGCAGAGACGATCATCGCCCGCTTCCAGGTCACGGGCTGGGACCCGGCCGCCCTCGACGGGATCGGCGGCGACTGGCTCGGGGCCGTCGTCATGCGCAAGACCTACACCGACGGGCTGTCGGGCGAGTCGACCGCGCACTTCGTCTCCTCCGGAACCGAGGAGGCGGGCCGCGGCTACCTGGCCGCCGAGCGCATCACCGGCTCGCTGCCCGACGGCCGGTCGGGTTCGTTCACCGTTCACCACGGCGCTCTTCAGCACCCAGGCGATCCCTCCGCCTTCGGATACGTGGTGCCCGGGACGGGGACGGCCGATTTCGCGGGCTTCAGCGGCCGGGCGCGGATCGAGCACGACGAGCAGGGGCCGTCGTTCGTGTTCGACCTCGACTGAGCCGCGCGCCGAACCCGGCGCCGCGCCCGGGACCCGGGACCCGGGCCTCGGGGCGCTTCCCGCCCGCTCCGGGCGGCGGTACCCTCTCAGCATGAGCGAGAGCGACACGGGAACCGCCGGCACCCCCCGGCGCGACGACGACCTCGACGAGTTCCGAGAGGCGCAGGAGGGCGACTATGAGCCCGCGCCCGTCGTGCACGACCCCGACGACCTCCCCGTCGACGACGAGGAGGCGGACGACCTCCTCGTCCCGGATGACGACCGGCCCGTGCCGCTCGACGACGACGAGGACGAGATCGGCTGACCCCCTCGGCGCCTAGTCGCCCAGCGCCTCCTCGAGCAGGTGGATGAGCGCGTCGAGCTGGACCGAGTCGCCCGACCCCACCTCGACATCGCTGCCGTCGAGCGCCCGGGCTGCGAGGCCCTGCTTGGCGTCGATGAGCTCGGCGATCTTCGCGTCGATCGTCTGCGCGGCGATGATCCGCCAGGCGGTGACGGGCTCCTCCTGGCCGATCCGGTGGACCCGGTCGATGGCCTGGGTCTGCTCGGCGGCCGTCCAGGACAGTTCGGCGAGGACGACGTTGGAGGCGGCCTGCAGGTTGAGGCCCACGCCTGCCGCGGTCAGCGAGCAGACGGCCACCGCCACGTCGGGGTCGTTGTTGAAGGCGTCGATCTCCTTCTGGCGCGAGAGCGCGGACTGGTCCCCGCGGATCGAGATAGTCTTCAGGTCCCGGGCGGCGAACGCCTCCTCGGCCGCGTCCATCACGTCGATGTGCTTGGCGAAGAAGACGACCTTGCCGACCGACCGCGCGAGCTGCGCGGTGTAGTCGATCGCCAGCCCGGCCTTCGCCTGCCCGATGCGGCGCACCATGGTGAAGACGTTGTCGCCGGTCTTCGCCGACTTCGACTCCTCCAGCTCCGACTGGGCGACGAGGCGGATGAGGTGCCGGCGATGCGCCTCGTCGTCGCCGTCGAACGTGTCGGGGCGGCCGGCGGCGGCTGCGCGGTGGAAGCGCGCGACCAGGCGGGCGGCGAGCTCCTTCTCGGCCTGCCGGATCGACCGGCCGAGGTCGTCGTCGAGTTCGACGGGGAGGTCGACCACGCGTCGGCTCGGCAGGTCGGCAGCCACGTCGAGCTTGCGGCGGCGGACGATCCCGAGGTCGATCACGGCCTCGCGCGCCGCGGCGTAGAACCCGAAGTCGGCCGGGGTCAGCCCCGTCTCCTCCAAGCGCTCCATGAGCTCGGCGGTCGGCTTGCTGCCGTCGATCCAGCCGAGGAACTGCCAGATCGCCTTGAAGTCGTCGATGTCGTTGATGAGCGGCGTGCCGGTCAGTGCGATCAGGAGCGGATCGTGCGTCGTCGAGCGGATCGCCTCGGCGAGGCCGAGGACGAGCCGGGAGCGCTGCGAGTGGAGGTTCTTGATGAAGTGGGCCTCGTCGACCACCATGCCCTGGAAGCCCAGCGTGCTGAGCCACGACAGGTGCCGGTCGAGCACCTCGTAGTTCACGATGACGACGTCCGCGAACGCGTCGAGGCCCTCCCCGTCGCCGTGGATGACGGTGGCGCGGCGGTGCGGCGTCCAGCGCTCGACCTCGCGCGCCCAGTTCATCTTGACGACGTTGGGCACGACGGCGAGCAGCGGGTAGGCACCTGCGACCGACGCGGCGAGGATCGACTGGGCCGTCTTGCCGAGGCCGGGCTCGTCGGCGAGCAGGAACGTGCGGTGCCCCTGCCGCACGCTCTCGATGAAGCGCGACTGGTGGTGCATGAGCTCCAGCCCGGTGGGCGAGTAGCGATCGATCGGCGGCGCCGGCGGCAGCTCCATGCTGGCGGCCTGGCCGCCCGCACCGTACTCGAACGACTTGAACAGCGGGCCGAGGAGCTCCCAGGAGTCGAGCCTCCGGCGCGGGGTGGGGGCGGGAGGCTGAAGCCGGCTGAGATCGGGCGCGAGGAACGGGTTCGAGAGCTGCCGCGCCTTCACCGAGGGCGGCACGACCTGCTTCTCCGCGAGCTCGGGAGGGATCACGCTGTCCTGCTTCGGCGCCGGACGCTCGAACGTGATGATGAGGTCGTCGGGGCTCAGCTCGGTGCCGGACTCGAGCAGCCAGTCGCGGCGCATCTTCTGGGCGGTCGCGGTCGGGGGCGACTCGCTCTCGAGCAGCGTGATGAGCGACGTGTCGCGGGCCGCGGTCTTGGCCAGGATGGTCGCGATGCCGTCCAGCCGTTTGAGCTGCTCGGCGCGCGCGGCGTCCGACAGCTCGGCATCGGCCTTGGCGCGGGCGCGCTCCTCGCGCATGAGGAAGGCGATGACCTGGAACTTGGTGCGGTTCGTGGGGCCGAGCTTCTTCCCGTCGGCGGCCTTCGCTTCGACCTCGCGCACCTTGCGGGCGAGGACGGGGATGAGGCCGTCGTTGTTGGCGTGCCGGTTCCGCCGTTGCTGCGGGCGCGACGAGGTGGTGCGCTGACCCGAACGAGACATGGTCCTCCAGTGGTGCGCCGCGCGCTGACGGAGAGCGCGACGCCGGTGGGCGTGAGGGCCGGTGCGGTACCGGACGGGAGCCGATCGGCCCCGATCCGGGTGCCAGAGCACCGGACGGCGCGACGCAGGACGGTCGCGCATGTCCATTTTACCGGACGCGCGGGCTTTCAGCGACGCGGATCGGCGGGGATCTTGATCGTGATCGCCGCGACGGTGAAGACGACGGCCCCGGCGATGCTCAATCCGCGCAGCGCCAGGTCGGCGAGCGGGATCGGCCAGACCGGGTTCCACAGCACGGCGAGCGGGAGGAGGCCCGCGAGCCACCACCACTGGCGCGCCTGGCCGGCGAACACGCACAGGATCAGGGCCAGGACGCACGCCGCGTAGCGGATGTACAGGTACCACTCGCCGCCGACGAGCGCGAGGCCGGCGAGCAGCGCGATCGCGCCGAGGAGCCCGGGAACGAGCGCGGCCCGGTTGAAAGCGGGTTGCTGCGGCGTGCGGGCGCGCGGAGTGGACACGGTCAACCACTCTACGCGGTGCGCCCGCGCGGCCGGGGCGAGACCTCCCCGGCCGGCGGGCGCTGTGCGGAATGCGGCGGTGCTACAGGCTGCCCCGGCGAAGCAGGAACGCGCAGGGCGGGGCGTCGGACCCGACGCGCACGGTGACCGCGGAGCGCCGGGCGAGCTCGACGAACGGCGCCAGCTCGAGACGGGTCATCGGGACACGGCGAAGCTCGGCATCCGACGCGATGCCGTTCACCGCGAAGGCGACGTCCGGGACGTCGTAGGGTTCGTCGCCGAGGTCCAGGAAGACGATCGGAGACGGGTCGAAGCTGTCGAGCGGTAGAACACTGAGGATCGCCTCTGCGGCGGCCTCGGTGGTGACGTCCTCCCCCAGGTGGACGATGGGCGTGGTGATCTCTTGTTCCGGATAACCGCTGCCGACGAGGGTAAGCGTATCGCCGTCATTCATGGCATCCAGGGCGCTCAGGAGCGCACCGGACAGCAGCGGGCTGAGGTTCTTCAGCAAAGTCGGGCCTTTCCTGTAAAACGAATATTTCTCAACCCCTGCGTTGAGGATAGACCCGGCTGTATGTCCTCCCATACCCCCCGTTCGAGGGAGAAGCGACGACGCGCCGGTGAACTGTTCGTTTCCAGCACACCTTTTCTGGTAATCGCGGAACGTCGTCAGAAGCGACGGAGGCGCAGGCTGTTGAGCACGACGAACACGCTGGAGAACGCCATCGCGGCACCCGCGATCATCGGGTCGAGCAGCCCGAGCGCGGCGACCGGGAGCGCGGCGACGTTGTAGGCGAACGCCCAGAAGAGATTGCCGCGGATGACGCCGAGCATCCGCCTCGACAGCGAGATGGCGTCGGCGACGAGGCGCGGGTCCGGTCGCAGGAGGGTCACGTCGCCGGCTTCCATGGCGATGTCGGATCCCGAGGCGAGCGCGATGCCGAGGTCCGAGACGGCGAGCGCGGCGGCATCGTTGATCCCGTCGCCGACCATGGCGACGCGCCTCCCCTCGTCGCGGAGCCGACGCACCTCCTGGGCCTTGCTCTCGGGGCTCGCACCGCCGACGAACGGGAGGCGCTCCCCCGGAACCCCGCCGGTGAGCGGCCGCAGCACCGCGCTGACGGTGTCGGGGTGGTCGCCGCTGAGCACGATGGTCTCGGCACCCAGCCCGCGGACCCGGCGCACCGCCTCCGCCGCTTCGACCCGCAGCGGGTCGCCGACGCCGATGACGGCCCGGGCGACGCCGTCGATGCGGACGACGACGACGGTCAGACCGTCCGAACGATAGGAGGCGACGGCCGCGTCGAGCTCGGGCCCGAGGGGACCGTCGGTGCGCGCCACGGCCACCTCCTCCCCCGCGACCACGGCGGTCACGCCGAGGCCCGCCACGGACCGGAAGCCGTCCGCACGAGCGGCGGTGGCATCGGGACTGGCAGCGGCGATCGCCCGGCCGACCGGATGCTCGGACCCGCGCTCGGCGGACGCGGCCAGAGAGAGCGCGCGGGCGGCGTCCTCGCCGGGGGCGGGGGTGACTCCGAGAACCGCCATGCGCCCGGTCGTGAGCGTTCCGGTCTTGTCGAACACGACCGTGTCGATCCGACCCGCCGTCTCGAGCGCTTCCGCGCCGGAGATGAGGACTCCGCGCTGAGCCGCCCGGGTCGTCCCGACGAGGAGGGCGATGGGGGTCGCGAGCCCCAGCGCGCAGGGGCACGCCACGATGAGCACGGCGATGGCGGGCTGCAGGGCGGTGGCGGCACTGCCCGTCGCCCACAGCCACGCGAAGAAGGTGACGAGAGCGAGAGCGATCACGACGGGTACGAAGACGCCCGAGATGCGGTCGGCCAGGCGCTGGGATCGCGTCTTGCCCAGCTGAGCGGCCTCGACGAGCGCACCGATGCGCGCGAGGCGGGTATCGGTGCCGACGCGGGTCGCGCGCACCGCGAGCGCTCCGCCGAGCGCGATGGTGCCCGCTGCCACCTCGGCCCCGGGGACGGCCTCGACCGGCAGGGACTCGCCGGTGAGGGCGGACACGTCGACGCCGGCCGCTCCCTCCTCGACGACGCCGTCCACGGGGATCCGCTCCCCGGGGCGGACCACGACGAGGTCGCCGGGAGCGAGCGCCGCCACGGGAACCAGGTGCTCACCGCCGCCGGACGTGCGCCGCGTCGCCTCGCGGCCGCCCGCCTCCAGGAGCGACCGCAGCGCTGCGCCCGCCCGTCGCCGGCTGCGCTGCTCGATCACCCGGCCGATCAGGATGAAGGTGGTCACCACCGCGGCCACCTCGAAGTACTGGTGCGCGTCCGCGCCGGTCAGCGCGACGACCGTGGACCAGCCGAGCGCGGCGAGCGTCCCGAGGGAGACGAGGGTGTCCATCGTCGCCGAGCCATGCCGGAGTGCCACGGCAGCGGCCCGGTGGAACGGCCATCCCGCCCACAGGACGACGGGGAGCGTCAGCACCATCGCGACGATCTCGGAGCCCGGGAACCGCAATGCGGGCACCATGGAGAGCAGCGCGACGGGGA
This sequence comes from Leifsonia sp. AG29, assembly GCF_009765225.1. NCBI lineage: Bacteria > Bacillati > Actinomycetota > Actinomycetes > Micrococcales > Microbacteriaceae > Leifsonia > Leifsonia sp. AG29. Next base: position 1,074,162 of record NZ_VMSF01000001.1, on the reverse strand, counting down.
GGCTGAGGACGGCGGCGACGATCAGTCGGGGAACGAGCCGGGCTGACGACGCGTCCTCCTCGTATGCCTCGTCGCCGGCCTCGCGCTCCGCGGGGATGACGCGCGCGCTGTACCCGGCCTGCTCGACCGCGCGGATCAGGTCTTCGGTCGCGACACCGGAGGGAGCCGTCACGCTTGCCCGCTCGGTCGCCAGATTCACGCTGGCGCCCACGCCGGGGACGCGCTGCAGCTTGCGCTCGACCCGCGCGACACAACTCGCGCACGTCATGCCCTCGACCGCGAGCTCGACGCGCACCGCATCGGCAGCGGCGGTCTGTGCGACGCTCACAGGAGCGGCAGCCTCCCCGGCCGCCCGAGGCTGTACCCGGCCTCGGCGACCGCGTCGGCGACGAGAGCCTCGTCGAGGGGGCCGTCGCTCGTCACAAGCGCGGTCCCCTGCTCCACGTCGACCTCGACGGCTGAGACGCCCTCGAGCGCCGACAGCTCACCGCTCACCGCGCGGGCGCAGTGGTCGCAGGTCATTCCGAGCACGTCGTAACGGGTCTGCATGCGACGATGCTACCACTACCCCATAGGGGTATATGGGATCGGGGCTATCCTGGTGGGGTGATCGCAGACATCAAGAAGCGCGCGATGCATCGGACGCGCATCCTCGAGGGGCAGCTCCGCGGGCTCGAGAAGATGATCGAGAACGAGGACTACTGCATCGACATCATCACCCAGTCCCTGGCGATACAGAAGTCCCTGGGCTCGCTCAACAAGCTCCTGGTCGAGAACCATCTCCGCACCCACGTGTCGGAGATGTTCGAGGAGGGCGGCAGCCAGCGGGACGACGCCATCGCCGAGCTGCTGAAGGTGTACGAGCTCTCCAACAACCGGGGCTGACGTGACCGACTACCTCGAGATCGTCCGCGGCGACATCACCGATCAGGCCGTGGACGCGATCGTCAACGCCGCCAACAGCTCCCTCCTCGGCGGCGGCGGGGTCGACGGCGCCATCCACCGGCGCGGCGGCCCGGCCATCCTCGAGGCCTGCCGCGAACTGCGGGCCACGGTGCTGCCGGACGGCCTCCCCACCGGCCAGGCCGTCGCGACGACCGGCGGCGAGCTCGACGCCCGCTGGGTCGTCCACGCGGTCGGCCCGGTCTGGAGCTCACGAGAGGACCGGACGCCGCTCCTGCAGAACGCGTACCGGTCGTCCCTCCGCGTCGCCCGGGAGCTCGGTGCGCGCACCGTGGCGTTCCCCGCCATCTCCGCCGGCGTCTACGGCTGGCCGATGGACGACGCCGCCCGCGTCGCGATCAGCACCGTGCGAGCGGTCCTCTCGTCCGGTGTGGGTTCGGTGGAGTCGGTGCGGTTCGTGCTCTTCTCCGAGGAGGCGCTGTCGGCGTTCCGCACGGCGGCCGGCGAGTGAGCCGCGAGGGCCGCGCCGGCGGCGCCGGCGGCGCCGGAGACGCGGCGGCCATCGAGCGCTTCCGCGCACTGCTGACGATCCCCACCGTCTCCCGGAATCCCGTGGAGGAGACGGACTGGGACGCGTTCGACCGGTTCTCCGGTGCGCTGGCTGAGCTGTATCCGCTCCTCCACGCGACGCTCGAGCGGGAGGAGCACGGCCGGTCCCTCCTCTACCGCTGGCGTGGGAGCGGGGGCGAAGCGCCCACCGTGCTCATGGCGCACTACGACGTCGTCCCCGCGACCGACGAAGGCTGGAGTCACCCACCCTTCGCTGCGACGCTGACCGGGACGGGAGACGCCGCGCTGCTGTGGGGCCGCGGCGCGATCGACGACAAGGGCTCCCTGGTGGCCATCCTCGAAGCGGTGGAGGGACTCCTCCGGGACGGGTTCTCACCGCGCGGCGACGTCTACCTGAGCTTCGGGCACGACGAGGAGACCCTCGGGAGCGGCGCCCGGGCCATCGCGGCGGCGCTCGCGAGCCGCGGCGTCCGACCGCGGCTCGTCCTCGACGAGGGCGGCGCGATCGTGGAGGGAGTGTTCCCCGGCGTGCGCGCGCCGATCGCCGTCGTCGGTGTCAGCGAGAAGGGCATCGCGAGCGTGCGGCTGCGCGTCGAGCAGCACGGCGGCCACGCCTCGACGCCGCCCCGCGTCGCTGCGCCGGTCCGGCTGGCGCGCGCGATCACGAGGATCAACGCGCGCCCCTTCCCGGCACGCCTCAACGAGCCGACGCTCGAGATGGTCGAACGCCTCGGAGAGCACGCCCGGGGGCCGTTGCGCTTCGTGTTCACTCGCGCGCGCCGCCTCCAGCCGCTGCTGCGCGCGGTGTTCGGGAGGTTGAGCGACGAGACTCGCGCCATCGTGCGGACGACCGCTGCTGTCACCCAGCTGCGCGGGAGTCTGGCGGCCAACGCTCTGGCCGAAGTCGCCGAGGCCGTCGTCAATGTCCGCATCGCGGTGGGGTCGGACGTCGCCGGGACGGTCGAGCACCTCCGCCGCGCCGTCCGCGACCCGGCGGTGGCCATCGATGCGCTCGACGCGAGCGAGCCGTCGCCCGTCTCCGCGATGAGCGGGCGGGAGTGGGACCGGCTGGCTCGCGCCGTCGAGGGGATCCATCCCGAGGCCGTCGTGGTGCCCTATGTCATGCTCGGCGCCAGCGACGCCCGGCACTTCGCCGGCCTGAGCCCCGCGGTGTACCGGTTCACCCCGTTCGAGTTGAGCAGCGAGGAGCGGGGCGCCCTGCACGCGCGCGACGAGCGCATCCGGGTGAGCACCTGGCTCCGGGGCATCGAGGTGTACCGCGAGGTGCTCCGGACCGGCTGACCGGCGGGACGGCTAGGCCGCGCCTCCCAGGTCGGGAAGCTGGATCGCCCGGCTGGTGAGCGGCAGGTCGCGGAGGCGCTCCAGGCCGTTGGCGAGCTCCGCCGCCCAGACTCGGTACCCCTCCTGGTTGAGATGGAGGCGGTCCTCCGAGTAGGCGGGGTTCAGCTCGCCGTCCTCGAGCGCGAAGGCCGGCCACAGGTCGAGCCAGCCGGCGTGCACCGTCGGCGCGAACTGCCACAGGTGCCGGTTGATGTCGCGGATCTGATCGGCGAACTCGCGCCCTCGGGGCAGGACCGACTGCACTAGGATGCGCGTCTCGGGGAGCTCCTTGCGCAGCGTCACGAGCGTCGTCTCGACGTTCCGGACGACGTGCTCGACCGACCGGCGCCAGGCGAGGTCGTTGGTCCCGATCATCAGGCCCAACGTGGCCGGCCGGGCCTCGATGACGTCGGGCAGGCGGGCGATCACGTCGTCGGTGGTGTCCCCGGCCACGCCGAGATTGCGCACCCGCTCGCCGGGGAGCCAGCTCTGCCAGTCACCGGCCTGGGTCAGGCTGTCGCCGACGAGCACGAGCTCCGCTTCTCCCCCGGCTGCCGGCCCTCTCCACTCGTCCGTCATGCAGCCTCCTTGTTCCGTATCCCCCCATACTCCCCCAGAACGGGCGGCACCGGAAGGAACCCGCGGGGCACGGGCGGCGGCGGCGCGTCAGATGAGCGACTTGGTGTGCCAGACCGTCTTCGTCTCGGTGAAGAACGCGATGCGGTCGAGAGAGGGCGCTGCCGCGTCGGGGCCGTTCTCCGGGGGCAGGACCCGCTTCAGCGTGTCGGCCGCGGCGATCTGCAGCTCCACCCAGTCGAGGTCTCCGGCCCCGACCAGGTCCAGGGCGTTCACATCGGCGTGCGAGGCGAGCCACGGCGCGATCTCGGCCGGCGACCCGGTGAGGATGTTGACCACGCCGCCGGGCACGTCGCTCGTCGCGAGCACCTCGCCGAGGCTGATCGCCGACAGCGGGAACCGTTCGCTCGCGACCACGACCACGGTGTTCCCGGCGACGAGCGCGGGGGCGACCGAGCTCACGAAGCCCAGCAGACCGGAGTCCTGCGGCGCCACGATCGCGACCACGCCGGTCGGCTCGGGCACGGAGATGTTGAAGTAGGGTCCGGCCACCGGGTTGGCGTTCCCCGCGACCTGGGCGAACTTGTCGGCCCAGCCCGCGTACCAGACCCAGCGGTCGATCGCCTCGTCGACCTGGGCACCGGCGGCCGTGGCGGAGAGGCCCTGCCCCTGCTGGAGCTCGTCGATGAACTGGGCGCGACGCCCCTCCATCAGCTCGGCGATGCGGTACAGCACCTGCCCGCGGTTGTACGCCGTCGCACCCGCCCAGCCGGAGAGGGCTCCGCGAGCGGCCACGACGGCGTCGCGGGCGTCCTTTCGCGAGGCCTTCGAGGCGTTCGCGAGGAAGGCGCCCCGCGCGGAGAGCACCTCGTAGGTGCGCCCCGACTCGCTGCGCGGGAACTTCCCGCCGATGTAGAGCTTGTAGGTCTTCGGCACGGCCAGGCGGCTCATTTCTTCACTCCCTTGCGGGTGGAGGTGCGGGCGGGGGCGGAGGAAGCCGCGGCGGGCGACGCCGCGGCGGTGGAGCGACCGGGCACCAGGTAGGCAGCCAGCCCGTGGCGGCCGCCCTCGCGGCCGTAGCCGGACTCCTTGTACCCGCCGAACGGGCTCGCCGGGTCGAAGCGGTTGAAGGTGTTGGCCCACACCACTCCGGCTCTGAGCTTGTCCGCAACAGCGAGGATCCGGCTGCCCTTGTCCGACCAGATGCCGGCCGAGAGCCCGTACGGGGTGTTGTTCGCCTTCGCGATCGCCTCGGCCGGGGTTCGGAACGTCAGCACGGAGAGCACCGGTCCGAAGATCTCCTCGCGGGCGATGCGGTGGCTCGTCGACACGTTCGTGAAGATGGTCGGCGCGAACCAGAAGCCGTTCTCCGGGATGGCGCAGTCGGCCGTCCAGCGCTCGGCGCCCTCCGCCTCGCCGATGTCGGAGAGCTCGCGGATGCGCTGCAGTTGCTCGGCGCTGTTGATCGCGCCGATGTCGGTGTTCTTGTCGAGCGGGTCGCCGAGCCGGAGCGTCGACAGGCGGCGCTTCAGCCGATCGACGACCTCGTCGTGGATCGACTCCTGGACGAGCAGGCGGCTTCCCGCGCAGCAGACGTGGCCCTGGTTGAAGAAGATCCCGTTCACGATGCCCTCGACCGCCTGGTCGATCGGCGCGTCGTCGAACACGATGTTCGCGGCCTTGCCGCCGAGCTCGAGCGTGAGCTTCTTCGAGGTTCCCGCGACCGAGCGGGCGATCTCGCGGCCGACCGCCGTCGACCCGGTGAAGGCGACCTTGTCGACGCCCGGGTGGGCGACCAGGTCGCGCCCGGTCTCGCCGGCACCCGTGACGATGTTGACCACTCCGGGCGGCAGGTCGGCCTGCTGCACGATCTCGGCGAACAGCAGCGCGGTCAGCGGCGTGGTCTCGGCCGGCTTGAGCACGACGGTGTTGCCCGCCGCGAGCGCCGGGGCGATCTTCCAGGCGAGCATGAGCAGCGGGAAGTTCCAGGGGATCACCTGCGCCGCGACGCCGAGCGCCCGGGGGGCCGGCCCGAGACCGGCGTGCTCCAGCTTGTCGGCCCACCCGGCGTAGTAGAAGAACCAGGCGGCCACGAGCGGAACGTCGACGTCCCTGCTCTCCTTGATCGGCTTGCCGTTGTCGAGGCTCTCGGCGACGGCCAGCTCGCGAGCCCGCTCCTGCACGAGCCGGGCGATGCGGAAGAGGTACTTGCCGCGGTCGGTGCCGCTCATCCGCGACCACACGCGGTCGTATGCGCGGCGTGCGGCGGCGACGGCGGTGCCGATGTCCGCGGAATCGGCCGTCGCGATGGTTGCGATCCGCTCCTCGCTCGCGGGCGAGACCGTCTGGAAGGGCGTGCCGTGCCCGGCGACGAACTCGCCGTCGATGAACAGGCCGTACTCGTCGCGGAGGTTCAGGATCGCCCGCGACTCGGGAGCCGGGGCATACTCGAGGAAGCTCATGTCTGGGTCTGCTTTCAGTCGATCGTGACGTAGTCGGCGCCGGAGTAGTGACCGGTGCGCAGCTTCTGCCGCTGGAGCAGCACGTCGTTCAGGAGGCTGGAGGCGCCGAAGCGGAACAGGTGCGGCTGCAGCCAGTGCTCCCCGACCGTCTCGGCCACGGTCACCAGGTACTTGATGGCGTCCTTCGAGGAGCGGATGCCGCCCGCGGGCTTCACACCGATCTCCTCGCCGGTCAGCCGGTTCCAGTCGCGCACCACCTCGAGCATGAGGAGGGTCGTCGGCAGCGTGGCCGCGGGCGACACCTTGCCGGTGGAGGTCTTGATGAAGTCCGCACCCGCCAGGATGCTGAGCCAGGAGGCGCGGCGCACATTGTCGTACGTGTTGAGCTCGCCGGTCTCGAGGATCACCTTGAGGTGCGCGTAACTGCCGTCGTCGCGGCGGCACGCCTCCTTGACGGCGACGATCTCGTCGAAGACCAGCCCGAAGCGCCCCGACAGGAAGGCCCCGCGGTCGATGACCATGTCGATCTCGTCCGCACCCGCAGCCACGGCGTCGGCCGTATCGGCGAGCTTCACGGCGAGGGAGGCGCGGCCGCTCGGGAAGGCGGTGGCCACTGCCGCGACCGCGATGCCGCCCTCCCGCCCGGGCTGTGCACCCTGGTGCGCGGCGCCCAGCGCCTCCACCGCGTACGGCACCATGTCGCCGTACACGCAGACGGCCGCCGGGCGGGGCGTGGTCGGGTCGCTCGGGTCGGGGGTGAGGGCCTTGCCGACGAGCGAGCGCACCTTGCCCGGGGTGTCCGACCCCTCGAGCGTGGTCAGGTCGATGAGCTCGATCGCCTTGTCGAGCGCCCAGGCCTTGCTGGTGGTCTTGATCGAGCGGGTGCCGAGCCCGGCGGCCCGCTGCTCGAGCCCGACGGCGTCGACGCCGGGGATGCCGCCGAGGTAGCGCCGGAGCGAGGCCTCGGTCAGGTCGCCGCCGATCACCTCGACGGCGCGCGCGGCGGGCGCGAGCGTCCGCACGGGCGGTGTGGTCTCGATGGTCACGCCTGTCCTTCTTTCACATAGCGGTCGGTGGTCTGCGGCGAGGCCGGGCCGGAGCGCCCGAGCAGCGCGTTCGCGGTGCCCTCGTCGGTGATGAGGATGGTGCACAGCCCGCTCGCGACCACGGCGTGCGCGACCCCGTGCTTCGCCTCCCCCGCGATCACGGCGATGGAGGTGCGGGCGCGGCGGAGCTCGTCGAGGCTCAGGCCCAGGGTGCGGGCGTCGAGCTCCGGGTCGGCGACCTCGCCCGCGTCGGTGATGAAGCGGCCGACCACGTCGCCGACCGCCCCCTTGGCGGCGAGCGCGCGGACGTCGTCGGCCGAGAGATACCCGGAGTCGACGTGGACGGAGCTGACGTCGACGACGCCCGCGCTGAACAGGTAGGCGCTCGCATTGCGGGCGAGCTCGAGCACCGACTGGACGGACCGGTCGGCCTCGATGGCCCGCCGCGTCGCCGCGTGCTCGAAGATGGCGGGGCTCGGGAGGAGCGTGGCCGTGCCCTGCGCCTTGCGGGCGATCACCACGGCGGTGTCGGCCGCGGCGGTGGCCTGGCGGGTCGACGAGACGCTCCCGTTGATCTGGACCGGGTTGACGCCGACCGCCCAGCCGGCGCGCAGCCGCGCTGCCACCGCGTGGAGCGTGCGCCCCCAGCTGACGCCGAGCGTGCGCGGGACGGGTCGGAGTGTGGTGAGGTAGTCGGCCGCCGCCTGCGCCACGCGCGCCTGGACGTCGGCCTCGCTCTCGGCGCCCGGCACCACGACGGCGTCCGTGAGTCCGTAGAACCCGCAGAGCTCCCGCTCCAGCGAGAAGCGGCGCGCGCTCGGGTGGACGATCTCGATGCGCACGAATCCGTGCTCGCGGGCGGCGACGAGGAGCCGGCCGACCTTCCAGCGGGAGACGTTGAGCGCGACGCCGATCTCGTCCTGGGTCTTGCCGGCCTCGTAGTAGAGCTCTGCGGCTTTGACGGCGAGGATCTCGTCCGAATCGTTCAGGGCCACCCCTCCAGCTTAGGAAGCGCGAGGAACCGGAACAACACTTGTGCGGTCAGTGCTCAAATGAGCAGTCCGTGTTTCGTCTACCCTGGACCCCGTGTCCACACCCCTCGCGCTCGCCGTCGACTTCGGCGGCACCAAGGTCGAAGCCGCTCTCGTCGATGCCGACGGCCGCCTGATCGCCGGCTCGCGCCACCGGCGCCCCACCGGGCGCACCGCGACGGTCGCCGACCTGGAGTCCTCGGTCAGCGGGGTCGTCCGCGACGCGGTCGCCGCGCTCCCGCCCGACGCCGTGATCGTCGGGGTCGGCATCGGCTGCGCGGGCCCGATCGATCGCAAGCGCGGCCTCGTCTCTCCGCTCAACGTGCCCGACTGGCGCGACTACCCGCTCCGCGACTACATCGGATCGGTGGCCCGCGACCACGGCCTGGACGTCCCCGTCACGCTCGAGATGGACGGCGTGGCCATCACCATGGCTGAGCACTGGGTGGGCGCCGCCCAGGGCGTCGACAACGTCATGGGCATGGTGATCTCGACCGGCATCGGCGGCGGCCTGATCGTCGACGGACGGGTGATCACCGGACCCACCGGCAACGCCGGCCACATCGGCCACGTCGAGGTGGGCGACATCACCGGCGAGGGCACGTTCGGCAACCCGTCCGCGCTGGAGGCGATCGCCTCCGGTCCGCACACGGTCGCCTGGGCCCGCCGCCAGGGCTTCACGGGAACGACGGGCGAGGACCTGGCCGCAGCGTACGCGGCGGGAGATCTCGTCGCGCGGCAGGCCATCGCCCGCACCGGCGAGGCCGTCGGCCGGGCGATCGCGTCCGCGACCGCCCTGCTCGACCTCGAGCTCGTCGCCATCGGCGGGGGTTTCTCGCACTCGACGCCCGACCTCTTCGACCACATCCGCGCGGTCATCGAGCACCACTACTTCCCGTTCGTCAAGAAGGTGCGGATCACCCCGTCCGCCCTCTCCTCGGAGGGGCCGCTGATCGGCGCCGGCGCGCTCATCCATCGGTCGCACCTCCTGCCCTGACGAGCAGCCGGGAGGCACTCGGTCAGTGACCGAGGTCGTCCTCCAGGAAGCGCGGTCGGGCGATCACCGCACCGGCCACGGCCGCGGCGAGGGCCGTCGTGGTCAGCACGAGCAGCGCGACGGTCCAGGAGCCGGTCGACTGGTGGATGACGCCCACCGCGAGCGGCCCGCACGCTCCGAGCACGTAGCCGAGCCCCTGCGTGAACCCGCTCAGCGCCACCGAGCCGGCATGGGTGCGGGTCCGCTGGTTGATCAGCACCAGGCAGAGCGGGAAGAGCAGCGGGCCCAGTCCCGCGAACACGACCCAGACGATCGTCGCCGTTGACGGAACGAGGATGAGCCCGGCGTACCCGATCACGAAGCAGGCCACCCCGGCGTAGACCAGGAGGGCCACATTGCGCATCCGCGCTGCCAGGAGCGGGACGAGCAGGCCCGCCGGGATGCCCATGCCGGCATACACCGACAGGAGCGCACCCGCTTCGGCGGGCGGGGTTCCGGCGACATCGGCGAGAAGCTGCGGCAGCCACGCGAACATCGCGTACGCGTTCAGGCTGGAGACCGCGAAGGCGACCATGAGGGCCCAGGCGAGGGGCGACCGCCAGATGAGGCGCGTCATCGTCGCGGGTGCCCCCTCCGCTCGCTCCGCATCGGCCCCGACCGGGCGGCGGCGCCCGAGGAGGGGCAGCCACGGGACGATCGCGAGGAGGCTCACCACCGACCACATGCCCACCGAGACATGCCAGCTCGTCGCGTCGGCGACGGGGACCGCGACGAGCGGCGGGAGCAGCGTGCTGACCGACATGATCGTGGCGTACAGGGAGGTCATCAGACCGATCCGGTCCGGGAAGTAGCGCTTCACCAGCGGCGGGAGCAGGACGTTGCCCACGCCCATGCCGGCGAACGTGATCGCCGACCCCACGGCGAGGACCGCGAACGAACCGGCGGATGCGCGGATCAGGTGACCGGCGAGGATGACGCCGAGCGCGCCGACGATGACGGCCTCGAGGCTGAGCCTCCGGGTGAGGAGCGGCGTCAGCAGCCCGAACACGGCGAAGCACACCGGCGGCAGCATGCCGAGGAGGCCGACGCCGATGCTCGAGACGTCGAACTCGAGCCGGATCTCGGCGAAGATCGGCGAGAGCGCGGCGACCGCGGTGCGCAGGTTGGCGGCGACGAGGAGGATCCCGAGGAGAGCGAGCGCCCGGCCCGCCCAGAGCGGCCGGGCGCCGGAACCCGTCTCGCGGGAGACCTGCGCTCTCGCTGCCTGCGCCATCAGTCGCGCTCGCCCGCGACGCCGTCGAGCGCCGGCTCGAGGATCCCCCGCGCGCGCTCGACGTCATCGGCGATCTGGGCGATGAGCGGCTCGACGCCGCGGTACGCGACCATGCCGCGGATGCGCTGGACGAACGACACCTCGACGACGTGGTCGTACAGGTCGAGTTCGCGGTCGAGGACGTACGCCTCCACCTGCTTCTGCGGGACACCCTCGAACGTCGGATTGTTGCCGACCGAGATGGCCGCCGGGTACCGGACTCCCCCGTCGGTGAGCCAGCCGGCGTACACGCCGTCGGCGGGGATGAGGCCCTCGGACTGCGGCGAGAGGTTCGCCGTGGGATACCCGAGCTCGCGCCCGCGCGCCGCGCCGTGGACGACCACGCCGCGGAGGGTCGGGTCGGCTCCGAGAAGCTCGGCGGCGTGCCCCACGTCGCCCTCGGCCAGCAGCTCCCGGATCCAGGTGGAGGACACGCGCCGCCCGTGCTCGGGCCTCACGTCGTCGATGAGCTCGACGACGAAGCCGTACCGCTCTCCGAGCTCGCGGAGGAGGGCCACGTCTCCGGCACCGCGCGCGCCGAACCGGAAGTCGCTTCCGACCAGGACCGCCGCAGCGTGGAGGCGGTCGACCAGGATCCGGTGCACGAACGTCTCGGGGTCGAGACCGGCGAGCGCGCGGTCGAAGCGCACGACGAGGGTCGCGTCGACCCCGGTGCCGGCGAGGAGGTCGAGCTTCTGCTCGACGCTCACGAGCGACGCGGGGCACTTCTCCGGCGCGAGGACCTCGAGCGGGTTGCGGTCGAAGGTGATGACCGTGGAGACGAGCCCGCGGGACGCTGCCACCTCGCGCAGCCGCCCGATCACCGCCCGGTGACCGGTGTGGACGCCGTCGAACTTCCCGATGGTGACCGCGCTCGGCCCCCAGCCGTCCGGCACCTCGTCGAGCGACCGGAAGGTCTTCACGATGCCGCTCCCGTCGCCTTGGCGGGCCGGTGCCTCCGGAGCCACCACAGCCCGAGGATCGGGAGCGCGAGGGGAACGAGCAGGTAGCCCATGCCGAAGACCGACCAGACGGTCGCGTCCCGCCCGAACGGGTCGATGTCGTGGAGGCCGAGCGCGCCGGGCGCGAGGAGGCTCAGCGTGCCGATGATCAGGACCCCGGCGAGCTCGAAGCTGATCGTGATCACCGCGACCCGGTACCAGATGCGGCCCGGGGCCACGAGGGCGATCGTGGCCACGATGTAGACGACGGCCGCCAGCCCCGAGAGCGCGAACGCGACCGGTGCCTCGTGGAAGCGGTCGATGATCTGGAAGACGCTGCGCCCCGTCGCCGCGAGGGCCAGGACGCCGTACACGAAGACCAGTACCCGGCCCACGCCGGAGATGCGGCGGGCCGCCCCAGGCTGTTCCCGGTCGCTGGCGGGCGCGGTGTGGTGTGACATCGATCTCGATTCTATTCGCGACCGGTGACGATCCTCCCGCCGCCGGCCGGGCTCAGGCGCCCTGGACGAACCAGATCTGGCCCATGCGGTACACCATCACGGCGATCGCGAGGCAGACGCCGCCGAGGATCACCGTGCTCCACCGGCTGCGCTCGACGAGCGCCCAGAACCCGCCGGCGAGAGGCAGGATCAACGCCGAGATGAGGTAGATGTAGAACTCCGCCAGGCTGCCGGTCGGCGGATTGCCGACGAGGGGCGCGACGATGGCGATCACGAGCTGGACGACGAGCAGCAGCTCCACCAGTGCGACCGCGCCCATCGAGACGTCGCCGGGCACGCGACCCGCGAGGCCGAGGACCAGGCACAGAACCCCTGCGGCGCAGGCGACCACGACCTGCACCGTGGTGAACCACTCGATCATGCTGGGCCGCTCACGACGCGGCGATCTCGTCCGACGGGAAGTTCACGAGGGTCCTTGCGTCCTTTCCGCGGAACTCGACGAGTCCCACCAGGTGTCCGGTCGGGGCGACCGCCGCGACCGGTCCGGCGTCGTCCGCCGCCCAGTCGGCCACATGGATCCCGCGGCCGTGCGTCAGGTCGATCGCCTGCTGCTCCGTGAGGTCGAGCCTCGGGAACAGCCGGATGGCGGCCTCGACGGCGGGGATGAGCGCCGCTCCGGGGTCGAGCGTATCGAGACCGTGGGCGTCGTGCACGTCGTACGCGCCGACTCGGGTGCGGCGGAGTGCGGTCAGGTGGCCGCCCACACCGAGTCCCGCACCGAGATCGCGGGCCAGCGAGCGGATGTAGGTCCCGGACGAGCAGACGACGCGCACGTCGAGGTCGATCGCGTCGCCCTCGCGCCGGGTGGTCAGGAGCTCGAACTCGGAGACCGTCACGGCCCGGGCGGCGAGGACGACCTCCTCGCCCGCGCGCACCCGGGCGTAGGCGCGCTTGCCGTCCACCTTGATCGCGCTGACCGAGCTCGGCACCTGTTCGATCTCGCCCGTCAGAGCCTCGATGCCGGAACGCACGGCGCCGTCCGTCACCAGGTCGAGCTCGTCGATGCTCGCGCGGTCGACGATCTCGCCGTCGGCGTCGTCTGTGGTGGTCGTCGCCCCCAGCCGGATGGTCGCCCGGTACTCCTTGTCGGCGCCGACGATGTAGGTCAGGAGGCGGGTCGACGAGTTCAGGCCCAGGATGAGGAGGCCGGTGGCCATCGGATCGAGCGTCCCGGCGTGCCCCACCTTGCGGGTGGCGGCGAGGCGGCGGACGCGCGCGACGACATCGTGACTGGTGAGCCCCGCCGGCTTGTCGACGAGGATGAGCCCGCTTCGGGTCATGCGCGCTGGGTCTCCGCGACGTCGAGCACGAGCTGCAGCTTGGTCCGGAAGGTGCACTCGAGCAGCTCGGTCGCGGCGGGGTCGGTCCCGTACTCGTCGTGGAGCCGCAGGCCGAGCAGGGTGTTGAGCAGCATGCCCTCCGCCAGGAACGAGCGGACCTCCTCGGCGTCGAAGCCCGCCTCCTCGCGGAGCATCCGGTAGATCTCGAGGAAGCCGTCCCGCGCCTTCGCCCCGATCACCGGATCCTGTCCCATGCTGAACGCCTGCATCAGCGAGAGCAGGAGTCCGCGGTCCTCGATCAGGTTGACGTAGGCGGACCCGAGTCGCCTGCCGAGTTCGCCGAGACGCGGGCTCACGGTCACCGGCTGCGGCTCACCGTCGGGAGCGGCAGCGGGCGAGCCGTCGGCCTTCCACTGATCGATCGTGGAGGTAAACGCTTCCAGCAGCCGCTCGAGCGACCGGACCAGCACCCCGACGAAGAGGTTCTCCTTGCTGCCGAACATCCGCACGACATAGGGCTGGCTGATGCCGGCCGCCTTGGCGATCTGATCGGTGGTCGCGCCGAAGTAGCCCCGCTCGCCGAACACGAGGCTCGCGGCGCCGAGGATCTGCTCGCGGCGTTCCGCCGAGGGGATCCTCTCGCTGATCTTGTCCGTCACGCTTGACATGTTATCAGCCGATTACTACAGTCAGCTTGTAATCATCCGATAACAACAACGAATCCGCGGAGGCCCGCCATGTCCGTCCCCACCGCCCGGCGCGTACCGGTCTGGCTCGCGATCATCGCGGCCTCCCTACCGATGTTCATGGCGACGCTCGACAACCTGGTCGTCACGAGTGCCCTCCCCGTCATCGCGCGGGACCTCAGCGCCTCCATCGAACAGCTCCAGTGGGTGGTGAACGCGTACACCCTCAGCTTCGCGACCCTCATGCTCATGGCCGTCGCGCTCGGCGACCGGCTCGGGAGGCGCTCGGTCTTCTTCGCCGGCGCCATCATCTTCACGGCGGCCAGCGCCGCCAGCGCACTCGCCACCGAGCCGTGGATGCTCATCGCAGCGCGCGCCGTCCAGGGCGCGGGCGCCGCGGCCCTCCTGCCCCTATCGCTCACGCTGCTGGCCGGCAGTGTCAGCGAGCGGCTCCGGCCCGCCGCGATCGGCATCTGGGGAGGCATCTCCGGGCTCGGCGTCGCGCTCGGCCCGCTCATCGGCGGCGCCGTGGTGCAGGGTTGGAACTGGCAGGCCATCTTCTGGCTCAACGTTCCGCTCGGCGTCATCGCGGTCCCGCTGATCCTGTTCGCGCTCCCCAACAGCTTCGGCGACCGGGTCCGCGCCGACATCGTCGGCCTGCTCCTCGCCGCGCCGGGCGTTCTGGGGATCGTCTACGGCATCGTCCGCGGCAACGACGCCGGGTGGGACAGCGCCGAGGTGCTCCTCTCCCTGGCCGCCGGCTCAGTGCTCCTCATCGCCTTCGTGTTCTGGGAGGCGCGCGCGACCGCGCCGCTCCTCCCGCTGCGGCTGTTCCGCGACCGCAGCTTCACGGTCGCGAACCTGGTCGGCGTCACCTTCAGCTTCGGCATCTTCGGCGCGGTCTTCATCCTGATCCAGTTCCTGCAGGTCGTGCAGGGCCACACTCCGCTCGAGGCGGGCGTCATGACGATGCCGTGGACGCTCGCACCGATGGTGGTCGCTCCGCTGACCGGGCTCGTCTCCTCGCGCACCGGGACGCGCCTCCCGATCGTGGTGGGGCTCGTGCTCCTCGCCTTCTCGATGGGGTGGATCGCGGCCACCCTGTCGGCGACGGTCCCGTACTCGGAGCTGTGGCCCCCGTTCCTCCTCGCGGGCATCGGGATGGGGCTGGTCTTCGCACCGAGCTCGACGGCGGTGCTCGCGAACATGCGGCCCGCCGATCACGCGAAGGCGTCGGGAACGAACTCGACCCTGCGGGAGGTCGGCGTCGCGCTCGGCGTCGCCGTGCTGACCGCGGTGTTCACCGGCGCGGGAGGCACGCTCACCCCGACCGGGTACGTGGACGCGGCGATCCCGGCCGTCTGGGTCGGAGCCTCGGTGCTCGCGGGGGCCGCCGTCATCGCCCTGGCCCTCCCGAGCGGCCGGCGCCGCGCGGAGCGCCGGCCGGCGGACGGAGCGGCCGAGCCGGTCGTCGCGGAACCAGCCCCGGTTCTCGCCGACTGACGTCCCCCGGACGGGGGCGTCCGCGGCCGCGGTTAGGCTGGGACGGTGCGAATCGGCGTGATCGGAGCGGGAGCCATCGGCGGCACGATCGCCGCACTGCTCGAGCGCGTCGGCCATCTCGTGGAGGTGACGGCGCGCGGCGATCAGCTCGCGGCGATCCGCGAGAACGGCATCCGCCTTGACGGCGGCTGGGGGCGTCACACCGCCCGCGTCTCCGCCGCGGAGACCCTCCAGACCCGTCCGGAGCTCGCCTTCGTCTGCACCAAGGCGCAGGACGCCGCTGCCGCGATGCGCGCCAACGCCGAGCTGCTCTCGGGCATCACCGTCGTCGTCGTGCAGAACGGTCTGGCCGGCCTTCGCGAGGCGTCGGAGGAGCTCCCCGGCTCGGACTGCGTCGGCGCCCTCGCGCTCTACGCGGCCAGCTACCTCTCTCCCGGCCGGGTGACGGTCACGACCACCGCGAACACGTACCTCGGAGCCGGCGACGGCCCTCCCCCGGAGTCCGCCATCGCGGCCGCTCAGATCCTCGACGCCGCCATGCCGGCCTTCGCCATCGACAACTTCATCGGCGCGCAGTGGACGAAGCTCATGGTGAACCAGGTGAACGCCATGCCCGCCATCACCGGCCTGAGCGCGCAGGAGACGCTCGGCGACCGCGGGCTCCGTCGCGTGATCACGGCAAGCCTCCAGGAGGCGGTCCGGGTCGGCTACGCGCGCGGCGTCACCTACGGGAGCATCCAGGGGCTCGACGACCGCATCCTCCGCGTCGTGGCGCGCGCGCCGCGGTGGGCGGCCCAGTCCGTCCCGCTGCTCATGAGGCGGCGCATGGGCGCGACGCCGAACCCGGGGTCGACGCTCCAGAGCATCCGGCGCGGTCAGCTCACAGAGATCGACTACCTCAACGGGGCCGTGGTCGCGGAGGCGCGGACCGCCGGGATCGAGGCGCCCGTCAACGCAGCCCTGACAGCGCTCGTGCACGAGGTCGAACGCACCGGCCGGTTCGTCCCGCGGGCAGGGGTGGTCGAGCGTCTGGCACCGCTCCTCGCGAAACACGATGGCTGACGGGTTCGCCGCCGCGGTCGTCGAGTGGTACCGCGAGAACCGGCGCGACCTGCCGTGGCGCCGCGACGGCTTCACCGCCTGGGGCACGCTGGTCAGCGAGTTCATGCTCCAGCAGACGCCGGTCGCTCGGGTGATCCCGCACCTCGAGGAGTGGCTCACCCGCTGGCCGACGCCGGCCGCCCTCGCATCCGTCCCGCCGGGCGAGGCCGTCCGCGCCTGGAAGTCGCTCGGGTACCCGCGCCGCGCCCTGTGGCTGCACGCGGCGGCCGTCGCCATCACCGAGCAGCACGGCGGTGTGGTCCCCGACGACGTGGAGGCGCTCCTCGCGCTTCCCGGGATCGGCGACTACACAGCCCGTGCCGTGGCGGTGTTCGCATACGGCCACCGGCACCCGGTCGTCGACACGAACATCCGGCGGGTGATCGCCCGGGCGGTCGACGGCCTCGGCGAAGCCGCAGCGCCTGCCAAGCGAGACCTGGCGGCGATGGAGGCGCTCCTCCCCCGTGACCGTCCCTCGGCGGCGGCCTTCAACGCCGGCATGATGGAGCTCGGCGCTGTCGTGTGCGTGGCCCGCTCACCTCGGTGCGACGCCTGCCCGCTCGCCGCGGCGGACGCCTGCGCCTGGCGCACGGCGGGCTACCCCGCCTACGACGGACCGCGGAAGCCCGCTCAGAAACGCTACGAGGGCAGCGATCGACAGGTACGCGGACGGATCATGGCCGAGCTGCGCGCCTCGCACCTCCCGGTGAGCGACGCGGAGCTGGAGAACGTCTGGCCGGACGCGGCCCAGCGCGAGCGGGCCCTCGCCGGGCTGCTCGCCGACGGTCTCGCCGTCGCGGCCGAGGACGGCTACACGCTGCCCTGAGTGCGCGGTCGCTGCGGCAGGTCAGCCGCCGGCGAAGATCAGCGGGTCCCAGTCGAGGATCCGGGACCGGTAGACGAGTCCCTCCGTGACGAACGGGTCACCGTCGCGGAACCGCTCCGCCGCCTCGCGCGACCGGAAGATCGCCATCGAGCCCTGCGCCTGAGGATCGCCGAAGGCGCCGATCATCAGCACGTCGCCCGAGGCGGCGAACTCGTCGAGGTAGGCGCGGTGGCGCGGATAGGCGGCCGCGATCCGGGCGAAGCGCTCCGGCGTGGACTCGGGGTCCGGGTCGTAGAACGAGACGGCGTACATGCGGCCAGCCTAGGCCGCGCACCGGCCGTCAGCGAGCGTCGGCGTCCTCGGAGTCCGCGGCGGCCTCGGAGTCCTCGGCCTCGTCGTCCTCGGTGCGGGGTTTGACGTAGGGGTCCTCGTCGCCGGCGTAGCTGGCGCTCGAGGCGAGGGAGGCCACCTCGGAGTCGCGCTGGCGCGCCTCCCGCAGCAGGTCCTCGATGTGGGCGGCGTTCTCCGGGATGGCGTCGAGCTGGAACTCGAGCGTCGGCGTCAGCCGGGCCGTGATGTTCTTGCCGACCTCGCTGCGGAGCATGCCGGTGGCGGCCTTCAGCGCCGCCGCCGTGTCGGTGCGCTCCTGCTCGCTGCCGTAGACCGTGTAGAACACGGTCGCGTGCTGCAGGTCACCCGTCACCTGGACGTCGGTGATCGTCACGAACCCCAGCCGGGGATCGCGGAGGCCGCGGTCGAGCCGGCGGGCGATGATCTCCTTGATCCGGTCCGCGAGCTTCCTCGCGCGTGCGGGATCGGCCATGGTGGTGTCTCCTTCCGGTGCGAGGGCTGCCGACGGCCGAAGCCGCCGGCAGCCCCACCGACTCAGGCGCGGGGCTTCTCCCGCATCTCGATCGTCTCGATCTCGTCGCCGATCTGGATGTCGTTGTACTTCCCGAGACCGATACCGGCCTCGAAGTCGGTACGGACCTCGGTGACGTCGTCCTTGAACCGGCGCAGCGACTCGATGGCGAGGTTGTCCCCCACCACGACGCCGTCGCGGATGACGCGCGCCTTGGCGTTGCGCGTGATCGTGCCGGACCGGACGATGACACCGGCGATGTTGCCGAACTTGGAGGAGCGGAACACCTCGCGGATCTCGGCGACACCCGACTGGACCTCTTCGAACTCGGGCTTCAGCATGCCCTTCAGCGAGTTCTCGATGTCCTCGATGGCGTTGTAGATGACCGAGTAGAACCGGACGTCGACGCCCTCGCGGGCGGCGCGCTCGCGGGCCTTCACGTCCGGGCGGACGTTGAAGCCGATCACGATCGCGTTGTCGATGGTCGCCAGGTCGATGTCCGACTCGGTGATCGCGCCGACGCCGCGGTGCAGGATGCGCAGGCTGACCGACTCGTCGACCTCGATCTTCATGAGCGACTCCTCCAGCGCCTCCACGGCACCGGACACGTCGCCCTTGATGATGAGGTTGAGCGCCTCGACCTTGCCCTCCTCGAGAGCCCGGGTGAAGTCCTCGAGCGAGATGCGCTTGCGGGCCTTGGCCAGCTGCGCGTTGCGCTCGGCGGCCTCGCGCTTCTCGGCGATCTGACGGGCGGTGCGGTCCTCCTCGGTGACGAGGAAGGTGTCGCCGGCGCGCGGGACGCTGGACAGACCCTGCACCTGCACCGGCCGGGACGGCGCGGCCTCGAAGACGGCGTCGCCGTTCTCGTCGGCCATCGCACGGACGCGGCCGTAGGCCGTTCCCGCGACGATCGCGTCGCCGACGCGCAGCGTTCCCGACTGGATGAGCACGGTCGCCACGGCGCCGCGGCCCTTGTCGAGCTTCGCCTCGATGGCGACGCCGCGGGCGTCCTTGTTGGGGTTGGCGCGCAGGTCGAGACCGGCGTCGGCCGTCAGGAGCACCGCGTCGAGCAGCTCCTGGATGCCGATGTTGTTCCGCGCGGACACGTCGACGAACATGACGTCGCCGCCGTACTCCTCGGCGACCAGGCCGAACTCGGTGAGCTGCTGGCGTACCTTCGCCGGGTTGGCGTCGGGCTTGTCGATCTTGTTGACCGCGACCACGATCGGCACCTCGGCCGCCTGGGCGTGGTTCAGCGCCTCGATCGTCTGGGGCATGATGCCGTCGTCGGCCGCGACCACGAGGATCGCGATGTCGGTCACCTGGGCACCGCGGGCACGCATGGCGGTGAACGCCTCGTGACCCGGGGTGTCGATGAACGTGATGGCGCGCTCGATGCCCTCGTGCTCGGTCCAGACCTGGTACGCACCGATGTGCTGCGTGATCCCGCCCGCCTCGCCGGCCACCACGTTGGCGTTCCGGATGGCGTCGAGGAGGCGCGTCTTACCGTGGTCGACGTGGCCCATGACGGTCACGACCGGCGGACGGATCTCGAGATCCTCGTCGGACTCGCCCTCGAGCTCGGCATCGAGGTCGATGTCGAAGCCCTCGAGGAGCTCCTTGTCCTCGTCCTCGGGCGACACGACCTGGATCTTGTAGCCCAGCTCATCGCCGAGCACCTCGAAGGTGGCCTCGTCGAGCGACTCGGTCGCGGTCGCCATCTCGCCCAGGTGGAACAGGACGGTGACGAGCGAGGCCGGGTTCGCGTCGATCTTGTCGGCGAAGTCCGAGATGGAGGCGCCGCGGCGCAGCCGGATGACGGTGCTGCCGTCGCCGCGGGGGACGCTCACGCCGCCCAGCGACGGGGCCTCCCGCATCTCGAACTCTTGACGCTTCGCGCGCTTCGACTTGCGGGCCTTGCTCTTGCCGCCGCCGCGTCCGAACGCGCCGGCCGTGCCGCCGCCCGGTCCGCGACCGCGGCCGCCGCCGGCCGGCCGGGGGCCGCCGAAGCCGCCACCGGGACGCTGGAAGCCGGTGCCGGCTCCCGCACCCGCGCCGCTGCCGGGGCGCTGCTGGAAGCCGGGACGGCCGCCGCCGCCCTGACGCGGGCCCGGACGGTTGCCACCGCCCTGACCGGGCGCGCCGATGCGCGGCGAGCCGGGACGCGGAGGCGTCGGCCGCGGGATGTTGCCGGGCGACGGGCGCTGGCCCATGCCCTGCGAGCTCGAGAACGGGTTGTTGCCCGGTCGCGGGGTGGACGGGCGCTGGCCCATCCCCTGGCTCGACGAGTACGGGTTGTTGCCCGGGCGCGGAGCGCTCGGGCGGGGGATGCTTCCGGCGCCGGGACGCGGGCCGGACGGCTTGACCGCGTCCGTCGACGCGGCGGGCTTCTGCTGGGCGCCCTGGTCGGCCGCCGCCTTCTCGGCGGCGGTCTTCTCGGCGGCGGCTTTCTCAGCAGCCGCCTTCTCAGCCGCGGCCTGACGCTCGGCGACCGACATCGGCGACTGCGGCTTGGGGCCGTCGCCCGCGGCGGGCGCGGGGGTCTGCGGGCGCGGCGCGCCCGGCTTCGGGGCCTGCGCCTGGGCGCGGGGAGCAGCGGGGGCGCCGCCGCCCTTCGCGCTGGTGTGCCCCTCGGCCTCCAGCGCGGCGCGCAGCTTGCGCGCCACCGGGGGCTCGATGCTCGAGGACGGTCCCTTGACGAACTCGCCCATCTCCTTGAGCTTCGCGAGCGCGACCTTGCTGTCGACGCCGAGCTCGCTCGCGACCTCGTGTACGCGTGGTTTTGCAGCCACAATTCTCCTGTCTGGGCCCACCCAGACAGGGCAGGCGTTAGTTGCGGACGGATCTCATTTCGAGCCGCTCATCGGTTGTCACTCATGTGAAGTCACTGCTTCTTCAGCCTGTCTATGAATGTGCGACCGGACGGTCGCGGTTCCGAGTGTCCCTTCGACCCGGAGGGCTCGCCCGAAGGCTCGCCGGTTCAGGGCTTTGTCGAGACACTCGTCGGTCGGATGCAGCCACGCGCCCCGCCCCGGAAGAGCGGCGGACGGATCCGCCACGATCTCCGAATCACGGGCGACGACCCTCAGAAGAGAGGACCGGGGAGCGCGAGAACGGCATCCGACGCACGTTCTGACAGCTACCATCTTACCCCTCCGGCGCACGGGCGCCGAACCACGGATGGAGCCGCCTTCCCATGCAACGCCGTGCGGACGCTTCCGATTCCCTGGACGCGGGCTCACTCCCGGTCGAGGATCGAATCCGGCTGGATGTCGATCTTGGCACCGGTCAGCTTGGCGGCGAGGCGGGCGTTCTGCCCCTCCTTGCCGATCGCGAGCGAGAGCTGGTAGTCCGGCACGAGGGCGCGCACGGCCTTCAGCGACTCGTCGATCACGAAGGCGCTCGTCACCTTGGCGGGCGAGAGCGCGCTCGACACGAACGTCGCGAGGTCCGGCGAGTAGTCGACGATGTCGATCTTCTCGTTGTTGAGTTCGGCCGTGACGGCTCGCACCCGCTGCCCGAGCTCTCCGATGCACGCGCCCTTGGCGTTCACGCCGGGCTCGGTGGCGCGGACGGCGATCTTGGTGCGGTGGCCGGCCTCGCGGGCGAGCGAGACGATCTCGACGACGCCGCTCGCGATCTCGGGCACCTCGAGCGCGAAGAGCTTGCGGACGAGCGCGGGGTGCGTGCGCGAGACGGTGATGGAGGGACCCTTCGGCCCCTTCGCCACGCTCGTCACGTAGACGCGGATGCGCGAGCCGTGCGCGTACTCCTCACCGGGGACCTGCTCCTCGGGAGGGAGGATCGCCTCCACCGTGCCGAGGTCGATGTGGACCATCCGCGGATTCGGCCCCTGCTGGATCACGCCGGCGACGATGTCGCCCTCGCGGCCGCGGAACTCGCCGAGCACGGCGTCGTCGGCGATGTCGCGGAGCCGCTGGTTGATCACCTGCTTGGCGGCGAACGCCGCGATGCGGCCGAAGTCGCTCGGGCTGTCCTCGGCCTCGCCGATGATGTTGCCCTCGTCGTCGCGCTCCGGGACGTAGACGGTGACATGCCCGGTCTTGCGGTCCAGGTGCACGCGCGCCGCGGGCGGCTGGTCGCTGTGCCCGTGGCGGTGGTCGGCCTGGTTGGTGTGCTTCAGGTAGGCGGTCAGGATCGCCTGCTCGATGATCTGCACCAGCTCGTCGAACGGGATCTCCTTCTCGCGCTCCATGAGACGCAAGACGCTGAGGTCGATGTCCATGCCGGCCTCCTCTATTCAGATCTCACCGCCGCGCGATCGGCGCGGCGGTATCAGTCATCTACGGTACCCGAGATTCCGTGCGCGGTGAACGCGCGTACCGTGTGGGGCATGGCCGGCCCCTCCCGAACCGCAGCCCGCGTGGAACGCCAGCCCGCCGTGCGCGCGCTCGCACGGGTCGGGCTGTTCGCCATCGGCGTGCTGCACATCCTCATCGGGATCATCGCCCTCTCGGTCGCGGCCGGGGCAGGTGGCGGCAGCGCCGACCAGACCGGCGCGCTCCAGGCCGTGACGAAGGTGCCGGGAGGCCTCTTCGTGTTGTGGGCCGTGATCGTGGGGCTGGTCTTCCTCGCCCTCTGGCAGATCCTCCAGGCGGTGACCGCTCACCGGCCGGCCGAGAAGGCCGTCGAGGTCGCCAAGTGCGTGCTCTACGCGGCGCTCGCCCTCATCGCGGTGTCCGTCGCCTCCGGGACCAGTCACAGCTCGTCCTCCCAGGACAAGTCGGCGAGCGCCAAGCTCCTGTCCGTGCCGGGCGGCGTCTTCCTCCTCGCGGCCGTCGGCATCGCGATCGTGGTGACGGGCATCGTCTTCATCCGCAACGGCGCGACCCACCGGTTCGAGCGCGACCTCCGGCTGCCGCCGAACCGGCTCGCGGGCGTCACCACCACGCTCGGGCGCGTCGGCTACATCGCGAAGGGCGTCGCGCTCATCATCGTGGGCGGCCTCGTCGTGTGGGGCGCGGTCGCGTCGGACCCCAGCAAGGCCGGCGGGCTCGACAGCAGCCTGAAGGAGCTGACGCGAGTCCCGTTCGGGGTCGTCCTGCTGATCCTCATCGCGCTCGGGCTCATCGCCTACGGCGCCTTCTGGTGCGTCCGCGCGTTCGCCTCCCGGTTGAGCGAGCCCTGATCGGCGCGCGCCGCCGTCACTCCGCCGCCGCGCCCGCGAACTGCGCGTTGTACAGGGTGTAGTAGGCGCCGCCGCTGGCCAGCAGCTCGGCGTGGGTGCCCTGCTCCACGATCCGGCCCGCCTCCATCACGAGGATGAGGTCGGCGTCGCGGATGGTCGACAGGCGGTGGGCGATCACGAAGGAGGTGCGCTCGGCGCGCAGCACGCTCATCGCCTTCTGGACGAGCAGCTCGGTCCGGGTGTCGACCGACGAGGTCGCCTCGTCGAGGATCAGCACGCTCGGCCGCGCCAGGAAGGCTCGCGCGATCGTGAGGAGCTGCTTCTCCCCCGCCGACACGTTCGATCCCTCATCGTCGAGCACGGTGTCATAGCCGTCGGGCAGCGTGCGGACGAAGCGGTCCACGTAGGTCGCCCGCGCGGCGTCGACGATCTCCTCCTCGGTGGCGCCCGGGCGCCCGTAGGCGATGTTGTCGCGGATCGTGCCCCGGAAGAGCCACGTGTCCTGCAGCACCATGCCCAT
Organism: Leifsonia sp. AG29; assembly: GCF_009765225.1. NCBI lineage: Bacteria > Bacillati > Actinomycetota > Actinomycetes > Micrococcales > Microbacteriaceae > Leifsonia > Leifsonia sp. AG29. The sequence continues at coordinate 1,050,535 of NZ_VMSF01000001.1, read as the reverse complement.
CCGGCTCCGGAGGTCGTGCCGCGACATCAAGGCGATGTCGATCCCGTCGAGCGTGATCCGCCCGGCGTCGAGCTCGTAGAAGCGCATCATGAGGTTCACGAGGGTCGTCTTGCCCGCGCCGGTCGGGCCGACGATGGCGACCGTCTGGCCCGGCTCGGCGACGAGCGACAGATCGTCGATGAGGGGCTCCTCCGGCTCGTAGCGGAACGAGACGTGCTCGAAGGCCAGCCGGCCTCGCGTCGGCCGCGGGTGCTCGGGCTCCTCCGGGTCGCTCGACTGCTCGTCGGCGTCGAGGAGCTCGAACACGCGCTCGGCGCTGGCGACGCCGGACTGCAGCAGGTTGGCCATCGATCCGAGCTGGGTGAGCGGCTGCGTGAACTGCCGCGAGTACTGGATGAAGGCGGTCACATCGCCGAGCTGCATCGCCCCCGCCGCGACCTGGAGGCCGCCGACGACGGCGATCGCGACGTACATGAGGTTCCCGACGAACATCATGGCGGGCATGATCATGCCCGAGATGAACTGGGCGCCGAAGGAGGCGCGGTACATCTCGTCGTTCTTGGTCCGGAAGCGCTCCTCCACCTCGCGGTGCCGGCCGAACACCTTGACGAGCGAGTGCCCCGTGAAGGCCTCCTCGATCTGGCCGTTCAACTCGCCCGTGCTCCTCCACTGGGCGACGAAGAGCTTCTGGGAGCGCCGGGCGATCAGGCCCGTGATGACCAGCGTCAACGGGATCGTGATGAGCGCGATCACCGCCAGCAGCGGCGAGATGATGAACATCAGGACCGTGACGCCGACGACCGTGAGCAGGGAGGTGAGCAGCTGACTCAACGTCTGCTGCAGCGTCTGCGAGATGTTGTCGATGTCGTTCGTCACGCGGCTGAGCAGTTCGCCGCGCGGCATGCCGTCGAAGTACTTGAGCGGGAGGCGGTGGAGCTTCTCCTCGACGTCCTCGCGCAGGCGGTACACGGTCCGCTGGGTGGTCCCGTTCAGCACGTACGCCTGCAGGTAGCTGAACACCGAGGAGGCCACGTAGAGCGCGAGCACCCAGAGCAGCACGTGACCGACCGCGGCGAAGTCGATTCCGGCGCCGGGCGTGAACGTCGTGCCGGAGAGGATCCCGGCGAACTGGCCGTTCCCCGACGCACGGACCTGATCGATCACCTGCTGCTGCGTCATCCCCGCGGGGAACTTGCTCGAGATCCACCCCGCGAACACGAGATTGATGGCGTTGCCCAGGAGCTTCGGCCCCAGCACGGCGAACACCACGCTGGTGACGGCGAGCACGAACACGGCGCCGAGGGCGAGCCCCTCCGGGCGCAGCCGACGCCCGAGGCGCCGGGCCGACGGCCAGAAGTCCATCGACTTGTCACCGGGCATGGTCATGCCGCCGAACGGCCCGCCACCCGGTCCGCGGCGCGCCGGGGTCCGGATCGGAGCGGCGGGCGCGGCCGACGGTCCCGAGGGCCTTCCGCCGCCCGTGCGGGGCTGCGTCTTCTCGCTCATGCCGCCTCCTCCGCGCTCAGCTGCGACTCGACGATCTCCGCGTACGTCGCGTTGGTGCTGACCAGCTCGTCGTGCGTGCCCCGCCCGACGACCCGGCCGCCCTCGAGGACGATGATCTGATCCGCGTCGACGATGGTCGAGACGCGCTGCGCGACGACGATGATCGTCGCGCCCGCCACATCGCGAGCGAGCGCGGACCGGAGGCGCGCATCGGTCGCCGTGTCGAGCGCCGAGAACGAGTCGTCGAAGACGTAGATCTCCGGGCGTTTGACGAGCGCCCGCGCGATGGCGAGGCGCTGCCGCTGACCGCCGGAGACGTTCGTGCCTCCCTGCGCGATCGGCGCGTCGAGGCCGTCGGGCATCGCCTCCACGAAGTCCTTGGCCTGGGCCACCTCGAGCGCGTGCCAGAGTTCGTCATCGGTCGCATCGGGCTTGCCGTAGCGGAGATTGCTGGCGACCGTCCCCGAGAACAGGTACGGGCGCTGCGGGATGAGCCCGAACCGCGACCAGAGGAGCTCCGGGTCGAGTTCCGCGACGTCGACGCCGTCGACGAGGACGATCCCCGCTGTCGCGTCGAACAGCCGCGGGATGAGGTTGACGAGAGTCGTCTTGCCGGCACCCGTGCTGCCGATGACAGCCGTGGTCCGGCCCGCCTCCGCGAGGAAGGACACATCGGTGAGGACGGCGTTCTCGGCGCCCGGGTAGGAGAACCCGACGTCGACGAACTCGACCGTCCCGTGGCTGCGCAGCTCGGTGACCGGGTTGTCGGCCGAGTGGACGGACGGCTCGGTGCCGAGCACCTCCCCGATGCGGTCGGCGCAGACGGCCGCCCTCGGTACGAGCACCGCCATCATCGTCGACATCATGACGCCCATGAGGATCTGCATGAGGTACTGGAGGAAGGCGGTCAGCGTCCCGATCTGCATCGAGCCGTCGGCGACACGGAAGGACCCGAACCAGATCACGGCGACGCTCGAGACGTTGAGCACCAGCATCACGATCGGGAACATCAGTGCGAACAGCCGTCCCGCGCGGAGGGCCGTGTCCGTCAGGTCGGCGTTCGCCGCGGCGAACCGCTCGGTCTCGACCCGCTCCCGGACGAACGCCCGCACGACCCGGATGCCGCTGAGCTGCTCGCGCAGGACCCGGTTGACGCGGTCGATCCGCTCCTGCATCTTCCGGAACAGGGGCACCATGCGGGTGATGATCAGGGCCACCGCGATCAGGAGGACCGGGACGCTCACCGCGATGAGCCACGACAGCTGGATGTCCTGCTGCATGGCGAGCACGATGCCGCCGATCGCGAGGATCGGCGCGGAGACGAGCAGCGTGCACGTCATCATGACGAGCATCTGCACCTGCTGCACGTCGTTGGTGTTGCGGGTGATGAGCGACGGGGCGCCGAAGCGCGTCACCTCCCGCTCCGAGAACTCGCCGACGCGGTGGAAGATCGCCTCCCGCAGGTCCCGTCCGACGCGCATAGCGACCTTGGCGCCGAAGTAGACGGCCGTGATGGCGCAGGCGATCTGGAGGAGCGTCACCCCGAGCATCTGGGCCCCGACGGCGAGTATGTAGGAGGTGTCGCCCTTGGCGACGCCGTTGTCGATGATGTCGGCGTTGAGCGTCGGCAACCAGAGCGACAGCAGCGACTGGGCGAGCTGGAACACGACGACGCCCACGAGCAGCGGCCAGTGCGGACGAAGGGAACGGACGAGCAGTCTCAGGAGCACGGGTCCTCCTCGGAGGCGGAGTGGCCGGCAGGCCGCCTGCCGGCCGGGACGAGGGGTGCGGCGAACCCGGCCGGGAGCTCCCCGGCGATGCCCGTCAGCACGATGCGGGCCAGGTCGTCGATCGAGAACTCCTGCCCGTCGTTCAGTGCCGGGAAGGCCGACGAGAAGCTCACCAGCCGCAGGATGTGGGCCACCCGCTCCGGCGGCCAGTTCAGGGCGTCGGCCTCGGGGCGGAGCACCTCGGCGATGATGCGGGCGAACTCAGCGCGCTCCTGCGGGATGGGCGGGCGCTCACCGCCGATCACCGGCATGATGCGCATGACGCTCCGGAACCGTTCGCGGAGCAGGTACAGGATCGCCCGGACCTTGTGCTCGAGCGGGAGGGACGGGTCGATGGAGCGCAACGCCTCCCGCACCGGCTCGGGATCGAGGTGCTTGCGGATCGCCGCCTCGACGAGCGACTCCTTGTCGCCGAACGCGCGGAACACCGTCCCCTCGGCGACTCCGGCCGCCTCGGCGATCTGCCGGGACGTCAGGGCGCGGCCGTGCTCGAGCAGCAGCGGGATCACGGCGTCGACGATCATCGCCTTGCGCTCGTCGAGCGCGAGCGGTGCGGCGCGCGGTCGCGGCGTCTCGGTGGTCTGGGCCTCGGTCACGCGGCGAGTCTACGCTGAGTGAGTGCTCACTCAAAGCACTCAGCGCTGCGGGGTCACGCCGCCGCGAAGATGTCCGAGATCTCGCGCAGCTCGCTCTCGGAAGGGCGCCATCCGGTCGCCGCCTCGGCGTTCGCGACGATCTGCTCGGGGCGGGTGGCGCCGGCGATGACGCTCGTCAGGCCGGGCTGTGCGAGGAGCCAGGCGAAGGTGGCGCCGAGCATGGTCACCCCGCGCTCGTCGCAGAACGCCTGATAGCGGTCGATGCGGTCCCACGGCGCGGTGTCGAGCAGATGCTTGCGCTGACGCATGATCCGACTGTCGGCGGGTCCGCCCTCCCGACTGAATTTGCCGGTGAAGAGTCCGTTGTACAGCGGGAAGTAAGGGAGGAAGCCGAGCCCGTACGCGTTCACAGCCGGGAGAACCTCGCGCTCGGCCTCGCGCACGAGGAGGCTGTACTCGTTCTGCGCGGAGATGAAGCGCGGGTGGCCGCCGATGCGCGCGGTGAACTCCGCCTCGGCGATCTGCCAGCCGGCCAGGTTGGAGTGCCCGATGTACCGGATCTTGCCCTCGCGGATGAGGTCGTCGAGCGTCTCGAGGGTCTCATCGATCGGCGTCACCGGGTCCGGCCGGTGGAGCTGGTAGAGGTCGATCCAGTCGGTCTGCAGCCGCCGGAGGGACGCCTCCACCGCCAGCCGGATGTAGCGCCGGGAGGCGCGGACGCCCCAGTCGGGACCGTTGGCGCCGCCCATGTCCATCCCGAACTTGGTGGCGAGGACGATGCGCTCGCGCTTCCCCTTCAGGGCGTTGCCCATGAGCGTCTCGGAGAGCCCGCGCTCCTGGCCGTAGATGTCGGCGGTGTCGAAGAGCGTCACACCGGCGTCGATCGCCGCGTCGATGACGGCGTTCGTGCCCTCCTGCGTCTCGCTGGCCGTTCCGGCCCTGCCGAAGTTGTTGCAGCCCAGGCCGATCGTCGAGACGATGAGGCCGGACCCGCCCAGTGCGCGGTAGTCGATGTTCGCCATGGTCCGAGTCTAGGCAGCGGACCCCTCCCCCCGGGTAGCCGTGCGCCGCGACGCGTCGGGTGAGTGCAGTGTGGCGAGACGCGTGCGGTCGGGCGCCGGTGCGCACGTGTCCCGCGGCGCCGCAGACGTGCGGCCTTCCGCTCGCGGTGGGGGCGCCCCGATGTCCGATTCCCGCCGGTGGAGGGTCGGAGGCGCCCTCTAGAGTCGTCGTATGAGCAGTTCCTTCGCCTACCTCCTCCGCGTGCCGAGCCCCATCGGGCGCATCGAGCTCACGAGCGACGGCGAGGCGGTCGCCTCCCTCTCGATCGAGCGCGCCGGCACCCTCCCGCTCGAGGAGCATCCCGAGCGGAGCACGGCCGTCCTCGACGAGGCCGCCGCCCAGCTCGGCGAGTACTTCGCGGGTGAGCGTCGGTCGTTCGACGTGCCGGTCAGGCTCGTCGGGACCCCCTTCCGCCTCGCGGTGTGGGAACACCTAGCGCATCTCGAATTCGGCAGCGTCACGTCCTACGGCGAGCTCGGCCTCGCGCTCGGGCACCCCGGTTACGGCCGCGCCATCGGCGGAGCGGTCGGCGCCAATCCGGTCCCGATCATCGTCGGTTGCCATCGCGTGCTCTCGTCCTCCGGCCGGGTCACGGGGTACAGCGGGGGCGACGGCGTGCCGACCAAGCTGTGGCTCCTCGAGCACGAGGGGATCACGCTGGCGGCATGAGCGAGACCGAGACCGACACCGTCGCGCGTCCCGGGCTCATCGTGGGCGATGACGGGCGGCCCCGCTGCGCGTGGTCCGCGAACGATCCCGAATACCGCCGCTATCACGACGAGGAGTGGGGCACGCCGCAGCACGATCCTCGCGCGCTCTACGAGAAGCTGTGCCTCGAAGGCTTCCAGGCGGGCCTCTCGTGGATCACGATCCTGCGGCGACGCCCCGCGTTCCGGGAGGTCTTCCTCGGCTTCGAGCCCGAACGAGTGGCGGCCTTCACCGACGCCGACGTGGAGCGGCTGCTGCAGGACGCCCGCATCATCCGCCACCGCGGCAAGATCGAGGCCACGATCTCGAATGCGCGCGCCGTGCTCGCGCTCGACGAACCGCTGGAGGAGCTCATGTGGGGCTTCGCGCCCGGCACGTCCGGGCGGCGACGGCCGCGCGCCTGGGCCGACGTCCCGGCGGTGACACCGGAGTCGGGCGCGCTCAGCGCGGCGCTGCGGAAGCGCGGATTCCGCTTCGTCGGCCCCACGACCATGTACGCCCTCATGCAGGCCACCGGGATGGTCGACGACCATCTCGAGGGCTGCTTCCGCGCGACCTGACGGCGGACCCCGGGCGAGCAAGAGAGAGCCGAACCGACGGCCGGCACTCGAGCTCCGGATTCTCGCTGGTGGCGCGGCGGTCCTGCGCGTGCCCGACCGCATGCGTGGACGCCGATCGCCACACTCCGGAACTCCTGTCGGCGTCAAAAGGACGCCGGGTTACCGACCGTCGGCCCGACCTCTTCGAGGTCTGACGGGTACGCACTTGCGCGTCCCACCTCGAGCCGAAGAACCTCTCTCTTGAAGTGAGCTTATCTCATTTTGCCCACATCGCAAGAGGGTGTCCGACGGCGTGTCAGGAGGCCATGCGGAGGACCGCCAAGAGCTTTCCGGGCTCCCCTGACACCTCGGGCACGACGAGCCGGAGCTCACGGCTTCCGTGATCCGAGAGCGTGAGGTCGTATCCCTCGGCACGCGCCCAGTCCAGAAGGTCGTTCGTCGTCCGGAGGTCGACACCGGCATCGAGGAGCGCACGCGTGAACAGGCCCTTCGCCTGCTTGTTGAAGTGGTTGAGCGCACGCACCGCGCCCGAGTCATCGCGCGCCAGGATGCGCACGTAGTGCGCCCCCTCGCGGTCCGGCAGCGGACCGAGAGCGGCGTAGCCTTCCGAGCGGAGATCGAGGACGAGATCGCCGCGACCGGCGAGGACGCTCGCGACCGGACCGCTCCACCGCTTCTTGAGCGACGGCGCACCGCGCTCGAGCGACAGCCGGGAGTCGAACGAGAGGCGGTAAGCCGGGATGAGGTCCGTCGCGCCGACCAGCCCGAAGAGAGCCGAGTGGACCACGACGGATCGGGAGGCCGCCTCCCAGCCGCGCTCGTCGAGTGCCGCCGCATCCAGGGCGTCGTACAGCACTCCTGTGTAGCGCTCGAGGGCGCGCATGGTGGGCGCACCCGCGATGCCCCGGTTCCGGTCGACCTCGGCGGACTGCTTGGGGCCGAGCTTGAGGGCGCGGAGGGACGCCTCGCGGTCCGCGGAGAGCTCGGTCAGCGCCGAGAGCACCTCCCGGCGCACCGGTGCCAGTTCCGGGGCGAAGAGGGAGCCGAGGTCGACGGGGGCACCCGCTCCCCCGTCCCGTTTCGTCTCGGACGGCGGGAGGAGGATGAGCACGTCAGCCCTCCAGGAAGTCCAGCGCGACCTCGACGTTCGCTCCGAGCGGCTGGGACGTGTCGACGGTCACCCGAGGGAGGGAGGCGCAGGCGCCCTTCCATTCCACGTACTCGTCGACGCTCTGCTCGACCGCGTACGCGGCGACCAGGCCGGAGCGCTTGGAGAGCCGCTCCTCGTGGAGGGCGTCGTCCATGCACACGGTCTCGATGACACGCAGCTTGACGCCGCAGCGGTCGGCGAGGTCGCGCCACTGCAACCGCGCGGGCTCGACGGCGTTCACCGCGTCCACGATCACGGAGTGCCCGGACACGAGCACCTGCTCGGCCATCGTCTCGGCCACGAGGTAGGCCGCGAGACCGGTGGGCTGGTTGGCGTCGATGCCGGCGCGCAGGATGGCGGCCTCGATCGGGTCGACGGAGATGACGGTGGCACCGAGGCGCCCGGCCAGGATCTCGGCGATCGTCGACTTCCCGGAACCGGGAAGCCCCGCCATCGCCACCAGGATGGGGACGCGGACGTCTCCGAACTGGCGCTCCAACGGGGCTCCCGACTGCTCCGGCATGCTCAGACGAGCTCCGCCCGGCGGGCGACGACCGTCACCGTGTTGTTCTCGACCGAGAGGAAGCCGTCGTCGGCCTGGGCGGTGATGGACTCGCCGCCGTTCACGGTCACGCGGACCTCGCCCTCGGCGAGGATCGCCAGCAGCGGCTCGTGGCCGGGCAGGATACCGATCTGCCCCTCCACGGTCCGCGCGACGACCATGTTCGCCTCGCCCGACCACACTTCGTGGTCCGCGGCGACGACGCTGACGGTGAGGACAGCCATGCTCAGCCGTTCTCCTTCTGGATCTGAGCCCACTTCTCCTCGACGTCCGAGATCGGGCCGACGTTGAAGAAGGCCTGCTCGGCGACGTGGTCGAACTCGCCCTTGGCGATGGCGTCGAAGGACTCGATCGTGTCCTTCAGCGGGACCGTGGAGCCCTCGACACCGGTGAACTTCTTCGCCATGTAGGTGTTCTGCGAGAGGAACTGCTGGATCCGGCGCGCACGCGACACCGTGATCTTGTCCTCCTCCGAGAGCTCGTCGACACCGAGGATCGCGATGATCTCCTGGAGCTCCTTGTTCTTCTGGAGGATCTGCTTGACCGTGGTGGCCACCCGGTAGTGGTCCTCGCCCAGGTACCGGGGGTCGAGGATGCGGGAGGTCGAGGTCAGCGGGTCGACGGCCGGGTACAGGCCCTTCGACGCGATCTCGCGCGAGAGCTCGGTCGTCGCGTCGAGGTGGGCGAACGTGGTCGCCGGCGCCGGGTCGGTGTAGTCGTCGGCGGGGACGTAGATCGCCTGCAGCGAGGTGATCGAGTGGCCGCGCGTCGAGGTGATGCGCTCCTGGAGCTGGCCCATCTCGTCGGCGAGGTTCGGCTGGTAGCCCACCGCGGACGGCATGCGGCCGAGCAGGGTCGACACCTCGGAGCCCGCCTGCGTGAAGCGGAAGATGTTGTCGATGAACAGGAGGACGTCCTGGTTCTGCACGTCGCGGAAGTACTCCGCCATCGTCAGCGCCGACAGGGCGACGCGGAGACGGGTCCCCGGCGGCTCGTCCATCTGGCCGAAGACGAGCGCGGTCTTGTCGAAGACGCCCGCCTCCTCCATCTCGTGGATCAGGTCGTTGCCCTCACGGGTCCGCTCGCCGACGCCCGCGAACACCGACACACCGCCGTGGTCCTGCGCGACGCGCTGGATCATCTCCTGGATGAGGACGGTCTTGCCGACGCCCGCGCCGCCGAACAGGCCGATCTTCCCGCCCTGGACGTACGGGGTGAGCAGGTCGATGACCTTGATGCCGGTCTCGAACAGCTGGGTCTTCGACTCGAGCTGGTCGAACGCCGGGGGCTGGCGGTGGATCGGCCAGCGCTCGGTGATCTCGATCGTCTCGCCCGGCTCGGCGTTGAGCACATCGCCGGTGACGTTGAACACCTTGCCCTTGGTGACGTCGCCCACGGGCACGGAGATCGGAGCGCCCGTGTCGCGGACCTCGCCGCCGCGGACGAGGCCGTCAGTCGGCTTGAGGGCGATCGCGCGCACCAGGTCGTCGCCCAGGTGCTGTGCGACCTCGAGCGTGATCTCGGTCGACTGCTCGCCGATCGTGATCGTGGTCTTCAGGGCGTTGTAGATGCCCGGGATCGAGTCGTGCGGGAACTCGATGTCGACGACCGGGCCGGTGACGCGGGCGATGCGGCCCACACCCGCCGGCTGCGCGGTCGAAGCCTGGGCTTCGGCGGTAGCGGTAGTCATGATTCGTTCTCTCTCGTTTGACGTTCTGTCGGCGCTGCGGATCAGTGGGCGGAGCTCAGGGCGTCGGCGCCGCCGACGATCTCCGAGATCTGCTGGGTGATCTCCGCCTGGCGCGCGTTGTTGGCCAGTCGCGTGTAGTCGGTGATGAGCTTGTCGGCGTTGTCGCTCGCGGCCTTCATGGCCTTCTGCGTCGCCGCGTGCTTGCTCGCCGCGGACTGGAGCATCGCGTTGAAGATGCGGCTCTCGATGTACACCGGGAGCAGCGAGTCGAGCACGGTGCTCACGTCGGGCTCGAACTCGTAGAGCGGCAGGACCTGGGTGCGGTCCGGCTCCTCCACGCCCTCGACGACCTCCAGCGGGAGCAGGCGCACGACCTGCGGCTCCTGCGTCAGCATGCTGACGAAGCGGTTGTAGATGATGTGGATCTCGTCCACGCCGCCGTCCGACGCGTCGCGCAGGAAGGACTCCAGGATCGCGTCGCTGATCTCCTTGGCCTGCTCGAACTCGGGGCTGTCGGTGCCTCCCACCCAGACCCGCTCGAACGAGCGGCGGCGGAAGCTGAAGTAGCCCTGGGCCTTGCGGCCCACCAGGAAGTACACGACCTCCTTGCCCTCGCTGCGCAGCAGCTCGGCGAGCTTCTCCGACTCCTTCAGCACGTTCGCGTTGAACGCGCCGGCGAGTCCGCGGTCCGACGAGAAGATGACGATCGCTGCGCGCTCGATCTTCTCCGGCTCCGTGGTGAGGACGTGATCGACGTTCGAGTACGACGCGACCGCCGACACCGCGCGCGTGATGGCGCGGGCGTACGGCGAGCTCGCCGCGACCCGCGCCTGCGCCTTCTGGATGCGAGAGGCGGAGATCAGCTCCATCGCACGGGTGATCTTCTTGGTCGTCTGGGCAGACCTGATCTTCTGCCGATAGACCCGAAGCTGTGCTCCCATGTGTCTCCTCCTTCCTTACCTGCGGTGCCCGGTCAGCGCTTCGCCTTGACGATGCGCTCCTGGTCGACGTCCTCTTCCGCGATGGCCTCGAACTCCTCGCGCCCGACCGACGCGAGCGGCTTGCCCTCGCCCGTCTGGAACTCGAGCTTGAAGGCGTCCACCTCGGAGTCGAGCTTCGCGACCGTGTCGTCGTCGAGGACGTTGGTCTCGCGGAGCGTGTCGAGGATGTCGGTGTTGCGGCGGAGGTGGTCGAGCAGCTCCGACTCGAAGCGCAGGACGTCCTCCACGGCGACCTCGTCGAGCTTGCCGTTGGTGCCGGCCCAGATCGAGACGACCTGCTCCTCCACCGGGTACGGCGAGTACTGCGGCTGCTTCAGCAGCTCGGTGAGGCGGGCGCCACGGGCGAGCTGACGACGGCTGGCCGCGTCGAGGTCGGAGGCGAACATCGCGAACGCCTCGAGCGAGCGGTACTGCGCGAGCTCGAGCTTGAGCGTGCCGGAGACCTTCTTGATCGACTTGACCTGCGCGTCGCCGCCGACTCGGGAGACCGAGATGCCCACGTCGACCGCGGGGCGCTGGTTGGCGTTGAACAGGTCGGACTGGAGGAAGATCTGGCCGTCGGTGATGGAGATCACGTTGGTCGGGATGTAGGCCGAGACATCGTTGGCCTTCGTCTCGATGATCGGGAGACCGGTCATCGAGCCGGCGCCCAGCTCGTCGGAGAGCTTCGCGCAACGCTCCAGCAGACGGGAGTGCAGGTAGAAGACGTCACCCGGGTAGGCCTCGCGTCCCGGCGGACGGCGGAGGAGGAGCGAGACGGCGCGGTAGGCCTCGGCCTGCTTCGACAGGTCGTCGAAGATGATGAGGACGTGCTTGCCGCCGTACATCCAGTGCTGGCCGATGGCCGAGCCCGTGTAGGGGGCGAGGTACTTGAAGCCGGCCGGGTCGGAGGCGGGGGCGGCGACGATGGTGGTGTACTCCATCGCGCCGGCGTCCTCGAGGGCGCCCTTCACGGACGCGATCGTGGAGCCCTTCTGGCCGATCGCGACGTAGATGCAGCGGACCTGCTTATTGACGTCGCCCGACTCCCAGTTGGCCTTCTGGTTGATGATCGTGTCGATCGCGATGGCCGTCTTGCCGGTCTGGCGGTCGCCGATGATGAGCTGGCGCTGGCCGCGGCCGACCGGGATCATCGCGTCGATCGCCTTGATGCCGGTCTGCAGCGGCTCGTGCACCGACTTGCGCTGCATGACGCCGGGCGCCTGGAGCTCGAGCTCGCGCCGGCCCTCGGTCGCGATCTCGCCGAGGCCGTCGATCGGGTTGCCGAGCGGGTCGACGACACGGCCGAGGTAGCCGTCGCCGACGGGGACCGAGAGGACCTCGCCGGTGCGGGTGACCTCCATGCCTTCGACGATGTGGTCGAACTCGCCGAGGATGACGACGCCGACCTCGTTCTCGTCGAGGTTCTGGGCGAGGCCCAGGGTGCCGTCGGCGAAGCGGATGAGCTCGTTGGCCATCACGCTCGGGAGGCCCTCGACGTGCGCGATGCCGTCCGACGCGTCGAGCACGTGCCCGACCTCGGTCGCCTGTGCGGACGCCGGCTCGTAGGTGGTGACGAAGTCCTTGAGCGCGTCGCGGATCTCGTCGGGGCTGATCTGGATATCTGCCATCGTTGTTCCTATCTTGAGGCGGTCAGCCCGCCAGCTGAAGTCTGAGGTCGGTGAGGCGCGAGGCGACGGTGCCGTCGATGACGTCGTCGCCGACCTGGACGCGCAGTCCACCGAGGACGGCCGGGTCGACGACCTCGTTGAGCGTGAGGTCGCCGTAGGTGCCGGAGAGCGCTGCGCGCAGGCGCTCGGCCTGCTCGGCCGGGAGCGGTCGTGCGGTCACGACGGTCGCAATGGTGTGCCCGCCCTGCGCGGCCACGAGGCGCGTGGCCTCGCGCAGCGACTCGCGGATCCCGCGACCGCGCGGCTGCAGCACGAGCTGGCGTGCGATCGCCACGGTCTGCGGGGAGGCCTTCCCGTCGAGGAGGCGGCCCACCAGCGCGGCCTTGGCCTCCGGCGCGGCCAGCTTGCTGCGCAGCGCGAGCTCGAGCTGGGCGTCGGAGGTCACGGCGCCTCCGAACACGAGCAGCTCGCTCACGATGTCGACGTTGCGGGGCGCGGAGGCCGCGATGGCACGGATGCCGACCTCTTCGATCGCGGCGAGCACGTCCTCCTGCGCGGACCAGCGGCCCGACGCGATGACGGTGAGCAACTCGACGGCCGGCGCGGAGAGCGAGGCGAAGACGCGCTTGACCAGCGCCGCCTTGCCCTGCGGATCGGCAGAGGGATCGCTGATGACCGCCCGGAGCTGAGCGGAGTCGGCGACGACCCGCCCTGCTGCGAACAGGTCCTCAGCCGTCGCCAGATCGGCCTTGGACCCCAGGTCGGACAGAGCCGAGACGGAGCGGGCCAACGCTTCTCTGGTGGCGCTTCCCATCAGTTGCTCGACCCGGCCTTCTCACTCGCCTCGAGGTCCGCGAGGAAGCGGTCGACGATGGCCTGCGACTTCTTGTCGTCGGTCAGCGCCTCGCCGACCACGCCCGAGGCGAGGTCGATCGCGAGCGAGCCGACCTCGCTGCGGAGCGAGACGAGAGCGGACTGGCGCTCGGCCTCGATCTGCGCCTGCGCGGCGGCGGTGACGCGCGCGGCCTCGGCCTGAGCGGTCTCCTTCGCCTCGGCGACGATCTTCTGCCCGTCGGCACGAGCCGCCTCGCGGATCTTGCCGGCCTCGGCGCGCGCGTCGGCGAGCTGGGCGGTGTACTCCTCGAGCAGGGCCTCGGCCTTGTGCTGCGCCTCGTCCGCCTTGGCGATGTTGCCCTCGATCGCCTCAGCGCGCTCGTCCAGCAGCTTCTTCATGCGCGGGAGCACGAGTCTCCAGAAGAAGATGAGGATGATGATGAAGCAGACCAGCGAGCCGACGATGTCCGGCCACGCGGGGATCAGCGGGTTATGCGTCTCCTCCGTCGCGGCCATCACGACGCTACTGAGCATCGTTCCTCCTTACGGGGTGGGATAAAGAGGACGGCTTACTGGAAGATGAAGCCGACGGCGATACCGATGAAGGCGAGCGCCTCGGTGAACGCGATACCGATGTACATCAGGACCTGGAGGCGGCCGGCCAGCTCGGGCTGGCGGGCGACGCCCTCGATCGTCTTGCCGACCACGAAGCCCACGCCGATGGCCGGGCCGATGGCCGCGAGGCCGTAACCGACGGTGGCGATGTTGCCGTTGATAGCAGCGATGTCCACGTTATGTATTTCCTTCCGTGATGGCGATCCGTGCGGTTGCGCGAATCGTAATTAGTGTTCCTCGGCGACGGCGAGCTGGATGTAGACAGCCGTGAGCAGCGCGAAGACGTAGGCCTGGAGGACGGCCACCAGGATCTCGAACAGGGAGAAGGCGAAGCCGAAGGCGAAGGTCACCACGCCGAAGAGCGACCAGAGCCCGCTCAGCGTGAAGACGAAGAACGCGGTGCCGGTGAAGAAGAGCACCAGCAGCAGGTGGCCGACGACCATGTTCATGAGGAGTCGGAGCGTCAGCGTGATGGGACGCAGGATGAAGGTCGAGACGAACTCGATCGGCGTCACGAGGATGTAGAGGAACCACGGCACGCCGGGCGGGAACAGTGCGTTCCGGAAGAAGTTGCCGGGGCTCTTCTTCACGCCCGCGTAGATGAAGGCGATGTACGACGCGATGGCGAGCACCAGCGGGGTCCCGATGATCGCGGTGCCGGCGATGTTGAGGAACGGGATGATGCCGGTGATGTTGAAGAACAGCACCATGAAGAAGATCGTCGTCAGCAGCGGCAGGAACCGGCGGCCGTCCTTGCGGCCGAGGAGGTCCTCCGCGATGTTGACCCGGACGAAGTCGAGGCCCATCTCGACCACCGACTGGAACCGGCCCGGGATGAGCTTCATCTTGCGGGTGCCGAGCCAGAAGATCACGATCAGCGCGACGGTGGAGATGATCCGGACCAGCGTGATGCGGTTGAACTCGAGGCCACCGATGGTGAACAGGGTCGGGGGGAAGAACTCGTTGATCGACGGGCCCTGGAAGCCTCCATCATTGGAGCTTGCGGCCTGGACCAGCAGGTTCACAGCGTTAGCTAACAGCGCTATCTCCTGTTTCGGGGCGTCGAGCTGAGCTCTCGCGGCGACGAACGGTGGACACCCTCCACTCGCGCCCGATCATGCCCGGTGACGGGCAGTGGTGCGTTTCGGGCGCGGTACGGGTGGGGGATCACTGATAACTCTACAAGAGTTTTCAACGGGTAACGAATCGGATACGCATCAGCGCTTCTCACCCGGAAGGGTCACGTCGCTGGCGTACGGGAGGCGCGACCGGAAGACCACGATCATGTCCACGACGAGCGACCCGATGACGCCCGCGATGAGACTCAGGAAGAGCACGGGCGGGTTGATCCACGGCTGATCGCGCAGCACGACGGCGAGGACCAGGAAGAGGACGAACTTCACGATCCAGCCGCCCATGACGATCCCGAAGAAGAGCCCGACGAACAGGTCGGAGCCGATGAACCGGTTGGCGATCAGGATGCTGAGCGCGGTGATGCCGAGGAACACGGCGGCCATCACGGTCCCGATGAGGGCGCTGACGACCCCGATCCAGCCCGCGAAGACCCCGCCGAGCACCATGCCGACCACGGCGATGACCGCGGCGATGATCAGGCCGTACTTCAGGACGTCCTTGAGGACCGGCGTCGATGTCGGCTGCTGGACCGGTCCGGAGGGGCGGGCCGGCTGGGGCGCGGTCCCTCCGTCGGTGGGCTCGGTCATCGTGTCTCCTTGTCGGATGCGGCAGGGCCGGGCGCCCCGGCGTGGGTTCGCTCGCTCGCGGCGTCGAGCTGGTCGTAGTGGGCGGTCTCCAGCGCCTCCTCGCTCCCGGCGGGCGCGAGTTCGGCGACCGCCTCGGTGGCCTTCCGGCGGCTGAGCGGCGCCAGGGTGAAGGCCGCGCAGATCACGAGCCCGACCGCGATGAAGACGATGGCCATCCAGTACGGGTCGAAGAAGAACAGCAGGCACCCGATCGAGAGCACGGCGGTCCACGCGTAGAAGATGAGGACCGCGTGCAGGTGCGTGTGGCCCATGTCGAGCAGCCGGTGATGGAGGTGCTTCCGGTCGGCGCTGAACGGCGACTTGCCCGCGCGGAGGCGGCGGACGACGGCGAGCCCGAAGTCGAGGAGCGGCACCACGAGCACCGCGAACGGCAGGATGATCGGGATGAACGCAGGGACCAGCGAGTGCCGCCCGAGCGTCTGCAGCGACTGCGGGTCGATGGTCCCGGTGACCGAGATGGCGGAGGTGGCCATGAGCAGCCCGATGAGCAGCGCGCCGGCGTCGCCCATGAACATCTTCGCGGGGTGCCAGTTGAGCGGCAGGAACCCGGCGCAGGCGCCGACGAGAATCGCGGCGATCACGCCGGCGAGGCTGAAGTAGTTGAGCGGGCTGATCTCGCGCTGGAGGAGGTACGTGTAGATCAGGAAGGCGCCGTTCGCGATGAGGGCGACGCCGGCGACCAGGCCGTCCAGGCCGTCGATGAAGTTGATGGCGTTCATCACGAGCACGATCGCGAACAGGCTGATCACGATGCTCATGATGGGCGAGCCGACGGTGACGCCCCCGATGGGCAGCGAGTAGATCTGGACGCCGCCGAGCCAGGCGATGATCCCGGCGGCCACGAACTGGCCGGCCAGCTTGGTCATCCAGTCGAGGTCCCACAGGTCGTCGATCACGCCGAGCACGACGATGAGGAGGGACGCGACGAGGATCGCGAAGATCGGACCCATGTCGGAGAAGATCAGTCCGAGGACGCCGAACTGACTGGACAGCGCCCACGAGACGCCGAAGGCCACGAGGATGCCGAGGAACATCGCCACGCCGCCCAGGCGCGGAGTCGGCCGCGTGTGGACGTCGCGCTCGCGGATCTTCGGATACAGCTTGTA
Organism: Leifsonia sp. AG29; assembly: GCF_009765225.1. Classification (NCBI taxonomy): domain Bacteria; kingdom Bacillati; phylum Actinomycetota; class Actinomycetes; order Micrococcales; family Microbacteriaceae; genus Leifsonia; species Leifsonia sp. AG29. The sequence goes on along the minus strand of NZ_VMSF01000001.1, from coordinate 1,033,964 downwards.
GCGCATGGCCAGCTTGTAGACCACGAACGACATCCCGAAGGTGATGACCGCCGAGATGAACGCCAGCGCGAGGAGCAGGGTCACGTCAGCTGTCCGTAGTGGAGGCGCCCTCGACGGGGGCGGCCTCCGGCTCGGCGAGGGCGTCCCCGACGACCTCGCGCAGACGCTCGTCGGAGATGACCCCGTGGCGGAGGATGCGCAGCCTCCCGGCCCCCGGCGCGAGCGCGGTGGCGTCGACGATGGTCGACGACGAGTCCTTGCCCTCCACCCGGTCGTACGCCGACCCGGCCTCTCCCCCGTCGAGGTAGACCGACACGGAGTCGCCGAGCATCGCCTGGGCCTCCGCGGCCGTGCGCGCCGCGGGTCGGCTGGTGAGGTTGGCCGACGAGACCGCGAGCGGGCCCGTCTCGGACAGCAGCTCGAGGGCGATGGTGTCCTTCGGCATGCGGAGGGCGACGGTCCCCCGCGTCTCACCGAGATCCCAGACGAGGGACGGGGAGGCGGGGAGCACGATCGTCAGGCCGCCGGGCCAGAACGCCTCGACCAGCGCCTCCACCTCGGCGGGCACGGTCTCGGCCAGGGCTGCGAGGGTCGGGATGCCGGGGACGAGCACCGGCGGCGGGGACTGCCGGCCGCGGCCCTTCGCGTCGAGCAGCCGCTGCACCGCGGCGGGGCTGAAGGCGTCGGCGGCGACGCCGTACACCGTGTCGGTCGGGATGACGACGAGTTCGCCGCGCCCGATCGCGCCGCGCGCGAGGCGCATGCCGGTGAGGAGCTCGGACTCGACGGAGCAATCGAAGATGGCTGACATGACGGGTCAATGATAGTTGAGCCTCCCCGGGGGATACTGGACGGCGATGGACGTCTACTTCTTCGACTGCGACAAGACGCTCTACGACTACGACTTCCATCGGCGGCTGCCGAAGCTCGCCGAGCTGAGCGGGGTGAGCCAATACCGGCTCGCCTCCGGCTGGTGGGCGGGCGGCCACGAGCGCGCGGCCGAGATCGGCGAGTACCCGACCACCGACGACTACCTCGCCGCGTTCGCCGACGTCACGGGTGCTCACCTGACGCTCGAGCAGTGGCAGGAGGCGCGCCGGTCGGCCATGACTCCCATCCCCGGCTCGATCGACGCGCTCCACGAGGCGGCCGGTCTCGGGACGGTGTCGCTGCTGTCGAACAACCCGATCCCGTTCAAGGATTCGCTGCCGGTCCTCTGCCCCGAGATCGTCGGCGTGCTCGGCGGGAACGACCTCGTGTCGGCGGTGCTCGGCGCGCGGAAGCCGGAGCGGCGCATCTACACCCGCGCGCTCGGGAGGTTCGGCGTGCGCCCCGAGGACGCCATCCTGTTCGACGACTCGCTCGCCAACGTCGAGGGCGCCCGCGACGCCGGGATGCACGCCCACCGGCTCGTGAAGCGCGACGACGGGACCTTCGACACCGAGGCGATGCGCGAGGCGATGCACGCCTTCGCCTCCCGCGAGCGCTGACGCGGGCCGGGCCGGGTCGCCTCAGCGGAGTGCGGTCGTCGCCCGGTCGCGCGTGGTGAGGTCGCGGTGCGTCGCGGCGGCGCGCCAGCCGTCGGCCGTCAGGAGCTCGCGGATCGCAGCGCCCTGATGTTCGCCGTGCTCGAGCACGAGCGTGCCCCCGGGATGCAGCAGACGCCGGGCGACGCCGGAGATCACCCGCACGACATCCAGCCCGTCAGGGCCGCCGTAGAGCGCCGCGCGCGGGTCGTGGAGGCGCACCTCCGGGTCGCGCGGGATCGCATCGTCGGGCACATAGGGCGGGTTCGAGATGACGACGTCGACGGTCCCGTCGAGCTCGGGGAGGGCGTCGGCGAGATCGATGAACACGGGACGCACATTCGACGCCCCCGTCGCCTCGATGTTCCGCCGGGCCCAGATGAAGGCCTCCGGCGAGTTCTCGACCGCGAACACCCGGGCATGGGGCACCTCGGTCGCGAGAGCCAGCGCGATGGCGCCGCTGCCGGTGCCGAGGTCGACCGCGACGGGCTGCGCCGTCGGCACCGCGCCCAGCGCGTCGATCGCGAACTGCGCCACCTGCTCGGTCTCCGGCCGCGGGACGAAGACGCCGGGCCCGACGGCGAGCTCGAGCGAGCGGAAGGGGGCGCGGCCGGTGATGTGCTGCAGGGGCTCCCGGGCGGCGCGGCGTTCCACGAGCTCGCGGAGGCGGCCGGCGTCGTCGGCGCTGATCGGCGCCTCCATCACGCTCAGCGCCTGGACGCGGCCGCGGCTCTCGCCCAGCACGTGCCCGAGGAGCAGCTCCGCGTCGACGTCGGGGTCGGGCACCCCGGCCCGGGCCAGGACCTCGATGGAGGCGTCGCGCAGCCCGCGGACGGTGATCGGTTCTTCGGGAGGCATCGCCGACAGAGCCTACCGGCCGGCGCCGTCGGACGTAACACACTGGCGCCCCCGGCGGGGTTGATTAGAGTGGTGAGGCGTTCCCCCATCACCGTTGTGCGACGACCCGAGGAAGAGGGCCCATGTCCGGTCAGATCTACGAGAACATCACCGAAACCGTCGGGCGGACCCCGCTCGTCAAGCTGAACCGCCTCACCGAGGGCGTTGACGCGACGGTGCTGGCGAAGCTCGAGTTCGCCAACCCCGCGGGAAGCGTCAAGGACCGCATCGGCGTGGCCATCATCGACGCCGCCGAGAAGTCCGGGGCCCTGCGCCCGGGCGGCACGATCGTGGAGGGCACGAGCGGCAACACGGGCATCGCGCTGGCGATGGTCGGCGCGGCACGCGGCTACAAGGTGATCCTGACGATGCCCGAGACCATGAGCAAGGAGCGCCGCGTGCTGCTGCGCGCCTTCGGTGCGGAGATCGTGCTCACCCCGGGCCCGGAGGGCATGCGCGGCGCGGTCGAGAAGGCCCAGGAGATCGTCGCGTCCACCGAGAACGCGATCTGGGCCCAGCAGTTCGCCAACGCCGCCAACCCGGCGGTCCACCGCGCGACGACCGCCGAGGAGGTCTGGAACGACACCGACGGCGGTGTCGACATCTTCGTCGCCGGCGTCGGCACCGGCGGGACCATCACGGGCGTCGGACAGGTGCTCAAGGAGCGGAAGCCGGGGGTGAAGATCGTCGCCGTCGAGCCGGCCGACTCCCCCATCCTCAACGGCGGCAAGCCCGGGCCGCACAAGATCCAGGGCCTCGGTGCGAACTTCGTCCCCGAGATCCTCGACACCACGATCTACGACGAGGTCGTCGATGTCGCCTTCGAGGACGCCATCGACGTCGCTAAGAAGCTCGCCAGCGAGGAGGGGATCCTCGCGGGCATCTCGTCGGGCGCGATCATCTGGGCCGCCCTGCAGCTCGCGAAGCGCCCCGAGAACGCCGGCAAGACCATCGTGGCCATCGTCTGCGACACCGGGGAGCGCTACATCTCGACGGCTCTCTGGGCCGACCTGCTGGACTGACGGCGGTGCCGCTGATCTCGCGGCTGCGCGAGGACATCCGGAACGCGCGCCGTCACGACCCCGCCGCGCGGAACAGCTTCGAGATCGCGGCCGCCTATTCGGGCCTCCACGCCGTCTGGTCCTACCGGGTGGCGCACCGGCTCTGGCGGGCGGGCTTCCGGACGCCAGCGCGCCTCCTGTCCCAGTTCACCCGCTTCCTGACCGGGGTGGAGATCCACCCGGGGGCCCGCATCGGCCGCCGGTTCTTCATCGATCACGGCATGGGCGTCGTCATCGGCGAGACCACCTGGATCGGCGACGACGTCATGCTGTACCACGGCGTCACGCTGGGCGGACGGGGCAGCGGCCACGGCAAGCGGCACCCGACCGTCCATGACGGCGTGACCGTCGGCGCGGGCGCGAAGGTGCTCGGCGCGATCACGATCGGCGAGCACTCGGTGATCGGGGCGAACGCGGTCGTGACGCATGACGCGCCCCCGCAGTCGGTGCTCACCGGCGTGCCCGCGCGCGCCCGGCCGCGGTCGGGGCACGAGCAGATCCCCGGCGACGACTGGCTCGACCCGGCGCTCTACATCTGACCCCCCACGGGGTCAGTCGGTGCCGAGATCGGCGAGACGCGCCTCCTCGTCGGCGAGGATCGACGACTCGATGACCGGGTCGAGCGCGCCGTTCATCACCGCGTCGAGGTTGTACGCCTTGTAACCGGTGCGGTGGTCGGCGATCCGGTTCTCCGGGAAGTTGTAGGTGCGGATCCGCTCCGACCGGTCCATGGTCCGGATCTGCCCCTTGCGGAACTCGGCCGCCTCGGCGTCGGCCTCCTCCTGCTGGCGCGCGAGGAGTCGCGCGCGCAGCACGCGCATCGCGGCCTCCCTGTTCTGCAGCTGGCTCTTCTCGTTCTGCATCGAGACGACGATGCCGGTGGGGAGGTGCGTGATGCGCACGGCGGAGTCGGTCGTGTTGACCGACTGGCCGCCCGGACCGGAGGAGCGGAACACATCGATCTTGAGGTCGTTCGGGTTGATCTCGACCTCCTCGGGCTCGTCGACCTCGGGGAAGACGAGGACGCCGGCGGCGGAGGTGTGGATGCGGCCCTGCGACTCGGTCGCGGGGACGCGCTGGACGCGGTGCACCCCTCCCTCGTACTTGAGGTGGGCCCAGACGCCCTCGGCCGGATCGGTCGAGTTCCCCTTGAAGGCCACCTGCACGTCCTTGATGCCGCCCAGGTCGCTCGAGGTCTGCTCGATGATCTCGGCCTTCCAGCGCTTCGAGTCGGCGTAGTGGAGGTACATGCGCAGCAGGTCGCCGGCGAACAGCGCGGACTCGGCGCCGCCCTCTCCCATCTTGATCTCCATGATGACGTCGCGGCTGTCGTTGGGATCGCGCGGGATGAGCAGGCGGCGGAGGCGCTCGGCCGCCTCCTGGAGGCTCGTCTCGAGCCCGGGGATCTCGTCGGCGAAGGCGGCGTCCTCCGTGGCGAGCTCACGCGCCGCGTCGAGGTCGTCGGAGAGCTGCCTCCACTCGTTGTAGGCGGCGACGATGCGCGACAGCTCGGCGTAGCGCCGGTTCACGCGCTTCGATCGGACCGGGTCGCTGTGCAGCTCGGGATCGGACAGCTGTCGCTGAAGATCGTCGTGCTCGGCGATGAGCGTGTTCACCGATTCGAACATCGGTCCTCCTCCGGGTGGCGCGGGCTCCGGACGGAACCGCCCGGACATGGGAAAAGCGCCCGTCCGCCGTGCTCGGGGCACGGCGGACGGGCGCTTCGTCGGCTAGCGGTGGTCGTTCTCGTGGCCGTGCGAGTGCGCGGTGCCGTGACCGTTGGACGGTGCCGGCATCGACTTCTGCACCTGCATGAGGAACTCGACGTTGCTCGAGGTCTCCTTCAGGCGGCCGAGGACGATCTCGAGCGCCTGCTGCTGGTCGAGCCCGGCGAGGGCGCGGCGCAGCTTCCAGGTGATCTTGACCTCGTCCTGGCCCATCAGCATCTCCTCGCGGCGGGTGCCGGAGGCGTTGACGTCGACCGCGGGGAAGATGCGCTTGTCGGCCAGCTGGCGCGACAGGCGGAGCTCCATGTTGCCGGTGCCCTTGAACTCCTCGAAGATCACCTCGTCCATCTTCGAACCGGTCTCGACGAGAGCCGACGCGAGGATGGTGAGCGACCCGCCGTGCTCGATGTTGCGAGCCGCGCCGAAGAAGCGCTTCGGCGGGTACAGCGCGGAGGCGTCGACGCCGCCCGACAGGATCCGGCCGGAGGCGGGAGCGGTCAGGTTGTAGGCGCGGCCGAGGCGCGTGATCGAGTCGAGCAGCACGACCACGTCGTGGCCGAGCTCGACGAGGCGCTTGGCGCGCTCGATCGCGAGCTCGGCGACCGTGGTGTGGTCCTCCGCGGGACGGTCGAAGGTGGAGGCGATGACCTCGCCCTTGACCGTGCGCTGCATGTCGGTGACCTCCTCCGGGCGCTCGTCCACCAGGACGACCATGAGGTGCACCTCGGGGTTGTTGGTCGTGATCGCGTTGGCGATCTGCTGCATCACGATCGTCTTGCCGGCCTTCGGCGGCGCGACGATGAGGCCGCGCTGGCCCTTGCCGATGGGGGCGACGAGATCGATGATCCGCTGGGTCACCTTGGAGGGCTCGGTCTCGAGACGGAGGCGCTCCTGCGGGTAGAGCGGGGTCAGTTTGCCGAACTCGACGCGGGCCGCCGCCTCCTCGATGGTCTGGCCGTTGATGCTGTCGACCTTGACCAGCGCGTTGTACTTCTGGCGGCTGTTGTTCTCGCCCTCGCGCGGCTGGCGGATGGCGCCGACGACGGCGTCGCCCTTGCGGAGGTTGTACTTCTTGACCTGACCGAGCGACACGTAGACGTCGCTCGCGCCCGGAAGGTAGCCCGTGGTGCGCACGAACGCGTAGTTGTCGAGCACGTCGAGGATGCCGGCAACGGGGATGAGGACGTCGTCCTCGGTGAGCTCCGGCTCGAACTCGTCCTGGCCGGGACCGCGGCGCTTGCGGTTGCGGTCGCGGAACCGCCCGCGCTCGCCCTCCTGCTGCTGCTGGGGGCCCTGCGAGCGGCTCTGCTGCTCGCCCTGCTGGCCGCCGCCCTGCTGGAGGTCCCTCGGCTGGCCCTGGTTCTGGGCGCTCTGACCCTGGCCCTGCTGTCCGGCCTGACCCAGGTCGCCCTGGTTGCCGTTCTTGTTGCGGTTGCGGTTGCGGCGACCGCGGCCCTGCTGCTGCTCGCCCTGCTCACCGCCCTGCTGCTCGCCCCGGGACTGGTCGCCGCGGGACTGCTCGCCGCGCGACTGGTCGCCCGCGCGCTCCGCCTCAGCGGTCTCGGTCTCGGCGGACGGACCCTGGTCGGCGGCCTGCTGCTGCTCCGACTCGGCCTGACCGTTCTGGGCCTGCCCGCGGCCGCGGCGACGACGGCCGCCCTGCCCGGCGCGCTCGTCGCCGTTCTGCTGACCGCGCGCCTGCTCGCGGGAGGCGAGAGCGGAGTCGAGCAGCGCGTCGACATCCGGGATGAGCGACTCGACCCCGGTGCTGCCGGAGTTGAGGTGCGAGCCGGCGGCGATTCCCGTGCCATCGGGGCTGGTGGCGCGGCGCGGGCCGCGACGGCGGCCCTGCGGGGCCTCGCCCGCGACCGGCTGGCCCGCGGCGACCTGGTCGGCGGCCGCGGTGTCGGCGGCCGCGGTGTCGGCGGCCGCGGTGTCGGCGGCCGGCGCGTCGAGCGACGGGAGCACCGCCTCGCCCACGGTGGGCTCGGCGCTGAGCGGCTCGGCGATGAGCGGCTCGACGAGCACCTGGGAGGCGGCGGTCGCGTGGTCGGCGGAAGCGTCGGCCGCGGAGGCCTCGGCTCCCTCGGTCTGGCCCGCGGCACGGGCGGTCGCGATCGCCGCGACCAGCTCGCCCTTGCGGAGCCGGGTGGCGCCCTGGAGCCCGAGCTCGGCGGCGAGAGCCTGCAGCTCCGCCACCTTGAGCGAGGTCAGGTCGCTGGTGTCCACGCCCCCGGCGTGGAGTTCGACATCAGTCACTGAAGAGGATTCCTTTCCCCGTAACGCGCTCTCTGCGCGTCGTCTGTGGAGCACTCGTCACGTGAACCGCCTTCACGTCCGGCGTTCTGATCCGCGGGACGTCGCAACCCGGGCATCCGGATATGCAGGCAGGAGTGACGGCATGATTGCTAGGAGATCACCCGGAAGCGAGATTCGCTCGTGACGCGGTCTTCACGGGTGCTCGTCCAGTTTAGCACTTCGGCCGTGACGCGCGTGACGTCAGGCCGCCGGTGCGTCGGCCGGCGCGGCCTCGTGCAGCGTCGCCGTCGCACCCTTGAAATCGACCGCCAGCATGAGCGGCTGCCACCGGGTCTGCGCTTCGCGGGCGACCAGGTCGGCCGCCTCGAGCCGCTGGCCCGGGTCGCTCCCGAGAACGAGGATCGAGGGCCCGGCTCCCGACACGACGGCCGCGAAGCCGTTCGCCCGCAGGAGGGTGATCAGCCGGTCGGTCTCCGGCATCGCCGAGGCGCGGTAGCTCTGGTGGAGCTTGTCCTCGGTGGCGGCGTGGAGGAGCTCCGGGCTCTGGATCAGAGCGGCGACGAGGAGCGCCGACCGCGAGACGTTGAAGACGGCGTCCTCGTGCGGGACGGACTCGGGCTGGAGGCTGCGCGCGAGGGCCGTCGACATGACGTGCTCCGGGACGAGCACGAGCGGCGAGACACCGCGGTGCACGATGAGCTTCTTGAACCGGGGTCCGGTCTCGGTCACCCAGGCGATGGTGAGGCCGCCGAACAGGGCGGGCGCCACGTTGTCCGGGTGGCCCTCCATGTCGTTGGCGAGGGCGAGCAGCCGGTCGGCGTCGAGCTCGACGATGCCCTCGAGGAGGCCCTTGGCGGCCATGATTCCGGACACGATCGCCGCACCCGACGACCCCATGCCGCGGCCGTGCGGGATGTTGTTGCGAGCCACCAGGTGGAGGCCCGGCAGCGGCACGCCGACGGCCTCGAACGTGTGCGCGATGGCCCGGACGACGAGGTTCGACTCGTCGGTCGGGACCTCGCCCGCACCGACGCCGATCACCTCGACGGTCGCGCCGGGCTCGTCCCGCACCGACACCTCGAGCTCGTCGTAGAGAGCGAGGGCGAGGCCGAGCGTGTCGAACCCGGGACCGAGGTTGGCGCTGGTCGCGGGAACCTTCACCGACACCGAGCGGCCGCGGAGAGCCTCCGGGGACGCGCCGGCGGCCGAGCTCACGCGGAGGCCCCCGCGCTCGCGCGGAGACCGAGCACGTCGGCGATGGCCGACGTGTCGACGGGGACGACGGTGGGCTCGACCTCGGAGCCGTCGGCGGTGCGGAGCGCCCACTGCGGGTCCTTGAGACCGTGGCCGGTCACCGTGAGCACCACGGTCGAGCCGGCCGGGATCGCACCCGCCTCGGAGCGCTCGAGGAGTCCGGCGACGCTGATCGCGGACGCCGGCTCGACGAAGATGCCGACCTCGGCCGAGAGGATGCGGTGCGCCTCCAGGATCTTGGCGTCGTCGATCGCGCCGAAGTAGCCCTCGCTGTCGTCGCGCGCGTTGAGGGCCAGTTCCCACGACGCGGGGTTGCCGATGCGGATCGCGGTGGCGATCGTGTCCGGGTTCTTCACGGCGTGACCGAGGACGATCGGGGCGCTGCCGGCCGCCTGGAAGCCGAACATGCGCGGCAGCCGGGTGGCCTCACCGCGCTGGAGCTCCTCGGTGTAGCCGCGGTGGTACGCGGTGTAGTTGCCGGCGTTGCCCACGGGCACGATGTGGAAGTCGGGCGCGTCGCCGAGGACCTCGACGACCTCGAACGCGGCCGTCTTCTGGCCCTCGATGCGGTCCGGGTTCACAGAGTTGACGAGGTGCACCGGGTAGTTCGTGGCGAGGTCGCGCGCGATGTCGAGGCAGTCGTCGAAGTTGCCCTGCACCTGGAGGAGCTGGGCGTTGTGGGCGATCGCCTGGCTGAGCTTGCCGAGCGCGATCTTGCCCTCCGGGACCAGGACGACGGACTGGATGCCGGCGTGCGTGGCGTAGGCGGCGGCCGACGCGGAGGTGTTGCCGGTCGACGCGCAGATGACCGCCTGCGCGCCGTGCTCCACGGCCTTCGAGATCGCCATCGTCATGCCGCGGTCCTTGAACGACCCGGTCGGGTTCATGCCCTCGAACTTCACGTGCACGTCGGCGCCGGTGCGCGCCGACAGCGCCGGAGCGGGGATCAGCGGCGTGCCGCCCTCGCCGAGCGTGACGATCGGCGTCGCCTCGGAGATGTTCAGACGGTCCGCGTATTCGCGGAGCACGCCCCGCCACTGACGACTGTAGGTCTTCGCGGGCATTACGATCCTTCGACTCGGAGAACGGAAGAGATGGCGATCACGACGTCGCTCGCGGCGAGCGCCTCGACGGTGGCCGCCAGGGCGGCCTCCTCGGCGGAGTGGGTGCCGATGACCAGGGTAGCGGTGGCTGCTGCACCGCCGTGAATCGGGGCGCCGGGCCCGGTGAACGCCGCGCCGGCGATGACGACGCCGGGCGTCCCGGCGGGCACGGACTGCTGCACGGTCTCGACGCTGACGCCGCCGTCGCTCAGGATGCGGGCCACCGCGGCCAGGACGCCGGGCTGATCCTCGACCTCGAGGGTGATCTGGTAGCGGGTCACCACGCGGCCGATGTCGAGCACGGGCAGGTCGGCGTGCGTCGACTCGGCGACGCCCGGACCGCCGACGACGTGCCGACGGGCGGCCGAGACCACGTCGCCCAGCACGGCGGAGGCCGTCTGGACGCCGCCTGCGCCCGCGCCGTAGAACATGAGGTCGCCCGCTGCGGCGGCCTGGACGAAGACCGCGTTGTGCGCGCCGCGCACGGCGGCCAGCGGGTGCTCCCGGTCGATCAGCGCCGGGTAGACGCGGGCGGAGACGCCCTCCTCCCCTGTCTCGGGGTCGGTCAGCCGCTCGCAGATCGCGAGCAGCTTGATCACGGAGCCGGCCTCACGGGCGGCGTCGACCTGCTCCTTGGTGATCGCGGTGATGCCCTCGCGGTACACGCGGTCCAGAGGAACGGTCGTATGGAAGGCGAGGCTCGCCAGGATCGCGGCCTTCTGCGCCGCGTCGTAGCCGCCGATGTCGGCGGTCGGGTCCGCCTCCGCGTAGCCGCGCTCGGTGGCCGCGGCGAGGGCGTCGGCGAGGGTCTCCCCGGTGGCGTCCATGCGGTCGAGGATGAAGTTCGTCGTCCCGTTGACGATCCCGAGGATGCGGTCGACGCGGTCGCCGGCGAGGCTGTCGCGCAGCGGACGGATGATCGGGATCGCGCCGGCCACCGCGGCCTCGTAGTACAGCTGCGCACCGACCTGCTCGGCCACCTCGAAGAGCTCGGGGCCGTGGGTGGCGAGCAGCGCCTTGTTAGCGGTGATGACGTCGGCGCCGGAGGTGAGCGCCTCCAGCACGTAGCCGCGGGCGGGCTCGACGCCTCCCATCAGCTCGACGACGATGTCGGCACCGAGGATCAGGGAGCTCGCGTCGGTCGTCAGCAGGTGGCGCGGGAGGTCGACGTCGCGCGGGGCGTCGAGGTCGCGCACGGCGATCCCGACGAGCTCGAGGCGGGCCCCGATGCGCGAGGCGAACTCGTTGCCCTGCTCCAGGAGGAGACGGGCGACCTGGGAGCCGACCGACCCGGCGCCCAGCAGCGCGACGCGGAGGTTGCGGTACTCGATCATCGCTCGGCCTTCTCTCCTTCGTAGGCGGCATCCCGTGCCAGCAGGTCGGCCTCGGTCTCGCCGCGCACGATCACGCGCGCCGAGCCGTCGCGCACGGCGACGACCGGCGGACGGCCGAGGTAGTTGTAGTTGCTCGACAGCGCCCAGCAGTAGGCGCCGGTCGCCGGGACCGCGAGCAGATCGCCGGGACGGATGTCGCCTGGGAGGTACTCGGCGTCGACGACGATGTCGCCGCTCTCGCAGTGCTTGCCGGCCACGCGGACGAGCTCCGGCTCGACGGAGGAGACACGGTTGGCGATCCGCGCGGAGTACTGCGCCTCGTAGAGCGCAGGGCGCGCGTTGTCGCTCATGCCGCCGTCGACGCTGACGTAGCGGCGCACGGCGGTCTCGCCGTCGTCCTGGTACGCCACGCGGACGTCCTTGGTCGTGCCGACCGTGTAGAGGGTGAGCCCGGCGGTTCCGGCGATGGAGCGGCCCGGCTCGAACGCGACGACCGGCAGCGGGATGTCCAGCTCCTCGCACCCGGCTGCCACGGTCTCGGCGATGCGGCGCGCGAGCTCCTCGATCGGGGCCGGGTCGTCGGCGACCGTGTACGCGATGCCGAAGCCGCCGCCGAGGTTGAGCTCCGGGACGTCGCCGCCGGCGAGGAGCTCCCGATGCAGGCGGAGCAGCCGGGCCGCGGACTCGGCGAAGCCGTCGGCGCCGAAGATCTGGGAACCGATGTGGCAATGGAGGCCGCGGAAGGCCAGCGACGAGCGGGACCGGATGCGGGCCACGGCGTCGGCCGCATCCTCCAGGGCGATGCCGAACTTCTGGTCCTCGTGGGCCGTGGCGAGGAAGGCGTGGGTGTGCGCGTGCACGCCGCTGTTCACCCGGAGCCGAACGCTCTGGACGACACCGTGCCGCTCGGCCGCGTCCGCGACGCGGTCGATCTCCTGGACGTTGTCGATGACGACGGCGCCGACCCCGACGGCGACGGCCCGGTCGATCTCAGCCGGAGACTTGTTGTTGCCGTGGAAGCCGAGTCGCCCGGGATCGACGCCGGCGGCGAGGGCCACGGCGAGCTCGCCTCCGCTGCACACGTCGATGCTCAGCCCCGCTTCGGCCATCCAGCGGGCGAACTCGATGGAGAGGAACGCCTTGCCCGCGTAGTAGACGCGCGCGGCCGTGCCGATCTCGGCGAAAGCGGACTCGAAAGCGCGAACCACCTCGGCCGCGCGCTCCCGCGCCTCCGTCTCGTCGATGACGTACAGCGGGGTGCCGAAACGCTCCGCCAGCTCCTCCGCTCGCACGCCGCCGACGGTCAGGCCGCCCTCGGACCGGGTCACGGTGCGCGCCCAGAGCGACGGGACCAGCGCGTTGGCGTCCTCCGGGACGGGCAGCCACGAGGGCGCGAGCGGATTCGATGCCATAGGGAACCTCACGGGTGGCGAACGAGTGGGGGCCTCCCTGGCGAGCGGACCCGGGTTGGCCCCTGAAGCCGGTGGAGATGTACGGGAAGTCTAGCCGGGGCGCACGGCGGCGTTGAGCCGTGTTACGGCAGCGGGACCTTGAGCACCCCGGACGTCAGCTGCAGCTGCCCTTGCTGCCGAGGAACCGGTCGTTCAGAACGAAGTCGGAGGCGCCGAAGACGACCGTCGCGTGCCCCTGCGAGATGTGGATGTCGTTCACGGTGACGCCGTCCGGGAGGTACTGCGCCGCGCACACCGGGAACGGCCCCTGCGAGGTCAGCGCCTGCAGCAGCCGGGTCAGGTTGACGTCTCCGGTCCCGGTCTTGAGGGAGGCCTTCTGCGGCTCGAGGAGCACCTGCTCGCCCGCCGCGCGGGCTTTCGCCGTGACCGTGTACCCGACCGGGAGCCCGAGGAGGTCGATCTTGCCGTCGTACCCGACCGTGCCGGCGCCGAGCGTGATGTCGCCGGTGGCACCCGGGATCTGGACGAGCTTGTTCAGCGAGTCCTGCGAGACCTCGAGCGTGCCCCGTGCCTTCGCGATCGGCTTCGAGAAGTCGGCGGGCACCCCGGTCGCCACGACGGAGGCGCTCAGCGGCGCGCCCTTCACGGTCAGGTGGGGGGCATCGAGCTCGACGCGGTCGAACGAACCGGCCAGGTACTGCTGGATGACGGAGACTCCCCCGATGTGCGTGGACACCGGGCCCGAGACGTCCTGCGGCAGGTTCTTCTCGATCTCCGCGGACACCTGCTTCTCGGCGTAGGCGCGCACGGCGGCATCGGCGACCACGAAGAGCACGACGAGGACGGCGACCGGGATCACCACCCAGAGCAGCACACGCAGCCACACGGGACGCTTCCGGCGCCGGGAGACCGGCTCACTCGGGGCGACGGTCTGCTGGGTCATCATCGGACCATCCGATCACATCCGGTCGGGTGCCGACACCCCCACCAGGGTGAGCCCGTTGCGGATCACCTGGCCGGTCGCGTCGTTCAGCCACAGCCGGGTGCGGTGGAGGTCGGTCACGGGCTCGTCGCCGTGGGGCAGGACGCGCGTGGAGCCGTCTCGGACGGCGTACCACGCGTGGTAGAGCCCGGCGAGCTCCTCGATGTAGCGCGCGACCCGGTGGGGCTCGCGCAGCTCGGCGGCCAGCGCCACCACGCGCGGGAACTCCTGGAGACCGCCGAGGAGCGCGCTCTCGGTCTCGTGCGTGAGGAGCTCCGGCCGGAACGCGCTCCGGTCAACGCCCGCCTTCTCGGCGTTAGCCGCCACGGAGCGGGTGCGCGCGTGGGCGTACTGCACGTAGAAGACCGGGTTCTCGTTGCTGCGCTTGCTGAGGAGATCGAGGTCGATGTCGAGCTGCGAGTCGGTCGAGGAGCGCACGAGGGCGTACCGGGCCGCGTCGACCCCCACCGCGTCGACGAGGTCGTCGAGCGTGACGATCGTGCCCGCGCGCTTCGACATCTTGACCGGCTCGCCGTCCTTGACGAGGTTGACCATCTGGCCGATCAGGATCTGGAGGTTCACGTTCGGGACGTCCCCGAACGCCTCCACCATCGCCATCATGCGGCCCACGTAGCCGTGGTGGTCTGCGCCCAGCATGATGATGTTCTGCTCGAAGCCCCGCTCGCGCTTGTCGAGGTAGTAGCCGAGATCGCCCGAGATGTAGGCCGGCTCGCCGTTCGACCGGACGATGACCCGGTCGCGGTCGTCGCCGAACGTCGTCGTGCGCAGCCAGATGGCGCCCTCGGCCTCGAAGATGTGGCCCTGCTCGTCGAGCCGCTGGATGGCACGCTCGACGGCGCCGGAGGCGTGCAGCGAGTCCTCGTGGAAGTAGACGTCGAAGTCGACGCCGAACGAGTGGAGGCGGTCCTTGATCTCCTGGAACATCGCCTGCGTGCCGAGCGACCGGAAGACCTCCTGCTGCTCCTCGCGCGGGAGCGTGGCGAGATCGCCGTCGTAGCGCTCGGCGACCGCCGAGGCGATCTCGGCGATGTAGGCGCCGCCGTAGCCGTCCTCCGGCGTCGGCTCGCCCAGATAGGCCGCCAGCAGGCTCCGCGCGAAGCGGTCGATCTGGGAGCCGTGGTCGTTGAAGTAGTACTCGCGGGTCACGTCCGCGCCCTCGGCCTGCAGGATGCGGGCGAGGCTGTCGCCGACAGCGGCCCAGCGGGCGCCTCCCATGTGGATGGGGCCCGTCGGGTTCGCAGAGACGAACTCGAGGTTCACCAGGAGGCCGTCGTACAGGTGGCCCCGGCCGTACTCCTCGCCCGACTCGACGATCGTCTTGGCGAGGAGGCCCGCGGCGGCCGCGTCGAGCCGGAAGTTGATGAACCCGGGGCCGGCGACCTCGGCCGACGACACGCCCTCGATCCCGGCGGCCGCCTCGGCGATCTCGGTGGCGAGGTCGCGAGGGTTCGCGCCGACGCGCTTGGCGAGCCGCATGGCCACGTTGCTCGACCAGTCGCCGTGCTCGCGGTTCTTGGGACGCTCCAGGGGGACATCCTCGACGGAGAGCGAGAGCCCCGCCGCGCCGTCCTCCGCGCCCTCTCCCGCGCCGCGTCGCCGCTCGACCACCGTCGTCACGATGTCGAGCAGGGCGGCGGAGAGGTCAGCGGGAGTCATAGCCATCGATTCTACCGGGCGGCCGTGCCCCTCCCTCTCCTGTCGGCTGGGCTTGATAAGGTCATCGCCTGCAGCACCGGATCGACGAGACGGAAGACGAACGATGACCCCCAGCTCCCGCCGCGCCGCGCTCCGCGCCGCGCTGCCCGTCGCCCTCGTCGCCGCTGCGGCACTGGGCCTGACGGGATGCACGCCGCCGAACCCGTCCTCCCGCACGCCCTCGGCGACCGCCGGCGGCGCGTCCGGAGGACCGACCGCCGCGCCTGCCCCCGCGGTGTCGCCGACCCCGACCGATCCGCCGACCCCGGTAGCCATCAAGTGCGACGCGCTCGTCACCACGGACCAGCTCTACGCGTTCAACCCCAACTACGGGGTCGATCCGAACTACGCTCCGAAGTCGGGCACCCACGAGAAGCAGATCGCCGACTGGAAGGGCACGACCTGCGCGTGGCTCAACCAGAGCAGCGGCGCGAAGATCGAGATCGCCGTCGCCAAGCCTCCCGCGAGCCTGCTGGAGGGGCTTAAGAACGCCGCCATCACCGAGGCGAAGCCCGTCCCGACCTACGGGACGCCGCCGGACGTCGAGGGGTACTTCAAGCCGGGCACCTCGGGCGAGGTGCAGATCTTCCGCGGGCCGTACTGGATCGTCGCCGATTCGACGGCGTTCTTCGAGCCCGGCGACGCCGCGCCGCTCATGCAGGACGTGCTCGGCAACGTCCCGGCGAGCTGACCCGGCCGGCCCGCTGGAGGCGGCAGGCCGTCACGAGCGGTGCCGAGGGGATGCTAGCCTTGATGAGCACTCCCTGGCCCCCATAGCTCAGGGGATAGAGCGTCTGCCTCCGGAGCAGAAGGCCGTAGGTTCAAATCCTACTGGGGGCACCAAGACTCACCGAGGCCGTATGGACTGTTCGTATTTCGACGCGGGCGTATGCCGCTCGTGCACGCTCATGGGTCAGCCGTACGCAGAGCAGCTCGCCGGTAAGGAGCGCGCCGCCCGCGGCCTGCTGGACCGGTTCGGCGACATCGAGTGGCTGCCTCCCGTCGCCAGCGCCGAGGCGGGGTACCGCAACAAGGCGAAGATGGTCGTCGGCGGCTCGGTCGAGGCACCCACGATCGGCATCCTCGACGAGGGCGGCCGCGGCGTCGACCTGCGGGAGTGCGGCATCTGCGCCCCCGGCATCCGGGCCGCCCTCCCGGTGCTCGCGCGATTCATCTCGAGCACGGGTCTCGTCCCCTACGACGTCCCGCGTCGGACCGGCGAGCTCAAGTTCGTGCTCGTGACCGTCTCCCCCGATGACGAGCTGATGGTGCGCTTCGTCGTCGGCTCGGAGGACGCCGTGCCGCGGATCCGCCGGCGGCTGGCCGAGTTGCTGGACGCGCTGCCCGCGGCGCGCGTCGTCAGCGTCAACATCCAGCCCGAGCACAAGGCGGTCGTCGAGGGTGAGCGCGAGATCGTTCTCACCCGCGATTCGTCACTCGTCATGCGCGTGGGCGGCATGGCGTTGCGGCTGCGGCCGCAGAGCTTCTTCCAGACGAACACCGCCGTCGCCGAGGCGCTCTACCGGCAGGTCGCGGACTGGGTCGACCGGATCTCCCCCGCCTCCCTCTGGGATCTCTACTGCGGAGTCGGCGGCTTCGCTCTCGCGTGCGCCGCCCCGGGGCGCCGGGTCGTCGGAGTCGAGACGAGCAGCGAGGCCGTCAAGAGCGCCCGGGCGACGGCGGCCGCCGCGGGACTGCCGCACGTGGCCTTCCGATCGGGCGACGCGACCCGGTTCGCCATCGGGGCCGCCGCCGCTCCCGACCTCGTCATCGTGAACCCGCCGCGCCGCGGGATCGGCGCCGAGCTCTCGGCCTGGCTGGAGGGATCGGGACCGCGTCACGTCGTCTACTCCAGCTGCAATCCGCGCACGCTGGCGCTCGACCTGGACCGGATGCCGTCGTACGGCATCCGGTCCGGTCGCGTCCTCGACATGTTCCCGCAGACCGGGCACATGGAGGCGGCGGTGCTGCTGGAGCGCACCGCCGCCTGACCGGTCAGCTCGCCGCCGACTCCCGCTTCGGCAGCTTCCAGCCCGGCCGCACGAAGTGGCAGGTATAACCCCACGGGATGCGCTCCAGGTAGTCCTGGTGCTCGGGCTCCGCCTCCCAGAACGGGCCCGCCGGCGACACCTCGGTGACGACCTTGCCCGGCCACAGGCCCGACGCGTCGACATCGGCGATGGTGTCCTCCGCGACGCGTCGCTGCTCCTCATCGGTATAGAAGATCGCGGAGCGGTAGCTGGTGCCGATGTCGTTGCCCTGGCGGTTCTTCGTCGACGGGTCGTGGATCTGGAAGAAGAACTCGAGCAGGTCGCGGTAGCTCACCCGCTCGGGGTCGTACTCGATCTCGATCGCCTCGGCGTGGCTCCCGTGGTTGCGGTACGTCGCGTTCGGGACGTCGCCCCCGGTGTAGCCGACGCGCGTGCTGACGACGCCCGGCAGCTTGCGGATGAGGTCCTGCATACCCCAGAAGCAGCCTCCGGCGAGGATGGCCTTCTCAGTCATGGTTCCCTGCTTTCTCGATGTGCTCGATGTTGTCGATGGTCGGGCTCGATGGATGCGCCGGTCGCGGCGTCACTTCTCGAACAGGTGCTTGTAGTCGCCGTAGCCCTCGGCCTCGAGGTCGGCGACCGGGACGAACCGGAGCGCTGCCGAGTTGATGCAGTAGCGCAGGCCGCCGGCCTCGGCGGGTCCGTCGTCGAAGAGGTGGCCGAGGTGGCTGTCCCCGTGGGCCGAGCGCACCTCGGTCCGCACCATGCCGTAGGTGCGGTCGACCTTCTCGACGATGTTCGACGGATCGACGGGAACGGTGAAGCTCGGCCAGCCCGACCGGCTGTCGTACTTGTTCACCGACGCGAAGAGCGGCTCGCCCGACACGATGTCGACGTAGAGCCCCTCGTCATGGTTGTTCCAGAACTCGTTGCGGAAGGCGGGCTCGGTGGCCGCCTCCTGGGTGACCGCGTACTGCTGCGGCGTGAGCCGGCCGATCGCCTCGGTCGTCTTGCGGTACTCCTGTGTCACGTTCTCCTCCTTGCGCGGCGCGCCGCCTGGTGCGCCGTCAGTGGGTAGAACGCCGCGGGGCGCCGAGATGGTCCCGCCGTTCCTGCGAGTTGGCTGAGTGCCCCATCGGGTGCGTCGATGTCCGGGGGATTTTCCACAACCTGCCGCCAGCGTCACGGCCCGAGACGTCAGTCGTGGCCCCCTCAGCGGACGTTTCGCGCCCTGAGGGGGCCTCAGCTGACGTCTCAATCGCCGAACGCATGCGGGGCGGCCCGGTCGGTGCGTCCGCGACGCCTCTTATCCGCAGTTTCCACAGGCACCGGGTCCCGTCACGCAGTGAAACGTCGCTAGTAGCCCCCTCAGCGGGCGTTTCGCGCCCTGAGGGGGCCATAGCTGACGTCTCGATCGCCGAACGAGCCCTCAGCGGCCGTCAGGCCGCGCGAAGGGGCCAATCGCGCCGTCTCACGCGGACGGGAGCGCTTCGTGGCCCGGCTCGCCGTGGGTCCGCCGGTCCTCCTTCATCTCCGCCTCGAAGAGGTGCCGCTTCCCCTCAGCGAGCTGGTCGCGCGCCTCCCGCTCGAGCCGGCGGAAGAGGGCGTAGTACCCGTCGTCGTACTCCTCGACGATCTGGAAGGTCCACCGGCCCGAGATCACGTTCCTGCCGACGAGGTCGTGCTCGATCCGGTCCGCCACGTCGGCGTGCCCGGCGTCGCGCAGCTGGTCCACGGCCTCACCCAGCGCGAGATCGGCCGAGCCCGTCAACCGGTGGAAGCCGTACAGCAGTCCCCGGGCGTGCTCGACCGTCTCGAGCGCCTCGGACAGCTTGCCGAGCGCCTCGACCGTCGCGTCGTCGAGGCCGCTCGGCCTCGTGTGCGCCGCGTCCGGTCCGTCCTGGCGGTCGCCGCCGTCAGCGGGGCTGTTCTGCTCCATCGTCTCTCCTCTGGTCTGCTGATGGGCTCTGGTCCGGGGACGGGCCGTGCTGGATCGGGATGGCGTCGGTGAACTGGGCGGCGCGCTGCTCCCCCTGCGCCGAGCCGCTGAACAGGCGCCCCTCCTCCTCGCTCCGCGCCCGGGCGGGCCGCTCCTGCGGCTCGACCTCCTCCTGGACCTCGATGCGCTGGCGGGGCAGCGAGGTCGGCGAGTAGCGCTGCATCCAGTCGATCAAGCGCTCGCGCACGAGGCACCGGAGGTCGAAGAGGGTGGGTGCGTCCCGCGCGGTGACGAGCACGCGGACGCGGACCCACCCTCCGACGGCGTCGGTGACCTGCAGCACGCCCGTCCGGTGGTCCCACAGGTCGGTGGTGGCGAGGATCCGGTTCAGCTCGGCCCGCATCCCCCCGGTCGACACGCGCCAGTCGAGATCGAACTCGACCGCGCCGAGGAGCTCGCTGTGCTGCCTGGTCCAGTTCTCGAACGGCTTCGTGGTGAAGTACACCGAGGGGAGCACGAGGCGGCGGTCGTCCCAGACGTGGACGACGACGTAGGTGAGCGTGATCTCCTCGATGGTGCCCCACTGCTGCTCGACCACGACGACGTCGTCGATCCGGATGGCGTCGGAGAACGCGATCTGGATGCCGGCGAAGAGGTTCGCGAGGCTCGACTGCGCGGCGACGCCCGCGATGATGCCGATCACGCCGGCCGAGGCCAGGAGGCTCGCCCCGGCCGCCTGCAGGGCCGGGAAGGTGAGGAGGATGGCGCTCAGGCCGATCACGACCGCGGCGACGACCGTCAACCGCCGGATGATGAGGACCTGGGTCCGCATCCGCCTCGCGTACCTGTTGTCGGGCACGTCGAGCCGGTAGCGGCTCAGTCCGATGTCCTCGACGAACACCATCAGGGCGGCCGCGAACCAGGTGCCGGTCGCGATCGCGGCGATGAGGAAGGCGTGCTGGAGGCCCGCGCGCCAGGCCGGCGTCACCTCGGGAGGGAGCGTCAGCGCCACCGCGATCCACAGCACGATGACCACGAGGAAGAGCCGGAACGGGATGCGCGCCCGCGCGATCAGCAGCTGCGGCCACACCCGTCGCTTCGCGACGGTGCGGAGCACGAGGCCCACGATCGCGGTCACGACGACGGCGAAGACGATCGCGACGAGGCAGGCGACGGCCAGGCCGGGCCAGGTTCGCAGTGATGACACGGGGAGGCGGGGTCCTTCCGGGGTCGCGGGAGACGGGCTCCCCGCCGACAGTACGCCGCCGGACGGCCGGGCTCCATGCGGTCGCAGCGAACAGTCCCGAGAAGACCGGTCGTCCCTCCCGTGCGCCGACTCCCGCGCCGGGCTAGTCTGAGGACTTCCGCACCTCGACGGTGCGGCGGGGGAAAGCCGTCGGCAAGGGCGCGATAGGAGCGGGCATGGCAGCGACACGGACACTCTTCATCGGCGGCACGGGGGTCATCAGCTCCGCGTGCGTGGCCGAGGCGGTGCGGCAGGGCCACGAGGTGACGGTGGTGAACCGGGGCTCGAGCAGCACGCGACCGCTGCCGGAGGGCGTGGAGGTGCTCCACGCGGACATCCGGGACCCCGGGTCGGTGCACTCCGTGCTCGGTGAGCGCAGCTTCGACGTCGCTGCCGAGTTCCTGGCGTTCACGCCCCAGCACATCCGCACCGATTTCGAGCTGTTCGAGGGGCGCGTGGGGCAGTTCGTGTTCATCAGCTCGGCATCGGCGTACCAGAAACCGCCCTCTCGCGTCCCGGTGACCGAGTCGACTCCCCTGCGGAACCCCTTCTGGCAGTACTCCCGCGACAAGATCGCCTGCGAGGACGCCCTCATGGAGGCGTACCGGCACCGCGGCTTCCCGGTCACGATCGTGCGCCCCTCCCACACCTACGACCGCACCATGATCCCGACGAGCGGGAACTGGACCGACCTCGAGCGCATGCGCCGCGGCGCGCCGGTCGTCGTCCACGGCGACGGCTCGAGCCGCTGGACGATCACGCACAGCAGCGACTTCGCGACCGCCTTCGTCGGCCTCCTCGGCCTCCCGGAGGCGGTCGGCGACGCGTTCCACATCACGGGCGACGAGGCACCAACGTGGGATCAGATCTACTGCTACCTGGCCGAGGCCCTCGGCGTCGAGGCCGAGCTGGTGCACGTCGCCAGCGAGTCCATCGCCGCGGTCGTGCCCGAGCTCGGCCCGGGCCTTCTCGGCGACAAGGCGCACTCGATGCATTTCGACAACAGCAAGGTGAAGGCGCTCGTGCCGTCGTTCCACCAGCGCGTGCCGTTCGCACGCGGCGCGGG
Source organism: Leifsonia sp. AG29 (assembly GCF_009765225.1). Classification (NCBI taxonomy): domain Bacteria; kingdom Bacillati; phylum Actinomycetota; class Actinomycetes; order Micrococcales; family Microbacteriaceae; genus Leifsonia; species Leifsonia sp. AG29. The sequence goes on along the minus strand of NZ_VMSF01000001.1, from coordinate 1,012,451 downwards.
CGAGATCGTGGAATGGTACCTCGCAGACCCCTCCCGGCAGCGCTTCGATCCGGATCTGGACGCGGCTTTCGACCGACTGGTGGAGCACACGCGCGCCCTCGCCTGACCGCCCCCGACCCCGGGCCGATGCGGGCTCCCAGACCCCGCGCCCGCGGTGTGTAATGGCGGATACGGAACGCGAATACGAGACTCAGCGCAGGCGGATGGTCGAGGAGCAGCTCGTCCCCCGCGGGATCCGGGACCAGCGGGTGCTCGGGGCGATGACGCGCGTGCCCCGGCACGAGTTCGTGCCCGAGCGCTCGATCCCGTACGCCTACGAGGATCACCCCATCCCGATCGGCGACGGCCAGACCATCTCGCAGCCCTACATCGTCGCGCTGATGCTGGAGGCCGCACGGATCGGGCCCGAGGACGCCGTCCTCGATGTGGGCACCGGCTCCGGCTACGCGGCGGCGCTCGCCGCGGTGCTCGCGCACCGGGTCGTCAGCATCGAACGCCACAGCGATCTCGCCGTCCAAGCCGCAGCGACGCTCGAAGCCCTCGGGAACCGGGTGGAGGTCGTCACGGGCGACGGCACGCTCGGCTGGGCCCCGGGCGCACCGTACGACGCCATCGTCGCGGCCGCGACGGGACCGTCCGTCCCGCGCGCCTGGAGCGCCCAGCTCGCACCCGGGGGCCGCATCGTCATGCCGGTCGGCCGTCCGGGCGGGCCGCAGCACCTGTCCCTGTTCACCGCCGGCGAGGACGGAACGCTCGTCAAGAAGGACCTCGGCTCGGTCACGTTCGTCCCGCTCGTCGGCGAGCAGGCCTGGCCCGGCTGAGCGGCCGCCGCGTCCCAGTGACGCGATCAGGCCGCGGCCGCGACGAGGGCGCGCAGGCCTCCGAGCACGGCGGCCAGCTGGCCGCTGGGCGCCCCCCGGTCCTCCGGGTGGAACTGCACGGCGAGGGCCGGTGCGGTGCGGTGCTCGATCAGCTCGACGTGGCCGTCCGGGGCGCGGCCGGTGACGAGGAGGTCTGCCCCGAGCCGGCCGACGGCCTGGTGGTGGGCGCTCCGCACCTCCACGACGGGTCCGCCGAGCAGCGCCTCGGCGCGGCTGCCCGGCTCGAGGACGACCGGGTGGGAGGTGAGCACCTGCTCGATCGGGACGCCGCGGCGCACGTGCACGCCGTCGTCGCCCAGGTCCGGGACGAGGGACCCGCCGAGGGCGACGTCCAGCACCTGGAGCCCGCGGCAGATGCCGAGGAACGGGACGCCCCGGGCGACCGTTCGCGCCACGAGCTCCAGCTGCGCCTCGTCGGCGACCTCGAGGTGCCGCGACTCGTTCGGGTATCCCGTCTCGCCGCCGTAGAAGCGCGGGTGGAGGTCCTCTCCCCCGACGACGACCACGGCGTCGGCGGCATCGGTGGCGGCGAGCAGCCCGGCCGTGCCCTGCTCGGCGGCGAGCCGGTCGACGTCCCAGCCCTGCGCGCGGGACTCGGCGATCACTCCGCCGACGAGATGCTGGACGTAGCGGTGGTAGGCGGGGTCGTGGCCGCGGAAGCGCGTGGCCTCGACGACCGCGAGCCGGCGGGCGGCACTCGGGAACGGCATGCTCGCTCCTCCCGCTCGACGACCTCCTGCGACCCCTCCATCCAAACCACCGGGCCGCGCCCGCGCACTCCCGGCCGTAACAGGCCGAAACAGTGACAGCGACGGGGGCCCCGAATAGACTCGACGGGATATCGGCGGGACTCGGGAGAGTGATCGATGCGGGTGGGACGAGTGCTGGCCGGGGCCGTCATGGCGCTGGGTCTCGCGTTCTCCGTGGTCGCCCCCGCTCTCCCCGCGGCCGCCCAGGACCCGGTCGATCTGGGTTCCGCGCACGTGATCGACCAGGCGCGCGTGCTCTCCGGCTCCGGCGAGAAGCGCGTCGCCGGCGCCGCCGCCAAGCTCTACAGCGACCACAAGCTCGACCTCTACGTCGTCTACGTCGACCGCTTCACCAACCCGGCGGAGGCCGCCGACTGGGCGAACGACACCGCGGCGAAGAACGGGCTGGGGCCGACCGACTACCTCCTCGCGGTCTCGACCGACGGGCGGACGTACTACCTGTCGGGCGACGACAGCGGGCCGGTCAGCCCCGATCAGCTCAGCCGGATCGAGCAGAACGACATCGAGCCGAAGCTCCGCACCGGCGACTGGGCCGGAGCCGGGGTGGCTGCCGCGCAGGGCCTCTCCGATGCGGTCGGCGGCGGCGGCTCGGGGTTCTTCTGGTTCTTCCTGGTCGGCGTACTGGCCGTCGGCGTCATCGTGTTCTTCGTCGTGCGCGGCCGGAACGGCAGACGGCGGGCCGCGGCGGGGCCGCCGACGCCCCAGACCGAGCTGCACGCGATCCCCCTCGCCGAGCTCGAACGCCGCGCGGGCGGAGCGCTCGTGCAGACCGACGACGCCGTCCGGACCAGCGAGGAGGAGCTAGGGTTCGCCACGGCGCAGTACGGCGCGGAGGCGGTGGTGCCGTTCCAGAAGGCGCTCGACGGCGCCAAGGAGCAGCTCACCGAGGCGTTCGCGCTGAAGCAGCGCCTGGACGACGCCGAGCCGGACTCCGACGAGGATCGCCGCGAGTGGAACATCCGCATCGTTCAGCTCTGCACGGCCGCGAACCAGTCCCTCGACGCGCAGGCCGACGCCTTCGACGAGTTGCGGTCGCTCGAGAAGCGGATCCCCGAGGCCGCCGAGCAGCTGACGGCCGAAGCGGCGCAGGTCCATACCCGGATCGATCGGGCCCGGTCGTCGCTGGCGACCCTCGCCCAGACCTACACCGACGACACGCTCGCGACCGTCCACGACAACGCCGACCAGGCGGCGCAGCGCCTGCAGTTCGCCGAGACCGCACTCGCAACCGCGAGGCAGCAGGCCGAGGCCGGAGATCTCAGCGCGGCGGCGGTCGGCGTGCGCGCCGCCGAGGAGTCGACCGATCAGGCCGGGCTCCTGCTGGATGCGGTGGACCGCCTCCAGTCCGACCTGACGGCGGCGCGGCAGTCGATCGACCGGACGCTCGCCGAACTCGACAGCGACCTCGCCCAGGCCCGCTCCCTCGCCTCCACGGACGACCCCGGCGGCACCATCGCCGCCTCGGTCGCGGGCACGCAGCAGACGGTCGACGATGTGAAGGGCCGACTGACGGCCGGTCGCATCAACCCGCTCGAGCTCGCACGCCGGCTCGACGAGGCCAATCGGAGCATCGACAGCGTGCTTCAGGGTGTCCGCGACGCTCGCGCGCAGGAGCAGCGGGCGCAGTCGGCCCTGCAGCAGAGCCTCCTCTCGGCCAAGGCGCGAGTATCGGCCTGCGAGGACTTCATCACCGCGCGCCGCGGCGCCGTCGGGCCGGACGCGAGGACGCGGCTGGCCGAAGCGTCGCGCCTCGTCGGGCAGGCGGAGCAGACGGCGCCGACCGACCCCGTGCAGGCCCTCGCGCTCGCTCAGCGCGCGGACCAGCTCGCCGACGACGCGACGACGCTCGCGCAGCAGGACGTCGGCGGCTTCCAGCCCGGATCGGGCGGCCCGGGCGGCTTGTTCGGTGGCGGCTCCGGAGGCGCGATGGGCGCGATCCTCGGCGGGATCCTCATCGATTCCGTGCTGCGCGGCGGCCTCGGTGGGGGCGGCGGCTGGGGCGGCGGCGGCTTCGGCGGCGGAGGCGGCTTCAGCGCCGGCAGCTTCGGCGGCGGGGGCACCCGGGCCCGGCGCGGCGGCGGACGGTTCTGACCCGGATCCAGGAGATCGACACGGCCCCGCGGGGCGTGAGGAAAGGAGAGGCAGATGGCGAAGCAGTCCATCTTCGGACGGATCTCGCAGTTGCTGAGAGCCAACGTGAACGCACTGATCGACCAGGCGGAGGACCCGGAGAAGATGCTGGACCAGATGGTCCGCGACTTCACCGACAACATCGCGGACGCCGAGAGCGCCATCGCGGAGACGATCGGCAACCTGCGGCTGCTCGAGGACGACCACCGCGAAGACGTCGAAGCCGCACAGGAGTGGGGCGACAAGGCCCTCGCGGCCAGCCGCCAGGCCGACCAGTACCGCGCGGACGGCGACACGGCGAACGCCGACAAGTTCGACAACCTGGCGAAGGTCGCGCTGCAGCGCCAGATCGCCTCCGAGAACGAGGCGAAGGCCGCCGAGCCGCAGATCGCCGCTCAGACCGAGGTGGTCGACAAGCTCAAGTCCGGCTTGAACGCCATGAAGGAGAAGCTCGAGCAGCTGAAGAGCAAGCGCGCCGAGCTGATCGCGCGCGCCAAGAGCGCTCAGGCGCAGGCCCAGATGATCGACGCGGTCAAGAGCGTCGACCTGATGGACCCGACCAGCGAGGTCGCGCGGTTCGAGGACAAGATCAAGCGCGAGGAGGCGCGGGTCCGCGGGTCTCAGGAGCTCGCCGCCTCCAGCCTCGACGCGCAGTTCGAGCAGCTGGACGACCTCGGCGAGATGACGGAGGTGGAGGCGCGTCTCGCCGCGCTCAAGTCCGGCGGCCCGGCCGCAAGCGGAGCGGCGGCCATCGGTTCGTGAGCGGCGCATCCTTCCTCGTCGTGGCCCAGTGGCAGGGCTCCGGCTCGTCGCGCGCCATGCGGCTGATCGACGGAGCCGACGCCATCCGCGGCGACCTCCCCGTGTCGGCGACCCACGTCGTCCCGGTCCCGGCCGCTGCCGGCGAGGCTCTGGAGACGGGCGTCAACCGGTACTCGTCGCTGAGCCTCGTCCGGGAGCTCGCCGCTGCGGAGCTCGCCCTGCTCGACGGCCCCGTCGTCACGGTCGGCGGCGACTGCGGAGCGGATCTCGCAGGCGTGCAGCACGCCCTGGCGACGAACGAGCCGGGCACGGTCGCGGTCGTGTGGTTCGATGCGCACGGGGACCTCAACACGGTCGAGTCGTCGCCCTCCGGCGCCTTCCACGGAATGGTCCTGCGGGCGCTCCTCGGTGACGGACCGGAAGGGCTGGCCTCGACCGGGCCGACCGTGCTCGATCCCTCCCGCCTCGTGCTCGTCGGAACGCGAGCCCTCGACGACGGCGAGTCCGCCTTCGTCGACGAGACCGGCATCCGCGTCGTCGCGCCGGCCGAATTGGAGGACCCAGCGGGCCTCGTGCGCGCGGTCGAGGCCACGGGCGCGGAGCGCGTCTACCTGCACGTGGATCTCGACGTGCTCGATCCGGCGGCCATCGACGGCATCGGCTACCCGGAACCGTTCGGGGTTCAGCCGGATCGGCTCACCGACGCCATCCGGGCGCTCCGCGGGCGATTCGAGCTCGTCGGCGCCGGCCTGACGGAGTTCGCGCCGGACTCCCCGGAGGCGGCGGGACGCGATCTCCCCGTGATCCTCCGTATCCTCGGGGCGCTGACCGGCCCTCTCGGACGGCGCGCAGGTAGCGTGACGTCATGACCTCAACGAAGATCCTCACCGAGCGGCGGGGGCCCGTGCTCCTCATCGGCTTGAACCGTCCCGAGAAGCGCAACGCGGCCGACTTCGAGCTCCTCACCCAGCTGGCCGAGGCGTACGGGGAGCTGGAACGCGATCCGGAGCTCCGCGTCGGGCTGGTGCACGCGGTCGGCGACCACTTCACGGCGGGGCTCGACCTCGCCGACCTCGGCCCGCGGATCGGCCGAGACGGTCTGTCGTTCGTCTCCGAGACGGGGATCGACCCGTGGCAGGTCTCCGGCCGTTCGCTCACGAAGCCGGTCGTGATCGCGGTGCAGGGCACGTGCCTGACGCTCGGCATCGAGCTCATGCTGGCGTCCGACGTCGTGGTCGCCGCCGCCTCCACGCGTTTCGGCCAGATCGAGGTGACCCGCGGCATCCTGCCCTTCGGCGGTGCGACGCTGCGCTTCCCGCGCGCCGTCGGCTGGGGCAACGCGATGCGCTACATCCTCACCGGCGACCTGTTCGACGCCGCCGAGGCGCATCGGCTCGGGCTCGTGCAGGAGGTCGTGGAGGACGGGGCCCAGCTCGAGGCCGCCCTGGCGATCGCCGAGCGGATCGCCGCGCAGGCGCCGCTGGCGGTCCAGGCCGCGCTCGCCAACGCCAAGCGCGCCGTCCGCGACGGCGACGCCGCCGCGGAGGCCGACCTCCAGCCGGCACTGGCGCGTCTCGCCGGGACGGAGGACGCTCGGATCGGCATGGAGGCGTTCCTCACCCGCAGCGAGGCCCGTTTCGTCGGCCGGTGACCCTCCGCCCGATCGACACGGCGGCCCCGTGCCGCCGGACCACCGCACAGACAGGAGAAGCATGACCGGGACCAGGGACTACGACGTCATCGTGATCGGCGCCGGCGCCGTCGGCGAGAATGTCGCCGATCGGGCCCGTCAGGGCGGACTCAGCACCGTGATCGTCGAGGCGGAACTGGTGGGCGGCGAGTGCTCCTACTGGGCGTGCATGCCGTCGAAGACACTGTTGCGCAGCGGTGCGCTCCTGCGGGCGGCGAAGAAGGTCGGGGGAACCCGCGAGGCCGTGACCGGTGAGCTCGACGTGGAGGCGGTCCTGAAGCGCCGCGACTACATGACGAGCGACTGGAAGGACGACGGCCAGGTCGAGTGGCTGGACGGCGCCGGGATCGACCTGGTCCGCGGTTGGGCGGTGATCACCGCTCCTCGTGAGGTGACGGTCACGGCCGACGACGGGACGAAGACCGTTCTGCGCGCGAAGCACGCGGTCGCCGTGTGCACGGGGTCCGCGTCCCTCCTCCCGGACATCCCCGGCCTGCGCGAGAGCGAACCCTGGAGCAGCCGCGAGGCGACGAGCGTGCAGCGCGTCCCGGTGTCGTTGGCGATCCTCGGCGGCGGCGTCGTCGGCGTCGAGATGGCGACGGCCTACGCCGGGCTCGGCACGGAGGTGCACCTCATCGCGCGCGGCGGGCTGCTCGGCGCCGACGAGCCGTTCGCCGGGGAGCTCGTCGGCCGGTCCCTCGAGCGTCTGGGCGCACACCTCCACCTCGGCGTCTCCCCGACCTCGGTGGAGCGCACGGACGACGACCGCTTCCGGCTCGAGCTCAGCGACGGCACCACGGTCGAGACCGACGAGTTCCTCGTCGCCACCGGGCGCCTCCCCCGCACCGGCGGTCTCGGGCTCGACGCCTTCGGCCTCGAAGACGGCGCGTGGTTGCGCGTCGACGACAGCATGAGGGTTCTGGGCGACGACGGAGCGCCGGTCGACGGCGGGTGGCTGTACGGCGTCGGCGACGTCAACCACCGGGCGCTCCTCACCCACCAGGGCAAGTACCAGGCCCGGGCGGCCGGGGATGCGATCGCAGCGCGCGCTCGCGGCGCTGAGGTGTCGCTCGAACCCTGGGGCGCGTTCGTGGCCACCGCCGACCACCAGGCGGTACCGCAGGTGACGTTCACCGACCCGGAGGTTGCCTCGGTCGGGCTGACGGCGGCGGCCGCCGAGAAGGCCGGCTACCGCATCCGGGTCGTCGACTACCCCATCGGCCGCGTCTCCGGCGCCTCCGTGGTCGCCGACGACTACGAGGGCACGGCCCGCATGGTCGTCGATGAGGAGAGGCAGGTCGTGCTCGGCGCGACGTTCGTCGGCCAGGACGTCGGCGAGCTCCTCCACTCGGCGACCGTCGCGGTCGTGGGCGAGGTGCCGCTCTCCCGGCTGTGGCACGCGGTCCCCTCCTACCCGACGCTGAGCGAGGTCTGGCTCCGGCTGCTCGAAGCGTACGGTCGTCCGGCGGAGTGAGCGTGCGCGACCTGATCGCCGCCGTCCGGGATGTGCTGTTCGATTCGCCGGTGAGCAGAGCCGGTTACCTGTACGCCACCGCGGTCGGCATGGCCTGGGGGTTCATCTGGAGCACCGGGGCGGTCAAGCACGAGGGCGGCGTGTGGGTCTTCCGCGGGCTCCCCCGGTTCGCCTTCGGCCGAGGCGGGTCCTGCGTCGGGGGGTGCTACCTCACCGACCACAACGTGAGCGAGGACATCCTCGAGCACGAGGCGGTCCACAAGCGCCAATGGCAGCGCTACGGCATGCTCTTCCCATTCCTGTACCTTGCGGCGGGCCGCGACCCGTTGCGCAATCGCTTCGAGATCGAGGCGGGACTCGAGAAAGGCGGATATCGATGACGGCTCCTCAGGGACGGCGGACCATCGTTCTCACCGGAGCCAGCTCCGGGATCGGCGCCGTGGCGGCGGAACGGCTGGCGGAGCTCGGCAACGACCTCGCCGTCGTCGGGCGCGACCCGGAGCGGACCAGAGCCGTCGCGGAGCGGGTCGGAGCGACACCGTTCCTGGCCGATTTCGAGCGATTGGACGATGTCCGCGCGCTCGCTGCGGCGCTCCTCGACCGCTACGAGCGCATCGACGTGCTCGTCAACAACGCCGGCGGTCTCTACCACGAGCGGGCCGTCACGGCCGACGGCCACGAGCGCACCATCCAGGCCAACCACCTGGCGCCGTTCCTCCTCACCGCGCTCCTCCTCCCCCGGCTGCGCGAGTCGGTGGCCGCGAGCGGCGACGTCCGCGTCGTCTCGACCGCGAGCCTCGCCAACCGGTTCGGCGACCTCCGGCTCGACGATCTCGACTGGGAGAAGCGGCGCTGGCGCGGCGGGTGGAGAGCGTACGGGACGGCCAAGCTCGCGACGATCCTGTTCGCCGCCGAGCTCGGCGAGCGCCTCACGGGCACGGGGATCAGCGCGTACTCCTTCCACCCCGGCACCATCGCCACCAACTTCGGCGCCTCGTCACCGCTGATCCGCTTCGGCAGCGCGGTCACTCGCGGCGGTTACGGGATCCCGGTCGCGGAAGGAGCCGCGCCGCTCATCCGGCTCTCCGCCGAGGCACCGGTCGGCGCGCCGAGCGGCACCTACTTCGATCGCCTGACCGCCAACGGGCGGACGGCCGCCCAGGCCAAGGACGCCCAGCTCGGACGCGATCTCTGGGGCGTGACCGCGAAGCTCGTCGGTCTCGAGACGCACGTCTGAGCGTCGCCGCTTCCGTTGCCCGGTGCGCCGGGCCAAGATCGAGGCATGCGTCCGACCGCCGAGAACCCGATCGCCCCGATGCTCGCGAAGGCCATCCCGGCCGTGCCCGAACCCGGCTCCGTGAGCGGCGGGCTGAGCTATGAGCCGAAGTGGGACGGATTCCGCGCGATCGTCTATGCGGAAGGCGGCGGGGCGAGCGCGGGTTCGATCGGCCGCATCGAGATCGGCAGCCGCGGCTCGAAGACCCTGACCCGCTACTTCCCCGAGCTCGTGGAGGCGTTCACGCGCCTCCTGCCGGGTCCGTGCGTCCTCGACGGAGAGATCGTCGTGCCGACGGGCCGCGCAGGTCACCAGCGGCTCGACTGGGAGGCGCTCTCGCAGCGCATCCACCCGGCGGCGAGCCGCGTCACGATGCTCGCCGAGCAGACCCCGGCGACGTTCGTCGCCTTCGACCTGCTCGCGGTCGGCGACGAATCGTACGTGGAGCGCCCCTTCGCCGAGCGGCGGGCCGCCCTGGAGGCCTTCCTGGGCGAGGTCCCCGCCCCGATCCGGCTCACGCGGACCACGTCGGACGTCGACCTGGCGCGACGGTGGCTCGTCGAGTTCGAAGGTGCCGGGCTGGACGGCGTGGTGGCGAAGCCGCTCGACGGTGTCTACACGCCGAACAAGCGCACGATGCTCAAGATCAAGCACCACAGGACGGCCGACGTGGTGGCCCTCGGCTACCGCATCCACACCAGCGGCCGAGGGGTCGGCTCGCTCCTCGTCGGCCTCTACGGCGATGACGGTCAGCTGAGGAACGTCGGCGGCGTGTCCGCGTTCAGCGACGCGCGCCGGCTGGAGCTCATCGACGAGCTCGAGCCGCTCGTCGAGCGGGACGAGTCCGGCAGCCCTCTGACCGGCGAGACGGATCGGAGCCGGTTCTCGGCCAGCAAGGACGTCTCCTTCGTCCGGCTCCGCCCCGAGCGGGTTCTCGAGGTGCGGTACGACCAGATGGAGGGGATGCGGTTCCGGCACACGGCTCAGTTCGAGCGCTGGCGGCCCGACCGGGAGGCCGCCTCCTGCACCTTCGAGCAGCTCGACCGCCCGATCGCGTACGACCTGGCGGACGTGCTGACCTGATGAGCCTTCCGCGTTACTCCTTCTTCGCGCGACTCGGCTGAACGCGCGGCGGCTCGCCCGGCATCTTGGGGTAGTCGGGCGGGAACGGCAGCTCGCCGAGCCCGCTGTCGAGGTCACGCGCCCACCACGAGAGCAGGACGTCGATGCGCCCCGGGCGTTCGCCGAAGCTCTGCCAGGGATCGCCCGTGTCGCGCAGTCGCTGCGGCACGGTCAGCACCGTGAACTGCGCGGGGTCGACGTGCTCGAGCTCGTCCCAGGTGATCGGAGTGGCGACCGGGGCGTGCGGGAGCGCGCGCGGGCTGTACGCGCCGGCCATGGTCCGGTCGCGGTTCGCCTGGTTGAAGTCGACGAAGATCTTCTCCCCGCGCTCCTCCTTCCACCAGGAGGTCGTGACGCGGTCGGGCATCCGCCGCTCGAGTTCCCGGGCGGCGGCGATGACCGCGTGCCGGACGTCGAGGAACTCGTGCGCGGGTTCGATCGGGGCGAAGACGTGCAGCCCCCGGTTGCCCGAGGTCTTGATGAAGGCGTCGAGCCCCGCCTCGGCGAGCACCGACCGGAGCTCGAGCGCGGGCCCGACCGCATCCCCGAAGGAGGTGCCGGGTTGCGGATCGAGGTCGATCCTGAGCTGGTCGGGGTTGTCGGAGTCCTCGGCCCGTGACGGCCATGGGTGGAAGACGATGGTGTTCATCTGCGCGGCCCACACGGCGGCGGCGGGCTCGTCGATGACCAGCTGCGGATGCGTCCGCTTGCTCGGGTAGACGACCATCACGGAGCGCACGTAGTCCGGGACACCTCGCGGCGGGTTCTTCGAGAAGAACTCCTCCCCCTCGATCCCGTCTGGGAACCGTTGGAGCGACACCGGCCGGTCGCCGTTCGCGCGGACGAACGCGTCGCCGACCTCGATCAGATAGCGCGCGAGATCCAGTTTGGTGATGCCCACCTCGGGGAACAGGACGCGCCCGGGACTGGAGATGCGGACCTCCCGTTCGCCGTGCGGACCCGGGACGGTGAGGACAACCGCGTCGCCTGCCATGCGACCACCGTACCGCCCGAACCGGAGATGACCACGGTGTGAATTCCGTGTGGGATGACGGCGGGCCGCTTCCCGCCGGCCGGAACTGGGCCAGAATGTTGGAGCGGCGCCACGGCGCAGCGGACCGGCTCGGGAAGGAGCACCCCCTGAGGATCGTCAGCTACAACCTCCGCAAGCACGCCGCGGGCGGAGAGCTCGCCGGCATCGCATCGTCGCAGCAGGTCGACGCGCTGTGCCTGCAGGAATGCGACAGCGAGGCGCTGCCGGAGCGGTTGGAGCACCTGACGCTGGCGGACGCCACCCGCACCAATCGCCTCGGGCTCGCCGTCTACGTTCGCGAGGACCGCTACGAGATCCTCGACACGCAGGTCTTCGCGGTGCAGAAGTCGCTCCACGACCGCGTGCTGGCTCCGGCCCACGAGCGCCTTCTCGCGGCGCTGCTGCGCGACCGCGACAACGGCGACCGCGTGCTCGTGGGTTCGTTCCACGCCGCGCCGCTGACCGCCTCCAACTCGTTGCGGCGCAAGCAGATCGCAGCGGCCCACGCGGGGATGCGCTCGCTCGAACCGGACGCCCCCGCGATCATGGTCGGCGACTTCAACTACCCGTGGTTCATCCGGGGCCTGGAACGGCACCTCACCGCCTCCGGCTACACCCTGAACCGCAGTACCGAGCCCACCTATCTCCGGTACCGCTACTTCAGCGGCTACTTCGACTTCGTCACCTCGACCGGCTTCGAGATCGACCGCGTCGACGTCCTTCCGGCTGGCGCATCGGATCATCGTCCGATCCAGCTCGACGCCCGGCTCGCCGCCTGACCGGCTCATCCCGCCGCGACATCGTCTCCCGGTCGCCCCTGTTCGTCGCCGATCGATGATCCGGGACTCAGTCGGCCGTCCGCGGGCTCGGGCCGAACGCTCAGCAGGCGCGGACGTGCCAGAACGCCTTCGGCGGCAGAGGCCGGGAAGCTGAGGCGATCGCCGGGCTCGGGCTCGATGAGGCCGAGCATGACGAGCCGCGAGCGCACACCGCCGACCCGACGGCCGAGGCGCGCGGCGATCGCCTCCGCCTCCTCGCCGCGGTGGAACGCCGCCACCAGCTCCTGCTCGTCGTCCTCCGACCATCGGCGATACGCGTTGGGGTGCTCGGCACTGGCCCGCGCCCGGGATCCCGTCCTCACGCCGGCTCCCGGGATGACCCCGATGCTCTCGACGTGCGCGGCGCGGTAGCGCGCCACCGGCTGGCCGGCCGCATCGCGGCACACCAGCGACTCCCCCTCGATCGTCACGAGCTCGGCGTCGATCTCGGCGAACCCCTCGCCGAACATGGATACCCGGAACATCACGTCCCCCTTCTCCGTCCTGAGACGGCCTCCAGGTGAGCGTAGGGGGCGCCTCCCGGACCGACCAGAGCGTCGACGCTCTCCCCACGGGCGACCGGTCGGCGTACGGTGAGTTCGTCCCCGACGCTCGAGCACCCACCGACCGACTCGCGTCCTGACGACGAGGTGATGGCATGGACCTCTTCGGCTGGCTCGCCGGCACCGATTACACGATCTCCCGCGAGATCCTCGAGCGCGGCGTCGCAGCGCTGTTCCTGATCGCGTTCCTCTCGGCCGTGAACCAGTTCCCCGCCCTCCTCGGCGAGAACGGTCTCCTGCCGGTTCCCCGCTTCCTCCGGCTCGCGTACGCGCGCCGGCAACCGACCCTCTTCCGTTGGCGGTACTCGGACCGGTTACTGCTCGCGGTCGCCTGGACCGGAGCGGCACTGTCCGCGCTGATCGTCACGGGCGCCCTCCAGCTGGCCCCGTCCTGGGTGTTCGTTCCCGTCTTCCTGGTGATCTGGTTCCTGTACCTCTCGATCGTCAACGTGGGCCAGACCTTCTACGGCTTCGGCTGGGAGAGCCTCCTCTGCGAGGCCGGATTCACGGTCGCGTTCCTGGGCGCCTGGGACACCGCACCTCCCATCACGGTGATCGTCCTGCTGCGGTGGCTCGTGTTCCGCCTCGAGTTCGGGGCGGGGATGATCAAGATGCGCGGCGACCGATCGTGGCGCGATCTCACCGCGCTCTACTATCACCACGAGACGCAGCCGATGCCGGGGCCGCTGAGCCGATCCGCGCACCTGCTGCCGAGGTGGTGGCACCGCCTGGAGGTGCTCGGGAACCACGCCGCCCAGCTCGTCGTGCCCTGGCTGCTCTTCCTGCCTCAGCCCGTGGCGAGCATCGCGGCCGCGGTCGTCGTCCTCACCCAGCTGTGGCTGGTCGCGACCGGCAATTTCGCCTGGCTGAACTGGATCACCATCGTCCTGGCGTTCTCCGCCGTGAGCGATGGGGCGTGGTCGTGGCTGCTCGGCGGACCGGTGGGAGGCATCGGATCGGACACGGTGCCGCTCTGGTTCGGGGTCGTAGCGCTGGCGGTCAGCGTCTTCCTCGTCGTCCTCAGCTGGTATCCGCTGAAGAACCTCTTCTCGCGCCGCCAGCTCATGAACGCGAGCTTCAATCGCTGGCATCTGGTCAACGCCTACGGCGCGTTCGGGAGCGTCACCAAGGAGCGCTACGAGGTGGTCGTCGAGGGAACGGCCGACGACCCGGAGGACCGTGCCGCCGAGTGGCGGGAGTACGAGTTCAAGGGGAAACCCGGCGACGTCTCCCGGACACCGCGGCAGTTCGCGCCGTACCACCTGCGGCTCGACTGGCTGATGTGGTTCCTCGCGCTCGGCTCCCGCGACTCGCCCTGGTTCGAGGTGCTCCTCCTCCGGCTCCTCGAGGCCGATCGCGCGACGCTCAAGCTGCTGCGCGGTGATCCGTTCGGGGGCGCGCGTCCTCGAGCCGTGCGCGCCCGGGTCTTCCTCTATCGCTTCGCCGACCGAGCGGAGAAGCGGGCGACGGGCGACGTCTGGGTCCGCAGCGAGGTCGGCGCACTGGTGCCGCCGGTCAGTCTCCGAAGCGGCTGACCGTCAGTAGCCGGTCCGCTCCTCCTGGAGACGCGCGAGATCCCGCAGGATGAGCAGCTTCAACCGGCCGGGCTTCTCGCGCTCGTAGTCGTCGCGCAGCGCCTCCTTGCCGGACAGGGCGTCGAGGCCGGCTTGGATCGCGGTCCCGACCTCGTCCCAGGCGTCCTGCCGGCTGCGCTCGACGAGCGCGAGGAGTTCCTCCTCGGAGTCCGCCTTCCGGCGCAGCGCCTCCGCCAGCGCGATCGCGGCGTCCCTGCGCAGCCGCAGATTGGCCGCGTCGACCCGCCGGTAGTCGTGCGGGTGCTCCGGGTCCCCGCTGAGCCCCTCCGCCTCCGTGAGTTCCTCTTCGATCCGCCCGGCGGCGATCCCCTGCTCGGACGCCAGCTCACGCAGCATCGCGGCCGCCTCCATGGTGTGGAGGAACGGGTCGTAAGCGTTGCCGTACTGGATCGAATCGATGACGATGTGGTTCTTCACGGCCATGCGCGTGGCGTATTCCGCGAGGAGCATGCCCTCTTCGACCGATTGATCGAGGCTGATCGGCTGCTGCTCGGGAAGGGCGGATTCGTCGAACGGACGGGTCCGCGTCGTCCGTTCCGCGCGACGGCGCAGCCAGGTCGGCCAGCGCATGGTCCTCCTCCCACCGGGGCGTCTCTCGAGTCCCCTCCATTGTGGCCGACGCGGTGCGGCAGCGGGTGTTCTCCGGAGTCCGATCCCGCTGACGGTGTCGTACCCCGCCGATAGGGTGACCCCATGGCGGGGATCCGATACGAATTCGAGGCAGAGCTGTTCCGGTGGGGAGCACGGCGCGAGCTCTGGGTGTTCGCCGAGCTCCCCGCCGACGTGTCGGAGGAGATCCGACTGCAACCCCATCCGCCCGCGGGCTTCGACTCCGTGAAGGTCACGGTCACCCTCGGCTCGTCGCGCTGGTCGACCTCGGTCTTCCCGGGCGGAGCCGGGGGCGCCTACGTCGTCCCTGTGAAGGCTTCCGTCCGCCGCAAGGAGGGCGTCGAGCTGGGCGATACCGTGCGCATCGGCATCGAGACACTCCTCTGAGGGCCAGCGCCCTTGCGTCAGCGGCCGCCCGACATGATCGTGTTCAGGGCGAGCACGATGATGAGGCCGTTGAAGAAGTAGCTGACCACCGAGTGCCACACGATCGTCCAGCGCATCCGCGAACCGAGGACCTCGACATCGGAGGCCGCGAACGTGGTGCCGATCGTGAACGCGAAGTAGACGAAGTCGACGAAGCGCGGTCGCTCCGTGCCCGGGAAGCGGAGGAGCGGTTCGGCGATCGAGAAGTAGCGCTGGAAGTAGATCTGCGAGAAGCCCCAGTGGAGGAAGCCCCACGCCAGGAGCATCGACCAGACGCCGACCACGTCGGTGATCGATCCGACCGCGGGGTCGTTGTGAGGTCCGAGCACCTGGACGGCGGCGGTGAAGCCGACGAGACTCGCGAAGATGGTCGCCGTCACCGAGACGACGCGGGCGGCCGGCCCGACCTCCCAGCGCGCCGGTCCCGGCTCGCTCTGCACCGGGCGCCGGGAGGAGCGCCCCAGCACGATGAGGACCACGACCTCGTACAGCGTCCCGATCGTGCACCAGACGGCGAGCAGGGCGGTGACGCTCCGGTCGTCCTCGGCCAGGAACACGACCCAGAGCCCCACGACGACCATCGCGAGCTGCACAGCGAGACTCGCGGCGAATCCCACGACCAGGACGGGGCGCCCGATGGCCTTCGCGACCGACATACGAGGATGCTAGCCGCGACACGGCAGGATGGAGGGATGAACCCGATCCGCGTCGTCGCCGCCGTCATCAGCGACTCGGGACGTGTCCTCGCCTGCCGTCGCGCACCCGGCAAGGATGCGGCCGGCCGCTGGGAGTTCCCGGGCGGCAAGGTGGAGGCGCGCGAGAGCGACGAGCAGGCGCTGGCGCGCGAGATCCGGGAGGAGCTCGGCATCGAGATCGCCGTCGGCTCGCTCCTCGATCGCTCCGTCACCGGTCGGATCGAGCTCGCGTGCTATCGCGCCTCCCTGGCCGGCGTCCGTCCCTCCCGGAGCACGGACCACGACGACCTGCGCTGGGTGGCACCGGCCGAACTCGGCGAGCTCGACTGGGCGGATCCCGACCGGCCGGCCGTGGAGGCGCTTCTGCGGTCGGCGGCCGGCTCCCTTCCGGAGGGGACTGCGCGGTGAGAGGCCTGCTCTACGAGGAATTCGGCGGCCCGATCGTCGCGACCGAGCTGCCGGATCCCGTCGCGCCCGACGGCGCAGCGGTCATCCGCGTGGCCGCGTCCGGGCTCTGCCGCAGCGACTGGCACGCCTGGGCCGGACACGACGACACGGTGAGCCTCCCGCACACTCCCGGCCACGAGTTCGCGGGTACGGTCGAGTCGGTCGGAGCGGGCGTGTCTCTCTGGCGGCCCGGCGACCGGGTCACGGCGCCGTTCGTGAACGGGTGCGGCCGCTGCGAGTGGTGCCTCGGCGGCCAGGCGCAGGTGTGCCCCGAGCAGACCCAGCCGGGCTTCACCCACGCGGGCTCGCACGCCGAGTTCGTGGTGGTGCGGGCGGCCGACCTCAACCTGGTGGCCCTCCCGGCGGACCTGTCCTTCGAAGCCGCGGCAGCACTCGGGTGCCGCTTCGCGACAGCGTTCCGCGGCGTCTCCGCCCGTGCCCGGGTGCGCCCGGGCGAGTGGGTCGCCGTCGTCGGCGCTGGAGGCGTCGGGCTGAGCGCGATCATGGTCGCTTCCGCGCTCGGCGCGCTCCCGATCGCCGTCGACACGTCGACGGAGGCGCTGGCGCTCGCCAGCGAGGTCGGCGCCGTGCACGCGGTTCCCGCGGGCGACGACGCGCCGGAGCGGATCGTCGAACTCACCGGCGGGGGCGCACACGTGTCGATCGACGCGGTCGGCTCGCCGGCCACGTCGACCGCGGCGCTCCACTCGCTCCGACGCCGGGGACGGCACGTGCAGATCGGTCTGATCGCGGGCGGAGGGCCCGTCCTCCCGCTCGACCGCGTGATCGCCTGGGAGCTGGACGTGCTGGGTAGTCACGGAATGGCTGCGGCGGACTACCCCGCGATGCTCGAGCTCGTCACCTCGGGCGCGGTCGACCCGGGCAGGCTTCTCGGGTCGCGGGTCGGCCTCGCTGAGGCGGCTCGCCTGCTGCCGTCGACCGCATCCGCGCCTCCAATCGGCATCACCGTGCTCGACCCGACGCGGGAGTGAGAGCGGCGGCCTGGCGGAATCTGGTGGTCGCTCGGCCCGATCTTTGTGGTGCCATAGCGAGGCCGCTGGCGAGGATGGTCTCGTGCGATTCTCCGACTTCACGCCCCCCGACACTCTCGCCTCCCGTGCGGCTCTCGAGCTCGCGACCGAATACCACTCGGAGGCGCTCCTCGACCATGTCGTCCGCTCCTGGTTCTGGGCCGCGGCTTTCGCCGAGCTCGACGGCATCCGAGGAATCGATGAGGAGCTGCTGTACGTCTCCGCCGTCCTGCACGACATCGGCATCGTGCCGGCGTTCGACAACCAGACCCTTGCTTACGAGGACGCGGGCGGACACGTCGCGGTCGCGCTCACGGCGGGCGCAGGGTGGGACCGGGCGCGCCGGGTCCGAGCGCTCGAGGTGATCATCCGGCACAACTGGCCCTCCGTCGACCCGGCTTTCGATCGGGAGGGATACCTCCTCGAGACCGCGACAGCTCTCGACATCTCCGGCGCTCGTTCGGGCGATCTCCCGCCCGGTTTCGTGAGAGCGGTGATCGAAGCGCACCCCCGGGGAACCCTGTCCGCCGAATTCACCGCCTGCGTGACGGACCAGGCGGAGCGCAAGCCGACGACGTCGGCGCGCCGACTGGTGGAGGCAGGCGTCGCCCGCAAGCTCCGGGAGAACCCCCTGGAACGTATTCTCGATAGGTGATCCTGCTGCCCGAGTCCGACTGGCGTGCCCGGGAGTCCGCGCACGCCGAACGAGCCGACGCTCTGACCGCCGGCCACCGGGCTCGCGCCTCCCGGGGCGAGAAGCACCCCGTCGAGGACTTCCTCTTCACGTACTACTCGTACTCGCCGGCCACTCTCCGCCGCTGGCATCCGGGCGCGGGCGTCGAGCTCGCCGACGCAGCCGGGGATCCGCGAGCCGGCTGGCGCTGGTACGTCCCGGGACGCCGTCCGGGGAGCCTCACGGTCGACCGGAGCGGCATGGAGCGCGAGAAGCGCTCCCTCCTGGCGGGCGTGGAGCGGATCCTCCGCTCGACCGCCTCCCGTCCGGGCCGGTTCGGGTGCTTCGGCCTCCACGAGTGGGCGATGGTGTACCACCAGGAGGACCACCGCCACCCGGTTCCGCTGCGGCTCGGGCAGGCGGCGACCGACGCGGTGGTGGAGGCGCACGAGCTGCGCTGCACGCACATCGACGCCTTCCGCTTCTTCACTCCCGACGCCGTGCCGCTCAACCGCCACGCGCCCACTCGCGAGAGCCAGCCGCAGCTCGAGCAGCCGGGGTGCCTCCACGCCGGCATGGACGTGTACAAATGGGCGATGAAGCTCGGGCCGCTGGTCCCCGGAGAGCTCCTGCTCGACGCGTTCGAGCTCGCCCGGGACATCCGCCTGCTCGACATGCAGGCGTCGCCCTACGACATGCGGCCTTGGGGTGCCGAACCGGTGCGCATCGAGACGCCGGAGGGAAAGGCGGAGTACGTGCGCCGCCAACGGCGGTTCGCCGAGCGGTCGAACGAGCTCCGGCTCCGGATCCTCGAGGCGTGGCTCGGCCGCGCGTCCGCCCGCCCGTAGTCGAGCCGACGCGCCCCGATCGCCCGGGCTCAGCCTCCCTTGCCGTGCGTCGGCGTGGGGCTGGGTGCGGGCGTCGGCGCACCCGAGTCCGTCGGCGCGGGCGTCGCGCCTCCGCCGCCCCCGGCGCTCAGCGTGATGGTGATGTCGTCGCCGTTCTGGACGCTCGACCCGGCCGCGGGGTCGGTGGACGCGACCGTTCCCGCGGGCTGGTCGCTCGTCACCGGGGTGTCGGCGACGGTGACGTTGAGGCCGAGGCCCTCCAGCAGCTTCTGCGCCACGTCGGGCGCCTTGCCACTCACATCCGGAACGCTCAGCTCACCGCCGTAGAGCATCGCGCTGTCGGGCTTCGGGAAGTCGTCGCCGCCGTAGGTCGCGTCCATCGCCTTCAGGATCGGCTTGGCGATCGCGAACTTGACGTTGCCGCCCCCGACGCCGTTGAACGTCAGCGACCGCAGCGGGGTCTGACCGGAGACGTTGCCGACCCAGGTCGCCGTCGCCACCTTCGTCGAGGACGTGATCAGCCAGTTCTCGAGGGAGTTGTCGGTGGTGCCGGTCTTCGCCATGATCGGCGTGCCGTCCCACGGGTTCGCCGAGACAGCGGTTCCGTTCTTGATGACGCCCTGCAGCGCGTAGGCCACCCCGTTGGCGATCTCCGGCTTCAGCCCCTGGGTGCAGGTGCTCTTGCTCACCGGGTGCTCGGACCCGTCGGCGTTCACCACGCGGTCGATCGCGATCGGCGTGCACACGGTGCCGTTGTTGGCGATCCCCGCATAGGCGGCGGCCATCGTCAGCGGAGCGATGTAGTTCGTCCCGAGGATCATCGACGGCACGCTGGTCAGCGGTTTGCCCGACGCGCTGTGGACGCCGAGCGCCTTGGCGACGTTGAGGATCGAGCACAGATCGGTCTTGGTCGCCATCATCGCGAAGGCGGTGTTGACCGACTGCGCCGTCGCCGACATGACGGAGAGCCGGCTCGCCGAGCCCTCGTCGTTGCTCACCGGCCAATCGGGGCCGGCGATGTTCGCGCACGAGTTCGTGAACTGATCCATCGAGAAGGTGTGCTGGGAGGCGTTGACGGTCTCGTAGAGGCTGTGCCCGGCCTCGAGCCAGGCGGCCAGGTCGAACGCCTTCCACGTCGAGCCGGTCTGGAAGCCCTCCGAACCGCCGTACTGCTCGTCCGTGTTGTAGTTGACCGCCGTAGCGCCCGGGACGGGCTGATCGCTGTTGTTGTAAGCGCGGTTCTGGACCATCGTGACGATGCGGCCGGTTCCGACCTCGAGCGACACGTTCGAGGCGCCCAGGTCGATGTCGGAGCGCGAGCCAGGGATGTAGCTGCTCAGGGACTGCTGCGCGACCGCCTGCAGGTCGAGGTTGAGCGTCGTGTAGATCTTCAGCCCGCCTCGCATGAGCGTGGCCCACCGGTCGTCGCTGGTCTTGCCGTATGCCGGGTCGTTCAGGATGACATCCCGCACGTAGTCGCAGAAGAACGCGGCGTTGAACTTCTGCGCCGACACGCAGCCGTTGGTCGCCGGCGTGATGGTCGGCGTGATGGGCGCCTTCTTCGCGGCGTCGCGCTGAGCCTTCGTGATCTTGTGGTTGACGTACATGCGGTCGAGCACGTAGTCGCGGCGCTCCTTCGTGAGCTTGTAGCCGTTGGCCGCGCCGTTGTCCTTGTTGTCGGGCTGGTCGATGCGCAGGTTCGCCGGGTTGTTCAGGATGGCGACGAGCGTCGCCGCCTGACCGAGGTCGAGCTGGGCTGCGGTGGTGTTGAAGTAGTACTGCGCCGCCGCCTGGATGCCGTACGTCTGGCCGCCGAAGCCCACGACGTTGAGGTACCCGGTGAGGATCTCCTGCTTGGTGTACTTCTTCTCGAGTCCGACGGCGTAGCGCATCTCCTGCACCTTGCGCTGGAGGGTGACACCGGCCGCGTCCCGGTAGCAGGCGTCGACCTTCTTCTGATCGGTGAGCGCCTCGCACTTCTCGACGCCGATGTTCTTGACGTACTGCTGCGTGATCGAGGAACCGCCCTGCAGGTCACCGCCCGCCACCGTCGAGAGCGCCCCGCGGATCGTGCCGAACACGTCGACGGCGCCCTCGGAGTAGAAGCGCGGATCCTCCGCGGCGACCGCGGCGTCCTTGACCGTCTGGGCGATGTCCTTCCACGCGACGTCCTGGCGGTTCTGCGCGTAGAAGCTGGCGATCGGGATGTCCTGCCCGTTCTGCTTCGCGTACACCGTGGAGTTCTGCGCGAACTGCTCCACGTTGAGGGTGGACGGGAGGGCGTTGAAGTCGTTGATCCCGGCCGCGGCGGCGATCCCGGACCCGAGGACGAGCGGCAGGGCGAGCACCGAGCTCAGCACGGCCGCGATGACGGCGATCCCGAGGAACTGGAGGATGACACCCTGGCGGGTGCGGGCGGGCTTCAGCTCGAAGCTCTTGAGCGGTTCGATCCGCCGGTCGAGGTCGGCCAGGCGCGACGAATTGCGGAGGCGATCGGAGACGGACACCCACCCAGGCAACCAGGCTTTCCTGGACGAGTACAGGGGGTTGGGTGTGAGCGGCTTCTCAGGCGTTCAGGATGCCGACACGCGCTAGGCCCCTATTCGAGGGGAAAACGTACCAAACGGCCGGGATGTCTTTTATCGTCGCAGTGGAGTCGAGCGGAGGGTAACCCGATGGAGTTTGAAGAAGTATTAGCGGCGTTGGCGCTCAAGGTAAGGAACCAACGTGACGCCATCAGCACCGAGGAAGCGACAAAGAACGCGTTCGTCATGCCATTCATTTCGAGCGTCCTCGGATACGACGTCTTCAACCCGCTCGAAGTGGTTCCGGAGTTCACGGCTGACGTCGGCATTAAGAAGGGCGAGAAAATCGATTACGCCGTCATGCGTGACGGGGAAGTTCAGATGCTGATCGAAGCAAAGAAGTCGACCGAGTCGTTGACGATCGAAAACGCTTCCCAGCTGTATCGGTACTTTGCCGTCACGAACGCCCGCGTGGCGATCCTGACCAACGGTCAGGTCTACCAGTTCTACACGGACCTGGACGCACCGAATCGCATGGACGACAAGCCATTTCTGGTTCTCGATCTACTCGATGTCGATGAAACACTCATCCCGGAGCTTCGAAAGCTCACCAAGGACGCATTCGATCTGGATTCCGTTATCAGCGCGGCGGGCGAGTTGAAGTACATCGGCCAGATCAAGCGCGTTCTCGCCGCGCAATTCCGTGAGCCTGAGGATGAATGGACAAGGTTCCTCATCAGCCGGGTTTACGACGGTTCGATCACGCAGCGCGTACGGGAGCAGTTCGCGCCGCTCGTGGAAAAGGCAACCAAGCAGTTCCTGAACGACCAGGCAAGCGACCGACTCAAGACTGCGCTCGGTGGCTCCTCGTATACGACCGCGCAACCAACCGAGCCCGAGACGCTTGTCAGCCAACCCTCCTCTCATGCCGATTTGGACCGCGACACCGAGATCGAAACGACAGAAGAGGAACTGGAGGGTTACCAAATCGTCAAAGCGATTGCATGCAGCGAAGTCAAGCCGCATCGCGTTGCCCAGCGTGACTCAAAGTCGTACTTCGCCATCCTCCTCGACGACAACAATCGCAAGCCGCTCGCGCGACTCCACTTCAACGGCAAATCGAAGAAGTACATTGGTCTCTTCGATGCTGAGAAGAACGAGACGCGGTACGAGCTCGAATCGCTCGAAGAGATTTACCGTTTCGCTGACGAAATCCGAACTGCGGCCCGTCGTTACGCCTGACGTTTGACGCGCCAAATCAGTCGTCACGCCCGGACTCGTTCGGTGGCTGTTCCTCGCTAGGCGCAAAGCGCCGAAGGCGCCGGCCCTCGTGGGGACCGGCGCCTTCGTACCGGGGTGGCGGGTTACGCCGCCACGGGGAGGGAGACCGCTGCGCTGACCCGGAGCTCGCCGTCGATCGCGTCGACGATCACGCGGCCGCCGTCGGCCAGGTCGCCCGAGACCATCAGCTCGGCGATCCGGTCGTCGACCTCGCGCTGGATCACGCGGCGGAGCGGCCGGGCACCGTACTCCGGCTCATAACCGGCGTCGGCGATCCAGGCGACGGCCTGCTCGGTGGCCTCGAACCCGATCGACCGCACGGAGAGCCGCGCGGAGGTGCCCTTCAGCAGGAGCCGCACGATCTCGCGCAGCTGCTCGGCGTCGAGCTTCCGGAACAGCACGATCTCGTCGATCCGGTTCAGGAACTCGGGGCGCATCGCCTCCCACAGCTTCGCCATGACGCGGTCGCGGATGTCCTTCTCCGAGGAGAAGCCGTCCGAACCGGTGGGCACGAAGCCGAGGGCACCGCTCCGGCTCGCGAGGAACTCCGAGCCGAGGTTCGAGGTCATGATGACGACCGTGTTGCGGAAGTCGACCGTGCGGCCCTGACCGTCCGTGAGCCGCCCGTCGTCCAGCACCTGCAGGAGCAGGTTGAAGACGTCCGGGTGGGCCTTCTCGATCTCGTCGAACAGCACCACCGAGTACGGGTTGCGGCGGACGCGCTCAGTCAGCTGACCCGCCTCGTCGTAGCCGACGTATCCGGGAGGCGCTCCCACCAGCCGCGCGACGGTGTGACGCTCTCCGAACTCGCTCATGTCGAAGCGCAGCATCGCCCGCTCGTCGCCGAACAGCGAGGCCGCGAGCGACTTCGCGAGCTCGGTCTTGCCGACACCGGTCGGGCCGAGGAACAGGAAGCTGCCGACGGGCCGCCTCTCGTCGCCGAGACCCGTGCGGTTGCGACGCACGGCCTTGGCAACGGCCGTGACCGCGTCGTCCTGACCGATCACGCGCTCGTGCAGCTCGGACTCGAGCCGCGCCAGGCGCTCGCGGTCCGCCTCTCCGATGCGGGACACCGGGATGCCGGTCGCGCGGGAGACGATCCCGGCGATGGCCGCCTCGTCGACGACCGCGTCCGGACGCGGGGCGGAGGCGAGCTCGTCGAGCGAGCGCTGCACCGCCTCCATCTCGTCACGGAGGCGCGACGCCTCCTCGTAGTGCTCCGCGGCGACGGCGGAGTTCTTCTCGGACTCCAGGGTGGCCAGGCGCTCCATCAGGGCCGACGAGTCGACGCGCTTGCCGAGCGACAGCCGGAGCCGGGCGCCGGCCTGGTCGATGAGGTCGATGGCCTTGTCCGGCAGGAAGCGGTCGGAGATGTAGCGGTCGGAGAGCTCAACCGCGGCGCGGATCGCGTCCTCGGTGTAGCGGACGCCGTGGTGCTCCTCGTAGGCGCCGCGGAGGCCGTCGAGGATGAGGACGGCGTCCTCCACGCTCGGCTCCCCCACCGTCACCGGCTGGAAGCGGCGCTCGAGCGCCGGGTCCTTCTCGATGCGGCGGTACTCCTTGAGGGTCGTCGCGCCGACGAGGTGGAGGTCGCCGCGGGCGAGGCGCGGCTTGAGGATGTTGCCGGCGTCCATGCCGCCCGACTCGCCGGACCCTCCGGCGCCGACCACGGTGTGCAGCTCGTCGATGAAGACGATCAGCTCGTCCTTGCCCGCGCTGATCTCGTCCATGAGCTTGGTGAGCCGCTCCTCGAAGTCGCCGCGGTACCGGGTGCCGGCGACCATCCCCGCGAGGTCGAGCGAGACGACCTTCTTCTCCTGCAGCTGCTCCGGCACGTCGCCGGACACGATCGCGCGGGCCAGGCCCTCCACGATCGCCGTCTTGCCGACGCCGGCCTCGCCGACGAGGACGGGGTTGTTCTTGGTCCGGCGCGACAGGATCTCGACCGTCTGCTCGATCTCGTCGAGACGGCCGATGACCGGGTCGAGGCGGCCGTCGCGTGCGAGCGCCGTCAGGTCGGTGCCGAACTGGTCGAGCATCGGGGTCTGCGACTGTCCGTCGGCAGCCGGCTGCGCGCCGGTGTCGCCGCCCACGGTCGCCTGCTGGCGCATGGCCCCCGTCAGCGCCTCGGGCGTCACGCCCGCGGCCTGCAGGACCTGCCCGGCGGGCGCATCCTGACCGATGACGAGCGCGAAGAACAGGTGCTCGGGGTCGATGTAGGTGGCGCCCGACGCGCGGGCCACCTGATAGGCGTGGAAGAGAGCGCGCTGCGCAGAGGCGGTCACGCTCGCGCCGTCGGCGTCGATCTCGCTTCCGGTGGCGGGGAGGCGCTGCTCGGCCGCGGCGGCCACAGCGGCCGGGTCGACGCCGATGCGGCGCATCGCCTCGGCGGCGGGCTCCTGCTCCGCCATCACGCGGAGCACGTGGAGCGCGTCGAGCTCGCGGTGGCCGTGGCGCAGCGCGAACCGCCCGGCCTCGGCCAGGATCTCCTGGGTCCGGCGGCTGAGGTAGCGGCTGATGTCGATGGAGCGCGCGGCACGCGCACGCTCACCCGCGAGGTAACGCGCGAGGAACTCGTCGAACGAGCCGGCGTCGCCGTCGGGAGTGAAGTTCTCGGGCACTTGTTCTCCTGATTCCAAAGTTGAGTGGTGTGCACTCAACTTCAACGCTGGAGGGGCGCGGGTATTCCCGGATCTTCCGATGCTCCTCGCGACCCGCCCCCGCGGATGCCCACGCGACCGGCTGCTCGGGTAGCCTCGCCCCCATGGATGCGACGACGGCGTGGCTGCTCGAGGGAGACCCGGCGATCCGCTGGCAGACGCGCCGCGATCTGCTGCACGAGGACGACCCCGCCGTGGCCGCCGACCGCGACCGCGTCGAGCAGGAGGGGTGGGGCGCCCGCCTGCTGGATCGTCAGGACCCGGGCGGCACCTGGGGCGGCGCGGTGTGGAAGCAGCGGGAATGGGACGCGACGGACGACACCGTGCTCCTGCTCGCGCTGCTCGGCGCGCGCGGACCCCGGACCGACGCCGCGATCGACCGCGTCGCGTCCGGGGTCGACTGGGGCGAGGAGTGGGGCCGCAACCCGTTCTTCCGCGGGGAGGAGGAACCGTGCATCAACGGACGCGTGCTCACCGCGGCCGCCGCGTTCGGGCGGGCGGACGACCTCACGGTCGAACTGATCCTCAGCCAGCAGCAGGACGACGGTGGCTGGAACTGCTACGCGCGTTCGCCCGGTGATCCCGGCTCGTTCAACAGCACGATCTGCGTGATCGAGGGGCTCGCGGCGTACCGCGACGGCGGCGGGACGATCGACGTGGCGGAGCCGCTTCGTCGAGGCCAGGAGTACCTGCTCGAGCGTCGCCTCCTGCGTCGCCGGTCGACGGGCGAGCTGGTCGACGAGGCCTTCCTCCGGTTCGCCTTCCCCTATTACTGGCACTACGACGTCCTGCGCGGACTCGACCATCTCCGCGCGTCCGGTGCGGCCTTCGACGACCGGGCCGCCGAGGCGGTCTCCGTCGTGGCGGACGCGCGCGGAGCAGACGGCCGCTGGGTGCTCGACGCCACGTTCCCCGGCGATGTCGCGGTCAAGCTCGAGCGCGTCGGCGAGGCGAGCCGCTGGATCACGCTGCGCGCCCTTCGCGTGCTCGAGTGGGCGGGCGTACAGTCCGGGGCATGACGGCTCGAACCCTTCTGCTCATCCGTCACGGCGAGAGCACGGCGAACGTCGCGGCCCAGGCCGCCGAGGCCTCCGGTGCCGAGGTGGTCCGCGTCGAGGCGCGCGACGCGGACGTCCCGCTGTCGCCGCTCGGCGAACGGCAGGCGACCGCTCTCGGCGACCGGCTCCGCCCCTCCCTCCCGCCCGGCGCGCTGATCTACTCCTCTCCTTACCTGCGCGCCCGCGAGACCGCTCAACTCGCCCTGGGCGCCGACGTGCCGCTCCTCCTCGACGAACGGCTCCGCGATCGCGAACTCGGGGTCCTCGACCGGCTGACCTCGGTCGGGGTCGCGCGCCGGTTCCCGGAGGAGGCCGAGCGCAAACGCTGGGTCGGGAAGTTCTATCACCGGCCTCCGGGCGGCGAGTCCTGGGCGGACGTCGCGCTCCGGCTGCGGTCGTTCGTCGGCGAACTCCCCGCCGGGGAGGCCCCGATCGTCGTCTTCGCGCACGACGCCGTCGTCAGCCTGTTCGTGTACGTGCTGCTGCGCATGACGGAGGCGCAACTCGCCGAGCACCTCCTCACGCACCCGGTCGCGAACGCCTCCGTGACGGCGCTCGTCGGCGACCCGGCCGGATGGCGATTGGAGGCGCTGGCCGACGACAGCCACCTCGCCGCCGCAGGCCTGCCGACGACCGAGCACCCGGGAGCCGCTCGTGCCGAGGTCTGAGGCCGAACGGATCACCCCCGGGCTTCTGCGGTCGTGGCCGCTCCCCCGGCCGACGGGCTCCAAGCGCTCGCGCGGCGACGTCGTCGTCGTCGGAGGGGCGCGCCGCTCGCCGGGAGCGGCGCTCCTCGCCGGCCGGGCCGCCCTCCGGGTGGGTGCCGGGAGGCTGACCCTCGCGGTCGGCGCATCGGTGGCCGAGGCCGTCGCCGTCGCGTTGCCGGAGTCGGGCGTGGTGCCCCTCGCGGAGACCCGGAGCGGGGCGGTGCGCGGTGCCGCGGTCCGCTCGGCGTCCGGGGATCTGGCTGCCGCCCGCGCGATCCTCGTCGGCCCCGGTCTCGACGACGCCGGCGAGACGGCGCGCATGCTGCACGAGGTCGGCAGGGCGGCCGGACGGGACGCCACGCTCGTCCTCGACGCCTACGCGCTCGGCGCGCTCGCCGGGCACCGGAGACTGGCCGGCCGCACCCCGCGCATCCTGACCCCGAACGAGCAGGAGGCGTCCATCCTCCTCGGGCGCGACGTGCGGGACCTCGACGCGGCCACCGTCGAACTGGCGCGACGCTACCGGGCGGTGGTCTCGTGCTTCGGGCGCATCGCCTCACCGGAGGGACGCCTCCTCACCACGGGCGACGGGGATCCGGGTCTCGGCACGTCGGGAAGCGGGGACGCGCTGGCCGGTGCGATCGCCGGGCTGGCCGCACGGGGCTGCCGGCCGTTGCAGGCGGCGGTCTGGGGCACGCACCTCCACACGGCCGCCGGGGCGTCGCTCAGCCGGTCGGTGGGGGCGCTGGGGTACCTCGCCGGCGAGATCGTGGACCGCCTCGTGGTCGAGCTCGACGCGCTCTCCTGAGCCGGGGAAGCTCTCCTGAGCCGGGGAAAAGGGCTCTAGACGAGCCGAACCCGGCGGCGCTACTGTCAGCGCACACCCAGCCTCCATGGGGAGATGGGCTGAGGAAGGAGCTGTACTCATGGACTGGAGCAACTTCTGGAGCGTCGTCTGGCTGTTCTTCTGGAGCTTCGCCTTCGTCGCCTACCTGTTCGCGCTGTTCGCCATCATCAGCGACCTGTTCCGCGACCACAAGCTCAACGGCTGGTGGAAGGCGCTGTGGATCATCTTCCTGATCTTCGTGCCCTTCCTCACCGCCCTCGTCTACCTCATCGCCCGCGGGCCGGGCATGGCCGAACGCAGCCAGCGGGAGGCGCGGCAGGTCCAATCCGCGACCGACCAGTACATCCGCACGGTGGCGCAGGCCAGTCCGGCGGATGAGATCGCCAAGGCGAAGGCGCTGCTCGACGCGGGGACGATCAGTCCGGAGGAGTTCGCGCACCTGAAGTCGCGGGCTCTCGCCGGACAGGATGCGCCGGCTTCCGGCGGCGCTCACGCGGCTCCCGCGGCGTCCGCCCCGGCGGCACCCCCGGCCCCTCCCGCCGCTCCGACGGCGTGACGGCGGGGGCGCGCTGACGGCGCCCCAGAGAACAGAGCCGAGGCGATGACATGGCGCAGCGTTCGCGGGTGTGGCCGTTCGCACGCCGGCGGCGCGCGCCGGAGCCCGCTCCGCCGGAGGGGGCCGACTCCGACGCGGCCACGGCCGGCCCGGCCGACGGCCGCGCGGTCCGGATCCTGCTCGGGCTCGCGGCCGGCGTGGTCATCGCCTTCGGCATGGCGGGGATCGCGCACATCCTCGCACCGACCCTGCTCGCACTCGTCCTGACCATCTGCGCGCAGCCGGTGCGCGTGTGGCTGCAGCGGCACGGGACTCCTGACGGGCTCGCGACGGGCGCCGTGGCGCTGACGGTGTTCGCGCTGCTCGCGGCGTTCATCGGGCTCCTGATCGTGGCGATGGCCCAGTTCATCGGGATGCTGCCCCAGTACAAGGATGAGCTCGAGGCGATCGGAAAGCAGTTCGGCGAGTTCCTGCAGACGATCGGGCTAGGGCAGCAGCAGGTGAACGACATCGCCTCCAGCTTCGACCCCACCAAGTTCCTCAACTTCTTCACCGAGCTGCTCGGCAACGCCTTCGGGCTGATCGCTTTCCTCGTCGTGGTGCTGACGATGCTCATCCTGATGCCGGCCGACGCCGCATACACCCCGACGCTGCTCCGGCAGCTCGAGCCGACGAAGCCGAACCTCGTCTTCGCCGTGAGCGGATTCGCCCGCAGCGTCCGGCGGTACATGGTCGTGACCACGGTGCTCGGCATCGTCCAGGGAGTCATCAACGGAATCGCGCTGTGGGCGCTGGGAGTGCCGGCCGCGCTCCTGTGGGCGATCCTGTCGTTCCTGTGCAGCTTCATCCCGAACGTCGGCTACTTCATCGCCATCGTCCCTCCCCTGGTCTTCGGCTATCTGACCGGAGGCTGGGGCACCGTCATCGCGATCATCGTCATCTACGGCGTGATCAACGCCATCGTCCAGTCGGTGATCCAGCCGAAGGTGGTCGGCAACGCCGTGGCGCTGAGCCAGACGCTCACCTTCTTCTCCGTGCTGTTCTGGGCGGTGGTGCTCGGGCCGATCGGCGCGATCCTCGCCATCCCTCTGACCTTGCTCGTCCGGGCGGTCCTCGTCGACTCCGACCCGCGCGCCCGGCAGTGGCGCCCCGCCATCGGCGACCTGAGCCACACCCGCGAGCTGATGAAGGAGGACTACCTGGCCCGGAAGACCGAGCGCCGCCAGGCCAAGGGCAAGCAAGCGGCCGGCCCGCCCGCCGCCGAACCACCCGGTGACTCCGACTGACCGCGGCGCCGGGCCCCTCAGTGCTGCAGCGCGCTTTTCAGCACGATGACGATCACCCCGAACAGTCCGCTCGTGAGAGCGCCGGCCAGGCAGATCACGACGGGTCTCCGTCGCAGGGCGAACACGGAGTAGCCGAGGAGGGCGAGCATGAGCACCGAGAACCAGAGGGAGAGGTAGACGGAGAGCACGGGCGGGAGCAGAGCGAGCGAGGCCAGCAGCAGCGGGATGCTCGGGATGATCGCCGCCTCCAGCATGCCGCCGGACTCGCCGATCGCGTGCCGGAGCGCATCGCGGACGCGAGCGCCCAGAGCCTCCTCCCCCGGCTGGTAGCCGAGGGCCGTCGAGTAGACGTGGGCGGTCCAGAAGACGACGATGCTGACGACGCTCAGAACGAGGAGGTGGACGACCGCGGCTCGGTCGGTCTGCCCGCCGGAGGCGGCCGCGACGACGCTGGCGTACACGACGGTGCCGTAGATGGCGGCGGGCGTGCCCCAGTGCCGCCACAGCGCCCGGTGGAGGCGGCTCTCGCGGTCCGGGGCGGCGTCGGTGTCGTTCAGATCCATCATCCGGCGGCCAGGACGGCCAGGTCGCTCCCGCCCTCGACGGTGAGCCGCCGACCGACACGGACCAGCTGCGGCTCGTCCGAGAACGCTCCCGCGAAGAGCGCCTCGCCCTTCCGGAACGTGGGCGACTCCTCGAGCATGGCGACCGGGACGAAGCCGAACACGTCGGCGATCTCGGCGAGGTCGCGAGGCGAGTTCATGCGCATGAGCCCGAGGTTGTCGCACTGCGAGAGCACGTTGGGGTGGATCTTGGTCGGACGCTGCGTCGACAGGAACAGCCACAGCCCGAACTTGCGGCCCTCCGCGGCGATCTGGATGAGCTGCTCGGTGAGCTGCGCCTCCACGCTCGACCGCGGCACCGGTGGGCAGAAGTTGTGCGCCTCATCGATCACGATGAGCAGCGGCCGGCGCTCCATCCGGTGCTCCCAGAGGTGCTCCAGCACGCACAGCGCGGCCGCCTGCGGTTCGGACGGGTGCGAGAACCCGCCGACGTCGAGCACGACGACGCGCGGCCGCTCGTCGACCGTGTCGACGACGCTCGAGCGTCCGAACGACCACAGCGGCCACTCGAGGATCTCGAGGTTGTCGATGCGGCGCCCGAGCCGCTGCCGGGCGGGATCGCCGGACGCAGCGAGCGCGCGGAGGAAGGCGTCGCGGTCGAAGGCGTTCGACGACTTGTCGAGGTGCAGCAGGGCGTTGTACTCCTCCTCGTCCCCGATGGGATCGAGGCGCCCCACCGCCGCCTGCGACCGCACGCTGAGGTCGACGTAGCGAGCGTGCAGCTGCGGCTCCTGCGCCGTGCTCGAATGGAAGACCCTGATGTCGAGACCGGCGAAGCGCTCGCGAAGGTCGGGCTCCACATCGTCGCGGGTCTCCGCGAGGTGGACGAAGTCTGCATTCGGGTCGAGCACCGCCACCGGGAGGTCGGTGCCGAGGAGGAGCTGTTCGAGCACCACGCCGAGCGCGTACGTCTTGCCCGACCCGCTCTGGCCGCACCAGAAGGTGTGCCGGTTGAACCGGGAGCCGTCGATGACCGCCGGCCGGTCCGGCGCATCCGCCTTCGACCCGATGGTCAGAGGGATCACCGCCGTCCTCCTCTCGCGCCGCCGCCGACCGCATGCTAACGCGAAGCCCCCGGGGCCGGGAAGTGGTGAGCGACGGCGGGTCAGACGGGAGTGGGGTGCGTGTCGGGTTCGCCGTCCGGCCGGTACCCGCGCGTCGCCTCCTCGTAGCTGGTGTGGGGCCGCTTCGGCCCGGACTCGGCGGGAGGCGGGACGTCGGTCCGCTGCAGCGCGTGCAGGACGAGCTGCTCGACGAGGCGCGCCGCCGTCGTGCGGCGGTGCTGCGCGATCCGCACGAGCGCCACGTACTCCCGCTCACCGAGATGGATCTTGAGGGGGATGCCTCCCGGGGTGTGACCGGGAGCGAGCGTCGAAGCGCCCACCACGTCGTCCTGGCTCATGGGCCGATCCTCCCTCTCGGATCCCGCGCGCGACGGGACCTAAGGCCCCCGGGAAGCGGGTGGACCGACGGAGGATTCTCGTGTCTTCCCGAACGGCGTCCAGCTGATGCATCATTCGGCCGAGACAAACGCAACATCGGCGGGCGCCGCCGCTGGGAGTCCAGCTGATCGGCGAGGGCGCCCCGGTCGGCCGGCTCTGGGGGCGGAGCCGGCCGATCGCCACATGAATCGCGCGGAGCGATGAGGAGTAGCCAAGGGCGTGCCGGCGGCGCTACTTTTCGCTCGCCGGCCGAAGCTCGGTCGAGCGGGAGGGATGATCGAGATGTCCGACTTCTGGAGCGTCGTCTGGCTGTTCTTCTGGTGCTTCGCCTTCGTCGCCTACCTGTTCGCACTGTTCGCCATCATCGGCGACCTGTTCCGCGACCACAAGCTCAACGGCTGGTGGAAGGCGCTGTGGATCATCTTCCTGGTCTTCGTGCCCTTCCTCACCGCGCTGATCTACCTGATCGCGCGCGGGCCGGGCATGGCCGAACGCGGTCAGCGCGAGGCCGCCACGACGCAGGCCGCGGTGGATGCGCACATCCGCGACGTCAGCGGGGGCGGCAGCCCGGCGGAGGAGATCGCGAAGGCGAAGGCACTCCTCGATTCGGGGGCGATCAGCGCCGCCGAGTTCGAGCACCTGAAGTCCCGCGCCGTCGCGGGCACCGCGTGACGCGATGAGCACCGGCGTCGCCCGCGCGACCGCCACCGGCTGGACCCTCGCGCCGCTGGCGCTGGCCCAGTTCATCTGCTCGTTCGCGGGCTCGAACATGAACGTGATGCTCAACGACATGGCCCGCGACCTCGGGACCACGGTCGAGGGCATCCAGTTGTCCATCACGCTGTTCCTGCTCACCATGGCGGCGCTGATGGTGCCGTTCGGGAAGCTGACGGACCGGCTCGGCCGGAAGACGTGCCTCCTGCTCGGACTGGGCGTCTACGGCGTCGGGGCCGTCCTGAGCGCTCTGGCGCCCGGGCTCGGCGTCCTGATCCTGGGCAACTCGATCCTGGAGGGGGCCGGCACGGCGCTGCTCATCCCTCCCGTCTACATCCTCGTCACCCTGTACTGGAGGGATCTGCGCTCGCGGGCGCGCTCGTTCGGCATCGTGAGCGCGGCCGGAGGCGTCGGCGCCGCAACCGGACCGCTCATCGGCGGCTGGATCTGCACGACCATCAGCTGGCGCGCCGCGTTCGGCTTCCAGGCGCTCGTCATCATCGCGATCATCCTGCTGTCGCTGCGGCTGAAGGACCCGCTGCCGGCCGACCCGACCCGTCCCTACGACGTGGTGGGCGCCTTCCTCTCCGGCGGAGGGCTCGTGGTCTTCGTCATGGGCATCCTCGCGATCGACCGGAGCGTGCTCCTCGGGCTGCTCCTCCTCGCGCTGGGCGCCGGCGTGATCGCGTGCTTCTTCGTCTGGATCCGGAGGCTCGAGCGGCTGCACCGGGAACCCCTCCTCTCGACGGGGCTCTTCCGGAACCGCGTCTCGAATCTGGGCCTCGTGACCCAGAACTTCCAGTGGCTCCTCCTGATGGGCATCTCGTTCCTCGTGTCCAGCCACCTCCAGGTCGTGCGCGATTACAGCGCGATCGAGTCCGGCGTCATCTTCAGCGCCGCGACGGTCGGCATCCTCGTGTCGTCGCTGTCGGCCGGTCGTCTCGTCCGCTCGATCTCGCAGCGCACGCTGATCGTCACGGGATTCCTCGTGACCGGGCTCGGAACCGTGCTGCTCCTGCTCGTGGCCGCCGTTCCCGGCGCGTGGCCGTTCGCGCCGGGCCTCCTCGTGATCGGACTCGGCCTCGGCGTGATGCTCACGCCGAGCGTAAACGTCGTCCAATCGGCCTTCCCGGAGAAGCTGCAGGGCGAGATATCCGGTCTGTCGCGCAGCATCTCCAATCTCGGATCGAGCTTCGGCACCGCCATCGTGGGCACCATCCTGGGCATCGCGGCCGCGGGCAGCGAGGGCGACAACTACGTGCTCGCCATGGTGCCGCTCGTCATCGTCGCGATCGCGGGCGCGCTGGTGGCGTCGCGTCTCCCCGGGGTGCGGGCGACGGTCCCGAGCGCGGCCCCGGCCGTCGGCTAGGAGGACGCGATGACCGGGGTCAAGCCGCAGCACCCGCGGGCTCTGTCGTCGAGGGCGGCGGCGCTCAATCTCGAGGGCGCGGCGATCACCCTGGGCGGTGCGGCGCTCGTGCTGGGCGCCCTCGTCTCCCTCCCGTTCTTCTGGGGGCGGGCACTCCCCATCGCCGGCCCGGGCTCGGTGTCGCAGTTCGCGGCGCTGTCGGGCTCCGTCGTCGCCCTCGTCGCGTACGCGATCGGCCGTCTCTGGCACAGGAACGCGCTGACCCCGTTCGGCGGCCGCCCGAGCCAGGAGGCGGATCCCGGCCACCGGCGGACGCTCACGGCGATCGACGTGTTCGACACGGTGGTGATCGCGCTGGCCCACGCCATCATCGCGCTCCTCGGCTGGCTGGTGCTCGGCGCCGTGATGGCCGCCGGGTTCACGGATGCGACGGTGTACTCCCTGGCGGGAACGGCCCTCGCCGGTGCGGCCGCCGCGGTGACCGCCTACGCGGTGTTCCTCTCCGCGACCCGCATGGACCTGATGCGCCTCTCGACCGTGCTCGGGGCGTTCGCGATCACCGGGCTGCTCGCCTCCATGCTGAGCGCCCCCGACCCGCACTGGTGGCAGTTGCACCTGAGCGCGCTCGGCATGTCCAACAGCATCTCGTCGCTCACCTTCAACCTGACCCTCATCATCGCCGGTCTCATGATGACCGCGATCGCCCGCTACGCCACCGACCTGCGCGGCGTCGGCGATCCGGTGCAGCGGTCGCGGGTGCTGCGGCTCCGGGTGTGCCTGATCCTCATCGGGGTGCTCCTCGCCGGCGTCGGCCTCTTCCCGCTCGACGTCTCGAAGGTGCTCCACAACGTCTCCGCCGTCGGGATGCTGATCACGTTCACGTTCGTCGTGTTCTGGGTGCGCCGCGCACTTCCCGGCGCACCCCGCTCCTTCCTCGTCTACGGATACGTGTCGTTCGCCGTCATCGTCGTCGCTGCGGTGTTCTTCGTGACCGGCTACTACGTGCTGACCGCCACCGAGCTGGTCGCGGGCGTCATGGTCTTCAGCTGGCTCATCGTCTATCTGCGCGTGAGCGGCGCGGCCGCCCGCACCTGAGGTGCGCCATTCCCGCGGGAGTCCGGCGGAGCTAGCATGTGCGCGTCCCGCCCCGGGACGAGGAGGTGGGCACCATGACCGTGGAGGCGCAACAGGCAGCTCAGGGGTCGCCCCTGTCCGAGGAGGAGCTCTGGGATGCCGGCCGGGAAGCGCGCGACGCCGTCCCGCGCTCGGCCCACGCCGACTACTCACCCGCTCCGGACCGGGATCCCATCGGGATCCTCCAGGAGCAGCACTCGACGCGCCTCCCGTGGCTCGTCCAGCTCCGCGTGGAGCGCATGAGCGCCGATGCCTTCGCGTTCTACCGGGGCACCGCGGCCATCCAGGCCGCCGACCTGCGGACCGGCGCCCAGAGCGGGGCCGAGGTCGTCATCTGCGGCGACGCCCACCTCTCGAACTTCGGCATCTACCGCTCGCCGGAAAAGTCGATGGTGTTCGACATCAACGACTTCGACGAGGCGACGGTCGGCCCGTGGGAGTGGGATGTGAAACGCCTCCTCACGAGCTTCGAGCTGGCGGGCCGGTCCCTCGGCATCCCCCGGGCCGAGCTCACGGACATCGTGCAGCGCGCGGGCGCGTACTACCGCAACTCGCTCCGGACGACCCTCCAGCTGCCCCTGCTCGATCGGTACTTCACCCCGACGAGCATGATGGACCGCCGCCTGCTCGACCCGGAGTCGGAGCGGATGATCCGGCAGACCATGAAGGACTCCGAGAAGCGCACGACGGAACGGGTCGCGAAGCGCACCCTGTCGGAGGGCGGCGACGGCAGCCGGCGCTTCGTCGAACGCCCGCCGGTGCTCACCGCGCTGGAGCCCGAGGCCCGCGCGCTGGTGGACGAGGTCTTCGAGGGATACCGGGCGACCGTCCTCCCGAACATCGCCCTCCTGCTGTCGCAGTACACCATCCTCGACGCGGCGCGCCGAGTGGTCGGCGTCGGGAGCGTCGGCACGCGGTGCTTCCTGCTGGCGCTCGGCGACCCGACCGGCAGCGTCCATATCCTGCAGCTGAAGGAGGCGAACCCGTCGGTGGTCACCCAGTTCGGTGGCGTGGCGCCCGCGCAGGGCTACTTCGACACCGCGCTCCTGCCGGAGCATCAGGGATACCGGGTGGTCTCCACCCAGCGCATCCTGCAGGCCGTGTCGGACCCGTTCCTGGGCTGGGTCGACCTGGGCGATTTCAGCTTCTACGCCCGCATGTTCCGCAACTGGAACGCGTCGTTCGACATCACCACCATGAGCAAGGTCCAGTTCGGCGACTACGCCCTGGCGTGCGGCACGGTGCTCGCACGGGCGCACGCGCGCTCACCCAAGGCGGCGTTCGCCGCCGGGTACATGGGCACGGGCGGCGCCTTCGTGCGGGCCGCGGCGGAGTGGGCGCGGAAGTACGCGGATCAGGCCGA
Organism: Leifsonia sp. AG29; assembly: GCF_009765225.1. Classification (NCBI taxonomy): domain Bacteria; kingdom Bacillati; phylum Actinomycetota; class Actinomycetes; order Micrococcales; family Microbacteriaceae; genus Leifsonia; species Leifsonia sp. AG29. The sequence goes on along the minus strand of NZ_VMSF01000001.1, from coordinate 976,043 downwards.
GGCCGACTACGCCGAGTTCGTCGCGGCCGCGGCCCGCGGCGCGTTCGCCTGATGCGCTGAGGGCCCGACGCGGTCAGGAGCGCGCGGCCTGGCCGGGAGGGAGCAGGAAGTCGCGCACCGCCTCCAGCACCTCCGGCGTGTCGAGGTGGAGGCCGTGCCGGGCATCGAGCTCGCTGATGGTCGCCTCGCGGATGCTCTCGGCGAGCAGCCGCCCGTGCTCCACCGGCGTGAGCGGGTCGCGGGTGCCGTGGATCACGAGGGTCTCGGCGCGGATCCGGCCGAGCGCCTCGAGTCCGTCGTGGTCGCGGCTCGCCGCGAAGTGCCCCCGAAGCGCCGGGCGCGTGGCCGTCCGCGTGAAGAAGCCGTCCACGGCCTCGGGGTTCGCCTCCGCCCAGGCATCGTCGAAGAAGAGCGGCACCATCCGCCCCCGGTCACCGCTCAGCAGGTCGGCGACCGCCCCCGGCTCACGCCGGACCGCCGCCCGGTCGCTCGCCGAGGTCGCGATGAGGACGAGCCGTCGCACCCGCGCCGGCTCGTCGGCGGCCAGCCACTGGGCGACTCGGCCGCCCATCGAGTGACCGACGACGTGCGCGGCGGCGACGCCCGCGGCGTCGAGCACGGCGACCGCATCCTGAGCGAACGACCGCGTGCCGTAGCGGGAGGGATCGCCCGGGTCGCTCGCACCGATGCCGCGGTGGTCGTACACGAGCACCCGGAAATCGCGGGCGAGCGCGTCGGCGAACGGCCCCCAGCCGTGCATCCCGGTCGCCTGGCCCGCGATCAGCAGCACGGGGACGCCGGTGCCGCGCTCCTCGAAGGCGATCCGCGCGCCGTCGTCTGCGACGGCGAAGGCCGTGGAGGCGCTCCCGCCGGTCACGCGTGGACGCCCTGCCGGACTGCCCGGGCACTCCAGCGCCCGCCGTCGCGCTCCACCCGGATCGGGTGCTCGAACGCGCGGGTGACCGTCTCGGTGGTGATGGCGTCGTCGATGCGCCCCGTCGAGACGATGCGGCCGTGCGCGATGAGCAGGGCGTGCGATGTGGTCTCCGGCAGCTCCTCCAGGTGGTGGGTGACGAGCACGGAGGCCAGGGTCGGCTCCGATCTCGACAGGTCGTCGATCGTCTCGAGCAGCTGCTCGCGCGCAGCGACGTCGAGCCCCGTCGTCGGCTCGTCGAGCAGCAGGAGGCTCGGCTCGGCGATGAGGGCGCGGGCGATGAGGGCGCGCCCCCGCTCCCCCTGCGACAGCGTGGGCCAGCGCGAACCCGCGCGCTCCTCCAGACCGACGGTGCGGATCAGGTCGGCGGCGCGCTCCTCCTGAGCGGTCGCGGGCTCCCACCGCAGGGGGATCTCGACGGTGCCCGTGAGGCCCGTCAGCACGACCTCGGTCACGGTGAGCGGACTGCGGACGGGGTGCCGCGGGTTCACATGCCCGATGTGCCTCCGCAGTTCCTGGAGCTCCACGCGGCCCAGGCGGCGCCCGAGGACATCGACCGTGCCCGAGGTCGGGAAGGCGAGCGCCCCGCAGAAACCCAGGATCGTGCTCTTGCCCGCGCCGTTCGGTCCGAGGAGCGCCCAATGCTCCCCCGGCCGGACGGTCAGGTCGATGCCGTCGAGGATCGCCTTCCCGGCACGGCGGAACGTCACGTCGTGCAGTTCGAGAGTGGCGGATGTCACCGCGACAGCCTAACCGCGAGCGCGGGCGGACGCGCCCCGGGTGCGCTCGCGGGCACTCTGCACGTCCGTTCACGTCCGGTCACGGGGGAATCACCTCCCGTCACCCGCTGTTGCGCTCAGCATGACGACAATCGGATTCATCGGTTCAGGACACATCGGTTCTCAGCTCGCCCGCCTCGCCGTGGCTCGCGGCTACGACGTGGTCATGAGCAACTCGCGCGGCCCCGAGACCCTGACGGCGCTGGTGGAGGAGCTCGGCCCGCACGCGCGGGCGGCGACCGCCACCGAGGCGGCCGCGGCCGGCGACCTCGTGGTCGTGACCACCCCGCTCGCGGCGGAGGCGACGCTCCCCGTGGAGGAACTGGCCGGCAAGATCGTGATCGACACCAACAACTACTACCCGCAGCGCGACGGGCACATCGCGGAGCTCGACGACGAGTCGACCACCGTGGCCGAGCGGCTCCAGGCGAAGCTGCCCGCCTCCAAGGTGGTCAAGGCGTTCAATCACATCGCCGCCGCCGCTCTCACCGACGAGGGGCAGGAGCCCGGGACGCCGAACCGCCGCGCACTCATCGTGGCCGGCGACGACGCGGATGCTCGCGCGCGGGTCGGCTCCCTGATCGACGAGTTCGGCTTCGACCCGGTGGACATCGGAGCGCTCTCCGAGGGCTGGCGGGCGCAGCGCGACACCCCCGCTTACGTGCGCCGCTACGACGCAGCGGAGCTCAAGGAGGCCCTGGCCGCCGCCAAGCGCTACCGCGACATGTGACCGGCGGGCGCCGGGCTCAGCCGAGGGACTCCACCGCGATGAGGTCCCCGATGGGCTCGGCGTCCGAGGCGGTCGCCTCCGTCGCCGCCGACGAGGTCAGGTAGGCGCCGCTGACGAAGGCGACGGCGCCGAAGGCGAGCGCCACGATGAGGTCGGTGAGCTCGCGCGGGGTCAGGTGCGCCAGCACCCCGCCGACGCCCTCCTGAGCATCGCGGGCGTCGGGCGCGAAGAGCAGCCCGACGGCCACCGCCGCCACCGCTCCGGCGAATCCGAGCACGTACCACGCCACTTCTTTCACGTCCCCCATGCAACCGGCGCTGGGAGCTTTCGGGTAGCCGCTACCGAATCATGCGCGGGCGTGGTACGCGACCCCTGTACATTTTCTCAGCCGGGCCCCACAATGACATAACATGAGTGGCCCTCATATAATCCGAACGCCGGATCAGCGGTTGCGGATCTTCGTCTCGTCCACGCTGGGCGAGCTCGCTGACGAGCGCCGAGCAGCGAGGACCGCGATCGAGCGCCTCCATCTCGCGCCCGTCATGTTCGAGCTCGGCGCCCGGCCGCACCCTCCCCGTGAGCTGTACCGGGCGTATCTCCAGCAGAGCGACGTCTTCGTCGGACTGTACTGGGAGCGGTACGGCTGGGTCGCCCCCGATGAGACGGTCTCCGGCCTCGAGGACGAGTACAACCTGGCGCCGCCGGATCTTCCGCGCCTCCTCTACGTGAAGAGCCCGGCGGACAGCCGCGATCAGCGCCTGACCGAGCTGCTCAAACGCATCCGCGAGGACGACCGGGCCGCGTACAAGTACTTCGAGACGCCGCGCGAGCTGGAGCGCCTCCTCGAGAACGACCTCGCCACCCTCCTCGCGGAGCGGTTCGATCAGAGCCGCGCCATGGTGACCGCCGACGTCGCGAGCGATGCGGACCGTGTGGTGGAGCCGGTCCGGCTGCCCGTCCCGCTCACGGGGCTCATCGGGCGGGAGGCGGACATCGCGGCGATCGACCGGCTCCTGCAGCAGGGCACACGCCTCATCACGCTGATCGGCCCCGGCGGGATCGGCAAGAGCCGCCTCGCCATCGCCGCCGCGCGATCGGCCGCGCAGCGCTACGAGGACGGCGCCGTCTTCGTCGACCTCTCAGCCGTGCACGACCCCGAGCGGGTGCCCAACCGCCTGGCGCAGACGCTGGGCGTGCGCGACACGGGCGACGCCCCGCTCAGCGAGAATCTCGTCACCGCTCTCCGCGAGCGGGAGATGCTCCTCGTCCTCGACAACTTCGAGCAGGTCCTCGGCGCGGCCCCCCTCCTCACCGAGCTCCTCGCCGCCTGTCCGGGCATCGCGATCATCGTGACGAGCCGGGTGCTGCTGCGCGTGTCGGCCGAGCAGAGCTACGAGGTGAACCCGCTGCCGGAGGACCCGGCGGTCAGCCTCTTCGTCGATCGCGCGCACGCGGTGAAGCCGGACTTCGAGGTGACACCCGAGAACGCAGCCGCGGTGGCCGGGGTGTGCGCGGCGGTCGACGGCGTGCCGCTCGCCATCGAGCTGGCCGCGGCCCGGGTGCGGGTGCTCACACCGGCCGAGCTGCTCGACCGGCTCGACCGGCGCCTGTCCGTCCTGGTGGGCGGTTCCCGGGACCTCCCGGAACGGCAGCAGACGATCCGGCGCACGATCGAGTGGAGCACGCAGCTGCTCGACGAGGCCCAGCGCCGCCTGCTCACCCGGCTGGGCGTCTTCGAGGGCGGGTTCACGCTGGAGGCGGCCGAGTCCGTCGGAGCGGACGGGGGCGACGACGCCGACGTCCTCGGCGACCTGGCCGTGCTGGTGGACTCGAGCCTGGTCAGCCAGCACGACAGCGACGACCGGCCGCGCTTCTCGATGCAGGCCATCGTGCGCGAGTACGCCCGCGAGCGGCTGGAGCGCGAGGGCGGCCTCGCCGACGCCCGCGAGGCGCACGCCCGCTGGTTCCTCCAGCTCAGCGCGCGTGCCCGCGACCCCCTCCGCGGCCGGGGCCAGCGCGAGTGGATGCTGCGGCTCGGCGACGAGCGCGACAACCTCCGCGCCGCGGAGCGCTACCTGCTCGACGGCCGGGACTGGGACCGCGCGGCCGGGCTCGCCTTCGATCTGTTCCTCTACTTCTGGGTCATCGGCTTGCTCGGCGAGGTCCGCACCTGGATGGACGAACCGCTCGAGTCGGGCGACGACCTCAGCGACCGGACGCGCGCGATCGCGCTCTACTTCACACGCACGATCCGGTTCTGGAAGGACCCCGACGGGCGCGTCGCGGCCGACCTGGCCGAGAGCGCCGAGCTGTTCCACCGGTGCGGCGAGGAGGACGGGGAGGCGATGGCCTCCATCTCGCTGGCGCTCGCGCTCATGGCGGGCGAGCATCCGGACACCGAGCGCGCCGCCGAGGTGATGGACCGCACGACCGGCATCTTCCGCAAGATCGGCAACACGTGGGGCGAGTCGATGGCGCTGGTGCTGATCGGGAGGGTCGCGCTGCTCCGGCAGCAGCTGCGGTCCGCGGCCGACCGCTTCCGCGAGTCGCTCGAGCTCACCCGGCTGGGCGGCGATGCGGTCGGCGGCCGGATCGCCGCGTACCACCTGGGGTGGGCGCTGCTGCTGCTCGGCTCACCGGAGGAGGCGCGGACGGACTTCGCCCTGAGCGTCACCCTGTCTGCCAGCCTCGGCCACGTCGAGGGCATCGCCTACGGTCTGGAGGGGCTGGCGGCGGTGGCCGCGCAGGCCGGGGATGTCGACCGGGCCGGCCGGCTCTCGGGCGCTGCGCGGGCTCTGCGAGAGCGATCCGGTACGCACAACGGGCCGACCTTCACCTTCCACCAGCGCTACCTCGACCGGCTGGCCGCGGTCGCGCCGCACGAGCGGCTGGCTGCGGCGGTCGCCGAGGGCCGGGAGCTGACGGTGGAGGAGGCCGTGGCCGAGGCGCTGGCCGCGCCGGCCGTCAACTGAGCCGGCTCGCGGCGGGGTCCGCTCAGGCCACCGCGTCGAGAGCGGGGGCGTCCGCCGACGGCGTCTGGCGCTCGATGTCCGCCGCCTCCTGCGCGGCGAACCGGCCGGCCCACTGCGCCAGAGAGGCCTCGGGCTCGACCCAGGCGCGGTACACCGCGGTCCGCGCCTCCTGGAGCGTGGCGTGGACGCCCACGTCGCGACCGGCGTGGTCCGTGCCGACGAAGCCGTCGTGGCTGCGGTCCACCATGCCGACGTAGGCGCTGGGAGTCGAAGCGACCCAGAGGTCCGCGGCCGGTGACGACCACGAGACGTACTCGGTGGGAAGGTCGATCGACGGGATGTGGAACTCGGGAGACATGGGCTGCTTCCTTCGAGGGACGGAACGTGTTTTGGGAACACATCGATCATCCGATCGATCCCGCGCCGGAGCAAGAAATCGAGGGGGCCTTGCGCAGCCCGGGCACTATCCGGTATAAGCGCTCGGTCGACCGCTACTTCCCGGGCCCGCGCACCTCCGACTCCTCCATCAGGTACATCCCGGAGGCGCGCGCGCCAGACTGGATCATGGCCTCGATCCAGTCCTTGTTGAGGGCCGGCGACTTGGAGCCCGAGTAGAAGATGTGGAGGGGGACGCCGTTGTCGACCCAGATGGTATGCCGGCCGCTGCCGAGCTCGGCCGCGACCGGCCAGGTGAGGAAGAAGTTCTCTCCACGCCGCAGCTTGGTGCTCACGGCGATCTGCATGTGGAAGAGGACGCGGTCGTCGAGCTCGTAGCTCTCACCGTCGTAGCGCAAAGTGCCCACGGGTGCCTTTCGGGATATTCCGCACGCGTTCGTTCGCGTGCCTGACGAGCCTACCTGGTACCGATCCCACGGGGTGTAAAGTGCTCGGGCCAGGTTTTTTCCTGGGACCTGACAGGAGAGGCGCTGACAGCATGATCGTTCACCGGCTGACCGTCGATGGCAAGGACTACTTCCTCCCGGACCCGGTCGACGGCCTGCGCGCGCAGATCCTGGAGGCGGTGCGCGCCGGTGGCGGCTATGTCACGATCCCGCCGCTGCGCAGCGGCCCCGGGGTCGACGTGCTCTTCTCCCCCGGCATGCCGGTGACCTGGGCGCAGATCGAGGTCGACGCCCCTCAGGCGCGCCCCGAGGAGCCGCGCGTCGACATCGACTCGTTCGACGCGCTCTGAAAGCGACCTGACCCGCCGTCGAGCGGCGCACCTGGCCGGCGCCGTCAGCTGCGGCGGATGCGCCCGCGATTGGCGGTGTACCAGGCGAACAGCTCCTGCGGCGGTTGGGGCTTCGCGATCCAGTAGCCCTGCGCGCGGTCGCAGCCGAGGGCGGCGAGCCGGTCGAACTGCTCCTCCTCCTCGACGCCCTCGCCGACGACGCGGATGCCGCGGGCGTGGGCCTCGACGACAATGCGGGCCATCTCCTCGGAGCGCTCCGTGGACTGGACGAGGCTGCGGTCGAGCTTGAGCTCGCGCGCGTGCAGCGCCTCCACGCGCTCGAATGAGGAGTGGCCGGTGCCGAAGTCGTCGACCGAGATCATGACGCCGTGGGCGGCGAGAGCCGCGAGCGGGGCGGCGACGCGCTCCGGGTGCACGATCCGCTGGCTCTCGGTGACCTCGACGATGAGCGTCTCGGGGCGGAACCTGCCGTTCGCGAACGCGTCCTCGAACATGTCGTAGAGGGCCGGGTCCTCCAGCTGGGTGGCGGAGACGTTCACGGCCACCTCGATGGAGCACCCGCGGCGGTACTCATTTATGAGGTCGTCCATCATGCGCTCCGTGAGCATGGCGAGCATGCCGGTCTTCTGCGCCATCTCGACGAAGACGTCGGGCGCGATCGGGCCGCGCCGGGGGTGGGTCCAGCGCGCGAGCGCCTCGACGCCCACTACCCGTCCCATGGGGATGTCGACCTGCGGCTGGTACGCGGCGGTGACCTGGTGGGCCTCGAGCGCTCGCTCGAAGTCCTGAGCGAGGTGCTCGAGATCGAGATCGCGTACGGGTGCCACGTTTTGCATGTTCCCCGCGCGAGCCGCCGATGTCAACTTGACGGGCCGCGCATGTTCGCTCTCAGCAGTCGCGTCGGCCGTCAGCGAGCCCTCCGGCGGCGATGGCGCGCGCCGCCCGCCAGCACGAGGAACCACACCGCCGCGGCCCCGGACGCGAGCGCCACGGTCCCGTCGATGATCCGCACCTCCACCGGGATCCCCGCCCCGCCGACGGGCGCCAGCAGCAGCACCGCCGCAGTGAGGGCGATCGTCATCGCGAAGGCCGCCCCCGACGCCAACCCGCTCATTGTCCCCGACCCTTCATCGCTGCCCCCGCCGCGACGCGCACCCGCGATCGACGCGGTCTCACGGTGGCGAGCGTAGCCGCGCCGGGTGCCCGCGGGGAGACCGCACCGCGATCTTTACCGAATCGTCACCGTGCGTCCGCCCGGCGCCGGACCTCACTCGTCGCCGGTGCGGAAGTGCGAGGACTTGTGGCTGCCGTCGCAGAACGGCTTGATCATCGACAGGCCGCACCGGCAGAGCGCGACGGTCCGGCGCCGCTGCTCGATGGGCGTCCCGTCCGGCCGGGTGAGCTCGACGCGTCCGCGGACGAGCAGGGGTCCATCGGGGCACGCGACGATCGTGGGGGTCTCGTCCTCGATCACGCCGCGCCCTCCGTCAGCGGGATCCGGAGCGAGCTGCGACCCTCGCTCCAGCAGTCGAGCATGTGCTGGCCGACCAGACCGTCGACGTGGAGGCACGCGGCCGCTCCGAACAGGATGTCCGGCAGCAGCTCCGGGCACTGCTGGGCGAGGCCCCCGGCGAGGTCGCGGCCCGCGATCTGCTCGTGGACGGCGTCCGCCTCCACGTGCTCGTCGTAGTACCCGGTGACGTCCTCGTCGTAGCCGAGCCGCCGGAAGCCGGTCCCGTAGAAGCGGTTCGGGATCGAGGAGGTCATCTCGAACGCCGCCAGGTGGCCGGTGATGGCCCCGCGGAGGCGCCGGTTGAGGCCGAACATCGACATCATCGTGAACGAGGCCAGCGTGATCGCGGGCACGTTGTCGAGGTAGGCGCCGTAGCGGTCGTCGAGTCCGACGCCGCGCATCGTCCGGGCGAAGATCTCGGCGTGGATGCGGTCGGGGCGGCCTCCCCCGTACTCGTCGGACTGCACCTCCACCAGAGCCGCCTTCGCGCGACCGGTCAGCCGCGGGATCGCCCAGGAGTGCGGGTCCGCCTCCTTGCGCGTGTAGATGGAGCGGTGGACGACGAACTCGACCGCCTGCTCGCGGGTGGCCTGTTTGGCGATGTAACGGGAAAGGCTCGGGCCGCCGTCCTCGGCGGTCAGGGCGAAGAGGTGGGCGGCGACGGCGTCGGCCGTCGGCTCGGGCGGCTCGGCGGCCGGCACACGGTCGCGGAGCTGTCGCTCGAACTCCCGCTCGATGATGCGGCGGCCGCGCAGCAGCTCGGGGTTCCACTCCCAGTCGTCGTCCGCGGCGACCGTGTGCCCGTAGTGCAGTCCGTAGAGCAGCAGCAGGGTGAGCTGGAGGTCGTCGTCGGTGAGGAGGTCCGGGCCGGCCTCGATCGCCCGGGCGGCGAGCTCCGCGACGAGGAGCGCCTCCGGCGACGAGTCCGACGGGGCACCCGCCAAGGCCGTGAGCAGGGCGTCGCTGACCGGGCCCCGAGCCTCGGCCGCCGCTCCGTCCACCCGGGAGGGCGCATGCGTTCGTGCAGTCATGCTCCGAATGTGGAGGCGCCTGAACCTCCTTTCAAGAACTTGCGCGGAACGCGCTTCAGTGGTCGGGCCCGCCGGCCGGCCTTGCCTCGGGCGGCGGTGGCGATTCCCGGTGACGAGCCCGGAGCCGGCGCAGCGGGGTCGCTGCCCGTGAGATGCGGCCGCCGGAGTAGCGGACGCCTCCCCTCACCCGGGAGGCCAGCGCGAGCCAGACGCAGACGGAACGCTCGGCGAGCCACAGCGGCGCCCAGAACGGCGCGATCGGCGGGAACACGGAGCGGCCGCCACCGCGCAGGCGCCCGATCCCGGCCAGGGCGACGACCGCGGCGATGCCGATGGGCAGGAGCTCCTTGCGCCTCCACGCCGCCGCACCGGCGGCCGGCAGCACGGCGAGCTCCACGACCAGCCGTCCCGGCTGCGCGAAGTCGTCGTACGCCTGGCGGACCCGCTGCCGAAGGAAGTGACGAACCGTCGGCGGCCTTCGCGTGACGAACAGGTCGTCGGCGTGAAGGACCCGGCCACCGCGCGCCGCGGTGGTCCGCGTCAGCTCCAGGTTCTCGAAGAGCACGTCCCCGTCGTAGCCGCCGGCGTCGAGGAGGGACGACCGGCGGATCGCCATCGTGCCCGCGAAGTCGTGGCCGAAGGCCCGGTTGAGGAGCGTCCGGCCCGTGTCCCACGCCGCATGCCAGGGCACCGGGTCGAAGACGTTCTGCGGGCAGACGACGTGGGCCTTGTCGAGAAGGCCGACGATGCGCGCCAGCTTCTCCCGGCCGTACCGCACGTCGTCATCGGCCAGCACGATGTCCTCGTGCCGGGCCAGGCGGACGCCGGTCATCACGCCGGCCACCTTCCCGTTGCGACCGGGCCACGGCTCGGGCGGGAGGTGCCGGACACCGGGCGGGAAGGATACCGCGTGCCGGGCGAACACCTCCTCGCGCGAGCCGTCGACGACCGTGACGTAGATCATGCCGGCCAGCTCGCGGAGGTATTCGACGAGCTCAGGCAGGTCGGTGTCGTCCTCCCAGCGCAGCGGGAGGACGTACTCGGCCTCGATCCGTCCGGCTGTCACGGTGCTGTCACCCTTCTGGTGAGAACGAGTATGGTGCGCGACTGAGCGCCCGGGGCCGCCCAGATGTCAAGTGCCCGAACACCCCGGGGTGCCCCCGGTGCGCGCGATGCCTTGCCGCGCGCCGCCGCAAGTGGTTCCGTGGGGTCATGGCGAAGCGCAAGAAACTGGAGAAGAAGGCCCGGAAGGCGTACGAGCGCGCCGAGGAGGCCATCCAGGAGGCACTGAAGGCGGCGGCCAAGCTCGACAAGAAGACGAAGAAGAAGGCGGCCTCCCTCAGCGACGAGTGGGCGAAGGCGGGCGGGTCCTCCGGCCCGGGCAAGGGCCCCGACGACGCGCACCGCCGTCGGGATGACAGCGATGGAGGCGTCGCCACCTCGGACGGGCGGACCGCGGCGATCGACCTCACGCCGCCCCTCCCGAGCGTGACCGACGAGAACGCCGAGACCGCCGCCGAGTTCGCGGGGTCCGTCGCCACCACCGCGCCGCACGACCCGGCGCTCGACTCGCTGACCGTGCAGGCGCTGCGCGACGTCGCGAAGTCGCGCGGGTACCGCAACGTGTCGCGGCTGACGAAGGCCCAGCTGATCGAGCGCCTGAGCGACTGAACGGCCGCGACGTTCGGTTTCGCCCCCTTCCGAGCGGGCGGGGACGTCTGACCCGGTGACGCGGTGCCGTTACGCGGGTACGAGTGGAGTATGCGCAAGCTCGTCTATGCAGGCACCACCTTCTACACCGGCGATGAGATCGCCCTCGCTCTCCTGGAGTACGCCCGCGGGCTCGCCCGCGAGGGGGTGGCCGAGACCGTCTTCATCCCCGGACGCACGGAGACGGGCAACCGCGACCAGATCGAGGTGATCATCGGGCCGGCGAGTCAGATCGTGTCGGAGCCGGCCGATCTGGACGAGCCGGACATCTCCGACCCCGCGCTCGTGGCGGAGTTCAAGCGGCGAGCGGCGGAACTCGCGCCGCGACGACCGCAGGCCGAGAAGTCCGGCGGCACGCAGTCGCACGTGGACGACTGATGGCCGCTCACACCGCGCTCGCCTGGGTGTGACCGACGGCGGGGTTCCCGTCCTCGTCCATCACCAGGAGCCCGGAGCCCGTCGAGGCGGCGAGGCTCAGCCGCTCGATCCACTCCCGGCTGATCCCCGGGGGCCGCGAACCGACGTACCGGAAGCGGAGCGGGATGGAGACGTCCAGCCAGATCGTCGTCCGCCCGTCGCCGCCCTCGGGCGCCTCCCGCCAGCTGAGCGCGAACGACTCCTTGCGGCGCAGCTTGGAGACGATCAGCACCTCCAGATGCGCGAGCACCCTGTCGTCGAACTCGATCCGGGTGCTGCTGTCGTACATCAGGTAGCCCACCGCGACCTCCTCTTTCGCACACGCTATCCCGGAGTGCCGCCCGGCGACACCCGCACCGGGCACTCGCTTGTGCGCATCGCGCGCTCCGCGCACCCGTGTGTAGCTTTACTGCATGACAGACCTGCCCGATTCGCTGCCTGCCGACTACGACCCCGCCGCGGTGTTCCGGGTCGTCGCCATGCCCGTGACCCAGGGGTGGGGCGTCTGGCTGCGCGGGGCGGATGACCGCATCATCCATAGTTTCGGGCTCGGCTTCCCGCCCGGCACCCCGTTCCTCCCCGACGTGCTCGCGCTCCTCGGGCCGCTGCTGAACCTGCAGTACCGGCTCGCGTATCACGGGGACGACGCCTGGGACGAGCTCGGCGACCACTGGTCTGCGATCGTCTACGAGTACGCACCCCGGTAGGCGGGGCCTTCAGCGCCGGCGCCCACTGAACACGGCGAAACCGAGCGGCAGCACGGAGGCGATCATGAGCGCCGTTCCGAAAACCTCGTCCTGGGCGCGCACCAGTGCGCCGGCGAGCAGCACGGAGCCGAAGATGAGCGCCGCGACGAGCCGCCGCGCTGTGCGTTCCAGGCGGATGGCCTGCCGCTCGAGCCGCGGGTCCGTCACCTCCAGCCGACCGTCCTCGATGCGGTCCAGCAGCGCGTCGACGCGTTTCGGGAGGCGCCAGGCGACCCCGAGGATGTCGACGGCCTCTCGGGCGAAGTCCTGGAGAACGTTGCCGCCCTCGTCGCGCAGCAGCTGCGCCGCGTACGGCTCGACGGAGTCCCACAGGTTGAAGCTCGGATCGAGGGCGCTGCACACCCCGGAGGTCAGCGACATGGCCCGGATGATCAGGAGGAAGTTCTCCGGCAGCTGGAACGGGAGCGAGCGGATGACGTCGCCGAACTGGACGGCGAACTCGCGGAACTCCCGCGGGTCGACCTCCCGCAGCTCGGCGAACCCCATGCCGCCGAACCGCGCGAAGAGGTGCGTCATCGCCCGTTCGAGCTGCGTGGTGTCGGCGCTCGGGAGCAGCACCCCGACATCGCGCATGGCGTCGACGAGGCCCTTTCCTTCGCGGGAGGCGGTGGCGATGAGCAGCTTGCGCAGACCGGCGCGCAGCCGGTTCGGCACCTCCCCCATCATCCCGAAGTCGATGAAGGTGAGCCGCCACGGGCGCCCGTCGGCGGCACCGTCCGTGGGCGTGACGAAGATGTTGCCCGGGTGCGGGTCGGCGTGGAAGTAGCCGTTGCTGAAGAGCTGATCGAACATGATCGCGGCGAACACGGGCGCGACCTCGGCCGGGTCGATGCCCGCCTCCCGGAGCGCTGCGGCGTCGGTGATCTTGATCGCGGTGACGTCTTGGAGGGTCAGGACCCGGCGCGTGGTGCGGTCCCAGACGACCGAGGGCACCCCGACGCGCTCGTCGGCGGCGAAGTCCTCGGCGAACCGCTCGGAGTTCGCGGCCTCGTGCAGGTAGTCGATCTCCTCGAGGCTCGTATAGGCGAACTCCTCGACGAGGGCCGGCGCGTCGACGCGGTCGGAGACGAGCCGGACCCGGCTGAGCCAGCCGCCCACCTTGCGGAGGGCGGCGAGATCGGTGTCGACGATCTGGTCGATCCCGGGCCGCTGCACCTTCATGACGACGCCGGCGAACCCGGCCTGCTCGGCGAGATCGGGCGCGAGCACCGCCCGGTGGGCCTGACCGAGGGAGGCGGCGGCGACCGGCGTCTCGTCGATCGACACGAAGGCGGACTCGAGCGGCACCCCGAGCTCCGCCTCGGCGAGCGCGCGGATGGCCGGGAACGGCACCGGCGGCACCTCGTCCTGCAGTCCCTCCAGCTCGGAGGTGATCTCGGGAGGGAGCACGTCGAGGCGAGAGGACATGAACTGTCCGACCTTGATCATGAGGCCGCCGAGTTCGACGGCGAGCGCGTGGAAGGACCGGGCGAAGCGCCGCATCCTCCGCGGCCGGGTGCGCTCGGCCACCCTCGCGAGGCCGATCCTCGGGAGGAAGAGCTCGTACCACCAGGTGACGGCGAGGAAGCGCCCGGCGAACCGGAGGATGCGGCGGTACCGGGCGCGGGTCGCCCCGGACCGGGGCGGCGTGCCGCGGGCGCCGCCGGGCGCCGGGTCGCGGGGCGCGCCGGGGGGCGCGGTGGAACCCGCGGGGCCGCTCGCCGGCACCCCGTTCGACGCCACTCCGGTCAGCCCTGGGCGAGGATCGCGTAGAGCCGGCGACGTGCCTCGTCGAGCACGGTCACCGCCTCCTGGATCTGCTCGGGCGTTCCCGTCCTCCGGACCTGCGCGACGGCCTGGGCCAGGTCGATGCCCGCCTTGGGCAGCGGACCGAACCCCATGGTGTCACTGGAGGGACCGGTCTCCCAGGGTGCGGCTCCCGCCTCCTCTGCGGCGGCTCGCCCGGCCTCGGTGAGCGCGTACGTCTTGCGCCCGTTGGACTCCTCCGCCGTGATCAGCCCCTCATCGGCCAGCAGCTGCAGTGTCGGATAGACCGACCCGGCGCTCGGCTTCCAGGCGCCGCCGCTGCGCTCCTCGATCTCGCGGATGATCTGATACCCGTGCATCGGCTTCTCGGCCAGGAGGGCGAGGACCGCGGCGCGGACATCGCCGCGCCCCATCCGGCCGCCGACCTTCTTCTCGAACTGGGACCGCAGCTGCTCGAACGCCTGCCACATGCCCTCTGCCCCGGGGCCGGCACCGAAACCGCCGGCCGTGAACGAACCGCTCATGATGACCTCCTAGGATCCTCAGCGATACTCGACGATATATCGCTGAGACGCGGTCCGGACCCGCTTCGCGGGCAACTCCCAGCACTGGGTACCGCGGGTCCGTTCTGCCCCGCTTCGCTCGCGGCACAGGGAGGGGCGACGCGGCCACGACCGACCATTCACCGGCGATCGGAGGACAACTACCGCGGTCCCGCCCGAACCGTCCTCCCTGGGCGACACCTCCCCCGGCCCGTGCGTCTGCCTTCGCTCGGCCGTTGTCTCTCCCCGAGCCCCGCAGCGCGCCTGGGGAGGAGGATCTCGGCCTCCGCCGCCGGATCCTCCTCCTCAACCCGCAACGCGCGGATCCGGGCACCCAACGTTCCTCCCTGAGCGACGGCGCGGCCGCCCACGGGCGAACACCCAAGCAACGGGGCGACCGCGCGCGAGCGACGACGACCCCTCACTCCCCGGTGCGGCCGCGCCGGTACGCCCCCGGGCTCACCCCGACGATGCTCCGGAACTTCGCGTGGAACTGACTGAGCGACGAATATCCGACATCGTGCGCGATCGCCGCGACCGAGTCAGCCGTCGTGATCAGCCGGCGCTGCGCCTCCTGGATGCGGCAGGTCGTCGCGTAGTCCCCGATGGTGACCCCGAGCACGCGCTTGAACAGCGTCATCGCGTACGTCGGGTGGAGGCTCACCGAGCGGGCGACCTCGGCGACCGACACCTGTTCGAGTGCGTGCGTCGTCACATAGTCGGCCATGCGGGTGACGAGCTCGATGCGGCGTTCCGGCTCGGAGGCGACCGCTCCGGAGGCCCGCGCCGCCCCGGCCGCCACCCGGCGCACCTGCACCCGCAGATCGAGCCGCGCCGTCTCCCGCTCGAACGCATCGCCCGCGAGCTCCGCCTCCCACTGCTCGAGCCGCCGCTCGTCGACCCCCAGCGCCTCCGCGTCGAGCAGGAACACCTCGCCCGCGAACAGCCGGCCCTGGAACGCCGGCGGCAGCCTCCACTCGAGCAGCATGCGCAGCGGGATCGTCACCCAGTGCATCCGCCGGCCCGCCTCGGCCTCGATCAGCTGATGCGGCTGGGCCGCCCAGAAGAGGAGGAGGGACCCGGCCGGCACCGCCACCCGCTCTCCGCCGATGAGGTACTCGAGCGCGCCAGAGCTCAGGTTGATCTCGATGTCGTCGTGGATGTGCGGCAGGCCCATCGCCGCCGGGTCGCCCGACCAGCAGCTGAGCCCGAACGAACCCGACGCACTGACCGACGACAACATTACTTTTCCGTACTTTCGCGAGACCAAAACGGCTAGAAGTCCAGGATACCCGCCATCTACCGTCGTAACCATGACACTGAACACCACCGCTGTCGGGACGGATCGCGCGTACCACCTGACCGCCGAAGAGATCGCGCAGTTCGACGAGCAGGGCTATCTGATCCTGCGCAACCGGATCCCGGCCGACCTCCTCGCCCGCCTGCAGAGCGCGGCCGACCGCTGGATCGAGGAGGGGTCCTCCCTTCCCGAGGGCGACGATCGCGCGGCCGACTACCAGTGGGCGAACCGCCCGACCGGCCGCGTCATGTTCCGGGTCGACTACCTGCACAACAAGGGCGAGAGCGCCTCCCTCGAGCTGCTGGGGTCGCCGGCGGTGCTCGGCATCGCCGAGAGCCTGGCCGGCCCCGACTTCGTGCCCACCTACGAGTCGCTCGTCTTCAAGAAGGCGGGCGACGGTGCCCCGATCAGCTGGCACCAGGACGCCGTCCACCCGCGGACGCACCGCATCTTCAACATCGACGTCTACCTCGACCCGTCGCGGAAGGGCGAGGGCGCGCTCCGCGTCGCGCCCGGCTCGCACAAGCAGCCGGTCGACGTGTGCCAGCTCGAGGAGGAGTACGGCTGGGACGCTCCCGGCGTCATCCAGGCGGAGCTCGAGCCCGGCGACGTCCTCGTGCACGACGTCATGGTCGTGCACGGCTCGGAGGCGGTGCTCGGCAACCGCCTGCGCCGCACGATCTACTACGAGTTCCGCGCGGCGGAGCAGATCCTCTCCGAGGGCCCGTGGGACGCCGAGTGGGTCGACCGCCGCCTGCGCCTCCTCCCTGTCGCCCTGGAGGAGCATGCCCGCGCCAACCCCGGCGCCGAGGGCTTCGCATGGAACATCTCCCCCGAGCTGAAGCCCGCACCGGCCGGCGATCGGGAGGCGGAGCTCCGCATCGCCCACCTGGTGCACAGCCCCGGCTCGTACTGCAGCGCGGGCAGCGTGCCCTTCACGTCCTGACCGACGCCGACAGCACGGAAGGCCCGTGTCGCACCTCGCGGTGCGGCACGGGCCTTCTGCCTTCGACCCTCCCGGGCAGGGGGCACCGGGAGGGCCGAAGGGCCTACGAGCGAGCGCGAGGGCTCACTTGTTGACCGGGATCGACTGCGCCTCGAGAGCGCTGATCGTCTTCTCCTGGCCGGTCTTCAGGGCGTCGAGCAGCGTGCCGTTGCCGCTGAGGGCGGCGCCGAACCCGTCGGACACATCCGTGTAGGTCTGCGTCATGGTCGGGCCCCAGGTGAAGTTGGGGTCGACCTGGCTGGAGGCCTGCTTGAAGACGTCGTAGATCTTCTGACCGCCGTAGAACGGCTGGCCCGAGGTGAACGCGGGCAGGTCGGCGCCGGCGGTGGACGCCGGGTAGAGACCGCCGAGCTTGTTCTCGAGCGCGAGCGCCTCCGGGTCGGTGTTCAGCCACATGGCGAACTTGGCCGCCTCGTACGGGTGCTTCGAGCCCTTCAGGACGGCGGTGGAGGAGCCTCCCCAGTCACCGGCCTTGCTGTCGCTCGCCGACCACTGCGGCATCGGGGCGACCGCCCACTTGCCCGCGGTGTTCGGCGCGCCGGTCTCGAGCGTCGAGGCGCCCCAGACGGCCGAGACCCAGGTCCACTGCTGCCCGTCGTCGAACGACTTGTTCCAGTCGTCCGAGAAGGAGGCGAGCTTCGACACCTGGCCGGCGTCGATGAGCTTCTGCCAGTAGTCGGCGACCTGCTTCGACTTGTCGTCGGTCAGGTTGACGGTCCACTTGTTGCCGTCGTTCTTGAACCACTGGCCGCCCGCCTGCCACACCATGCCCGCGAACCAGTTGACGTCGGTCTTCGGGAAGTTGGTGATGTAGGCGCCCTTGGCCTTGATGAGGGCGGCATCCTTCGCGTACTCGTCCCAGGTCTTCGGGACCGGGATGCCGGCCGCGTCGAACAGGTCCTTGCGGTAGAACATCGCGATCGGGCCGGTGTCCTGCGGGATCGCGTACACTGCGTTGCTCTCGCCGAAGGTCACCTGGTTCCAGGTCCAGTCGACGAACTTGCTCTTCGCGTCGGCGACGGGCGCGCACGATGCGATGTTGGTGAGACCGTCCTGCACCCGGAAGTTCGGGAGCGCGTCGTACTCGATCTGGCCCAGGTCGGGCGCGTTGCCCGCCTTGATCTGGTTGAAGAAGTTCTGGTAGGTACCGCTGTTACCCGACGGCCCGGTCTGGAACTTCACCTGGATGTTGGGGTTCTTCTGGTTCCAGAGGTCGACGACCTTGTCCATTCCGGGAACCCAGGTGGTGAAGGTCAGGTCGACCTTCCCCGAGGAGGGCTTGCAGTCGCCGCCCGCCGACGTGCTGGTGCCCGTCGAGCCCTGCCCGCTGCAGGCCGTCAGCGCCAGCGCTGCGGTCAGCCCGACGGCAGCAGCGACGATCCTTGTCCGTGCTTTCATCATGCGTCCTTCGTGTGTGTTGGTGTGGGGGATGTGGTCACTTGACACTTCCCGCGGCAAGACCGCCGGACCAGAACCGCTGGAGGCTCAGGAAGGCGATGATGAGCGGGACGATCGAGACGAGAGCTCCGACGATCACGAGTGACCGCAGCTCGGGTGCCTGCCCGATCGCGCTGTTCCAGGCGTAGAGACCGAGGGTCACCGGGAACAGGGTCTGGTCCCGCAGCATGATCAGCGGCAGGAAGAAGTTGTTCCAGATCGCGACGAACTGGAAGAGGAACATGGTCACGAGCGCCGGCGACATGAGCCGGACCGAGACCGTGAAGAAGGTGCGGACCTCGCCCGACCCGTCGAGTCGCGCGGCCTCGAGCAGTTCGTCCGGCACGCTGGCCGCCGCGAAGATGCGGGCGAGGTAGACGCCGAACGGGCTCACGATGCTCGGGAGGAACACCGACCAGTAGGTGTTGGTCAGCTGCACCTGCGAGAAGATCAGGAACAGCGGGAGGGCCAGCGCGGTCGCCGGCACGAGCACACCGGCGAGGACGACGTTGAACAGCACCTCCCGGCCCTTGAACCGGTACTTCGCGAGGGCGTAGCCGCACATCCCGGCGACGACGGTGCCGAGGAAGGCGCCGACGCCCGCGTACAGCACGCTGTTGATCAGCCAGTGGACGTAGACGCCCGAGTCGTACGTGAACAGCTCGCCGAGGTTGCCGACCAGGTTCGAGAACCCGTCCGGCGTGAACCACAGCGGGGCCGTGGTCGTGAACTCGCCGCGGGTCTTCGTGGAGGAGACGAGCAGCCACCAGACCGGGATCAGGAAGTAGAGGGTGAAGAGCGCCATCACGAGCATGGCACCCGTGCGCGACACGATGCTCTCGCGTCCTGCCCCCTGGGGCGGCGCGTCGCCGCGCTTGATGCGGCGGCCGGCGGCGGTGATCGTGGTCATGCGAACGCCCTCCTCTGGGTGAGCTTCAGGAACACGAACGAGAGGACGAACGTGAACAGTGCGAGGACGACCGACATCGCGGCCGCGAGGCTGTAATTCGGGATCGACGCCGTCGTGTATACCGCCAGGTTCGGCGTGTACGTGCTGTTGATCGCCGTGCTGAAGCTGCGCAGCGTCTGCGGCTCGGCGAGCAGCTGGAGCGTGCCGATGATCGAGAAGACGGCGGTCAGGATGATCGCCGGCGTCACCAGCGGGATCTTGATGCGGATCGCGACCTGCCAGTTGTTGGCCCCGTCGAGCTTCGCCGCCTCGTAGATCTCCTGCGGGATCGCCAGGAGGGACGAGTAGATGATCAGCATGTTGTAGCCGACGTAGACCCAAGTGAGGATGTTGGCGATCGACCACAGGACGAGGTCGGCGCCGAGGAAGTTGACGTTCTCCGTGAGCGCGCTGAACGGCGACAGCGACGGCGAGTACAGGAAGCCCCACATGATCGCCGCGATGACACCCGGCACCGCGTAGGGCGCGAAGTAGGCGAGGCGGAAGAACTTCTTGCCACGCAGGAGCGGCGAGTCGAGGAGGAGCGCGAACACCAGCGCGAGAATCAGCATGACGGGCACCTGCACCACACCGAACAGGAGCACCCGTCCGACCGAGGCCCAGAACGCCGTGTTCTGGAACACCTGCACGTACTGGGTCAGACCGCCGAACACCTGGGTCGCCGGCCCGAACGTTCCCTGCCGCTCCACGGTGAGGAGGGACTGGTAGATCGCGTACGCGATCGGGACCGCGTAGAACAGCGCGTACAGGACGGCGAACGGCGCCACGAAGACGAGCACGGCCCGCCACAGGCTGAGGCGGCGGCGACGCGGCGGGGCCGCGGCCCGGTTGGCTGTTGCGGGTGCAGACGTCGTTGTCATCTTCGTGGTCCTTACTTCTCTGATTCCGCGGCCCGCACGACACGGACCGCACCAGCCGGGATCGTGAGACTCTCCGCGACCGGCTGCGCCGTGACCAGCTCGTACCCGTCGAGCGCCACGGTGTGGTCGGTCGCCGTGTGGTTGATGATGAAGTGGAAGTCGCCGTGCTCGCCGCGGCGCAGCACGCGCTCGACGCCGGGCGTCGTGGAGACGGTCACGCCGGCCTCCGCGGCGATCTCGGTCAGCAGCACCCTCAGGTGCTCGCCGTCGAGGGCGGTGCCGAGGTACCAGGCCGTTCCGCCGCCGAACCGGTTGCGGGTGATCGCGGGGCGGCCCGGCAGCGGGCCGTCGGTGAAGGAGGCGACCACCTCGCTCCCGGTGGGCTCGATGCTCTCGGTCCACAGCCTCCCGGTCGAACCGTCGTCGAGGGCGACGCGTCCGCCGGCGGCCAGCGGGAAGAACTCGTCGGCGCGCACTCCGAGCAGGTCTCGGAATGCGCCCGGGTACCCGCCGGTGCGGACCCGGTCGTTCTCGTCGACGATGCCGGAGAAGAAGGTGACGACGGCGGTGCCGCCGGCCTCCACGAAGGCGGAGACGGCCGCGGCCTCGGCGTCGCGCACGAGGTAGAGGGAGGGGACGACGGCCAGCCGGTAGCCGGAGAGGTCGGCGCCCGGAGCGACGATGTCGACGGTGACGCCTGCCTCCCACAGCGCCCGGTAGAGGGCGTGTACCTGGTCGAGGTAGCGCACGTCCTCCGAGGGGTGCGAGTCGAGGTCGGTGGCCCACCAAGCCTCCCAGCTGAAGATGAGGGCGACGTCGGCGACCACCTCGGTCCCCACCACCTCCTTGATCGACTGGAGCGCCCGGGACAGCTCGAGCACCTCGCGCCAGGTGCGGCTCTCGGTGCCCGCGTGCGGCAGCAGCGCCGAGTGGAACTTCTCGGTGCCCTGCACGGAGGCGCGCCACTGGAAGAAGCAGATGCCGTCGGCGCCGCGCGCGACGTGGGTCAGGGAGTTCCGGAGGAGCTCGCCCGGCGCCTTGCTCAGGTTGCGCGGCTGCCAGTTGACGGCGCCGGTGGACTGCTCCATGAGCAGCCACGGCCTCCCGCCGGCGAGCCCGCGGGTGATGTCGCCGGCGAGCGCCAGCTCCTGGTGCGGAACGGGGAGGCGGTGGTCGAGGTAGTGGTCGTTCGCGATGAGGTCCATGTGGGGCGCCCACTGCCAGTAGTCCTGGGTGCGGATGTGCGCGGTCGCCATGAAGTTGGTCGTGACCGGGATGGTGCTCAGCTCGCGGAGGATCCGTTCCTCCACGAGGAAGCACTCGAGCACCTCGTCGGAGCTGAAGCGCGCGAAGTCGAGCGCCTGGCCCGGGTTGCCGGAGGAGAGGGTGCGGCGGGGAGGGAGGATCTCCTCCCAGGCCCCGTAGCGCTGGCTCCAGAAGGCGGTCCCCCACGCGGCGTTCAGCGCGTCGAGCGTCTCGTACTTGGCGCGAAGCCAGCCACGGAAAGCCTCGGCCGAGACGTCGCAGTAGCACAGCGCGTTGTGGCAGCCGAGCTCGTTCGACACGTGCCAGAGGCGCACGGCGGGGTGCGAGCCGTACCGGGTCGCGACCTCCGTGACGAGGCGGGCCGCGGCCTCCCGGAACACCGGGGAACTCGGGCAGTAGGCCTGGCGGCCGCCCGGCCACGCGCGGAGCCCGTCAGCCGAGACCGGGAGGATCTCGGGGTGCCGGGCGCTCAGCCAGGGCGGCGGGGAGGCGGTGCCCGTGCCGAGGTTGATGCCGATGCCCGCCTCGTGCAGCAGCTCGATGATGCGGTCGAGCCCCGAGAAGTCGAACCGGTCGGCGGCCGGCTGGATCTGCGCCCAGCCGAAGACGTTGATGGCGACGAGCGAGACGCCGGCCTCGGTCATCAGGCGCACGTCCTCCTCCCAGACGGCGGGATCCCACTGCTCGGGGTTGTAGTCGCACCCGAGGACGAGACCCTCCGTACCGGGGATGAGCACCTGCGGCTCCTTTGCCATCTGTTCTGCCATTCTGTGAACGTGCACACATCGGTGCCGACACATCCGTCATTCCAACTGGGAACGTGCACAGTCCAGGCTCTTCGAAGGCCGAGGAACCAGGGCTGTGAACGTGCACACACATTAGGCAGGTAGCGGTCGCCGTGTCAAGAGGGAATCCTCTAGACTTCCGTCATGTCCGAACCTCGCCGCCGCGCGACCGTCAAAGACGTGGCGCTCGAAGCCGGCGTCTCCCGCGGCACCGTCTCCCGCTACGTCAACGGCGGGCACTACGTGTCGAGCGATGCGCGCCGGGCGATCGAGGCCGCCATCCGCAAGGTCGGCTACAACCCGAACACGGCGGCCCGGAGCCTCGTCCGCCAGCGCACGCAGGCGGTCGGCTTCATCGTGCACGAGCCCCACTCCGTGTTCCTGGAGGACCCGAACATCGGGGTCATCATGCTCGGCGCCAACTCGGCCCTGTCGGCGCAGGACTACCAGATGGTGTGCCTCATCGTCGACTCCGTCCGCGACACGGAGCGCGTCTCCCGCTACCTCAGCGGCGGGTTCGTCGACGGCGCGATCGTCGTCTCGGCGCGCGACCGCGACCCGATCCTCTCCGTCATCGAACGGCTCGGCCTCCCTGCCGCCTTCGTCGGCCACCCGCCGGGCATCACGGCCCCCTTCATCGGCATCGACAACCGCGGCGCATCCGCCGCGATCACCCGGCGCCTCGCCGAGAGCGGCCGCCGCAAGATCGGCATGATCGCCGCCGCCCTCGACCGCGACTCCGGCGCCGACCGTCTCGCTGGCTTCCGCGAGGCGCTCGGCGTCGCCTACGACCCCGACCTCGTCGTGCCCGTGCCGCTCTACTCATTCAACGACGGCGCCGAGGGCATGCGCCGGCTCCTCGACCGGGCGCCCGACATCGACGGGGTGGTCGCCGCCTCCGACGCGGTCGCCGCCGGGGCGATGCAGACCCTGCTCGAACGCGGCCGCACCATCCCCGGAGACGTCGGCGTCGTCGGATTCGACGACAGCAGCTGGGCGATGCGCACCACCCCGAAACTCTCGACCGTGCACCAGCCCGCCGAAGGCCTCGGACGCACCGCCGCCGAAGCCGTCCTCGAGCAGATCCGCCTCGGCGACACCACCGCCGGCGGGACGCTGCTCGACACCCCGATCGTCTGGCGCGAGTCGGCGTGACGGGGCGGAGGCGCGCGGCGCGCCTCCCTTTCCGTCCCGTGCGTCCCGCTCACTTCCGGCCTCTGCCCGCTCCGTCGCCTCTGCTCCCTCCCCCTCCGCTCGCTCCCCCTCCGTCCCCTCCGTCCCTCGAGGTGCTCGCACCGGCGCCCGACACGCCGCAGCGCGCAGCACCTACGAGCACCTCGACGCCCGGCCCCGCGCGTTTCGTCGCACAACGCAACGCAATTCGCCCGGCGCCGACGCTCTCACTACAGTGACCGCATGCCCCACCGCGCCTCCCGTCCGCTCGACTTCGAGACCCGTCAGATCCACGCGGGCGCCGTCGTCGACTCCGAGACCCGGTCGCGGGTCACGCCGATCTACCAGACCGCCGCATACGTGTTCGACAGCTTCGACGACGGGGAGGAGCGCTTCGCCGGCAGAAGCGCGTTCCGGGCATACTCACGCAACGAGAACCCGACCAACGCCGTCGCGGGGAGGCGCATCGCCGACCTCGAGGGAGGCGTCGACGGCATCGTCGTCGCCAGCGGCCAGGCGGCCATCGCCGTCGCGATCGCGGGGCTCGCGGAGTCCGGCGACCACGTGCTGGTGACCCGTTCGCTGTACGAGGGCACGCGCGAGATGTTCCGCGGGGTGCTCCGCCGGCAGGGCATCGAGTTCGAGTACGTTCCCGACGAGGCGACCGACGACGAGTGGGCCGCCCGTTTCCGTGCGCGCACCAAGGCGGTCTACACCGAGACCCTCCCGAACCCGCTGGGCCAGGTGGTCGACATCGAACGGCTCGCCCGCATCGCACACACCGCGGGCGTTCCGCTCATCGTCGACAACACGGTGCCGACCCCGTACCTGTGGCGCCCGATCGAGAACGGCGCCGACATCGTCCTCCACTCCACCTCCAAGTGGCTCTCGGGGCACGCCTCGGTGATCGGAGGCGCGGTCATCGACGGCGGGAACTTCGACTGGTCGACGCAGCCGGAACGCTTCCCGCAGTTGACCGAGAGCCCCCGGCCGGGCGTCCCTTCTTTCGTCGAACGCTTCGGCCCGAACGCGTACCTCGCCTATCTGCGCTCCGTGATCGTGCTCGAGTACGGTCCGACGGTGCCGCCGACGAGCACGTTCCTCCTGCTGCACGGCATCGAGACGCTCTCGGTCCGCATGGACCGGCACGTGTCGAACGCCCAGACGATCGCCGCATGGCTGGAGGCGCGCCCCGAAGTCGCCGAGGTCTTCTACCCGGGCCTCGCCTCCAGCCCGTTCCGCGAGCGGGCGGAGAAGTACATGCCCGACGGCGCCGGGTCGATCGTCTCGATCGAGCTGGCCGGAGGGAGGGAGGCGGCCCGCCGCTTCATCGACGCGCTCGAACTGATCTCGCCGATGACGCATATCGGTGACGTGCGCACGCTCGCGATTCACCTCGGAAGCACGATCCACGCCAAGCTCAACGACGACGAGAAGGCGGAGGCCGGCATCGGCCCGGGCCTGATCCGCTTGTCGATCGGCCTCGAGAGCGCCCGCGACATCCTGGCCGACCTCGAGCGCGGACTCGCGGCCGCCGCCGCCGCTTAGCCGCGCCTCCCCCCCCCGTCGCCCCACCCGTACTCTCGGGGGACCCGACCACGGCACGCACCCACCCCCCATCCAGTCCCCCAAGAATGCGCGCGAGACGCCGCCCCAGCCGTACTCTTCGGGGACTCGATGGTGGGGCGGAGGCGGGGAGCGGGGCGGGGAGCGGGGCGCGGGGCGGGGCGCGGAGCGGGGCGCGGAGCGCCGGTCACCCCGCGAGCAGCACCCGGCCCCGCGCGGCGGCGACGGTCGCGGCGATGCGGCGCACCGCCTCCACGACCGTCTCGGGGTTGCACGCCAGGTTGATGCGAGCGAACCCGCGCCCGGGCTCCCCGAACGGGACGCCCGAGTTGAGCGCGACGCGTCCCTCGTCGATGAGCACCCGCGCCGGGTCGTCCCCGAGGCCCGTGGCGCGGAAGTCCAGCCACACGAGGTACCCCGCGTCGGGCTGCACGACACGCACCTCGGGCGCATGCACCGCGAGCTCCGCCTCCAGCAGCCGAACGTTGTCCACAAGCAGGTCGAGGAGGGAGTCCCTCCACTTCACGCACGACAGCGCCGCCACGTTCGCGTGCAGCCCCAGAATGCTCGTGCGCGCCGCGAGTTCCTCAGGGAGGCGCGTGAGCAGCCGCGCCGACCAGTCGTCAGCCGCAACGATCACCGCGCACTTCAGCCCGGCCAGGTTCCAGGCCTTACTTGCCGACGTCACCGTGACCGAGCGCGCACCCGCCGCCGCAGCCACGGGAGCGAACGGCGTGAACACCGCACCCGGGTGGGCCAGCGGCGCGTGCACCTCGTCGCTGACGACGAACACGCCGTACCGGGCGGCGAGCGCCGCGAGCGCCTCCAGAGCGCCGCGGCTGTGACATCGCCCGGTCGGATTCTGCGGGTTGCACAGGAGGAGCGCATCGGCTCCGTCGGCGAACGCCCGCTCGATCCCCGCGAGGTCGAGCGCCCACCCCGACTCCTCGATGAGCGGAACCGTGACCGCGACCGCGTCGGCCTCCTCCACCATCTCGAAGAACGGCGGGTACACGGGAGGCGTGAGCACGACCCGCCCGGCGACCTCCGGGATCGCGAGGCGCAGCGCCTCCACCACCCCGACGGTGACGTCGGTGGCGAGGTGCACCCGTTCCGGGACGACCTCCCACCCCCACGAGTCGCGCGCGAACCGTGCGAACGCCGGCGCCAGCGGCCCAGCCGAGTCGAGGTAGCCGGTGTCCGAGTTCCGGAGGGTCTCCCCCACGCGGTCGAGGATCGCCGGGTCGACGTCGAAGTCCATCTCCGCGACGAAGACCGGCAGCACGTCAGCCGGGTAGCGGCGCCACTTGATGCTCGACCTGGTCGCGAACAGCTGCTCCAGGGGTCGGGCCGGTCCGAAGCTCATTCCCACAGGGTGCCGCATCCGCGCCGCGCCCACGAGCACGAGCGTCAAAAAGCGTAGTGAAAGGACCTCGAGAGGCGTCAGCGGATCTCGGTGAACGAGGTCCCCGTCAGCACGAATCCCTTCTTGAAGCTGTTCACGCACGTGACCGCGGAGTCGGCGACCGAGCAGGTGATACCGCCGACCGTGATGTTCTTCCCGTCTGGGAGGACCGGCACCGTGTCTGCCTGGTGGACCCACCAGAGCCCGAGCTGCTCCAATCCGTACGGGTAGGAGGCGTCGTCTGCGATGACCACCGACTGCGCGAACGGGCCCTCCTCCGAGTAATACTGGTGCAGCGCCGTCTTCCAAGAGCTCGGGTCGCACATGGCCTGATTCAGACCTCCCCAGGGGCCTCCCGCGCGGGCGATGCCGCACACCACGGAGCCATCGGCGGTCTTGAACTCGACGCCGGGCACCGCCTGTCCCTCACGCGTCGTCCCGTGCGACGGGTACAGCGCCGGGTCGACCGCGTTCGGGTCGTGGGTCGGCGCAGGACGCGGTGTTTCGCTCGAGGGCGCCGGCTGGGGCGCGGGCTGTGCCGACCCCGTCGCGGGGGGCGTGGCGTTCGGGTCCGGGGCGACCGGCGCCTCCGTTTCCGGCGCGATCGACGCCTCCGTTCCCGGCTGGACCCCGCCCGGCCCGTCGACCGTCGTCGATGCCGGGGCGGCGGACTCCGTCCCTGCGGGGACATTCGAGGCGGGAGACGCCGGCGAATCGCTGGGCCGCACGGCGGAAAGGGCCACGGGGGCGGACCCCGGCTGCGCGGCGGAACAACCGGCAAGGCTCACAGCAATGGCTGCGGCTACCAACCCGACCCTGAGTGTCTTCACACTCGCGATCCTAGGGGTGGACCAACCATTCTGATCACCCCATCCGCAACGTTTTGACAACGGTCGTGAGCGGCCCCGATCTCCCCGCACCCACTACTCTCAGACCGTGCGCCTCGGAGTCCTCGATGTCGGTTCCAACACCGTCCACCTGCTGGTCGTGGAGGCGAGTCCCGGCGCGCGTCCGCAGCCCACTGCCACCCACAAGTCGGTGCTGCGGCTGATGCGGTACATCACCCCCGACGGCGCCATCAGCGACGAAGGCTGCGGCGCCATCCTCGACGCGATCACGCAAGCACTCGTCGTCGCCGAGGAGGAACAGATCGACGAACTCCTCCCCTTCGCCACGTCCGCGATCAGGGAGGCGTCGAACGGCCCACAGCTGCTCGACCGCATCCGCGAGCAGACCGGCGTCGAGCTGCAGGTGCTCTCCGGCACGGACGAGGCACGGCTCACGTTCCTCGCCGTCCGCCGCTGGCTGGGCTGGTCGCACGGCAGCATCCTCCTGCTCGACATCGGTGGAGGCTCGCTAGAGATCGCATCGGGGGGCGACGAATATCCCGAGACGGCCGTGTCGGTCCCGCTCGGGGCCGGCCGCAGCACGATCGGCTTCCTCCACGACGACCCGCCGAAGGAGGAGCAGCTCGACGCCCTGCGCGACCACGCCCGCTCGGTCCTCGGGGAGGCGGTCTCCCGCTTCACCAACCGCGGCGACGACGAGCACGTCGTCGGCACCTCCAAGACCATCCGATCGCTGGCTCGGCTCGCCGGGTCGACGGCGGAGGGACCGGCCGGCACCGAGCACAGCACGCTCACTCGCGCGGAGCTCTCCGACTGGGTGCCACGGCTGTCCCGCATCCCGGCCGACGCACGCACCGAGCTGCCCGGCATCACGGCCGATCGCACCTTCCAGATCGTCGCCGGCGCGGTGGTGCTCCGCGAGACGATGCGGGTCTTCGACATCGACCGCCTGGAGGTCTGCCCGTGGGCGCTCCGGGAGGGGCTCATCCTCCGCTACCTCGACCACCTCGACTGAGCCGTCGCGGGAAAGCTGAGAACCTTCTCAGAGGACACGCCCAGGAACCCCATAGGTAACGCCGCATTCATGAACCGTTTCGTTGACCCCCTCCCGAGGGTCACGCCAGGCTCGTGAGTGCGGCCCCGACCGGTCGCATCCCCACCGAAGCAGCCGCCTCGAGCGGCTCTGCGGCGCGCCTTCTCAACGGCACGAACTCTCGAAAGGTACGTGAGATGCACGGCAAAACCCCTCGGCCCCGGCCGAGATTCTCGATCGGACAGCGGATCTTCGCTGTCACCGCGGGCTGTGCGCTCGCGGTCGTCGGCGGAGGCATCGCCACCGCCTCCACCCTCTCCTTCGACGCGAACCAGGTCGGCAGCCAGTACGCCGACGGGGAGCAGATCTCCTCCGACCAGATCATCAAGCCCCTCGGCGACCGCCTCATGACACCGTTCGGCAAGCTCATGGGCTCCGTGGTCAGCCCGGACGGCCGCTTCGTCGTCGGCACCAGCGCCGACCGCTCCGTCGACCTCCAGGTGTTCGACCTGAAGACGTACCGGCCGGTCGCCGCCGCCGGGACGCTCGCCGCCGCTTCCTTCGCGACCGCCGCCTCCAATGCCGGGTTCGCCGGGATGGCGTACCAGAAGATCAGCGACGGGACGGTCGGGCAGGAGGGACCGGTCTTCTCCCCCGACGGCAAGTTCCTGTTCGCGCCGGTCGCCACGGGCATCGTCCGGTACCCGTTCAACGCGGACGGTTCGCTGGGCACGGGCACGAAGATCGACATCCCGACGACCTCCGCGGGCCTGCAGGCGCTCACCGCGGGAATGACGTTCTCGCCCGACGGCTCGACCCTCTACGCGGCGGTCAACGGCCAGAACACCGTCGTCGCGATCGACCCGGCCGCCGGGACGATCACGCACACATACGCGGTGGGCATCGCGCCGCGCCAGGTCAAGTTCGTCGGCGCCCGCCTCTACGTGAGCAACGAGGGCGGCCGTCAGGCTGTCGCCGGCGACACGACGATGGGCTCGTACGGCACGCAGGTCCCGGCGGACACCACGCTCGGAACCACGACCACGGGAACCGTCAGTGTCATCGACCCGGCGAACGCGAACGCTCCCGTCGCCTCCATCGACGTGCAGCTGCACCCGACCGCGGAGTTCGTCGACGGGAACACGCTCTACGTCGCCAACACGAACAGCGACACCGTGTCGGTGATCGACACGGCCTCCGGCGCCGTGGTCCAGACGATCGCGACCCAGCCCTGGGCGTCGTCGAAGACCGGGTACCAGCCGACGGGGATCACGAAGCAGGGCGACCACCTCCTCGTCTCGCTCGGCAACGCGAACGCGATCGCGGTCTACAAGGTCGACACGAAGGACCCACGTGACCCGGCGGCGCTGATCGGGCTCCTGCCGACCGACTACTACCCCGAGAACGTCGCAGCGGTGAACGGCTCGATCGTGGTCACGAACACGCGCGGCATCGACGCACGGGGGCCCGGCGTCACCGTCAACAAGGGAGCAGGCGTTCCGGTCGTGACCGGGCACGGCACGCACTCGACCACGGCGTCGCTCACCCGGTTCACGCTGCCGAGCGACCAGGAGATCCGCAAGGCGACGGCCCAGGTGTTCGCTCAGAACGGGTGGACCGAGACCTCCCTCAAGCAGGCCGAGGGCGACCGGAGCGACAGCGCGTCGGTGGCCATCCCGAAGCGCCTGGGCGACCCGTCGGCAATCAAGCACGTGTTCCTCGTGATCAAGGAGAACCGCGGCTACGACCAGCTGTACGGCGACATGAAGCAGGGCAACGGCGACCCGTCCCTGACCCAGTTCGGCCAGACGGTGACGCCGAACCAGCACGCCCTCGCCACGCAGTTCGGCCTGTACGACAACACGTACGACATCGGCACGAACTCCGCTGAGGGCCACAACTGGCTCATGCAGGGCGACAACACCGCGTACACCCAGACCAGCGCGGGAGAGTACGTCCGCTCCTACGACACGGAGGAGGACGTGCTGGGGCACCAGCGCAGCGGCTTCCTCTGGAACTCGGTGCAGTCGGCCGGCAAGAGCGCCAAGAACTTCGGCGAGTTCGAGTACGGCGAGGGCAAGCCGGCGGGTGCGACCTGGCAGCAGTACTACTGCGCCGCCACGAGCGCCATGGCCGGCGGGTCGCCCGCTCAGCTGTTCGATCCCTCCATCAAGTGGAATTCGAGCTCGGTCATCCCGTCCCTGAACGCGATCTCCGACCCGAACGCGGCGCCGTTCGACCTCGCGGTGCCCGACATCTACCGGTACGAGACCTGGAAGCAGGACTTCGAGAAGAACGGGCCGTCCAACTTCAACATGGTGTGGCTCTCGAGCGACCACACCGGAGGCACCGCCGACCCGAAGGCGATGGTCGCCGACAACGACCTCGCCCTCGGCAAGATCGTCGACGAGATCTCGCACTCGCAGTACTGGAAGGACTCGGCGATCTTCGTCGCCGAGGACGACAGCCAGGACTCCGCCGACCACGTCGACGGACACCGCGCGCCCATCCAGGTCATCAGCCCGTACGCGGTGCACGGCAAGACGGTGAGCACGTACTACTCGCAGATCAGCATGGTCCGCACGATCGAGCAGATCCTCGGGGCGCAGCCGCTCAACCAGAAGATCGCGGCGGCGACGCCGATGGTCGACGCGTTCACGAACAAGCCCGACCTCACGCCGTACACGTCGGTCGCCAACCAGGTGCCGCTGACGGAGGGCGTGACGACCAAGCCCGCGTGCGGTTACGACACCCTCGGCAAGACCGGAGCCGCGGCCGACGCGGTGAACGCCCAGGCCGCGAAGGACGCCGAGGTGCCCGCCTCGGCGCAGCCGGTGGCCGCCCAGTGGGAGAAGTGGGCCGGAAAGCAGCACTTCACCGGAACGGCCGGCCACCCGGCCATCCCGGACTACGACAACCCGCTGCTGATGAACCGCTACACCTGGTACCAGACCAAGCACTGGACGTCGCCCTACCCGGGAGACGCGAAGATCTACGGTCCGGACGAGGCGCCGGGGATCGCGCCCGGCTCGACCGACCACGACGACGCCGACGGTCACTGACCCTCAGCACGTCACCGGAGCCGGCACACCCGGCTGACGCCATCGGCCCCGGTCCTGCGGCACCCGCCGCCGGGCCGGGGCCTTGTCAGCTCGACCCGCTCCACGAGGCCGGCACGATCGTCCAGATCACCTCGGCGGGGCCCTCCCCGTCGTTCCGCCAGTTGTGCGGTTCGCGACCGGGGAAGGTGAGCGTGTCCCCCTCCTGGAGGCGCTCGGTGCGGTCGGTGAACTCGACGGTGACCTCGCCGGAGATGACGTGCAGCGCCTCGACGTCGCAGTTGATCGTGTACAGCTCGTCGCCGCCGTCGGCGCCGCTCTCGAGCGTACTGCGCAGCATCTGGAGGCGCGACTGGCTGCGCGGCGTGATGAGCCGCTCGGCGACGCGGTGGCCGCCGAAGTTGATGCGCGGCGCGTCGGCGAGCGGGACGACCGTCGCGTCGACCTCCTCGAAGAGGGAGCCGACCGGCATCGACAGCACCTGGCACAGCGTGACGAGGGTGGCGACGCTCGGGGAGGTCTCGTCGCGTTCGATGCGGCTGACGAACCCCTTCGTGAGCCCGGTGGCCTCCGCCACCTGCGCGATAGTGAGACTCTGCGCCTGCCGGCTGGCGCGGAGGCGAGCCCCGAGACGCACAGGCAGCGTCGACGGCTCCGGAGTGACCGGGCGGAGTTCTTGCATGCCTCACCTCTCAGGGAGCTCGACGAGCGTCGCGCGCGGCGCCCGCGACAAGGCGGGCACCGCCTCCATATTGACAGCGCGCACCCGGAAGAGCAGAATCTCACCCAGCTGTTGCGTGAGAGACAAAGAAAGTTGTCCGCAAGGCTACCGGCAAGGAGAACTATGAACCAGACCCCGCCCGTCGGCCCCCCGGACGCCAGCCTGCAGCCGCGGTATGGAGGCTTCGCCACGTTCGCGCGCCTCCCGCGCCTCGAAGATGTCGGCCGCGCCGACATCGCGGTGGTCGGGGTGCCGTTCGACAGCGGCGTCAGCTACCGGCCGGGCGCGCGGTTCGGTCCGTCGCAGATCCGGGAGGCGTCGCGCCTCCTCCGCCCGTACAACCCGGCGCAGAACGTGTCGCCGTTCGCGCGGCGGCAGGTCGCCGACGCGGGCGACATCCCGGTCAACCCGTTCGACATCTCGGAGGCGGTCGCCACCATCGAGCAGGAGGCGCGCCGCCTCACCGCCGACGGCGCCAAGCTCATCACGCTCGGGGGCGACCACACCATCGCGCTCCCCCTGATCCGGGCGGCCGCTGCCCAGCACGGGCCGGTCGCCGTCCTCCACTTCGACGCGCACCTCGACACGTGGGACACCTACTTCGGCGCTCCCGTCACGCACGGCACACCGTTCCGCCGCGCCTCCGAGGAGGGGCTCATCGACCAGACCGCGAGCCTGCACGTGGGCATCCGCGGCCCGCTCTACTCGCGCGACGACCTCCGCGACGACGAGCGCCTCGGCTTCGCCATCATCTCGAGCGTCGAGATCGAGGAGGAGGGGGTCGCCTCCGCGATCGAGCGCATGCTCGCGCGCCTCGGCGACCGCCCGGTGTACCTCTCGATCGACATCGACGTGCTCGACCCGTCGCACGCGCCGGGTACCGGCACTCCGGAGGCCGGCGGCCTGACCAGCCGGGAGCTCCTCCGGATGATTCGCGCCCTGCGCGCGACGAACCTCGTCGGCGCCGACGTCGTCGAGGTCGCCCCCGCCTACGACCACGCGCAGATCACGGCGATCGCCGCCTCCCACGTGGCCTACGAGATCCTCGGGGTGATGACCCCCGAGCTCGACGACTGACGACGCCCGTCCCACCCCGGCGAGCCCCGCCGCACCAGTCGCACCAGCCGTACCCGCCGCACCCTCAACCGCACCCGATAAGGACGACGATGTCTTACACAGAACCGGCCGCCGATCGCGAGAGCCTGATCGAGCAGCACTCCATCGACTACATCCCGCGCTCGGAGCGCCACGGCAAGATCTGGCACCAGGGCCCGTTCTGGTTCACGGGCAACTTCGTGCTGCCGACCCTGGTCGTCGGCTTCGTCGGCCCCGAGATGGGCCTCGGCGTCTGGTACTGCGTGCTCGCCGTGTTCCTGGGCGCCGGGTTCGGGACGTTCTTCATGGCGTTCCACGCCAACCAGGGCCCGCGGATGGGCCTGCCGCAGATGATCCAGTCGCGTGCCCAGTTCGGCAGCCGCGGAGCGATCGTCCCGTTCGCCGCGACGGTGTTCGTGTACGTGGGCTTCCTCGTCTTCGACACCATCCTGGCGACGCAGGGCATCGGGCTTTTCAGCGACGCGAAGTGGTTCTGGTATCCGGTGCTGATCGCTGTGTCGATCGTCATCGCCGTGATCGGCCACGACCTCCTGCACTTCGTGCAGCGGTGGCTGACGTACTTCCTCGTCGCGGCCTTCGCCATCCTGACGATCGTCGCGATCGTGCACTTCAGCACCACTCCGGCCGTGCACCACGCGCCGGTGCTGACCTCCGGGTGGAACCTCCCGGGCTTCCTCGTGCTCTTCTCCCTCGCCGCGGGCTACAACATCAGCTACGCCGTCTACGTCTCGGACTACACGCGCTACCTGCCGGCCGACGCGTCGGCGCCCAAGCTGATCACCTCGGTGTACCTGGGCGCATGGATCTCGGCCTTCTGGCTGATGTCGCTCGGCGCGCTCCTCGGCAGCTACATCCCGAACGCCGACCCGATCGCCGCGCTGCGGAACATCGGCGACATCCTGTTCCCCGGGTTCGGCACGATCGTGGTGCTCATCTCGGTGCTCGCGCTGGTGTCGATCATGGGCGTGAACGCGTACGGCGCCATGCTGACGAGCGCGAGCGCGGTCGACGGCTTCCGCAAGGTCCGCCCCACTGTGCGCCTCCGGGTCGTCGGACTGGTCGCGGTCGGCGTCGTCTCGCTGATCATCGCGCTGCTGATCCCCGACAACTACGTGAACAGCTTCAACAGCTTCGTGCTGCTCATGCTGTACTTCCTCGTGCCGTGGACGGCGGTCAACCTCGTCGACTTCTACTTCGTGCGGCACGGCAAGTATGCGATCGCCGAGATCCTGAAGCCGGACGGCCTCTACGGCCGCTGGGCATGGCGCGGCGTGACGGCGTACTTCGTCGGGTTCGTGGTCATGATCCCGTTCTTCTCGCTCAGCTTCTACGTGGGCCCGTTCGCGCAGCTGCTCGGCGGCGCCGACTTCTCGTTCGCTGTGGGCCTGATCGTCTCCGGCGGCCTCTACTACCTGTTCTCGCGCAGCATCGACCGGACGAAGGAGCAGGAGGCGCGCCGCGCCAGCGAGGCGGAGCTCGAGGGCGCCTCCGTATGACCGCCGTCACCGTCGCGTGCTGCCAGCTTGCGCCGTCCGTCGGAGAACCGGAGGCGAACCTCCGCTCGATCCGGGAGGCGGTGCACCGGTCGGCCGCGGCGGGCGCCCAGATCGTCGTCCTGCCCGAGCTCGCGTCGAGCGGCTACGTATTCAGCGACCACGCCGAGTTGGTGGAGGCGGCGGAGGCCCCCGACGGACCGACCGTGACCGCCGCGACCGAGCTCGCGGCCGAACTCGGCATCGTGGTCGTCGTCGGATTCCCGGAGGCCGGCGACGACGGACTCGTCTACAACAGCGCCGTGCTGGCCGACCCGTCGGGCGTGCGCGCCATCTACCGCAAGGCGCACCTGTGGGACTCGGAGAAGCCGGCCGGGTTCACCCCCGGTGACGCCCCTCCCCCGGTCGTCGACACCCCGTTCGGACGCATCGCCGTGATGATCTGCTACGACCTGGAGTTCCCGGAGTGGTCGCGCACGGCGGCTCTGGGAGGCGCGGACCTGCTCGTCGCACCGACGAACTGGCCGCTCTTCCCGCGCCCCGAGGGCGAGCGCCCGATGGAGGTCGTCAAGGTGCAGGCCAACGCCTCCGTGAACCGCATGGCGATCGCCCTGGCAGACAGGGCCGGAACGGAGCGCGGCCAGGACTGGGTCGGCGGCAGCGTCATCGTCGACCAGGACGGCTACCCGCTGACCGCCCTGCGGCTCGGCGAGGAGGCGGATTTCGTGGCGACCCTCGACCTGGCCGAGTCTCGCATGAAGGCGATCAGCGACCACAACGACGTCTTCCGCGACCGCCGGCCGGAGCTGTACGGGCGCGTGACGGAGTAGGGCGCTTCGCGGCGATCGAGGTGCTCGTTGATGCGCGCGACACGCCGGTCGCGTCAGCACTTGCGAGCACCTCGACGGGGCGACAGCCCGTCTCACGTGAGCATCGGTAGTCGCTATACGACAACGCGCCACAGCGAATTCATACCAACGGGTTTGCCCGTCGATAGTCTTCCCTCACCCGAACCGAGGAAGACTCACCGTGCGCAGATCATCGAAGCCCGCCTCCCCCGCTGCCGGCGCCGCTCCCGGCTCCCCACCCGCGGGCTGGTATCAGAACCCGGAGAACCCGGCTGAGCTTCGCTGGTGGGACGGCAGCGCGTGGACGACGCACACAGCCGAACCCGGGACGGTCGCCCTCGCCCCGAATGCACGGCCCGCGCGCAAGATTCCCGTCGCAACCTGGGTCGGCGGCGCGCTCGTGCTGTTCTTCGCGCTGTTCGCCGCGCCTGGAGGCATCGGGGCGCTGCTAATCTTCGCCTCCCTGGTCGCCGGAATCACAGCGCTCTACGCGCTGATCACGCAGCGGCGGAGCTGGGCGCTCCTCCCGAACTCGCGCCCGATCGCGGGAGGGATCGCCGCCGGTTCGCTCGTGCTCCTGCTCATCGGCACGGGCCTCTACGGCGTCAGCCATCCGTCAGTTGCCCCCGCCGCACAGGCTGTGACGGCCTCGGCCACCGCCACGCACAAACCGTCGCCGACCCCAACACCCACACCGACGGATCAGGAGCCGCTCGACCCGGCCACGGTCGTCGCCGCCGACGGCAAGCCGGCCGTGGTGATCGCCGACGCAAGCTCGACCTCGACCACGGCGCTGGCTCTGCTCGGCACGCTCCCGGTGAAGGGCAAGGCGCCCGCGACCGGGTACCTGCGCACGACCGACTTCGGTCAGGCGTGGCTCGACGTCGACGGTAATCACTGCGATACACGCAATGACATCCTGAGCCGAGATCTGACCGGGGTCGTGCGGCAGGGAACCTGTACCGTCCTCTCCGGCACGCTCGCCGACAAGTACACGGGCCAGACGATCGACTTCGTGCGCGGTGCGAAGACCTCCGCGCTGGTGCAGATCGACCACATCGTGCCCCTCCAGAACGCGTGGATCACCGGCGCGCAGCAGCTCACCCAGGCTCAGCGAGTCAGCCTCGCCAACGACCCGCTGAACCTCATCGCCGTCGACGCTCACTCGAACGAGCAGAAGTCGAACGGGGATGCGGCGACCTGGCTGCCCGCCAATAAGTCGTACCGCTGCGAATACGTCGCCCGGCAGATCTCCGTGAAAGCGACCTACGGGCTGTGGGTCACGCAAGCCGAGCACGACGCGATGGCGCGCATCCTGGGAGGCTGCACCGGGCAAATGGCAGAGACGTCGGCGTTCGCGCCTCCCGCACCCGCACCCGCCCCGGTGCCTGCACCCGCTCCTGCACCCGCCCCCGCCCCCGCCCCCGCGCCCGCCCCCGCGCCCGCTCCCGCACCGGCCCCTGCGCCGGCACCGGCACCGGCACCCGACGTCTACTACGCGAACTGCGCCGCCGTCCGCGCCGCCGGCAAGGCACCCCTCCTCGCCGGCCAGCCCGGCTACTCCCGCAAGCTCGACCGCGACGGTGACGGAATCGCCTGCGAGTAGCGCGAACCGAAGCTGCGCCTCCGCTCAGCAAGCACGCGCAATCGAACATATGTTCTAATTATTCCGTGACGCGTCCGAGGCCCATCCGCTACGACAGGGACACCTGGCTGGTGATGCGCGACGACCCCGTGATCCCGAAGGCCGTCATCCGCCGCTACACCGACAAGGGCGGCCACGACCAGTACCTGCTGATCCGGTGGGATCTCGACCCGGAGCAGCGGCGGCTGATGGCGGTGTGCGCCTCCCTCGACCGCGCCGACGACCTGGTGCGGTACGACAACAACACCCCTCACGGCTTCTGGGATGGTCCGCCCAACATGCACCCGGCCGGGTGAGGGCGCCCCTAGGGCTCCACGAACTGCAGCCCGACCGCCGTCTCGAGGGTCGCGCTCGCAGCGTGAAGGGAGACACCCCAGGTCTGATCGCCGACGATGCCGTCGACGGTGACGCCTCCCCAGCCTTGGAACGCCTCGACGGCGGCCTTCGTGTGCGGGCCGAAGATGCCGTCGATGCCCTGCGGCGTGACCCCGCCCCACTGGTCGGCGCCGTTGGTCAGGATCGTCTGGAGGCTCGACACCACCGGGCCGGTGGAGCCCTCGCTCAGGACCGGCATGGGTCCTCCGTCCGGCAGGGCCGCCCACGTGAGCGGCCCGACGATGCCGTCGGGCACGAGGCCGGCACCTTGCTGAAAAGAGATGACCGCGGCTTTCGTCTGAGGCCCGAAGATTCCGTCGACGACGAGCCCGAGGTCGGGCGTTCGGCGGAGCGCCCGCTGTGCCCTCCTCACCGCGTCGCCGGTGTCGCCCTCCTGCACGGTCGGTTGCCATGGGTTGGACATGGTGACTCCTCTCCCCCTCGCGGTCTACGGGGGCAGTGTCGCAGACGGGGCGGTCTACGGGAAGGCCCGGGCACGCCGGAAGCAGCCTCGACCGTGAGAGGAAGATATGCGCGATCCCGCGCTCGCAGTGGCTCGGGCGCGTCAGTGCTGCGCGGCAGCGAAGGCGGCGAGGGTGTCGCCCGCGAAGGCCGCCTTGAGCGCGGGCAGTTGCGCCTCGTTCACGTAGACGACGGACTGGGCGCCTTCCATGCCGGTCCCGGAGGTCGGCATCGTGAAGTAGGTGATGTCGCCCGAGCGGACATCGCGGAGGCTGACCCCGAGCGCGGCCATCGACTGGAAGTCGAAGCCGGCGTCGACCGACAGGTGCTTGGACACCGCGGACGCGAAGCTGAAGATCTTGTCGGGACTGGTCAAGGTGCCCTGGCTGATGACGCGGTTGGCCATCGCCTTCAAGAAGGCCTGCTGGTCGCGCACGCGCTGGTAGTCGGCGTCGGCGAACGGGTGGCGCGCACGCACGAACACGAGCGCCTGCGAGCCGTTCATGAAGTTGGGACCCTGCGTGAACGAGTATCCGTTCTCAGAGAACGCCTTGGGCACGTCCACGGTGATGCCGCCGAGCGCATCCGTCATGTCTTTGAATCCGGAGAAGTCGATCATCGCCACGTGGTCGATGCGTGCGTTGGTCAGCTGCTCGACCGTCTGGACGACGAGCGGAACGCCCCCGTAAGCCAAGGCCGCGTTGATCTTCGCCTTGCCGTGACCCGGGACGTTGACCCACGAATCACGCATCACCGACATGACCTGCACCGACTTCCGGTCGGCCGGGATGTGCACGATCATCATGGTGTCGGAGCGCTGGTCATCGACGCTCGACTGGTTGAGGTCGACCGTGCCGCGCTTGTCCGAGCCGAGCAGGAGGATGTTCTCCGCCCCGGTGGGGCTGGCGGTCGGGCGGCCGGACTCCTGCGGGAAGGCCGAAGCGGTCGGGATCTTGGTCACGTGCGAGTTGAAGTTCGTCGCAACACTCGAATACATCGCGAATGCCGTGATCGCGAGGATAGCCATCAGCCCGACGAAAACAGAGCTGATGATGATCGCGATGCGCGCACCCCTGCTCAATCGTCGCTTTGCCCGTCTTCTCGCCACGCGGTCAATCCCCCTAGTCGGTATCGGTTGCTCAGCAGAATCTAGCAGCATCCGGTTGGGAAACCCTGGTCCACGCCGCTCGGGCGCAGACTCTGACGAGCGGGCCGAGCCGCCGAGCGCGATTCAGTCGGCCGGGAGGAGCTCCCTCTGCTCGTGCCAGAGAAGCTCGAAGACGTGAGGGCCACGAGCTTCCGCGCGCCAGCGGTCGTAGGCTTGCCCGGCGGCGATCCGGGCCGATCGCCGTTCGTCCGGCGATTCGGTCGCTCTCCTCTGGATTGCGCGGCTCCAGTCCGAAGCGTTCAGAGGCACGACGGCACCACCGCCGGCTCTGAGCACATCGCTCCACGGAGTTCGGTCGCTGCAGAAGACCGCGCAGGCCGCGGAGAGGGACTCCGCGATGACGTGCCCGAAATTCTCGCCCGCCGAGGGGAAGAGAAACAGCTCGTAGCCGGACAAGGTGTCGTGGATGACTTCTCGCGCCAACGGACCACGAAACGCAACTCGGACGTTGTCCGGCAGCTGAGAGGCGAGCGTGAGGCATTCGTCGTAGTACGCGCGGTCCTCGATGGGGCCGAACACATCGAAGTCCACCGGCGCTTGAACCGCTCGCAGCGCTTCGAGAGCCACGTGCAAGCCTTTGAGCCGCGCGATCCGGCCGATGAAGAACGCCCGCAGCGGCCCGGGGGCACCGTGGAGCTCCGGGACCTCGGCCGCTCGGTCAGGAAGGAGGGTCTCGTTCTCGCGGATCAAGATCTTCGCGTCACGGCCCCAGACGCGTCGGATGTCGGCCGCCTCCATCTCGGATGAGGCGTGCCAGAACAGCCGGCGATGGAGGCCCAGTGCACGGTAGAGGACGATGAACGCGCGCTTCCGAGCAGGCTTCTGCCCGAGCGCGCCCGCGCCGAATTCTCCGCGCGGCGCCAACAGGCGCGTCGCCCCACCCCAGTATCCGAACCGCCAGAGCAGCTGAGGGAGGATCGAGAAACGGGGTTCGAAGAACGAGTTGAAGTACAGCACCTGGGGCCTCGTCGCCTTCAGAGCCCGGTAACCGCGCGCGAGCAGACGCGGCGAGTCGGCTGTGACATTGAACACGCGCGCCCGGTCCCAGATCCGCCAGCGATTCGATGGCACGGGGAGCGGGTCGACTTCGCCCAGATCCCGATCCCGCGTGAGGATACTGATCACCGCAGAGTCAGGAGCGGCTTTCACCAGTGCCTCGAGCGTGCGAATGGGACCGCCACCGCGCGTGGCGGGGGGAAAGAGCGGCGCGAACACGCCCACACGAGTTGCCACGGTGCCCCTAGGTCAAAAGCTTTTCGAGTGAGGCAAGCCTGTCATACCGGTCCGAGGCCTTCATGAAGCGGGCAGCGTGGCGCGCGCCACTTGCGGGTTCACTAGGCTGCAAGTTGAGCCGATGTGGTCGGAATGTCCCGCTGAAGAAACAGGTATGACGTGCGCCTCCGGAATGATCGCGGGGAGTGGCGACTCACGCCACGCAAGCTCGCCGCTTTTGTGTGGAGAAACGCGGTGGGCTGGTCTCTGCGCGCACGGTATGCAACCGCAAACCGCGTGGGACGCCGCCCGATCACGGGGGACGGCACGAATGGCGTCGTCTCTCTGACCACCTACGGCCGACGGCTGCGAACCGTGCACATCGCCGTCGAGTCCATCGCGGCTGGACACCTGCTCCCGAGCGCGATCATCCTCTGGGTGGATGCCGAGCAGTTCGAGCTCGCAACGCGGCTGCCGCCCCTCCAGCGTTTGAGGGCTCGCGGACTGGAGCTCCGTGTCGCCGATTCGGAGCTCCGATCCCACAAGAAGTACTTCCACTTCGTGCAGGACCCCTCTCTGTCCGCAAAGCCGCTCGTCATCGCCGACGACGACCTCCTCTATCCGCGGACCTGGTACGCGGATCTTTGGGACCGGTTCACACAGGCCAACGGGAGCGCGGTCATCTCCGCTTGGGTCAAGCGCCCCGGGGTGGCCGACGGCAGGCTCACGCCCTACGAGAGCTGGCCGAACGCCACGGATACGACCCTCATGCGGGGCAACTACTTCATGGGCGGATCCGGGACCATATTCCCCATCGCCTTCAACGGCACTCTCGCTGCGGAAGGCGACCGATTCTTGAGCATCGCGCCCACCTCGGACGACGCGTGGCTCAACAGTCGCACGCACCGAGCCGGGCTCCTCGTCGGTCAGTCGACCTCAGAATCGCTCCCCATACGCGTTATCCCCGGAACCCAGGCTCGCACCTTGGGCCGGGAGAATCTGGGCAGTTCCGGGACGAACTGGCAGCTCACCCGCCTGTACGAATCCGAAGATCTATCGCACCTGGCGCGGGCCGACGGATCGGTTGGAG
Organism: Leifsonia sp. AG29; assembly: GCF_009765225.1. NCBI lineage: Bacteria > Bacillati > Actinomycetota > Actinomycetes > Micrococcales > Microbacteriaceae > Leifsonia > Leifsonia sp. AG29. The sequence goes on along the minus strand of NZ_VMSF01000001.1, from coordinate 934,872 downwards.
GCGATCAGCCCACTTGAGGTGCCCCCGGCAACGCTCTTCTGGAATGAGTGTGATGAGGACGCCCCTACCCGCGATAAGGCGTAGACAATCAGGATTGTGAGGACGCCGATCGCCGAGTAGCGCTCGTTGAAGAGTTGGTTGTTCGCCTCACTGTAAGCCGCACCGACGGCGAAGATCGAGATCAGGACCAACGCAAGACTGGAGCCCGAAATGAGGAAGGTCCTCCAAACGCGCGCCACGGCGAATCCGAGCACACCGCTCGCAAGGACAACCCCTGGAAACGAAAGATCCGACGCCAGCCATGGGTAGATCGTCGACCAGACGCCTGTCGCCGACCACGAGCTGACCTCTTGCAGCCGGACCGGGTACGTCGAGTAGTAGGGGTCCACCAGGCCGAGATATTGCGGAAGGTAGGACGACAAGCCACGAAAAGCACCCATTCCGCCAGTCCACACGAAGGGGAGCTTCATCGAGGAGGCCAGTCCGAAGTACCCGTGAGACACGTAGGCGATGAGGACGGTAGCCCCACGGGCAAAATATGGCCCCACGAACGGCGTAAAGTTCTTGACCATTTGAGCAGAAGCCGAACTCTGGAACAGGGTGCTCGTGGTGTCCGTTCGGGCCGCGAAGCTCGCCACGATCGTCAGACCGAGCAGGCCCAAGATGCCGACGACGACGATCGTTGCAAGTATTCGGCGCACCGACGCCTTGGAGCCGCGATTTCGCAGACGTACGGCAAAGACGCTCACGGCGAACGCGATTGCCATGTTGGCCAGCCCTTGCTGTGTTCCCGTCGATAGAAAGAACACGACGTAAGCAGCAACGCTGATAACAGCGCCGATCCGCATAGCCCGCCCCATGGCACGCCAGTACAAAGCGGCGAACGGGATCAAAATGAAGTAGAGCGCGCCGCACAGGTTCAGGACTTGGAAGACGATCGTCAGCCCCCCACTCACCTGCCCCTGACCGAACTTCGCGTAATAGCTGGCGCGCGGGTGGAGGATCGCTTGAATCAACTCGCCCGGGGAGTGCACACCATAAGCGGTGATGGAGATCACAGCGAAAGCGATGTACCAGACGTAGCTCCACTTCAGAAGTCTTCTGTCGCCGCGCGGGAAGACCGGGGGGTGAAGCGAACGGACGGGCTCGAGTTTCGTAGAGCCGACCCAGGCGAGGCTGTAGCCGACGGCGAAGACTACGAGCACTCCGACCAAGAAGGTCGTCATGAGGCCGCCGTTGGTAACCGCTGGAGCATACGGACCGACCCAGAACAGAGCGTACGTAATGGTCACGATGGCGACCAAGAAGATCAAGGGAGCGAGGCGCGTGGAGAGTCTCATTCCTCACGCCTCCCGGCAACCGAGTGCAGCAATTCTGACAACCTCTCCGGGTAAGCCATCGGGGAGAACACCTCGGCTGCACTCGCAGCGATCTTCCGACGGTCGGGCTCGACGGACGTCCGCCAGTGCACCGCGCGCGCGACTCCCTCGACAAGCGCGTCATACGTGTCCGAATCGAGGATCACAGCGTTCTGCTCGTCCCGGAGGTACTCGCCCAGATCGCTCGAGAGGTTCGACAGTACGGGAGTGCCGAGCAGGAGGCTCTCGGCGACCTTCGATGGGAACCCGGCTTTCGCGAAGCGTCTCGATGGGTCGCGCTGCAGTACCGAGAAATCTGCCCGCGCGGTCAGCGCGAGAGCAGCATCCCGCGGGACCCGGCCGTGGTAGCGGATCGTCACTGTGCTGTTCGGGCGCGACTCGCTCGCCTCCGGGGCGACCACGCCGACGACATCGACCTGGAGAGGCATGCCGGCCAGCCGATCGGACTCGGGCAGGCGGCTGATGTTGTCGAGGGTCTTGCGGTCTCTGAGACCTGGGGAGCCTGCGTAGACGAGCTTGATCGAGCTCGACCGCGGCGGGGAGTCGGACTCTGACACGGCTGCGTCCATGATCGCCGGGATGCGAAGGCAGGCAAGCCCCCGAGCACCGAAGTAGTCCTCCAGTGCGGTGCTGGCGACGACCGCGGCGTCACAGCGTGCCGCTTCCCGAGGCATCGACCACAGGTTGGTGACAGCGGTGAAGAATTTCTGCCCGAGCGTCACGCCATCGCGAACCTCGTACCAGTCGACCACCTCGACGACGATCGGCACTTTGCGAGAACGAGCCCACTTCCGGGCGGGACGGAGGAACCGCGGGTCGGCACCGTAGACGAAAACCACATCGGGGGCGGGATCCAAGCTGTTCAGCCAGGCGGAGACACCCGAGCCCATGGTGACCGTCCGCAATATCGGGATCCGGGCGAGGAGCTTCTGCGTGCGTCCCGCTGGGCGCGTCTCCTCCACATCCGGTTGCGTGACACGGAACCCGGCAAGCTCCATCGAGCGGATGAGCCCGTTCGTTCTGGTGTCGTTCGCAGTGCCGCTGGCGTAGGCGTACGAACTGATGTAGGCGATCGTCAGCTGGGTCACGATACCGCCGTCTCGACCGATGGCAGCGCCTCCAACGGTCCGTTCACCGCTCGACGGTATCCGATCCACGCGGCGGGCCAGATGATCACGACGTACGCGATGGAGGTGATGAGCGGCAGCCAAGTGAAGCCGAACGTCGCCGCGACCACCCACTTCACCGGGAAGACCGCCAGCAGGATGAGGTAGCCGATGATCTGAGGTCGAAGGGCACCCGCGGCGTTCTGCACCATGAATGCCGGGGCGACGCAGGCCTGCACGATGTTCCAGAGCGCGAACCCGACGAGGAGGAACAGATCGGTCTGAACCTTGCCGCCGAGCCAGATGTGGAACGCGAGCGGCGCTGCCGCAACCGCGACGAGTGAGACCACGCCGACGATGGCCGGAGTGACGATGGTCATGCGTCGCGCCGTTCGCCGGACCCATGCGGTGTCGCCCGAGCTCATCGCTTCGGCACTCGTCGGCCACAGCGGAATGGTCAGGACCGAGACGAGCGTACCGACCATGGCGAACACTCTTGCCGGAATGGCGTATTCGGGGACGTCGCTCAACGAGGATGTCTGTGCGACGATCCAGCTGTCCACCCCGAGCGACACGGACATCAGGAGGCTGATGACGAGATAGCGAAATCCGATCGAGGCCAGGTCTCGCGTGGTCGAGAGATGAAAGTGCCGCACGGAGGGGGCGATTCCTCGGCCAGCGCGTCGCGAGAAGAACAGGATGGCGTTCGTTGCCGCGACCAGGACGGGGACGAAGGCGGCCACGGCTACGAATCCGGCGCCCGTCGCCCCAGCCGATGCTGCGAGGAGCACAGCGAGGATGCCGGCGACGTTGCCGCTCGCCTGCCACAGATTCGAGCGAGCGACTTCCTGAGCAGCGTATTGGACGCGCACGATGAGCCCGGCGAGCACATTGAGGATGAACCCGCTGAGCGTGACCAGGGCGATCGCGGCGACGTCGCTGCGGGCCGCCGACTCGTGGCCGCCTACGACAGCCGCCCAGGGCACGACGGCGCTCGACCCCCACAGGAGGATCAGCGCGACGGCGACGACGAGCCCGAGGGCCGTATAGGCAGAGGACACCAGACGACGGGATCGGATCACGTCACCGACCGCCATCGACGCTGAAAGCCGGGTCATGAGACCCGCGCCGACTCCCAGGTCCGCGAAGGATGTGAAGGCCGTCAGTGCCAGCGCGGCCGACCACGCACCATACCCCTCGACCCCCAGGGCGCTGAGCGCCACGGGGACGGTCACGATCGGAGCGATAGCCGCGGTGCCGCGCGACACCGCCGACGATGCGATCCCGCCCAGGAGTCGTTGTCCTCTATTCGTCATGAGAGGCGCACTTCTCCTCTCTCACGACGGTTGCCGTTCCCTCACGCGCGCGCCGCCCCTCGACGGATGCCCGCCTTCTGATGATGACGCGTCGCTGTCGACAGGATGAAGGCGGTGACGCGGGAGGATGTGTCGCGGATCTCGTAACCCGACGGCACGTCTCGCTTCGCCGCAGACGCCCCTTGGTCGAGAACGAACCGGACTGAGCGGAGAATGTCGTCGGCCTCGACGCCGGCCATGACGATCGCGCCCGCATCCAGCGCTTCAGGCCGCTCGATGGCGTCGCGCAGTGTCACTGCGGGAAACCCGAGAATGCTCGACTCCTCGCTGATGGTCCCGCTGTCCGAGAGGACGAGCTTCGCCGACTGCTGCAATTTCACATAATCGTTGAAACCGAAGGGCGGGTGGAACCGCAACTTCGACTTCAGCGCTTCCGGCTGCGACTCGAGGCGCTTCCTCGTTCTCGGGTGGGTCGAAACCAGCACCGGGACGTCGTACTCGTCGGCGAGCAGGCCCAGCGCCTCCAGCACCGACTGGAGCCGCTCCGGGTTGTCCACGTTCTCTTCGCGATGGAGGCTCACGAGGAAGTACTCCCCCGCCGTGAGCTCCTGCCTTTCGAGAACGTCGCTGGCCTCAATGGCATCGGCGTTGGCCGCAAGGACCTCCGGCATCGGGGAACCGGTCAGAAGGATCCGCGACGGATGAATGCCCTCCGCGAGCAGATTTCGCCGGCCGTGCTCCGTGTAGACGAGGTTGTAGTCGGCGACGTGGTCGACCATTCTGCGGTTGACCTCTTCGGGCACGTTCTCGTCGAAGCTCCGGTTGCCCGCCTCCATGTGGTAGACGGGGATCTTCATCCGCCGGGCCATGAGCGCCGAAATGCAGCTGTTGGTATCACCCAGCACGACCATCGCATCCGGCTTCTCTTCGAGCAGGACCGCTTCGATCTTCGTGAGCACAGATCCGAGGACGGCGCCCAGTGAGCTCGTGTCCGCTTCGAGGAAGTGGTCGGGACGACGCAGACCGAGATCTTCGAAGAAGATCTCGTTCAGTTCGTAGTCGTAGTTCTGACCGGTGTGGACGAGGACATGGTCCACCGAGGCGTCGAGCAGCTTGATCGTCGCGGCGAGCCGGATGATCTCCGGACGGGTGCCCACGACGGTGAGCACTTTGAGTCGGGGGAAGGTCATACGGGCTCCGGGACGGTGTCGGGGTGTTCGGGGTCGAAGAGTTCGTTCGACCAGAAGGAGGTGTACAGCAGCGACTCGCCGACGTTCGTGATCTTGTGGGACCACATCGTCGGCATGTCGACGCTGGCCGGCTCGTCACCACTGATCCGGAACTCGTAGACCTGATCCGTGAAGAGTCGCCGCAACGCGATGATCGCCTCACCGGACAGTACCGTGAAGCGCTCGACCTTGCGTCGATGGTAGTGCTGGCCACGGGTGATGCCCGAAGCCGTCGTCGAGAACGACGACTGACCGGTGCCGCCATGCGAACGCACGGTCTCGAAGAATGAACCGCGCTCGTCCGCGTGCCTGCTCAGCCGAATCGGAGTCACCCGATCGAAGGCTGCGGCACGGTAGGTGTTGAAGAGGTCGCGATCGAAGGGTGAGGTGAGATCGGGGATCTCGCCTCCGCGACCATAGATCCCGGCGATGCCGTTGAGACGCTCCAGGACGCCCGTTACGGTTTCACGGACCTCCAGGCTCGTGCGCTGGGCCGAGTCAACTGTGCCCAGGAGGAGGTCGGCCGCGTTCTGCGCATGCAGCAGGGTCAGCTCTCGGTCCTGGTCGACTCGCGGCTCCTCCCCCGCGGCGATCTGGTGACTGAACGTGGCGACGACCGAGTTGTAGAAGGGGCGGCCGTGCTCGCCGAACAGATTCGGAAGCAGCTCGTCCACGAAGGCTGCTCCTACGCGCTCCGCCGCGGCACCGAGGATCTCGGCAGCTCTCGCCTTGGCCGTCCCGTAGGTTGTCCCGTTGCCCGCTTGGATGGAGTTGGCGAAGACGACGGTTCTGGGAGGCACGGAAGCGGCGAGGAGCGCCTCAGCGAGTTGTTCGGCGAACCGGACATTGCCGGCCAGGACTTCCTCGTCGCTCGCGCGATTGACACCGGCGAGGTGGACGAGCCGCGACGCACCGGAGATCGCCAGCGCCGCAGCCCCCGCGTCGAAGGCGTCGCCGAGGGCTACCGGACGGACCTCCATACCGTCGGCATGGGCGGCGCCACGGGTGTGCCAACCAAGAAATCCCCCGGCTCCCGTGAGGGCTACGACCGTCACTTGACTGCCGCTCGCTCCGGCGCGATTCCGGCCGAGGCCAGCTCGTCGCGAACCTCCGGAAGGGTCAGGAGGAGCTCCTCGACCTCTTCCACGGAGAGGCGAGTGGTGTTGTGCGAGTCGTAGTCGTCGAACCGCGCCACTTTCTTGTCGCCCTCTTCGAAGTAGACCTTGTAGTTCAAGTCGCGCTTGTCGGCAGAGATCTGGAAGTAGTCGCCCTGATCCGAAGCCCGCGCCAGCTCCTCCCGGCTGGCGAGTACTTCGGAGACCTTCTCGGCGTGCCGCGTGCCGATCACATCGATCCGCGGTTCGACGCCGAAGAGATTCGAGACCGCGATGGCCAGGTCGCCGATCGTGCACGCCGGCGCCTTGCGGATGAAGAGGTCCCCTTGGCCGGCGTTCTGGAAGGCGTACTCGACCAGGTCGACGGAGTCGGCCAGCGACATCATGAACCTCGTCATGTCGGGGTTCGTCACGGTGAGCGGCCCGCCCGCCTTGAGCTGGCGGATGAACAGAGGGATGACGGAACCGCGCGAGTACATGACGTTCCCGTAGCGGACGCAGGAGACGATTGTGTCGGCGTGCGGGTTGTTCAGGCCGTGGGACTGCGCGACCTTCTCCATCATCGCCTTGCTCATGCCCATGGCGTTGACGGGGTACACGGCCTTGTCGGTGCTGAGACACACAAGAGACTTCACGCCGGAGCGCTCGGAGGCACGGACGACGTTCTCGCTGCCGATGACGTTCGTCTTGACGGCCTCCATCGGGAAGAACTCGCACGACGGCACCTGCTTGAGTGCAGCAGCGTGGAAGACGAAGTCCACATCCTTGGTCGCGCGCTCGACGCTTTCGTAGTCGCGGACATCGCCGACGTAGAAACGGACGCGCGAGTCGTTCAGTTCGTGGCGCATGAGGTCTTGCTTGGCCTCATCGCGGCTGAAGATGCGGATCTCGGTGACGTCGCGACTCAGGAGCTTCTTGGCGACCGTGTGACCGAAGGACCCGGTGCCTCCCGTGATGAGGACGCGTCGATCTGCGTATTCGGATGTTGTCACGTGTGCTTCCTCACGTCTGGTCTGCGGTCTGCGAAACGAGTGCTGCTGCCCGGTAGGCCGGGAAGTATCCGATGTCCTCGGGAACGGCGCCGCCGAAACGGTCTCGTGTCAGGGCCCCGTACACGTCCGGGTCGACGACGCGGGTCCCGACGGTGAAGGGACGGACCCCCTCCGGGGCGAACGCGCGCTTGTAGCGGAAGATGCCGTCGCCGGCTTGGTACCCCCCGCCCAGAACGAACCAGCGGCGACCGGTCTGCGCCAACCAGCGCATGATCTCCACCTTGAGCAGGTCGTTCGGGCGAGAAGCGAACGACTCTTCCCGCGTCCCGCCGAGGAAGGAGTACCCGCTGTTGCTCGAGAGGAGAACGAGCTCGGTGGATACGACCGTCTCGCCGTCCAGAGCGTGGAAGTAGGCGAAGTGGCCCGGGAGGCCCCGATGAATGGAGTCGAAGAAGTCCGGCTCGAAGTAGTAGCCTCTGTCGGCGCTGCGCCGCTCCATCGTGGATTCGTAGATGCGCGCGAACTCGGCGAACCTCGCCCCTGTCTCGTCGACCTCGATGCGAATCCCGGAACGGCGAGCCTTGTTGACGTTCTTGCGGACCTTGTGATCGAAGCTCCTCCAGAGATCGTCCTCGATGAGCGACACATCGACCACGATGTTGTCCTGCTTGTGCTCCAAAGCGCCCGGATAGGGCAGCACCGACTCCTCGAACAGGCTGAGCCGGAGGAACTCCGACACGACTCGATGGTCCGACGCCCAGTCGGCGAAGGCTGCCCAGAACCGAGCGGCGAGGTCCGCCCGATCGGCGGCGTTCCACGAAAAAGCACCGCCGTAGCCGTAGGGGGTGACGATGTCCGAAAGCGCGTCGCCCGGATCCCTCGCTTCTCCCACGCGAATCGTGCGGAGGACGAACGGAAAGAGCACCGTGCCGGCATCGGAATTCCAGCTCGCGGCGAGGGCACGATCGTCGCCGTCCGCGAACAACGAGACGTAGGACGGGTGCGCCTGCACTTCCCGGTCCGGCCACTCGCTCCATTGCTCGAGCCACACCTGGCGATCGGCGGCGACCGCCGCGTCGAGCACTCTGAACGGGGCGCTCATGCGGAGCCGCCCGTCTGCAGGGTCGACCGGCTCGACTCGAGGTGGCGACGGAAGGAGGCAACCATCCCGGCGAACTCGAGCGGCGACGAGTCCTGGTGGACCGGGAAATTGATGATGTGGCGGGAGACGTCGGTCAGGTTCGGGAATCGGTCCCGACTCTGCTCGATCAGCGTGTGGTACAGGCTGACCATGCCGTAGCCGTCGTCGTTCATGCCGAAATAGATGTCGTCGCGGCCGACTCCCTCGATCCTCACGGGGAGGGTCTGGGGAACGTCGCACTCGCGCAGCGTGGGCCACAACAGGCTGAACTCGGTCCCGTGCTCGGGAATCCGGGACAGCAGATCGGTCAGTTGCTTGAAGTTCTCGCGGCGCACGTCGGCGATCGACTGCCAGTCATAGTCGAGCAGCCGTTGCGCGAGCTCCGGTCTCGTCGACGCTTGCCCCGCAAGGAGATCCGATGTCGCGTACTGCACCATCCCTCCGTCTTCGAAGGGGAACATCTTGTGAAGCGAGAACAGGTTCAGGTGGCCCGCTCGTCCAGCTCCGCCGGTCACCTGGGCCGTGAAGAATCCGTGGGCGAGGTCTTCGACGAGGAGGGCGCCGTGGGCGTCCGTCAACGCACGGATGTCCGCCATCTTGGCCTCGCTCCGACCGAAGTAGTGGATGACGACGACGACGCGATAACGATCCTCCGACAGTGCTCGCGCGAACTGGTCAAGGTCGACGGTCAGGTCCGCGTTGAGGTCGTAGAACCCGACTCGCGCACCGACCTCGACCACCGGGTCGAGGACGCCGCTGCCTTCACGCGCCGACAGACCGATGAAGCCGGGCAGAAGCACGCCGTCGTCAGACGAAGTCAGGGTTCGCTCCAGAAAATCACGCATGCCTTCGCGAGCGGAGCCGTAGAACAGCGCCGGGCGTCGCAGAGCGGTCGTGTCGGTAGCCGTCTTCGGTATGGTCTGCGTCACTGCTCATTCCTCACTCGTCGCAGTCCGCTTGTGCCGACTTCGCAAGTCATTCGATCGGAGACGAGGACGACATCGTGGGCAGCCGCCAGGGAGCCGGCCTGAGACTCGGGAAGAACCGCGAACGCGAGCTCGAGCTCGGGCATGAGGCCACGGACGCCGGCCAGCAACTCGTCATCTTCGAACGTCTCGGCGTCGAAGCAACGCAAGACCGACTCTCCCATGACACCCACCCGCGACTCTGTCGCATCGCGCCTGACCCGCAGCTCGCAGAACCCGTACGTCGCGAGAGCTGCGAGCGAGACGGCGAGGCCGGGAACCAATGGCGCATTCCCGGCCACCGGCAGGCGACGAGTCACCCACACCGAGGACGAGACGGCGGTGAATCCCCATCGCTCATAGAGCGCCCGGGCGACTGCGTTGTCACGGAACGTATCCAGCGAGACGGAATCGACCTCAGGATTGGCGCGGAGGAAGTCGCGGAACATGGCCGTGGCGAGGCCGCGACCGCGAGCGGCCTGATCGACGCAGATATAGGAAAGGAAGCCGACCCGGTCATCGACCAGCTTGAAATCCGCGAAACCGATCGGCTGACCGGACCGATCGTCCTCCGCGACGATGAGGTAGCGCGGCTCGACCGCGCTGGGATAGCGGACGGCCACATCGAGGTGCTTGGCGGCTCCGGCCTGGGTATAGGTCATGTACGGCCACAGCGGCTTCGCGAAGGAACGACCGATCATGTCCACAACCGCTGGGACGTCCGATCGGGTGAGGCGACGGATCATCGGGTGGCGCGCTCCTCAACCGCGCTGGCGCGCTCGGTGTCGAGGTTCTGCATGATCGACTCCGGATCGACCACCACACCCGATCGGGCGAACACGCGGGCGATCGTCTTGCCGATGATCCGGAGGTCGAGCCCCACGGACATGTTCCGCACGTACGTGACGTCGTCGGCGAGACGCGAGTCCCAGGAGGCGGTGTTCCGGCCGTTGACCTGAGCGAGCCCCGTCACGCCCGGCCGCACCTCGAGCCGCAGACGCTCCTCCGGCGTGAAGTAGTCCGTGTATCGCAGCAACAGCGGGCGCGGTCCCACGAGGGACATGTCCCCGCGCAGCACGTTCCACAACGTCGGCAGTTCATCGAGGCTCGTAGACCGCAGCAGACGACCGAAGGGGGTCAAGCGCTTCGCATCGGGGAGGGGCGAGCCCTGCTCATCCACGTCGTCCGTCATCGTCCGGAATTTGACCATCTCGAACGGCTCGCCGAAGCGACCGGGCCGCACTTGACGGAACATGACCGGCGTCCCGAGTTTGACCCGGACCAGGATGGAGAGCACGGCGACGGGGATGGACAGCACCACCAACGCGAAGGACGAGGCGAGCACATCGCCCGTCCGCTTGGCGAGCAGAACCCGCGGCTTGACGAGGCTCGCCGTCGACAGAAGCTCTGCGAAGCGTGCGGATCCGACGCGCAAGGAAAGCGCCTCGTGATAGTAGCGCCTGCCCGCATCCCCCATGGCCGAGCGCGCCTCGGGCTCGAGGGCCGCCATCGCGACCACGGCGTCTGCGAGCTGACGAGCATTGCCCGGTTCGAACGTCTTCCCCGCCCCGGCCTCCTCGACCATGCGAGCCGCGTCGCCCCGCACCCCCATGAGGATCGGCCGGCCAGCCATCAGGTAGGCCTGGGTCTTGGACGGGATCGTGATCGCGAACAGGGGGTCGTCCTTGAGATGCACGAGAAGGGCGTCCGACTGCGTCAGCAGCGGTCCGATCTCAGAGATCGGGCGCCGAGGGAGGAAAGTCACATTGTCGAGCCCTCGACGCGAAGCCGACGTCTTGAGGCTTTCTGCCTCCAGCCCGCCTCCGACCACCACGAACCGGATGTCAGGACGCGCTCGGAGCAGTTCAGCCGCATCGAGCACCGTATCCAGACCTTGAGCCTTGCCGAGGTTGCCCGCGAAGGTGACGACGAACTCGGCAGCGGGAACCTCGCCGTCGGCGCGCGCTGAGGGGTGGTCCACCTCAATCTGCGCCTCGTCGGCCCAGTTGGGTATGACTTCCACTTTCCGGCGAGGAACACCCCGGGCGACCAACGCCTCTTTGAATCCGTCGGAAAGCACCGCGACACGGCCTGCATCCGCGTACACGCGCTTCATCACTCGCCCGACGATTCCCAGAGCACGCGTCTCGCCCAGCATTCCCGTCGCGGCGAGGGTGTCCGGCCAGAGATCCTGCACGTCGTAGACGTAGGGAACGCCTCGCAGAGCCTTGAGCAGCGCCGCGGGGAGCCAAACGGTTGCCGGCGGATGGTAGACGTAGGCGACATCCGGCTTGGGCACGAGGAACACGCCGACGGCGGCAGCAAGCGCAAAGGACCCGTAGTTGGCGATCCGCTTCACCGCCGATCCGTCATGGCTCGGGTAGAGAGGCACCCGCAAGACGGCGACCCCGTCGATGGTCTCCTTGCGGAAGCCTGAGATCCGGTACCCGTCGTAGACCTTGCCTCCCGGATAGTTCGGATAGCCGGTGACCACCTGGACCTCGTGCCCCTGACGCATCAATTCCTTGGCGAACAGGAGGCCCTTGAACGTCGGTTCTGGGTCGAACCATTGGGTGAGCATCAGAATTCTCACACGCGTCCGACCTCGTCTCGAGTCGGAGCGCCAGGCCTTTCACACATGCGACGCCATGAATCCGGTGAGCGCTTCGACCGTCCGGCCGATCTGCTCGTCGGTCAGAGCCGACCCGCTCGGCAGGGTGAGCCCGGTCTCGAAGAGCCGCTCCGCGGTGCCGTTCAGCGTCGCCGACGCGTCTGCGAATGCGGCCTGGAGGTGCATCGGCTTCCACAGCGGGCGGCTCTCGATGTTGGCGGCATCGAGCGCGGCGCGCAGATCATGAGCAGTCCATCCTGCCGCGTCGGGATCCACGATGACGGAGGTGAGCCAGCAGTTGTCCTCGGCGTCTTCCGCGCCTCCGAAGATCTCGACGCCTTCAACGCCCACGAGAAGCTCGCGGTAGGCATCGCGGACGGCTCGGCGGCGGGCCATCATCTCGTCGAGGCGCGTCAGCTGCGCGCGGCCCAGAGCGGCAAGCAGGTTGCTGAGCCGGTAGTTGTAGCCGATCTCGGTGTGCTCGTAGTGGACGGCCGGCTGGCGCGCCTGCGTCGAGAGGTATCGCACGCGGGCTGCGAGTTCGGCATCGTCGGTGAGCAGCATTCCCCCGCCCGATGTCGTCATGATCTTGTTGCCGTTGAACGAGATCGCCGACGCTGCCCCGAACGAGCCCGCCGGACGGCCGTGATGGGAAGCGCCGAGCGACTCGGCGGCGTCTGCCAGCACCGGCACACCGAAGTCCTCCGCGATGGGAAGGATCCGAGCGTAATCCGCCGCCTTGCCCAGCAGATCGACCGGTACGATCGCCGCGACGCGCTTGCCGGCCTCGCGCAACTCCGTCAGCGCCCGCTGGAGCAGGGCAGGGTCCATATTGCCCGAGGCGTACTCGGAGTCGATGAAATGCGGTCGCGCGCCGGTGTAGGCGATCGCGTTAGCCGTCGCGGCGAAGGTCAGCGTCGAGGTGATGACGACATCCCCCGGCCGCACCCCGAGCGTCAGCAAGCCGAGGTGGAGGGCCGCCGTGCCCGACGCGAGAGCAGCTGCGTGCGCGACGCCGACCCGGGCCGCGATCTCGCGCTCGAAGGCATCGACGTCGGGCCCGAGAGGTGCGATCCAGCCGGAACGGAACGCCTCCAGCAGGTAGCGCTCCTCCACCTCGCCCACGTCGGGTGACGACATGAGGATCCGGTCGCTCATCGACGTTGCTCCTGACGGATCGGCTCGATGATCGCCGTATCGGCGCCGTTGGTCCGCAGGCGGTGCATCCAGCGGTGGTAGTCGAGCTGGTGACCGGCGAGCGGCTCGATGCGGGTGTGCGAGATCTGCGGGTGACGCGGGCGCGAGTCCGTCTCACCGCGGCCCACGAGCTCCTCGTGCAGCTTCTCGCCCGGACGGAGGCCGGTGAACCGGATCTCGATGTCCTTGCCGCTGTGAGCGATCATGCGGTTCGCGATGTCGAGGATCGAGACCGGGTCGCCCATGTCGAGGATCAGCACCTCACCGGGCTCGCCGATGCCGCCGGCCTGCACGACCAGCTGGCACGCCTCGGGGATGGTCATGAAATAGCGGGTCACCTCCGGGTGCGTCACGGTAACCGGGCCGCCGGCGTCGATCAGTGCCTGGAACGTCGGCAGCATCGACCCGCGGCTGCCGATCACGTTACCGAACCGGACGGAGAGGTACCGGGCCGAAGTCTGATGCGCCGCGCCCGCCGTGAGCTTCTCGGCCATGCGCTTGGAGTGACCGAGCACGCTCGTCGGGTTGGCGGCCTTGTCGGTCGAGATGTTGACGAACGTCGACACGTTCACCGCGGCAGCGGCATCGAGCACGTTCTGGGTGCCGAGCACGTTTGTCTTCCACGCCTCGTCCGGATACTGCTCCAGCATCGGGAGGTGCTTGAGCGCGGCCGCGTGGAAGACGACCTGGGGCCGGCGGTCTCGGAAGATATCGAAGAGCACGTCGCGGTCGCGGATGTCGGCCAGCACCACGTCGCGGGTGTCGAGCAATCCGTGGCCGTCGATCGCCAGCTGGGCCGACTGCAGGTTGGTCTCGTCGCGGTCGAGCATGATGAGCTCGGACGGCTCGTACCGCATGATCTGGCGGCAGAGCTCCGAGCCGATCGAACCGCCGGCACCGGTCACGAGCACGCGGCGGCCGGACAGGTAGCTGGCGATCGCCTCCACGTCGGTGTCGACAGGCTGCCGGCCGATGAGGTCCTCGATGCTGATGTCGCGGACGTCGGAGAGCCGAGTGTGGCCCGCCAGGACCTCCTCCAGAGACGGCAGCACCTTGACCTGCAGATCCGCCAGCTCCGCAATGCTCTGAACCTCCCGGAGCAGGGCGGCGTCGACGCGAGCGATCGCAACGATGATCACCCGGGCCCCGGTGGTCGCGGCGACCGCCGGGACGTCGGTCAGCCGCCCGAGGACCCGCACGCCACGGATCTGGCGGTGCGCCGCTCGAGGGTCGTCGTCGATCAAGCCGATCGGGAGGTACGGCGAGTGACGGTCGGTCATCATCCGCTTGACGAGATCGCTGCCGACGTACCCGGCGCCGAAGATCAGAGTGGGCTCGGCATCATCGCCGGGGCGCAGCTTGGCCTCCACGTACAAGCGCGTGACGTATCGCGCGCCGCCCATCAGGACGAATGCGATCGGGAGGGCCATTGCCATTGTGCTGCGGGCGAGCTTGACGTGGTTGCCGAAGAAGATGACCGGCCCCCCGACCACGACTGCTACCGAGACCACTGAGACGAGGAGAGCCTTCACCTCTTCGAAGCTCCCGTAGCTGTACCTGCCGCGATAGAGCGAGAGCGCGCCTCCGATCACGAGCTGCGCGAACATGGTGACGACCGCGACGAAGAGGACGACCGGGAACGGAATGTGCGTCGTTACGAAGTCGTACGCGAGCAGCGCCGCGAGAAGGAGAGCGACGAGCCACGCCAGCGCGTCCAGCGCGTACTGCGAGCCGAAGCGCTGCAGAAGCGTCTCCCCGCGGCGAGCGGTCTCCTGCCGCACGCGCTCGCTGAAGATGCCGTTCCTCACCGCCACGTCTTGCCTCCGTCCCAAGGGAGGAAGACGACATCCGCCAAGGCGAACGGGCCCACGATCGCAAGACGTCTGCGGCCAGAGGCCCCCGTCGGGTCCGTCTTGATCTTCCTTACCGAGCGAGCCATCGCTAGGCGACCTGCCGGATCAGCTGCTCGGCGAGAGGTGACCGGCAGACGTTGCCGGCGCAGACCCTCAGGATCCGGAGCGTCATGCTTCCGCCGCCCGCCGGACGCGCTGCTGCTGCTCGACCGACTCGTCGCCGACGATCTCGCTCTGGACGCCATCGCCGAAGACGCCGTATCCGTAGGAGTCGGGTCCCTTCACCGGGATCATCGTCACCACCACGCCGACGAGACGGGTCCCGATCTGCTCGAGCGAGCGGACGGCGTCGCTCAGCTCGTTCTTCTTGGTGCGGCCCCACGCAGCGGCGATGATCGCCGCGCCCGTGAGCTTGCTGAGCACGGCGGCGTCAGTGACCACGAGCAGCGGCGGCGTGTCCACGATCACGTAGTCGAACTCACCCATCAGATCGGCGAGCAGCGAGGCCATCGCGGCCGACCCCAGCAGTTCGCTGGGGTCCGTGGGGATACGCCCGGCAGGGAGGACGTAGAGCTGACCCCGCCCCCACTTCTGAAGCACGTCCGTGAGCTGAGCGCGTCCGATGAGCACGTCGCTGAGACCGATCGCGCCCTCGATGCCCAGGTACTCCGCCAGCTTCGGGCGGCGTAGATCGCCGTCGATCAGCGCAACGCGCGCGCCCGTCTCGGCGAGGGTGATCGCGAGGTTCGCGGCAGTCGTGCTCTTTCCCTCGCCGTGCCCGGAGCTTGTTATGACGAAGCTGTGCGGACCGCTGTCCGCGTTCACGAGTTGGAGGTTCGTGCGGACGCTGCGGAACGATTCTGCTTGCGGGTCGCGCGCTCCGGTGTTAACAATCACCGGACGCTTGTCGGCAGCAGGATCGAACTTGATCGCGCCGAGGATCGGGCGGTCGGTGATCTGGTCGATGTCGCCGGCGTTGCGGATACGCGTGTCGAGGATGCTCCGGAGCAGCGCGATGACGAGCCCCAGGCCCAGGCCGATGAAGAGGCCCAGCAGCAGGTTCACCATGACGTTCGGGCTCGTGGGCTTCGTCGGCGTCATCGCCGGCTGGATCGTCTGAATCCTGACGAGGCTCTTGCCGCTCTGAGTGTTCTCGAGCTGGTTGGTCACGACGTACGACGTGTTCTTGGCGACCGAGTTCGCGATGTCGGCGGTGAGCTTCGGGTCCGCGCCGGTGACGGTGATGTTGATGAGCACCGTGTTGGGCGGCGCGACGGCGGTCACGCTGCCAGCAAGGGACGAGCCGGGCGACTTGAGATCCAGGTCGCTCGCGACGCGATCGAGAACACTCGCGCTCGTCGCAACGCTCACGTAGCTCGAGACGGCTTGGCGCGCGAAAGCGGCGCCCTGGACGAGGTCCGTCGTGGCAGCATTGTCCGCGGCGCGAACCGAGACATAGAGCTCGGTCGTCGCCTGGTATTTCGGGGTGACGGCAAGCGAATAGATCGAGGCGATCGCGATGCCGACGAGGGCGCAGACAGCGATCAAGATCCAGTTCTTACGGAACACCCGCAGGTAGTCACGCAGCTCCAACGGGGCTCCCGTTCTTGCTGTGTCGCTTCACTGTTCCCCCTGTGAGATACCGCGGTAAGCCTGTCGATCGCGATACCCACCTCGCAAACCATGACTTCGGCGTCAGGTCAACCGGGATTCGCGAATCTGAGAATACCAGTGAATTCTGCCCCTCTTCGTCAGGCTGGGATCGTTTCGACGGGGGCGGATGCTCGGGACGCGTCAATGACGCGTCCCGACGTTCTGGAAAACGACCGATTTGTACGGGATTCGGTCAGCCTCCGCAGTTACCGTGTACCGACGAGTACACCGGAGAGAATTTTGAGCACCGAGAAGACCGACCGCGAGCCTCCGCACGACCCCGCGGCCCGCCGCAACCTCATCATCGTCATCACCCTGCTCGTCGTCGTGGCGGTCGTCCTGCTGGTGTTCGGCAGCATCACCGTCATGGAGTCGATGAACGGGAGGCTGCACGCGACGCCGTCGTCGCCGGCCGCGGCGTCCCGAACAGTCGATTCGCTGTGTGCGCTGTGAGCAGCGCCACCGTCGACGCCATGAGCACGCCCGCGATCGCGTTGACGAGGACGAGAACGGCCACCGGGGTCGACTCGTCCACGATCGGCGACGGAACGACCGTCCACAGCACGGCGACCGCCCACGCCCCCATGTTGACCGGCACCCAGCGGAATGTGCCCCGCCGTCGCAGAACCAGCCATTGCGTCAACGGGATCGAGGCGATGATGATCAGACCGCCGACGGCCGCACCGACGATCATCATCGGTGGAGGCGGAAGTACCGGCAGCAGGCTCGCCAGCATCCCGACCGCCCACGCCAGAGCCGCGGCCGCGCTCGTGGCTCCGATCCATGCGCCGGCACGCGGCCTGTGCTGCCGCATACCTATATATTGCGCGGTGCCGAGCAACGCGCCTTCGACAGCTCCGGCGGCCACCACGATCGGGTATCGCGCCGCGTCCGATAAACCTGCGGCGGTCGCGCTGACAGCAACCACAGCCGCAACGGCGAAGCCGAGCGTCTCCCCGGCGGTGACGATGAGGGTCCAACGCAGGAAGAAGGGAACGCTTCGCGATGGTGAAGCCATGAGCGCCGCCTCCCTCGCCTTCTCACTCGCCCGCGCCGGGGCCGCATACGCAGATCGCCGCCGATGTTCGGGAGGCGTTCTCGGAGAGTAGCTTCGCGACCCATGGGCGACCACGGGCTTAAGCCCCGCGACCATCCGATCGAGGGGTGCCGGAAGTGTAGGCATTTGTCGTCGCGATCGTCACCCATGACGTGGCCGACTTCGCCGGACTCGAATGGTTCGTCCGGGTCGTCTCAGCAGCCTGAGGGGCAAGCGGACAGGACCAACGGCCCTCCGCGTCCGGATCACGGGCGAGGAGGCTGAGCGCGGTCGCGGGATGATCGCGGACGTTCGCGGCAGCCGCACAGTGGGGGTCCGTCATGGATACTTTGGTGTTGCTTCTGGTGCTGGCGGCCGTCTTCGTCTGGGCGCTGGTGGCGGCGCGGTTCCAAAGGGCGGACATCGCCGCCCCGATCGTCTTCATCCTGCTCGGCGTCGGGCTGGTCAGCCTCGGACTGGTCGATGTCGCCGCCGCACCCGAGACTCTGAAACCGCTGGTCGAGGTCACTCTGGTCTGGGTGCTCTTCACCGACGCGGCGCGAATTCGGGTGCAAGACCTGCGCGCGGATATCGGTCGGTACTCTCGGCTGCTCGGCATCGGCCTGCCGCTCACCATTCTGGCGGGCTGGGCCTTGGCCAAGGTGCTCTTCCCCGAGCTCGACGGCTGGCTGGCGCTCCTCATCGCGGCCGCGGTCGCACCCACGGACTCGGCGCTCGGACTGCCCGTGGTGACGAGCCCTGCCGTGCCCTCGAGGATCAGACGGCTCATCACCGTCGAGAGCGGCCTCAACGACGGCATCGCGACTCCCGTCGTCATGTTCGCGATCGCCGGAGCGGCCGCTGTCGAAGGGTCGAAAGGCGCCTCCGGCATCGGCGTGGCGCTCATCCAGCTGGCGATCGGCGTGCTCGTCGGCGTCATCATCGGGGCGGCGGGCGGGTACCTCCTGCGCCTGACGCGCCGGAAGGGCTGGCTCGCCGAAGACTTCGCCGGGGTCGCCGTTCTGGCGCTCGCCCTCGTCGCCTACTTTCTGGCAGTGCTGGTCGGCGGCAACGGATTCGTCGCCGCGTTCTGCGGCGGCCTTGCCTTCGGCGCGACGGCGGGGCGCCGCCGCCAGGCCGAGCTCGTGTTCCTCGAACAGGCGAGCGGACTGGTCTCCCTCCTGGTTTGGCTGGCGTTCGGCGCGATCTCCGTTCCGCTCCTCCTCGAGCATCTGAGCCCCCTCCTCGTGCTGTATGCGATCCTCAGCCTCACCATCGTCCGGATGCTTCCGGTCGCGATCGCGCTGATCGGCGCCGGGCTCGACCGCAAGACCGTGCTGTTCGTCGGCTGGTTCGGGCCGAGGGGCCTGGCATCACTCGTGTTCGCCCTGCTCGCCATCGAAGAGCTCGGCGAATCCGACGCGGCACTCGTCGTGACCGTCATCGCGGCGACCGTCTTCCTCAGCGTCATCGCGCACGGTTTCAGCGCGGAGCCCCTCGCAGCGCGCTACGGCCGAGCGGAGGCGGCCCGCGGGCCGGAGCCGGGCGGCGCCGTCGACGAGGTCGCTGTGCGGGGACTTCCCCGGCGCCGAGCGGAGGTTGACCGAACCGAGGAGGCGCGGCCATCGAGCGGCGGAACCGGCGACGGCGGCGCCGGTTCGACGTGAGTTCTGGTGCCCAGCCTCCCCAACTGGGGTCAGATGATGCCACCCGACATCAGTAACGTGTGACCGACTGACTTCGCACGCGCACAGCGGGGCGGTCGGATTGGGGGCGTCGGGCATGAGTGACCAGGTCGGCGCGGGCGCGCCCGCCGCGGGCTGGTACGCGGACCCGACGGGAGCCCCGATCGCCCGGTGGTGGTCCGGCGCGGGCTGGACGGAACACACGCGAGAACTTCCGCGCCCGCAGGTCGCTCCCCCACCGGTCCCGTCGCCTCCGGTCCCGTCGCCTCCGGCGCCGGCCGCCGAAGATCCGACGCCCGCCCCGTACGTGCCCTTCGAGTCGCGGCGCGCCGCAGTGGAGGCGGCTGCATACGCACCCGCGTCTGCGCCCCGCAATCGGCACGCGTTCCTCGGGCGAGGCTTGTCCATCCTCGCCGTGATCGTGAGCATCCTCACCGTCATCGTTCTCGACATTGCTCTGCACATCCCGCAGTCGGACTGGGCGGTCTACAGCGCCAAGGCAGGGCTCATCCTCGCGCCCGGTCTCGCGATCTCCGGGATCGTCTTCTCATCGATCGGTCTGGGAAAGATGCGCTCGCGCGGCAGCGGCGGCGTCGCCACGGCCGGTCTGGTGCTCGGCATCCTCTTCACGTTCGCCCCGTTCTGGGTGGGCCTGGCGATCGGGATCATCGTCGCGGTCGGGAGCCACGCGTGAAACCGTCACGGCTGCCCCTTCGGACGCCTGGTTCCGCTCACTGTGAGGCACCGGGTCGAAGTCTGACGAGCACGAATAGAGTGGCACCATGAGGCTGGCGCGCCGAACCCTGATCGGCGCGGGGATCGGCGTCGCCGCCCTGGGTGTCCTGGGCGCCGGGACTGCTCTCGCGGTAGAGGAGCGACTCCTCCCCGGGCGCTCGACGCTGCACGAGATCTTGGGCCTTGACGGCGCACCGGGACGGATCCCCTCGATCGCCCCAGGGCCGGCCCTCGACGGGTCGTTCGTGTCGGCCGCTCGCCTAGGGGCGACGTGCCGCTGGACCGTCAGCTTTCCGCCCGGTTCGAAGCCGGGCGACGCTTTGCCCGTCCTCGTCGCCCTCCACGGGTACGGCGGCGATCACTCGTCGGCTTTCGGCTCGGGTCTTGGCCTCGACCGGTTCCTGGCCCAGGCCATCGCCACCGGGGTCAAGCCGTTCGCAATCGCGTCCGTCGACGGCGGTAACACCTACTGGCATCGCCGCGCGAGCGGTGAGGATGCGGGCGCGATGGTCACCGAGGAGTTCCTTCCGCTGCTCGCACGCTCGGGACTCGACGTGTCGAGAGTGTCCCTTTTCGGCTGGTCGATGGGAGGCTACGGCGCCCTCCATCTGGCCGGGCTGCTCGGTACAGCGCGCGTGGCGTCGGTCGTGGCGGAGAGTCCCGCGATCTGGCACACCGTGCAGGAGGCCGCGCACACCGCTTTCGACGACTCGGCCGACTTCGCGGCGAACACGGTCTTCGGCCGCGAGGCCGCACTCGCCCGCGTCCCGGTGCGGATCGACTGCGGAACCGGCGACGGCTTCTACCCGAACGTGCAGGATTATGTCGCCGGTCTGCGCCCGCGCCCCGCGGGCGGTTTCGAGCCCGGAGGCCACAACAACGACTTCTGGAGGCGCGTCGCGCCGGCGCAACTCGCTTTTGTCGGACGCCACCTCCCCTGACCGCCACGCCACGCGGCCGGTTCGGGGAGCGTAGCTAGTGCGCGGTAGCGGAGCTGATCAGTGTGCTGACCGCTGCGGCCGCCGCTAGAACAACGCCCGCCACTTCGAACCCGATGGCGACCAGGAGGCGGTTCGCCTTCTTCCGGTTCGCGGCTCGCGCTGCTTGGATCATGTCAAGGTACGGCTTGGTCAGCTTGGGCCCGGCTTCGAATTCCGGCTCTGCGAAGATTTCCGGGCTCATGATGCCGCGGAGGTCCTCGATCTTCAGTTCCTCATAGGCCCGCGGGCTGGCAACGGAGATCGCGACGCACGCGCTGACGACGAAGACGAGGACCGCTGCGGTGAAGGCTGCCACAGCCCACCACTCGAGGTGAACGCGCGCGCCCCCCGTGATCGCGCCGATCGCGAGGAACAGTGTGGTGAGAGTGCCGGACGTTTTGATCACGTCCGAGGCCCGCCTCCAGGCTCGCCTTCGTTCCCCGCTCCTCCGCGAGTTGATCGTCGACAATGCGGAAGATGCGTCCGGATATGGGCGCTGGTGTCTGCGACGCCGCGGGTGGGGACGGGGGGACGGGCGGCTGGGCTCGATCACCAATACGCGAGCCGAACTGCACCCAGAGTCCCCGAACCTTCACAGGACGCCGTCCACCCCGGTCACGTCCCCGTCCGAAAGCAGGGTGATCCCCAACGTGTCTTCGGTGCTGGTACTGATTCTTCCGCGCAGCATGTTTTCAGGAGAGAAGGCCTCGACGTGAGCTGCGTCGCCAGGCTCGATCGTGACGATGGCGTACTCATTGAGTCGCCCGACACGGAATGCGCCGTTTTGGGGAACGAGGAGAATCTCATTCTCCGGGGTGAGCGCAGACGTGCTGCCTTCGATGATCTTGACGACCACCTCAGTACCGACGTGCCAGTCCTCAGGCATCACCGCACCCCCTCGCGTTGGTCGTCAGTATTGCGCCGGACTGACTGGCGCGACAAGAGGGAGTCGCGACCCGCAGCTCCCGCTCGGCTCGCGGCGAACAGGCCTCGCCGACGGTGCGTTGTCGGGCTGCGCCCCATCGCTTCCCCAGACGTCGCGACACGCGGGCGCTGGCGCGCCTGCTGATCGCGACGCCTGGGGCCCCGGCTTTGGGGACCCCGATAGTGAGCAGCGAGTGAAGAAATGAGGAAGGGCCTCGCCTGGTCGCAGAGCGACCCGGCGAGGCCCTTCCTCATTTCTGAACGTCGGGCTGACAGGATTTGAACCTGCGACCCCTTGACCCCCAGTCAAGTGCGCTACCAAACTGCGCCACAGCCCGTTGCTGCCCCGCCCAGGCTCTCGGCACCAAGCAAGGCAACTCGACCATCCTACCGTGTCGTCGGAGGGCGAAAGTACACGCGCGGCGGGCGCGCGCCGAGCCGACGGTGACAGCGACGGGAGGAGCGCGAAACCCGAATCGCGCGCCTCCCGCCGAAGCCGGAGCGGGCACCGAGGGGCCTGCCCGGCGTGCGCGGCACCTCGCGATGAGCGCCGCGCGAGGTCGACCCGCCCACCCCGCAGCGGGCTCAGGCCGACCGGTCGGCGACGGGGTGCGCTCGTGAGCAGGCACCCCGCCGCCGAGCCTCCTATTTGGACGGAGCGCTCGTCGACGAACCGCCGATGAGCTTGTCGATCTCGTCCTGACTCAGGGGCGCCCAGGGCGACGAGTCGGGGTTCGCGCTGGCCGCCTCCGGGCTGTCGCCCTGGCTCCACCACTTCGCCTCGAACGGCACCCCGTCGAACAGCACACGCTGCCCCTTGTCATAAGCGGTCGTCCCGCTCCAGTTGGGGTATGTCCCCGCCGGGAGGGTCGGCTGCGGGATCGGCGTCTCGCCGGGCAGCACCGGGCCGACCAGCTCCCACGGCGTCTCCCACGAGTTCAGCACCGGGTTGTCGGGCACGTCGCCCTTCGTCCACCATTTCGCCTGGTAGACGTTGTGGTGCCAGGTGACCTTGGTCCCCTTCAGGTACGAATTCGCCGCCGCCCAGACGGGATAGGGCGAGTGCGCCGGGTCGTCCGTCTGAGCGCTCGACGTGGGCTCGGCGGTCGTCACCGCCGCCTCCCCCAGGGCGATCCGCCCGTCGAAGCCCTTCGACAGGAGGGACGCGAACGTCTTCTTCCCCTGGTTCACGCCGCTGCACGCATCCGAGACGACCGTCGTGTCCACGTAGTTCGTCCCGCAGGTCTTGTCGCGGTTCGCCGACCACATCGACATCCGGCCGAGGCCGCTGCTGATGGCCCAGGCGTTGAACTGCGTCGCGTCCGCGAGCGTGAACACCTCGTCGGCGGTGTCGTTCTGCCCGATCATCGGCGTCGCGCCCATCTTCGCCCACAGGCTCGGGTCGCT
This sequence comes from Leifsonia sp. AG29, assembly GCF_009765225.1. Classification (NCBI taxonomy): domain Bacteria; kingdom Bacillati; phylum Actinomycetota; class Actinomycetes; order Micrococcales; family Microbacteriaceae; genus Leifsonia; species Leifsonia sp. AG29. Next base: position 911,548 of record NZ_VMSF01000001.1, on the reverse strand, counting down.
CTGGTGCAGCCCGGCCCGGTTGTAGAGCACGCCCAGCTGGCGCTGCGCTGCCGTCACCGCCGCCTCCGAGGTCTTCGCCATGGACTGGCGCGGGTCCTTCGACGTGCCGTAGTCCATCACCATCACGTTCACGCCGGCGATGTCGACCTTGGCCTTCAGCATCGCGGCGATCGCGTTCGTGCCGTCCTCCGTCATGCCGGTCGGCGCCACCGGGAGGGTGAGCCAGACGGCCAGCCGCTCGCCGTCCGACCGGCGCTCCTCCTGCAGGGCTGCGATGGCGGCCGCGCGGCGGGAGACCGCATCGGAGTTCGTCAGGGCCGACCCCTCGAGGTCGAGGTCGACGGTCCCGATGCTGTACCGGTCGACGACCTTCGCGTACGCCGCCTTCAGCTTCGTCTCGTCGGTGCAGCCGACAGCGAGCTCGGAGTTGCTGAGGCCGCCGAACGACACGGCGATGTTGCCGCCCTGCTGCTGGAGGCGCGCGATGCGGCGGTCGAGATCGAGCGATCCCCGAGCCTCATCGAGCGTGTAAGCGGCACCCCAAGACGGCGTGCACGGGTCGGACCGCGACGACACGATGAACGAGAGCACTGCGTCCTTCGTCGCGGTGGTCCCTAGATTCTCAAATGCGAACTTCGGCGTTGCCGTCACATCCACATAGGAGGCGAACCACGGCTTCGCATCGACCGCGGCCCTGGCGCTCCACCACTGGAAGCCGACGACGCCCCCGGTGACGACGACCACGGCGACGACACCCGCGACGATCACCCGCCACGGCGAGAGCCGCCGACCCGATGTGGCCTCTGGCGCTTGAGCCCGCGCCGCGGCATCCGTCGCGGCCGCCGCTTTGTCGCGCGCCATCAGGCGGCCTGCTTCCGGTCACCGGAGGCCCGGTCGGGTGCGTCGTCGACCGGATCGTCGCTGGCCGCCGTATCGGCGGCCGCCTGCGCGGTGACCGCGACCCGCTCCACGTGAGGCACCTCGCCGCCGGCGTGACCGTGGTAGAGAACAGACCGCCAGTCGATCGACGGCTCCTCGGGGGCCGATGCCTCCTCCGTCCGCTTGGCGCCCTTCTCGACGTACAGCGGCTTCGTCATGCCGAGCCAGATGTCGACGATCGTGTTGCCGATCCCGATGTAGGCGACGATCGCCCAGATCGCGAGCGTCGCGTTGAAGGCGGCGAACGCGGCGTTGCCCCAGTTGTGCGCGTTCCAGTCCCTCCACAGGGTGAACAGCGAGAAGGCGACGATCGCGAGCGGCGCGATCACGTACAGCAGCGGGGAGGCGGTGCGGTTCTTCACCTTCGGCGTCCGCGCGAACGGGATCTTCTTGCCCGTGAGCGACTGCTGGATCGACTTGAGGACACCGGCGAGGTTCACCGGCAGGAGGATCAGGTTGAAGCCGTAGATCCGGAAGATGTCGGTCGCCTTGTAGCCGCAGTAGCGCAGGTCGGCCGCCTGGCTGATGAAGTACGGCAGCGCGGCGAGCAGCACCATCGGGCTGAGGAGCCGCCCGTCATACGGGTAGGCCAGCAGGAAGACGAGGCCGAAGCTGGCCCAGCAGATCGACGCCATGTAGTTGATGCGGAGGAGCAGCTCGACGCGCGAGACGTTCTCTCCGCTGCGTCGGCGCTCCTTCACCTGGCGCCACAGCTTCGGGAGGATCAGCAGCCCTCCGTTGGCCCAGCGCCGGCGCTGCACGATCAGCGACCCGAAGTCGGGAGGCGTGGCCGAGTAGCTGAGACGCTCCGGGTAGTTCACGAGCGTCCAGCCGTGGGTCCCGAGGTCGATGCTCGACTCGGTGTCCTCGATCACGGTGCGGTCCTGGATGTACCGGCGCACCTCGAAGCCGCCGACGAACTCGCTCTCGACGATGTCCTCCAGCGCCCTCTTGCGGATGACGGCGTTCGCGCCGACCCAGAAGGTCGCGCCGTAGTAGCTCTTCCCCTGGTGCAGGATGTGCTGGATGTCGGTCGTCGCACCGGCGAGACGCTCGATGCGCGTCCCGGCACCGCGGAACGACGAGTACGGCGTCTGCGTCACGGCGACGCGCTGGTTGCCGGGCTGCTGCAGGAAGTACGTCAGCCGGAGGCAGTACTCGCGGAGCAGGATCGAGTCGGCGTCGAGCGTCAGGAGGAAGTCGCTGTCCGGGATCTCCATGTCGCCCGCGCGGCGCTTCCCGGCCGGGATCGGCGTGAGGATCGGACCGTCGGGGGTCTCCTCCGCGCGGTACGTCCCTCCCATCAGGCCGATGTAGGCGTTCAGGTTCATGGCCTTGTTCGCCTCGTGCGAGAGCGACGCCCACCTCTTGCGCTCGAAGACGGCCAGCTCGGCGTCGAACGTCCACGCGAGGCGCCGGTACAGCTGGGCGACCCGCTTGGAGGTGAGCGCGGCTCCCTCGTCGACGGCCGCCTCGACCGCGGCGCCGGTCAGCGCCAGGTCGTCGCCGAGGGCACGCAGCACCTGCTCCGCGAAGAAGACGTCGACGTGGTCGTCCAGCACGTGAGCGTCGGCCTGCGCGTAGAGCCAGTCCGCGGCCCAGCGGTAGTGGTCGGCGAGCTCGCGCGACGCCTCGACCGTGGCATACACGCTGTCGTCGCTCAGCTCGAAGCGCATGAGCGCGTCGGAGACGCGGAAGTGCGGCTCCGAGAGCACCTGCTGGATGTCATCCGCGAGGGCTCGCGTCGCCTCCAGCCGTTCGAGCACAGCGGGGTCGGTCGGGTTCGGGTTGTCGTCGAGGAGGAGCACGACCCGCTTGGAGGGGAACTCCTGCAAGGCGGCCGACAGGAGCGTCATCCGCACGACCGAGGGCTCCTCCGCGTAGGAGGGGACGAGAACGGTGATGGAGGGCTGCGTCTCGGAGAAGTGCCGGTCCAGCTCGGCGCGGGGAACCCGCACGTGCTTCTTGAACCGCTGCAGCGCGCCCTGGCGCGCGACCAGGTACATCAGCGCGGAGAACGTCAGGAAGGTCACGACCACCGTGTAGCCGATCGCCTCCATCGTGAAGCGGAAGTTCTGGCTCCCGCTGTCGATGAACTGGCGGATGATCGTGGTGACGACGTAGATCGCCCAGAACAGCACGGTCAGCACGATGGCGACCCTGCTCCAGGTGATCTTGCGGTCGGACGGCGCGGGATGGACCGTCGGGAGGGGGTGGGTGCTCTTCTCGGAGCCGAGTTGTCGTTTTCGGGCAGGGGTGAACGTGGGCGTAGAACTCATGATTCGGGTATGCGTCCTCGGGAAGGAGAGCCCGGGCCCTTCGGGTGGGCGCGGTCGGGAAGCTCTCGTTGTCCACAATAATGAGGACAGACCGGGGTACAAATACCCCTGTTATGGTTACGCCGCGGTGGACGGGCCGTCGCCGCTCACGCTACCGCTTCCTCTTCTCGCGCACGCGCATGTTCAGCACGATCGGCGTGCCCTCGAAGCCGTACACCTCACGCAGGCGACGGATGATGTACCGGCGGTAGCCGGGGTCGAGGAAACCGGTCGTGAAGACCACGAATGTCGGCGGCCGGCTGGACGCCTGCGTGCCGAACAGGATGCGCGGCTGCTTCCCTCCCCGCACCGGGTGCGGGTGCGCGGCCGTCAGCTCGGCCAGGAAGGCGTTGAACTTGCCGGTCGGGATGCGGGTGTCCCACGACTCGAGCGCGGTCTCGAGAGCCGGCACGAGCTTCTCGAGGTGACGACCGGTGCGTGCCGAGATGTTGACGCGCGGGGCCCACGAGACGTGCGCGAGGTCCTGCTCGATCTCGCGTTCGAGGTAGCGCCGGCGCTCGTCGTCGAGCAGGTCCCACTTGTTGAAGGCGAGCACGAGAGCGCGCCCCGACTCGAGCACCAGGTCGATGATGCGGACGTCCTGCTCGCTGATCGGCTCGCTGACGTCGAGCACGACGACGGCGACCTCGGCCTTCTCCAGAGCGGTGGAGGTGCGGAGCGACGCATAGAAGTCCGCCCCCTGCTGGAGGTGCACGCGGCGGCGGATCCCGGCCGTGTCGACGAAGCGCCAGACCTTGCCGGCGAGCTCGATCTGCTCGTCGACCGGGTCGCGGGTGGTGCCCGCCAGCTCGTTGACGACGACGCGCTCCTCCCCCGCCGCCTTGTTCAGCAGCGAGGACTTGCCGACGTTCGGGCGGCCGACGATCGCGACGCGGCGCGGACCGCCGACCTCCTGCTTGGCGACCGCCGAGACCTCGGGGAGCGCCTCCAGGAGCTGGTCGAGCAGGTCCGCCACGCCACGGCCGTGCAGCGCCGAGACCGGGTGCGGCTCACCGAGTCCGAGCGACCAGAGCTCGGTCGCGTACGGCTCCTGGCGAGCGTCGTCGACCTTGTTGGCGGCGAGGAACACCGGTTTCTTGGTGCGACGCAGCAGGCGCACGACGTGCTCGTCGGTCGAGGTCGCGCCGACGGTGGCGTCGACGACGAAGAGCACCGCGTCGGCGAGGTCGATCGCGACCTCGGCCTGCGCGGCGACCGACGCGTCGATGCCGCGCGCGTCCGGCTCCCAGCCTCCCGTGTCGACGACGGTGAACCGGCGGCCGTTCCACTCCGCCTGGTACGAGACCCGGTCGCGGGTGACTCCGGGGGTGTCCTCGACGACGGCCTCGCGGCGGCCGAGGATGCGGTTGACGAGCGCCGACTTGCCCACGTTCGGGCGGCCGACGATCGCCAGCACCGGCAGGGCCGGGAGGTACGTGATCGCGTCGACGTCCTCACCGGCGATGTCGAGGATGTCGAGGTCGCTCTCGTCGAGCTCGTACTCGTCGAGGCCGGAGCGGAGGGCGTTGGCGCGCTGGACGGCGAGGTCCTCGTCCAGGGTGGCGAGACGCTCGGCGAGGTCGTCCTCGCCGATGGGCTCGTTCTCGATGTCAGACATGGGCTGCTTTCTGTACGACCTGGATGACCGCGTCGACGGTCTGGTCGAAGTCGAGGTCGGTGGAGTCGACGGTGGTCACACCGTCCGCGGCGTTCATGAAGTCGACGACACGGGCGTCGGCCGCGTCGCGCCGGCGGAGAGCCTCGCCGACATGGGCGGCGGAGTGATCGGCCAGCTCCGCGGCGCGCCTCGCCATTCTAACGGCTTCGTCAGCGGTCAGCAGGATGCGCACGGGCGCATCGGGGCAGACCACCGTCGTGATGTCGCGCCCCTCCACCACGATGCCGTCGCGGTCGGTGCGCCGGATGATGTCGCGGAACAGCTCGGTGAGGAAGCTGCGCACCTCGGGCACGCGGGCGATCGCGCTGACGGCCGCCGTGACCTCGGGCGTCCGGATCGGCTCCGTCACGTCGCGGTCGCCGACGAACACCTGGTAGCTCGCGGGGTCGGTCCCGATCCGGTAGTCGAAGTCGGGCAGCGAGTCCACGACGGCCGACGAATCAGTCGGGTCGAGCTGCCGCTGCAGCACGTACCAGCTGAGTGCCCGGTACGCGGCGCCGGTGTCGAGGTAGGCCCAGTGGAGGCGCGCCGCCGCGGCTTTCGAGACCGACGACTTGCCACTGCCGGCCGGCCCGTCGACGGCCACCACGACCGGGGTGCTCGTGTTCGTGTGGTCGGTCATCCGGCGATCCTCCAGCCGCGGTCGGTCAGGTCGGTCACGGTGCGGTGCAGCACCTCGGGCAGTACGGCGATCTCGGCCAGGCCGAAAGGTGCTCCGGGCGAGTGCTCGAGGCGCAGGTCCTCGAGGTTCACCTGCAGCTCGCCCAACTCGGCGAGGAGGCGCGCGAGCTCCCCCGGGCGGTCCTCGACCATCACGGTGAGGCTCGCGAAGCGCTTGTCCTGGCCGTGCTTGCCGGGGAGGCGCGCCACACCGATGTTGCCGCCCGCGATCTCCTCGGCGATGGCCCGGCGGGATCCGGCGGCGTCGACGTCGCCGAGCGCGATGAGCACGCGGTCGAGGTCGTCGCGGTAGGCGCGAAGGATCTCGACGATGGCCGGCGCGTTCGCCCCCAGGATCTGCACCCAGAGCTCCGGCTCGCTGCCGGCGATCCGGGTGACGTCGCGCACGCCCTGCCCGGCGAGCCCCAGAGCCGCGTCGGTGGAGTCGGCGAGCCGCTTGGCCATGAGGGAGGAGACGATCTGCGGCGCGTGCGAGACGAGCGCGACGGCGGCGTCGTGGTCGGCGGCGCCCATCTCGACCGGGGTCGCGCCGAGATCGAGGATGAGCGCCTCCACCAGGTTGACGGCCGCGCGGGGGTTCTCGGCGCGCGGGGAGACCACCCAGGGCCGCCCGATGAAAAGGTCGGCGCGTGCCGAGCTCGGGCCGCCGCGCTCGCGCCCGGCGAGCGGGTGCGACCCGACGTAGTGCGCGAGATCGAGGCCGGTCTCCTCCAGCTCGGAGAGCGGCGCGACCTTGACGCTCGCGACATCGGTGACGACCGCCTCCGGGTGGGCCCGCAGCTCGGCGGCGACGACCGGGGCGACCAGGTCCGGAGGGACGGCCACGACGATCAGCGACGGCTCGATCGCCCCGTCGTCCGGGCGGCCGGCGCCGTAGTCGGCCGCCAGGCGCAGGTGCGCGGGCGACGCGTCGGCGAGCAGCACGTCGACCCCGCGAGCGCGGAGGCCGAGGCCGATGGAGGCGCCGAGCAGTCCCGTCCCGACGACGCGGACCGGTCCGGCGAGACGCGAGGCGGATTCGTTCACGGATCCACTTTAGTCAGCCGGGCGGCGCCCCTCCCGGGCGATGGTCAGCAGCGCGCCGAGCTCCTCGCGCGTCAGGTCGCGCATCCGCCCGGCCTTGAGGGTGCCGAGGTGCAGCGGGCCGAACTGACGGCGGACGAGCTCCTTGACCGGGTGACCCACCTCGGCGAGCATGCGGCGCACGATCCGGTTGCGCCCGGAGTGCAGCGTGATCTCGACCAGGCTGTCGCCGACCCCCGGGTTCACCTGCAGGAGCTTCGCCTTATCGGCCGCGATCGGACCGTCGTCGAGTTCGACGCCGCGGGTCAGCTGGGCGATCGTCGCGGGGGTGACCACGCCGCGCACTCGGGCGATGTAGGTCTTGGTGACGCCGAAGCTCGGGTGCGCCAGCACGTGCGCCAGTTCGCCGTCGTTGGTGAGGATCAGGAGTCCCGACGTCTCGGCGTCGAGCCGCCCCACGTTGAACAGGCGCTCCGGATAGTCCCGCGTGAAGCGCGAGAGGTCGGGCCTCCCCTGCTCGTCGCGCATCGAGCTGACGACGCCGACCGGCTTGTTCAGCATGACGTACCGGCGGCTGGTGTCGAGCTGGACCGCCGTGCCGTCGACGGCGAGCTCGTCGGTGAGCGGGTCGATCCGTCGGCCGAGCTCGGTGACGACCTCGCCGTTCACGGTGACGCGGCCCGCGACGATCATCTCCTCCGAGACGCGACGGGAGGCGACGCCCGCGGCCGCCATGACCTTCTGCAGCCGCTCCCCCTGCGGCGCCCTGTCAGCGGACATCGTCGAACCCTTCCGAGCCATCGGCCAGCAGCGGTGAGATCTTCGGCAGCTCGTCGACCGAGTTGATGCCGAGCTGCGAGAGGAGGAGGTCGGTCGTCCCGTAGTTGATCGCACCCGTCTCCGAGTCGGTGAAGAGCTCGGTGATGAGGCCGCGGCCGAGGAGCGTCCGCACGACCGAGTCGACGTTCACAGCACGAATGGAGGCGATCGCTCCGCGGCTGATCGGCTGCTTGTAGGCGATGACCGCCAGCGTCTCGAGAGCCGCCTGCGACAGCTTGGTGGGATTCTGCTGCAGCACGTAGCCGGAGACGACCGCGTCGAACTCCTCGCGCACGTAGACGCGCCAGCCTCCGCCGACCTCACGAAGCTCGAAGCCGCGGCGCACTCCCCCGTCTTCGCCGTCGAAGTCGGCGACGAGGGCCGCGATGGCGGCCTTCACGCGCTTCACCGGCGCACCGACCGCGGTGGCGAGCGTCACGATGCTCATCGGCTCGTCGGCGACCATCAGGATCGCCTCCAGGGCGCGCTCGATGCGAGCGTCCTCGACGGGCGCCGGCACCTCCGTGGTGTCGGTCGCCTCGATGCCGTCCGCCACAGCGGCCTCCTCGATTCCGTTGTCAGCCGTCATAATCCGCTCCGAGATTCGTCAGGTTCTCCTCCGACCAGTGCTCCGCCGTCCAGCGCAGGGTGAGCTCGCCCAGCGGTTCGAGCTGCTCGAACGCGATCGCCGCGTGCCGGTACAGCTCGAGGATGGCGAGGAAGCGCGCCACCACGACGCCCTTCTGCTCCGCCCCCGCGACCAGCTGGCGGAACGACATCGGCTCGCCGCGCCGGAGCATCCCGACGACGACGGCCGCCTGCTCGCGGATGCTGACGAGCGGCGCGTGGAGGTGGTCGAGACCCACCACGGGCACCTCGCGCGGGGTGAGGGCGAGCGTCGCCATCGCGGCGAAGTCGTCGAGGCTCAACGTCCACACGAGCTCGGGCGTGCGTTGGCGGAACTTGTCCTCGAGCCGGACCGACCGCGCGTGGCGGCCGCTCTCCGCCTCCCACCGCTCGGCGAACCAGGCGGAGGCCTCCTTGAACGCCCGGTACTGGAGCAGCCTCGCGAACAGGAGGTCCCGAGCCTCGAGGAGGGCCACGTCCTCGGCGTCGACGAGCTCGCCCTGCGGGAGCAGCCCGGCGACCTTCAGGTCGAGGAGCGTCGCGGCGACCAGGAGGAACTCGCTCGCCTCGTCGAGGCTGTCGTCGGAGTCGAGGGTGCGCAGGTAGGCGATGAACTCATCGGTGACGCGGCTGAGCGACACCTCGGTGATGTCGAGCTCGTGCTTGGTGATCAGCGACAGGAGGAGGTCGAACGGGCCCTCGAACTCCCCCACCGCGACCCGGAAGCCGCGGTTCTCGGCGTCGAGCTGCTCGGCGGTCGGGCCGTCGTCAGGCGACGGCGCCACGGAACACCAGTTCCCGCGCCAGCTGGCGGTACGCCTCGGCCGCGGCGTGCTCGGGGGCGAACTGCGTGATCGGGGTCGCGGCGACGGAGGCGTCGGGGAACTTCACCGTGCGCGAGATGACCGTCTCGAGGACGCGGTCGCCGAAGGCGTCGACGACGCGCTCCAGCACCTCCCGCGAGTGGAGCGTGCGCGAGTCGTACATGGTGGCCAGGATGCCGTCGAGCTCGATCGCCGGGTTGAGCCGCTCGCGCACCTTGTCGATCGTCTCGATGAGGAGCGCGACGCCGCGGAGGGCGAAGTACTCGCACTCGAGCGGGATCAGGACGCCGTGGCTCGCCGTGAGAGCGTTGACCGTGAGGATGCCGAGCGACGGCTGACAGTCGACGAGGATCACGTCGTAGTCGGCCGACACCTTGCGGAGCACGCCCGCCAGGATCTGCTCGCGGGCGACCTCGTTGACGAGGTGGACCTCTGCCGCCGACAGGTCGATGTTGGCGGGGATGATGTCGAGCCCCGCCGTGCCGGTCTGCTGGATCGCGCCGGGGACGTCGGCGTTCCGGTTGAGCAGCAGGTCGTAGATGGTGGTGGCGTCGTGGGTCTGCGCCCCGAGGCCCGCCGACAGCGCGCCCTGCGGGTCGAAGTCGATGGCGAGGACGCGCCTCCCGTACTCGGCGAGCGACGCGCCGAGGTTGATGGAGGTGGTGGTCTTGCCGACGCCGCCCTTCTGGTTGCAGAGGGCGATGATCTTGGCCGGGCCGTGCTGGGTCAGCGGTGCGGGGACCGGGAACGGACGACGCGGACGCCCGGTGGGCCCGAGCTTCAGCGGCGTGGAGTCGTCCAAGCCCGGAAGCGGGGTCTCGACCTCGTCGTTGCGCGTCACCTGGGTGTTCCTCGTCCCTCTCGTGGTCGTGCCGTTCAAGGGCACAGTCTATCGGCGTACCGGCGCGCTCGGCGGGCGCAGCGGCGGCGGTTCGGGTCAGCGGGCGCGCGGGTGCGCCGTGGTGTAGACGTCGCGCAGGGTGTCGGCCGTGACCAGTGTGTAGATCTGCGTCGTCGCCACCGACGAATGCCCGAGCAGCTCCTGCACGACGCGCACATCCGCGCCTCCGGCGAGCAGGTGGGTCGCGAACGAATGCCGCAGCGTGTGCGGCGAGACCTCGACGCCCAGCTTCGCCTTCTCGGCGGCCGCCCGGATGATGAGCCAGGCGTTCTGCCGCGACAGCCGGGCACCCCGCATGCCGAGGAAGAGGGCCGGGGTCGCACGGCCCCTGCGCGATAGCTCCGGCCGCGCGCGAACGAGATAGGAGGCGACCGCCTCCTGTGCATAGCTCCCGAGGGGGACGATCCGCTGCTTGCTCCCCTTGCCGGTGAGTCGGACCACGTCCGCGTCGATGACGTCGTCCACGTTGAGTCCGACGGCTTCGCTGACCCGCGCACCCGTCGCGTACAGCAGCTCGAGGAGGGCACGGTCGCGGAGGGAGGCGATGTCGTCCCCCTCAGCTGCCGCGAGGAGCGCCTCGACCTGGCTTACCGTGATCGCCTTCGGAAGCCGGCTGGCGAGCTTCGGCGGGCGGATGTCGTGCGCGACATCCGTCTCGACACGCCCCTCCTCCAGCAGGAAGCGGTGGAAGCCGCGCACCGTCGACAGCATCCGGGCCAGCGAGGAGGCGGTGAGCGGCGCCTCCTCGCGCGACCCGAGGTACTGGGCGAACTCCGAGATCATGGGCGTCGTGACGTCTGCAGCCGTGTTGACGCCGCAGGCCGTGAGCCACTCCCTGTAGACGCCGAGGTCGCGGCGGTAGGCGGCCACGGTATTCGCGGATAGCCCGCGCTCGATCGCGACGTGACGGAGGTAGCCGTCGACCTCCGCCGCGAGGGTCACCTCAGTCCCGCTTCGGGTGGTCCGGCCACGGCGCGTCGGCCGGGCCGAGCGTCGACCAGCCCGCGTCACGGGCGGCCTTCGCGGTGAGGACGGCGATCATGAGGGGCGCGTTGTGGAGGGTGCGGCCGAGCACCGCCTCCACCGCGTCGTCGAGCGGCACCCAGGCGAGCTCGATGTCGGCCTCCTCGGCCTCGCGGTCGAACGCGGAGCCGGTCGATCGGACCGATCGCGCCAGGTACAGCCGGATGACCTCGTCGTTGCCGCCGGGGCTCGAGAAGACGTCCTGCAGGAGGTCCCACTCGTCGGCCTCGAGGTCGGCCTCCTCGCCGAGCTCGCGCTTGGCGGCCTCGAGCGGGTCCTCGTTGTCCATGTCGAGGAGGCCCGCCGGGAGTTCCCACTCGCGGTGACGAACCGGGTGACGGTACTGCTTGATGAGGAGGACGCGGTCTTCGTCGTCGAGGGCGAGCACGCCCACGGCGCCGGTGTGGTCGACGTACTCGCGGGTCAGCTCGCCGTCGCCGTAGCGGAAGACGTCACGCCGGACGTCCCAGATCTTGCCGTGGAAGGCGACCTCCGACGACACGACCTCGGGGCGGAAGGACTCGTCGCGGAGCTCCGCCGGCATCAGGCGTCCGCCGCGACTTCGAACAGGAGGCTGGCCTTCTGACGCTCGAGGGCGGCGCCGACGAGACCCGCGAACAGCGGGTGGGCGTGGTTCGGACGCGAGCGCAGCTCGGGGTGAGCCTGCGTGCCCACGTAGAACGGGTGCACGTCGCGCGGCAGCTCGACGTACTCGACGAGGTGACCGTCCGGCGAGGTGCCCGAGAACCACAGCCCCGCGTCGGCGATCTGCTCGCGGTAGTTGTTGTTGACCTCGTACCGGTGGCGGTGCCGCTCGCTCGCCTGCGGGGCGCCGTAGAGCTCGGCGACGAGCGACCCCTCGGCGAGGGACGCCGGGTAGAGCCCGAGGCGCATGGTGCCGCCGAGGTCGCCGCCGGCGATGATCTCGACCTGCTCGGCCATCGTGGCGATCACAGGGAACTCGGTATCGGGGTCGAACTCCGAGGAGGACGCGCCCGCCAGGCCGGCCTCGTGCCGCGCGTACTCGATGACCATGCACTGGAGGCCGAGGCACAGCCCGAGCGCCGGGATGCCGTTCTCGCGCGCGAACCGGAGCGCGCCGACCTTGCCCTCGATGCCGCGCACGCCGAAGCCGCCCGGCACGCAGATGGCGTCGACCTCGCTCAGCTGAGCGGCGGCGCCCTCCGGGGTCTGGCACTCGTCGGAGGCGATCCACTTGAGCTTCACCTTCGCCTGGTGGGCGAAGCCTCCCGCTCGCAGCGCCTCCGTCACCGAGAGGTACGCGTCGGGCAGGTCGATGTACTTGCCGACGAGCCCGATCGTGACCTCGTGCTTCGGGTCGTGGACGGCCTGCAGCACGCGCGACCAGCCGGCCCAGTCGACGTCGGCCGCCTGGTCGAGACCGAGCTGGTCGATGATGTAGGCGTCGAGCCCCTGGTCGTGCAGCATCGTCGGGATGTCGTAGATGCTCGGCACGTCGACCGCGTTCACCACGGCCGCCTCGTCGACGTCGCACATGAGCGCGATCTTGCGCTTGTTGCTCTCGGAGACGGGGCGGTCGCTGCGGAGGACGAGCGCGTCGGGCTGGATGCCGATGCTGCGGAGAGCGGCGACGGAGTGCTGGGTCGGCTTGGTCTTCTGCTCGCCCGAGGCGTTCATGAAGGGGACGAGCGAGACGTGAACGAAGAAGCAGTTCTTCCGGCCGAGCTCGTGGCGCACCTGGCGTGCCGACTCGATGAACGGCTGCGACTCGATGTCGCCGACCGTGCCTCCGATCTCGGTGATGATCACGTCGGGGGCGGGCTCGCCGTCCGGACCGGGCTGGGCCTGGAGGCGCATCCGCCGCTTGATCTCGTCGGTGATGTGCGGGATGACCTGGACGGTGTCGCCGAGGTACTCGCCGCGGCGCTCCTTGGCGATGACGTTCGAGTAGATCTGGCCGGTGGTCACGTTGGCCGATTGGCTCAGGTTGATGTCGAGGAAGCGCTCGTAGTGCCCGATGTCGAGATCGGTCTCGGCGCCGTCGTCGGTGACGAAGACCTCGCCGTGCTGGAACGGGTTCATCGTTCCGGGATCGACGTTGAGATACGGGTCGAGCTTCTGCATGACCACGCGGAGCCCGCGGGCCGTCAGGAGGTTGCCGAGGGAGGCGGCCGTCAGACCCTTCCCCAAAGAAGAAACGACACCACCTGTCACGAAGATGTGCTTGGTAGTGCCGCTGTCTGAATAATCCACCACGGGCTTATAGCTTATCACCTGCTTTCGGCCCGCCCGCGCTCGACGCCCTGCCGGCTCGTTGCGAAACATCAGGTGACATGTTACATCTTTAACTTCATGTCTCGGCAAGAGGGAGTCACCGATGAGCAGGGCTGTCAGCGTCGATCCGGACCATCTGCGAGAACAGGCGACCGAGCTCGACTGGCTGAGCAGACGGCACGTCAGTGAACGCCTGGATTCCTCCGGGCTCGGAACCGGGTGGGCTCGCGGCTCATTCGAAGAGTTCTCCGCCTACTGGTTCTCCGGAACGTCTGTCCTCGCCGACAACCTGTCGACACTGGCCGCCGCCCTGCGCAGAGCGGCCGAGACCGCTGACCGACGCGACGCAGATGACGCGAAGGCCCTGAGGGGGAATCCGCGTGCGTTCTGAGCTGACCGACCGGTCGCCCGTCGGGTGCGACTGGGATCCGACTCCCGGCTCTCCGGAGGCGGTCGCCGACCGGGCGACGAGGGTAAGACACGCCGCCGAAGCCCAGTGGGATCAGGCGGACGCCGTCGCGGCGGTCCTGAGGACTGTCGCTCCTCCTTACTGGTCGGGGATGGCCGCTGAGGCGTTCGCGGCGAGGCTGCACACGGTGATCGACGCTGGGCGAAAGGCGGCGGCGAGGCTCAACGAGGGTGCTGACGCGCTGGACGCGTGGGCGGACGCGATGGGCGACGCGCAGGAGCTGGCCGACTCGGCCTTGAGTCGAGCCGAAAAGGCGCTCGAGGACATAGAACGCACGGAACTCGCGATGGCGTCGCTCGGAGTGGCCGATGACGCGACGCTCTACCGCTTGCGGATGCGGCTCGAGGACGCTCAGACCCGACTCGACCGCGCACGCGCGGATGCCCGGGAAGCTGAAGCGGCATATCACTCGAGCGAGACCACGTTCGGCCGGGCCGTCGGGGAGGCTGTTCGCGACGCGATGGCACCGCTCCCCTCCTCGGAGGGGGCGGCCTTCGGGTCCGGCCTCTCCGCTCTGGCCGTCCTCGACCCGTCGGCGAGCGTGAACGCGAACCACATGTCCATGCTCCGCCGACTCACTCCTGAAGCTTGGGCTCTCCTCGTGGCGGCAAACCCGCGCCTGCTCCAAGACTTCTGGGAACACCCGCCGTCGCCGGATGCGGTCGCGAGCTGGTGGAAAGGCCTCGAAGGCACGCCTCTTGAGCAGCGCTTGATCTCGGCGGTCCCGGAGCTTCTCGGCAACCTCGCTGGGCTTCCGTTCGCGGTGCGCGACCGCTGCAACCGTGCCGTCTACGCAGAGGCGCTCAAACGCGCCTCGGACCTGACAGACGAGCAGCGGAGGGCGCTGGCGCAAGTGGGGGCCGCACTCCTGCGAGGTGCCCGCGACGCACCGTCCTCGCTGGTGTGCTTCAACCTCCACGGATCGGTCCCCTTGGTAGCGGTGGGGTTCGGCGAGCTCGACCGCGCGAACACCGTGACATGGGCTGCGGCCGGTATGGACTCAGACGCGAGCGCTGCCACGTACAGCTGGAGTGAGTCCGCGCTCAACCTCCTCTCGGAGCAGGATCGTCTCGACCCTACGCAATCCCACGCGGTGGTGGCGTGGCTTGGCTATGACGCGCCGGATCGTGTCACCGTCAGTACCCCGGGTCCGGCGTCGGCGGGCGCTTACCGGTTCTCCTACGAGCTCGACGGGACCCATGCCGCCCGAAGCACCCGCGCGGACGTGCCGCCGCCTCTGATCGCCGTGGTCGCCCATTCCTACGGCACCACGATGGCCGCGGCCGCTCTCACTCGCGTGAAGCATCCCGTTGACTCTTTCACGATGCTCGGATCTGCGGGCATCGACACTGGTTTGGTCCCGTCACTGTCGAACCTCAAAGTTCGCGCGGCGGACGGTAGCCCTGCAGTGTACGCGACCGCTGCGAGGTCCGATGTGCTCGCGCCGGTCGGCTCCAAAGTCGCCGGTAGGGCACTGCCCAACCACGAGGCCGCACTACCCGGTCTGTTACCGCTCGAGGGCGACCTAGCGCCGTGGACCCAAGGGCGAACGATCGCTGGAGCCCGATCTTTTTCGTCCGAGGGGGCCTACGTCCCGGGTGAAGGATACCTGCTACCGACCAAAGGCCACTCGGCCCTCGGCTCGGGAGACTCCCGCTCGGGCTTTCTCGGGGCTACTGCACCCGCGGGGCACGGCTACTTCGATGTGAACACTGAGTCCCTCCGGAACACGGCTGCCACAAGCATCGGCCGTCCGGAACTCGTCGTCGGCGTCCTCACTGCGACGAAGTGACCCCTATGGTCGGACCCCGCCAACTCGCCGCGATGGCCAGCATAACCCTCATCTCAACGCTCCTTGGAGGTTGCACCTCAGTGCCTGTCCTGTCTGATCCAGTACCGCCGCAATCGCCCGGCGGTCCACAGAAGACCATCACCGAATTACGACAGCAGGTGATCTCGCTGCTGCAAGACTCCATCGACGCCACCGGCACCAGCGACGGGTGGCTGTGGGTTGCCCACGAACCACAAGTGCCCTGGAACCATGACCTCAGCCACACGGGTCTCGCTTCGTGCTCGACCGTCGGCGAGAAAGGTTCGCACCAAATCCGTGGGCTTGTCTTCCGCGACCCGCTGGGAGACCCCCACGACACAGCCCGCGTCCTCGGCGAACACTGGAAGTCCCAAGGATTCACACTACGAACCGTCGTTGACTGGACCAAGGGCGACTACGTCGCGGTCCGGCTGGTGGCCGAACGAGCAGACGGCATCTCCCAGGACGTCGATGCGACCAAGGACAGCCTGTCGATCCAGGTTTTCTCGGAGTGCTCCACGGACAAATCCTTCGATTACTTCTTCGAGCACGGGGAAGACCCTCCCCCTTCGGCGAAACCGTGAGCCCCGGCCGGCGCTGGGCGCGCTTCACCGGCGCAGCGGTTATCACGACTCTCCTCGGAGGTTGCACAACCGTGCCTGTTCTGTCCGATCCGATACCGCCGAAGTCGCCCGGCGGTCCACAGAAAACGATCACCGAACTGCGACAGCAGGTGATCTCCCTCTTGCAAGACTCCATCGACGCCACCGGCACCAGCGACGGGTGGCTGTGGGTTGCGCACGAACCCCAAGTGCCCTGGAGCCATGACCTCAGCCACACCGGTCTCGACACGTGCTCGACCGTTGGCGAGAAAGGGTCGTACCAGATCAGTGGGCTCGTCTTCCGCGACCCGCTCGGAGACCCGCACGATACAGCGCGCGTCCTCGGCGAACACTGGAAGTCCCAAGGATTCACGCTGAGAACCGTCTTCGACTGGAAGAAGGGTGACCACGTCCAGATCCAGTTGGCGGCCGAACGCGCTGACGGCATCTCCCAGGATGTCATTGCCGCCGAAGATGGACTGTCGATCATGGTCCTCTCGGAGTGCTCCACCGACAAATCCTTCGACTACTTCATCGAGCACGAGGAAGATCCTCCCGCTTCGGTGAAACCGTGAGCCCCGGCCGGCGCCTGGCGCGCTTCACCGGCGCGGCGCTGATCGCGACCCTCCTTGCGGGGTGCACATCAGTGCCAGTCCTGTCCGATCCGATGCCACCGAAATCGCCCGGCGGCCCGCAGAAGACCATCACCGAACTGCGACAGCAGGTGATCTCGCTGCTGCAAGACTCCATCGACGCCACGGGCAACGGTGAAGGGTGGCTGTGGATCGCGTACGACCCGCAGGTGCCCTGGAGTCACGACCTTGGCTACACCGGTCTCGCCTCGTGCTCGACCGTCGGTGAAAAAGGGTCTCACCAAATCCGCGCGCATGTATACCGCGCGCCCCTGGGTGAGCCGCACGACACAGCGCGCGTCCTCGGCGAGCACTGGGAGTCGCAAGGATTCACGCTGAGAACCGTCTTCGACCAGGTGAAGGGCGATCACGTCCAAATCCTGTTGGTGGCCGAACGCGCCGATGGCATCTCCCAGAACGTCTACGCCACCGAAGACACCATGTCGATCGAGGTCTTGTCGGAGTGCTCCACGCACGAATCCTTCGACTACTTCATCGAGCACGGGGACGATCCTCCCCCTTCGGCGAAACCGTGACCCCCGTCGCCGGACGGTCCGCAGAAAGCACCACCGCCCCGCGGCAACGGGTCATTTCTCCCTTTCTCCCACATCCACCCCACCGAGAGGCTCACCGTGAACTCCTCAGCTAGTCCCACCGTCGGCATCGAGCGAAGCATCAGCCGGAAATCGCCGCGGCGAGCCCCGCAACGGGTTTCACAGATCGCGCTGGTCGTCTCCGTCATCGCTGCACTACTGACGATCGGCGCGCCGAGCATCTGGGCATACGTCGCCTCCTTGCTCGTGTCATTGTGCGTGATGGTGGTTTGCGCCTTGGCCGTGATCGACCGGCCCGGGCGCAAATTCCTGGGCATTCTCGGTTTGAGCTTCCCCGCGGTTATCGTCGCCACCTTCATGTTCGCGGTCATCAAGATCGCCGTCGCTCCGGCCGGCATGGGAGACCTCATCTTCTTCGTGGTGCTCACCGCGGAGATCATCTGGGGTCTTGCAATCGCCCAGGCCTGCCTCCTGCTCCGCACGCCCCTTCGCGGGTGGTTCGCCCGGACAACGCTCTGGATCACCCTGCTCCTGTCCGCCGTTCTGGTCATAGCGGGACCCGCGCCGATCTACGCGATCCTGCTAGGGATCCCGCTAACGGGCTGGCCGGACACCAGTTGGCTCATGGCGCCAGCGCTGATCGACCTTCTGGGCACGATCGTCGTCCTCGTCGCTGCATGGCGCACTCGACGTCGAGCGAAAGACCAGCCGAATGAGACCTGAGCCGATATTGAGCTCGGGCTTGTGACTGATCTCAGCGCGTCCGCGCTGCCGCCGCCATCTCGACGAGCTCGGCCGCGTGGGCGAGGCCGCTCTCCGAGTCGGGAAGACCCGAGAGGAGGCGCGCCATCTCGGCGATGCGCTCGTCGCCGTCCAGGCGGCGGACGCTCGAGGCTGTGACCGCGCCGTCGCTTCCCTTCACCACGGTCAGGTGGTTGGTGGCGAAGGCGGCCACCTGGGCCAGGTGCGTCACCACGATGACCTGCGCGGTCTCGGCGAGCCGGGCCAGGCGCCTCCCGATCTCGATGGCCGAAGCGCCTCCCACGCCGGCGTCGACCTCGTCGAAGATGAACGTGGGCACCGGATCCGTGCCGGCGATGACGACCTCGATCGCAAGCATGACGCGCGACAGCTCACCGCCGGACGCGCCTCGACCGAGCGGCCGCGGTTCAGCGCCCGAGTGAGGCTGGAGCAGGATCGAGACCTGGTCGCGGCCGCTGGCCGTGAACTCGTCCCGCTCCGTCACCTCCACGACGATCCGCGCGTCGGGCATCGCTAGCGCGGTGAGCTCGTCCGACACGGCGTCGGCGAGCCGAGCCGCCGCCTCCCGGCGCTGCGCGGTCAGCTCGGCCGCCAGCTGCGCCACCAGCTCACTGTCGGCCTCGACCTCGCGACGGAGCTCGTCGATGCGGTCGGCGTCGCCGTCGAGCTCGAGGAGGCGCAAGCTCCCGGTCTCGAGTGTCCGGATAACGTCGTCGAGGGTCGGGCCGTACTTCCGCACGAGCCCGGCAAGCTCTGACCGCCGCTCTTGCACGATCTCGAGCTCGTGAGCGCCGTCGGTGTCGAGCCCATCCAAGTAGCTCGAGAGCTGAGCTGCGATGTCGGAGATCAAATAGTTGGCGTCGGCCACCGCTTGCGCCATCGGCTGCAGGGCGGAGTCGTGGGGCGCCGCTCTCTCGAGCTGGCGTCGGGCGTTGTCGAGCAGGGCGAGAGCGTCCGTGCCCTCGGTCTCTTCGGCCGACAGCAGTTCGCGCGCACCGGCCGCGGCGAGACGGAGCTCTTCGAGGTTGGTCAGGCGCTCCGCGCGATCGGCCAGCTCGTCGTCCTCACCCGGCTGCGGGGCGACCGTCTCGATCTCGGCCATGGCCGCGCGGAGGTCGTCAGCCTCGCGCGCGCGCCTCTCCTGGTCGTCGACCAGCTCCTCCAGCTCGGCTCGATTGTCGCGCCAGCGGTGGAAGACCTGCGCGTACGTCTCGACGGCCTCGGCGAAGGCGGGACCGGCGAAGCGGTCGAGGGCCTGCCGCTGCGCCACGGCGGATCGCAGCCGGATCTGGTCGGACTGGCCGTGGACGACCACGAGCTGCTCGCCCAGCTCCGTGAGCACGCTCACCGGCGCGCTGCGCCCGCCCACAACGGCGCGCGACCGCCCCTCGGCGGAGACGGACCGGGTCAGCACGAGCTCGGCATCGTCGGCATCGAGCGGGTCGACGTCGCCGCCGGCGTCACGCACGCGCTCGACCACGTCGCCCTCGGCGGGAACGCGCCACCGCCCCTCCACCCAGGCCTGCGAGCTGCCGAGACGCACGGCGCCGGCGTCGGCGCGGGAACCCAGGAGCAGGCCGAGCGCCGACACGACCATGGTCTTGCCCGCGCCGGTCTCGCCGGTGATCGCCGTGAACCCGGACCCCAGGGGCAGCGTCGCCTCGCCGATCACCCCGAGGTCGCGGATCGAGATCTCCTCGATGCCGCCTCGCACGTCAGTCACGGCCCGCCGGCCCCCTCCACCCCGTCACGGGCAGGTCGAACTTGTGCACCAGCCGGTCGGTGAACGGCCCCGGGTGGAGGCGCGCCAGCCGCACCGGGATCGGCGACCGGCGCACGACGACGCGCGCGCCCTGCGGCAGGTCGAAGGCGCGACGGCCGTCGCACCACAGGATGCCCGCTCCCCCGGTGCGGTCGAGCAGCTCGACCGCGAGCGACGAGTCGGCGTCGACGACGAGCGGACGCGAGAACAGGGCATGGGCGCTGAGCGGCACGAGGAGGAGCGCAGCGACACCCGGCCAGACGACCGGGCCCCCCGCGGAGAACGAGTAGGCCGTCGACCCCGTCGGGGTGGACATGACGACCCCGTCGCAGCCGAAGCTCGACATCGGCCGCCCGTCGACCTCGATGACGACCTCGAGCATGCGCTCGCGGCTCGCCTTCTCGACCGTGGCCTCGTTGAGCGCCCAGCTCTCGTAGACGACCTCCTTGCCGACCTTCACCCGGGCCGAGAGCGTCATGCGCTCCTCGACCTCGTAGTCCTTGGAGAGCCCGCGCGCGACGGCGATCTCGAGATCGTCGCGCTCGCTCTCGGCGAGGAAGCCGACGTGCCCGAGATTGACGCCGAGCAGCGGAGCCGCACAGCCGCGCACCAGCTCGGCGGCGCGGAGGATCGTGCCGTCGCCGCCCAGGACGATGACGAGCTCCAGCTCGCTCGCCTGCACGTCCTCACCGAGGACGGCGACCGTGCCGAGGCCCGGATCGGCGGTGAGCAGGTCGCGCCGCTCGTCTTCGCTGAGCACCGGGACGACCCCGGCGGCGAGCAGCTGACGGCAGACCTGCACGCCGGCCTCCAGGGAGTCCTGACGACCGGTGTGCGCGACGACGAGGATGTACCGCGTCGCTGCACCCATCTGCGTCACGCTCCCTCCTGATGGCGTCCAACCCATTCTGTCGGTTTTCCCCGGGCGGCAGGCGCCGCCCGCCGGAGTTTGTGGACAACGTTCATCTAACCCGCGATTCGGGAGATGTCTTCCCGGAGCGCCGACGGATCCGGGGCGCCGCCCCGGAACCAGGCCAGGAATTCGCGGTTCCCGTGGCCTCCGGCGATCGGGGAGGCGATGAGCCCGGCGGTCCCGAGTCCCGCGTCGTGAGCGGCCCACAGGACGTCGGTGACCGCCTCCACCCGCCGTCCCGCGTCGCGGACGATGCCCTCCTTGATGCCCTGGCGCCCGACCTCGAACTGAGGCTTGATGAGGAGGATGAAGTCCGCACCCGGCTCGGCGGTCGACGCGAGCGCGGGGATGACCTGCGTCAGCGAGATGAAGGAGAGGTCGGCCACGACCACGGTCGGCCGGACGTCGTCACCGGTCAGTCCCGCGAGGACGTCCGGGCTCAGCGAGCGCACGTTGACGCCCTCGTACGACTCGAGCCGCTCCTCCGCCCGCAGCTCCGGCGCGAGCTGCCCGTGACCGACATCGAGGGCGATCACCCGGGAGGCACCGCGCTCGAGCAGGACCTGGCTGAAGCCGCCGGTGGAGGCGCCGGCGTCCAGAGCGACCCGCCCCTCCACGGAAACGGCGAACGCGTCGAGCGCTGCGATCAGCTTGTGGGCGCCGCGGCTGACGTAGTGATCGGCACCGGCGACGGCGACCACCTGGTCGTCGCTGACCTTCGCAGACGGCCGCACCGTCGGCCGCCCGTCGACCGTCACCAGCCCGTCAGCGATGAGCGAGGCGGCGTGCGTGCGAGAACGCGCGAGCCCGCGCTCCGCGAGCGCCACGTCGAGACGGCTCTCCCCCATGCGTCAGGCGCGACCGTGGCCGTCGTCGCCCTCGAGCGCGCGGCGAAGCTCCTCGTGGAGCTGAGCGTAGGCGTCGGCCCGGGAGGCGAGGGGCTGGCTCTCGATCACGTCGAGGCGGTCGACGAGACCGTCCTCACCGTCGTGCGATGCGTCATCGCGGGGTTCATCCGACATGGGTCAACGGTACGCCGCGGCGCCGCTACTCGACGAAGACGCCCGCGAGCGTCTTCTTTCCTCGACGGAGGACGAGCATGTTGCCGGTCAGCACCGCATCGCCGACAGGCTGCTCGGAGTCCTCGACCTTCCGGTTGTTGACGTAGACGCCGCCCTGCGACACGGAGCGCCGCGCCTCACTGAGGCTCGCGCTCAGGCCGGAGTCGAGCAGAGCCTGCGCGATGGTGGCGCCGGGAGCGGTGGTGGTCGTGTTCGGGAGCTCACGGAGCGCCGACTCCAGCGTGGCGGAATCGAGCTCGGCGAGATCGCCCTGGCCGAACAGGGCCTCCGCTGCGGCGATCACGGCCTCGGTGACCTCGACACCGTGCACCAGCGAGGTGACCTCGTAGGCCAGGCGGCGCTGCGCCTCCCGCTTGAACGGCTCGGAAGCGACCTTGCCCGCGTACTCCTCGATCTCGGCCCGCGTCAGGAACGTGAACACCTTCAGCCGGTCGATGACGTCGGCGTCGTCGGTGTTCAGCCAGAACTGGTACATCGCGTACGGGCTCGTCAGCGTCGGGTCGAGCCACACGGCGTTCCCCTCGCTCTTGCCGAACTTGGTGCCGTCGCTGTTCGTGATGAGCGGGGTCCCGATGGCGTGCACGTGCGTGCCCTCCACCTTGCGGATCAGGTCGGTGCCGCTCGTGAGGTTGCCCCACTGGTCGCTGCCGCCGGTCTGCAGCACGCAGCCGTACTGGCGGAACAGCTCGAGGAAGTCCATGCCCTGCAGGATCTGGTAGCTGAACTCGGTGTAGGAGATGCCCTCGTCCGAGTTGAGGCGGGCCGCGACGGCGTCCTTCTTGAGCATCGAGCCGACGCGGAAGTGCTTGCCGATCTCGCGGAGGAAGTCGATCGCCGACAGGGGCGCGGTCCAGTCGAGGTTGTTCACCAGTCGGACGGCGTTGTCGCCCTCGGCCGAAAGGAACCGGGTCACCTGACCCTGGAGGAAGCCCACCCAGGTGGCCACCGTCTCCTTGGTGTTGAGCGTGCGCTCGGCGGTCGGGCGCGGGTCGCCGATGAGCCCGGTGGAGCCGCCGACGAGCCCGAGCGGCCTGTGGCCGGCGAGCTGGAGGCGGCGCATCGTGAGCAGCTGGACGAGGTTTCCGAGGTGGAGGCTCGGCGCGGTCGGGTCGAAGCCGCAGTAGTAGGTGATCGGGTCTCCGGCCAGGAGCTCTTTCAGCGCGGCCTCATCCGTCGAGACGTGGATGAGTCCGCGCCAGACGAGCTCGTCCCAGACGTCGTCGAACGACGCGTCGTTGCTCTGAGCCTGCAGGATCACGGAATCGGACACCGTCACAGGGTATCAGCGGGGCGGTCGGCGCTCGTCGTACCGATCAGGTCCAGAACCCTGATCGACTATCCATAAGGCCTACACACCTGATATAGTCACCATCAGGTTTGCAGACCTGAGGAGGACCGCATGTTCGTCGTCACCGCAGACCAGGTAGGCAGCCGCTCCAAGCCCGATCTGGTGGGCGACGCTCTCGCCCGCATCGAGGCGGACCACGGAGCCATGCTCGCGCTGCCGGTCGACCGCAACGCCGGCGACGAGCTCCAGGCCCTCACCGGCGATGCGGCCACGGCCTTGCAGCTCGTCCTCGAACTGACTCGCGGGGGCCGCTGGAGCGTCGGTCTCGGCATCGGCGCCGTCCGCACCCCCCTCCCCGAGCACACGCGGGAGGCCGCGGGCGATGCGTTCGTCGCGGCCCGCGCGGCCGTCACCCGGGCGAAGCGATCCGCCACCCGGTTCGCCGCCGAGGCCGTCGCCGATGCCCGGCCGGCGTCCGACGTGGAGGCGCTGGCCGACCTGCTGCTGACGCTGCGGCAGGGCCGCACCGATCCCGGCTGGGAGCTGTACGACCTCGTCACCTCGGGTCTCACGCAGGCGCAGGCCGCCGAACGACTCGGCATCACCGCGCAGTCGGCGAGCGATCGAGCTCGCGCGGCCGCCCTCCGCGTCGAGCAGGCGGCTCTCCCGGCTCTGACTAGGCTGATGGAGAGCGCCGACGCCGCGCAGTCCCAGCCCGCATCCCGCAGACCGGAGAACGCATGACCACCCTTCCGCTGCCCGCCGTGCTGGGCGCGCTCCTCCCCATCTCGCTCTGGGCCATGACGCCCGTGGTGTCGATCGCCTCCCTGTGCTGCATCGTCGCCACGCTGCGCAGCCCGCGCCGCCCCCTCGTCTACGTGGCCACCGGCCTGCTCGCTCTCGCCATCGTGCTGGTGCTCCTCACCCCGCACCCGGCGCCTCCCGTCTTCCGGGTGCTCATCGGCATCGTCGCCCTCGCGCTCGCCGTGCTGGGCGGCGGTCCCGCCTCCCAGCTGGTCCTCGTCCTGGCGACGCGGAGCACCACGCAGCCCGGCATCAACGGCGGCATCGTCGTCCACGAGATGACGGCGCAGGGCGAGACCGCGCGCGAGGTCCTCCGGGGAGGGACGACGATCGGGCTCCTGGAGCGGCTGGCCGCGGCAGCCTCCATCATGGCGGGATTCCCCGAGGCCCTGGCGGTCCTGGTCGCGATCAAGGGCGTCGGCCGGTTCACCGAGCTCGTGGAGGGACAGGCGCGGGAGCGCTTCATCATCGGCACCCTGACGAGCCTCATCTGGGCCTGCGCATGCGCGGGACTGTACCGGATCGCCGCCGGCTGACGACCTGCCGAGGGGCTCTCCGCGTCAGTCGTGAGACTTCGGGTGCCGCTTGTACGGGGACACCGTCGGCTCGTCCGGCAACCAGTAGCGCCACGGGAACGCCGCGCCCCCACCGGCGCCGGAGACACCCGTGCGCGGACCCGTCGCGTAATCCTGCTGCTCCACCGGCACCTGCAGGTCGAACGGCGCCTCGAACAGATCGGCGCCGTCGTCGGCGAGGCTCATACCGGCGGCCACGACCAGGCGTGCGGGGCCACGCGCCAGGTCGCGGACGGGGACGCGCCTGCCGCTCGGGCCGCCGCGTCGCACCTCCGCCAACCCGGCACCCTCCACCACCTCGGCACCCCGCAGCAGCACCGCCGACGCCTCCCCCTCGGGCGAGCAGACGATGTTGGCGCAGACGTGCATGCCGTACGTGAAGTAGGCGTAAAGATGCCCGGGCGGTCCGTACATGACGGCGTTGCGCCGGGTGCGACCCCGGAAGGCGTGGGAGCCGGGGTCGGCGCCGTCGCCGATGTACGCCTCCACCTCGGTCAGCCGCAGCGACACCGGCCCGTCGGGTGACTCGTGCCGGAGGACACCGCCGAGGAGGCGCGGCGCCACCTCGAGGGACGACGCGAGGAAGAACTCCCGGTCCGGCCGGAACAGCGCGGTCTCGGAGCTCACCTCAGAAGATGCGGCCGCCGGCGACCACGGTCGCGATCAGGCCGATCACGACCACGGCGACCGCGACGACGACGATCAGCGGGATGAGCCACGGTCGCTTGTTCTCGGGCTGGAAGCGGGCCATCAGACGAGATCCCTTCGGGCCGACGGGAGGGACGACGCGGCCTTCCGCACGTGATCGGTCAGCGCGGCGAGCTGCTCGGCGACACGCTCGGGCGCCGTTCCGCCGGCGCCAGAGCGGCTCGCCACGGAGCCCTCGATGCTGAGCACCGTCCTTACCTCCGGCGTCAGCAGGGGCGAGATGGCGGCGAGCTGTTCGTCGGACACCTCGTCGAGCTCGAGGCCGTTCTCCTCGGCGAAGCGCACCAGGCTCCCGCTCAGCTCGTGGGCGACCCGGAAGGGCACGTGCTGCTTGACCAGCGACTCCGCGACGTCGGTCGCTAGCGAGAAGCCCTGCGGCGCCAGCTCGGCCATCCGGTCGGTGTCGAACCGCAGGGTGGCGACCATGCCGGTGAAGGCCGGGAGCAGCACCTCCAGCGTGCGCACCGAGTCGAAGACCGGCTCCTTGTCCTCCTGCAGGTCGCGGTTGTAGGCCAGGGGGAGGCCCTTGAGCGTCGCGAGCAGGCCGGTCGCGTTGCCGACCAGGCGGCCCGCCTTGCCGCGGGCGAGCTCGGCGATGTCGGGGTTCTTCTTCTGCGGCATGATGGACGACCCGGTCGAGTACGCGTCGTCGAGCGTGACGAACCCGAACTCGCGAGTGTTCCAGATGATGATCTCCTCCGCGAACCGCGAGAGGTCGATCCCGAGCTGAGCGGCGATGTACGCGAACTCGGCGACGACGTCACGGGCGGCCGTGCCGTCGATGGAGTTCTCGGAGCTGCGCGCGAAGCCGAGCTCGCCGGCGACGAACTGCGGATCGAGGCCGAGGGTCGAGCCCGCCAGCGCGCCGCCGCCGTAGGGCGACACGTTCGCCCGCGCATCCCAGTCGCGGAGCCGCTCGAGATCGCGAACCAGCGGC
The DNA here is from genome assembly GCF_009765225.1 of Leifsonia sp. AG29. NCBI lineage: Bacteria > Bacillati > Actinomycetota > Actinomycetes > Micrococcales > Microbacteriaceae > Leifsonia > Leifsonia sp. AG29. The sequence continues at coordinate 885,561 of NZ_VMSF01000001.1, read as the reverse complement.
CAGCAGTGCGCGAGGAGGTGGTGCGCGAGGAGCACCGGCTGAGCGTGCTGCAGGTGCGTGCGGCCCGGCATGATCGCGGTCGGGTGCGCCGCCGCCTGCGAGGCGATCGCATCGATCAGCGCGATCACCTGCTCGGCGATCACGCCGGCATGATCGCGGAGGTACATGCGGACCAGGGTCGCGATCTGATCGTTGCGGCTCCGGCCCGCGCGGAGCTTGCCTCCGAGGTCGGCGCCCGCCCGCTCGATGAGACCGCGCTCGAGCGCCCCGTGGACGTCCTCGTCGGTCTCCGCCGCGGTGAACGCCCGCGAGGCGACGTCCGCGTCGAGCCGGTCGAGGGCGCTGAGCATGCCCTCGAGCTCGGCGTCGGTCAGGTAACCCGCCGCGGCGAGCGCCTTCGCGTGCGCGCGCGAGCCGGCGATGTCGTACGGTGCGAGCGCCCAGTCGAAGTGCGTGGACTTGCTGAGTGCGGCCAGCTCGGGCGACGGGCCGCCCGCGAACCGGCCGCCCCAGAGCGAGCCCTCGCCGGTCTTGCCGACGCCGGTGCCCGGTTCGACGTCGTTCGTCTCGTCGCTCATGCGTCCGCCTCCGTGGTCGCGCCGGCCGCCGTGCCGTTCTGAGCGAGGAGCCACGCGAGCAGCGCCTTCTGGGCGTGGAGGCGGTTCTCGGCCTCGTCCCAGATGACCGACTGCGGGCCGTCCAGCACGTCAGCGCTGACCTCGTAGCCGCGGTACGCCGGGAGGCAGTGCAGGAAGATCGCGTCCGGCTCGGCGAGCCCCATGATGCCCGCATCGACGGTGTAGTCGCCGAAGACGGCGACGCGCTCGGCCTTCTCGTCCTCCTTGCCCATCGACACCCACGTGTCGGTGACGATCACGTCGGCGCCGGCAGCCGCCTCCCGCGGGTCGGTGAGCACCGCGATCGAGCCGCCCGTGCGCTCGGCGATCGCCCGCGCGTCGGCGACGATCCGCTCATCGGGCGCGTAGGAGGCGGGCGCCGCGATGCGCACGTGCATGCCGGCGGTGGCCCCGCCGAGGAGGTACGAGTGCGCCATATTGTTCGCCCCGTCGCCGAAGTAGCTCATGGTGAGCCCCTCCGTGCCTCCCCTGTGCTCGCGGACCGTGAGCAGGTCGGCCAGGATCTGGCACGGGTGGAAGTCGTCGGACAGGGCGTTGACGACCGGCACGCGGGTTCCCGCCGCCATCTCCTCCAGCCCCGACTGGGCGTACGTGCGCCAGACGATGGCGGCGACCATGCGCTCGAGGACGCGTGCGGTGTCGGCGAGCGACTCCTTGCCGCCCAGCTGGCTCTCGCCGCTCTGGATGATGAGCGGCGACCCGCCGAGGTCGGCGATGCCGACCGCGAACGAGACCCGGGTGCGGGTGGAGGTCTTGTCGAAGATCACGGCCACGGTCTGCGGACCGGCGAGCGGCTTGGCGGCGAACCGGTCGGCCTTCATGCGGGCGGCGAGCTCGAGCACCTCGGTCTGCTCGGCAGGGCTGAGGTCGTCATCGCGGAGGAAATGCCTGGTCATAAGGGCTCTTTCGTCGGTGTCGGTCACAGGGAGGCGAGGGCTCGCCCGAATCGCTCGCGGAACTCGGCGAGCTCGGCGTCGCCCACGATGAGGGGCGGCGCGAGGCGGATGCTCGACTCGTTGGGTGCGTTGATGATGAGCCCGTGAGCGAGAGCGGCGTCGGCGAGCCGGTGCGCCTCGCCGTCCGTCAGGCCGATCCCGATGAGGAGGCCGAGGCCGCGCACGTCGCGGATGAGCGGGGAGTCGAACGAGCGGATGATCCGGCGCAGCTCCTCCCCCCGTCGCGTGGCGTTCTCGAGGAGGCCTGCGCGCTCGATCTCGGAGAGCACGGCGTTGCCCGCGGCGGTCGCGAGCGGGTTGCCACCGAACGTCGAACCGTGCTGGCCCTGGGTGAACAGATCGGAGGCCCAGCCGAACGTCACGAGCGCGCCGATCGGGATGCCCCCGGCGATGCCCTTGGCGACCGTCACCGCGTCGGGGAGGATCCCGGCGTGCTGGTAGGCGAACCACTTGCCCGTGCGGCCGATGCCGGTCTGGATCTCGTCGAGGATGAGAAGCGCCCCGTGCTTCTCGGTGAGCTCGCGAGCGCGCCGGAGGAACCCCTCCGGCAGGTCGAGGACGCCCGCCTCCCCCTTGATCGGCTCGACGAAGAGAGCGGCGACCGTGTCGTCGATGGAGGCCTCGAGCGCCTCGATCGTCGAGTCGATGTGCTTCACGCCGCCCGGCAGCGGCTCGAACGCCTCGCGCATCGGCGGCTTGCCCGTGAGCGCGAGCGAGCCCATCGTGCGCCCGTGGAAGGCGTTGTGGAGGGCTAGCACCTTCTTCCGGCGCCCGTGCGGGCCGCGGTTGAGCCGCGCGAGCTTGAAGGCGGCCTCATTGGCCTCGGCGCCGGAGTTCCCGAACAGGATGCGCCCGCGCTCCCCCGCGCCGGTGATCCGGCGCAGCCGTTCCGCGAGCTCCAGCTGGGGAGGCGTCGAGAAGTAGTTGGACACGTGCGCGAGCGTCCCCACCTGGGCGCTCACCGCCTCCACGAGAGCCGGGTGGGCGTGGCCGAGCGAGTTCACGGCGATGCCCGCGAGGAAGTCGAGGTACTCGTTGCCGTCGACGTCCCACACGCGGCAGCCCTCGCCGCGGGCGAGCATGATCTTCGGTGTGGCGAGCGTGCGCATCATCGCGTCGCCGAAGCGCGGTTTCCACGCGCCGTCGCCCAGCCTCTCGGGGATCACTGCGTCGGTGCTCACGCGGCCACCACCTCCGTTCCGATGCCGGACTGGGTGAAGACCTCGAGGAGGATCGAGTGCGGCACCCGCCCGTCGATGATCGCCGCCTTCGGGACACCCCCGTCGACCGCATCGAGGCAGGCCGACATCTTGGGGATCATGCCCGACTCGAGTGACGGCAGCAGCTCGCGGAGTTCGCTCGCGTCGATCTTCGACAGCAGCGAGTCGCGGTTCGGCCAGTTGCCGTAGAGTCCGGCGACGTCGGTGAGGATGACCAGCTTGGCCGCACCGAGGGCCACGGCGAGCGCTGCGGCCGCGGCGTCGGCGTTGACGTTGAGGGCCTGGCCCGGATCGTCGACGTCGGGCGCGATGGAGGAGACGACCGGGATGCGCCCCGCGGCGATCTGCGCGTGGACCGCCTCCGGGTTCACGCCGACGACGTCTCCGACGAGCCCCAGGTCGACCTCCTCGCCGTCGACGACGGCGCCGCGCCGGCGGCCCTCGAAGAGACCGGCGTCCTCGCCGGAGAGTCCGGCGGCGAGCGGTCCGTGCTTGTTGATGTTGCCCACGATGTCGCGGTTGATCTGGCCGGTGAGGACCATGCGGACGATGTCCATGGCCTCGGGCGTGGTCACCCGGTAGCCGCCGCGGAACTCGCTCTCGATGCCGAGGCGGTCGAGCATGGCGGAGATCTGGGGGCCGCCGCCGTGGACCACGACCGGGCGGATCCCGGCGTAGCGGAGGTACACCATGTCCTCGGCGAAGCTTCGCTGCAGCTCCGCGCTCACCATGGCATTGCCGCCGAACTTCACGACGATGATCCGGTCGTGGAAGGTCTTGAGCCACGGGAGCGACTCGATCAGGGTCGCGGCCTTGGCTGCGGCCTCCGCATGGTCGGCCTTGTCAGCTTCTGCGCTCTCGCGTATCTCGGTCACGTCGGTCATCTCAGCTGGAGTAGGCACTGTTCTCGTGGACGTAGTCGTGCGTCAGGTCGTTGGTCAGGATGGTGGCCGTCTCGCTCCCCGCGTGGAGGTCGATCAGCACGTGGACCGCTCGCGGCGTCAGGTCGACGAGGTCGCGCGGCTGGTCCGGCTCCCCCGCGGTGCACACCTGGACGCCGTTGATCGCGACGTCGATGCCGTACGGGTCGAAGGCCGCGTCGGTGGTGCCGACGGCGGCGAGCACCCGGCCCCAGTTGGGGTCGTTGCCGAAAATGGCCGCCTTGAACAGGTTGCTTCGCGAGACGGCCCGGCCGACGACGACCGCGTCCTCCTCGGTGGCGGCGCCCACCACCGCGATCGCGACATCGTGCGACGCGCCCTCGGCGTCCGCCTGCAGCTGCTCGGCGAGGCTCCGGCAGACCGCGGTGAGGGCGAGCGCGAACTCCGCCTCGTCCGGCACGACGCCGCTCGCACCCGACCCCAGCAGGGCCACCGTGTCGTTGGTCGACATGCAGCCGTCGGAGTCGAGCCGGTCGAAGGTCACCCGGGTCGCCGCCCGGAGCGCGCGGTCGAGGGCCTCGGAGTCGAGCTCGGCATCGGTCGTCAGCACCACGAGCATGGTGGCGAGGCCCGGGGCGAGCATTCCGGCGCCCTTCGCCATGCCGCCGACCGTCCAGCCCTCCGGGGAGCGGTGGAGAGCCTCCTTCGGGCGGGTGTCGGTCGTCATGATCGCCTCGGCGGCGTCGAGACCGCCCTCCGGATCGAGCGCAGCTGCCGCGGCCTCGACCCCGGCCAGGAGCTTGTCGAGCGGGAGCTGCTCCCCGATGAGCCCGGTGGAGCAGACGAGGACGTCGCCCGCCGAGGTCCCGAGCCGGTCGGCGACCGCCTCCGCCGTGGCGTGGGTGGTCTGGAAGCCCTGAGCGCCGGTGTAGCAGTTGGCGCCCCCCGAGTTCAGGACGATGGCCGTCACGACCCCGTCCTGGATGACGCGCTCGCTCCAGAGCACCGGGTTGGCCTTGCACCGGTTCGTGGTGAAGACGGCCGCGGCGGCGTTCGACGGACCCAGGTTCTGCACCAGCGCGATGTCGCGCCTCCCGGTCGACTTGAGGCCCGCGACCACGCCGGCGGCCGTGAATCCCTGTGCGGCTGTCACGCTCACGGCGCTACTCCGTCCACGCTCAGGCCGGCGATCTCGTCGAGCCCGAGCGCGATGTTCGCGGACTGGACGGCCGCGCCGGCGGTTCCCTTGTACAGATTGTCGATGGCGAGCACCGTCACCACGCGCCCCACGGCCTCGTCGAGGGCGACGCCGATGAGCACGGTGTTCGCGCCGAGGACGTCGGCCGTCCGCGGCACCTGACCCGCGGGCAGCACCTGGACGAACGGCTCGCCTGCATACGCCGCCTCCCACGCCGCCTGCACCTGTTCGGCGGTGACTCCCGGCTTCACCCGGGCTGTGGAGGTGGCCAGGATTCCGCGGGCCATGGGCACGAGCACCGGGGTGAAGGACAGGGTCGGCGAGACCGCTCCGGCCTTGCGGAGGTTCTGCTGGATCTCGGGGATGTGCCGGTGGGTGCCGCCGACCGCGTACGGGTTCGCCGAGCCGAGGATCTCACTCGCCAGGTACATGGTCTTGAGCGACTTCCCCGCTCCCGAAGGGCCGACCGCCAGCACGGCGACGAGGTCCTCCTCCTCGATCAGCCCTGAGCTGATGCCGGGTGCGAGCGCCAGGGAGACGGCACTGGCGTTGCAGCCGGGGGCGGCGATGCGCTTGGCGCCGACCAGCCGCTCGCGCTGCTTCCGGGTCGCTCCGTCGCGCAGGAGGGGCAACTCCGGAACGCCGTAGGCCCATGATCCGAAGTAGGCGCCGCCGTAGAAGGCCGCCCAGTCGGCGTCGCTCTCGAGGCGGTGATCGGCCCCGCAGTCGACGACGAGCGTGTCGTCCGGAAGCTGCGCGGCGATCTCGCCCGACTTGCCGTGCGGGAGCGCCAGGAAGACGACGTCGTGCCCCGCGAGGTTCTCCGGGGTGCTCTCCGAGAGGGTCAGGTGCGCGAGCGAACGGAGGTGCGGCTGGTGCGCGATCAGCGGCTGGCCCGCGTTCTGGTGCGCGGTGACGGTGCGGATCTCGAACTCCGGGTGGCCGGCGAGGATGCGCAGCAGCTCTCCGCCCGCGTATCCGGAGGCGCCGGCGACGGCGACCGAGAGTGTCATGCTTGTTCCTTTTCGAGTGGACGACAGGGGCCTCGGCGACGGCGGCACCCACGTCGATCCTCGTGAAGGATCGCCCGAGCGCCGCCTAGCTTCGGCGGTCGCGCAGGCGTCGGCGCAGAGCGCGGGCGGCGAGAGCCGCGCGCGGGTCGGTGATGCGCCGGACGGAAAGCATGGGTCAACCCTAGCGCTCCTCCCCGGTGCGCCGCCAAATCGCCCGGCGCACCTCCCTCACTCCCGGATCGCGGCGCCGAAGAGCTCTCCCGCCCGGGCCGCACCGGCGAGCTTCGCCTCGCTCGCCTCGGCCGCCGTCAGCGTGCGGTCCTCCGCGCGGAACCGCAGCGCGAAGGTCAGGCTCTTGCTGCCGGCGGCGATCCCGGCCCCGCGATAGTCGTCGACGAGACGGATGTCCTCGAGCAGGGCGCCGGCGCCGTCCCGAACGGCCCGTAGCACGTCTCCGGCCGGCACGTCCGCCGGGACGACCAGGGAGAGGTCCTGCGTGGCGGCGGGCAAGCCCGCGATGACCCGCGCCACGACCTCGGTCGGAGCGATGTCGAGGAGCAGATCGAGGTCGAGCTCGAACACCGCGACGACGCGCGGCAGGTCGAGTTCCGCCGCGAGGGCCGGCAGCAGCTCGCCCGCGAAGCCCACCGTGGTCTCGGAGCCGTCGGCGCCGGTCGCGACGACCAGCGCCGTGCGGCCCGGGTGGAGGGCTTGATGGCGCCCCTGGACGAAGCGCACCTCCGCGCCCACCGCCGAGGCCGCCTGGCGCACCAGGTCGAGCGCGTCGGACAGGCCGGCGGCCACGGGCGGCACGCCCGGCTGCTTCTCGAGCCGGTTGCCGAGCACCAGACCTGCCAGGTGCCGCGGCTGGTGCGGGATGCCGGCGTTGAGCGCCGCGAGCGTCGCCTCGGAGGGGAGCTCGGCCCCGACGGGCAGCTCGGCCGAGCCGAGCGCGCCGTCACCGGGGAGGAACACCGTGCCGGTCTCGTACAGCGACAGGTCGACCAGGCCGCGGGCCAGGTTGCGCTTGGCCGCATCGACCAGCCCGGGGAGGAGGGAGGTGCGCAGGTACGGCGCCGTCGCGTCGAGGGCGTTGGCCAGCTTCACCGCGCGGACGCCGCCCGGCTCGGCCGCACCGAACAGGTCGTTGTCGTGCTCGCTGACGAACGGGAACGACAAGACCTCGGTGGACCCGTTGTCGGCGAGCATCTGCGAGACCGAACGGCGGAGGCGTTGCGCACGGGTCAGGCCGCGCCCGGGAGGCGCGACCGGCAGCACCGAGGGGATGCGGTCGTAACCCACGATGCGGGCCACCTCTTCGGCGAGATCGGACTTGTCGCGGAGGTCGGGACGCCAGCTGGGCGGGGTGACCAGCAGGGCACCCGGCTCCTCCGTGAGGGCGCCTCCGATCTCCGCCAGCGCGTCGCGGACCTCGTCGTCGGTGAAGTCGACGCCGATGAGCCCCGGGATGTACCCCTCGGGCAGGCGGATCGGCTCGACCTCGTCGGACGCGTCGTGGAACGACCCGAGCTCGTCCGCCTTGCCCCCGGCCAGCTGCTCGAGCAGCTGGACGACGCGGGCAGCCGCCGCGACGGCGACCCGGGGGTCGACTCCGCGCTCGAAGCGCTTCGACGCCTCGCTCGGCAGCTTGTGGCGGCGAGCGGTCCGCGCGATAGACACGGGATCGAAGTTGGCCGCCTCGACCAGCACGTTGCGCGTCTCCGGCCCGATCTCGGTCGCGGCACCGCCCATGACGCCCGCGAGGCCGATGGCCCCGGACTCGTCCGTGATGAGGAGGTCCTCCCCGTCGAGGGTGCGGGTCTGGTCGTCGAGCGTCACGAGCGTCTCGCCCGCGTGCGCTCGGCGCACGACGATGCCTCCCGCGAGCTTGTCGAGGTCGTAGCCGTGGATGGGCTGGCCGAGCTCGAGCATGACGTAGTTCGTGATGTCGACGACGAGGGAGATCGACCGGATCCCGGCGAGCTTCAGCCGGGCGACCATCCAGGCCGGCGTCGGCCGGGAGCCGTCGACGTCGCGGACGACACGGGTCACGAAGACCGTGGCACCGACCCGGCCGCGGATGGGCGCACGATCGTCGATGCCGACGCTGAAGCCCTTGGCGTGCTCGCCCGCCGGGTACAGCCCGACGGCGGCGGCCGGGTCGCGGAAGGCGGCACCGGTCGCGTGCGAGTACTCGCGGGCGATGCCGCGGATGGAGAACGCGTAGCCGCGGTCCGGCGTGACGTTGACCTCCACCGCGGTGTCGTCGAGCCCGAGCAGCGAGACCGCGTCCGTGCCGACCTCCGGGTCGAGGCCGAGCGTCGACAGGCGGAGGATGCCCGCGTGGTCGTCGCCGAGGCCGAGCTCCCGGGCGGAGGCGATCATGCCGTCGGACACGTGGCCGTACGTCTTGCGGGCGGCGATCGGGAACGGGCCGGGAAGCACCGAGCCCGGCAGTGTCACGACGACCTTGTCGCCGGCGAAGAAGTTGCGGGCGCCGCAGACGATGCCGCGGACGTCCTCGCCGCCGTCGGCCGCCTTCTCGCCCTCGGGGGCGACGCGGACCTGGCACCAGCGGATGGTCTTGCCGTTGCTCTGGGGCTCCTCCTCGAAGGAGAGCACCTGCCCGACCACGACCGGGCCCGCGATCTCGAAGGTGTGCACGTCCTCCTCCTCGAGCCCGACGGACACGAGGGCGGCGTGCACCTCCTCGGCCGTGGTGCCGGGCTCCAGGTCGACGTACTCGCCGAGCCAGCTGAGAGGGACGCGCATCAGACCACCATTCCGAACTGCTGGGAGAAGCGGACATCGCCCTCGGCCATGTCGCGCATGTCTTTGACGTCGTTGCGGAACATCAGCGCCCGCTCGACGCCCATCCCGAACGCGAAGCCCGAGTACACGTCGGGGTCGATGCCCGCGCTCCGGAGCACGTTCGGGTTCACCATCCCGCAGCCGCCCCACTCGATCCAGCGCGCGCCTCCGGCGAAGGTCGGGTGCCAGAGGTCGAGCTCGGCGCTCGGCTCGGTGAACGGGAAGTAGTTCGGGCGGAGGCGCACCTTCGCCTCCGGCCCGAACAGGGTCTTCACGAAGTGGTCGAGCGTGCCGCGCAGGTGCGCCATCGTCAGGCCCTTGTCGACGGCAATGCCCTCGGTCTGGTGGAAGACGGGGAGGTGGGTGGCGTCGAACTCGTCGGTCCGGAACACCCGTCCCGGCGCGATCCGGTACACCGGGAGGTCGTCGCCGAGGAGCGCCCGCAACTGGACCGGGGAGGTGTGGGTGCGGAGGACGAGGTGCGAGTCGGTCGGCTCGACGAAGAAGGTGTCCTGCATGGCGCGCGCCGGGTGATCGGCGTCGAAGTTGAGCGCGTCGAAGTTGTACCACTCGCTCTCGAGCTCGGGACCCTCCGCGACCTCCCAGCCCATGCCGATGAAGATGTCGGCGATGCGCTCCTGGAGGAGGCTCAGCGGGTGCCGGGCGCCGGGCGTCCAGCGGCTCGGCAGCGCGGTCACGTCGACGGTCTCGGCGGCGAGCTGGGCGGCCTCCTCGGCCTCGGCGATGCTCGCCTCCTTGGCGGCGAACGCCTGGTTCACGCGCGCCCGGGCACCGCCGACCAGCTTTCCGGCCGCGGCCTTGCGGTCGCCGGGCAGGTCGCGGATCGCGGCGTTCAGCCGGGCGAGCGCCGAGCCCTCTGCCGTGTGGTCGTGGCGGACCGTCTTGAGCGCGGCGGAATCGTGGGCGGCGTCGATCGCTGCGAGCGCGGCGGCGACGGCCGCCTCGACCGCGGATTCGGTGATCTCCGTGGTATCTGACACGGTGACCCAGTCTAGTCGGCGGCCCCCTGCTCGATGAGCGCCGCAGACCGCTGCGCGAACGCGGACTCGTAGAGGCACACGGAGGCGGCGGTGGCGAGGTTCATCGACTCGGCACTGCCGTAGATGGGCACGGTGACGACGCGGTCGACCAATTCCAGCAGCTCGTCGGCCAGGCCGCGGGCCTCGTTGCCGAAGACCCACGCGGTGGGGTGCTCCAGCTGGCCGTCGCGGCGGGCGGCGAGGAGATCCTCCCCTTTGATGTCGGCGGCGAGCACCTGGAGCCCGGCCGAGTGGGCCCGGCCCACGACATCGCCGAGGTCGGCTCCGACCGCGACGGGGATGTGGAACAGCGACCCGGTGGTCGAGCGCACCACCTTCGGGTTGTAGAGATCGACCGTGCGGCCGGACAGCACGACGGCGTCCGCCCCCGCAGAGTCGGCTGCACGGATGATGGTTCCGGCGTTGCCGGGGTCGCGCACCTCCTCCAGGACGGCGACGAGCCGGGGTGCGGAGGTGAAGATGTCGCGGATGGAGGTCGGGAACTGCCGGCAGACGGCGACGAAGCCCTGCGGCGTCACCGTGTCGGCCATGGCGTCGAGCACCTGCTCGGTCACGAACTCGACGTCGACGCCGGCTTCGACGGCCGTCTGCGCGATGTCCGCGTACCGCTCGAGCGCCGTCGGCGTCGCGTACAGCTCGACGAGGAGCTCCGGACGGTACGACAGCGCTTCGGCGACGGCCTGCGGTCCCTCCAGGAGGAAGAGTCCCGTCTCTGCGCGCGCGGCGCGCTTGGCCAGCTTGGCGACGGCCCTGACGCGCGGTGAGCGCGGGTTGTCCAGCATGGGACCAGCTTAGGGGTGCGCCGGCCACGATCCGAAGGTGGAGCGAGCGGTCCACCGTCGGCGGGGTACGACGGACGGCCCGGCCGACGCGAGGTCGACCGGGCCGTCCGGAGGTGTGTCGGCGATTACGCCGCGGCGTCCGCCTTGGGGGCGGAGGTGTCGGCCGGGAGCGCCTTCTTGGCGGTCTCGACGAGGGCCGCGAAGGTCGCGGGCTCGGTCACGGCCAGGTCGGCGAGGATGCGACGGTCGACCTCGACGCCCGCCAGGCCCAGGCCCTGGATGAAGCGGTTGTAGGTCAGGCCGTTGGCGCGGCTCGCCGCGTTGATCCGCTGGATCCAGAGACGACGGAAGTCGCCCTTCTTCTGGCGGCGGTCGCGGTACGCGTAGACGAGGGAGTGGGTGACCTGCTCCTTGGCCTTGCGGTAGAGACGCGACCGCTGACCGCGGTAGCCCTCGGCGCGCTCGAGGATGACCCGACGCTTCTTGTGGGCGTTGACAGCCCTCTTCACTCTTGCCATTAGTCGATTTCCTTACGTGCTGTCGAGTCGATTACTTGCCGAGCATCCGGCGGATGACCTTGGCGTCCACCTCGGGCACGACCTGCTCGGCGTTCAGGCGGCGCTTGCGGCTGCTGGACTTGACCTCGAGGTTGTGGCGCATGCCGGACTGCTGCTTCATGACCTTGCCGCTGCCGGTGATCTTGAAGCGCTTCTTGGCGCCGGAGTGGGACTTCTGCTTGGGCATTACTTCTCCTCGTTCGTCGCCTGGGCGGGCGAACTCTTGTCGGACTGAGCAGTGTCGTCTGCGTCAGCAACCGCCTCCTGGTCGCGCCCCTGGGCGCGCGCCTTGGTGGCGGCACGGTGTGCGTTGGCCTCTTGCTTGGCCTCGGACTTGTTCTTGAGCGGGCTGATGATCATCACCATGTTGCGGCCGTCGATGGTGGGGTTGGACTCCACCTGGCCGAACTCGGCGACGTCCTCCGCGAAGCGACCGAGGAGGCGGACGCCCTGCTCCGGGCGCGACTGCTCGCGGCCCCGGAAGAGGATCATGGCCTTCACCTTGTCGCCCGCCTTGAGGAAGCCCTCGGCGCGCTTGCGCTTGGTCTCGTAGTCGTGCTTGTCGATCTTGAGACGGAACCGGACCTCTTTGAGGATCGTGTTCGCCTGGTTGCGCCGGGCCTCCTTGGCCTTCTGCGCAGCCTCGTACTTGAACTTGCCGTAGTCCATGATCTTGGCGACCGGCGGCTTGGAGTTGGGCGCGACTTCGACCAGGTCGAGGTCGGCCTCCTGAGCGAGTCGCAGTGCGACCTCGATCTTGACGACGCCGACCTGCTCTCCGCTGGGGCCGACGAGTCGTACTTCGGGGACGCGGATACGGTCATTCGTACGGGGATCGCTGATGTCTGTCTCCTCTGATCGAGCGATGCTTTCGAGCCCGGGTCGTCGGTGACGACTCGGCGAAAGAGGAGGTTCCACGCACCAGCACGGCCTGCGATCCACGATCGCAGGCCTGGTACAGCACCCTGGCTACCACCGCGTTCGCACGCGGTGGCGGAGTGCAACGACCCGGTAACCTGTAAAACGGTCAAGCGCGGGTGGGAGGAATCTCCACTTTCGTACCGGGAGAGAACTCCCGGAGCCCGAATGATTCTAGCAGAGGAATGCAGTGAGCGACACTTCCGCCGAGTCCGGCGATCAGTACTACGACGAGGAGGGCGTCGCGGACGCCGTCCGCGACATCGCGGAGGTGCCGGCGGTCGAGGTGATCACGACCACCGCGGTGCACCTGATGAGCGCCGCGGCCGTCAAGGTCGGCCTCGCCGACGACCCGGAGCGCCAGACGGATCTCGATGAGGCGCGCAAGCTGATCGACGCCCTCGCCGGGCTCGTTACGGCGAGCGCGCAGCACATCGGCGACCAGCACGCGCGCAGCCTGCGCGACGGTCTCCGGTCGCTCCAGCTGGCCTTCCGCGAGGCCTCGACCATCCCGGACGAGATCGGCAAGGGCCCGGGCGAGAAGTACACCGGCCCGGTGAGCTGACCGCCCGGAGACGAGCACGGGCGAGCCGGCGGGAGGCGCGGAGCGCGCGGGTAGCGTGGGCGGCGTGACGTTCACTCCCCCGCCCGCCTTCACCACCCGTCCGACGCTCGAGGGCACGTTCGGGATGTCCGCCTCCACGCACTGGCTCGCCACGGCGAGCGCGCAGGCCGTCCTCGAGCGCGGCGGGAACGCGTTCGACGCGGCGGTGGCGGCCGCCTTCGTGCTTCATGTCGTCGAGCCGCACCTCAACGGGCCGGGCGGGGACCTGGTGGCGATCTTCGCGACCGCGGCCGACCCCTCCCCGACGGTTCTCTCGGGGCAAGGCCCGGCACCTGCCGCTGCGACGCGCGAGCATTATCTGGCCGAGGGCCTCGAGCTGGTCCCCGGCTCCGGCGCTCTGGCGGCCGCCGTGCCGGGCGCGGTCGACGCATGGCTGCTCCTCCTGAAGGAGCACGGCACCTGGGAGCTCGGCGACGTGCTCGCGTTCGCCATCGGCTACGCGGAGGACGGCCACCCGGTGCTCGAGCGGGTGTGCCGCACCATCGCGGCGGTCGCCGACCTCTTCCTGGAGCACTGGCCGAGTTCGGCCGAGCTCTGGATGCCCGGCGGCCGGGTGCCGGAGCCGGGCGAGCTGATCCGCAATCCCGCCTACGCCGCCGTGCTCCGCGAGCTGGTCGCCGCGGGAGACGGCGCCGCCACGCGCGAGGCGCGGATCGAAGCGGCGCGCAGCGAGTGGGCGACCGGACGCGTCGCGAAGGAGGCGTCCGCCTTCCTGCGGCGGCCGCACCGGCACTCACCGGGCACGGACCACGCGGGCGTCATCACCGAGGACGACTTCGCCGCGTACCGCGCCCACGTCGAGCCCGCGGTGACGCTCGAGTTCCGCGGCTGCACGATCGCGAAGTCCGGTGCGTGGGGTCAGGGCCCCGCGCTGCTGCAGACACTGGCGATCCTCGATGGCTTCGACGATGAGCGCCTCGACCCCTCGACCGAGCTCGGCGCCCATACGATCCTGGAGGCGCAGAAGCTCGCCTATGCCGACCGCGACGCCTACTACGGCGATGCGCAGGTTCCCCTCGAGCACCTCCTCACCCCCGAGTACGCGGCGGAGCGACGTGCGCTGATCTCCGACGGCGCCTCCACCGAGCACCGGCCGGGCTCCATACCCGGCGTCGAGCCGTTCCTCCCGCCTCTTCGCGTGGAGTACACCCCTCCTGGCGGCTCGGCGACAGCGGGCGTGGGCGAGCCGACCGTCGATCGCAGCGGCGAGACCCGGGGCGACACCTGCCACCTCGACGTGGTCGACCGCTGGGGCAATATCGTCGCGGCGACGCCGTCGGGCGGCTGGCTGCAGTCGTCTCCGACGATCCCGGCACTCGGCTTCTGCCTCGGCAGCCGCCTCCAGATGACCTGGCTCGAGGAGGGGTCCGCCTCCACGCTCACGCCGGGTCGGCGCCCGCGCACGACGCTCACGCCGACCCTGGTGCTCCGCGACGGCGCCCCGGTGGCCGCTCTGGGCTCGCCGGGAGGCGACCAGCAGGACCTGTGGCAGCTGCCGTACCTGCTCCGGACGATCGTGGGCGGCTACACCCCGCAGCAGGCGATCGACGCGCCGACCCTCCACAGCACGTCGATGGCCGGCTCGTTCTGGCCGCGCACCTGGGAGCCGGCCGGAGCGGTCGTGGAGGACCGGCTCGGCGACGAGGTCATCGCGGGTCTCGAGGCGCGCGGCCACGTCGTCACGCGGGCCGGCGACTGGACGCTCGGGCGGCTCTCGGCGGTCGGCCGCGACCCGAAGACGGGCGTGCTGACCGCTGCCGCGAACCCGCGAGGCGCCCAGGGGTACGCGGCGGGCCGCTGACGGCGCGGCCGAGGACTCACCAGACGGGCGGCCGCCTGTCCTGCCAGCGGATGCGCCGCTCGAGCTGAGCGGCCAGTGACAGGAGGGTGCGCTCGCCTCCCGGGCGCCCGATCAGCTGGACGCCCATCGGGAGGCCGTCCGCCGTCTGCGAGACCGGCAGCACGATCGCGGGGAGCCCGGTCACGTTGAGCATCGACGTGAACGGCGTGTACTGCACCTGCTGCTCGAAGTTGCGCTCGCCGTCCTCCTGGTCGTACCAGCCGACCGGGCGCGGGGTGAGCGCCATCGCCGGCGTGAGCACGGCGTCGAACGACGACAGCTGGCGGATGAACGACCGTTCGTACGCGGTGAGGGCGCTCAGCGCCTCGCTCAGCTGCCGTGCGCTGAGTTCGCGTCCGCGCCCGACGAGCCACGCGGTCAGCGGCTCGAGGAGGTCCAGCTGCTCACCCTCAGCCGGGATGCGGGCGGCGCCTGCCTGCCAGATCGTGCGGAATGCGGGCGCATAGGTGTCGTCGGGCTCGAGGGCCGTCTCCTCGATGCCGTGCCCGATCGCCGCGAACGCGTCGACGGCGGTGTCGAGGGCGACCCGCGCCTCCGGAGCGATCGTGATCTCGTACGCGCCGTCCCAGGCGGAGGTGGTCATCACGCCGAGCTGGAAGCGACCCTCCCCTCGCACAGCCGTTCCGAGGAACGGCCCGTCGTCCTCGTAGGGCGCCCGGAGCGTGTAGTGGTGGTCGATCCGGCCGTTGCGGCGAGCGATCATGCCGTCGAGGAGAAGCGCCGCATCTGCCGTGGTGCGAGCGAGCGGACCCGCCACGACGAGCCCCGCCAGCGAGTCGACGCCGCTTCCGGCCGGCACGAGGCCCCGGGTGGGCTTCAAGCCCACCAGCCCGCAGGCTGCGGCGGGAATGCGGACGCTGCCGCCCCCATCGGAGCCGGGCGCGAAGGGCAGCATGCCGGCAGCCACGGCGACCGCGGCGCCTCCGCTCGACCCGCCGGCGCCCAGCCGCAGGTCCCACGGGTTGCGGGCGGGAGGCGCTGCCAGCGACTCGGTGTACGCCGGAAGCCCGAACTCGGGCGCATTCGTCTTGCCGAGGCTGACCGCCCCGGCTTCGTCCAGCGTCTCGACGAGCTCGTCGGAGACCTCGGGCACGAGGTCGACCACGCTGCGTGACCCGAAACCCGTCCGCACCCCGGCTCGATGCCAGAGATCCTTGTCGCCCGACGGCAGCCCCCAGAGCGGGGCGGTCTTCGGCACGGACTGCTCGACGAAGGCCGCCCGGGCGAGCGCGTGCTCAGGCGTGACCGTGACGAACGCTCCGAGTCGAGGGTTCAACCGGTCGATGCGGTCGAGGTAGTGCGCTGCGACCTCGCGCGGCGACACGCGCCCCGACTGAAGCTCCTGCCAGAGGTCGAGCGCCGTCAGCTCGTGAAGGTCGGCCATCGCCCCAGGCTAGTCCCGGCTTGTCTCCGTCATTCCGTTCACGACAGGTTGTCGATGACGGCGCGGGCGACCTCGATGAGCTTGTCGTCACCCAGGGTCGTGGAGTCAACCTGCACCCAGCTGTTCCGGACCTTCACGTCGAGCACTCTGGCCTTTCCCGGGCCCGCGTCGCCCGGCACCGTCGAGCCGGGCACGGAGATGACCGCGCTGTCGCCGACATCGACCGCGTGGACGCCGGTCGTGCCCGGGATGGGGTGCGCCTGCCGGTCGTCGAACCCGAACGCGCCGCCGGGGAGGACCGCGATCCCCAGCCCGTCGCCGTTATGGTCCGCGAAGGAGGCCCAGTAGCCGCCGACGAGCGCGGAGGACCCGAGCGTGGAGACCAGGTACTCTCCGCCCTCGGATTTCACGGCGCGGAGTGCGCCGTCACCGACGATCGCCTCCAGCCGGTCGAGCGGCAGGAATCCGTCGGGCGACGTGACGCCCTTGAGGCTGCCGCCCTGCGGCTCCCACAGCGGCGCCGGGGAGCGGAGTCGCGTCACCGCGGAGCGTACGGAGTCCGCCACCGCCTGAGCGCTGTCGCGGCCGGCGGCGGGCCCTCCCGTCGACACGCTGCCGAGCCACTGGTACTCCCCGGATGTCCCTCCGAACACGCACGTGGCCTTGTTGAAGTCCGGGCAGGAGAAGAACGGGTCCGGCGTGCCGTCGATGCCCCATTCGCCTCGGACAGCGGCGAAGGCGTCGGGGTTCGAGCCCGGGAGCACCCCCACCCACACCGCCGGCCGGAGCCAGGGGGTCGCTGGGTCGGGCGCGGCGGCCGCCCAGCTGCAGACCAGCGCACCGGCCCGGCGGTCCGAATACGCAAGAGGGCTGATGCCGCCCGGGAGGTCGCTGGCTGTCTCGACGTGGACGCCCGCGGCCGAGTCACGAGCAGACGGCGGCACGATCTCATCGCACGAGGCCGGCACCCGCGGGCTCGGGGCCGCCTCCACCGTCGGGGTGGCCGACGGAGGAGCGGAGGTCGCCGCAGGTGTCGGCGCACCGCCGCTCGCGGCGGGCGCGGCACACCCAGTCAGAACGGCGATGAGCACCAGGGCGCCAGCCGCGAGGCTCCCTGTCCTGGACACGTTCATATTCCCCCCGGTTCATATGCGCATGAGCGCGTGACGCGAGGCTACCTCATGGCCCCCGTCATCGAGTCCGCCGTTATCGAACCGACACGTGGCGCCGACCGTCGAGTCTTCGTGGACTCGATAAAAAGGAGGCTCCGCGACTCCCCGCCTAAGCGGAACCGACGAACGCGCCCAGCGCCTCGTCCAGCGTGCGCGCGGGCGCGAGGTACCCGTAGATCGCGCCTTCGCCGGAGGGCACGTACTCGCCTTCCGGCGTGACCGTGATCGCCCCGAGCAGCCGACCGCGCCCGAGCGGCTCGTCCTCGTCCAGGAAGGAATGGTCGTACACGTCGTAGCGGTCGCCGTCGTCGTAGACGGTCAGGTCTTCCAGCAGCGGCATCTCAGAACCTCCGTGTGAACGGCAGCGGCTTTCGCATGCGGATCAGGAGCAGCAACGGCACCAGCACGTACGGCCCGTTGTAGAGCAGGAAGACGACGGGGTTGGGCGTTCGCTCCCCCACCGGGCCGAAGAACTCGACGCCGAAGATCGGGATCGCGGTGAGGCTGATGATCATGGTCGCGTAGATGACCGCGAAGAGCTGGATCCAATTGAAGCCCTTCACGAGGCACACGATGAGCAGGATGTAGAAGGGCAGATACACGAACGCGCTCGTCCCGGTGATGAACCGCAGCCACAGGGCCTCGTGCTGGTAGAGCGGGTCGTACTGCGACGAGTAGGTGTAGTTCCACTGCGCGAGGATGTTGGTCGTCGTCGCGGTCTGCGGGATCCCGAGCGTCGGGATGGCATCGCTGATGATGCACGTGATGCTGAACAGCGAGAACATCACGATGAAGAAGATGTCCCACCCGCGCTTGCGCAGCGGGAGGTTGACGGGCCGCGCGGCGGCGGAACCCGTGGCCGTGTCGCGGGACGAGACAGTGCTCACGCGGCAGAGCCTAGCGCCGAGGCGTGCTACTTGAGGGACTTCTGCAGCAGCACGGTGCCGAGCCACCGGTCGAACTTGTAACCGACGCGGCCCATGCGGCCGATCTCCTGGAAGCCGAAGTTCTCGTGCATCTTGATCGACGCCTCCGCACCCTTGTCGGCGATGACCGCGATCATCTCCTTGAGGCCGGCGGCCTTCGAGCGGTCGATGAGCTCCTGCATCAGCACCGGGCCGAGGCCCTTGCCGGTGGAGGCGGCGCCCAGGTAGATCGAGTTCTCCACCGTGAAGCGGTACGCGCGCTTCTGCTTCCACGGCGAGACGAGCGCGTAGCCGAGGATCTGCCCGGTCGGCGACTCGGCCACGATGAACGGCATGCCGAGCTTCTTGAGATACGCGTACTTGCTCTTCCACTCGCGAAGCGTCATCGCGTCCTCGTCGAACGTCACGGTGCTGTTCGCGACGTAGTGGTTGTAGATCTCGCGGATGTGCGGGAGGTCCTCCGGCCGCGCCTCGCGGATGGCGTAGTCGAACGGCGTTTCCGCGGGCGCGGGCTTGCGGAGGTGCCGCGGGAGGACGCGGCGCTCCTGGTATTCCTCTTCAAGCACCACTCCAGACTACGTCGCCCAGATTGCGGGGGCGTTACGGTTCGAGAGTCCAGTCGACCGGCTTCTCGCCGGCGCGTTCGAGCAGCGAGTTCGCCCGCGAGAAGGGCTTCGACCCGAAGAACCCGCGCGACGCCGAGAGCGGGCTCGGGTGCGGCGACTCGATGACGGGGTTGCCGTCGAGGAGCGGCTTGAGCGTGGCGGCGTCCCTCCCCCACAGGATCGACACGAAGGGGCGCCCCCGCTCGACGAGGCACCGGATCGCGTGCTCGGTGACCGCCTCCCAGCCCTTGCCGCGGTGCGAGGCGGGCTCGCCGGGGCGCACGGTCAGCACCCGGTTGAGCAGCATGACGCCGTTCCGCGACCAGGCGCTCAGATCGCCGTGCGGTGGAGGCGCGACCCCGAGATCGTCCCGGAGCTCGCGATAGATGTTCTGGAGGCTCTTCGGCAGCGGCCGCACGTGCCGCTCGACCGCGAACGACAGGCCGATGGGGTGGCCCGGCGTCGGGTACGGGTCCTGGCCGACGATGAGCACGCGCACGTCGGCAAGCGGCGCCTGGAACGCACGCAGCACGGTGCCGCCGGCGGGGAGGTAGCCGCGTCCCGCCTCCACCTCGGCGCGCAGGAACTCGCCCATGGCCGCGATCCGGCCGGCCACCGGCTGCAGCGCGGCGGCCCAGCCCGGGTCCATCAGGCCGTCGGCGGCGAGCTCGTCGAGCGTCTTCGCCACGGCTCAGTGCGTGGCGGAGGTGACCGGCGGGAGCGCCGACCACGGGAACGTGATCCAGCGGTCGGTGCGCCGCCAGACGAAGTCCGGCTCGAGCACCGTCCGCGGCTTGGAATACAGGCACACGGTCCGCACGTCCGCGCCGGAGGCCGCGATGAGATCGACGACCATGGCCAGGGTGCGGCCGGAGTCGGAGACGTCGTCGACGAGCAGCACGCGCTTCGCTTCGAGCGCCGACGAGTCGAGCATCGGCGGAAGGACGACGGGCTCGGGGAGGCGCTCGTCGACGCCCGTGTAGAACTCCACGTTGAGCGCGCCGCAGGCCTTGATCCCGAGCGCGTACGAGATCGCACCGGCGAGCAGCAGACCGCCGCGCGCGATCGCGACGACCATGTCGGGCTCGAAGCCCGACTCGACCACATCACCGGCGAGATGCCGGGCCGCCTCGCCGAACTCCAGCCAGCCGAGCACCTCCCGTTCCGCCTCCGCGAGAACCCCGGTTCCAGAATCGTCGAGTCCGCTGCCCATCCGTCTACCGTACCGGGGGCGGCGCGGTGTTAGCATCCGGCCATGACCTCGCAGAAGACGGTCGGCACGCGACGGAGCGCCTCGGCGATCGGCGTCTCGGCCGCGCTCATCGGCTGGCTCGCGCTGGTCGAGCTCACCAGCGGCATCCTGCAGGGATACTACGTCCCGCTGATCTCCGACATCGTCAAGCACCTCGGCATCCACGACGCGGACTACAACTGGTTCGAGGCCGCCCAGCTCCTCCTGTCGGCGCTCGTCCTCCCCGTGCTCGCGAAGCTCGGCGACATGTTCGGGCACAAGCGGATCCTCCTCGTCGCGACAGCCCTCACAGCCGTCTCGAGCTGGGCGCTGGTCTTCGCCGGCGACTTCACGACCTACCTCGTGGCCTTCGCCCTGCAGGGCTTCTACGTGGTCTGGCTGCCGCTGGAGGTGGCGCTCATCTTCGACCGCGGGCGGCGGGGAGGCTTCGCCGCGTCGCAGACGAGACGCGCCGCCGGCACTCTCGTCGTCGCGCTCGAGTTCGGCGCGATCCTCGGAGCGGTGGCCGCGGGCATCCTGTTCGGCGCGCTGGGCGGCAGCGTGCCGCTCACGCTCACCATCCCGGCGATCGCCGTCACCCTCGTCTTCTTCGCGATCCTGTTCGGCGTGCCGGAGTCCGAGCCGCTGCCGGGGCGCGGCCTGGACGGCATCGGATTCGTGCTGCTCGCCATCGCCCTGCTGCTGATCACCTCCGGCCTGACGTTCCTGCGGATCGACGGCGTCGGCACCTGGTGGGTCTGGGCGCTGATCGCAGCCGGGGTCCTCGCGCTCCTGCCGTTCGGGCTGTGGGAGCTGCGGCAGCCGGACCCCGCGATCGATCTGCGCGTGCTGCGCCGCCCCTCCCTGTGGCCGGTCCAGGTCACCGCCGGCCTCATCGGCATCAGCCTGCTCGGCGCCCAGGCGCCGCTGAGCACGTACGCGGGCACCGATCCGGTCAACGGCTACGGTCTCGGCCTCTCGGCGGGCCAGCGCAGCATCCTCATCGGGGCGTACCTGCTCTCGATGATCGTCGGCGCGATCCTCTTCCCGGTCGTCTCGGCGCGGCTGTCCCCGAGGCTGACACTGATCGGCGCGTCCTTCCTCGTCGCCATCGGGTACCTCCTGTTCCTCCCCTTCCACCAGGAGACCTGGCAGGTCGTCGTCAACATGGTGATCGCGGGCGCCGGATCGGGGGCGCTCGTGGGTGCCCTCCCCGCCGCAGCGGCAGCGGCGGCTCCACGCGGCCAGACCGGCGTGGCCACGGCCATGACGAACACGACGAAGACCATCGGCGGCTCGTTCGCCTCCGCGGTGTTCGGCGTGGTGCTCCTGACCGGTGCGGCGGCGGTCACAGCGACAGCGGCGAGCCTCTTCGGCTACATGCTCGTGTGGACGATCTGCGGCCTCGGCGCGCTGGCGGCGGCGATCCTCCTGTTCTTCGTCCCGAGGCTGGCCTTTGCGGACGCGGAGTCGGATATTGGTGACAGCCGGATCACCGACGAAAGGTGACGCACATGGACGCCGTTCTGCCCGCAGCCGTCTCGGAGGCGCTCACCTCGTTCCTGCTCCAGCAGCGGAGGGTGGCCCCCGGTCTCGTGGCCCGGGCCATCGTGACCGGTTCGGCCGTCCGCGGCGACTGGCGCGACGGCACCAGCGACATCGACGTGGTGTTCGTCGTCACGCGTGATCCCCAGGACGACCTGGAGGCGCTCGCCGACCTCCACGCGAGGACCGAGCCGCGCATCGACGGCGTCTACCTCACCGAGTCGCAGCTGGCCAAAGGACCGGAGACGGTGCAGACGGCCCCGCAGACCATGGAGGGGGTCCTCGTCTCCGCCCTGGAGGGCGGCCAGCTGACCTGGATGACCTGGCGCGAGCTCGAGACGGGGGTGCAGGGCATCGTCGACGGCGGGGACGTGATCTGGTCCCCGACCTCCGACAGGCACCCGGGGACGCCCCAGGGCCTCGTCGCGCACTCGCGGCAGAATCTCCGCGAGTACTGGAGTCCGATCGGCGACGCCGTGGAGGAGGAGCTGGCCTCCCGCGCCGCCGAGTCGCCGGTCCGGCCCCAGACCGTCCAGTGGATCGCTCTGGGGCCGGCTCGGCTGCTCGCGGCCATCGAGACCGGCGAGGTGATCAGCAAGACGCAGGCCGCCGCGTTCGCCGCGGGCCGCTGGCCCGAGCACGCGGACCTCCTCGACCGGGTGGTCCGGCACCGGGCCGGCGAGCATCAGACGTTCACGGTGGCGGAAGGACGGCAGGCCGTCGAGCTGCTTCGCAGCTGCGTCGAGGCCGGCACGTCCTCCTGAGCCCCGCTCAGGCGCGGGCGGCCTCCACGACCGAGCGCGCCGCCTCGAGACCCGCCGTGAGGTCGGCCTTGAGGTCGTCGACGTTCTCGAGCCCGACCGAGAGACGGACGAGGCCCGGCGTGACGCCGGCGGTCAGCTGCTGCTCGGGGGTGAGCTGCGAGTGCGTCGTCGAGGCCGGGTGGATCACCAGGCTCCGCACGTCGCCGATGTTGGCCAGGTGGCTGAACAGCGACAGGTTGTCGACCAGCGCTCGACCGGCGTCCACTCCGCCCTTGAGCTCGAACGAGAGCACCGCGCCGACGCCCTTGGGGGCGTAGGTGTTCGCGGCGGCGTACCAGGGGCTCGTCGGGAGGCCCGAGTAGTTCACCGAGGCGACGTCGGGGTGGCCCTCGAGGAACTCGGCGATCTCCTGGGCGTTCTGGGTGTGGCGCTCGACGCGCAGCGAGAGCGTCTCGATGCCCTGGATGAGCTGCCAGGCGCTCGCCGGCGCGATGGCCGAGCCGAGGTCGCGGAGGAGCTGGACCCGGGCCTTGATGATGTACGCGAGGCCGTCGCCGACCGCGGCCGTGTAGCTGGCCCCGTGGTACGACGGGTCCGGCTCGGTGAGGCCCGGGAACCGCTCGACGTTCTTCGACCACTCGAAGCGGCCGCCGTCGACGATGATGCCGCCGATGACCGTGCCGTGGCCGCCGAGGAACTTGGTCGCGGAGTGGACCACGATGTCGGCGCCGTGCTCGAACGGGCGGATCAGGTACGGCGTCGCGATCGTGTTGTCGACGATCAGCGGCACCCCGGACTCGTGCGCCACGTCGGCGACCAGCCGGATGTCGAGGATGTTGATCTTCGGGTTGCCGATGGTCTCCGCGAAGAACAGCTTCGTGTTGGGGCGGACCGCGCGGCGCCACTCCTCCGGGTCGTCCTGGTTCTCGACGAACGTCGTCTCGATGCCGAGCTTGGCGAGCGTGTACTTGAAGAGGTTGTACGTGCCGCCGTAGATGGAGCTGGAGGAGACGATGTGGTCTCCGGCCTGCGCGATGTTCAGAACGGCGAAGGTCTCCGCCGCCTGGCCGGAGGCCACGAGGAGAGCGCCGGTGCCGCCCTCGAGAGCCGCGACCCGCTCCTCCACGACGGCCTGCGTCGGGTTCTGGATGCGGGTGTAGATGTTGCCGAACTCGGCGAGCGCGAAGAGGTTCTTCGCGTGCTCGGCGTTGTTGAACACGTAGGAGGTGGTCTGGTAGATCGGGGTGGCCCGGGCGTTCGTGACCGGGTCGGGCGCAGCGCCCGAGTGGATCTGCTTGGTCTCGAACTGCCAGTCGGCGGCGTCGGTCATGGCGTCAGTCCTTCGGTGGGTGGTCGTCGGGTTGGTGGGAGCGGCTGCCACCGCTGTCCCTGAAGGCTAAACTCGCGCCCGCAGAGCGGCAACGCATCCGAAATATGGCGTAACCCGTGAGAATAGGCAGCATGAGCAGACGTGTGGTCGTGACAGGGGCGAGTTCGGGGATCGGCGCGGCGACGGTGCGCCTGTTCCGGGAGCGCGGCTGGGACGCGGTGGGGGTCGCCCGCCGCGAGGACCGGCTCCGCGAGCTCGCCGACGAGACCGGCGCGGACGTCTTCGCGGCAGACCTGACGAAGCAGGACGACGTGGACGCGCTGCGCGACCACCTCCGCGGACTCGGCCCGGTCCACGCGCTCGTGAACAACGCGGGAGGTGCGCTCGGCCTGGACTCGGTGGAGGGGTCCAGCGTCGACGACTGGCTGTGGATGTACGACATCAACGTGATCGGCACCAAGCGGGTCATCTCCGCGCTGCTCCCCCTGCTCCGCGAGGGTGCGCGCGAGTCCGGCCACGCCGATATCGCCACCGTCACCTCGATCGCCGGCCACACCGCCTACGCCGGCGGCGGCGGGTACAACGCCGCGAAGTTCGCCGAGCACGCGCTCACCGAGGTGCTGCGTCTCGAGCTGAACGGCGAGCCGATCCGCGTCGTGGAGGTGGCGCCCGGGATGGTGGCGACCGAGGAGTTCTCCCTGGTTCGCTTCGGCGGCGACAAGGCGCGGCGCGACGCCGTCTACGAGGACGTCCCGGAGCCGCTCACCGCGGAGGACGTCGCCGAGACGATCGTCCACGCGCTGACCCTCCCTCCCCACGTCGACCTCGACCTGATCGTCGTCAAGCCGGTCGCTCAGGCGGCGCCGTACCGGCTGCACAAGGGCGAGCTCCGGGTCCGGGACTGACGATGGCCGACGACGAGAAGAGGCTGCGCTGGGAGAGGGCCACGGCGTGGCCCGGCATCGCCGCCAGCGCGCTGTTCCTCGTCGTCTATACCTGGCAGGTCCTCGACCAGAGCAAGCCGCCCACGCTGGCGGCGGCCCTCCTGGTCGTGATCGTCGCGATCTGGAGCTTCTTCGCCGTCGACTACGTGGTCCGGATCACGCTGGCGAGCGACAAGTGGCTGTTCGTCCGGAAGAACCCGATCGACCTCCTCTCGGTGCTCCTCCCCGCGGCCCGGCCCTTCCGCCTGATCACCGGCCTCCGCCACCTCCGCGGGCTGCGCGGGAACACGCCGTCCCACCTGCGCAGGCGGGTGATCATCATCGCGGCCCTGGCCGTCCTGATGTTCATCTACGTGATCTCGCTGGCCGAGCTGCAGGCGGAGCGCGACGCGCCGGGCGCCAACATCAAGAGCTTCGGAGACGCCCTCTGGTGGGCGGCGGTCACGATGGCGACGGTCGGCTACGGCGACTACTACCCGGTGACGGTGACCGGGCGGCTCCTGGCGGTGGTGCTGATGATCGGGGGGATCGCCGTGGTCGGCACCTCGAGCGCCACCATCGTCTCCTACCTCGCGGAGCGCACCCAGACGCTGCGCATCGCGAGGAGGAACGACGAGGAGGGCGAGGATCCGCCCGGCGACGAGCGCGAACCGTAACAGTGGCTCGGACGCCGCTCCGCGCACGACAGAATGGCAGGCATGGAGTGGCAGACATCCGCCGACACGGCGCCGTCGAGTTTCATCACCGACGCCCAGGCGCGCTCGCTCCTCGGCAAGCCGCCCGCGAGCGGCGCCTGGAAGGAGTCCGATCCGGTCGGGGGCCGGCAGTTCGCCGGCATCGGCGCGTTCTCCTTCGAGAGCGGTGAGACCCTCCCCTACGTCCGGATCGCGTATGAGACCTGGGGGCGGCTCAACGACGCCCGCGACAACGCCGTGCTCGTCCTCCACGCGCTCACCGGCGACAGCCATGCGGCCGGCGCCGCGGGCCCCGGTCACCCGACGGCCGGCTGGTGGCAGGGCATCATCGGGCCCGGCCTCGCGATCGACACCGACCGCTTCTTCGTCGTCGCGCCGAACATGCTCGGCGGCTGTCAGGGCACCACGGGCCCGGCATCGATCGCGCCCGACGGCAGCGAGTGGGGTCCGCGGTTCCCGTTCACCACCATCCGCGACCAGGTGAACGCCCAGGCGGCCTTCTCGGACGTCATCGGCATCGAACACTGGGCGGCCGTCGTCGGCGGGTCGATGGGGGGCATGCAGGCGCTCGAGTGGGCGGTCGGCTTCCCGGAGCGGGTGGAGCGCCTCGCCCTGCTGGCCGCGCCTCCCTTCTCGACCGCCGACCAGATCGCGCTCAACTCGGTCCAGCTGGAGGCGGTGCGCACCGACCCGCTGTTCGCCGACGGCTACTACTACGACGCCAAAGACGGCGAGGGTCCCCACCGCGGCCTCGCCCTCGCCCGGCGCATGGCCCTGCTGAACTACCGGAGCCCCTCCGAGCTGAACGAGCGGTTCGAGCGCGCCTGGCAGAGCGGGATCAGCCCACTCGGGGGCGGCGGCCGGTTCGCCGTCGAGTCCTACCTCGACTTCCACGGCAACAAGTTCACGCGCCGCTTCGACGCCAACAGCTATCTGACGCTCGTGCAGGCGATGAACTCGCACGACGTCGGGAGGGGGCGGGGAGGCGTCGCCGCGGCCCTGTCTCGCGTCACCGCCCGCACGCTCGTCGTGGGGATCGACAGCGACCGGCTCTTCCCGCTGGAGGGCCAGGAGCTCATCGCCTCCCACCTCCCGGACACGTTGGACGGTAGAGTTCCCTTCGTGATCCGGTCCGACTTCGGTCACGACGGGTTCCTGATCGAGGACGGGGCCGTCGGCGGACAGCTGAGACGGTTGCTCGCGGACTGAGTCTCGCGGACTGAGTGGAGGAGGGGCATGTCGCGCATCCAGAAGGAGCGTGATCGTCTTCTCGCCACCACCGCCCGCACGGTCGGCCTCACCGCGACTGCGACCGCGGCGCTGTGCCTGAGCGTGCCGGGCACCATCCCGCTCCCCCTGTACCTGGCCTCCCTCGTCCTGGTCGTCTGCCTGGGGTACGCCCAGTGGCAGCTCGTCACCCTGCTCCGGCTGACGGTCTGGATGTGGGTCATCGTCGTCGCGGGTCTCGGCCTGATCCTGCTGAACGTGCTCCCCCTCCGCCCGCTCGGCCCGTCGGCGATCAGCGCCGTCGGCATCGTCGGCGCCGCCGGGATCGCCTGCGTCTCCGTGCTCGGGACGACCTCGCGGGCCCGCGTCCTCCTCCTCGCCGTCTCGGGACTCGGCACCCTGATCGTCCTCTCGGCGACGCTCTTCCTCACCGGCTCGCGCGTGGTGGAGCCCGTGCTCTTCACCCTCGCCGGCTGGGTCGCCCTCACCGCGACGGGCATCTGGCTGTCGCGGACCGTCCCGCGCACCCTCAAGCGCATCTCGACCATGAGCCGGGCGTACCGGGTCGAGCGCCAGGCGAGCGAGACGGAGGCGCGCCGTCGCCGCGGTGCGCGCCTCCTGCACGACACGGTCCTGGCGACCCTCACCCTGCTGGCCCACGCCGGTGTCGGCGTGAGCGCGGGCGCCATGCGCGAGCAGGCCGCGGAGGACGCCGCCCTGCTGCGGCAGCTCCGCCTCGGCTTCACCCCCGACCCGGCCCGCTCGGGCGACTACCGGCTGAAACCCGTGGAGGAGTCCGCGCTCGGCAACACGCTCGAGTCCGTCAAGCAGCGGTTCAAGCGGATCGGCCTCGAGGTCAATTGGCACGGCGCCGGTCAGGTGTTCCTCCAGAGCGACGTGCTCGACGCCTTCCTCCTCGCCCTCGGCGAGTGCCTCGAGAACGTGCGCCGCCACTCGGGCGTGAAGGAGGCCCACGTGACGATCACCGACGACGAGACGACCGTGCGGGCGATGGTGACCGACGCCGGCAAGGGGTTCGACGTGTCCGCGATCACGGAGGGCAGGCTCGGCTACACGGAGTCGATCGTCGCGCGCCTCCGCGACGTCGGCGGGAACGCCCGGCTCTTCTCCTCACCGGGAAGCGGGACGACAGTGGTCCTGGAGGTTCCGAAGTGACGCACCCCGACGAGCAGACGCTGGCCCGGCCGCTGCAGCGCGTCGCCGCGACGGACGAGCGCGAGGCCCTCGGACGGGCGCGCCTCGAACTCGGCTTCAACGTGGCCGCGCTCGCGCTCATCGCCTTCCTGTTCGCGCTGCAGCTCCTGAACCTGCGGTACATGCCCTTCATCGGGCTCACCCTCGGAGCGTGGGCCCTGGTCATCGGAACGCTCGCGGTGGCGCTGGTGCTCCGGTTCCGCCTCCCCGACCTCTTGCCCACCTGGCTGTTCGCCGGCGCGCTCGGCGTCTGGGCGCTCGCGGTCGTCCTCGATGTCGCCGGAACCCGCAGCGCCGACGTGTGGACGCCGCTGACCGCCGCGGCCGCCGTCGGGCCGGCGCTGCTGCTGTGCGCTCCCGTCCGGCCCCCTCGCGACATCGTCGCTGCCGCCGCCGTGCTCGGAGCGGTGCTGGCGGTCGTCTTCGGCATCCGCGCGATCCCGGCCCCACAGATGCTCGGGCCGAGCTTCGCCATCATCGCGATCGCCGTCGCGCCTCCCCTCATCGGCGTGCAGATCGTGCGCTCGCTCCGCACGCTGGTCCAGCTGGAACTCGACCTCGTGCAGGTGCAGAGCACCGTCTCGGCCCCGGGCTACGCCGCGGGGATGATGGCCTCGGAGGAGCTGGCCCGCCTCGACCTCGCGGCCGAGCGCCTCCTCGACGGCGTGGCGACCGGCCGGACGCCCCTCCCTCTCGACCAGGCCACCGCCGACGCCGCGGCCGCGATCGCCACCGAGCTGCGCCTCCACCTCATCCAGGGCCGCACCGAGACGTGGCTGTATCACGCGGTCACCGAGTCGGCCGTCCTCGGGCCGTCGGTCACGCTGAGCGACCCGGAGGGTCTCGCGGCGGGCCTCGACCGCGACCAGCGAGACGGGCTGCTCACCGCCGTGTGGCTGCTCATCAGCGACCCGGTCCGTTCGGGCACCGGCCAGGCGCGGTCCCTGATGCTCGACATCGAACGGCGCGAGGGAGGACCAACGGCCCTGACGCCGAGCAGCTCGACGATGGCTATCGTGATCACGACCACCGGTGTGCCGCGAAACGGGGTAGACCCCGCCGCGTGGCAAGCTATCCGTAAGGTGGGCCGCTACGCGGAGTCATACTCGGGCTCCACGCTCCGCATCGAGGTCACCACCGTGAGCGACACATCGGTCGAGCCCACCTGACGGCTCGGCCACCGAACTCGAAGGAAGGCAGCACGTGAGCGAGGACACTCCCATCCGGATCGCGATCGTCGACGATCACAAGATGCTCCTCGGTGCACTCACCGAATGGATCCGCAAGGCGGCGGACGGGATCGACATGGTCGCCGCCGTCGCCAGCTGGCCCGAACTGCTCACCCACCCCGAGTTCCCGGTCGACGTCGTCCTCCTCGACCTCGACCTGAAGGACAACATCCCGATCTCGCTCAAGCTGTCCACCCTGAAGACCACCGGCGTCGCCACGGTGCTCATGAGCACCTACTCCGACCCCGCGGTGGTGCGCGAGGCCCTCGCCGCCGGCGCCCTCGGCTACCTCGTGAAGAGCGAGGACGCCGAGATGATCGTGGAGGCGATCCGCGCCGCGAACAAGGGCGAGTCGTTCATCTCGGCCGAACTCGACCTGGCGCTCAACGCCGGCGAGGTCGGCGGGGCCCCCAAGCTGAGCGCCCAGGAGCGCCGGGTCATGGCGCTCTACGGCGCGGGCGAGCCGGTCAAGGCCGTGGCCTTCCAGCTCGGCATCTCGGACGAGACCGCGAAGAGCTACCTCAAGCGCATCCGCGAGAAGTACCGCGTCGCGGGTTACGACGTCGGCACCAAGGTGGCGCTGCGCAAGCGCGCCATCCAGGACGGCATCCTGCTGCAGAACGACTGACGGGGGCGGCACGCGCCGCCTCCCGCGATCAGTCGATCGGGACGGGCTCCGGCCGCTGCGCCCGGACGACCCCCGTGTCGACGCCGCGGCGCACACGCGACCGGTCTATGCCGAACGAGAGGAGCGCGAGCGCGATCCCGCCGACCGCGAGCACGGCACCGACCGCGATCGGCGACAGGTACCCGTATCCCGCCGCGATCGCGAGACCGCCGAGGAAGGCGCCCGCCGCGTTCGCGATGTTGAGCGCCGAGTGGTTCAGCGCGGCGGCGATCGACTGGCTGTCGTGGGCCACGTCCATCAGGCGCGTCTGGATCGTGGGTGACAGGGCGGAGCACGCTGCTGCGACGACGAACACGCAGGCGAGCAGGCCCACCACCGTGGAGGCGGTGAAGAACAGCACGATCAGCGACACCAGGAGCACGACGAACCCGGTCAGCATGCTGCGCTTCACGCTGCGATCGGCCATGCGCCCGCCGACGAT
Organism: Leifsonia sp. AG29; assembly: GCF_009765225.1. Taxonomy (NCBI): domain Bacteria; kingdom Bacillati; phylum Actinomycetota; class Actinomycetes; order Micrococcales; family Microbacteriaceae; genus Leifsonia; species Leifsonia sp. AG29. The sequence goes on along the minus strand of NZ_VMSF01000001.1, from coordinate 855,664 downwards.
GTTGCCCACGGTCATGCCCACGCCGATCAGGATGAGCACGAGCGGCACGGACGACTCCGGGAGCCCCGTGACGGTCGTCACCACCGGCGCGATGTAGGTGTAGACGGCGAAGAAGCCGCCGAACCCGATCGCGCCGATGAGGAGCGCCAGCCACACCTGGAGGCGTCCGAATGCGCGCAGCTCGTTCCGGAGCGTCGCCGCGGGGTTCCCCTCCTGCCAGGGGACGAGCAGCGCGACGGCGACGAAGGTCAGCGCGAAGATCGCCGCCACGACGAGATACGCGATCCGCCAGCCGTTGTTCTGGCCGACCCACGTGATGAACGGGACGCCGATCACGTTCGCGATCGTGAGTCCCGACAGCACGAACGCGACGCCCTGCCCGCGCTTGCCCGGCCCCATCAGCGATGCGGCGACGAGGGAGGCGATGCCGAAGTAGGCGCCGTGAGGGAGCGCGCTGACGAAGCGGGCGAGGAGGACGAGCTGGAACGTGGGAGCGAGGGCGGACGCCACCGTTCCGAGTGTGAAGGCCACGAGCAGCCAGAGGAGCAGCTTCTTGCGCGGGAGGCGCGCAGCGAACGCCGCGATCGTCGGAGCGCCGACCACCACGCCGAGGGCGTACGCGGAGATGATCCAGCCGGCCTGCGCGTTCGCGTCGGTCTGTGACGCGGCGTAGAGCTGCGGCAGCAGGTCGTGCGCGATGTTGGGCAGCAGGCCCATGGCGACGAACTCGGTCGAGCCGATGCCGAAGCCGCCCAGGGCGAGCGCGAAGAGCGCAAGACGAGTACGGGCCGACGACAACGACGTCGGCCCGTGGGTAACGGGATTCACCGGATCAGCATATATCGAATCGTTTCGAGTCGACGACGTGAAGGCGCCGGCGACCCGTCGCGGAGTGCCTCGCCGCTGCCGCGCTCACTCCTGCGAGCGCAGAGCCTCCTCGAGCCGCTCCACCTTGCCGGTGAGTTCGCCGGTGTACCCGGGGCGGATGTCGGCCTTCAGCACCAGGGAGACCCGCGTGCCGTACCGCCCCACCGCCTCCGTGGCTCGGCGGATGACGTCGAAGACCTCGTCCCACTCCCCCTCGATCTCTGTGAACATCGAGTTGGTCCGGTTCGGCAGTCCGCTCTCGCGGACGATCTTCACCGCGGCGGCCACAGCGTCGTGCACCGACGCGTCCGCCCCTTCACCGCCGCTCGGCGCGACCGAGAATGCCACCAGCATGTCGCCTCCTGACTCCGTGCCTCCCAGTCTAGGCGCGCCTCCCGGCCGCGTCCCCACCGCGTCGCCGCGCCGCCCCGCGCCGCGCCGCCCCGCCATCGAGGTGCTCGCAGTTGCGGCCCCGCCACGGCGTGTCACGACATCTACGAGCACCTCGACGAGCGCGGGGCTCTGCTACGCGCGCCCGACCGGCTCGGGATGCGCTCCGGGCGCGGCCCGGAACGGCCACGCGTGCGCCGGGAGGAGGTCGCCGGCGGCCTCGTCGCGGTGCCGCTTCCGCCAGAGCGCGGCGATCGCCCACCCGAGGATCACGAAGTACATGAGGTTCCGCACGGTGAGCACCGCCACCATGCCCGGGTCGGGCACGAGCAGGAAGTCGTAGAGGAACGGGTAGAAGGCCTGTGTGAGGGCGGCGGTCACCCCGACGAGGATGGCCGGCGTGAGGAATCCGCGGCCCTGGTAGACGAGTCCGATGACGACGGGCGCGGCGAACCACACGACGTACTGGGGCGAGCCGACCTTGTTGAACGCGATGACGGCCGTGACGAGGGCCAGGGAGAGTTCGGGCAGGATCCGCGTGTACGGGGTCCCGCGCCGGAGGGAGCGGATGCCGATGAGCATCACGACGACGGCGGTCAGGGCGAGCAGCGGGTTCATGAGAGAACCGGCGACGGTCGTCCCGTGCCCGCTCACCTGGAACGTGAGCAGGTGCCGGTCGTAGTACACCACCGAGCCCGGCACGTGGAACGCGGCCTGCCACATCCAGAAGGTGCTCACCGGCGCCTCGATCTGGAGGCCGCGGTCGGTCTGCATCCCGATGAAGCTGAGGAGGTGCGTGCCGGCTCCGAAGATCAGGGGCACCGCGGCGATGATCGCGGACGTGACGGCGGCGACCAGCACGATGTGCCAGCGGCTGCGGAGCGCGACCACGGCGGCGATGAGGATGGCGGCCGGCCAGACCTTGATCCACGTAGCCGCGGTCAGCACCACGACCGCGGCTCGTTCGTGGAGCGTCAGCCACAGCAGGCCGACGACCGCGAGGGCCATCGAGATCGAGTCGAGGCGTCCGACCGCGATCGGGCCGAGCAGGAGCAGGAAGCCCAGCCACCACCAGGCGGCGACGATCCGGCGCGGCTCGCGGCCCACGATCAGCACGGCGAACGCCGCCGCATCGAGGAGGAGCACCATGGTGAGCCAGCCGCCGACGTAGGCCTCCGGGCCGAACAGGAGGGGCAGCATCACGGGGACGAGCGCGCCGAACGGGTAGACCCAGTCCGACGTGACGCCGACGATCTGCGTTCCCTGCGCGGCGAGCTGCGCCCACGGCTTGTACACGAGGAAGACGTCGCCGAGGCCCTTGCCGCCCTCGAGGGCGAGGCCGCCGACGATCAGGTGCACGAGCAGGAAGGCGATCCACAGCGAGAAGGGACTGCGGAGGACGCGACGGACGACGCCGGGCTCGAGGAGCGGGGTCGCCGGTGCGGGTGCCGGCGCCGAGTCGATCCCCATGAGGCCACATCCTAGGGGATGGGGTCGTCACCACCCTGAACGAGGTCGCGCACCACGTCGGGGAGGCACCCGGCGATGTCGAGTGCGACGATGGGGCCGCCCCGGGAGGCGCGTTCCCCCGCGCGGCCGTGCACCCACGCGGCCGTCGCGGCGAGCGCCGCGAGGGCGTCGTGGCCGTCCTCGTCCACCTCGCGGGCGTGCGTCGCGACGAGCGCTCCGAGCACCCCGCCCAGGACGTCTCCGCTCCCCGCCGTCGCGAGCCAGGACGGCCCCGCGGTCACCGACAGACGCGGTCCGTCGGGCGCCGCGACGTACGTCGTGTGCCCTTTGAGCAGGACCGTGACGCCGAGCGACTCCGCGGCCCGCGCCGCCCATGCACCCGGGTCGGCCGCGATGTCGTCGGCGGTCACCGCATCCGAGTCGTCGTCGGCCGCCGCCGCCAGCACAGCGGCGAGCTCGCGGTAGTGCGGCGTGATCACGACGGGTCCGGAGGCGCGCGTCGCCAGGTCGAGCGCTCCGGCGTCGACCACGACGGGCGTCCCGTCGCGGACGGCCGTGCGCAACCGGTGGGCGTCGTCCTGAGGCCGCGAGGAGGCGTCCATCCCCGAGCCGATGAGCCACGCCTGGACCCTGCCGGGTGCGGTCACGACCTCCGGCCTGCGCTGGAGCACGTGTTCGGACGGACGCGGGGCGCCGAGATAGCGGATCATGCCGACCCCGGTTCGCGAGGCCGCCTCGACGCCGAGCACGGCCGCGCCCGGATAGAGCTCGGAGCCGGTCACGATGCCGAGCACGCCCCGGGTGTATTTGTCGCTCGACTCCTGCGGGACGGCGATCCACTCCCGCGCCTCGTCCCGGCCCCACTTGCGCCACTGCGTCACCGCGGGCCTCCCTCCTCGTCGCGTGCCTCGTCCGGCCGCGAAGGGCCGCATGCCTCACGATAGGTTGGAAACATGGGTATCAGAATCCCCGGCAAAGTGATCGTCTTCGATTACGGCGAGGTGATCTCGGTGACCCCGACCGAGGAGGACCGCGCGGCGCTGACGGCCCTCGCGGGAGGCGACGCCGAGGTGTTCTGGCCCGCATACTGGCGGCATCGCGACGCGCTCGACCAGGGCACGCTCAGCATCCAGGCCTATTGGCGCGGCATCGAGAAGGAGCTGGGCGAGACCTGGGGCGACGCCACCATCCACCGGCTCTGGCTGGCCGACTTCCGCAGCTGGCTCAGCATCGACCACGAGACGCTCGAGGTCCTGATCGACCTCAAGGAGGGCGGCACCCGGATGGCGCTCCTCTCCAACGCCGGGCGCGACTTCGGGTCGTACTTCCGCCACGGCACACTCGGCGACCTGTTCGAGAAGGTCTTCGTCAGCGGCGAGCTCGGCACGATCAAGCCGAGCCCCGAGATCTTCGAGCACGTCATGGCCGCGCTCGGCGTGACGCCCGCCGAGACGGTGTTCATCGACAACAAGGAGGTGAACGTCCGCGGAGCCGAGGCGCTCGGCATCGCCGGCCACGTCTTCACCGCGGCGGCCGACCTGCGGGCATATCTGGAGTCGCTCGCGGTTGGATAGAGGTATGCCCTCCCTCTTCGACCCTCTGACCCTGCGCGGAGTGACCGCGCGCAACCGCATCTGGACCTCGCCGATGTGCATGTACTCGGTGATCGACGAGTCCGGTGTCCCGCAGACCTGGCAGCTCGTCCACCTGGGCGCCCTCGCCTCCGGCGGGAGCGGCATCGTCTTCACCGAGGCCACCGCGGTGAGCCCGGAGGGGCGCATCTCTCCGCGCGATACCGGCATCTGGACGGACGAGCAGCGCGACGCGTGGCGGCCGATCGCCGACTTCATCGCGTCGCAGGGCGCTGTGCCGGCCATCCAGCTCGCGCACGCCGGGCGCAAGGCCTCCACGTGGCCGGCCTGGGGCTTCGAGGACCGGAGCGGGACCGTCCCGGAGAGCGAGGGAGGCTGGCGCCCGGTCGCCCCGTCCGCCGTCGCCTTCGAAGGGTACGCGGTCCCCGACGAGCTCGACGCGGCCGGCATCGACAAGGTCGTCGACGACTTCCGGGCGGCCACCGTCCGCTCGGTCGATGCCGGGTTCCGGGTGCTCGAGATCCACGCGGCGCACGGCTACCTGCTGCACCAGTTCCTCTCCCCGCTCGCGAACCACCGCACCGACGAGTACGGCGGATCGCTCGAGAACCGCGCCCGCCTCCTCCTCCGCGTCGTCGCCGCCGTCCGCGAGGCGGCGGGCGGCGACGTCCCCCTGTTCGTCCGCTTCTCCGGGAGCGACTGGGCCGAGGGCGGCTGGGACGAGCAGCAGACCGCGACGGTCGCCGCCTGGGCCCAGGAGGCCGGAGCCGACTTCTTCGATATCTCGAGCGGCGGGATCCAGGCGGGCATCCGCATCCCCGTCGGGCCGGGATACCAGGTTCCGTTCGCGCACCACGTGCGGAGCTCCGCCGAGGTCGATGTGAGCGCGGTCGGGCTCATCACGACGCCCCGGCAGGCGGCCGAGATCGTCGAGAGCGGCCAGGCCGACGCCGTGATGCTCGCGCGCGAGCTCCTGCGCGACCCGCACTTCCCCCTGCGGGCGGCGCACGAACTCGGCGTCCAGCTCGACTACTGGCCGCCGCAGTACCTGCGGGCTCGCTGGCGCGACTGACCCCGATCCGCCGGCTCACGCCGGTCGTTCACGCCTCCTGGGTCAGGCAGAGGTAGTTGCCCTCGCTGTCCTGGAACCACGCCGACTTGCCCATCTCGTCGGTGGCGATCCCGTTCTCCGTCTTGAGGCCGGGGAAGTCGTAGTCCGCGAACTCGACTCCCCGGTCTCTCAGATGGGCCATCGTGGCCTCGATGTCGTCGACGAGCCAGCACATCGAGGTGTTCTTCGCGGTGCCGGCGTTCGCCGTCTCGTAGAGGTAGATCTTGCCGGCGGCCCCGGTGCCGTACAGCACACCGCCCTCGGTCGTCCGCTCCGGTTCGAGCTCCAGCTTGTCGCGGTACCACGCTGTGGCCCGCTGCAGGTCGGAGGCAGGAAGGACGGAGTACGTGACACACGACTCCAACATGGTGATCCTCCTATCATCCGGGCGGGATGCTACGCGCCGACGGCGCCGACGGGACCCGGTGGAATCACCGGTCTAGGAGCGCCGGGTGGCGTCCTGCACCTCGCCGACGAGCTCCTCGATGATGTCCTCGAGGAAGAGCACCCCGGAGGTCGCCCCCTCCGCGTCGACGACCCGCGCCAGATGGCTGCCGGACCGGCGCATGGTGGCGAGCGCATCCTCCAGATCGCTCTCGCTGAAGACGGTCACGAGCTTCCTGATCCGCTTGACGGGGACGGGCAGCTCGAACCCGGTCTCCTCCAGGTCGAGCACGTCCTTGAGGTGCAGGTACCCGGTCGGCTCACCGTCGGCGTCGGGGACGACGTAGCGCGAGAACCCGTGCTTGGCCACCGCCTTCTCGACGTCGGCCGGCGTCGGCGAAGTCGGGAGCGTCACGAGCGCGTCGAGTCCGGCGGCGACGTCCTTCACCTTCTTCTCCGTGAACTCGAACGCGGCGGTGAGGGCCCCGGTGCTGTCGGTGAGCACTCCCTCCCGGGTGGACTGGTTCACGATCGTGGCGACCTCGTCCAGGGTGAAGGTGCTCGCCGCCTCGGCCTTCGGCTGCACCCCGAACAGTCGCACGACCCCGTTGGAGGTCGCGTTCAGCGCCACGATGACCGGCCGCACCGCCCGGCCGATCCCGACGAGCGGCGGCGCGAGCAGCAGCGCCGCCCGGTCGGGCACCGAGAACGAGATGTTCTTCGGCACCATCTCGCCGAACACGACGTGGAGGAACGACACGAGCACGAGGGTGACGATGAACGCGATGGCGCCCGTCGCCTCGTCCGGCCAGCCGGTGAGGTGGAGGGGCCCCTCCAGCAGATGGTGGATCGCCGGCTCCGACACGTTCAGGATCAGCAGCGAGCAGACCGTGATGCCGAGCTGGGTCGTTGCCAGCATGAGGGTGGCGTGCTCCATCGCGTACAGCGCGGTGCGGGCGCTCCGCTTGCCGCGCTCCGCGAGCGGCTCGATCTGCGACCGGCGCGCCGAGATGACGGCGAACTCGGCGCCGACGAAGAAGGCGTTGACGACCAGGAGGACGACGAGCCAGAAGATCCCGAGCCAGTCACCCACGGGCGGCCTCCTCGTCCGTCGTGGCCACCGGATCGGGCGTGTAGCGGATCCGGTCGACCCGGCGTCCCTCGAGACGTTCGACGCGCAGCGTGCCGCCCTCGATCAGGACCTCATCGCCCACCTTCGGCAGCCGGCCGAGCTCGTTCATGACGAAGCCGGCGACCGTCTCATACGGACCCTCCTCCGGCACGCTGACCCCGGCGCGCTCCTCGAGCTCGTCGGGGCGCAGGATGCCGGGGAACGTGATGGAGTCCCGGCCGCGGACGACGCCGGCGCGCGTTCGGTCGTGCTCGTCCGCCACCTCGCCGACGATCTCCTCCACGAGATCCTCAAGCGTGGCTATCCCGGAGGTGCCGCCGTACTCGTCGACGACGATGGCGAGCTGGTACCCGCGGGCGCGCAACTCGCCCAGCAGCGTATCGAGGCCCATGGTCTCGGGAACGCGCAGCGGCTCCGTCATGAGCGCGGAGGCCGGGACCTTGGCCCGGCGCTGGCGCGGCACCGCGACGGCCTGCTTGACGTGCACCACGCCCAGCACGTCGTCGATGTCGTCGCCGACGACCGGGAACCGTGAGAGGCCGGTCCGGCGGGCGAGCTCGATGACGGCGTCCGCCGGCTCGCCGCGCTGCACCTCCTCGATCCGCGGGCGCGGGGTCATGACGTCCGAGGCGTTCCGCGACGAGAACGCGAGGGTGCGGCTGAGCAGCGTGGCGGTGTCCGCCTCGAGCACGCCCGCGCTCGCGGAGCGGCGCACGAGCGAGGAGAGCTCATCGGCCGTGCGGGCGCCGGACAGCTCCTCCTTCGGCTCGATGCCGAGGAGGCGCAGGAAGCCGTTCGCCGTCCCGTTGAGGAGTGCCACGAACGGGCGGAACACCGTCGTGAAGACCGTCTGGAACGGGATGACGAGCTTCGCGGTCGCCACCGGAAGCGCGAGAGCGAAGTTCTTGGGGACGAGCTCTCCGAGGATCATCGACAGGAGCGTGGCCACCGCGATCGCGACCACCGACGCGATCGGCGTGACGGCCATGGCGGGGACCCCCGTAGCGGTGAGCGGCACACTGAGGAGGGAGCTGATCGCGGGCTCCATCGTGTAACCCGTGAGCAGCGTCGTCAGAGTGATGCCGAGCTGCGCGCTCGAGAGGTGCGTCGAGGTGATCTTGAGCGCCGCGATCGTCATGGACAGGCGCGACTCGCCCCGCTCCCGGCGCGCCTCGAGGTCCGCCCGGTCGAGGTTGACGAGCGCGAACTCGCTGGCCACGAAGAGGCCGGTGCCGACGGTCAGCAGGAGGCCGACCCCGAGCATCCCCCACTCATACAGCACGGAGACCACCTCGCTCGCACGCGAGCGGGCTCGGTCGATGGAATGGGCTACAAGAAGGAGGGTCGTCCATTTCCCGGTCAGTATAGCGACGGACCATGAGAGTTCCTCGGCCGAAGCCACGGCCGATTCCCAGGGTGAAGGCGCGAACGGCTCCTGAGCGGGAGGCGCCTACCAGCTGACGGGGAGCGCCTTGCCCTCCTCGTAGCCCGCCGCCGACTGGATGCCGACGAGCGCCCGGTCGTGGAACTCGGCGAGCGTGCGCGCTCCGGCGTACGTGAACGAGCTGCGCACGCCGGTCGTGATCATGTCGAGCAGGTCCTCCACGGAGGGCCGCAGCGGATCGAGGTAGATGCGCGAGCTCGAGATTCCCTCCGCGAAGAGCTCCTTGCGGGCGAGCTCGTACGGGTCGAGCCGCTCGAAGCGCCCCTTGACCGCCTTGGTCGACGCCATGCCCCAGCTCTCCTTGTAGAGGGCGCCGGACTCGTCGCGGACGAGCTGGCCCGGCGCCTCGACGGTGCCGGCGAACCACGAGCCGATCATGACCGACGCGCCGCCGGCGGCGAGCGCCAGGGCGACGTCGCGCGGGTAGCGCACGCCGCCGTCGGCCCACACGTGCGCACCGAGCTCGCGCGCGGTGGCGCTGGTCTCGAGCACGGCCGAGAACTGGGGCCGGCCGACGGCCGTCATCATGCGCGTCGTGCACATCGCACCCGGGCCGACGCCGACCTTGAGGATGTCGGCGCCCGCTGCGACCAGATCGCGCACCGCCTGCTCGGTGACCACGTTGCCCGCGACGATCGGGAGGCCGAGTTTCAGCGCCTTGATCGTGCGCAGCGCACGGATCATCCCCTCCTGGTCGCCGTGCGCGGTGTCGACGACGAGCACGTCGACACCGGCGGCCGCGAGAGCCTTCGCCTTGCCCGCGACGTCGCCGTTGATGCCCACCGCCGCGGCGACGCGCAGGCGCCCGTGGGCGTCGAGCGCGGGCTGGTAGATCGTCGAGCGCAGGGCGCTCCGCTTGCTCAGGGTCCCGATCACCCGGCCGTGGAGGAGCACTGGCGCGAAGGCGATCCCGGCGGCGTCCATGACCTGGAACGCGGCCCGTCCGTCGGTCAGGTCCTCGGCGTCCAGCCCGGTCAGGGCCCCGTGGAGCAGATCGCCCACGCGCGCGTCCGGGAGGGCGGAGCCGAGCTGGACCGCGGCGAGGCAGCCGAGGTAGCGCCCGTCGGTGTCGTTCACCACGATCCCGTGGCCCTCGACCGGAGGGACGCGCCGCAGCACGTCCGCGACCGATTCCTCGGGCGACGCCTCGTACGGGGTGTCGAACGCGACCGGCTGCGCCTTCACCCAGCGGATGGCCTCGTCGAGATCCTGCAGCCGCATGTCCTGCGGCAGCACGCCCAGGCCACCGCGCCGGGCCAGGGTCGCGGCGAGGCGCTTGCCGGTCACCGAGTTCATGTTCGCCGAGACGATCGGGAGGGTCGCCCCGGTGCCGTCGCCCGGTGCGAGCGACACGTCGAGCCGGCTCGTCACATCGGATCGCGACGGGACGAGGAAGACGTCGGAATAGGTGAGGTCGTGCCGCGGGGTCGTCCCATAGAACTGCATGGGAATAACGCTATCCTCACGAGCCGACCCGCCGCACCGGCCGCCCGATGGGATTAGGCTTGAATCTCGGATGGAAGCGGGTGGTGCTGAACGCTGCCCGATCGGACGAATCAACGGAGAGAGTGGGCGATCGGCTGTGTCGAGCCAATTGACCGGTGTAGGAACAGACGAAGGCGCGTCGGGAGAATTCGGAGCCAACGAGTGGCTCGTCGACGAGCTGTACGAGCAGTTCGTCCGCGATCGCAACTCGGTGGACAAGTCCTGGTGGCCGATCCTCGAGAACTACCACCCGGCCACCGGCGCGGCGCCTGCTCCCGCCGCGGGTGACGCCTCCGCCCCCTCGCCGAGCGAGACCCCGGCTCCGACGCCCGCCGAGCCGAACCCGGCCTCCCCCTCCGAGCCCTCCGTGCCGCAGCCGGTCGAGCCGAACCCGGCGAGCCCCTCGGAGCCGACGACGCCCGCCGCCTCCGAGCCGAAGCCCGTGACGACGCCGATCCCCGTCATCGGTGCGCAGCCCGTCGCCCGCACGACGTCGGTGGCGCCGAAGCCGCAGCCTGTCCCCGCCGACGCCCCCGTCACCGCGCCCAACGCGACCGTCGAGCCGGCCGAGGAGGACAAGGTCACGCCGCTGCGCGGCATGTCGAAGACCCTCGCGACGAACATGGACGCGTCGCTCACCGTGCCGACGGCCACGAGCGTCCGGACCATCCCGGCCAAGCTGATGATCGACAACCGCATCGTCATCAACAACCACCTCAAGCGCGCCCGCGGTGGCAAGGTGTCGTTCACGCACCTCATCGGGTGGGCGCTCATCCAGGCGCTCAAGGAGTTCCCGAGCCAGAACGTCTACTACGACGAGGTCGACGGCAAGCCGTCGGTCGTGGCCCCGGCGCACATCAACCTCGGCATCGCGATCGACCTGCCGAAGCCGGACGGCACGCGGGCCCTCCTCGTCCCGAGCATCAAGCGCGCCGACACCATGCGCTTCGGCGAGTACCTCGCCGCCTACGAGGACCTGGTCTCGAAGGCCCGCGGCAACAAGCTCACCGCGGCCGACTTCGCCGGGACGACGATCTCGCTCACCAACCCCGGAGGCATCGGCACCGTCCACTCGGTCCCCCGCCTCATGAAGGGGCAGGGCTGCATCATCGGCGCCGGCGCTCTCGAATACCCGGCCGAGTTCCAGGGCTCCAGCGACAAGACCCTCGCCGGTCTCGCCATCGGCAAGACCATCACGCTGACGAGCACCTACGACCACCGGGTCATCCAGGGAGCCGGCTCCGGCGAGTTCCTCAAGATCGTACACGAGCTGCTCATCGGCAAGCACAACTTCTACGAGGACATCTTCGCGGAGCTGCGCATCCCGTACATGCCGATCCACTGGAACCCGGATATCAGCGTCGACCTGGCGAGCGCCGTCGACAAGACCGCCCGCGTCCAGGAGCTGATCAACTCGTACCGGGTCCGCGGCCACTTGATGGCCGACATCGACCCGCTCGAGTACAAGCAGCGCTCGCACCCCGACCTCGAGATCGAGAACCACGGGCTCACCTTCTGGGACCTCGACCGCGAGTTCGTCACGGGCCAGTTCGGCGGCGACCGCCGCAAGATGAAGCTGCGCGACATCCTCGGGGTGCTCCGCGACTCCTACTGCCGCACCGTCGGCGTGGAGTACATGCACATCCAGGACCCGGCCCAGCGCAAGTGGGTCCAGGACAAGCTCGAGCGGCCCTACGAGAAGCCGACCCACGACGAGCAGCTCCGCATCCTCGGCAAGCTCAACGAGGCGGAGGCGTTCGAGACCTTCCTGCAGACCAAGTACGTCGGTCAGAAGCGGTTCAGCCTCGAGGGCGGCGAGTCGACCATCGCGCTGCTCGACACGATCCTCCAGGGCGCCGCCGGCGCGGGGCTCGACGAGGTCGCGATCGGCATGGCCCACCGCGGGCGGCTCAACGTCCTGACCAACATCGCCGGCAAGACGTACGGGCAGATCTTCCGCGAGTTCGAGGGCACCCAGGACCCGCGGACTGTCCAGGGCTCCGGCGACGTCAAGTACCACCTGGGCACCGAGGGCACCTTCAAGGGCCGCAATGGCGAGGAGATCCCCGTGTACCTCGCGGCGAACCCCTCACACCTCGAGGCGGTCGACGGCGTGCTCGAGGGCATCGTCCGCGCCAAGCAGGACCGCCGGCCCGCCGGCACGTTCCTCACGCTGCCTATCCTCGTCCACGGCGATGCGGCCATGGCCGGCCAGGGCATCGTCGTCGAGACGATGCAGATGTCCCAGCTCCGCGCCTACCGGACGGGCGGAACCATCCACGTCAACATCAACAACCAGGTCGGCTTCACCACCCCTCCGGGCGAGGGCCGCAGCTCGGTCTACTCCACCGACGTGGCGAAGACGATCCAGGCGCCGATCTTCCACGTGAACGGCGACGACCCCGAGGCCGTCGTCCGGGTGGCCGAGCTCGCCTTCGAGTACCGCCAGGAATTCAAGCGCGACGTCGTCATCGACCTCATCTGCTACCGCCGCCGCGGTCACAACGAGGGCGACGACCCGTCGATGACGCAGCCGCTCATGTACAACCTCATCGAGGCGAAGCGCTCTGTGCGCCGCCTGTACACCGAGGCCCTCGTCGGCCGCGGCGACATCACCGAGGAGGAGTACGAGCAGGCGCACCGCGACTTCCAGGACCGCCTCGAGCGCGCCTTCATGGAGACGCACGCGGCGCAGACCAACTCCACGCCGATCATCACGGCGGGCGCCACGTCCGGCGACCTCGAGCAGCCGTCGGCGCAGCAGGAGGACGAGAGCGTCGGAGAGCCGGAGTCGACGGCGGTGAGCGAGCAGGTCATCAACATGATCGGCGACGCCTTCAACAACCCGCCGGCCGGGTTCACCGTCCACCCGAAGCTGCAGCAGCTGCTCAACAAGCGCGGCGAGATGAGCCGCAACGGCGGCATCGACTGGGGCTTCGGCGAGCTCCTCGCCCTCGGCACCGTCCTCCTCGAGGGCACACCGGTCCGGCTCGCCGGGCAGGACGCCCGCCGCGGCACGTTCGTCCAGCGCCACGCCGTGCTGCACGACCGCGTAAACGGGCAGGAGTGGCTGCCGCTCGCGAACCTGAGCGACAACCAGGCCAAGTTCTGGATCTACGATTCGCTGCTCAGCGAGTACGCGGCGATGGGCTTCGAGTACGGGTACTCCGTCGAGCGCCCCGACGCCCTGGTGCTCTGGGAGGCGCAGTTCGGCGACTTCGCGAACGGCGCGCAGATCATCATCGACGAGTTCATCTCCTCGGCGGAGCAGAAGTGGGGCCAGCGCTCCTCGCTCGTCCTGCTCCTCCCCCACGGCTACGAGGGCCAGGGGCCGGACCACTCGAGCGCCCGCATCGAGCGGTACCTCCAGCTCTGCGCCGAGAACAACATGACGGTCGCCCGTCCGTCGACGCCCGCGTCGTACTTCCACCTGCTGCGCCGCCAGGCGTACGCCCGGCCGCGCCGCCCGCTCGTCGTCTTCACACCGAAGGCCATGCTGCGGCTGCGCGGGGCCTCGAGCGATGTGGCCGACTTCACCACGGGGCGCTTCGAGCCGGTCATCGACGACAAGCGAATCACCGACAAGTCGTCCGTCAAGCGCGTGCTGCTCATGGCGGGCAAGCTCTACTACGACCTGCTCAACGAGCTCGAGAAGAACCCGAACCCCGAGATCGCCCTGGTCCGGGTGGAGCAGTTCTACCCGCTTCCCGCGACGGAGCTCAAGGCCGTCGTCGACTCGTACCCGAACGCCGAGCTCGTCTGGGTGCAGGACGAGCCCGAGAACCAGGGGGCGTGGCCGTTCATGATCCTGGAGACCTCGAAGCTCGGACCGCGCCCGCTCGGCGTCGTCTCGCGCCCGCCGTCGGCGTCGCCCGCCGCCGGGTCGGCCAAGCGCCACGCGAAGGAGCAGTCGATCCTCATCGAGCGCGCGCTCACCCTCTGAGCGACCCGCACGACGAAGGCCCCGGTCCGCGCGACCGGGGCCTTCGTCGTTGCTGTCCTCCACCCGGACTTGTCTGCGTCCCTCGCGGGCGACCAACCCAGCGGCTAGGTTGGGCGACATGACCGTCGTCACCAAACACCGGCTGGGTGAGCCCTGCTGGGTCGATTACGCCGCCTCCGATGTGCCCGCCGCAACGGAGTTCTACTCCTCGCTCTTCGGCTGGAAGGCCGAGTCGGCCGGTGAGGAGTACGGCGGCTACGTGAGTTTCACCAAGGACGGCCGCCTCGTGGCCGGTCTCGGGCCCGTCATGGGCGAAGGCGGCCCGGCGAACCTGTGGTCGACCTACCTCCTCGTCGAGGACGCCGCGGCGACGGAGGCGTCAGCGCAGGAGGCGGGTGCGACCGTCCTCGCCCCGACGATGCAGGTGGGCGATCGCGGCCGACTGGCCGTCCTGGCGGATCCGGGCGGCGCCGCGGTCGGATTGTGGGAGCCGGAGGAGCACCGCGGCTTCGAGCTCGTCGACGAACCGGGAGGCCTCGGCTGGCACGAGCTCTACGCCCGGGACTACCAGGCCCAGGTCGAGTTCTACACCCGCGTCTTCGGCTGGAAGATGCGCGTGCTCGGAGACACGGCCGACTTCCGCTACTCGACCTTCGGCGACGAGGCCGCGCCGGCCGGCGGCGTCTTCGACGCGGACGGGATGCTGCCCGAGGGCGTCCCCTCGCACTGGGTCGTCTACTTCACCGTGGCCGACACGGCCACCGCGTCGGCGCGGGTCGTCGAACTGGGAGGCACGGTGCTCCGCGACCCGTGGGACAGCGAGTTCGGCCGGTTCGCTCAGGTGACGGACCCGTTCGGCGGCCTCTTCTTCCTGCACGAGGCGGGATCGGGCAGCGCGGCCTGACGTGCGAGGCACCGCGCCCGTGGTGCGCATTCAGCACGAATCACCCCTCGCCGCCCTCCGGAGGGCACATTCAGCACGAATGAGGGGCCCGACCCAGCCCAACGGCTCCCGCATTCAGCACGAATCACGAGTTGCGGGACCGCGAAGGGCAGATTCAGCACGAATGAGGGCCCGACACAGCCCAACGACGCCCCGCATTCAGCACGAATGAGGGCCCGACCCAGCCCAACGACTCCCGCATTCAGCACGAACCACGAGTTGCCGGCCCTCGAAGGGCACATTCAGCACGAATGAGGGCCCGGCCCAGCCCTACGACTCCCGCATTCAGCACGAATCACGAGTTGCCGGCCCTCGGAGGGCACATTCGGCACGAATGCGGGCGGGCGGTAGGGGCTGCGCGCAGCGCAGCGAGACTCAGTGGGCCGTCGCCTGGAAGGAACGGATCCGGAGCAGCACCTCGGTGCGCAGCTCCTCGGGCGCCGTCTCCTTGCACGCGCGCTGCACGACCTCGGTGAGGACCACGTTCAGGTGGGCCTCGCTCGAGCAGCCGTCGCAGTTCTGGAGGTGCTCGCGCACGTCGGCAGCATCCTCGCTGCACAGCTCGTTGCGCAGGTACTCTTCGAGTTCGGCCTTGGCCTTCTCGCAACCGCAGTCGGTCATCGTGTTCTCCTGGTGGTCTGCACGGCGGGCTCGCCCTGAACGGCGCTGAGCCCGCGTTCGTGCGCGTAGTCGGTCAGAAGCTCCCTCAGCATCCGGCGGCCGCGGTGGAGACGGCTCATGACGGTGCCGATCGGGGTCTTCATGATGTCGGCGATCTCCTGGTAGGAGAAGCCCTCGACATCGGCGAGGTACACGGCCAGCCGGAAGTCCTCCGGGATGGCCTGGAGCGCGTCCTTGACGGCACTGTCGGGCAGGTGGTCGATCGCCTCCGCCTCGGCCGAGCGGCTCGTGGAGGCGGTGGTCGACTCCGCGCCTCCGAGCTGCCAGTCCTCGAGCTCGTCGATCGTCCCCTGGTAGGGCTCGCGCTGCTTCTTGCGGTACGTGTTGATGAACGTGTTGGTGAGGATCCGGTAGAGCCACGCCTTCAGGTTCGTGCCCTGCTTGAACTGGCCGAACGCGCCGTACGCCTTGACGTAGGTCTCCTGCACGAGGTCCTGCGCGTCGGCCGGGTTCCGGGTCATGCGGAGGGCCGCCGCGTACAGCTGGTCCATGAAGGGCAGGGCCTGCTCCTCGAAGAGGCGGCCCAGATCCTCGGTTTCGGTGGTCATCACCGGCCAGTCTAATTGCGGGCGCTGCTCCGTGACCCCCGGGATGAGCTGCTCCGTCGCGACGGGACCCCGAGTATCGACGCGGGGTGCGTCGAGAACGGCGGTCGCGAAGGGCACGGGCTGATCCCTCTCTGGGTCTGGAACACGGATAACCTTGACAACAATGCTGATCTCGAAATATTCCGCTCCCGACTTCGACCCGTACGGCGACAACCGCACGGAGGAGCCGAACACGCTGTGGCCGGCGCCGGTCGCCGACGGTCCCGTCGTCGCCTCCGTGTCGCTGCCGGGATCGAAGTCGCTGACCGCCCGGGAGCTCGTGCTGGCGGCCCTGGCCGACGGGCCGTCGCTGCTGCGCTCGCCCCTCCACTCCCGCGACAGCGCGAACATGGTGGAGGCGCTCCGCTCCCTCGGCGTCGGCATCGAGGAGCGCGAGGGCTCCGGCGAGTTCGGCTCCGACCTGCTGGTGACCCCTCCGGACGAGCTCATCGGCAGCACCACGATCGAGTGCGGCCAGGCCGGAACGGTGATGCGGTTCGTACCGCCGGTCGCCGGCCTCGCCCTCGGCCCCACCACCTTCGACGCCGACGACTCCGCGCGCGGCCGTCCGATGGGCGCCATCATCGCGGCGCTCCGCTCCCTCGGCGTCGACGTGAACGACGACGGCCGGGGCGCCCTCCCGTTCACCGTGCACGGCACGGGGTCGGTGCGCGGAGGCGCGATCGGGGTCGACGCATCGAGCTCCAGCCAGTTCGTCAGCGCGCTCCTCCTGTCGGGCGCGAGATTCGAGGAGGGACTCGACCTGACGCACACCGGCGAGCGCCTCCCGAGCCTCCCCCACATCGAGATGACGGTCGCCGCCTTGGCCGCGCGGGGCGTTGTGGTCGAGTCTCCCGAGACCGGGCACTGGAGGATCGCCCCTGGACGCATCGGCGCGCTCGACGTCGACATCGAGCCCGATCTGTCGAACGCGGCCCCCTTCCTCGCGGCCGCCGTCGCCACGGGCGGATCGGTCACGGTCACCGGCTGGCCAGCCTCGACGACCCAGGTCGGGGCCGACCTGGCCGAGCTTCTGCCGCTGTTCGGCGCCACCGTGCAGCTCGAGGGCGACCGCCTGACCGTGACGGGGCCCGAGACCGTCTCGCCGGTCACCCTCGACCTGTCGACCGGCGGCGAACTCGCACCCGCCCTGGTCGCTCTGGCGGCTCTCGCCGACGGTCCCAGTGAGATCACCGGCATCGGGCACATCCGCCATCACGAGACCGACCGGCTGGCAGCGCTGGCGGCCGAGATCAACGGCCTGGGAGGCGCGGTGACCGAGCTCGAGGACGGCCTGCGCGTCGAGCCGCGTCCGTTGCGCGGGGGGGTCTGGCGGAGCTACGAGGACCACCGGATGGCGACCGCCGGTGCGATCATCGGCCTCGTCGTGCCGGGCGTGGAGATCGAGAACGTCGCGACGACCGCCAAGACCCTCCCCCAGTTCACCGAGCTCTGGACGCGCATGGTGCAGGGAGCGCCCGGCCGGTGACCGCGCGCATCGATCGGAGCCGGGAGCCGTGACGGACGGCACCGGGTCGTGGTGGGCGACCGATGATGACGACGACGACGAGGAGTACGGCGACTACGACGAGTCGAGCGTGCGCACCCGGCCCAACCCGAAGGGGAACCGGCCGAGGTCGAAGCAGCGCCCGGAGCACGCCGACGCGGCGATAGCGCGGGTGCTCGGCGTCGACCGCGGCCGCTACACGGTGCTCGTCGACGAGGACACGCCCGGCGAACGCCAGTCCATCGCCGCGCGGGCGAGCGAGCTCCGCCGCCAGGCCATCGTCACCGGCGACCGCGTGGCCGTCGTCGGAGACGTGACCGGCGAGGAGGGGACGTTGGGGAGGATCGTCCGCATCGAACCGCGGACCACACTGCTCCGCCGCAGCGCCGACGACACGGACGAGGTCGAGCGCGTGATCGTCGCGAATGCCGACCAGATGCTCATCGTCGTGGCGGCCGCGAACCCCGAGCCGAGGACCCGGCTCGTCGACCGCTACCTCGTCGCGGCCTTCGACGCCGGGATCGCCCCGATGCTCTGCGTGACGAAGACCGACCTCGCCGACCCCGCACCGTTCCTCGAGAACTTCGCGGGCCTCGACCTCCCGGTGTTCACCAGCCGCGAGGACGCCATCCCCGTCGCCGAGATCAAGGCCGTGCTGGTCGGGCACGACACCGTCGTGGTAGGCCACTCCGGTGTAGGCAAGTCGACACTCGTCAACGCGATCGTGCCCGGAGCGAAGCGCGCGACCGGCCACGTGAACGAGGTGACCGGCAGGGGCCGCCACACATCGTCCTCGACCGTGTCGCTGCGGGTCGACGACGAGGAGGGACGTCACGGCTGGGTCATCGACACGCCCGGCGTCCGGTCATTCGGTCTCGGGCACGTCAGCACCGACAGCATCCTCAAGGCGTTCACCGACCTCGCTGAGATCGCGGAGGACTGCCCCCGCGGCTGCACCCACCTGCCCGACGCCCCGGACTGCGCGATCGTCGAGGCCGTCGAGGAGGGCCGGCTCGGCGAGACGGGGCGTGCGCGGCTGGACTCGCTCCAGCGCCTCCTCACCACGCTCGCGTAGGCCAGAATGGTCGCATGACCGATGAGCGACTCGAGGCGGGCCGGCCGGCGCCCGCATTCACCCTGACCGACCAGGACGGCAACAGCGTCTCCCTCGCCGACTACGAGGGCAAGAACGTCATCCTGTACTTCTACCCGGCGGCGATGACCCCGGGCTGCACGACCGAGGCCTGCGACTTCCGCGACAACCTCAACTCGCTCGCCTCCAGCGGGTACCAGGTGATCGGCATCTCGAAGGACGCCCCCGCGAAGAACAAGGAGTTCCAGGAGCAGGAGAGCCTGAACTTCCCGCTCCTGTCCGACGAGGACCTCACGGTCCACAAGGCGTACGGCACGTACGGCGAGAAGAAGCTCTACGGCAAGCTGGTCGAGGGTGTCATCCGGTCGACGTTCGTCATCGACCCCGACGGCACCGTTCGTCTGCCGCTGTACAACGTCAAGGCTACGGGGCACGTGGCGTCGCTGCGCAAGAGGCTCGGCATCGACGCGTAACGACCGGAACCGCGTCCCGGCCCGCTTCGGGGAACGCCCGGATCAGGCCGGGAGGCGCGGAACCGACGCGATCAGGCGTTGCGTGTAGGCGTCGGAGGGCGACCCGAGCACCGCGGCCGTCTCGCCCTGCTCGACGACACGGCCGCCCTGGAGCACGACCGTCTGCGCGCAGAGCGACGCGACCACGCTGAGGTCGTGCGACACCATGACGACGGTCATGCCCTCGCGCGCGGCGAGCTCGCCGAGGAGCTCGATGATTAGGATGCGCGTCGTCACGTCGAGAGCGCTCACCGGCTCGTCGGCGAGGAGCACCCGCGGGCGCGCCACGATCGCGCGGGCGATGGCGATGCGCTGCCGCTGACCGCCCGAGAACTCGTGCGGGAAGCGCGAGGCCGCGTCGGCCGGCAGGGCGACGGAGGCCAGCGCTTCCGCGACCCGCTGTCGCGCCTCCGCTCCCGTCGCGATTCCCAGCGACGCGAGCGGTTCGCCCACGATCCGACCGACACTCTGGCGCGGGTCGAGAGACGAGTACGGGTCCTGGAAGACAGTCTGGACACTGCGGCGGAAGCCACGCATCAACCGCCGGTCGCGGCGGTCGAGCGGGGCGCCGTCGAACAGCACCTCGCCGGAGGTCGGACTCGTCAGACCGAGCAGCAGCGACAGCACAGTCGTCTTGCCGGCGCCCGACTCCCCGACGAGCCCGACGCTTCGGCCGCCCTCGATCGCGAAGGAGACGCGGTCGAGGGCCGGGCTCTGCGCCCGGCCGTAGCGGAACGTGGCGTCACGGAGCTCGAGGATCGGCGTCACGGTGTCTCCAATGCGGCATCGAGCTCGCGGGCGCTGCGAACCAGCTCCGCGGTGTACGGGTCCGCCGGCGCGCTGAGGATCCGCCCGATCGGCCCCTGCTCGACGACCCGGCCACGGCGCAGCACGACTGCGCGATCGGTCATCCGCGAGACCACGGCGAGATCGTGGCTCACGAAGAGGAGGGACATCCCCCGCTCGGCCACCAGTGCATCGAGCAGCGCCAGGATCTCGGCCTGGACGGTCACATCGAGCGCGGTCGTCGGTTCGTCGGCGATGAGGAGGCGCGGCCGGCAGGCGAGCGCCGCCGCGATCGCGACGCGCTGTCGCTGACCTCCCGAGATCTCGTGAGGATACGCCCGCGCGATGCGCTGCGGGTCCGGGAGCCGCACCTCCTCGAGGGCGCCGAGCACGGCGTCGCGGAGGGCCGAGCCGCGCAGGCCGAGGTGGCGCGCGAGCGGGGCCGCGACCTGCTTGCCCAGCCGCATGAGCGGGTCGAGCGCCGTCAACGGCTCCTGGAAGACCATCGACACGGTCCGCCCTCGAAGCGGGACCAACGCCTTCTCGGCGGCGCCGATCACCTGCACTCCGTCGAGGAGGACGCTCCCGGACGCACTCAGCCCGTCCGGCAGCAGACCGGTGACGGCGAACGAGGTGAGGGACTTGCCGGACCCGGACTCGCCGATCAGGCTGACCCGCTCCCCCTCGGAGAGCGAGAACGAGATGTCGTCGACCAGGCGCACGCCATCGCGCGTCGAGACGCTCAGAGCGTTCACGTCGAGGATCACCGGCCTCGCCTCCTCGTGGGGTCGCCGACCTCGCGCAGTCCGTCCGCCACGAGGTTCACGCCGATGACGAGCACCACCAGGGCGACGCCGGGGGCGATGGCACCGACAGGTGCGGTCGCGACCGTGCCCTGCGCCTCCTCGAGGAGCCTGCCCCAGGACGCGTTCGGCGGCGGGGCGCCCAGCCCGAGGTACGACAGGCTCGCCTCGGCGAGCACGGCGACACCGAATTGCAGGGCGAGGTTGACGCTCAACGTCGGCCAGATGTTGGGCATCACATGGCGGAGCACGACTCCGGGCCACGACGTGCCGGAGGTGCGGGAGGCGGTCACATACTGCTGCGAGAGCACGCGCTTCGCGAGCACTCGCGTCAGCCTCGCCACGACGGACGCCATGGCGAGCCCGATCGCCAGGATCGCCGTGCCCAGGGAGGCGCCCTGGGCCGCCACGATCAGCATGGCCAGGAGGAGCGTGGGGAAGGCGATGAGGATGTCGAGGAACGCCGAGATGGTGTCGTCGAGCCAGCGCGTGGCGAACGCGGCGAGAAGACCGACCGTGACGCCGATGACCGCGCCGATGACCACGGAGCCGATGCCGACGGCGAGAGCTATGCGGGCGCCGATCATGAGCTGCGTCAGCAGATCGCGGCCGAGCTTGTCTGTGCCGAGCCAGTGCTGTGCGCCCGGACCCTCGAGGCGGCCTCCCGACGTGTCGCTCTGGGCGTACGGCAGCCAGAAGAACGACACGAGCGCGGTGACGACGACGAGACCGACGAGCACGAGACCGATCCCGAGTGTGACCGAGCGACGGCGGCGCCGGCCCGCGACTCGCGGCTCCTGCGCGACCCCGGCGGCCTGATCGACGAGCGCGCTCATCGATTCCCCGAGATGCTGGTGCGGAGACGGGGATCGATGAGCCGCTGGGCGACATCGGCGATGAAGCCGACGATCAGGACGAGCAGCGTCGACACGAAGAGGATGCCCTGGATGTTCGGGTAGTCGTGCTGCTCGATCGCCTGGCGGAGCATGCTGCCGAGCCCGGGGAGGGTGAAGACGCTCTCGACGACGACCGCGCCGAGGAAGGTCGTCGCGAGCTCGATGCCGAGCACCGAGATGACCGGCACGGCGCCGTTGCGCAGGCCGTGCCTCCACATGGCGCCCCCGAACCCGGAGCCGAGGGCGCGGGCGTTGCGGAGGTAGTCGCTCCCGATCACGTCGAGCGACGCACTGCGCACGTATCGGGCGATGGAGGCGCTCATCACGATCGCGATCGTCACGATCGGCAGGGCGAGCGAGTGCAGGGCGCCGGCCGGGTCGGCCCAGTCGTCCCGCGGGAAGCCGCCGGACGGGAACCAGCGCAGCTGGATCGAGAACACGCTGACGAGGAGGATGCCCACCCAGAAGACGGGCACGGCGATGCCGAGCTGCGAGAAGGCGGAGAGCGCGACGCCGTACCAGCGGTCCGACTTCCAGGCGGCGACGAACCCGATCGGGAGAGCGAGCACGAGGGCCAGGAGGAACGACAGCAGCGTGAGCGGGACCGTCACCGCGAGCCGGGAGGCGATCTCCGGTCCGACCGGGAGGGACGAGACGAACGACTCCCCCAGGTTGAGCGTGAGCAGCGACCCGAAGAACGCGACGAACTGCTGCCCGAGCGGCTGATCGCCTCCCGTCTGGCGGCGGGCGGCCGCGATCTGCTCCGGTGTCGCGTTCACCGAGAGCAGCGCGTTCGCCGGGTCCCCGGGGAGCACCCGGAGGAGGAAGAACAGCAGCGCCATCGCGAACAGCAGCGAGACCACGAGGAACGCGGTTCGGCGGAGGAGATAGACGGCCATGGTCACTTCAAGGATAGACAGGGGCGGCAGCGCGGCTGACCGCGCTGCCGCCCGGGCGACTACTTCTTGACGATGTCGTACGCGTAGAACTGCGAGTTGAGGCCGTTGACCGGGTAGCCGCTGACCGAGCTCGAGGCGACGACGATCTGCGGGTACAGGTACAGCCAGGCGCTCGCGGCGTCCTTGGCGATCTGCTCGTTCACCTGCTTGAGCTTCGCGGTCTGCTCGGCGGTCGTCTTGGACTGCTCCGCCTCGTTGACCCAGGCGGTCACCTGCGGGTTGTCATAGCCCCAGTAGAAGTCCGGGTTGCCGTACCAGACGACGTCGCGGTCGTTCACGTGCTCCTGAAGGGTGGCCACGAAGTCGTGGTTCTTGAACACCTTCGTGTACCACTCGTCCGCCGAGATCGAGTTGATGGTGACCGTGATGCCGACCTTGGCGAGGTCGCTCTTCAGGAACTCGGCCACCGCCGGGTGCGGGTCGTAGGTCGGGGTGTCGAGCGTGAAGCTGAAGCCGTTCGGGTAACCGGCCGCCGCCAGCTCCTTCTTGGCCAGGTCGACGTCGTACGGGTTCACCTTGGTGAGGTCCTCGTACCAGGGGTCGCTCGGCGGCACCATGGAGCCGATCAGCGTGCCGTAATCGCCCCAGATGGAGGAGAGCAGCTTCTTGCGGTCGATGGCGGAGTAGACGGCCTTGCGCACCTCGACGTTGTCGAACGGCTTGACCTTGTCGTTGAAGGCCAGCAGCTCCTTCGTGGTGGACTTGCCGTCGTTGACGGTGAAGTCCTTGTTGCCCTTGAACTGCGTCAGCGCGTCCGGGCTCTGGATGCTCGTGACGATGTCGACCTGGTTCGTGGTCAGGGCGTTCGAGAGCGCGGAGGCGTCGGTGAAGTAGTCGAACACGACCTCCTTGTTCTTCGCCCGGGCACCCCAGTAGCCGCTCCAGCGCTCGAGGCTCAGCGAGCTGCCGCGCTTCCACGTGCCCAGCTTGTACGGGCCGGTGCCGTCCTCCGCGGTCTTGTAGTTGGAGGTGCCGGGGCCGTAGATCCAGATGTAGCTCAGGTTGTACGGGAGGGAGATCGAGCGGCTCTTCAGGCTGATGACGACCGTCTTCGCGTCGGGCGTCGCGATCGACGAGATGACCGCGAGCTGCGACTTGCGGGCCGACTGCGAGTCCGGCCCGAGAACGCGCTCGATGCTGCTCTTCACGGCCTCGCTCGTGAGCGGCTTGCCGGAGTGGAACTTCACCCCGTCGCGCAGGGTGAAGGTGTAGGTCAGCCCGTCGGAGCTCGTGGTGTACTTCGAGGCGAGCAGAGGCTCGACCTTGCCGTCGTCGGTGAGCTTGAACAGGCCCTCGTAGACGTTTCCGTTCAGCGCCTCGGTCACGCCCTGGCCCCCACCGGCCGTGTTGTCGAGGTTGACGGGCTCGTACAGCGAGCCGATCGCGATGGACGCGTCGCCGCCGCCGGAGGATGACGAGTTTCCGGCGCAGCCGGCGAGTGCCAGAGCCGAAGCCAGGCCGATCGCGAGCGTCGCGAGCAGGGGGGTCTTTCTCAACGTGGTTCTCCTGTGCTGTGAGGGGAGGTGGGGATTACGGGAGTGCGGGCGCGCGAGATCGCGGTCCCGCGAGGTCTGCGGGTGACTCGCTCAGTGCGCGGTGCGGTCGCGCAGGACGACGCGCTTCTCGCCGGCCCTGACCGGCACGGCGAAGCGGTTGTTGCGCGGCGGGAGCGGACAGTTGTACTGGTCCGAGAAGCCGCACGGCGGCACGAAGGCCCGGTTGAAGTCGAGGACGGCGCGGTCGCCCTCGCGCTCCACGAACAGGAACCGGCCGGACGCGTAGGTGCCGTCGTCGCCGTCGGCGCCGGTGGTCGGGTCGCCGAAGACGAGGAGGAGCGTGCCGTCGTCGTCGAAGGCGCTCAGCGTGTACGCGACGCCGTCCAACTCGAAGCTGATGTCGCCCGGGACGACGAGGTCGCGCGTGAGCCCGTTGTCGCGGATGTGCTCGAACGGGATGGTGCGCTCCTCCGAGACCGGGGTGAAGACGGCCTCGATGACCCACGCCGGGTCGAACGGGTATGCCTCTATGGTCTCGAACGCGCGGATGGCAGGCGACTGGGAGTCCCAGAGCCGGATGCCTCGCTCAGGCTCGCCGGTGTCGAGGTTCCGCCGCGTGAGCTCAGTGGCGGTGACCGTGTCGGGGTGGCCGGCCAGCGCCTCCTCGAGGGTCGTGGTGTCGCCGTCGGCGAGCCAGCGGGTCTCGATGAGGGCGAGATTGCCGGCGGGGGCGGTGACCCCGGTCAAGCGGGAGGCACGCCAGTCGTCGTAGCCGGCGCGGGCCTTCTCGATGGCGGACGGGGATGCATGCGTCAGTGTGGAGGTGTCGGTCACGATGTTCGGCATAACCGTTCGATCCTCCGTCTTGTTCCCGTCACCGCCTATTCGTGTTGCTCCGTGTTGCGCGAGGTGGCGCGCACCACGGGCGGGCTGAGCGCCAGCGCGCCGGCGACGACGGCGGGCACGAGCAGCGCCCAGCCGACGTCGGGGCGCGCGTAAAGCCCCTGGAAGCAGCCGACGGCGATCGCGAGCTGGAGGATCTGGATGGTCACGGTGGAGGCGCGCGCCCACGATCGCAGGGCCAGCACGGCGACCAGCGTGGCCACGACCCACACCGCCGCAAGGACCGCGATCACGAGGATGGCGACGGCGCTCGCGTAGGAGTCGGGACGCTGCGTGAGGAGTTCCACACCCACCCAGACGGCGAGACCGGCGACGAGCGCGGCCTCGAGACCGAGGATGACGGCCAGCACGATCACCGCGAGCGGGCGGCGCCGGCGCTCCTCCGGCCGGTGGTCTTCGCGGGGCGAGGGCGCGTGGCGAGAGTCGGGCACTATAGCATCCTGACGTTTCCGGCTTGTGTTCTCAGCGTTATCCCATACAAAACTATTGATTCAGGTTAACCGCTATGGGAGCATATTGTCGGTCGAGTTAGTGCTCACAGGGTCGTGGGCAGGTCTTATTCCCCACGGATCTCAGAACCCTGTAACCGACTGCTTACCTGCATTCTAGGCCCCTCGGGTCGAGAACCACCCAGTGAAACAAGGAGCATATCTTCATGGATTGGCGCGACAAAGCCGCCTGCCTCACCGCGGACCCCGAGCTGTTCTTCCCCGTCGGCAACACCGGGCCCGCCGTCGACCAGATCGATAAGGCGAAGGCGGTCTGCGCGCGCTGCACCGTGACCGAGATCTGCCTCCAGTACGCGCTCGAGACCGGTCAGGACTCGGGCGTCTGGGGCGGTCTGTCGGAGGACGAGCGCCGTGCGCTCAAGCGCCGCGCCGCACGCGCGCGCCGCGCCTCCTGACGCCCCGCACGAAGACGAACCACCCCAGAGCCGAGAGGCGCTCCTTCACCTAGCATCCGGAGCGCCCCTCGGCTCTCGCGCGTCAGGCGCGCTCGGCCTTGGTGAGGTAGCGCAGCGGGACCTCGATGGTGACCTCGGTCCCCTGCCCCATCATCGTGTGCCAGTCGATCGCACCGCCGAGCTCGCCCTGGATCAGGGTGCGCACGATCTGGGTGCCGAGACCCGAGCCGACCTTGCCCTCGGGCAGCCCGGAGCCGTTGTCGACGACCTTCACCGTGAGCGACTCGGTCGACCGGTTCGCGATGATCTCGACCTCTCCCTCGCGGCCGGCGAGTCCGTGCTCGACCGCGTTGGTGACGAGCTCGGTGAGCGCCAGCGCGAGCGGAGTCGCGTACTCGCTCGGCAGCGACCCGAACGTGCCCGACTTCTTCGGGTGCACTGTGGTCGTGTGACTCGCCGCCACCTCGGCGACGAGGAGCAGGACCCGGTCGAACACGTCGTCGAAGTCGACGATCTGCGCCAGCCCGGTCGAGAGCGTGTCGTGGACGACCGCGATCGCCGCCACGCGCCGCATCGCCTGGCTCAGCGCCTCCCGCGCCTCCTCGGAGTGCGTGCGACGCGCCTGGATGCGCAGCAGCGACGCCACCGTCTGGAGGTTGTTCTTGACCCGGTGGTGGATCTCGCGGATCGTCGCGTCTTTCGTGATCAGCTCGCGCTCCTGGTGGCGCTGCTCGGAGACGTCGCGGCACAGGACGATCGCGCCGACCCGCTCACCGCGGTTGCGGATCGGGATGGCGCGAAGCGAGACCGTCACCCCGCGCGCCTCGATGTCGGTGCGCCACGGTGCCCGGCCGGTCACGACGAGCGGGAGGGACTCGTCGATCGTCATGTTGCCGGCCAGCAGACCGGTGGTCACCGCCGCCAGGGACTCCCCCTCGAGCTCGCCGGTGAACCCCATGCGGTTGAAGGCGCTCAGCGCGTTCGGGCTGGCGAACGTCGTCGTGCCGTCGACGTCGAGCCGGATGAGGCCGTCGGCCGCGCGCGGCGCCCCGCGGCGCGGCGCGGCCGGGGCACCCAGGTCGGGGAAGTCGCCAGTGGCGATCATGTCGAACAGATCGTTCGCGCAGGCGTTGAAGGTCAGCTCCTGGCGGCTCGGGGTGCGCGCCTCGCTGAGGTTGGTGTGGCGTGTGATGACCGCGACGGGCTCGTCAGCGGTGTCCGGCGAGTGCGCTGTCAGGCGGCGGATGACCGGGACGGCCCGGACGCGCGTCGGCGTCTCCTCGTACCAGTCCGGCGCAGACGTG
Source organism: Leifsonia sp. AG29 (assembly GCF_009765225.1). Lineage (NCBI taxonomy): Bacteria > Bacillati > Actinomycetota > Actinomycetes > Micrococcales > Microbacteriaceae > Leifsonia > Leifsonia sp. AG29. The sequence goes on along the minus strand of NZ_VMSF01000001.1, from coordinate 828,472 downwards.
TCGATGATCTGCTTGGTCCGGTAGGCGTCGGTCACCTGCTGACGCCACTCCGGCTTGATCCGCTGACCGACGAAGTCGCGGTAGAAGAGCGTCGCCGCGCTGGAGGGACGCGCGTGCGCCACGGCGACGAAATCGTCGTCGCTCGTCGGCACCCAGAGGACGATGTCGGCGAAGGCGAGATCCGCGAGGAGCTGCCAGTCACCGACCAGGCCGTGCAGCCACTCGACGTCGGCCTCGGAGGAACGACCCTGGGCATGGACGAGATCACTGAGCGTGGACACCCCCCTATCGTAGGCGGACCCCGGCGGCCCTCCGGACGGCTGTCCACAGCGGCGTTGGAGCACTGGACTCCCCCGGCGGCCCCCTGGTTGAGTGAGTCCCCGACACGACAACGACCGCCGGAGTCGGCCGGCGAAGGGGGAGCAGATGAGCACGGCGATCGAGCACGTGGACTGGCGCGCAGGCGGGCGGGGAGGTGCCCCGGCGGCAGCCCCGGGGTCCCCGGCCGCTCGCACACGGCGGCGCACCGCGGCGCCCGCCGTCCGGGCGCTCCGCGCCGTGGCTCCCCTGCCCGCACCGGCGCCCGTCGCGGTGCCACCTCCCGGCGCCGCACCGGACCTGTCGTCCGTGTCCGAGGAGGAATGGGGAACGGACCCCGCGTCCCTCTGCTCGAACCTCGCCCTGTGCGTGATCGAGATCCTGGCGGGGGCCCGGCCGATCGATCAGGTGAGCCGATGGGTCACCGATGCGGTCTTCCTCCAGCTGCTGCGGCGCACGGTCATCGCGGCGCGGAGCCGGGCACTCAGGACGGCGGAGGCTCGCCGTCCGCGGGTCCGGCTGGGCGCGCCGATCATCACGCACCCGTGCGACGGCGTGGTCGAAGCCGTCGTCATCGCGCATCAGCCGGGACGATCGCGAGCGGTCGCCATCCGGCTCGAGCGTTATCGGGCGCGCTGGCGCGCGACCGCGGTGACGGTCCTGTGACGCTGCGCAGCGAAGACGAGAAGGGCGGCCCCGCCGGGGCCGCCCTTCTCGTGCTGCTGACGGATCAGCGCTTCTTGGCCTGAGCGCGCCGCTCCGCCCGGTTGACCGGGGCCGCCTCGTCGGAGGCGGCGACCTTCTGGCCGAAGGCGCCGCGCTGGGTGGCCGCCTGGGCCGGGGCCTGCGCCTGGGCCGCGCCGGCCGAGGCGCCCTGAGCCTGGGCTGCTCGCTGAGCCCGGTCGGTGGCCGCGCGCTCGAGCTGGCCGCGCTGGTCGCGCACCTCGACCTCGCCCTGCTCGCCGGGAGCCGAGTAGCTGAGCGCCGGAGCGCTCTGGCCGGGCGTGAGGCCCTTGGCCGCGACCGCGGGGGCCTCGACCTCGCCGGGAGCCTGGTTGACCTCGACCTCCAGGTTGAACAGGAAGCCGATCGTCTCCTCCCGGATGGCGCCCATCATCTGCTGGAACATCGCGTAGCCCTCGCGCTGGTACTCGACCAGCGGGTCGCGCTGCGCCATCGCCCGCAGGCCGATGCCGTCCTTCAGGTAGTCCATCTCGTACAGGTGGTCGCGCCAGCGCCGGTCGATCACCGAGAGCACGACGCGGCGCTCGAGTTCGCGCATCGCCGGCGAGCCGAGCGACTCCTCGCGCTTCTGATAGGCGATGCGCGCGTCGGAGAGGATCTCGCGGCGCATGAACTCGCGGTTGATCCGGCCCTTGTTGCCCGCTTCGGCGACGACCTCGTCGATGGTCACGCCGACCGGGTACAGGGTCTTGAGCTCGGCCCACAGAGCGTCGAAGTCCCAGTCGTCGCCACTGCCCTCGCCGGTGTGCTGGTCGAGGATGTCGTCGATGACGTCGGTGAGGAAGTGCTGCACGCGCTCGTGCAGGTCGTCCCCCTCGAGGATGTGCCGGCGGTCGCTGTAGATCGCCTCGCGCTGGCGGTTCAGGACGTCGTCGTACTTGAGGACGTTCTTGCGGATCTCGGCGTTGCGCGCCTCCACCTGCGACTGGGCGCTGCGGATGGCGCGGCTGACGACCTTGGACTCGATCGCGATGTCGTCGGGGACGCTCGCGCGGCCCATCAGGCTCTCGGCGGCGCCCGCGTTGAACAGGCGCATCAGGTCGTCGGTCAGGGAGAGGTAGAAGCGGCTCTCGCCGGGGTCGCCCTGCCGGCCCGAACGGCCGCGGAGCTGGTTGTCGATGCGGCGGGACTCGTGCCGCTCGGTGCCGAGCACGTACAGCCCGCCGGCCTCGATGACCTTCTCGGCCTCTTCGGCGACCTTCGCCTTGACGGCGTCGAAGACCTCGTCCCACGCGGCCTCGTACTCGTCGGGGGTCTCGACCGGGGAGAGCCCGCGGGCGTTCATCTCGGCCACGGCGAGGAACTCGGCGTTCCCGCCGAGCATGATGTCGGTGCCTCGGCCGGCCATGTTCGTCGCCACCGTGACCGACCCGAGCCGGCCGGCCTGTGCGACGATGGCGGCCTCGCGCGCGTGGTTCTTCGCGTTGAGGACCTCGTGCCGCACGCCCTTCTTGGCGAGGAGCCGGGACAGGTACTCGCTCTTCTCGACGGAGGTGGTGCCCACGAGGACCGGCTGGCCCTTCTCGTGGCGCCTCGCGATGTCCTCCACGACCTGGTCGAACTTGGCCTTCTCGTTCTTGTAGACGAGGTCGGGCTGGTCGAGCCGCTGCATCGGCTTGTTGGTCGGGATGGGGACCACGCCGAGCTTGTAGGTGCTCATGAACTCGGCCGCCTCGGTCTCGGCGGTACCGGTCATGCCGGACAGCTTCTTGTAGAGGCGGAAGTAGTTCTGGAGCGTGACGGTCGCGAGGGTCTGGTTCTCGGCCTTGACCTCGACGCCCTCCTTCGCCTCGATCGCCTGGTGGATGCCCTCGTTGTAGCGGCGGCCGACCAGGATGCGCCCGGTGTGCTCGTCGACGATGAGAACCTCGCCGTTCATGACGACGTAGTCCTTGTCGCGCTTGAACAGCGCGTTCGCCTTGATGGCGTTGTTGAGGAACGAGATGAGCGGGGTGTTCGCCGACTCGTACAGGTTGTCGATGCCGAGGTAGTCCTCGACCTTCTCGATGCCGGGCTCGAGCACGCCGACCGTGCGCTTCTTCTCGTCGACCTCGAAGTCGACGCCCTCCTCGAGACGGCCGGCGAGGTTGGCGAACTCGACGAACCAGCGGTTGGCTTCCCCGGAGGACGGGCCCGAGATGATGAGCGGGGTGCGCGCCTCGTCGATGAGGATCGAGTCGACCTCGTCGACGATCGCGAAGAAGTGCCCGCGCTGCACCATGTCGCTGGCCTGCCACGCCATGTTGTCGCGCAGGTAGTCGAAGCCGAACTCGTTGTTCGTGCCGTAGGTGATGTCGGCCGCGTACTGCTCGCGGCGCTCCTCGGGCGTCTGGCCCGAGAGGATCACGCCGGTGGTCATGCCGAGGGCGCGGTAGACGCGGCCCATGAGCTCGGACTGGTAGCTGGCGAGGTAGTCGTTGACGGTGACCACGTGGACGCCGCGGCTGGAGATCGCGTTGAGGTAGGCCGCGGTGGTGGCGACGAGCGTCTTGCCCTCACCGGTCTTCATCTCGGCGATGTTGCCGAGGTGGAGGGCCGCCCCGCCCATGATCTGCACGTCGAAGTGACGCATGCCCAGGGTGCGCTTCGCGGCCTCGCGGACCGCCGCGAAGGCCTCGGGGAGGAGGTCGTCGAGCGACTCGCCGTTGCCGTAGCGCTCTCGGAGCTCGACCGTCTCGTGCGCGAGTTCCTCGTCCGTCAGTTCGCTGAAGTCGTCTTCGAGCGCGTTGACCGCTTTCGCGTAGGCCTCGAGACGACGGAGGGTGCGGCCCTCGCCGACGCGGAGGACCTTCTCAAGAACATTGGCCACTGATGCTCTCCCGGTGTGATCGGTCGGGCCCGATGGTGCCCGGCGCCCCGGCGGGCGCACGCCGGACGGCAGACTCCGCCGACGCTAGGGACATCGTACTTGCTGAACCGGGGCGTTCGTCCCTCCGGCGCTGAGAGCCCGCTCCGAGCGCGGTGAGCGCGCGCCGATGGCGGCCGCCGCCCGGGCGGTCGCCATCGGCTGGAGCGGCTCAGCCGAGCTTGCGCGCCGCGGTCGCGACCTCCTGCAGCTCGTCGGCCTCGTCGTCGAGCGAGATCAGGCCGTAGTCCCAGCCCTTGCGCCGGTACACGACGCTCGGGCGCATGGTCTCCTGATCGACGAACAGGTAGAAGTCGTGCCCCACCAGCTCCATGTAGTAGAGCGCGTCGTCGACGGTCATCGGCACCGAGGCGAACACCTTGCGCCGGATGACGACGGGGCAGTACTCCTCGTCGGCCGCCTCCGGCGCGGCCTCGGTCTCATCGGACGCGGTCGGGACCCTTCCGGTGCGCACCTGCTCGAGCACCGCGACCGGGGCGGCGGCGAGGCCGACAGCGCTGAAGCCGTCGGTACTCGCCTCGCGCAGCGAGGTCGGTCTGTGCTGGCCGCGGTGCACCTTGCGCCGGTCCTTCGCGCGGCGGACGCGCTCGAGCAGCTTGCCGAGCGCGATGTCGAACGCCGCGTACTTGTCGGTCCCGGTCGCCTCGGAGCGCACGACTGCTTTGGGTCCGACCAGCGTCAGCTCGACGCGGTCGTCCCCGTTCTGGGAGCCCTGCTTCTCGTTGTGGCGCACCACTTTGATCTCGAATGAGATGGCGCGCTCGGCGAGGTGCGCGACCTTCTCCGATTTCTCGGTGGCGTACTCGCGGAAGCGGTCCGTGATTCCCAGGTTGCGTCCGATGATGTTGATGTCCATGGAGACCTCCCTGTTCCGGTGCGATGTCCGCCCGGGCAGAAGGGCGGATCGCTCGCGCCTTTTGGACTACCGTAGTGCTCCCTCCCGGCTTTAGGAACCGGAAAAAAGGGGGATTCGATCAGGGCTCGCTGTGGGGCAGCCGTGGACTCGCCGGGTACCGGAGGGGCGTGCGCGCGAGGGCTGCGGCGCCCGCGACACACCCGCCGGCCGCGCGGATGGCACGGGCCGCCTCGGCGACGGTCGCCCCGGAGGTGACGATGTCGTCGACGATCAGGCAGCGCCTCCCGGCGAGCCGGCGGGACGCGCGGAGGGCCCCGGAGCGGTTGCCCGCGCGCTCGACGGCCGACAGTCCGGCCTGATCCTTCGGCTGGCGCGCGAACCGGAGCGCGCCCCATAGGGGCGGGACCAGGATGTGGGCCCGGGCGAGCAGGTGACCGGTCGGATGATAGCCGCGCCGCCGCGCGGCCGCGCGCGACGAAGGGACGAGCACCGGGAGGAGCGCCGCGGAGGCGCGGGACCGCGGCGAGCCGATTCCCTCCCGCGGGCCGGACGCACCGCGCTGAGCCGCTGCCACGGCCGCGCGCAGCGTCTCGGCGAGCGCCGGCGCCGCGTCGACCCGGCCCCCGTCCTTGTAGGCGAGGATGACCCGCCGGGCGACCCCCTCGTACTCGAGAGCAGCCCACACGGGGATGCCGCCGGCCGTCGCGGCGACGACCCGCGGGCGCAGCTCGGAGCGGCACGATCGGCACAGGGACCGGTCGGGGCTGCCGCACCCGGAGCAGGCCACCGGGAGGAGGACGGCTGCGGCGTCGAGGAGGGATTCGCGGAGAAGGGCGGTCGCTGTCATGCCCACAGACTCGCCGAGCGGCAGCGCGGACGGAGCCGTCGGCGGGGATCTGTGGACAGCCTGGCACGCCCGGCGCGGGTGTGGATCAGGGCTGGCCGAGCTGGACCGCGACCGCCCCGACCCGGTCGGTCTGGGCCTGCCAGCCGGTTCCCGTCGGCGCCTGCAGCGTCCCGTCCGCGGCGAGCACGAGGTACCGCGAGAGCCCGCCGGCCCCGACGATCGTCCGCCCGTCGACCGGTCCCGCGGAGGTCGTCTGCGTGCCGCCGATCGTCTGCTCCTCGATGGTGGTGGCGTCGCCGGCGTCCGTGCTGAGGACGGCGACGGTCGACTCCCCCGTCCAAGCGATCGACTGCGGCTGTCCGGAGCCGAGACCGAGTTCGACGGGCTGCGTCAACGACGCGGGCACGTCCCCCGGCCCGCGGACGATGCCCGCGGCGACCAGGGAGTATCCGGACGCCGTGCGGAGCAGGGCGACCACCCGGGTGCCGTCCCGCGAGACGGCGAGCGCGACCACCGCGGAGGCGGCCGGCCACTGCGTCTTCACCGGATGCGCGCCGCCACTCGTCCCCGTGGCCAGGAGGGCGTCCGGCGACGAGCCGGGCACCGACCAGACGAACCCGTCGTTGTCGAGCGACGGCGCGATCAGCCCGGGCCGGTTGTCGACCTGGACCGGATTGCCGGTCCGGTGCACCGACCAGACGGCTCCCTGGGCGAGGACGGCGGCTTGCTCCCGAGCGGCGTCGATCGTGATTGCGGTGGGTCCGAGCGCGACGACGTCGTCGCTCATGCCGGCGAGATCGGTCACGCTCGAGCCGTTGAGCAGCCCGAACTGGTTGCCGCGGTACACGATCGGGTGCGAGTCGACTCCCGGGTCCTGCAGCGGTGCGTCGCTCGGGGGCAGCGTGGGGATCTGCTGCACGTTGCCCTCGACCGAGAGCTGCACAGACTGAGCCAGACTCCCGAGGCTCTGCTCGAGCTGGTACTGCATCCGCTGCTGCTGCGTGGCGTCGGCCCGCGAGGCCTCGGAGCTGAGATCGACCCGGGCCACGCCTCCCTGGGTCGTCACAGAGGGAACGGCGAGCTGGGTGCCCTGCGGGAAGGCGCTCACGACGGCCCCCTTCAGCCACGGCACCGGGCCGGCGAGCACGGCACCCACGACGCGGGTAGCCGCCGTCGCGACGCGGGCGGGGAACCAGCGGGCATCCGGGACGAGGTAGGCGTAGTCGGGGCTGTAGAAGTAGAGGGTCTGCTGCGTGTAGACGGCCCGGAAGGTGGGATCGTCGATCACCACGCCGTCCGGTGCCACCGAGATCCGCCACTGGCCGTCCTCCTTGACGAGCTGGTAGCTCAGGCCGACCGGGGCACGGCTGGCGACTGGATGGTAGGCCCCGTCCGAATCGACGTTCGCCACCGGGCTCACCTCGAGATGCCACTGGTCGCCGCCGTCGGAGTACTCGCGGTTGCGGCCGTCGTCGATGGTGACGGACTCGTCGGGGTTCCAGGAGGCGGCGGCCTTGGCCGTGAGGTACTCCCGGGCGATCGCGAAGTTGTTCTTCGGGCTCGACGCCGCATCGATGAACCCCTGGACGATCCGCTGCTGGGACGCGCCCGGCGCGGGCGGCGACGGGTTGAAGTCGAGGTCCAGCGAATCGTTGACCTGGGTCACCGCCCGCCCCTGCCGGACGGGTCCCGAATCGGGGATGCTCGCGCACGCGGCCAGTACCCCCACCAGGGCGACGGCGACGAGGGCGGCGACGGTCCGCAGCGGTCTCCTCACGATCGCACCTCCCGAGACGGGTCGTCCGCGAGCGCGTTCGCCGGCCGGGCGGCACCAGCGTCTGTCGGCGGCAGCGGCAGCGGCGACGCGGTGATCTCGCGCCCCGCCACGCGAGGGAGCGTCAACCGGAAGCAAGAGCCCTGCCCGGGCGCGCTCCAGACCTGCAGCCAGCCCGAATGGAGGGTCGCGTCCTCGAGCGAGATCGCGAGACCCAGGCCGGTGCCCCCGAGCGTGCGCTTCCGCGACGGGTCGGCGCGCCAGAAGCGGTCGAACACGTGCCCCGCCTCCTGCTGGCTCATGCCGATGCCGTAATCGCGGACGGCCAGGGCGACCGCGCTCTCGTTGCTGTCGACCGTGACGACGATCGGACGTCCCTCCCCGTGCTCGATCGCGTTGCCGATGAGGTTGCGGACGACGCGCCGGATGCGCCGCGGATCCATGGGGACGTCGAAGTAGCCTCCCGGCGCGTCGAGCACGAGCTCGGAAGCGTTCTGCTCGGACAGGGCGCGCAGCTCGTCCACGACCTCCTCCGCGAGCCGGACCAGGTTCGTCGGCTCGGCGTCGAGCACCACCGAGCCCGCGTCGTACCGGCTGATCTCCAGCAGGTCGGACAGGAGGCGGTCGAACCGCTCGATCTGCGTGTGCAGGAGCTCGGCCGTCCGCTCGGTGGCCGGCGGGAACGAGTCCCGCTGGTCGTAGATGACGTCGCCCGCCAGCCGGATGGTGGTCAGCGGCGTGCGGAGCTCATGCGAGACGTCCGACACGAAGCGCTGCTGCAGCTGCGAGAGCGCGGCGAGCTGGTTGATCTGGCTCTGGAGGCTGTCCGCCATCCCGTTGAACGAGCGGGCCAGCGTCGCGAAGACGTCCTCGCCCCGCTCGGGGATGCGCACCGCGAGGTCGCCGGCGGCCAGTCGCTCGCTGGTCCGCGCTGCGACCCGGATCGGCTCCACGACGAAGCGCACGATGACCCAGGTGATCGCCCCGATCAGCACGATCAGCGCGAGGCCCGCGAGGAGCAGCGTGTTCTCGACGAACAGGAGCGTGCTCTGGGAGTCGCTGAGGTTGTAGCCGATGTAGAGCTCGTAGCTGCCGTAGGCGGGGAGGTCGAGCTGCGTGCCGACGACGATCCCGGGGTCGGTGGCGCCGTTGCTCGCGGGAAGCGCCACGGACTGGTAGAACTGCTTCCCGCCTCCCTTCTGCACCGCCTTCCGGAGGTCGTCGGAGATCACGGAGTTGAGCGCCGGGCTGCCGCGGTCGGGAGGGGCGATGACGCTCGTGTCCTGCCCGGGCACCCGGTAGGCCGCGACGAGCCTGCTCGATGTGGACGCCTGCACGGACTGCAGGGCCGTGTTCAGGAGGTTCTTCCCTCCGTCGCCCGACGAGACGTCCGACGCGTTTAGGGTCGATTGCGCCGTCGTCGTGGCGCGGCTGGAGTCGCGCAGCGCCTGGTCGAGGCGCGACTGGTACAGGTCGTTGCTGATGCTGAGCGCCATGTAGACGCCGGTGAAGAGGATCGCGATGCCCGTGAGCGCGAGCGTGATCGTGACGGTCCGCACCTGCAGCGAGCTCCGCCAGACGCGCGCCGCCCGCCCGGGCAGCTGCCGCCACCAGGTCCTGTCCGGCCAGCGGAACCGCATCGCCGCTCCGGTCCCCCGCTAGGTCGCGGCGCCGGCGCGGTAGCCGACACCGCGCACGGTCATGACGATCTTGGGGTTGTCCGGATCCTGCTCGACCTTCGCGCGCAGCCGCTGGACGTGGACGTTCACGAGCCGGGTGTCGGCCTTGTAGTGGTAGCCCCACACCTGCTCGAGGAGCATCTCCCGCGTGAACACCTGCTGCGGCTTGGAGGCGAGGGCGAGCAGGAGGTCGAACTCCAGCGGCGTCAGCGCGATCCGCTCGTCGTCGCGGCGCACCTCGTGGCCGGCGACGTCGACCGTCAGGTCGCCGACGCGCAGCAGCTCGGCCGGAGGCGTCGCCGGGGCGGGCCGCAGCCGCGTGCGGATGCGCGCGACGAGCTCCTTCGGGTTGAACGGCTTCACCATGTAGTCGTCCGCGCCCGACTCGAGGCCCTTGACCACGTCGGCCGTGTCGGACTTCGCGGTGAGCATGATGATGGGCGTCCCCGACTCGGCGCGGATGCGGCTGCACACCTCGATCCCGTCCAGCCCGGGGAGCATGAGGTCGAGGAGGACCAGATCCGGCTTGGCGGAGCGGAACGTCTCGACGGCCTGCGCACCGTCCTCGCAGAAGACCGGGTCGAACCCCTCCGTGCGCAGCACGATGCCGATCATCTCGGCGAGCGCGGTGTCGTCGTCGACCACCAGGATGCGACTTGTCATGTGCGCGGGTTCCCCTGTGCTCCTCTCGGGCGGCCGCCAGGGCCGCGGTGCAACTGGACAAGCGTATCCGAGACGGCTGCACGAGCCTTGGATGCGCGCTGTGCGCGGCCCGGGCGGGTGCCGGGGCGGGGTCGACGGAGGGCTCCGGCGTGCCCTGTCGGCGGGGCATCGGGCGGACCGCCCGGTGTGCCAGCATGGGAGGAACGCACTCGCGGGGGACGGAAGGGCAAGCGTGAGCGACGACCAGAACGCGCAGGGGCAGGGCCGGCACGGAGGCGGGACGCCTCCGTCGCCCGAGCGTCCCCGCTACGGCGAGTACGCACCCGGATACGTGCCCGACTGGCAGCAGGCCGCTCCGCAGCAGCTGCCCGGCCCCGGCTGGGCCCCGCCGCCGAAGCCGGGTCTCATCCCGCTGCGCCCGCTGCCCTTCGGCACGCTTCTCGGCGCTCCGTTCCAGGCGCTGCGGCGCAACCCGCGCATCACCGTGGGCGCGGCGCTCCTCCTCCAGGGCATCCCGAGCATCATCGTCTCGGTGCTCCTCGCGTCGGGCGCCGCGCTGCTCCTGACCCGAGCCGCCAATGCCGACGCGGCCGACCAGGCGACGCTGCGCGCCGGCGCTGTGGGGGGCGTGGTCGTGCTCGGAGTGCTGTCGATCGTCATCTCGACCGTGTTCAGCGCCCTGCTGCAGGGCGTGGTGGTCGCCGAGGTGGCCCGCGGGACCGTCGGCGACAAGCTCACGTTCGGCGCCCTGTGGCGCGCCATCAAGGGACGCCTCGGCGTGCTGATCGGGTGGACCTTCCTCTTCGCGCTCGCATGGATCGTGGCCCTCGGCCTCCTCGTGGGCGTGATCATCGCCCTGGCCGCACTCGGCGGCACGGCCGGCGTCATCGGAGCGGTCCTCGCCGGGCTGTTCGGCGGCATCGGCCTCCTCGTCCTCGCCGTGAGGGTGAACACCAAGCTGGCGATCGTGCCGAGCGCGATCGTGCTCGAGCGGCTGCCGCTCCGGGCCGCCGTTGCGCGATCGTGGCGGCTGACGACGGGCTACTTCTGGAAGACGTTCGGGTTGATCGCCCTGATCGGGGTCATCGTCTACTCGGTGACCCAGGTCATCGCCATCCCGTTCGGCATCCTCGGGGCGATGGTCGGTGCCGTCTTCGACCCGACCGGCGCCTCCACGGCGGGGACCGATCCGACGACGCAGCTGATCGTCAGCCAACTCGGTGTGAACCTCCTCTCGAGCGTCGTCACCGCGGTCGTCGGCGCGATCGGGAGCGTCCTCCAGACGGCCGCCGTCGCGCTCCTCTACATCGACCTCCGGATGCGCAAGGAGGGCCTCGACCTCCAACTGGTGCGCTACGTGGAGGGGCGCCAGGCCGGCCAGGACCTCCCCGACCCCTACCTCGCCCCGGCCCCGGGCGCGGCACCGCCCGCGGCCCCGGCGGCGTGGCCGGGCGGCTGACGTGGCCCTCACGGACGTGCCGGTCGACCCGAGCTCCCCGCAGGCGCAGGACTGGATCACGGGCGAGCTGTCCAAGCCCGAGTACCAGGCGGCGAAGCCCACGTGGTTCGACATCGCGTCGAAGGCCGTGCAGGACTGGCTCGCGTCCCTCCTGAACGGGCCGACGGGAAGCGCCCCACCCGTGCTCCTCATCGTGGTGCTGCTCGTACTCGCGGCGCTCGTCGTCACCGCTTTCCTCGTCTTCGGTCGCCCCACCGTGAACCGGCGGACCGCCGCCTCACGCCGCGCCGTGTTCGGCGCGACCGATTCGCGCACCGCCGATGAGCTCCGCCTCGCTGCGAGCACGGCTGCGAGCGCGGAGGACTGGGTGACCGCCATCGAGGAGCAGTTCCGCGCGATCGCGCTGGCCCTCGCCGAGCGGACCCTGCTCACGGTCACACCGGGCACCACCGCGACGGAGTTCGCGGTTCGCGCCGCCGAGGTCTTTCCGGCCGAAACGGACGCGCTGTCCGGCGCGGCCCGTGACTTCGACCGGGTGCGGTATCTGAGCGGTTCCGGCACGGAGGCGCAGTTCCAGCGGCTCATCGCCCTCGACCAGCGCCTGAGCCGGACCCGGCCGTCCCTGCCGCCCGTCGCCGTCCCAACGGTGCCCGCGTGAGCGCACCCGCTCCGACCCGCGCCGAGGAGCGCGAGGGCGGCGGCACGGCATCGCAGGACGCTCAGGCGCTCACCCCGAGCGTGCGGCAGACGGCGCGCCGCGCGGTCCCGTGGATCATCCTCGGCGCGATCGCCGTGCTCGTCACCCTGTTCGGCATCCTGCTCACCGGAGGCGGCTCGAGTGCGGGCGTCCCCCTCGATCGGGACAACGCCGGGCCGGTGGGCGGCCGAGCAGTCGCCCAGGTCCTCGAGCAGCAGGGCGTGAACGTCCGGACCGCGAACTCCCTGAGCTCGGCGACGCGTCAGGCCGAGGGCGACACCACGATCCTCGTGTTCGATCCGCAGGGCGACCTCGACGCGGACGCCTACCACCGGCTCGCCTCCTCCGCACGCACACTCGTCGTCGTCGAACCCGACTTCTCGGCCCTGCAGACGCTGGCCCCGCGAGTCAGCGCGGGAGGAGCCCCGACGGGGACGGCCTTGGCCGGCTGCGATCTGCCGGTGGCCGTCCGGGCCGGGCGGATCGACCCCCGGCCGTCGTCGGGCACCGCCTCCGGGACGTCGCACCCGGGGACCTTCAGGGTCACGGGCGACGGCACCGCGTGCTTCCGGTCGGGCGACCGGGCCTCGCTGGTCGCCACCGAGTTCTCGGGATCGCGTCTCTACCTCGTCGGGTCGGCGGCCGTGCTGATGAACGACGGCGCCGCCCGTCTGGGGAACGCCGCGCTCTCGCTCGGCGTGCTCGGCGAGCATCGCACTCTGGTCTGGTATCTCCCGAGCATCGACGACCGGCCGGTGACCGGCCCCCCGAGCCTCCAGGCGCTGACGCCCGGCTGGGTGACGCCGGTCGTCATCCTGTTCGTGCTGGTCGCCATCGCGGCAGCCGTCTGGCGCGGTCGGCGGTTCGGACCGCTCGTCGTGGAGGACCTGCCCGTGATCGTCCGGGCCGGCGAGACGGTGGAGGGACGGGCCCGGCTCTACCAGCGCTCCCGCGCACGGCTCCGCGCCGCTGACGCGCTCCGGATCGGGGCGCTCGGCCGGTTGGCCCGGCTAGCCGGACTGCCCGCCGCCTCCACCGCGCCCGAGATCGCCGACGCCGCTGCGGCGCTGACCGGGCGCGATCCCTCCGCGGTCCGTGCCCTCCTCATCGACGCCGTCCCGTCGACCGACGCCGCGCTCCTCACCCTCTCCGACGACCTGGCCGCGCTCGAGGGCGCGGTCGCCGCCGCCGTCTCGCCCGCCGACCCGCGCCCGACCGGAAGAATGGACCCATGACCGATCTGACCACCGGAGCCTCCACCGCCGCCGCGTCCGCGTCCGGAGCTCCCGGCGCCCACGCCGCATCCGGCGCCCATTCCGCCGCCCCCTCCGGCGAGGCGGACCGACTTCGGCGCGCTCTGGCGGCCGTCCGCGCGGAGGTCGGAAAGGCGGTCGTCGGGCAGGAGGGGGCCGTCACCGGCCTCACCATCGCCCTGCTCGTCCGAGGGCACGTGCTGCTCGAGGGCGTGCCCGGCGTCGCCAAGACCCTCCTCGTCCGCGCGCTCAGCCAGGCGCTCGCCCTCGACACCAAGCGTGTCCAGTTCACACCCGACCTCATGCCCGGCGACGTGACGGGCTCGCTCGTCTACGACGCGCAGACCGGCGGGTTCGTGTTCCGGGAGGGGCCGGTGTTCACGAACATCCTCCTCGCCGACGAGATCAACCGCACGCCGCCGAAGACCCAGTCGGCGCTCCTCGAGGCGATGGAGGAGCGCCAGGTCTCGGTCGACGGGGTCACCCGGCCGCTCCCCGACCCCTTCATCGTCGCGGCGACCCAGAACCCGATCGAGTACGAGGGCACCTACGCGCTGCCCGAGGCGCAGCTCGACCGGTTCCTCCTGAAGCTCACGCTCGACGTGCCCGAACGCGACACCGAGGTGGAGGTGCTCCGCCGCCACGCCGCCGGGTTCAACCCGCGCGACCTCGCGGCCGCGGGCGTCACCCCGGTCCTCAGCGCCTCCGACCTGAAGGCGGCCCGCGAGTCGGCGTCCGCCGTCGGGGCGAACGCCGATGTGCTGGCCTACATCGTCGACCTCGCCCGCGCGACCCGCCGCAGCCCGTCCGTCAAGCTCGGTGTGAGCCCGCGCGGGACGACCGCCCTCCTCGCCGCCGCCAAGGCCTGGGCGTGGCTGTCGGGCTACGACTCGATCACACCGGACCACGTGCAGGCCATGCTGATCCCTGTCTGGCGCCACCGCCTCCAGCTGCGACCCGAAGCGGAGCTCGAGGGTGTGGGGACGGACGCCGTGCTGCGCTCGATCGTGCAGCAGGTCCAGGTTCCGATCTAGGCGGCGGCGTGACCCTTTCCGGACGTTTCGTCGCGCTCCTCGCCCTCGGCGCCATCCCGGTCGTCGTGCTCGGCGGGGCCGACGCCGTGGCATACGCCGTGCTCGGCGGCTGGGTGCTCCTGTGCCTCGTCCTGGGCGCGGTCGACCTGACGCTCGCCGCGTCGCCACGGCGTGTCGTGCTCTCACGCGACGTTCCCGCCCGCGTCCGCCTGCACGCGGAGGCCGAAGCGCAGCTTTTCGTGACCAACACGGGCCCGAGGCCGCTGCGTGGAACCGTCCGGGACGCTTGGGAGCCCTCGGCGGGCGCGGCCACCGCGCGGGCGAGGGTCGCCATCCCCGCCGGCGAGCGCAGGCTGGTCACCACGGCGCTCCGGCCCTGGAGGCGCGGCGAGCGTCGCGTCGCCCAGGTGACCATCCGCTCCTGGGGGCCACTGCACCTGTGCGCGCGTCAGGCCACGCTCGAGTCGCCCGGACGCATCCGGGTCCTTCCTCCGTTCGACGCTCGCAAGCACCTCCCGTCGCGGCTGGCGCGCCTCCGCGAGCTCGACGGCGCGACGAGCGTGCTCCACCGCGGGCAGGGAACCGAGTTCGACTCGCTGCGGGAGTACGTGCGCGGCGACGACGTCCGCTCGATCGACTGGCGTGCCACCGCGCGGCGGCACGACCCGGTCAACGGCGCGGGAACCCGGGTCATGGTCCGGACCTGGCGTCCCGAGCGCGACCGGAGGGTCGTGATCGTCATCGACACCGGGCGCACCTCCGCCGCCCGCGTCGACGACGAGCCGCGCCTCGACACGGCTTTCGAGGCGTCTCTGCTGCTCGGCGCCCTCGCCACTCGCGCCGGAGACCGGGTCGACCTGCTGGCCTACGACCGACGCCCCCGTGGCCGGGTGCACGCCGCGAACGGGCCGGAACTGCTGTCGCGGATGGTCGACGTCATGGCCGGCATCGAGCCGGCGCTGATCGAGTCCGACTGGTCGGCGATCCCGGGTCAGGTGTCCGCGATGACGAGCCAGCGCTCGCTCGTGGTCCTCCTCACGCCGATCGAGTCGCCGGCGGCGTCCCGCGGCCTGCTCGCGGTCCTCCCCCAGCTCACGGCCAAGCACCTCGTCGTCGTGGCGAGCGTCACCGATCCCGGCACCGTCGCGGCGACGACGCAGCGCGGGAACCGTTCCGAGGTCTACCGGGCCGCGGCGGCGGAACGGGAGCTCGTCGATATCGCACGGGTCGCGGCGGCCATCCGGCGGCTGGGCGGCGACGTGGTGACGGGTTCGCCGGAGGAACTCCCTCCCGCCCTCGCGGATCGGTATCTGGCGCTGAAGGCGGCCGGCAGGCTCTGAGGGTCAGCCGGCGACGACGCTGCGCGCCCCCGCCTCGAACTCGTCGAGGTCGCCGGTCTCGCCCAGGCGAACCGCTCGACGGCCGACGACGAGCATGTAGTACAGGTAGGCAGCGAGCGCCGTGGCCCCGATGCCGATCTTGGCCCAGACGGGCAGCCCGGACGGGGTGACGAAGCCCTCGATCAGTCCGGAGACGAACAGGGAGATCGCACAGCCGACCGCGACGGTGAACAGGGCCCGGCCGTCCTCCGCGAGCGCCGCCGACCGCGTGCGGGCTCCCGGAGCGATCCAGGCCCAGAAGATCCGCAGGCCCGCCGCCGCCGCCACGAACACGCTCGTCAGTTCGAGGAGGCCGTGCGGGAGGATGTAGGAGAACATCACATCGCCCCTCCCGTAGGAGAACATCACACCGGCGGCGACTCCGACGTTGACGGCGTTCTGCAGCACGATGAAGGGGACGTAGATGCCGGTGATGCCGAACGCGATGCACTGCGCTGCGATCCAGGCATTGTTGGTCCACACCTGGCCGGCGAAGGACGCCGCCGGATTGTGCGAGTAGTAGTCGATGAAATCGTGCTCGGCGTACCGGCGGAGATCGGAGTCGGCCCCCAGGTTGCGCAGCACCTCCGGATTGCCGGTGATCCAGAGCGCGAACAGCGTCGCCACGACGGTCGTGATCAGGGCGATCGCGAGGACGAGCCAGCGGATCCGGTACAGCGCCGCGGGCAGCTGGAGCGCGAAGAAGCGCGGCACGCCCGCGAGCAGACCGACGGCCGCGCCCGTGAAGCGCAGCCGGGCGGAGGCGAGGGCGAGCGAGAGCCGGTCACCCACGGCGGTGGACCCGGCGCTCGTCTGGATGGCGGAGAGGTCGGCCGCCCCGGCGCGGTACAGCTCGATCAGCCGGTCGGCCTCACGACCGTCGAGGCGCCGCTTCTTCGCCAGCCGGGAGAGCTCATCCCAGTCGGCGCTGTGCGCGGCAGTGTATGCGTCGAGGTCCATTCTGCTTAGATGCTATCTATGACGCAGGTCGCGGGGGCGAGCAGGATCGCGGGCGATCGCGAAGTCCTCACCGGTGAGGCCGTCGCGCTCGACGTCAAGCCGGCGAGCTACATCCTCCGGGCCGCCGGGACGATCATCGACTGGGTGGCGTACATGCTCGTCATGCTCGGCTGCATCCTCCTGCTCGTGGCCACGGGCGGAGGGCTCGACGAGTCCCTCCTGCGGGCGCTCGTGATCCTCATCCTCGTCTTCGGGATGGTCGTGCTGCCGACCACCGTCGAGGTCGCCTCCCGGGGGAAGTCGCTCGGCAAGCTGGCGGTCGGAGCGCGGATCGTGCGCGATGACGGCGGTGCGATCGGGCTCCGGCACGCCTTCATCCGGGCGCTCGTGGGCGTGCTGGAGATCTTCATGACGGTGGGCGGGCTCGCGGCGCTCACGGGCCTCCTCAACGCCCGCTCCAAGCGGCTCGGCGACCTGCTGGCGGGGACGTACAGCCAGCTCGAGCGCGTGCCGGCGCCGCGGCCGCTCGAGCTCCAGCTTCCGCCGCACCTCGCGGGGTGGGCGGCGACCGCCGATGTGGGGCGCCTCCCCGACCGGCTGTCGCGGCGGATCGCGCAGTTCGTGCGGCAGGCGCCCGAACTGACCCCGGCAGCCCGTGTGGGGCTCAGCACCGAGCTGGCACGGGAGGCGTCCGCGTACGTGTCGCCGCTTCCTCCCGTGGATGCGGAGTCGTTCCTCGTCGCGGTCGCGGTGCTCCGGCGGAGTCGCGAGAGCCGCGGACTCGCTCTCGAGCAGGCACGACTGGAGGCGCTGCGGCCGGTGCTCGACCGGCTGCCGCACGAGTTCCCCGAACGCTGAGCCGGCGTGCGCCCGCGGCGGGTGCCGGGCTCAGTCGTGCAGGATGCGCTGGAACAGCACGTGGTCCTGCCAGCGCCCCGCGATGTTGAGGTACTGCGGGGCGACGCCGATGCGTTCGAACCCGGCGCGCACCAGCACCGACTGCGAGGCGTGGTTGGCCAGCATGGTGGCCGCCTGGATGCGGTGGAGCCCGAAGTCGTCGCGTGCGGCCTCGACGACCGCTGACAGCGCCGCCGAGGCGAGACCGCGGCCGACGTGGTCCCTGTCGAGCCAGTAGCCGACCATGGCCGACTGGAAGGCGCCCCGCACGATACCGCTGAGCGTGACACCGCCGGCGATCTCGTCGCCGTCGACGAGGACGAGTGGAAGCGCGGCGCCGGTCTGGCGGAGGGCGAGCAGCTCGCGGGTCTGCTCGAGCTGTCCCTGCTCGGTGAAGAAGTCCTCGGTGCGCGTCGGGTCCCACGGGGCGAGGTGGCCGCGGTTGCGGCGGTACGCGGCAGCGAGCGCGGCGGAGTCGTCCTCGCGCCGCACGCGAAGGATCAGGTCGCCGGGCAGGCCCCGGTCTGCGAACTCGAGCACCATCAGTACCGGTAGTGCTCCACCTTGTAGGGCCCCTCGACGGGCACGCCGATGTATGCGGCCTGCTCGTCCGTCAGCGTGGTGAGCTCCACGCCGAGCGCGGCGAGGTGGAGGCGCGCGACCTTCTCGTCGAGGTGCTTCGGCAGCACGTAGACACCGACGGGGTACTGCTCGGTCGACACGAACAGCTCGAGCTGCGCGAGCACCTGGTTGGTGAACGAGTTGCTCATCACGAAGCTCGGGTGCCCGGTGGCGTTTCCGAGGTTCATCAGGCGCCCCTCCGACAGGATCAGCACGCTGCGGCCGGTGGGCAGCCTCCACTCGTGGACCTGGGGCTTGATCTCGACCTTCTCGGCGCCGGGGAGCGCCTCCAGCGAGGCCATGTCGATCTCGTTGTCGAAGTGGCCGACGTTGGCGACGATCGCGAGGTGCTTGAGCCCGAGGAGGTGATCGAGCGTCACGACGTTGACGTTGCCGGTTCCGGTGATGAGGATGTCGACCTGGTCGATCACCGATTCGAGCCGGGCCACCTGGTAGCCGTCCATGGCGGCCTGCAGGGCGTTGATCGGGTCGACCTCGCTCACGATCACCCGGGCGCCCTGGCCGCGCAGCGCCTCCGCCGCACCCTTGCCCACGTCGCCGTAGCCGGCCACGAACGCGACCTTGCCGCCGATGAGCACGTCGGTGGCGCGGTTGAGACCGTCGGGGAGGGAGTGACGGATCCCGTACTTGTTGTCGAACTTGCTCTTCGTCACCGAGTCGTTGACGTTGATCGCGGGGAAGAGCAGCTGGCCGTGCTTCGCGAGCTCGTAGAGCCGGTGCACACCCGTCGTGGTCTCCTCCGTGACGCCGAGGATCCCCTCTGCGATGCGGGTCCAGCGGTCGGTCGACCGTGCGAGCGATGCCCGGAGCGCCGCGAGGATGACACGATACTCGTGGCTGTCGCCGGGCTGGTCGGCCGGGACGGCGCCGGCGAGCTCGAACTCGCGGCCCTTGTGCACGAGAAGGGTGGCGTCGCCGCCGTCGTCGAGGATGAGGTTCGGCCCCGTCCAGTCGGCTCCCGCCTCCGCGGCCTCGGCGCTCCAGTCGAAGATCTGCTGGGTGCACCACCAGTACTCCTCGAGCGTCTCGCCCTTCCAGGCGAACACGGGGACGCCGGCGGGCGCCTCCGGAGAGCCGTGGGGGCCGACCGCGACGGCCGCCGCCGCCTCGTCCTGCGTGGAGAAGATGTTGCAGCTGGCCCAGCGCACCTGCGCGCCGAGCGCGACGAGCGTCTCGATGAGCACCGCCGTCTGTACCGTCATGTGCAGGGAACCGGCGATCCGGGCGCCCTTCAGCGGCTGCTGCGGCCCGAACTCCTCGCGGAGCGACATGAGCCCCGGCATCTCGTTCTCGGCGAGCCGGATCTGGTGCCTGCCCGCCTCGGCGAGCGAGAGGTCGGCGACCTTGAACGGCAGGGTCGTGTCCACGGAGGTAGCTGGCATGCACCCATTGTCGCATCCGCCGCCTCGCGCCGGAGCCGAGCGGCGCAGCACCGACGCGGATTCGTCACGAATGCAGCCCCCGCCGGCGCTCGTGAGAGGAGGCGCGGAACGCACATTCGTCACGAATGTCGCCTTACCGACCCCGAGGAGCAGCATTCGGCACGAATGCAGGCCCGCGCCCGCGCGGGGCGGCCGCCGGCGGGGCGGGGCCGGGGGGGCACATTCGTGACGAATGTGCCTTCGGCGCCGCGCAAACTTGACATTCAGCACGAATCTAGAGCTGCGACGGGGCGGGAGGACCGGCGCGAAGGGCGGATTCGGCACGAATGCTGCCGCGCCGGGGTCGATGGGCGACATTCGGCACGAATGTCGGCTGCAACGGTGTGGGGAGGGGCGCCAGCGCGCGAGCGCCCGCTACCCGCGGATCAGCGCGAGCACCTCGTCGCGGATGCGCGACATCGTGGCCTGGTCGCCCGCCTCCACGTTGAGGCGCAGCAGCGGCTCGGTGTTGGAGGGACGCACCGAGAACCACCAGAACGACTCGTCGTCGCTGGTCAGGCCGGTCACGGTGAGGCCGTCGAGCTCGTCGAAGTCCGCGCGGCCGGTGAAGGCGTCGACGATGCGCGTGTAGGCGCCGGGAACGTCGTCGACGGTCGAGTTGATCTCCCCGGAGAGCGCATACGGGCTGTAGCGGGCCGCCAGCTCGGACAGCGGGCGCTCCTGCGAGCCGAATTCTGCGAGGAGGTGCATGGCGGCGAGCATGCCGTTGTCGGCGCTCCAGAAGTCGCGGAAGTAGTAGTGGGCGGAGTGCTCGCCGCCGAAGATGGCGCCGGTCTCGCGCATGGCGTCCTTGATCAGCGAGTGACCCACGCGAGTGCGATGCGGGGTCGCTCCGGCGGCGGCGATGGTCTCCGGCACGATGTTCGAGGTGATGAGGTTATGGATGACGACGATGTCGGCGTCCGGCTCCTCCGCGCGCACACGGGTGATCTCACGCAGCGC
This sequence comes from Leifsonia sp. AG29, assembly GCF_009765225.1. Lineage (NCBI taxonomy): Bacteria > Bacillati > Actinomycetota > Actinomycetes > Micrococcales > Microbacteriaceae > Leifsonia > Leifsonia sp. AG29. The sequence continues at coordinate 808,020 of NZ_VMSF01000001.1, read as the reverse complement.
GACGATGGCGGCGACAGCGGAAGGGGTGACGGCCTGCCCCTTCTCGTCGACGACGAAGCACCGGTCGGCATCGCCGTCGAAGGCGAGGCCGAGGTCGGCGCCGTGCCGGACCACCGCCTCCTGCAGGTCGACGAGGTTCGCGGGCTCGAGCGGGTTCGCCTCGTGGTTGGGGAAGGTGCCGTCGAGCTCGAAGTAGAGCGGCACGATCTCGATGGGGAGCGCCGGGAGACCCGCCGCCTCGCCCAGCACCGCGGGGACCGTCAGGCCGCCCATGCCGTTGCCCGCGTCGACGACGACCTTGATGGGACGGATCGCGCTCAGGTCGACGAGCCCGCGCAGGTAGGCGGCGTAGTCGGCGAGCACGTCGACCTCCCGGGAGCCTCCCGGCTGCTCGATCGGGGTCACGCCCTCGGCGAGGTAGACGGCGGCGCGGTCGCGGATCGCGGCGAGCCCGGTGTCGCGGCTGATGCCCTGGGCGCCCGCCCGCGACAGTTTGATGCCGTTGTAGGTGGCGGGGTTGTGGCTCGCCGTGAACATGGCCGCGGCGGCCTGGAGGTGCCCGGAGGCGAAGTAGGACTCGTCCGTGGAGCACAGACCGATCGACACGACATCGGCGCCCCGTGCCTGAGCGCCCTCCGCGAACGCGGCGGCGAACCCCGGCGACGAGTCGCGCATGTCGTGGCCGACGACGACCTCCTGCCCCGCGGCCCCGATCTCGTCGACGAATGCGGCACCGACCGCGGTCACGACCTCGGCCGTCAGCGCGGAGCCGACGAGTCCCCGGACGTCGTACGTCTTGACCACGGCGTCGAGTGCGGTTCGGATGTCGTCGATGGTGCGGGAACTCGTCATGCCGTCAACGATAGCCAGGTCCGCCGAAGACCTCGTGACGCACGATCTGCCATCCGAGCGGAGGCGAGAGGCGCTCGGCGTGGATGGCGCAGAGGTCGTACGCGTGCGGCTCGCGCGACAACGCCAGCGGTCCGAGCACGGCCATCGAGTCCGCGTAGTCGTAGGTGAGCGTCGCCACCGCATCGCGCGGGCACGCGACACGGGAACAGGGGCGGCTCAACATCGGGGTCAGGATACCTGCCGGCAGCCGACGTAGGATGGCGACATGCCCCGCAACCGCCGACCAGCGAGTCAGCCGCCGGCGACGAGCCGCTGGCGCAGCCGGCACGGCCGGGGCGCGCGCGGGCCGGTGACCGGTCCGCACCTCCCGATGCTGCAGAACCGGATCGACGTCTTCGACATGACGGTCGCCTCCACCGCGGACTATCTCAAGGGCCTGTGGCCGGACGAGCTCGCCGACGTGCACTTCGAGGTGGCCGCGACGCCGCTCGGCAACTCCGGGCAGGACGGGGTCGATCGCTGGCGCGTGGACCACCAGGCGAGGCGCATCGTCTTCTACCGGATCCCGATCCAGCGGCTCACGAAGCTGCACCGCGACGACGAACTGCACCGCCGCATGTACATCGAGGGATGCGTCTTCCGTGCGGTGGCCGAGCTCCTCGGCAAGGACCCGTGGGATCTCGCACCCGACCGCTTCCGCCACTTCTGAGGCGTCAGCGCGCCTCCGCCGGCGTCAGCGCCTCCGCCGGCATCAGCGCGGGTAGACGGCGATCGGCGCGGCCAGCGCGCCGGGCGGCGTCAGTACGAACGAGGAGGCGGCCCCGTCGTCCTGCACGCTGACGCTCCCCCGCAGCCCGGAGGCGCCCGTGAGCGTGTACGCGCCGCCGGGCAGCCGAAGCGGGGCGCCTCCCTCAGCCGGAACCGTGAGCGTCGACGAGTGTCCGTCCGCCGCCTTCACGGTGACCTTCTTGTCCGAGTCACCGGCGTTGGCCAGATGGAGGGTCGCGTTCGGGCCGCCGGGCATCGTCGCGAGGAGCGAGTCCCCGAGCTCCAACGCCGCGCCGAACCAGGCGAAGTCGCGGCTCTTCGTGCCGACCGAGGTCGTCCTGGCCGCGACGACGACGGGCACCGAGGAGTGGACCGTGACCGTATAGGAGCCGTCCTTGAGGTGCTGGAGGGGCAGCTCCGCGACGGAACCGGCCTTCACCGTCTGCGCGAAGGAGTCGCCGACCGCCGTGCCTGCCTCCCCCACCGTTCCGACGGTGAGCTGCGCGTCCTCCGTGCCGGGAACCAGGACCCGCAGGGCCGGGAAGTCGACGTTCACGCCCTCGGCCGACTGCGCTGCCTGCACGGCGTCCATGGAGGCGACCGTCAGCCCCGGGATGATCTGGGTCCGGGAGGGACCGCTCGTCGCACCCGAGAGCTCGACGCCACGCGGTTCGATGCCCTGCTCGTAGCTCTGCTGCATGGTCGCGACGACCTGTCCGCCGCGGGCGATCACGTGGACGACCGGGGCCGTAGCCGACGGGGCGAGTCCGGCGAGCGGCACGACCTTCTGCGCTCCGGCGGGGACGACGATCCCTGTCGCGCCGGGCGCGTCGACGGCCCCCGTCTCCGTCCAGATCGAGAGGTCGACCGTCGCGTCGACGGAGGTGGGATTCGCGAGGAGGACGAGGCTCGTCTGTCCGAGCGATGTCGAGCCCGCGACGAGCCAGGAGTCCGCCGTCGCCTCCGAGCACGCGGAGGCGGCGAGGCCGGTCAGGTCGTCCGAGGTCACCGTCTGCACCTGGCTGCCCGCGAAGAGCGGCGGTTCCTTGGCGCCGGCGGGCGTCTGCACCGTGAGGACGCCCGGAGCCTGCTTGGACGACGTGGTGTCCGCGTCGGGCCGGAGGGCGGTCGCGGCTGCCTTCGGGCCGTCGGTCCCCGACGTGACGGTGGGCTGCCCGAGGGCGCTCGGGCGAGTCGCTTGGCCGGTGTCGGCGGCGAGGGCCAGCACCGAGCCCGGGCAGACGCGCTGCTGATCGGCGGGCACCGGCTTGACGGTCTGCGCCGGGGCCGGGACGGCGAAGGTCGGCAACGGCAGGAGGCTCGCACCGCCGACCACCACGACGGCGACGGCGACGCCGATCACCCCGCCGATGCTCCGGACGCCGATGCGGGCGATGGTGCGACGGTCAGCCACGGCGCTCTCCCTGGTTCGCGGGACGGGCCCGGATGATCGTCTCGTCCAGCCCCTCCTCGAGGGTGGTCGGTGCGCCGTGTGCGGGCGCTGCCGCGTACTCGTAGCGCCGCCCGGTGGCGGGATCGGAGTCCGCGTCCGCCAACGGCTCGGCCTGCGCCTCCTCGACGGCGTCCGCCTGCGGCTCCTCCACGGCGTCCGCCTGCGGCTCCTCCACGGCGTCCGCCTGCGGCTCCTCCACGGCGTCCGCCTGCGGTCCCGCCCCGTCGGCCTCCGACTCCTTGACGCGCTCCGCCTCCTCGGCCTCGCTGGACTCGACGGCCTGCTCGGGTTCGGGCTCCGGGTCGTAGTCGTCGAGCGTCTCGTCGGCGATGCCCCCCTCGCCCGGCGGGGTCTCCTCGGGCTCGTCGTCCGGTTCGACGGCGGCCTCGGGCTCGGCGCCGCCCCGGCGGCGCGGCCTGCGCGCCGTGAGCTCGGAGACCCGGTCGGCCGACCGGGTCGTCGGTATGGCGAGCAGCAGCGTGGCACCGAAGACGATCGCCTGGACGAGCAGCACGATGAGTCGCGCGATGCCGCCCGCGTCCGCCGGGATCGCCGCGGCGGTCGGGACGGCCGCGGTGCCCCGGTCGAAGGCCCACAGCTGGCCGTCGCCCGTGGAGCCGACCCCGGTGAGGATCGGGTTCGCGTCCAGCGCGACGGCCGCCCTCGTGCGCGTCGCCTCGGCGCGAGCGGCGTCCTCCGCGGCCGTGGCCGACGCCGGGGCCGCCGGGGAGGCCGGGACGGCATCGGCACGCACCGGAGCGGGAGGCGCCAGCAGCACGAAGTCGATGCCGAGCTCCTTCAGGCGCGCGGACGCGTCGTACCCGCTTCGGGAGGCAAGGTTGCCCGCGACCGTGGCGAGCTCCTTCTGCTGAGACGTCAGCCCGCGCTGCGTCGAGCTCAGGGTGGACTGCTGATCGAGGGTCGCGCCCGCGCCGCGCACCACCAGGGCACTGATTCCGCCGTCCGGTTGCGGCGTGATCCGCAACGTCCCCGTGCGGGGCTGCGTGGTCGCCTTGGCGGTGACGACGGCCGGCATCGTCCGGCCGTCCGTCGCGCGGACGACGGCGGTGTGGTTCAGCGTGGCGATGGCGGAGGGGGTGGCGAGCATCGCCAGGGCGACGACCGCCGCCCAGGCCGGGTAGACCGCCGCGCGGCCGAGAGCCGAGAGGGCGACCACGGCAGCGCCGATCAGCCCGAGCCAGTACAGGCTCACCGCCGCACCGGGCCAGATCGGCACGACCGCCGAGCCGAGGCTGACGGCCTGGAGCTGCAGTGCCGCGACCGCGGTGACGAACCCGGCGAGCGCGACGGCGAGGGCGACGATGGCCCGGACCGTCCCTCGGAGGAACAGCGCGAGGAGAGCTAGTACGCCGAGCGGCGCCAGGAGGATCGGGACGATGATCGACGGGGCGGCGGCGGGCAGGCCGAGGCTCTGCGCGAGGAGGTGCCAGCCTCCGAGAGCGCCGTCGGGCAAGCCGAGGGCAAGCTCCCACGCGGGGACGTGCCGGGCATCGACCGGGAGGCCCGGGTCCGCGAAGATCGACAGCCACGCGCCCCGGGACGCCTGCTGCCAGACGAGCGGCGCGAAGAGGACGAGTGTGGGGAGGGGGATGAAGACGATCCGCGCGGCGCGACGGCCGGCGAAGACGATGGCGGCGACCCACGCGACGAGGAGCGCCGGGATGAGCACCGGAGCGCAGGCGGCGGTGGCGGCCGCGAGGAGCGCCGTCGTCGCGCTCGTCGACCAGGAGCGACGCGCCGCCAGACCAGCGAAGAAGAGCCACGGGAGCAGCACGTGCGCGAGCACCGCAGCGGGCCGGCCGCCCTGGATGGCGACGAAGAGCGTGGGCGCGAGCCCGTAGGCAAGCGCCGCGAACGCGCGGATGACGCCCCGGCTCGTCAGACGCGCCGCTGCAAGCCACGCGCCGAGCGTCGCGAGCGGCGCCGCCAGCACGAAGAAGATCACGAGAGCCTGCGACGGCTGCCAGAAGGTGAGCGTCCCGAGGACCGCGAGGACGGCCGAGAAGGGGTCGGCCGCACCGGTGAAGCCCAGCCCGGTGTCGCGCCAGCCGTAGCCGAGACCCTGCCACAGCCGTCCGACGGACGCGTCGAGCGGCAGCATGCCGCCTCCCGTGAGCGCCGTGCCGCTGAGCAGGGGGAACAGCAGCCCGAACCCGATGACGAGGGCGGCGAACACCGTCCAGCCGCCTCCGGTCGCGAAGAACTCGAGATCCTGGCGCTCCCCCTGGAGGGACACGAGCGCCATTTCGCGCTTCAGCGCGCGCGAGCGCCGGACCTCGGCCATGGGGATGCGGAGCGGCGCGATCGCCGACCACCCGACCTCGCGGCCCCGGGCCAGGCGCCGGCGGGCGTTCGGCACGGCCATGCCCGAGAACGCGACGAGGAAGGCAGCGGCGAGTTCGCCTCCCATCGAGCCGGGCTCCTTGCGCAGGAGGCGCAGGAGAGCGCGGAGGATGCCGAGCGGGACGAGGCTCAGCCAGTGGAGGGGCACCGCCCAGCCGGGCGCGTACGCCATGCGGCGGTGCAGCTGGGCGCGGCGGCGCTCCCGCGCGCGCCGACGGCGCGCGCTCCACTTGCCGGAGAAGTCCGGGCCGGCGAGCCCTGAGCCGCCGACCGCCACGCGGGCCTGAGCGACGAGGGTGACCCGGTAGCCCGCGAGCCGTGCCCGCGTGCAGAAGTCGAGGCCGTCGTCGGCCGTGGGGAGGGCGGGGTCGAAGCCGTCGAGCTTCTCCCACAGCGCCTGTCGCACGAGCATGCCCGCCGAGGAGACGGCGAGCACGTCGCTCAGCCCGTCGTGCTGGGCCTGGTCGAGTTCGTTCTCGACGAGCGGGAGGGAGGCGCCGTACGGCGTCATCGCCTCGCCGAACTCGCGGATGAAGGCCGGATCGTCCCAGTCGAGCAGCTTCGGGCCCACGACCGCGACGGAGGGCGAGACCTCGAGCGCGGCGAGCAGGGCCTCCAGCGCCTCCGGCTCGGGCGCCGTGTCGTGGGCGAGCAGCCAGAGCAGCTCCTCCCCCGACGCGGCGGGCGGCAGGACGCGCACGGCGGCGGCCACGGCGGCCCCGAACGGGAGCCGCTCGGGAATGCTGAGGAGCTGGGTGGGACCGGACTCCGACAGGAGCCGGGCGGCATCGTCGGTGGAGGCGCAGTCGACGGCGATCACGGCGTCCGGGCGGCGGGTCTGGGCGGCGAGGGCGTCGAGAGTGCGCTGCAGGCGGGTGCCGCCGCTGTGGGCGACGACGACGGCGGTGACTCTCGGATACATCGGGTGTCAGCCTAGGTCGGCCGCACGCGGATCCGGGCTTTGCGCCGGGCGCGGCGCGCCATTCGCGATCCAGCCGAGGGGTGTCAGCCCGCGCGCTTGCGGAGCTTGCGGCGCTCGCGCTCCGAGAGGCCGCCCCAGATGCCGAAGCGCTCGTCGTTCGCCAGAGCGTAGTCGAGGCACTGCGAGCGGACCTCGCACGAGGAGCAGATGCGCTTCGCGTCGCGGGTGGATCCGCCCTTCTCGGGGAAGAAGGCCTCCGGGTCGGTCTGGGCGCACAGCGCGTCCGACTGCCAGGAGAGCGGGTTGTCCTCGTCGACCTCGACCGACCGGACACCGGGGACACCGAGACGGACGGGGTCGATGAACCAATCGTCGGGTACCCCAGAACGATATTCCGGAACTGTCATATCGGTCTCCCCACCCATGTACTGCGATGCAACGCGAGGCTCGCGTCCCTGCAAGTAATTACATCCTTGTGATTCGCAAAGGTCAAGTCGCGAATCGTAAAGCCTGGACCGCTGGTCGAGAGTTCGCGACGCGCCGAGGTTCGGCAACAATCGCGACACGCCCGACCGTTCTACCCCCGCGGCCGAGACGGTGTCAGGACGCCGCCTGCCGTGCTTCCCAGGCGCTGCGCACCATGTCGTCGAGGGTGTGGCGCATCTTCCAGTCGAGATCGCGGGCTGCGAGCTCTCCGGAAGCAACGATCCTCGCCGGGTCGCCCGGCCGTCGAGGCCCCACTTCTGGGGTGAAAACGATGCCAGTCACGGAGGCGACCGTCGACATGATCTCGCCCACCGACACGCCGTCGCCGCTGCCGAGGTTGTAGACCGGCTCGATCGGCTCGCCGGCGTCGAGCCGCTTCGCGGCGGCGACGTGCGAGACCGCGAGGTCGGCGACGTGGATGTAGTCGCGGACGCAGGTCCCGTCCGGGGTCGGGTAGTCGTTCCCGTTGATCCGTGGCGTGCGCCCCTCCGCGAGCGCGTCGAACACGAGCGGGAAGAGGTTGTGCGGGCTGGTGTCGCGGAGGGAGGGGTCGCCCGACCCGACGACGTTGAAGTAGCGCAGGGACGTGTGCCGGAGGCCTGCCGCGACGCCCTGGTCGCGCAGGAGCCACTCCCCGATCAGCTTGGACTCGCCGTAGGGCGACTCGGGGTTCTTGGGCGTCGCCTCCGTGACGGTGTCCGTCGGCGGCGTGCCGTAGACGGCCGCTGAGGACGAGAACACCACCGCGTCGACGCCGGCCTCCTGCATGGTCGCGAGGAGCACGGCGGTGCCGGTCACGTTCTGCTCGTAGGTGTGGAGCGGGCGCTGCACCGAAACGCCGGCGTACTTGAACCCGGCGACGTGCACCACGCCGCTGATGCGGTTCTCAGCGAAGACGTGCTCGAGCAGGGCCCCGTCGAGGATGGTCCCGCGATAGAACGGCACGTCGGCCGGCACGAACTCCTCGTGGCCGCTCGACAGATCGTCCACGACGACGACGTCGATGCCCTCGTCGCGGAACGCGCGCACGACGTGCGCTCCGATGTATCCGGCGCCGCCGGTCACCAACCAAGCCACCCGGGAACCTCCTGTCGTTCGGTCACAGACAGGGGAAACCCTATCGGCCTCAGACGAAGGCGGCCTGCCCGGTGATCGCCCGCCCCACGATGAGCGTGTTCATCTCACGGGTGCCCTCGTACGAGTAGAGCGCCTCCGCGTCGGCGAAGAAGCGCGCGACGTCGTAGTCGAGCACGATCCCGTTCCCGCCCATGACCTCGCGGCACCAGGCCACGGTCTCCCGCATGCGCGCCGTCGCGAACGCCTTGGCCAGCGCGGAGTGCTCATCGCGCTGTGCGCCGTCGTCGAGCATCTGCGAGACGCGGGTGCAGAGCCCGATCGAGGCGGTGATGTTCCCGATCGACTTCACGAGGAGGTCCTGGATGAGCTGGTGGGAGGCGATCGGCTTGCCGAACTGGACGCGCTCCTTCGCATAGGCCAGCGCGGCCTCGTAGGCGCCGACGGCGACGCCGATGGCGGCCCAGGCGACCTCGGCCCGGGTGAGCCGGAGGACGGCGGCCGTGTCGCGGAACGAGTTCGCGTTCTGGAGGCGCAGCGCCTCCGGGACGACCACGTCCTCCAGCGTGATGTCGGCGTTCTGCACGATGCGGAGGGACTGCTTGCCCTCGATCTTGGTCGCCGTGTAGCCGGGGGTGTCCGTCGGGACGATGAAGCCCTTGACCTGCCCGTCCTCGGCGCTCTTCGCCCAGATGACGGTGATGTCGCTGAACGTCGCGTTCCCGATCCAGCGTTTGGAGCCGTTCAGCACCCAGTCGTCCCCGCGACGTGTCGCGATGGTGCGGAGGCCCTGCGCCGAGTCGGAGCCGGACTGCGGTTCGGTGAGGCCGAACGCGCCCAGCACCTCCCCGCTCGCGAGCTTCGGGAGCCATTCGGCGCGCTGCTCGTCCGAGCCGCAGACGCCGATGGCGCCGAGGGCGAGTCCGTTCTGCACGCCGACGTAGGTGCTCACGGACGCGTCCACGCGGGCGAGCTCGAGGGCGACCCAGCCCCGGAACACGGCCGAGTTCTCGAACGGGGCGGTCTCCGGGAAGCCCAGGCCGATGGCCCCCTTACCGTGCAGCACCTCGACGATCTGGTGCGGGAACTCGGCGCGCTCCCAGTACTCGTTGACGATGGGCTTCACATCCGCCTCGAGCGCCGCGCGGAGTTCGGCGAGGAAGTCCTTCTCGCGATCGGTGAGGAGGTCCTCGAAACCGTAGAAGTCGCTGGCGAGGGTCTCGAAGGCCATGGCTGCTCCAGTGCATCGGGTGACGGGTGTCGGGCGTCTCTCACCCTAGGGAGGCAGCGGGCCGCTCCCAAAGCGATTGGTAGTTTGGTCTAACCGGATCGAAGGGAAGCCCCAGGATGTTTGTGCCCATCGGCAACACGCCGCGCGACTACGCCTGGGGATCGGCCACCGCCATCGCCGGCCTGCTCGGATCGCCCGCGAGCGGCGGACCGGAGGCCGAGCTCTGGCTCGGCTCGCACCCCGGCTCCCCGGCGCGCGTGCTCGATCCGTCGCTGACGGGAGGGGCGGCCGACCTGGCGGCGTGGGAGCGCACGGCCGGTCTGCCGTACCTCCTCAAGGTGCTCGCGGCCGACCGGCCTCTTTCGCTCCAGGCGCACCCGTCGCCCGAGCAGGCGCGCGAGGGGTTCGAGCGCGAGAACGCGGCGGGTCTCCCCGCCGACTCGGCGGAGCGCAACTACAAGGACCCGTTTCACAAGCCCGAGCTGATCTTCGCGCTGAGCGACCCGTTCGAGGCGCTGTGCGGCTTCCGCGACCCCGCCGTGAGCGCTGCCGCGCTGGCGCGCCTGGCTTCCGTGTCGGGCGACGACCGCATCGCGCGGTTCGCGGCGACGCTGCGCGGCGACGCGTCTCGCGTGCTCCGCGAGGCCACCGAGTGGCTTCTGGGAGGCGACCCGGCCGTCCCCGAGCTCGTCGCGGCCGTGGTGGAAGCTGCTGCCGCACTTCCGGACGACCGCGACGCCAGCACGGTGCGCCTGCTCGCCGAGGCCTTCCCCGGCGACCCGGGAATCGTCCTGGCCCTCCTGCTCAACCGCGCGACGCTCCGGCCCGGCGAGGTGCTGTACCTCCCCGCCGGCAACATCCACGCCTACCTGCAGGGGCTCGGCATCGAGCTGATGGCCGCCTCGGACAACGTGCTGCGAGGGGGCCTGACCCCGAAGCGGGTCGACGTGCCGGAACTCGTCCGCGTGCTCGACTTCACGCCCATCGAGGCGGACCGGCTCGAGCCCGAGCGCCCCGCCCCGGGGCTCGAGGTCTTCCGGCCGGACGTGCCCGACTTCGCGCTCGACCACGTGACCGTCGGAGCGGACGCCGCCGAGGTCGCGCTTCCCCTCCCGGGCACGGCGATCGCACTCGTCACCGCCGGGGAGGTGCGGCTGCGCGGCGCGCACGGCGAGACGCGGCTGGCGCGCGGCGAGGCCGCGGTCATCACGGCCGACGAGGGCGCCGTAGCGGTCTCCGGCGACGGCACCGTCTTCGTCGCGACGCCCAACCGGTGACCCGCGCCAGTCGCCCCGCCAGGACGGGCCGGGTCGGATATTCTTCCCGGGTGATCACGCCCCGCACGCCGTCGCCCGTCACCGTCGACGCCGCGCGGGCGACCACCGGCACGGGCACCTCGGTGTTCGCCTCCCTCGTGCTGTTCACGCTGTTCGCCGGCGACTTCTTCCGCGACCTGATCAGCTGGCCCGGGTACTTCGTCGTCGCCGGGGTGCTCGCCGTGGGGACCGTCGTGCTGCTCGTCCGCTCGCGCCCCTCCCTGCGCTGGCGCACCACGCCCAAGACGCTCGTCGCGTTCCTGGCACTCGCGGTCGTCTCGGTCGCCTGGTCGGCCTATCCCGGCGCCTCCGCGCTCGGTGTGCTGGCCCAGCTCGCCACGACGGCCGGCGGCCTGTTCCTCGCCCTGTGCCTGAGCTGGTCGTCCCTTCTCACAGCGCTGTCCAACGCCTTCCGCTGGATCCTGGGCCTCTCCCTCCTGTTCGAGCTCGTCGTGGCGCTGTTCGTGCGGCACCCGGTGCTCCCGGTCACACCGGCGATCCCCATGTCCCCGGGCAAGCACCCGGCGGCTTTCTACTGGAGCCGCGACCTGCTCTTCCACGGAGGTCCGATCCAGGGCATCGTCGGGAACAGCAACATCCTGGCCATGATCGCGCTGCTCTCCTTGATCGTGTTCGGCGTGCAACTGGCCGATCGGGTGTTCCGCCGGGGGTCGGTGATCGTGTGGCTCGTGGTTGCGGCTGTCACGCTGGCACTGACGCGTTCCTCCACCGTGATCGTCGCGCTGCTCGTCACGGGAGCGGTGCTCGGGTTCGCGCTCTGGACCCGGCGCGCCGGCCCCGCGCGGAGACGGCCGGTCTATGCGACGGCGGCGGCTCTGCTCGTCGCGGTGATCGTGCTCGTCTCCCTTTTCGCGTCGCGCATCCCGGCCCTGTTCGGGAAGAGCGAGGACCTCACCGGACGCCTCGACATCTGGCAGAAGGTGATCGGCCTCGCGCAGGAGCGGCCCGTGTTCGGCTGGGGCTGGGTCAGCTACTGGGCGCCCTGGGTCGAGCCGTTCCAGCACCTGGCCGAACGCGGCGGAGTCGTGTACCTGCAGGCGCACAACGCGTGGCTGGACGTCTGGCTGCAGCTCGGCGTCGTGGGCGTCGTCGTGTTCGGCCTCCTCGTGCTCGGGACCCTGTGGCGGTCGTGGTTCGGAGCCGTAGACCGGCCGCGGTTCGGCATCGACGACGAGCGCCCGTTCACGGCCCTGACGCTCCTGCCGCTGCTCCTCCTGGCCGCGCTGCTCGCCCAGAGCCTCGCCGAGAGCCGCATCTTGATCGAGGGCGGCTGGGCGCTCCTCGTCGTGCTCGCCGTGAAGACCAAGAGGGGCCCTGCGTAGGATTTGAGCATGGCACAGCCCCGTCGAGCCCTGGTCCCGTCCGCGGTGACCGAGTTCCTCGGCTCAGCCCGGTTCAACTCGGCTGTCGCCGTGCTCTCGGTCGGGGTGGCGTTCTCGACGCACGCGATCCGGTCCGTGATGGGCTGGCCCGGACTGATCGGGGCCCTCGCCGCGCTCGTCGTGCTCGCCGCGATATCGTTCGCAGCTCAGTGGCGGCTCGTCGAATGGCACGGGCTGCTGCCGATCTCGATCCTCGTGTTCGTGGGGTGGTGCGGCGTCTCCATCGTCTGGAGCAGCTACGCCTGGGCGTCCATCGGAGGCTTCGCCTACCAGGTCGTGTTCGCCTTCCTCGGGATCTACATCGCCCTCGTCCGCGACGCCATCCAGATCGTCCGCGTGGTCGGCGACGTGCTGCGCACCCTGCTCGTCGCGTCGCTCGCCCTGGAGGTGCTGAGCGGCCTCCTGCTCGATCTCCCGATCGCCTTCCTCGGCATCCAGGGCAACATCGCGCAGGGCGGCCCGATCCAGGGCATCTTCGGCACCCGCAACCAGCTCAGCATCGTGGCCCTCATCGCCTTCGTCACGTTCCTGGTGGAGCTGCGCACCCGATCGGTGCGACCGCCGCTCGCCGCGTTCTCGATCACCCTCTCGGTGCTCTGCATCCTGCTCGCGCACTCCCCGGTCATCGCGGCCGTGTCCGTCTTCGTGGGGCTCGCGACGCTCGCGCTCTACGGGCTGCGCAAGCTCGGGCCGGGGCCGCGCCGGTACGCGGAGGCCGGGCTCGCCGTCGTGCTCGTCGCCTCCCTGGTGCTCGCCTGGGTGTACCGCACGCGTGTCATCGACCTGCTGAACGCCCGCGCCGACTTCCAGGTGCGCTACCGGCTGTGGATCCAGATCTGGGAGCTCATCCCGGTGAACACGCTCCAGGGCTGGGGATGGGTCGGGTCGTGGCCGGTCGACCTCTACCCGTTCGACGCCATCAACCTGAACTCGGGCGTCGCCCATGCGAACGGCCTCAACGCCTACCTCGACGTCTACCTCCAGGTCGGGCTGATCGGACTCATCCTGTTCGTGGGCCTGCTCGCCCTGGCGTTCGGGCGCTCGTGGCTGCTCGGCGCGAACCGGCGGAGCGTGGTGTACGTCTGGGCCCCCCTCGTCATGGTCGCGCTGCTCGTGACGAGCGTGTTCGAATCATCGATCCTCGTCGAGGCGGGATGGCTGCTCGTGGTCGTGTGCGCCGTGAAGGCGTCGCAGGGGATGAGCTGGCGGGTGCGGCTGGCGCAGCGCGACCACAGCGGCAAGCCGGCTTAGCGGCACCGCCTCGCGCTACCCGAGCCAGGTCATCCCCTGCCAGCCCGACCCGACCTGGCGGGCAGCGAGCCAGCTCGAGCGGCCGTTCCCCGGATACAGGATGAGGGCGCCCGAGGTCGTTCTCCCGAGGATGTCGTCGTGTCCGTCGCCGTCGAAGTCTCCGACGGAGATCACCGCCGACATGATGTTCCAGCCTGTCCCGACCACCACGGGGGCCTTCCATCCCGCGCTCGTGTGAGCGTAGAGCCAGAGGCGCCCCGCCGAGTCGCGGGCCAGGACGTCCGGCGCGCCGTCGCCGTCGAAGTCCTCGATCCCCACGACGGCGGACATCACGCCCCAGCCCGAGCCCACCGCCTGGGGCGACCGCCAGCTGCCGTGCCCGTCGCCCGGGTAGAGCCACAGCGTGCCCGACCCGTCGACGGCGAGGATGTCGGCGGTGCCGCGGCCGGAGAAGTCGTGCGCGGCCAGGATCGTGGTCATGATGTTCCAGCCGGAGCCGACCTGCCGCCGGGGGAACCACCCGCCGGCACCGTCACCGGGGTAGAGCCAGAACGCACCCGAGGCGTCGCGTGCCAGGACGTCGTTGTGCCCGTCGCCGTCGAAGTCGCCGGGAGAGACGATGGCGGTCATCCCGTCCCAGCCCGAACCGACCTGGCTCGAGGTTGGGACGCGCCATCCCCCGTGCCCGTCGCCGCGGTAGAGGAGCAGAGCCCCTCCGGGTGCGCGCGCGAGCACGTCGGACGTCGAGTCGGAGTTGAAGTCGTTCTGCACCGGCGGCAAGGGAGCCGAGGGCGGAGCAGCAGCTCCGGGCGCGGCGAGCGCCGACACGCCGTTCGGGCTCCCCAGTCCCGTCGGTCCGTCATAGCCCGGACCGGCGGTGCACGCGTAGGCGGGAGTGCACCCGGTCCCGGTGCTCCCCTGGACGATGTCGTTGAGCGCCTTCGGGTGCGCGTACGGGTAGGAGGCGGGGAAGGTCCCGGTGGCCGGCGTACCCGCCAGGGCGTACATCCCGGCGATCAGAGGGGAGGCGACGCTCGTCCCTCCGAACACCTGCCACACGGAGGGCGACGCCGTGCCCGGCACCGGTCCGTACCCCGCGACTCCCGTCGACGGATCGGCGACCGCCGAGATGTCGGACACCGTCCGGCTTGCACAGCCGGTGTCGGTCTGCCAAGCGGGTTTCGGGCTGTAGGGGCTGCACCCGCTGCCCGATCCGCTCCAGGCGGCCTCGGTCCAGCCTCGCGCGGTGCCGGACGCCCGCGAGAGCGTCGTTCCCCCGACGGCGGTCACGTACTGCGAACTGGCGGGGAACTGCGTGCCCTGTCCGTTGTCGCCGCTCGCCGCGGTGACGACGACACCGGGGTGGTCGTAGTGGGGCTCGTAGGCACTGAGGTCCGCCGTCGTGTCGGCAACGCCGTACGAGTTCGTCATGTACCGCGCCCCCAGCTGGACGGCGGTGTCCGCGGCCGCTCCGAGGTTCGCCACGGAGGCGTCGTCCGCCTCGACGAGCAGGATCCGGCAATTCGGGCAGGCCGCCGCGACCATCTCGATGTCGATCGCCGTCTCGGGCCCCCAGGAGAGTCCCGGGTCGACCGCGGGCAGCGCGGAGCCGCCGCGCTGGTCCACTTTGCGGAAGCATCCGTTCGCGCTCGTGCAGGCGGGGAGGCCGTACTGCGACCGGTAGGCGGCCAGATCCGACTCCGCCGAGGGCAGATCGTACGCGTCGATGACCGCTACCGTTGCTCCGGCGCCTCCTGTGGCGGGCAGAGCGTAGGCGGCACGCAGGTCCGCCGGCCCGAAGCCGACGGGCGCCCCGCCGGTGACGGCGGGCGTCGCGACCCCCTCCACCACCTCGGCGAGGCACGCTGCCCGGTGCGGAAGAGGCGTGGTGCAGACCCGCCGGTGCGCCTTCCCCGCCAGGCCGGGGAGCGGCGCGGGCGTCGGCGACGGTCTGCCGATCCCGGGCGACGGAGCCGGCGCAGCGGACGCGGGCAGCGGGGAACCGGCGATGGCCGGCGCGACGCACAGGACGGCAGCCAGCATCACCAGGACGGACCTACGAATCCTCACAGAAACCTCCCAGTGTGGAGCCCCAACAGTACCAACGGGAAACACGCGCCATCCAGGTCGACTCGCGGGAGGCAGCGGCCCGCTAGCATCGACCTGCGCGTCCGCCCTCCGACCGGGGCTCGACGGGCCGTCCGAACGGAGAGTCTTCCGATGCCCAAAATCACACGCTTCCGGGCCGCTCTGGCCGTGGTCCCGCTTGCCGCCATCGTCGTCGCCGGCGGCCTGCCCCTGTGGGCCGGTGAGCCCGCAGCCGCCGCGGCTACGGCCACGTCGCCGACCACGGCGCCGGCATCCCCCACGCCGGCGACGACCTCCAGCCCGACGTCGCCGAAGCCCGCTTCCCCCAGTGTCAACGCGGATCCGGACCTGGCCACGCAGAACGCCGCTCACGACCACGCTATGGGGTCGACCGTCCAGCAGTACGAGCCGCGGCCCGTCTCGCAGAAGGCGGTGGCGTCGCCGAGCCTCGCTCCTCCCGGGCTGCCCGGCCTCGACGTCAGCGGCTGGCAGACGAACATCGACTGGAACCAGGTGGCCGCCAACGGCGCAAAGTTCGCTTACGTGAAGGCGACCGAGTCGACCGACTACACGAGCAGCCAGTTCGCCCTCCAGTACAACGGCTCTTACGCGGCAGGCCTGACCCGCGGCGCCTATCACTTCGCCGTGCCCAACGCGAGCTCGGGCGCCGCGCAGGCGAACTTCTTCGTGAACAACGGCGGCGGCTGGTCCAAGGACGGCCGCACGCTCCCCCCGCTGCTCGACATCGAATACGACCCGTACACCTCGACGGACGGCACGAACACCTGTTACGGGCTGTCGGCGGGGGCGATGGTCGCCTGGATCGCCGATTTCTCGAACACCGTCTATCAGCGGGTCGGCCGCTACCCGGCGATCTACACGACCACCGGCTGGTGGACGCAGTGCACCGGGAACAGCCCCGCGTTCGGAGCCAATCCGCTGTTCATCGCGCGCTACCCCAGCAACATCTCCAACGGCCCCGGAGCGATGCCCGCCGGATGGGGCACCTACACGATGTGGCAATGGGCGGACGCCGGTGTGTTCCCGGGTGACCAGGACGTCTTCAACGGAGGCACGGCCGCCCTGCTGCAGCTGGCGCTAACCGGCCAGGCGCTGGCCCAGCCGGTGATCGGCGCCGGGGACCTCAACGGCGACGGCAAGCCTGACATCCTCGCACGCAAGCCCGACGGATCGCTCTGGTTCTACGCGGGCACGGGAGCGAGCGGGAACTCGGCGGGATACGCCGCCGGGGTGCAGGTCGGCTCCGGCTGGGACATCTTCGACGACATCATCGCGCCCGGCGATCTCAACGGCGACGGGAAGCCCGACCTCCTCGGGCGCCGGAGAGACGGCACGCTCGTCTTCTATCCGGTGACCGGGACCACCAGCGGAGGCGCGCCCCTCTTCGGCGCGGGGATCGCTCTCAGCTCCGGCTGGGACATGTTCACCGACGTCATCGCCGCCGGAGACGTGAACGGCGATCACCGCCCCGACCTGCTCGGCCGCAAACCGGACGGCACGCTCTGGCTGTATCCGGGGACGGGCCAGGTCGGATCCGGGAGCACGGGATTCGTGAACGGGCCGCAGGTCGGCACCTCCTGGAACATCTTCTCCCAGGTCGTCGGCGTCGGCGACCTGAGCGGGGACGGCTGGGACGACCTGCTGGCCCTGCGGACCGACGGCTCGCTGTGGCTCTACCGGGGGTCCTCGGCGGGCTATCAGTCGGGCACGCCGGTGAGCGCCTCGGGCCTGGCGGCCTCGGATCTCCTCATCGCGGGCGGCGACGCGAACGGCGACGGACGCCCGGACCTCCTCGCGCGCACGGGGTCGGGAGAGCTCGACTTCTACGCGGGGACGATGTCCGTCGCGGCTCCGTTCGGCGCTCCCCAGACGGTCGGCTCGGGCTGGACCGTGTTCAACCGGGTCATCGGAGCGGGCGACACCAACGGTGACGGGACTCCGGACATCGTGGCCACCGCGAGCGACGGGACCCTCTGGTTCTATGCGGGCAACGGCTCGAGCGGCGGCGTGAACCGCAGCTACCAGGCCGGGATCAGGATCGGGTGGGGCTGGAACGGCTTCACCCGCGTGATCGGCGGCGGCGACCTCAATGGCGACGGCCGGCCCGACCTCGTCGCCGTGTACGGGGACGGGAGCCTCTGGCTCTATCCCGGGACGGGTGTCGTGAACCCGGCCTCGCCGGCCGCCTACGGGGCGGGCATCCGGATCGGCTCCGGCGGCTGGAACGCCTTCACCTCGCTGTCTCTGGGCGACTTCGACGGCGACGGAATCGCGGACATCCTGGCGAAGGCGACGGATGGGACGCTGCGCCTGTACCGCGGTATCCGCCAGACGCCGTCCTCCACCGCGTGGCTGGCGTCCCCCGTCGTCATCGGGAGCGGGTGGAACGCCTACTCGGCGATCGACACGACCGGCGACTCGAACGGGGACGGCAAGGCCGACGTCGTCGCGCAGCGCCCCGACGGGACCCTCTGGATCTCCGCAGGCACGGGAACCGGCGGCACCGTGACGCTCGCTCCTGCGACCCTCATCGGCTCGGGCTGGACGATCTTCTCGACGGTGACCGGTACCGGCGACAAGTCACCGGGCCGGACGGGCGACCTGCTCGGCGTGCGGACGGACGGCGCGCTGCTGTACTACCCGAGCACGAACGCCGCCGGCGTCGCGAACGTGCCGGGGCTCGCCGGCGCGGTGGTCGCCGGATCGGGCTGGCAGATCTTCGGGTGACCGGGTGACCGGGCCGCGTCAGGAGGCGCGGCCCGGTCGCCCCGTCCACTCCGAGGAGGCGACCGCCAGCGCAGGGTGACTGAACGCCTCCGGGGAGTCCGCACCCGCTTCGTACGCGGTCGCGACCTCGCGGATGGCGTCGGCGGGGATGCCTGCGCGCTCCATGCCGATCGAGTTGGCTCCCCGGACGCGAGCGGGGTTCCCGAACGCCTTGGCCCACGGAGGCACGTCGTGCGTGACGACGGCACCCATCCCGACCATCGCGCCGCGGCCGACGTAGCGACGCTGGTGCACGGCGACGGCGAGCCCGAGGTTCGCCCCGTCCGCGATCCGGACGTGGCCCGCGAGGAGCACGCTCGAGGCGAGCGTGACGTCGTCGCCGAGCCGGCAGTCGTGCGCCACGTACGACTGGTTCATGATGAACGCCCGGTCCCCGATGGTCGTCACGTCGTGCCAGCCCTGGTGCACCTGCGCGTACTCGCGGATGACGTTGCCGCTCCCGATCGCGACGCCGTTGCCGTCGGAGGGCGCGTCGGCGCGCGGGTGCGGCCAGCTCCGGACCTCGGGCGGGGCACCGATCACGACGCCGGCACCGAACCAGTTGTCGTCGCCGATCGTGACGGGTCCCGTGATCACGACGAACGGCCCGATCGTGTTCCCCTCGCCGAGCACGACGTCTCCCGAGAGCTGGGCGGTCGGGTGGATCGAATTGCTGCCGCCGGTCACGCGCGGCCCCGCCCGTCAGGAGAGACAAGGTAAAGTGGCAGCGCATACTTTCCGATCAGCACTCTGCACTATAAACACACGAGGCTCAATGATTCCCATCACGACCGTGAAGTTCGGCGCCGACGAGGAGCGCGAGGTCCTCGACGTCCTCCGCTCCGGATCCATCGCCCAGGGACCGAAGGTCGCCCGGCTGGAAGAAGAATTCGCCCGGATGCACGGCGTCCCGCACGCCATCGCGGTCAACAACGGGACGACGGCCCTCGTGGCGGCGCTGGAGGTGCTCGACCTCGAACCCGGAGACGAGGTCGTGACGTCTCCGTTCACCTTCGTGGCGACGCTCAACGCGATCCTCGAGAGCGGCGCGACGGCCACCTTCGCCGACATCACCCTCGACGACTTCAACCTCGACCCGGAGTCCGTGCGCCGGGCCGTCGGCCCGAACACGAAGGTCCTGCTCCCGGTCCACCTGTACGGCCAGATGGCCGACATGGCCCCGATCGCCGAGCTGGCGACCGAGAAGGGGCTGCGCATCCTCGAGGACTCCGCGCAGTCGCACGGGGCGACCTATCAGGGGCGTGCCGCCGGCAGCTTCGGCCTCGGGTCGTTCTCGCTCTACGCCACCAAGAACCTCACGACCGGCGAGGGCGGCATCATCACGACGGACGACGACGCGCTCGCCGACCGCCTCCGCGTGCTCCGCAACCAGGGCATGCGTGCCCGCTACGCGTACGAGATGGCCGGCCACAACTACCGGCTCACCGACCTGCAGGCGGCCCTGG
Organism: Leifsonia sp. AG29; assembly: GCF_009765225.1. Classification (NCBI taxonomy): domain Bacteria; kingdom Bacillati; phylum Actinomycetota; class Actinomycetes; order Micrococcales; family Microbacteriaceae; genus Leifsonia; species Leifsonia sp. AG29. Next base: position 788,559 of record NZ_VMSF01000001.1, on the reverse strand, counting down.
CTCTCCCCCAGCTCGCGCGCTACGCCTCCATCGTGGAGGCGCGCAAGCGCAACGCCGCACGCCTGATCGAAGGACTCGAGGGCGTCCCCGGCGTCGTCGCGCCCCGTGAGCTCGACGGCCGCTCTCACGTGTGGCACCAGTTCACGATCCGGGTCACCGACGAGGCCCGCGTCGGCCGCGACCAGTTCGTGGAGGCGCTGCACGGCGAAGGCGTCGGAGCGGGCGTCTACTACCCGCGCCTCCTCTGGGACTACGACGCCTACCGCGACCACCCGCGCGTCCGCCGCACCGAGGCGCCGGTCGCCGACCAGGTCGCCCGCCAGGTGATCTCCCTCCCCGTCCACAATGCGCTGAGCGACGACGACCTGTCGGCCATCGTCGCTGCCGTTCGCAAGATTGCAGGAGCATGACCACGAAGCGCATCGCCCTCGTCGGCGCGGGCACCATGGGAAGCCACCATGCCCGCGTGATCGCGCAGTCGGCGGACGCCGACCTCGCCGTCCTCGTCGACCCGCGCGAGTCCGTCGGCCGAGCCGTCGCCGACCGGTTCGGCGCCAGCTGGGCGCCGGAGCTGCCCGACCTCGCCGAGATCGACGGCGTCGTCGTGGCCGCGGCGACCGAGGCGCACTACCCGCTCGCGATGCAGGTCCTGTCGCAGGACACGCCCCTCCTCATCGAGAAGCCCGTCGCCGACGACCTCCTCCGCACCGAGGAGATCCTGGCCCTCGCCGACGCGAAGGACCTGCCGTTCATGTGCGGTCTGCTCGAGCGCTACAACCCCGCGGTCATGACGGCTCGCGAGCTCATGGCCGAGCCGCTGCACGTCACCGCGACCCGCCATTCGCCGTACGCTCAGCGCATCCGGACCGGTGTGGCGTGGGACCTCCTCGTCCACGACGTCGACCTCGCGATCGGCATCATCGGGAGCGCCCCGACCGGCGTCGAGTCGCGACTCGGCCACTTCCACCCGGACTCGCTCGCCGACGCCGAGGACGTCGCCGAGACGATCCTCGATTTCCCGGGCGGCGCGATCGCCCACGTGTCCGCCAGCCGGGTCGGACAGCGCAAGATCCGTCAGCTCTCCATCTACGAGCGCGAGCGCCTCATCGAGGTCGACCTGCTGCGCCGCGATGTGACGGTGTACCGCCACGTCTCCGAGAACTCGGTCGACGAGGGCCGGGGCTACCGGCAGCAGACGGTCATCGAGATCCCGGAGCTCGTGAGCTCGCAGGAGCCGCTGACGACCCAGTTCGTCCGCTTCCTCGACGTCATCGACGGCCGGGTCGACGCGGCGGCGGAGCGCGCGAGCTTCCTCCCGGCGCACCGCGTGATCGACCAGGTCATCGCTCGGCGCCCCGTCCTGCAGGCATGAGCGGCCTCCCGGGCAGCGAGGAGGCACCACGGCGGAGGAGCGGCTTCCGCGCCTTCTTCGATCACTCCGTGGTCAGGTACCTCATCGCCGGCGGACTCGCCTTCCTCGTCGACTTCGGCCTGCTCGCCCTGTTCCACGAGGTTCTCGGCATCGCGACCTGGCTGGCCGCCGGCCTCGCCTTCATCATCAGCTTCGCGTTCACGTACACGATCCAGCGGGTGTTCTCCTTCGGCTCGCAGGTCCCGCACGGGCCGGCGCTCCTCAAGTACACGACGCTGGTCGCCGTGAACACGATCGCGACCGCCGTGATCGTCGCCGTCGTGGACACGTCGCCGCTGAGCTGGGCGGGCGGGAAGATCATCGCCACCTGCGTGACGACGATCTGGAACTACTTCGCTTACCGGTATTGGGTCTTCGCCGCGCCGCGGCGGACGACCGCGGCGGCCCCGACCGCCCGAGAGGACTGAGATGTACAACGGAGCGCGGATCGCCGCGGTGGTGCCTGCCTACAAGGAAGAGAAGATGATCTCCGTGGTCATCGACACCATGCCGGAGTTCGTCGACGACATCGTCATCGTCGACGACCACAGCCCGGACAACACGAGCGCGGTCGTCGCGGCCCACTCCGACCCGCGCGTCACCCTGATCCGGCACGAGGAGAACCAGGGCGTCGGCGGAGCGATCATCACGGGGCACAAGGCCGCCATGGAGCTCGGCGCCGACGTCAACGTCATCATGGCGGGCGATGCGCAGATGGATCCCGCGTACCTCCCGGCCCTGCTCGACCACGTCACGACGGAGGGCTACGGCTTCGCGAAGGCCAACCGGTTCTTCGCTCCCGAGTCGTTCCGCGGCATGCCCCGGTACCGCATCTTCGGCAACATCGTGCTGTCGTTCATGACAAAGCTCGCCTCCGGCTACTGGCACCTCTTCGACCCTCAGAACGGCTACACCGCCATCCGGACGGAGGTGCTGAAGCGGCTCCCGCTCGAGAACGTCGCCCGGCGCTACTCGTTCGAGAACGATCTGCTCATCCACCTGAACATCCTCCAGGTGCCCGCCGTCGACGTCCCGATCCCCGCCGTCTACGGCGAGGAGGTGTCCAGCATCCGGCTCGGCCAGGTGATCCCCGAGTTGATCTCGCTGCTGACGAGAGGCTTCTGGAGACGGATCTGGTACCGCTACGTGCTGTGGTCGTTCTCCCCGATCGCGCTGCTGCTGTCGCTCGGGATGGTCCTCTTCGTCTTCGGGCTCGGCGTGGCCATCTGGGTGTGCTTCCAGATCGCCGCGTCCGTGGTGGCGACCGCCGCCACCGTGATGCTCGCCGCCCTGCCGCTCATGATCGGGTCGCAGATGCTCATCTCGGCGCTCCAGCTCGACATCCAGGCGAGCCCGTCAACACCGACCTACTCCCCCTTCGTGAGGAAGTAGGTCTCAGCGGACAGCGTCCCGTTCCTCGACGGGAGTCGTCTCAGCCGCCAGAGGCGTCGTCGCTGCGGCGTTCTCGTTCGCCGACGGGCCTTCGAGGTGCGCAGCGGGCTCGCCCAGGGCCGGAGCGGCCAACGTGGACGCGCGCCACGCCACAGCGACGAGGGCGATGCCGATCGTCATGACGACGGGCCACACGACCCATCCGCCCGGAGGCTGCCACCCGGGATGCGCGATGAACGACAGCCACTCGGTGGAGGCACCCCGCGAGTAACGCTTGATGGCGAACACGAGGGCGAGGAGGTGGGCGGTCAGGACGAGGACGCTGAGCGTCCACACCGCGCGGCGGGCGAACCCCGAGCGGAGCACGGCGAGATCGAACCGTTCCCCGAGGACGACTCCCGCGACGAGCACCACGCAGGCGAAAGCCACGAGCGAGTAGCGCCCCTGCCAGATGTACCCCGAGTGCACCACCGAGCCCGCCTGAGTCACCGCGGGCACCAGGACGAGGCCGGCGAGGGTGACGATGAAGGCGTACACGAGTCGGCGCCGTGCGACGATCAGCGCGAGAACGGCCATGCCTCCGGCGAGCGCGCCCCAGACCGCCGTGACATAGGAGGGCGGGAAGGTGTCCAGCCAGCCGAAGATGCCCACGAACGCCGGATCGATCGAACGGTTCAGCACCATCGTGACGAAGGCGGAGATCGGCGGCGTGTACCCCGCCCCCGAGAAGGTGCCCATCGAGTTCAGCGTGTTGGTACCGAGGATCCAGGCCACCGCGAAAGCACCCGCGATTGCGATCCCGACGAGCGTGATCCAGACGCCCGGCAGCCGGAGGAGCTCGCCCAGTCGCCCCTTGCGGGCACCGACGATGGCGGCGATGCCGATGACCGCCAGCCATACCGGCGAGATGCCCCTCATATTGACGAGGACGGCACCGCTCAGGAACGCCAGCGGAAGCATCCAGCGGCGCCCCGTGCCGTCACCGCGGACGAGCGCGAGAAGCAGGGCGAGGAGGGCGACGCCGGAGGCGACCTCCAGGCCGTTGGGATTCACGGAGGCGCTGAGGAAGAGCACCATCGGCGTCGCGGCGGCGAAGATGGTGGCCCCGGCGAAGAACCGCAGACCCGACCTTCTCAGCGCCGCGAACGCGATCGCCAGGAACGCCGAGCAGAGGAGCGCGCCGATCGTTCGCATCGCGAAGACGGTCGCGTGGGCCGTGCTGAAGAGCAGGCTCGGCCAACCGACCGCCAGGTAGTACAAGGGGTCGTAGAGACCGGCCGAGGTCCAAGTCGTACGGTCCGGGCCTCCCGTGAACGGGCCGTGGCAGTCCGCGGTCACGTCGGCTCTGAACATGAAGCAGGGCCAGGACGGCGCCGTCGCGATGTCGCCCGGTACGACGACGTTCGTGATGGCCGGCTCGGACGTCGGCTTGCCGATGAACTCGCCGCGGACGACGGCGGCTGCCTTCACGATGTGGGACGACTCGTCCGGACTCCCGCTGAGCGGTGTCGACACGGCCCACGCCTCGGCGGCCAGGAAGATCCCGAGGAAGACGAGCAGGGTGGCGAGCCACGGCCGGGCGGCGATCGGCGAGAGCAGACGGGTCATCGGGAACTTTCTGAAGACGGACGGCACCTAGCTTACGAGAGCGCACATGAGAGGACCCGCACGGCCGGACGGTCGACGGCCCCTCGGGCGCGAGCGCGCTAGGAGGGGGACGGTTCGCGGTGCGACTGCAGCAGATCACGGGCGATGTCGAAGAGACCGCGGCTCGCGAACCGGCGGTACGCGCCGCGGCGGTGCAGGCGGAGCACCGGCGCGACCCGGAGCCACCGCGACGCGGGGAGCGCCTCACGAGCACGCTCGAACCGCGCTTTCTGCTCCGTCGCCCGAACGACGTCCGCGCCCACCACGTCCGCCAGGGACGCCATGCGCTGCGCGAGGACTGTGAACTTGGAGGCGAGCACAGCGTTGCGATCCCCGCGCGCTTCCAGCACGCGTCGGACCTTGTAGGCGAGCGTCGGCGCCGTGACCCCGATCTGATTGCCGCCGTGGAGCCGGTAGTCGATGGTCGGCTCCGTCACCACCGACACTCGGCCGACGGCGGCGGCGACGACGGCGAGCCACTCGTCGTGCACCCACTCCGCGGGGATCGGCAGCGCGACGTCGAGGAGGGAGCGATCCAGCACGACCGTAGCTCCCGTCGCAAGGTTCCGACGGAGCAGTGCCGGGAAGGCATCGCCCGAGCGGACGGACTCGATCTCGGCCGACGAGACCTCGAGGTCCTGGAACAGCGTTCGCCCGAGGGGCGCCCCGTCGCCGTCCACCAGGCGTGCGTCGCTCCACGCCAGGAGTGCGCCGGACCGCTCCAGCTCACCGACCATCGTCTGCAGCTTGCCGGGATGCCACACGTCGTCCTGGTCGCTCAGCGCGATGACCTGGCCGCCCGAGGCACGGAGGCCCTGTTCGAAATTGGCCGTCACGCCGAGAGCGGGCCTGTTCTCCAGCACGGTGACCCCCAGCTGCGAGCTCTCCAGCACGGAACGGGCGACGCCGACCGTGCCGTCCGCGGAGGCGTCGTCGGAGAGGACGATCTCGCTCGCCGGGAGCGTCTGCTCGACGATGCTGCGCGCCTGTGCCGCGACGTACCGGGCACCGTTGTGGGTGCACAGCACGACGCCGACCCGGACCGGCGTCACGCCGCGCCGGCGTCGGACCTGGATTCGATCCAGCCCTGGAGCGAGGCCACGCCGTCCTTCAGCGACCAGGCCGGCGTCCAGTCGAGCCGCGCCAGGGTGTCGGAGATGTCGCAGGCCGCGTAGCGGACGTCGCCGTCGCGGTACCGGCCGGTGATGACGGGCTCCGGAGCGCCGTGGAACCCGGCGATCTCCCGGGCCAGCTCGAGGATCGTGCTCGGCGTCCCCGAGCCGACGTCGAAGCGGCGCTCGCCCGCGGTGCCCGGCTGGTCGATGGCGGCGGCGAAGGCGCCGACCACGTCGTCGATGTACACGAAGTCCCGTGTGATGTCGCCGTCCTCGTAGACCGGGATGGTCTCCCCGGCGCGCGCCAGCCGCGAGAACAGCGAGACGATGCCGGTGTAGGGATTGCTCAGCGACTGCCCCGGGCCGTAGACGTTCTGAAGGCGCAGGATGTCGAGCGTCAGGCCGCGGGCCCCGCTCCAGGCGCTGAGGATGTTCTCCTGAGCCAGCTTTGTCGCCCCGTACACGTTGATCGGAGCGGGCTGCGTGCGGGCGGCCGAGCTCGGCCGGGGCGTCGCGCCCGGCACATCCCACTCGCCGCGCTCGAGCTGCTCGCGGGAGCGGACCCCGGGATGGATGACGGAGCCGTCGGCCGTGACCCACTCGCCCTCGCCGTAGACCGCCCGGCTGCTGCTGAGCACGAAGCGCTCGGGGAAAGCGCCGCGACGGGTGAACGCGTCGAGCATCGCGGCCGTGCCCACCACGTTCACCATCGCGTGGCGCGTCGACTCGGTGAACGATTGCGCGGTTCCGGTCTCTGCCGCCAGGTGGATCACGGTGGTCGGGGTGAACCCGGCGAGGAGGGCGTCCCAGTCGTCGGCGGAGGTGACGTCGCCCACGACGAGCTCCGCAGCCTCCGGGAGGGCGTCCGGGCGCTCGTGCGTGGCGTGGACCTGCGGGTGGAGCGAGTCGAAGGCCACCCACCGGCCGGCGCGGCCGGCGAGCCTCTGAGCCAGGGCGCAGCCGATGAAACCGGCTCCTCCGGTGACGAGCACGTCGCCGTAGTCATTCATTCGTCTGGGGTCCTCTCGGTCGGAGCGACGGCAGCCGGCTCTCAGCGGGGTGGGCGGGGTTCGACTGCATCCACTGTACTCAACCGGTTCCGCGGGACTTCCGGCCCTCGCCGCGTCACCGGAAGGCCTCAGGGTCGGGCCGCTACAATGTTCCAGTTCCCGACTACCGCCGCGCGGTCACGGCCGTCCGGGGACGGGAAGGATCACATGGAGCACCAGGTCGCCGTCGTGACGCGTACCCGCGATCGCATCGTGCTCCTCCGGCGAGCGCTCGACAGTATCGCCGCCCAGACCTTCCGCGACTTCCAGCTCGTCGTCGTCAACGACGGCGGCGACCCGGCCCCCGTGGACGAGCTCATCTCGCGATTGGACGGGCTCGGCGACCCGATCGTCGTGCACAACACCCGGTCGGTGGGTCGCGAGGAGGCGGTCAACGTCGGCGTGCGGGCCTCCGACTCGGCCCTCATCGCCATCCTCGACGACGACGACACCTGGGCGCCCGGCTTCCTCGCCGCCACCGTGTCGCACCTCTCCTCCACGGATGACGGCGGCGTCGCGGTGCGCTGCGAAGCGGTCTTCGAGCAGCTCGAGGACGGCCGCGCCACCGAACTGCGCCGGGAGCGGCTGCGGAGCGACATCAACCGCGTCACCCTGACCGAGACCCTCATCAGCAACTACGTTCCGCCGAGCTCGATGGTCGTGCGCCGCTCGCTCTTCGACGAGCTCGGCGGGTGGGACGGCGAGCTGCCCGTGCTCGCCGACTGGCACTTCACCCTGAAGCTCCTTGCCGTGTCGACGATCGGGTTCGTCGACGGCGAGCCCCTCGCCTTCTGGCACCTCCGGGAGGCGCAGGACGGCGCCCTCGGCAACAGCGTCCACGCCGCGCACAACGATCACGTCGCCTACGCCCCGGTCGTGCGGGACTCGTTCCTCCGCGCCGACGCGGCACGCGGGAACGGCCTCGGCGACGCGCTGGTGATCGGCGACGTCTATCAGCGCCTCTCCCGCCAGATCGACCTCGCGCGCCAGGACGTCGTCTCGAACTCCGCGGGCAGCGCCTCCGTCATCGCCGCCGAATTCGCCCCGCTCCACGCCAAGCTCGACGCCCTGAGCGCCGCGGTCGCCGCACTGCAGGCCGCCCATGCCCGTTCCCTCCCCGCCCGCCTACGCCGAATCGCTTCGAAGGCGAAGTCGATTGCCTCGAGCGGAATCCGGCCTTCCGGCCGGTCCGCGCAACCGTCACCGAGCAACGACTGGAACAACCCCGGAGCGAGTGAGCGCCTATGAAAGACACCAAGCCCTTCCGACCCGGTGACCGACGGGTCATCTTCTACTTCCTCTACGACCCGCGAGGCGAGGTCGACGACTACATCCCGTACAAGCTCAAGGCGCTCCGCGAGTTCGCCGAGCACATCTTCGTGGTGGTCAACGGCGCTCTGACCCCGAAGGGGCGCGAAGCCCTCGAGGGCGTCGCCGACACCGTGCTGCAGCGGGAGAACGTCGGGTTCGACGTCTGGGCGTACAAGGCGGCGCTCGACCATTTCGGCGCGGACCGCCTCGCCGAGTACGACGAGCTCATCCTGATGAACTACACCTGGTTCGGACCGGTGCGGCCGTTCAAGCCCGTCTTCGACCGCATGGACGCCCAGGAGGTCGACTTCTGGGGCATGACGGACCACGACGAGGTCTCGCCCAACCCGTACACGCTCGTCGGCACGATGCACTCCCACATCCAGTCGCACTGGATCGCCGTGCGCCGGTCCCTGTTCCAGTCGGACGCGTGGCGGGCCTACTGGTCCGGGATGCCGATGATCAAGACCTACGTCGACTCGGTGACCAATCACGAGGCGCGGTTCACCCACTACTTCGAGAGCAAGGGCTTCACGAAGGCCCTGGCCTTCCCGCAGGAGGCCTATCCGTCGCAGCACCCCGCGTTCATCAGCGCGCGCACCCTCCTGCAGGACGGGTGCCCGGTGCTCAAGCGCCGCCCGTTCTTCCACAGCCCGCTCTACCTCGACCGGGAGGCCATCATCGGCCGCTGGCTCGTCGACGAGGTGGCGTCGTACGGCTACCCGATGGAGCTGCTGTGGAGCAATCTGGCGCGGAACGCTCAGCCGAAGGTGCTCAACACGAACGCCTCCATGCTGGAGATCCTCCCGGAGACCGCCGATCGCTACGATCCGGAGAAGCCCCTGCGCATCGCGGCGGTCGTGCACATCTTCTACGAGGACATGACGAACGAGCTCCTCGACCGTCTCGCGATGCTCCCGTCGCCGTTCGACCTGTACGTCACCACGGCCACGGAGGAGAAGGCGGAGGCGATCCGGCAGGTCATCGCCGAGCGCGACCTCGAGCTCGTCGGCTCCTCGGAGGTGCGGGTCGTCGCCTCCAACCGCGGGCGCGACCAGAGCGCCTTCTACATCGGCGCCCGCGATGTCCTCCGCAGCGACCGGTACGACGTGGTCGTCAAGATCCACTCCAAGAAGACCGTGCAGGACGCCCCCAACGCCGGCGAGTTCTTCAAGCGCCAGCAGCTCGACAATCTCCTGAACTCCCCCGGGTACGCGGCCAACGTCATCGGACTGTTCCAGCGCGAGCCCGGCCTCGGTATGGCCTTCCCGCCGACCATCCACATCGGGTACCCGACGCTCGGGCACGCGTGGTTCCTCAACCGTGAACCCACGAAGAAGCTGTGCCAGCGGCTCGGCATCTCCGTCCCGCTCGACGATGTCTCTCCGCTCGCGCCGTTCGGCGCCATGTTCGTGGCGCGCCCTGAGGCGCTCCGCCTGATGACCGACACCGAGTGGGCCTATGAGGACTATGCGGCCGAGAGCGACTACGGCGACGGAGGCCTGGCCCACGTCCACGAGCGGCTCCCCGCGTACGCGGCGGCCGAACTCGGTTACCATGTGAGAACGGTCGCGAACGCCGAATACGCCGCGATCAGTCACACCTTCCTCGAATACAAGCTGGACATGATGTCGGCCGTGGTACCCGGTTACCCGATCGATCAGGTCGACTGGCTCTGGAACCATATCGGCGTGTCGACGGATCCGATGCGGGAGCTCAAGCGCTACCTGTTCACCCGTCACCCACGGCTCGCGTGGCAGCTCCGCCGGGTCTACACGCCGGCGCGTTCGGTCTACCGTCGCGGCCGCGGGCTGGCCCAACGGCTGAGGAAGACGACGAGAGGTGAGGGTTCGTAGTGCCGAAGAGTCTGGCGGAGGTCTTCAATCCGCGCGCCAATTCCATCGGATTCCTCCGGTGGCTGATGGCCTTCCTCGTCATCTTCTCCCACGCCGGCCCCCTGGGCGGGTTCTACGGAGGCGAGGACCTCGGGACCCAGATCAGCCACGAGCAGTCCCTGGGCGGCGTGGCGGTCACCGGCTTCTTCTTCTTCTCGGGTTTTCTGATCACCCAGAGCCGCATGGGCCGCTCGAGTACCCTGCGCTACTTCTGGCGACGCTTCCTGAGGATCTTCCCGGCGTGGTGGCTCTCGCTCCTCACCGTGGCTTTCGTGTTCGGACCCATCGCGTGGATTCAGGAGAAGGGGTCGATCGGCGGGTACTTCACGACCACCCATGACTCGCCGCTGACCTACTTCTGGAACAACTTCACCCTGGTGCTCACCCAGCGGAACATCGGCGGGATGGGCTCCGAGCTGCCGTACGCGCAGCTGCACGGCGGATACGACTGGAACGGGTCGGCCTGGACGCTCATGTACGAGTTCCGCGCGTACATCCTCGTGGGGGTGCTCGGCCTCTTCGGCGTGCTCGCGCACCGCTGGCTGGCCGGGAGCGTCGCGATCGCGATCCTGGTCCTCTCGACCCTCCAGTGGGCTTACGTCGGTCAGCTGGCCCACGTCGTCCCCTCCTTCCAGAACATCTACAACCTGCTGTTCCTCGGGCCGTTCGCGTTCGGAATGCTGTTCGCGCTGTTCCCGAAGAAGATACCCATGGACGATCGGCTGGCCATCGGGGCGATCCTGGTCGGCCTCGCCACGTACGCGGTCGGCGGTTGGCTCGCGTACGGCCAGTACGCGTTCTGCTACTTCCTCATGTGGATCGCGGTCCGTGCCACCAAGCTCAACCACTGGGAGAAGTACGGCGACCTCTCGTACGGCATCTACATCTTCGGCTGGCCCGTGATGACGCTCGTGGCCTACTTCGGCCTCCAGAAGGCCGGCTGGCTGCCCTACCACCTCGTGGTCATCGTCGCGTGCCACCTGCTGGCCTTCATCAGCTGGCACCTGATCGAGAAGCCCGCCATGAGCCTCAAGAACTGGACGCCCGCGCCGCTCCAGTGGGTGCTCGACCGCTGGGCACCGGTGAGCCTCCGGTTGAAGCGGCGCTGGGTCGACCCGGTCTACTCGTCCACGAGCTTCGCGGCGACGCTCCGCGAGTCCAAGAGCAGCGGGGAGGCGGCCCAGTGAGCCTCCGCGAGCTGCCCCCGGACCAGCAGGCCAAGAAGTCGGTCCGCCGGTGGGGGCGCCTGTACTACGTGCCGCTCGTCATCCTCTTCGTGCTGTCCGCCGTGGCCGCGGGAACGGGCTACGTCGTCAAGAAGCACATCGAGAACACCCCTCCCGTTCCGGCGACCCCGGCCGCGGTCAGCGGTCCCGTGTCGACGGTGTCCCACGCTCTGCCGGCGAGCTGCCGTCCCGCTGTCACGCCTCCCGCCCAGCAGCTCTGGCTCACCGGGAAGGCCGACAAGGCGGAGTCGGTGTGGGACGCCCACAAGAGCGACCTCAGCAAGGACTACGTCCTCGGCAAGAACGGCTACGTCTTCTGGAACGACATCCAGGCGATGAACTTCTCGCAGGCCGTCGGCCGGCGCACGCTCTCCGTCGACGAGGCGAAGACCTGGCACGCCTACCTCGCGTCGCTCCGCGACGAGCTGGCCGCGCAGAACATCCCCTTCTACATCGTCGTGACCCCGGCCAAGTGGGACGTGTACCCGCAGGAGCTGCCCGACTGGGCGCAGTCCATCCGCGGCTCCGGCCCGCTCGACCAGTTGCTGCACCAGTACCCGGATCTGCCGATCATCGACATCCGGACGCCGCTCCGCGACGCGTCGAAGACGACCCCGGTCTACAGCCGGGTGAACAGCCACTGGACCGACTACGGCGCCTACGTCGGCTGGAAGTCGATCACCGACTGCATCAACACCACGACCTCCGCGCTCGGCACGCTCACGGTCCCGGCGATGAACGGTGTGACCACGAGCGACAAGAACAACGAGTTCGCGCCGTTCAACATCACCAGCCCGGTCCCGGACTGGACGACTCCGAACTACGAGCCCGCCCTGAAGCCCGTCACGCTGACGAAGTCCGACGGCACCTCGAGCTTCGTGCCGGGCGATCAGGCGACCGACATGAGCCTGCTGCCCGCGTCGACCACGACCGCGGGCGCAGCCACGGACAAGTCGGCGCTCTTCGTCCGGGATTCCATGGGGAACAGCCTCTCGATTCCGGTGCAGCAGGAGTTCGCGCAGACCTGGCAGGTGCGGCACAACTTCGACATGACCGTTCCCGGCGGCCTGCCGGACATCCCGAAGCTCGTCGCCCAACATCACCCGGACGTGGTGATCCTGCAGGTGGCGGAGCGGCACCTCAACTTCCCGCCGGCCACGAAGTGAACGGATCGAAGGGCGGAACGCGTCCCGGTCAGCGGCGCGCGGCCCGGCATCCATTGGAGTCGACATGACCATCGCAGAACGTCTGCCCTCCGCCGAGTTCCGGCGAGCGGCGTCACTGACCTGGAACCTCGCCAGGCGCTCGATCCGGGCGCAGTACAACGGCACGGTGCTCGGGCGGACCTGGTCCCTGATCAGCCCGCTCGTCACCATCGCGGTCTACAGCGTCATCTTCGGGATCATCTTCGCCAGCCCCGCGCCCGTCGGCGAGAACTCGCACGTCGAGTCGTTCCCGATGTGGATCGCCGTCGGTGTGGTCGCCTGGAGCTTCATCTCGGGGTCCATCGGAACGGGGATGTCGGCGCTCGTGACCAACGCCGGCCTGCTCGAGAAGGTCTACTTCCCGCGCGTCGTCCTCGTGCTCTCAGCCGTGATCGCGACAGTGGTGACCTTCGCGACCGACATCGCCGTGGTGATCGTGATCATGGCGTTCGTCGGCGGACCCGCGGTGTTCCTCGGGATCCCCCTCCTGATCCCGTTCATCCTGTTCGCCGCCATGTTCGGCGCCGGCGTCGGCATGATGCTCTCGATCGCGGTCGTCTGGTTCCGGGACATCGAGCACCTCTGGGGGCTGGTGAGCCAGATCTGGATGTACGCGTCGGGCGTGCTCTTCCCGCTCACCCTGGTCGCCAACGCGGCGGCGTCGCTCCAGCGCTCGGGCGTCACGATCAACGGCGAGCCGCTCCCCCTCGTGCTCATCTTCCGACTGAACCCGGCCGAGCAGTTCCTCGAGGCGTTCCGTTCCATCGTCTACGGATACGCCGTGCCTCCGATCGACGTGTGGATCAGCTGCGCACTCTGGGGTGTCGGCGCGCTCGTCGTGGGCGGTCTCGTCTTCCGGGCGAAGCAGGCCAGAATCGTGGAGGAGCTCTGATGAACGACATCGCCGTCTCCGTCCGGGACGTGTCCAAGGCCTTCCGGGTCTATGAGGGCCGCAACCGTTCGCTGAAGGCCGCCCTGCTGTCCGGGGGCCGCGGGAAGCACTCGGAGTTCCTCGCGCTCGACGACGTCTCCCTCGAGATCCCCCGCGGAACCACCTTCGGCCTCCTCGGGCACAACGGTTCCGGGAAGTCGACGCTGCTCAAGTGCATCGCACGCATCCTGACACCGGACCGGGGCTCGATCGCCGTGGACGGACGGATCGCGGCGATGCTCGAGGTCGGATCCGGCTTCCACCCCAACCTCACGGGCCGCGAGAACGTCTATCTGAACGGCGCGATCCTCGGGATGTCCAAGAAGGAGATCGACTCGAAGTTCGACTCGATCGTCGACTTCGCCGGCGTGGAGCGGTTCATCGATCAACCGGTGAAGAACTACTCGAGCGGCATGTACGTCCGCCTCGGCTTCGCCGTCTCGATCCATGTCGAGCCCGAGATCCTCCTGGTCGACGAGGTGCTCGCCGTGGGCGACCTCCAGTTCCAGGAGAAGTGCATGGACAAGTTCTCCGAGCTGAAGGCGTCCGGCCGCACGGTCGTGGTGGTCAGCCACGCGATCGAGCAGATGCGGACCTTCTGCGACTCGGCCGCGTGGCTGCGGAACGGCAAGGTGGTGGACGTGGGCGACGCCATGACGATCGTCGACGCTTACGCCGACGCCGAGCACCACGTCCGCCGCGTCGAGTCCGGCGGAGTGCGGTTCGGCAGCGGCGAGGCCATGATCACGAAGATCGAGTGGCTCGTGGACGGCACCGACACCCGTACCAGCAAGACGGGCGACGAGGTCACGATCCGCCTCCACTACCATTCCGAGGCCGAGATCGCGCGTCCGACCTTCGGCGTCTCCGTGGACACCCGCGACGGCGTGTTCGTCTGGGGTCACCACTCGCTCGACTCGGGCTATGTCGCCGAGAGCATCCGCCCGGGCGACGGGACGATCGACGTGCTCATCCCCGCCCTCCCGGTGCGTCCCGGCACCTTCGACGTCAGCGCGTCGATCCAGGACGGGGACGCCTCGCACGTCTACGACGCCCTGCAGAAGGCGATCCGCATCGACGTCCTCGCGGGCCATCCCTTCGAGTCGGGCGGCGTGACGACGTTCAACAGCCGCTTCGCCAACCTGCAACCGCCACGCCCGCTCGTGGTGTCCCGCCTGGACGAACCCGTGCGATAGGTTCGACCCAGCGTCTGTGCCATATGGAGGCACGGGCATGGGTCCGGGAGGTCGTCCGCGGTGAGAGCACGGATGCGCGTCATCGCCATCGCGCTGGCGGCCTTGGCCGCGGTCAGCACCCTGGTCGCCGTCGACGGGCGCGACGCGCCTCCCGCCGACGCCGCCTCCGCGTCGGACTTCTCCGCGGGGTACCTGGTCAGCGACCAGAACTTCTACAACGGGTCGGCGATGACCGCGTCCGACGTCCAGAGCTTCCTGGTGAGCAAGAACTCGGTGTGCCGGTCCACCTACGCGTGTCTCTACAGCTACACGCAGGCAACGCCGAGCATGTCCGGAGACGCATATTGCGCTCCGTTCAGCGGGATGGCCTCGGAATCGGCGGCGAGCATCATCGCGCGTGTGGGCGCGGCGTGCGGGATCAGCCAGAAGGCGCTGGTCGTGCTGCTCGAGAAGGAGCAGGGGCTCGTCACCTCCTCGGCTCCGACTCAGGGCGCCTTCTTGCACGCGACGGGCTTCTCATGTCCGGACACAGCACCGTGCAACCCCGCTTACGGCGGATTCTTCTACCAGCTCTACTACGGAGCCCGGCAGTTCCAGGTGTACCGGGCGCGCCCCACCTCTTTCAACTACCAGCCCAACGCCTGGAACCGGATCCTCTACAACCCCAACTCGGCGTGCGGCAGCTCGTCGGTCTACATCCAGGGTTACGCGACAGCCGGGCTGTACGACTACACGCCGTACCAGCCGAATGCGGCAGCGCTCGCGAACCTGTACGGCACCGGCGACTCCTGCTCGACCTACGGCAACCGGAACTTCTGGCGGCTGTGGAGCGACTGGTTCGGGTCGCCCACCCAGTCGGGGAGCCTCATTCGGCTGAGCGGGACCAGCGCCGTCTACCTGACCAGCGGCAACCGTCGTTACGTGTTCCCGTCGAGCGATCTGCTCGCGCAGTACTCGACCATGGGTGCGGTGACCGACCTGACCCAGGCCCAGTTCAACAGCTACCAGGACGCCGGTGCGCCCGTGCAGCGGGCCATCCGCGTCAGTGACGGCAGCGTGTTCCTCGTCGATCAGGGTCGGCGCTACCGCTTCCGGGATTGCGGTCAGGCGGCCAGCTTCGGGTACGACTGCACCACCCTCCCCGTCATCACCGCCGCGCAGATCGTCCAGTTGAACGACGGCGGTCCGCTCACCGATCTCGTGAAGCTGCCGGACGCCTCCGTATGGTTCATGCAGAGCGGGACGCGGAGGCAGACGCCCGACGCCTCGGTGCTAGCTCCGTACGGCGTTCCTGCGACGACGACCAGCCTGTCGAACTCCGCACTCGCGAGCACACCGGTGGGGCCGCCCGTCGTCGGCGCCGGGGTGTTCACAGACGGTCAGGGCAACTACACGGCTTCGACGTTCGGCGGCGCGTACTCGATTTCTGCCGCGGCCGCAGCGGGCGGCGTCGCGACGCGCGCAGTCCCCCTGCAGCCCGCCTCCTTCCAGCGCCTGTCCCCCTCGGGTCCGCTGCCGCTGCGGCTGGCATCGAGCAGCCGCTTCTTCATCGCCGTCGACGGTGGCTGGCTGGAGGTGGACGGCACGACCTTCGGGACCTCGACGTTCACGTCGCTGCCGGCCAACTCGTGGACGGGCGTGCCCCTGGTGGGGACCGCGAAGTCCGCTCTCTTCATCAAGGAGCGATCGAACGCCCAGGTCTATCTCATCAGCGGCGGGGTCAAGCAGACCGTCGCCGATCAGAGCGCACTGACCTGGATCTCCCTGACGTTCGGCGTGCCGCCGACGGTCTGGAACGCGGCGGACGGAGCGCTCCGCGGTGTCAACCCGCCCGCGGGGACCATCGTCGGGATCGCCGGCACTCAGACCGTCTACCTGCTCGACGGAACCAACCGGTACCAGTTCCGCGACTGCACGCAGGTGGCGAACTACGGCAGCGCCTGCGGCAAGGTCCCGACGACGACGCTCGGCGCGCTCTCCGACTACTCCGCCGCCGGCACGCTGACCGACCTGGTCAAGCTCCCGGACGGGACGATCTGGCTCATGCAGGGCGGCCAGCGCCGGGAGACACCGGATCCGTCGGTCCTCGCCCTCTACTGGATCCCCACCACGACCACGAGCCTGTCGGCCGGTGCGATCTCGGGCGCCCCGATCGGTCTGCCCGTGACGCCCGCCGGCGTGTACACCAACGGCTCCGGCACGTATGTCGCGGCGACCCAGGGAGGAGCCTTCATCGTCTCCCCGCCGGCGGCAGCAGGGAAGGTCGGCGCGGGCGCCACGCGTCTCCAGCCCCAGTCCCTCCAGAACATGGGCGCCAGCGTCACACTGCCCCTCCGGCTGACCAGTGACGGACGGTCCTTCGTGTCGGTCGACGAGGGATGGCTGGAAGTGAACCCCGCCAACTTCGGCGGCGCCGGCGCGTTCACCCCGCTCGGCACCAAGACGTGGACCGGAGTCCCCCTCGCCGGTACGAACATGGCTCCGCTGTTCATGCGCGAGCGGGCGTCGTCGCAGATCTACCTGATCTCGGGCGGCTACAAGCAGCCCGTCGCCGACCAGTCGGCGGTGAACTGGCTGGCGGCCTACTACGGCCTGAGCCCGCGGGTCTGGGTGGCGACGACCGGGGCTCTGACCGGGCTCCTCGGCTGAGCGCAGCCGGTCACGCCTCGGAGGCGACCGCCATCAGCTCGCGGATCCGCGTGGCGTCGCCCCAGACACCGGGCGAGTCGTAGGGGCGGTCCGGGAAGGCTCCGTACTCCAGCTCGATCGGCAGGTCGTTGTCGCGGATGAACGCCTCCACCTGGTCCGCCAGGGACACCGGGTTCCCGGTGCTGCAGTTGATCGTCCCGGTGACGCCCTCGGCCGTCGCGGCGACCGCGATCTGCCGGCCGAGTTCCGCCACGTCGATGAAGTCGTACCGGTTCTTGCCGGTGGTGAACGGGAAGACGCTCTTGCCCGCGTCGACGGCCTCGAGGAGGCGCGTGAAGATCGAGTGGTTCCGGCGGTCGTCGCCGAAGATGTAGTAGCAGCGCAGCCACGCCACCTCGGTCTTCTTGGCGACCGTGGCGAACAGCGCGCGCCGCAGGGCGTCCTTGGAGATGCCGTACAGCGTCGAGGGGTTCGTGGGGGTGTCCGCGTCGATCGCCCCCTCCCAGTAGCCGATCTCGTGCATGGTGCCGAGTCCGGCGATGCGCTCCACTCCCCAGTCGGCGGCGCCGTCGAGCAGGGCGTAGTGGGCCGACAGGTTGAGCATGTGCGACGGTGCGTTGTGCACGAAGCCGTCGGTCCACGCGAGATGGACGAGCACCTCCGGACGCTCGGCCGCGAGCGAGGTCACGTTGAACCCGGGTGCGAGGATGTCCGCCTCGACGATCTCGGCCCGCGGGTCGAGGTCGGCCCGCGCCGCGGAACGCACGACCGCCGTCACGCGGTGGCCGGCGTCGAGCAGCGCGACGACGACATGCCTGCCGACGTACCCGCCCGCTCCCGTGACGATCACATTCTTAGCGGCCATTGCACCGTTCCTTTCGCACGGCCACCTATTCTACGGAACCCCGGTGCACCCCTCCTGTACGCGCACCGCACGGGCGCCGGTCACGGGTAAACTCGTCACGATGTCTTCCGCCGAACGACCCAGGACGGCTGTCGTCACGGTCACCTTCAACTCGAACGCTGTGATCGACGACTTCCTCCGGAGCATCCGGGAGGATGCGGGCGACACCGCCGAGATCGTCGTGGTCGACAACGGCACCCGCGACATCGAGGCGCTGCGTCTTACGGCCGAGCGCCACGGCGCACGGCTGCTCGAGCTGACGGACAACCTCGGCTACGGCGGGGGAATGAACGCGGGCATCCGCACTCTGGGCACCGACATCGAATACGTCCTCGTGTCCAATCCCGACGTCCGAGTCGCCCGCGGGACGATCGGCGAGCTCGTCCGCCTGCTCGACCACGACCGGAGGGGCGCCGCAGCAGGACCGCGCGTACTCAACGAGGACGGCACGGTGTACCCGTCAGCGCGTCGGCTGCCCTCGCTCCGCACCGGCGTCGGGCACGGCCTCCTGCAGCCGATCTGGGCGAGCAATCCGTGGACCCAGCGCTACCACGACACCGCCGGCGACGAGTCGGTGCGGCCGTCGGGATGGCTGTCGGGATCCTGCCTGATGGTGCGGCGCTCCGCCTTCGACGCCATCGGCGGTTTCGACGACGGGTACTTCATGTACTTCGAGGACGTCGATCTCGGCCTGCGCTTCGGCCGCGCCGGCTGGCTGAACCTCTACGACCCCGCCGCGAACGTTGTGCACTCGGGGGCCCACTCGACCTCTGAGCGCTCGGCCCAGATGGTCACGATCCACCACGACAGCGCCTACCGGTACCTGAGCAAGCGCTACGACCGCCCTTGGGAGGCGCCGCTGCGCTGGGTGCTCCGGGTGGGCCTGCGCCTCCGGCTCGCGCTCGTCCTCCGGCGCGCGGCCGGCCGAAGCGCCTGAGCGGGCCTCAGCCTGCCGCGACGTCGACGAGGTCGATCAGGTAGCGACCGTATCCGCTCTTCACGAGCGGCTCCGCGAGCTCTCGCAGCTGCGCCTCATCGATCCAGCCCGCGCGCCACGCGATCTCCTCGATGCAGCCGATCTTGAATCCCTGGCGCTCCTCGATGACGCGGACGTACTCGCTCGCGAGCATCATCGACTCGAACGTGCCGGTGTCGAGCCACGCCGTGCCCCGGTCGAGCACCTGGACCTGCAGCTTGCCGGCCTGGAGGTAGCGCTCGTTGACGGTCGATATCTCGAGCTCACCCCGGGCGCTCGGCGTGATGGTCTTGGCGATGCCGACGACATCGTTGTCGTAGAAGTAGAGGCCCGGCACCGCATAGTTGCTCTTCGGTGCGGTCGGCTTCTCCTCGATCGACAGGGCACGGAACTCGTCGTCGAACTCGACCACGCCGTAGGACCGCGGGTTGCTCACGTGGTAAGCGAAGATCAGCGCGCCGGAGAGGTCGTTGTGGTTGCGCAGCGACGAGCCGAGCCCGGCCCCGTGGAAGATGTTGTCGCCGAGGACCAGCGCCACCGACTCGTCGCCGATGAACTCCTCGCCGATGATGAACGCCTGCGCGAGCCCGTCCGGCGAGGGCTGCACCGCGTACTCGAGGCGGATCCCGAGCTGGGACCCGTCGCCGAGGAGGGCCTGGAACTGCTCGTTGTACTCGGGCGTGGTGATGATGAGGATCTCGTTGATGCCCGCCATCATCAGCGTCGAGAGCGGATAGTAGATCATCGGCTTGTCGTAGATCGGCATCAGCTGCTTGGAGATGCCCTTGGTGATCGGCCAGAGCCGCGTACCCGAGCCGCCGGCCAGGATGATTCCGCGCATGGGTCGCTGTCCTTACTTCTCGTCGAGGGAGGCGTAGAAGGCGCGTGCCGCCTCCCAGGTCGGCAGGAGGCCCTGCTCGAGCGCCGCATCGAGGTCCGGGGCGCCGGTGTCCTTCGGCGAGAGGAGGAGCTCCTCCGCGGGAAGGGGGAACTCCAGCGCGATCCGCGGGTCGAGAGGGTTGATCCCGTGCTCGCGACCCGGGTTGTAGACGTCGGTGACGAGGTAGCTCACGGTCGCGTCGTCCGTGAGCGCCACGAAGCAGTGGCCGAGACCCTCGGCGACATAGATGGCCCTCCGGTCCTTGTCGTCGAGCAGGACCGAGTCCCACTGGCCGAACGTCGGCGACCCCACCCGGATGTCGATGACGAAGTCGAGGACCGCACCGTGCGGGGCCATCACGTACTTGGCCTGGCTCGGCGGGATGTCGGCGAAGTGGATGCCGCGCACCGAGCCCTTCCGGGAGACGGACAGGTTGCCCTGCCGGAGATCCAGCCGGTGGCCGACCGCCTCCTCGAGCCGGTCGAAGCGGTACCACTCGGTGAACAGCCCGCGGTCGTCCGCGTGCTGCTGAGGGGTCACTTCGTATGCGTCAGGGATCGAGAGCTCACGGATCTGCACCCCGGGAGTCTACCAATCACGGTCGTCACGATAGACTCTCGTGCGGTTCACCGACAGAAAGCAGCCCATCCGTATGAAGATCCTCGTCACCGGAGGCGCCGGGTTCATCGGCTCCAATTTCGTCCGCCGCACCCTGCAGGACGCGTACCCGGGCCTCGAAGGCGCCGACGTCGTCGTGCTGGACGCCCTGACCTACTCGGGCAACCTGGCCAACCTGGCACCGGTCGCGGACTCCCCCCGCTACACCTTCATCAAGGGCGACATCCGCGACGGCGGACTGCTCGACGAGCTCTTCCCGACCGTCGACGCGGTCGTGCACTTCGCCGCCGAGTCGCACGTCGACCGCTCGGTGCGCGACGCCTCCATCTTCGTCGAGACCAACGTGCTCGGCACTCAGCAGCTCCTCGACGCCGCGCTGCGCAACAAGGTCGAGCGATTCGTGCACGTCTCCACCGACGAGGTCTACGGCTCGATCGCCGAGGGCTCCTGGACCGAGGAGCGGCCCCTCGAGCCGAACTCGCCGTACTCCGCCTCCAAGGCCGGCAGCGACCTCCTCGCCCGCAGCTACTTCCGCACGCACGGGCTCAACCTCTCGATCACGCGCTGCTCGAACAACTACGGGCCGTACCACTTCCCCGAGAAGGTCATCCCGCTGTTCGTGACCAACCTCATCGACGACAAGCACGTCCCGCTCTACGGCGAGGGCAACAACATCCGCGACTGGCTGCACGTCGACGACCACACCCGCGGCATCGCGATGGTCCTCGTGAACGGCCGTGCGGGCGAGATCTACAACATCGGCGGAGGCACCGAGCTCACGAACAAGGAGCTCACCCAGCTGCTCCTCGACGCGACCGGCAAGGACTGGTCCTACGTCGACCGCGTCGCCGACCGCCTCGGCCACGACCTGCGATACTCGGTCGACATCTCGAAGATCCAGAAGGAGCTCGGCTACGAGCCGCAGGTGCCGTTCGAGCAGGGCCTCGCCGACGTCGTGCAGTGGTACCGCGACAACCGCGACTGGTGGGAGCCCCTCAAGGCCCGCGCCGCGCTCGACAACTGACGCTCAGCGCTCGGGCCAGAACGGGTCGACCTGGATCCGGCTGGCCCAGCGCCGCAGCAGCAGCTGCCGCTCGTACGGGACGATCCGGGCGACGCGCGAGCGCGACTCGTAGTGGTGCAGCACCGCGTGCGGGGTCCACAGCACCGAGAGCCCACGGCTCCCGAGCTTGAGGCACAGGTCGACGTCGTTGTAGTTGCTCGGCAGGAGCGCGGAGAATCCGCCGACCTCCCGGAACCGCTCGGCGCTCAGCAGGGCGCACGCCGCCGTCACGCCCGACACCTCGCGATCGACGAGGAGGCTCCCGCCCGGGCCCGGATCGTCGCGCGGCACGCCGATGGCGGCGTGGGTGGGCTCGCCGCGACGGTAGAGGTGGCCGCCGTGCTGGACGGTGCCGTCCTCGAAGAGGAGCAGCGCCCCGACGAGGCCCACGCGTTTCTGGAGGGCGAGGCCGAGCATCCGCTCGATCCAGTCGGCGCTGAGCACCTCGACGTCGTCGTTCAGCAGCAGGAGGTACTCGCCGGAGGCCTCGAGAGCGCCGCGGTTCATCTTCGCGGCGAAGTTGAAGGGCGCCGACCACCGGATCAGGCGCAGCCGGTCGCCGGCGATCAGCGCGAGCTCGGCCTCCACCTCCGGCGGTGTGTCGGCGTCGGCGACCACCACGATCTCGAGGCGGGGATACGTGCTCTTCTCGAGGATGCTGCGGACCGCCTCCACGACGAAGCAGCGCTCCCGGCCGTGGACGCTCCCGGAGCCGCCTCGGGTGGGCATCACGATCGAGACGAGCGGCGCCTCCCCGACCGGATAGCGGATGTCGAGGACGCCACCGGCGGCGACCGAGACCGAAGACTCGACGCCGTTCGCTCCGAGCAACTCCTGGACACGCCGCGCGTCGTCGGCGCTCGCCGGAACGCCGGCCGCGTCGTCCGCCGGGACCGTGAGCGGCTGCGGTACGGCGACCCCGGGGGCGCCCTGTTCGGCGAGCTGGAGCGCGATCAGCCACACGAGGGCGTCGCCGGTGGGCAAGCCGGCCGCCAGCGCACCCGAGAGACGTGAGAGCGCCTCCCGCGCGGCATCCGCGGCCAGCACCACCACTCCACCGAGGTAGTCCTGCGACCGGAGACGCACGGGCGAGAACGCCGGCCGCGCCGTCCCGGTGTCGTCGCCGTAGAGCAAGGTCGTCTCCGGGAAGCGCAGCAGCGTGCCTTCGATGATCTCGAGGGCGTCGGGGGTCAGACGGGCGCCCGCGCGCAGGACCACCGCATAGGGCTCCCTCGTCTCCTCCAGGAGGCGGGCGTCGAAGCGCGTCTCGAAGACGCGGAGGGCGCCGGCGGCCACGCGGCCGTCGCTCATCGCTGGGAGCGGCGCTCGATCGTGCGGCGCGCGACCCGCGCCGGAGCGGTCAGCGCGTGGCCGATGCGGAGCTCCGCGCTGCGGCGGAGGCGGGCCAGCTCCTGCTCGGCAGCGAGCTGTGCGCTCGGCGACAGCGTGCTCTGCAGGCTCAGCTCCGCGAGCTCGGCCTCGAGGCCGAGGACCCGGTCGACCAGGGCGAGCTGGCGCTCCTGCTCCCGAAGGCGCTCGTCGTCCGCCACGATCTCACCGGCCCCTCGTTCCGTCACCGTAGACTAGCTTACGCATCCCGCCCGCGTCCGACCGCGAAAGGCCCGCACCCTCCGTGACCCAGGTCATCGCCGTCATCCCGGCCTACCGTCCCGGCGCCGGGTTCGCCGAGCGGGTGGCGGGCGTGGCGCGTCAGGTCGACTCGGTCATCGTCGTCGACGACGGAAGCCCGGCGGGCGAGGGCCCGGCGCTTCCCCCCTCCCCCGCCCTCGAGGTGCTGGCGGGAGAACCGAACCGCGGCATCGCGCACGCCCTCAACCGCGGGATCCGCCGCGCGCTCGAGCGCGGCGCCGAGCACGTTCTCACGCTCGACCAGGACAGCTCCCTCCCCGAGGGCTACGTCGCCCGGCTCGTGGAGCGGTTCGAGACCGCGCCGCCGTCGCTCCGCGTCGGACTGGTGGTGGCCGACACCGTGAACGGGGGCCGGGAGGTCGCCACGTCGACGCGCCAGGGAGTCCGCGTCACCGGGGAGGCGATCCAGTCCGGCACCCTCCTCAGCGCGGAGGTGCTCCGCCGGTGCGGCCTGATGGACGAGCGCCTGGTGATCGACGGCGTCGACACCGAGTACTGCCTCCGCGTGCGCGACAAGGGCTACGCGATCGCCGTGGCCGACGGCACCGACCTCGGGCACGAGCTCGGCGACATGGTCCCCTTCCGGCCGTTCGGCATCGCCCTCCGCCGCGGTGGCCGGCCCGTGCTCTACCGTTACCACCGCCCCTTCCGGCACTACTACGTGGCGCGGAACAGCATCGACCTCGCGTTCCGCAGCGCACGGCGGCACCCGCGCTGGACGGCCCGGCTGCTCCGGCGGGAGGCGCTCCTCATCGCGGTCACGGTGACCGCCGGTCCGGAGCGGGCCAAGCACGCCGCCGCCTCCCTCGTCGGCCTCTGGCACGGACTCGTCCGTCGTCGCGGGCTCATGCCTGCCTCGCTGGCGAGGCTCATCGCGTGAGGCGGGGGCGCCCGGCCCACGCGAAGGCGCCCCTGGTATCGTCGGAGGCCGGGCGGCGGCTGCCGGCCCGAGGTGGTGACAGGAGTTCCGACGGACGATGACAACTCTCCGAGTGGTGGTCGACGAGCTGACCGATGACGCCCCCGGGGGCGCCCGGCGCTACACCGAGGAGCTGACCCGTCAGCTGATCGCCACGGCCCCCGCCGGCTGCGACGTCGAGGCGATCGTGTCGAACGTCCCTGACGAGCAGCTCGCCGAGATCCGGGCGCTGCTGCCCGGGGTGGCCGAGGTGACCCGCCTCCCGCTCGCTACGCGCGAACTCGCCGTCGCCTGGCAGTCCGGGCTCCCCCTCGGCTCGGGAGGGATGCTGCACTCCCCGACACTCCTCGCGCCCCTGCGCCGCCGCGGTCCGGAGACCGCGGACCAGGTCGCCGTAACGATCCACGACACTCTCGCCTGGACGCATCCCGAGTCGCTCGGCGCCGCCACCGCACTGTGGACGAAGCGCATGGCGAAGCGCGCCCGCAAGCACGCCGATGCCATCGTCGTCCCCACGCACGCCGTCGCCGACCGTCTCGCGGAGCGCCTGGAGCTGGGCGACCGGATCCGCGTCATCGGTGGCGCCCCGGCGACCACGCTCCGCCTCCCGGCCGACGCCGACGAGCGCGCCGAGCGCCTCGGCCTCCCCGAGCGGTACGCGCTCACGATCGGGACGATCGAGCCGCGCAAGGGCATCGCGGCCCTCATCCGGGCCGTCGCCCGTCCGGAGGCGGAGGAGATCCCGCTCCTCATCGCGGGCCCCGACCAGTACGGCGACGCGACCGCGACGGGCGTGTCAGCGGCGGCGGGGCTGCCCGAGGACCGCGTCCGGGCGCTCGGCCGGCTCGACGACCCCGACCTGGCCGTCGTGCTGGACCGCGCCTCCCTGTTCGTGTACCCGAGCGTGGCCGAAGGCTTCGGCCTGCCGATCGTGGAGGCGTTCAAGTTCGGGCTCCCGGTGATCCACTCCGACGACCCCGCGCTGGTCGAGGTGGCGGCCGGGGCGAGCCTCGTTGTCGAGCGCCCCGCCGGCCCGGACGACGAGGACGGCTACAGCGAGCGCCTGGCGGCCGCGATCGCCCGGGTCCTCGCCGATGCCGACCTTCGATCCCGCCTGGGCGTCCTGGCGTCGGATCGTGCCCGCGCCTTCAGCTGGAGGGACTCCGCGGAGCGCGTCTGGCAGCTCCACGCCGACCTCTGAGCCGGGCGCTCAGCGAGCGGAGGCGGCGAGCGCCTTCTCGTCCTGCCGCTCGGAACCGGCGGCGACCTCGTCGTCCTCGCGACCGAACCAGGCGGCGTACCGGCGCGACGCCCACGCGCCCGCGGCCTTCGACCAGCCATGGCTGCGCTGCTCGACGAGCCAGGTGAAGCCGACGGCGACGAGGACGGCGACAGGGGTTCCGAACAGCAGCGGGACATACCAGGTCTGGCCGGCGAACAGATAGGTGCTGAAGATCAGGATCGGCACGTGCACGAGGTAGAGGCTGAAGGAGATGCGGCCCGAGAACTGCAGCGGCCGCGACTCGAAGAGGCGGTGGAGCGGCCGCCAGCCGAGGGCGGCGACGATCAGGCCGGCGGCGGCCAGCGGCACCAGGCCCTTGAGGGCCGAGACCAGCTCCGGCATCTCGGCGACGCCCGGGCCCACCAGCCAGGGGGCGATGAGGAGCATCGCGCTCCCCACCGTCAGCCCCGCCCACACCGGGTGGCGGTACCAGTGGGTGTTGATGCGATCGGCCACGTTGCGCACCGCGTCGACCCGGACGGCGATGACGGCGCCGACGAAGAAGGCCGGGAGATACTCGAGAGCGCCCGAGCCGGCACGCGCGCCCAGCCAGGTCAGCGCGCAGGCGGCCGCGAGACCCCCGAGCCACCACTTGCGCACGGCGATCGCGGCGATCGCGAACACCGGCAGCGCGAGGGAGAACACGAGCTCCCAGCGCAGCGACCAGAGCGGGTTGTCGATCTGGCCGTCGCCGCCGAGGAGGTCCATCGCCTTCACGAGGTAGGTCCAGTCGAAGCCCGGGGTCGAGGAGTTGCTGAGCCAGGTGCCGTCCGGCTGGGTCGTCTTCTGGGGTATCGCCATGACCCAGGCGGCGGCGAGGACGGCCGCGGCCATGACCGGCACCATCAGCCGGACGACGCGGCGCGGGAAGTAGGCCGCCCAGTCGAAACCGCGATGCCGGACCACCGGAAGCGTGACCACGAGACCGGAGAGCGCGAAGAAGACCACCACCGACTCTGCGCCGGCCGTCAGGAGCTTGAGCGGCGTGTAGCTGATCCACCAGAGCGGCGAGCCGATGGGCGCGTGGCCGCCGCCGGGTGCACCCGGGAAGTCGGGATTGGTGTACATGGCGTGGTGGAAGAGGACCACGATCGCCGCCAGCCCTCGCAAGCCGTCCAGCGCCGTCAGCCGTCCCGTTCTCGTCACCGTCTTCTCCGCCACGTTTCCACCAGTACCCGTCATAGGCGGGCGACGGTACCGGCGCGGCCTGGGCAGTTCCTGTGACCCGTTCAGGGGTCACCTGGGAGCGGCGGCCCTCCTGCTAGCCGGCCGCCGAGGCGTGAGCGGCCGGGGCGACGGCTTGCCGCACGAGCTTCCGGATGGCCGCGAAGTCGGGGTCGGACGGCTTCGGAACCAGGGGCGGGACGAGCTCGAGCTGGCTGACCGGGAGCCTCCGCGTCTTGAGGCCCAGGTCGACGAAGTACCCGAGCATCGACTGGGGGATGTCGGTCTTCACGACCTGTTTGCCGGCGCCTGCGATCGCCTGGAACTTGGTCACGATGTTCACCGGGTTCACCTGTTTGAGGATCGCGTCCTGGAGCTGCCGCTGACGGGCCATCCGGTCGTAGTCGCTCGACCCGTGGCGGGCGCGCGCGTACCACTGAGCGTGGTAGCCGTCCATGTGGTGCATGCCGGGCTGGATCCACTCGACGACCCCGTTGAGGTTCTCGTCTCCGCCGATCGGGATGCGCTGGGTGACCGCGATGTCCACGCCGCCCAGGGCGTCGATGAGGTCCGAGAATCCCTGCATGTCGATCAGCACGTAGTACTGAATGGTCAGCCCGGTCGCGCCCTCCAGAGCGTCGCGCATGGCCTCGATGCCCGGCTCGCTCCCCTTCTTGCGGGCGTCCGGATAGAGGTCGCGCTTGTAGAGCTCGACCTCGGTGTAGATCGAGTTGAGCTGGCACACGTCCACGTCGCAGCGGTCGCGGTACCCGTACCCGTCGGGGTAGACCGCGCGCATCGGCGAGGAGGCGGGGAACGGGACCTGGTTCAGGTCGCGCGGGAGACCGATCGTGACGGCCTTCCCGGTGGCCGCGTCGACGCTGACGATCGACATGCTGTCCGGGCGGAGACCCTCCCGATCCGGACCGGCGTCCCCTCCGAGCAGCATGATGTTGTAGCGGCCGTTCACAGGAGGCACGGACGGCCCGGCCGCGAAGATGTCCCCGAGCGCGCCCCGCGCCGAGCCCGCGACGACGGAACCGTAGCCCGCCGCGCCGGTGAGCGCGACCAGCATCACGATCGCCGAGCCTGCTATCCAGGCGCGCGCTTTCGGCCTCGCCCGGATGAGCCGGACGAGACGGAGCGTATCGAGCGTCAGGACCACCCACAGGATCGCGTAGAGGATGAGCAGCACCTGAAGCGCGGTCAGACTGCCCGCCTGCGTGAACAGCGTGTAGACGACCTGCGGGGAGATCGCCGACAGGAGGAGCGCGAGCAGGGCCCCGACCCACAGGACGAGCGTCGAGACCACGCCGACACGTCCGAGGCGGCGGTCGCCCGCGACGAGCTGGGCCGACCCCGGCAGCAGGACGTTCATCCCCACTAGCCACCAGCCGCGCCGGGTCATCAGCTGACGGGAGGAGGTGTCCGGCGTGCGGAGCAGGCTGACGGTCATCGGCGACGGCTCACAGCCGGGCTTGCAGCGCCCGGTTCTTCTCCTCGACGCTGGCCTCGAGCTCCGCGGCGAAGCGGCTCAGGGCCTCCGACAGCGACGCGTCGGCGGTGGCGAGGATCTTCACGGCGAGGAGGCCGGCGTTCCGGGCGCCGCCGATCGACACGGTCGCGACCGGCACCCCGGCGGGCATCTGCACGATCGACAGGAGGGAGTCGAGCCCGTCGAGCCGCGCCAGCGGGACCGGGACGCCGACCACCGGGAGGGTCGTGACCGCGGCGAGCATGCCGGGCAGGTGCGCCGCACCGCCCGCGCCGGCGATGATCACCTTGACCCCGCGGGCCGCTGCGGCCTTGCCGAACCCGATCATCTTCTCGGGCGTGCGGTGCGCCGAGACGACCTCGACCTCGTGGGCGACTCCGAACTCGGTGAGCAGCCGTGAAGCCTCCTGCATCACGGTCCAGTCCGAGTCGGAGCCCATGACGACGGACACCAGGGGCTGGGGAGCGGACATGGCCACCATGCTAGGGGCGGGCGCCCCGTCCGCCCGGGAGGGCACGCGGGGCACGCGCGGCACGGCCGCCCGAACCCCGGGACTCAGTCCTCGAAGAAGGCGGCCGCCGCACGGGCCCGGTAGACGACGTCGTCGAGGTCGTCGCCGCCCGCGGTGACATGGCCGACCTTGCGTCCGGGGCGGGGGTCCTTGCCGTAGCCGTGGAACTTGACCTCCGGGTGGGCCGCGAGCGCTGCGGGGTACCGGTCGAGCAGGGTGCCCTCCGCGGGACCGCCGAGGATGTTGACCATCACGGACCAGTCCTCGCGGGGCTCGGTGGCGCCGAGGGGCAGGTCGAGAACGGCGCGCAGGTGCTGCTCGAACTGGCTCGTGACGGCGCCGTCGATCGTCCAGTGGCCGCTGTTGTGCGGCCGCATCGCGAGCTCGTTCACGAGGACGCGCCCATCCGTCGTCTCGAAGAGCTCGACGGCGAGCACGCCGGTGACCCCGAGCCCCTCGGCGACCGCCCGTGCGATGTCGGCGGCCGCCTGCTCGACGCGGCCATGGGCACGGGGCGCGGGAGCGATCACCTCGGCGCAGACACCGTCGCGCTGCACCGTCTCGACGACCGGCCACGTGGCCATCCCGCCCGATGGCCGGCGCGCGACGAGCTGCGCGAGTTCGCGGGTGAAGGGCACAAGCTCCTCCACCAGCAGCGCGCCGCCGCGGCCGTCCTCCGCGAGCGCTGCGAACCAGTCGTCGGCGCCGTGCGCGTCGGACACCACCCGCACGCCCTTGCCGTCGTAGCCGCCGCGCGGGGTCTTCACCACCGCCCGGCCGCCGTGATCGGCGAGGAAGGCGGCGAGGTCGTCGGCCGACTCGACCGCGGCCCAGTCCGGCACGGGAAGGCCCAGCTCGCCCAGCCTGGCCCGCATCTGGAGCTTGTCCTGGGCGTACAGGAGCGCGTCCGGACCGGGATGGACGGCGATGCCGCGGCGAACGAGCTCGCGCAGGACGGGCTGAGGGACGTGCTCGTGGTCGAACGTGACCACGTCGACGGTCTCCGCGAACGCGACGACGGTGTCGAGGTCGCGGTAGTCCCCCACCCCGCTCGCCGCGATGTCGGCGCTCATGCCCTCGGCCTCCTCGAGGACGCGGATGTCGACGCCGAGCTCGATCGCCGGCGGGATCATCATCCGGGCCAGCTGTCCTCCACCGATCACGCCGACTGTCCTGGCCATCGCCCGACTCTCTCCTCGATAATCCTCATGGTGCGGGCGGTCAACTCCCAGCAACCCGAAACATCCCGCGCGTATGGTTGCGGGCATCGGTTCATTTTCCCAAACTCTCGGCAGGCGCATGACCACGGCAGACCATCCCGGTTCTTCACTGAGGCGCTTCGTGGCGCAGCTCGTGAAGTTCGGCGCCGTCGGCGCCGTGGGGTTCGTCGTGAACCTGGTCGTGTTCAACGCGCTGATGCTCACCCTCCTCAAGGACGCGCCGCACCGCACGCTCATCGCCACGGCGATCGCGACGCTCGTCGCCATCGCCGTCAACTGGGTCGGCAACCGCTACTGGGCGTTCGCGGGCGGCCGCCAGCAGAACACGGCGCGCGAGGGCCTCGAGTTCTTCCTCGTGAGTCTCGCCGGGATGGCCATCCCGCTGCTGTGCGTGTGGGTCTCGCACTACCTGCTCGGCTTCCAGTCCCTCCTGGCGGACAACATCGCGAACAACGGCGTGGGCTTGGCGCTCGGCATGGTGTTCCGCTTCGCGTTCTACCGGTGGTGGGTGTTCTCGCCTCAGCGCGCCGAGCGTGCCCGGGTCCGCTCCGAGTCCGTGCGGATCCAGCAGGTGAAGGCGAAGGCCCTAGCGGGCGCCCCAGACGGTGGTTTCGTCGGAGACTGACTCCGACTGCTGCCTCCGCACGCCGACCACGTTCTGCGAGTGCTCCATCAGTTCGCTCAGCGCGCGCCGCACCTGATCGGCCCGCGGCACGTCCCGCAGGACGACCGGGTGCTCGAGGCCCGAGTTGATGAGCACATCACCCGACCGGAACGCGCTCTGCAGCCAGGTGCGTCTCACGCTCACGTCGTACCCGCGGCTGTGGAGCAGCTCCTGCCGGACCCGGACGAAGAAGCCGTGCCGCAGGACGATGCGGCGGGTCGTGATCGTGTACCGCCGGCTCAGCCAGGAGGCGAGCGGCAGCAGGAAGAGGACGAGCAGCACCACGGCCGCTGACGACCAGAGCAGGACCACCTGCCAGACCTCGTCCAGCCGGCCCACGAAGTAGCCGAAGGCGCCGCTGGCGGCGATGAGCGCGAGACTCGGCCAGAACAGGAACCGGGCGTGCGAGCGGAGCCGGGCGACGACCTTCTCCGGGGGCCCCGGGGGGATCCCCTCGGTCGTGTTGCTCATGCTCCATTAATACCGCAGGTGCGTCACGTCGCCGGCTGCCACAGCGGTGCGGCCCGTATCCGTCTCGACGACGAGGCGGCCGCCCTCATCGATGTCGACCGCCGTCCCGACGAGGGAATCGCCCGAGGGCAGCTGCACACGCACCGGGCGGCCCACCGTGTGACTCGCGGCGACGACCTGGTCGCGGAGCGCGCTGCGCACCGGGTCGCCCGCGGCGGTGAGGTAATCGCGGTAGAGCAGGGTCAGCTCGGCGAGGTAAGCGCTCAAGACCCGGTCCGGGTCCACCTCTTCCGCGCCGGCCAGGAGCAGCGACGTGGAGGTGTCGGTCGGCAGGTCGTCGCGCTCGACCGTCAGGTTCACCCCCGCCCCGATGACGAGGCCCGTCATCCCGGGGAGGAGCTCGGAGAGGATCCCGCAGACCTTGAGACCGTCGATGAGCACGTCGTTCGGCCACTTCACCTCGACACCGCCTGGAACGAGCGGCCCGAGCGCGCGGCTCATCGCGACGCCGGCGAGAAGCGGGAACCAGCCGTACGCCTCCGGCGGCAGCCCCTCGGGCTTGAGGAGCACCGAGATGGCCAGCGACCGGCCCGCGGGTGAGACCCACGTGCGGCCGAGCCGCCCCCTCCCTCCCGTCTGGTCGGCGGTGACCACGACGGCGAGATCGGGCAGTTCCGCGGCGCGGCCGGCGAGCACGTCGTTGGTCGACGTCGCCCGGTCCAGCACCTCCAGGACGGGCACGACGGCGCGGCTGCGGCGGAACGCGTTCGGCTCACTCTGCATTGGCCCAGTCTGCCAGCCGGAGGCCCCGGATTTGTAGGTTCCCCTCAACGGCATCGCCCAACCACTGGCCGGTAGAGTGAACGGCGTGACCGACACCGAACCACGTCAGACCGCAGACCTCACCACCACCGCCGGCAAGCTCGCCGATCTGAAGGAGCGGTTCCACGAGGCCGTGACCGCCAGTGGACAGGCCGCGATCGAGAAGCAGCACGCGAAGGGCAAGCTGACCGCGCGCGAGCGCATCGACCTCCTGCTCGACCACGGCTCGTTCGTCGAGTTCGACGAGTTCGTGCGCCACCGCACCCACGCCTTCGGCATGGAGCAGAAGCGCCCGTACGGCGACGCGGTGGTCACCGGCGTCGGCACCATCCACGGCCGCAACGTCGCGGTGTTCAGCCAGGACTTCACGATCTTCGGCGGGTCGCTCGGCGAGGTCGCCGGCGAGAAGATCATCAAGGTCATGGACCACGCCATCAAGACGGGCGTGCCGATGATCGGCATCCTCGACTCGGGCGGCGCCCGCATCCAGGAGGGCGTCGTCGCGCTCGGCAAGTACGGCGAGATCTTCCGCCGCAACACGGCCGCCTCCGGGGTCATCCCGCAGATCTCGATCGTCATGGGGCCGGCGGCGGGAGGCGCGGTCTACTCCCCCGCCCTCACCGACTTCGTGATCATGGTCGACAAGTCGAGCCACATGTTCGTCACCGGCCCGGACGTCATCAAGACGGTCACCGGCGAGGACGTCGGCTTCGAGGAACTCGGCGGCGCCCTCACCCACAACAAGGTCTCGGGCGTCTCGCACTACCTCGCGAGCGACGAGGAGGACGCCCTCGACTACGCGCGGACGCTGCTGAGCTACCTCCCCCAGAACAACCTCGCCGAGCTGCCCGCGTTCCACGCCGAGCCCGAGCTCGAGATCACCGACGCGGACCGCCGGCTCAACACCGTCATCCCGGACTCCCCCAACCAGCCCTACGACGTCAAGACGATCATCGAGGGCATCGTCGACGAGGGCGAGTTCCTGGAGATCCAGCCGCTGTTCGCCCCCAACATCGTGATCGGGTTCGCCCGCGTCGAGGGCCGCTCGGTCGGCATCGTCGCCAACCAGCCGAGCTCGATGGCCGGGACGCTCAACATCGACGCCGGAGAGAAGGCCTCGCGCTTCGTCCGGTTCTGCGACGCGTTCAGCATCCCGATCCTCACCCTCGTCGACGTGCCCGGCTACCTCCCCGGGACCGACCAGGAGTGGACCGGCGTCATCCGCCGCGGCGCCAAGCTCCTCTACGCCTACGCCGAGGCAACCGTCCCGCTCGTGACGATCATCACCCGCAAGGCCTACGGGGGCGCCTACATCGTCATGGGCTCGAAGCAGCTCGGCGCCGACATGAACCTCGCGTGGCCCACCGCCGAGATCGCGGTCATGGGCGGCCAGGGCGCGGTCAACATCCTGTACCGCGGCGAGATCAAGCGCGCGGAGGAGGCCGGCGAGGATGTCGCCGCCGTCCGCACCAAGCTCGCCAACGAGTACACGTACAACGTCGCGAGCCCGTTCCTCGCTGCGGAGCGCGGCGAGCTCGACGGCGTGATCGAGCCGGCGGCCACCCGCGTCGCGGTCATCAAGGCGCTCCGGGCGCTGCGGACCAAGCGCGCGTCCCTCCCGCCCAAGAAGCACGGGAACATCCCGCTGTGAGCGGCTCGGGCACGGGAGCCTCACCGCTCGACCCCTCGCAGATCCGGTTCGTCACGCGCGGCGTGACGCCGGAGGAGGTCGCCGCCGTCACGGCGGTGCTGGCCGCGGCCGCCGCCGAGCAGGCCGCCGCCGCTGAGGAGGCGCGACCCGCGTCGGGCCCGGACGCCTGGGAGCGCAGCCGGCGGAGCCTCCGGCAGGAGCTGCGACCCGGCCCGGGCCAGTGGCGGTCGTTCTCCGCCTGACCGTCGGCGCGCCTCCGGGCCCGTTTTGTACCCCGGTCAGCGACCCCCGAACGCGGGGGTTCCGGCATTCTCCAGACCGCGCGACCGGGTCCGGCGCGGACTCGTCCCCCTACTGTCCTCCAAAATGACGACTATGTATTTCCTGGGCGCGCCGACACTATTGTTCTTGCTAGGTGTCTCTCCTCGTGAGTCACACCGCCAATCACTCGCCGACTAGGGTAAGCGGGCGAGTGCTTTGGGGGCGAGTCAGGGCGATATTCGGGTTGTCGCCCTGACTCGGGGTTTGAAAAGGGGCCGACAATTCGGGTGTCGGCCCCTTTCACCCGTTATAGGGCAGGTCTGCGACGGTCAGGCCGGTGCCTCTCGTCCTTGCCTCTCGCCCTTGCCCGTCGCCACGCTAGGCCTGCCGCTCTCCGTCCGGCAGGGCCTCGATTCAGGCGACGGGACGCGGTATCTCCAGCCAGAGGTCGACCTCGTCGTCCTCCGACTCCGCGCCCAGTGCGTTCGCCGCACCGTCGTCCGACATGCGGAGGCCGACGACCGTGACGGCGGTCTTCGACGACCGCGGCACCGTGCGGATGATGAGCTTGTCGGTGGTCGTCCCCCGGATGGCATCGGCCAGACGCCGGAGGACCGCCTCCAGGCCGTTCTGGTCGAGGTCGTCGATGCCGCCCTCGTCGAGGAGGCTGACGACGACGCCTCGGCGGCGCGCGTCCATGACCTCCCGGCGCACATCGTCGTTGAGGAGGCGGCGGCCGCGGATCTCGTCGCGGATGGCGCCCTCGAGGTACCGGCACTCCCGCCGCTCCGCCTCCGTCAGGTCTCCCCCGCGCCGCACGATCTCGGCGAGCATGGGAGCGGCGACCCGGTAGGTCTGGCGCAGCCGGAGCTGGCGCTCCATGACATGCGCCTCCTGTGCCGCCTGCCACTCGGTCGCCTCGCGCTCAGCACGCGCGAACTGCAGCGCGTCGCGCCCGGCCTTGGCGAGGGATCCGGCGATCACGACGGCGACGCCGACCCACACGACCGAGCCGATGACGCCGAGGCCCGCGAGGGCGCCGGGGCCGGCCCACACGACCGTCTGCACCGCGAGGAAGCCGACGCCGGCCCACGCGACGATCTGCTGGCGGCGCACCGCGCAGATCGTCATGAGCGTGCCGACCGCGGCGACGTACCAGGTGGCGTACCCGTTGTCCTTCGCGGGGTCGAGCTGACTCGTCACGAGGATCGGGATGACCACGCACACGGCGAGGTCGAAGGCGGCGAGCCAGATGGGCATCTTCGTCGGGCTGGTCGGCCAGAGGCTCATGATGGTCGCGACCGCGTAGAGCACCATGGCGACGACGGCAGGTGCCGCGTTGTGCGGTGTCGACAGGGACGAGAGCGCGAGGAAGAGGTGGTAGGCCGAGAAGAGCGCACCGAGGCCGAGGAACAGGACGCGGTTGAGAGCGATCATGCCCGCGCCCCCAGCTCGCCGTCCGCGTGACCGGGGAGGAACGCCAGACGATCCTCCACGCCCCGCGGGTCCAGGCCGGCTCCGTCGGCCGCCGGCCAGACGATCGTGACCGTCGTCCCGCGGCCGGGGGCCGTCTCGACCGAGGCGCGGCCGCCCACCTTGGAGAGCCGCTCGCGGATGCTGACCCGGAGGCCGAGGCGCTCGGCGGGCACGTCCTCCTCGCTGAAGCCCCGGCCGTCGTCGCTCACGACGATCCGCACGCCCGTGCCCGAGCTGCCGCGGATGGTGAGTGTGCGGCGCACCTCGGGGCCGCCGGCGTGCTGGGTGCTGTTGACCATCGCCTGGACGCTCGCCGAGTACACCGCCTCCGCAACGTTCACGGGGATCGAGTGGTCCGCGACGTCGCGCGCGTCCACCTCGAACGGTGCCGAGAACGCTCCCGCGGCGGTGACGAGACGCTCGACGAGGCGGTCCAGTCCGGCGGCGCTCTGGTCCTCCGGCCCGGCGGCCTCGGCCGCGTGGAGATGCCCGATCGCGTCCGCCGCCATGGTCGCGGCCAGCTCCTTCTGCTCGGGTGTGCGGGCGTTCGCGGCCGAGAGGAGGGTCGTCAGCACGCTGTCGTGCACGATCGCGTCGACCTGCACGCGCTCCACCTCGGTCGCGTGCTGCCGCACCGCTGTCGCGTACCGGGCGAGCGCCTGGCTCTGCGCCGCGTCGACCGCGCTGGACGCCTGCCGCATCATCGCGATGATCGCGAGGATGACGCCGCCGAGGATGATCGCGTAGAGGGCATCGAGACCGGCGAGCTCGGGCCCGACGCCGCCCCCCGCCGGAAGCGCGCGGACCACACCGTAAGCGAGCGGCGCGATGAACGTGTAGGCGATCGCGAGCCACAGCGGGTAGGCCACGGCGGCGAAGGCGGTGAAGACCGAGCAGAGGAACCACAGCCACGGCTTGTCGGCCGCGAACGCCGACCCGTCGACGGCGATGAAGGGCCACGCGACGAGGGCGAGGAGGTAGACGATCGCCATCGTGCCCATCGCGGGCTTCACGCCGCGCTGCACGATGGCGAGACCGACGGTCAGCAGCAGGCCGGCGAAGATGAGGACCAGCATGACGAGGCCGTACGGCTCCTTCAGATGCTGGAGCTGCGCGAGTGCCGTGGGAAAGGTCTGCGCGCCGAACACCAGGCCGAAGGCGGACACGGTCCGGTCCGAGATGCGCTCGATTCGCGCCCGGCTCAGCGGGTTGCGCGGCTTCGCGGCCTCGATCGCGGGCCCTCGCGGGGCGCTAGGGGCGCTCATTGCCCGTGTCGGGATCGAGTCCGGGCAGGATCCCGTCCTCCACGGCGCGGCGGAGGAGGTCCACCTTGGTCGGGGCCGGCCGGCCGACCTCGACGTACTTCACCCGGATCCGATCCAGGTACTCGCGGGCCGTCGAGTTCGCGATGCCGAGCTGCGCCGCCACGGCCTTCAGCGGGAGGCCCGACGCGTACAGGTGGAGCACGTCGCGTTCGCGACGGCCGAGCTGCGCCTTGGCGAAGTCGCTGTCCGCGTCGATCGCGGTGGCCCACTCGAGGTTGTTCAAGACGTCGCCTCGGGCGACGGTGGCGATCGCGTTCATCACGGTCGTCGTCGGAGACGACTTCGGGATGACGCCGGCGGCCCCGGCCGCGAGCGCCTCCCGCACGCTGGCGACCCGGTCGGCGATGCTGTGCACGAGCACGGCGGCGCCGGTCGCCTGCGCGCGCTTCACGTTGTCGGTCACCCGGGAGCCGTCGCCGAGCGACAGATCGAGCACGACGACGTCGCACTCGCGCGAGCCGAGCTCCGCCACGAAGGCGTCGACCGTCGCGGCGGTGACGACGACCTCGTACCCCGCTTCCTGGCAGGCCGCCTTCAGACCGAGCCGCACGGACTCGTGATCATCGACGATAGCCACCCGAACCATGCTGACCATCGTAGTGGCGGTCGGGACGAGTCGACGGGTAGGTCACGGGGCCAGCGTGGCGACCGCCTCCACGTGGTGCGTGTTGGGGAACAGATCGAAGGCGCGCAGCGACCGCACCGGGTAGCCGCCGGCGGCGAAGAAGGCGAGATCGCGGGCGAGCGCGACCGGGTCGCACGCGACATAGACGATCTGGGCGGGGCGGAGGCTCGCGACGGCGTCCACGACGGCGCGGCCCGCGCCGGACCGGGGAGGGTCGAGCACCACGGTCGCGGACCGCAGGCGCGCGCGCTCGGCGGCGCTCGCATCGGAGGCGAGCCGTGTCACGAAACGCTCCACGCGCTCGGTGACGGCGGCGGCGCCGACCCACTCCGAGAGGTTCTCCGCGGCGTCGTCGGTCGCTCGCTCGTCCGCCTCCACCGATGTGATGCGGAGCGTCGGCCCGAAGCGGTCCCCGAGCGCCGCGGCCAGCAGGCCGACACCGCCGTACAGGTCGAGGTTGGCCGCGCGCGGGTCGAAGAGCGACTCGTCGACGGCGGACTGGACAGCGCCCGTGAGCGTCTCGGCGGCGGCGCGGTGGACCTGCCAGAAGCCGCGCGCGTCCAACCGGAACTCGCGGTCGCCGACGCGCTCGCGGATCGGCATCGGGCGCCGGTGCGGCCGGACCACGCGCTTGCCCCTCCGCTGCGGGGCGTCGTTCACGAGGACGAGCGGCTCGCCCACCCCGGTCGCCACCACGTCGACGGACTCGGCGCCCCGGATACCGCGGTCGAGCGGTGCCGCTTCGCTCACCTCGGCCGTCGCGAGCGGGAGGTCGCGCACGGGGACCACCGAGTGCGTGCGCGCGGCGAACGGCCCGAGGCGGCCCTCGGAGTCGGCGTGGAGGCGCACCCGGGTTCGCCATCCGCGGCCGTCGGGGGTCTCGCCGGGCGCCGCCTCCACCTCGATGGCGCCGCCGCGGCCCAGCGTCCGGATCGTCTCCGGAGGCAGCTTCGCCGTGCGCTCGAGGGCGTCGACGATCACGCGGCGCTTCAGGTCGCGCTGGTGGTCGAGACGGATGTGGCCGAACTCGGCTCCGCCGGCGCGGAGTTCCGGCGGCCGCTCGACCGCGGCCGCCTCCCAGATGTGGTCCTGTCGCTCGGGCGCGGGCTCGACGACCGCGATGGTCTCAGCACGCCAGAAGCGGTCGTGGCTGCGATCGGCTATCCGCGCCCGGACGCGCTCCCCCGGCATCGTGTCGGGGACGAAGACCACGCGTCCCTCATGCCGGGCCACGAAGACGCCGCCGTGGGCCACGTTGGTAATGTCGAGCTCGACCTCGTCCTTCTCGGGCATCCTTCGAGCATTCCACAGGTGACCATGCGCCTCTACCTCGCCTCCACGTCGCCCGCCCGTCTCGCCCTGCTGCGAGCGGCCGGCATCGAGCCCGTCGTCGTGCCCTCGCACGTGGATGAGCCCGCGGCGGTGCTCGCCGCGGAGGCGGAGCACGGACCGCTCACGCCGCAGGCCATGGTGCAGCTGCTGGCGAGGCTGAAGGCGGAGGCGGTGCGCGGCGACCACGACGGCGAGCCGATCGACGGCCTCATCCTCGGCGGAGACTCGGCGTTCGCGATCGACGACGCGATCCACGGCAAGCCGCACCTCCCGGGCGTCGCCCGCGAGCGCTGGCGCGCCCAGCGCGGCAGGACCGGGCACCTCCACTCGGGCCACTGGCTCATCGACCACCGCGACGGCCGGGAGAACGGCGCCGTGGGCGCGGCAGCGGTGGCATCCGTGACCTTCGCCGACGTCACCGACGACGAGATCGACGCCTACGTGGCCTCGGGCGAACCCCTGGAGGTGGCGGGCGCCTTCACGATCGACAGCCTGGGCGGCCCGTTCATCACCCGCGTGGAGGGAGACCCCAGCACCGTGGTGGGGCTGTCTCTCTCGACCCTGCGCGACCTGGTGCGACGGCTCGGCGTCGACTGGACCTCGCTCTGGAACCGGCGCTGAGCCGTTCCCGGCCCGGTCGTTGTAGACCGTCCAGCCGCCTCTGCGGCCATTTTTGTGGGCATCGTCCAAAAGCTGTCGCATCCGGGGCAATAGGCTAAAGAACTGTGCCACGTATCACGAAGGTCCTCATCGCAAACCGGGGCGAGATCGCCGTCCGCGTGATCCGCGCCGCCCAGGACAGCGGAATCGGCTCGGTCGCCGTCTACGCCGACCAGGATCGGGACGCCCTGCACGTCCGCCTCGCCGACGAGGCGTACGCGCTGGAAGGGTCGACGAGCGCCGAGACGTACCTTGTGATCGACAAGCTGCTGTCGGTCGCGCGGCGTTCCGGCGCCGATGCCGTGCACCCGGGCTACGGCTTCCTGGCGGAGAACGCCGACTTCGCGCGCGCGGTCATCGCGGCCGGACTGACGTGGATCGGGCCGTCGCCGGAGGCCATCGAGCGCCTCGGCGACAAGGTCTCCGCCCGGCACGTCGCCGAGAAGGTCGGAGCGCCGCTCGCGCCCGGCACGCTGAACCCTGTCGCGGACGCCTCCGAAGTGCTCGACTTCGTCGACCAGTACGGCCTCCCCGTCGCCATCAAGGCGGCGTTCGGCGGCGGCGGTCGCGGCCTCAAGGTCGCCCGCACCCGCGAGGAGGTCCCCGAGCTGTTCGACTCGGCGACCCGCGAGGCGATCGCCGCGTTCGGCCGCGGCGAGTGCTTCGTCGAGAAGTACCTCGACCAGCCCCGCCACGTCGAGACGCAGTGCCTCGCCGATGCATACGGCAACGTCGTCGTCGTCTCGACCCGCGACTGCTCGCTGCAGCGCCGCCACCAGAAGCTCGTCGAGGAGGCGCCCGCGCCCTTCCTCACGCCCGAGCAGACCGAGAAGCTCTACAGCTCCTCGAAGGCCATCCTCAAAGAGGTCGGCTACCAGGGCGCCGGCACCTGCGAGTTCCTCATCGGCAAGGACGGCACCGTCTCGTTCCTCGAGGTGAACACGCGCCTCCAGGTGGAGCACCCCGTCTCCGAGGAGGTCACCGGGATCGACCTCGTCCGCGAGCAGTTCCGGCTCGCCGAGGGCGGCGAGCTCGACTACGACGACCCGGCGCCGCGCGCCCACTCGTTCGAGTTCCGGATCAACGG
This sequence comes from Leifsonia sp. AG29, assembly GCF_009765225.1. NCBI lineage: Bacteria > Bacillati > Actinomycetota > Actinomycetes > Micrococcales > Microbacteriaceae > Leifsonia > Leifsonia sp. AG29. The sequence continues at coordinate 748,476 of NZ_VMSF01000001.1, read as the reverse complement.
CGAGGACGCGGGACGGAACTTCATCCCCTCCCCCGGGCCCGTGCACGTCTTCAAGCCCGCTGGCGGACCCGGCGTGCGCGTCGACAGCGGCATCCAGTCCGGCGACGTCATCAGCGGCGCGTTCGACTCGATGCTCGCGAAGCTCATCGTCACCGGCGCGAGCCGCGAGGAGGCGCTGGAGCGGTCGCGCCGCGCCCTCGACGAGTTCGAGGTCGCCGGTCTCCCGACCGTCCTCCCGTTCCATCGCGCCATCGTCCGCGACCCCGCCTTCGCGCCTCAGGACGGCGAACCCTTCTCGGTCTACACGCGCTGGATCGAGACCGAGTGGCGCAACGAGATCGAGCCGTGGTCGGGCGAGCTCGCCGACCAGCCCGCCGCCGAGCGCCGCAGCCACGTGGTCGTCGAGGTCGAGGGCAAGCGCATCGAGGTGTCCCTGCCGGCGCGCCTTCTCGCCGGGGGCGCCCCGGACGCCGCGGCCGCACCCGCGCCCCGGCGCCGCGCCGCGCACGCCGTCGACACCGCCACGGGCGACTCGGTGACCGCGCCGATGCAGGCGACCGTGGTCAAGGTGGCCGTGGCCGACGGCGATGAGGTCGTCAAGGGCGATCTGGTGCTCGTCCTCGAAGCCATGAAGATGGAGCAGCCGCTCACCGCCCACAAGGACGGAACCGTCGCGGGGATCAACGCGACCGTCGGCGAGACGGTCTCGTCGGGTCACCTGCTGCTGAACATCGTCTAAGCGGTCTGGACGACCTGTCTGAGGTAGTCCAGATAGACCTTCTCGACGCCGTCCGTCGACGCCAGGCCGCGCCGGAAGTGCGCCCAGTGATCGTAGACGGCCATCGATCCGCCGGCGATGCCGGGGAAGTCGGGGTCGAAGCCGCCGGCGTAGGTCGCCGCGGCCAGCAGCGCGTCGCTCGGGATGTAGCCCGGGATCTCGTTCGCGTAGGCGGCGAACCAGACGGCCGACGAGCCTCCCCGCTCGGCCCGGATCGCCACCGCGAACCCGGACACGACCTCGCCCCCGCTGAACAGCAGCTGGAGCGGCTGCTCGCCGCCGATCGTCCACAGCTGCACCGGCAGCGGAACGGTCTGCTCGAGGGCGGACAGCGGCGTGGTGTCGATCAGCTGTACCATCCGGAGGGCGTGCCTCCGCTCGTAGCCGATCACCGCGCCGTTGGTGCTCCGGAGCGCGTAGTCCGCTCGGACGGCGGCCACATTGTCCGGCGTCAGCGTGACGTCGAGAGGGAGGGAGACCTCGCCGAGGGTCGCCGACAGCGGACCGGCGAGCGGCCGCCCGGGAGCGCCGATCGCGTTCACCACGGTCGCGCCCAGGTCGCCCCCGAGCGCCGCCGCGTCGTCGAACGAGCCGATCGACGTCGGGTTCTGGTCGCCCGCCGGCCCGGTGAGGAACTGCGCGAAGCAGCCGGGCCACTGCGCCTCGATGGCGTCGATGGCCGGCCCCGGGTAGTCCGGGTCGAACTCCACCTGTCCGCCGGCCGCCACCGGGTGCGTTCCGTAGCCGAAGAGCACCGCGCGGGGCGTGCCGTCTGCGGCGCGAGCGACGAGGCAGGGCACATCGCGCTCGACGTACGGCAGCCCCTCCCGGTTCATCGAGAAGTCCTCGTCGAGCACCGCGTAGTCGAGCGTGCACGGTGTCCGGGGGGCGGCCTTGGCCTGAGCCACCAGCGTGGTGATGGTCGCGACCAACCAGGCCGTGTACGTATCGACCGATGAGAGGTTCTCGAGGTCGTAGGCGATGAAGGGATCCAGTCCCTCGCTGAGCACCGGACCGTTGTGGGTGTGCGTCGCGGTGAGCACGAAGTTCTCGGACGGGATGCCGAGCCCGGTCACCGCGGCGCGGATCTGCTGATGCGTCGCCCGGCGGAAACCGAGCACGTCGACGGTGACGACGACGAAGGGAACGCTCTGATCCCAGATGATCGTGCAGCGCGCATAGAGGACGTGGTGGGTTCCGGTGGCGACCCGTGGGGTGTCCACGCCGTAGCCTGCCAGCGGATAGCCGGCGGTCGGCGTGATGTCGATCCTGCCGCTCGAGACCGAGAACATGGGCCGCTCCTGCTCTCCCGTCGGGCCCCGCGGCCCGGCGCCCCCATGGTAGAGCCCTCCGCCCGGGCACGGCTACGGCGGCCGCGCCTCCCGTGTCCGCTCCGGAGGCTGCCGCCCGGCCGCGTGCTCGGATCATCCTCCGTACTGCACCTCCCCGGTCGGCTCCGGAGGACTCCACACCGCGGCCTGCTCGGATCATCCTCCGTACCCCGCTCCCGCCGCTCTCCACGCCGTTTCCTCCTCCCTCGCCAACAGCGCCTCGATCGTCTCCACCACGTCATCGGGGTCGTCGAGCACCTGACGGGCGGCGAAACGCACAGTGCGGGCTCCCTGGAGCGCCAGCGCGACGTCCCTCCTCCGGTCGTTTGCGAACGCCTCCGGACTCGAGTGGAAGCCGAACCCGTCGACCTCGACGTGAAGCACTCCGTTGATCCGGAAGTCCACCCTCCCGACCCCGTGCACCACGATCTGCTGCTCGACCTGGTGGCCCCGGGACTGCAGATGCTGCCGCAGGATCGACTCGACGCCGGAGTCCGAGCCGGAGCGAGCACGCGAGGCGACGGCTCGGCAGCGGGCCGGCTCGTTCTCGAACAGTCTTCGGAGCGTCTGAGGAGTCAGCCTCCGCACCGAGAGGGCAGTGTCGAGAACGGCGATCGCCGTCTCTTCGTCCGCGCACCGGACGACAGACGTCAGGCAATCGATGAATCCGACCCTCCACACCTCGCTATGCGGACGCTGGGGCCTGACATGACGCACGACGTCGCGCCCCGTCTTGCCGGCTCGGCCTGCATGAGGCGGGAACAGCACATGCGTCCGCGTGTCCGTGCCGGCCCACAGACCATATGAGCGCGCGGCGGACAAACAGGTGAGCCTGGCGCCAACTTCAAGGGCCATGATGACGTCGAGCGGAGCCGATGGAGAAGCGTAGACGCCCCTTCGCGGGCGCAGCAGCCGGCCGTCCTTGACGGCCGCGGTCAGTTCACGGTCGCTCACGCCCGCGGCGCGGAGCTGTCGGGTGGAGGCGGCGCCTCCGAAAGCGGCCATCCGGCTGAGCAACGACATCGCTCTATGGGACCTCACGTGGGGCTGCTAGCGCGTGTCTTTCGGTGTTTCTGTGGACGTGGCGGTCCTGTTGGAGGCTGGGGACGGCGGCGGAGGGAGGAGGAACGGAGCGGGATCGGGCGGCCCCTCCTCCCGACGCGCGCAGGGCCCGCGCACACCGGGGGCGAAGGGAGGAGGGTCCGGCCGCCACGCCGCGTCGGTGCGGGGAAGGGAGGAGGAACGGGCCGGTTACGGAGAGATCGGCCTCCCGAGGCTCGCGCGGCACAGCGGCACAGCGGCACAGCTGCACAGCTGCGCGTCGGCGGCGACGGCGCCGCCGCCCGGCGTCAGCCCGTCGCCTCCGCGGGGTCGCCTTTGAGGTCGATGCTGATCTCGTCGGCGTCGAGGTTGGTGAGCGCGCCCGCGAGCACGTCGGCGCTGAAGGTTCCGTCGTCGCGGGCGTCGAGGAGCGCCTCCCGCTGAGCCCGGATGCCTCGCACCCGAGCTGACTTGTGCGCCGCGAACGCCTCCGGCGAGCGCTCGGTCGTCGTCGGCTGGGGAACCGCCCGCCCCGCGTCGCGGAGGAGCTCCATCAGCCGCTTCCGCTCGGCCCGCTCGGCGCCCGGGTCGGCGGCGCTGGGCCTCACGACGCGCAGGACCGGGCCGAGAGTCCCGCCCTGGAGGAGGAGCGATCCAGCGGCGACGAGGAAGGCGATCAGCACGAGCACCGACCGGCCCGGCGTCTCCTGCGGGAGGCTCTGAGCGGCGGCGACGGTCACCGCACCGCGCATTCCGGCCCACACGACGACCGCGCCCTCGCGCCAGCCGAGCGGAGCGCCGGTGAAGTAGTCGATGTCGGCCAGGGCGCGGCGGACGCGCGTGCCGAAGCGGGCCACGTCCTGCACGGTCGGGATCCTCGGTCGGAAGCGGGAGCCGCCCGGGCGAGCGGTCACGTCGTTCCCCGCATTCGCAAGGCGCTCCTCATAGGTTCGCCGCGCTGCTTCCGGGTCGGCGAGGGTCGCCTGCATGCGCTCGAGGGTGGGCCGCATCCGCTGCCTGCGGCGGTTGCGGCGTGCCAGCAACGCGAGCAGCGGGGCGACGAAGCCGGCCCGGATGAGGAGGGTCAGCACGAGGGCCGCGGCGGCGACGCCCACGGCAGGCAGCACGCCGGCGTGGTCGTTCTGCACCTTCTGGACGATGCCGAACAGCTCCAGCCCCATCGTGAGGAAGATGAAGCCCTCCAGGAGGAGCTCGACGGTGCGCCAGTTCTGGGAGTCGGACAGGCGGTGCTCCGGCGAGAGCACCCGCGGGGCGCGCCGCCCGGTCACGAGCCCGGCGACGACGGCCGCGACGAGCCCCGAGGCACCCAGCGCCTCAGCGGGAAGCGACGCGAGGAAAGGCACCGTGAACGAGATCGCCGTGTTCACGGTCGCGTCGCGCACCCTCGAGCGCACCAGGAGGTTGAGCCTCCCGACGACCCACCCGAAGACGACAGCGACGACGACGGAGTAGATGAAGGAGAGGGTCACGAACCCGAGATGGAAGGACGCCACCGCGGCCGCTGCGATGGCGGAGCGGAGCAGCACGAGCGCGCTGGCGTCGTTGAGGAGGCTCTCCCCCTCCAGGATCGCCACCACGCGCGGTGAGACGCCCGCCCGCTTGACGATCCCGGTGGCGACGGCGTCGGTCGGGCTGACGATGGCGCCGAGGGCGATGCCCCACGCCAGGCCGAGGCCCGGGACCACCCAGGCGAAGAAGAGTCCCAGCAGCACGGAGCTCACGACGACGAGCAGCACGGACAGCCCGCTGATCGCCCCGAACTCGCGCCGGAAGTTCATCGACGGCATCGACACCGACGCCGAGTAGAGCAGCGGCGGAAGCACCCCGGCGAGGATCCACTCGGGCTGCACCACGATGGCGGGGACGAACGGCAGCAGGCTGACCAGGATCCCGACCACCATCAGGATCAGCGGCGAGGCGACGCCGAACCGCGGTCCGATGGTCGTGGCCGCCGCGATGGCGAGCACGGCGAGGACCCCGATGACCAGCAGCTCCTCCATCCCCCGGTCCCGATCAGAGGACGATGTGCATCGCCCGTGCGGCGTCGGTGATCGAGCCCGACAGGGAGGGGTAGACCGTGAAGGCTCTCGCCACCTGGTCGACGGTGAGCCGGTGCTCGACCGCCAGCGCGAGCGGGAAGATGAGCTCGGAGGCGCGGGGCGCGACGATGACGCCGCCGATGACGGTGCCCGATCCGGTCCGGGCGAACAGCTTGACGAATCCGTCGCGGAGCCCCAGCATCTTGGCCCGCGGATTCGACTTGAGCGGCAGCTTGTAGATGTCGCCCTGGGCGATGCCCTCCTCGATCTGCTTCTGGTTCCAGCCCACCGTGGCGATCTCGGGCTGAGTGAAGATGTTGGAGGTCACGTTGCGCAGCTCGATCGGGTTCACCGCGTCGCCCATCGCGTGGAAGATCGCGGTGCGGCCCTGCATCGACGCGACCGAGGCCAGCGGGAGGGAGTCGGAGCAGTCGCCCGCGGCGTAGACGTTCGGGATGGAGGTGCGGGCCACCCGGTTCACGCGGATGTGGCCCGACGGCGCCAGCTGCACCCCCGCCTCCTCGAGCCCGATCCCGGAGGTGTTGGGCACCGACCCGACGGCCATGAGGCAGTGCGACCCGTGGACGGTCCGCCCGTCGGTGAGGGTCGCGACGACACCGTCGTCGGTGCGGACGACGGACTCGGCCCGCGCCTTGGAGAGCACCTGCATGCCGTTGCGCTTGAAGACGTTCTCGATGACGCGGGCCGCATCGGCGTCCTCGCCGGGGAGGACCTGGTCGCGCGAGGAGATCAGCGTCACCTTCGACCCGAGGGCGGTGTAGGCGGAGGCGAACTCGGCGCCCGTCACACCGGAGCCCACCACGATGAGGTGATCGGGCACGCTCTGCAGGTCGTAGAGCTGCGTCCAGGTCAGGATCCGCTCGCCGTCGGGCGCGGCGGACGGGAGGACGCGCGGGCTCGCGCCGACGGCGATGACGATGGTGTCGGCCTCGACACGGTCGAAGTCGGTGCCGGAGTCGCCGGGCGCGGTCGACACGATGATCGCGTGGGCGCCGTCGAGCCGCCCCTCCCCCGTGATGATGCGGACGCCGGAGCGGACGAGCTCGGCCCGCATGTCCTCCGACTGCTGGCGCGCAAGGCCCATGAGGCGTTTGTTGACGGCGGCGAGGTTGACGGCGATCTCGGGCCGCACCGGCTTGCCGGCCTCGGTCCGGCTGAAGAACTGCACTCCGAGGTCGGCGGCCTCGGCGATCGCGTTGGTGGCCTCGGCGGTGGCGATGAGGCTCTTCGACGGCACGACGTCGGTGATGACGGCGGAACCGCCGACGCCGGAGCGCTCGACGATGGTGACATCGGCGCCGAGCTGCGCCGCGGCGAGCGCCGCCTCGTAGCCTCCCGGGCCGCCGCCGAGGACCGCGACCCGCTGCTTGCGCTCGAATTCATACGCCATGGCGTCCATTCTTCCGTATGGCCCGCGCCGATGCGCACCGGCCCCGCCTCGGCCTCCCCGAGGGGCCGCAAGTAGAGTTGGCTCATGCTCGAATCCACCACAAACCCGCTGGACGACCCTGCCGCCGACCCGTTCGCGGTGGCCCGTCAGGCGGCGCAGCAGCTGGCCGAGAAGACCGGCGTCGACAAGCACGACATCGCCCTCACGCTGGGCAGCGGCTGGGGCAGGGCGGCGGACCTGCTCGGCGAGACGACGGCGACGGTGCCGGCGACCGAGATCATCGGCTTCAGCCGCCCCGCGCTGGAGGGCCACATCGGGACCCTGCGCTCCATCCTCCTCCCGAACGGGAAGCGAGCGCTCGTCATCGGCGCCCGTACGCACTACTACGAGGGCCACGGGGTCCGCCGCGTGGTGCACAGCGTCCGTACCGCGGCGGCCGCGGGGGCGACGACGATGATCCTCACCAACGGCGCCGGGGGCATCAAGCAGCACTGGAAGCCGGGGACGCCCGTCCTCATCAGCGATCACATCAACCTGACCGCGGACTCGCCGCTCGAGGGCGCCACCTTCGTCGACCTGACCGACCTCTACTCCCGGCGCCTCCGGGAGGCGGCGCGCACGATCGAGCCCACGCTCGACGAGGGCGTGTACGTGCAGTTCCGCGGCCCTCACTACGAGACCCCGGCCGAGGTGCAGATGGCGAAGGCCGTCGGAGGCCACATCGTGGGCATGTCGACGGCCCTCGAGGCGATCGCCGCCCGCCAGGCGGGCATGGAGATCCTCGGCATGTCGCTGATCACGAACCTCGCGGCGGGCATCCAGACCTCGCCGCTGAGCCATCAGGAGGTCATCGACGCGGGGCGCGCCGCCGAGCCGGTGATCAGCGCCCTCCTCGCCCGGATCGTGGAGGTTCTGTGACCGGCGGGGGCGCGGGCGACACCGCGCAGCTCCTCGCCCAGGCCCGCGCGTGGCTCGACCAGGACCCCGACCCGGAGACCCGCGACGAGCTCGAGACGCTCATCGTGGCCGCCGAGGCGGGCTCGAGCGAAGCCGTGGCCGACCTGCACTCGCGCTTCGACGAGCGCCTCGCCTTCGGCACGGCGGGTCTCCGCGGCGAGATCGCCGCCGGCCCCAACCGCATGAACCGGGTCCTGGTGGCGCAGGCCGCCGCCGGTTTCGGCCGCTGGCTGCTCGAGCACGCGGAGGGAGGCGCCACCCCATCGGTGGTGATCGGTTACGACGGCCGCAAGAACTCCGATGTCTTCGCTCGCGACACGGCCGAGCTCATGGCCGGGGCGGGGATCCGCGCGATCCTGCTCCCGCGCCTCCTGCCCACCCCGGTGCTCGCGTTCGCGGTGCGGCACCTCGCCGCTAGCGCCGGCGTGATGGTCACCGCGAGCCACAATCCTCCGAACGACAACGGGTACAAGGTGTACCTCGGCGGCGACGACCACGGATCGCAGATCGTCCCGCCGACCGACGGCGAGATCGCGGCGCACATCCTCGACGTTGCCCGCGGAAGCGTGGGCGACCTGCCCCGATCGGACCGCTACGAGGTCGCCGGCGAGGACGTCGTCGAGGCCTACGTCGAGGCGACGTCGGCGGTCGCCGTCGGCGACGGGCCGCGCGATGCCGTCCGCTTCGTCTACACGGCGATGCACGGCGTCGGCTGGCGCACCGCGCACGAGGTCTTCTCCCGTGCCGGCTTCTCGGAACCGGTGCCGGTGACGGCCCAGCTCGAGCCGGACCCCGCCTTCCCGACGGTCGCCTTCCCCAACCCGGAGGAGCCGGGAGCGATGGACCTCTCCTTCGCCGCCGCACGCGAGGCGGGTGTCGACCTCGTCATCGCCAACGACCCCGACGCCGACCGGCTCGCGGTGGCGGTCCCGGACGCGACCTCCGACGCCGGGTTCCGCCGGCTCTCGGGCAACGAGGTGGGAGCCCTCCTCGGCTGGCGCGCCGCGGAACTGGCCGTCGCCGCCGGAGGCGACGGAGGCGCGGTCGGCACCCTCGCGTGCTCCATCGTCTCGTCGCCGGCCCTGTCAGCGGTCGCTCGCGCCTACGGGCTCGACTTCGCCGACACCCTCACCGGCTTCAAGTGGGTCTCGAGAGCGCCCGGGCTGGTCTACGGGTACGAGGAGGCGCTCGGCTACCTGGTGAACCCAGAGACCGTCCGCGACAAGGACGGCATCTCCGCCGCCGTGGCGTTCCTCGACCTCGCGGCCGACCTCGCGGCGCGCGGCGCGACCATCGCAGACCGGCTCGACGAGTTCGCCGAGCGGTTCGGCTTCTTCGCGTCGGACCAGATCTCGCTCCGGGTCGCAGAGCTGTCGCGGATCGGCGAGATCATGCAGGCGCTCCGGTCGACGCCTCCCGACCGCCTGGGCGATGTCCGGGTCACCCGGATCGACGACCTCCGCGACGGGTTCGGCTCGCTCCCTCCGAGCGACGTGCTGCGCATCCACCTCGAGGACGGCTCCCGCGTGATGGTGCGGCCGAGCGGCACCGAGCCGAAGCTCAAGATCTACATCGACGCGTCGAGCGACGAGGGCACGCTGGAGGAGCGCCGGACCACGGCCACCGCGCGCGTCGCGGCGCTGACGGAGGCGATGCGGGCGCTCACGAGCTGAGCCCGAGGCGCCCGTCCGGCGTGGCGCAGCTCAGCCGAGAGCTTCGTCGAGCTTCTGCTCGAGCTCCTCGAGGTCGAAGTAGTTGTTGACGATGATCACGTCGGCGTTGGTCGGGCCGATGCGCTCGACGAGCTCCGGGGAGGTCAGGATGATCTGCGCGTCTCCGGCGGCCTCGGCGACATGCGCCGCGTCGGAGGCGCTGACGTCGGCGTCGATCCCGAGCCGGTCGAGCACGCGCTCGGCGTTCACCTTGAGGATCCCCGAGGTCCCGACGCCGACACCGCAGATCGCCACGATCTTCACCGCGCCGCCTCCTCCTCGCTCGCGGAGAGGATCCGCTGCACCTCGTCGACCGATCCGGCGGCGGCCAGCGCTGGGATCGAGTCGGGTTCGTTGAACACGTTCGCGAGCTCGGCGACGCTCGTGACGTGCGCCTCCGGCGTCGACACGGCCAGCCCGATCACGACGGACACCGGGTCGTTGTGCGGGTGACCGAAGACGACCGGCTCGGCGAGCGTCACGACCGACAGGCCGTCGGTGTTGACGTCGGGGCCGGGGCGGGCGTGTGCGAGCGCGAGGCCCGGCGCGATGACGATGTACGCGCCGAACTCCTCGATGACGTGGATCATCCGCTGACCGTACCCGGCCTCGGTCGCGCCCGAGCGGGTCAGCGCGTGGCCCGCCAGTTCGACGGCCTCGCGCCAGTCGCCCGCGCGCGCACCGATGGTCACGGCGGAATCGGGCAACGGTGGCAGCGGCATGCCTCCAGCGTATCGTCCGCAGGGTTCAGGAACCCTCGAAACCTGCTGTGATGATGTCGGCCAGTTCCTCGCGCTCCTCGAGCGGGAGGAAGGCCCCGGCCGCGGCGTTCAGCTGGAAGATCTCGAGGTCGGTCCGGTCGTACGCGAAGGCGTCGGCGAGGAGCCCGAGCTCGCGCGTGAGCGTCGTCCCGCTCATCAGGCGGTTGTCGGTGTTGACCGTCACCCGGAAGCCCAGCTGGTACAGGAGGTCGAACGGGTGATCGAGGATGTCGTCGCCCCAGGCGGCGATCGCCCCGGTCTGGAGGTTCGAGGTCGGGCTCGTCTCGAGGGCGATCTCGCGGTCCTTCACCCACTGCGAGAGGGCGCCCAGGGTGACGTAGGTGTTCTCGTCGTCCTGGCGCTCGATGGTGATGTCCTCGGCGAGCCGGACGCCGTGACCGAGGCGCAGGGCGCGCCCGTCGATGAGAGCACTGCGGATGCTGTCGAGCCCGTCGGCCTCGCCCGCGTGGACGGTGGCGGGGAAGTACTGGGCGGCCAGGTAGTCGAAGGCCGCACGGTGGTTGGACGCCGGGAACCCGGCCTCGGGGCCGGCGATGTCGAAGCCGACGACGCCGCGCTCTCGATGGCGCACGGCGAGCTCGGCGATCTCGAGCCCGCGGTCGTTGTGGCGCATCGCCGTGACGAGCTGCCCCGCGCGGATCCGGGCGCCGGTCGAGCGCACGTCCTGGATGCCCTGCTCGATGCCGTCCTGCACGGCCTCCACGGTCTCGTCGAGCGTGAGGCCGCCCGCGAGGTGCTGCTCCGGGGCCCAGCGGATCTCGCCGTAGACGACGCCGTCCGCCGCGAGGTCCTGCACGAACTCCCGGGCCACTCGGGAGAGCGCGTCGCGGGTCTGCATCACCGCTGTCGTCAGATCGAACGTCTTGAGGTACTCCACGAGCGAGCCGGAGTTCGACTTCTCGCCGAACCAGCGGCCGAGCTCGGCCGGATCCGAGACGGGCAGCTCGACACCGGCGGCGTCGGCCAGCTCGACGACCGTCGCGGGCCGCAGGCCGCCGTCGAGGTGATCGTGCAGGGAGACCTTGGGCAGCGGCCGGATCGCCGTCCCGTCGGCCAGGGTGTACTCGTTCCAGGCGTCGCTCATGCGCTTCAGACTATCGGCACAGTGTTCGGTCGAACTCCGAGTTGAGCCGCTATTGCGGTCGCGTGGTCCTCAACCTTTCTCGGAAATTGAGGGAGATCCGTCAGCGGAGCTAATCCTCCAACCTCGCCGAGAACGCGCTCGATAACTTCGTCAACAATGGCGAGCATCGACTTCTGGCCAACGCCGAGGCGTTTCGCCATACGCTCGAAATCGAATCGAGTCACGGCGGAGAAGCGTTTCTGTCCGCCGAACTTCAGGCCAAGATCCTCCTCCCCGCTGGCGAAATAAGGAATCGTCGAGACGAGATCGTATGCGGGTGATATACGGGCGCGCCTACCGAATTCGTAGATCACTGACCAATTCTTAAGATGAGCATCCCCGTTCCCGACCAGCAAGTTGAAGGTCATGCGGCGAACGAACTCGTCTAGCGATGACAGGTCGACTCCTCTATAGAGGAGGGCCGCGACTGTCTCGAAAGAACCACTGTATTTCTCGTGGGGATAGAAGCCTCTGACTTGAGCCAAGTCTTCGATATGGACTCGCTCGCCGTCGGCACGATCGAACCTTCGGATGGCAAATGCATACTCTTCGCCGTTCGGCCAAACGTTGTCCGGGAGCCGCTCCAAATCAGATCGGTGCACGAGACGAGTCTCGGGCACCTCAATTCCCGCCGCACGAGCGAGATTCATGATGAGAAATTCGTTCTCTGGAACGTTTCGGTGAGACGGCTCCGGCAGCTTGACGATCCAGTCTCCGAACTCGTGCTCAGCAGGCAGGCTCAGCTTGTCGCCAGATGCCAGCATGGAGAACTTGAGTCCCACCCCCGCGAGCGAAAACTTCCAGATTGGGCTTTCGACAGGATTTGCGCGAGGATTCTCGATGTCGCCCCAGGCATCGGCCATACCTTCGGCACCGTCTTCAGCAACGGTGACGGCACCAGGGAGATCTCGTCCCACGCGTAGCAAGAGTTCCATCTCACGCTCGGCTGAGACATTCCGGTCGATCGCAATCCATTCCCGAAGCCGACCTTCTGGGAGCAGATTCGAGAACCACGCAGGGAGTCGGAGTGTCGCTCTCGGCGAAGCCCTGGGATTGTCCTCGAACCACAGTCCAAGAACGTCCCTGTTCTCTCGTTCCCAGTAGTCCGCGTCAAAGGAAAATCGAGCAACGTCACCGGACTGCGCCAGCACACCAACTTGAGAATTTCGTAGGGAAACAGCGTGGGCGCGGCTAATCACTCGAACCCTTCCTCCACGATCTCGAGTGCTGCTTCGTCGAAGTCGAGCGACGCCAGGGGGGGCGTCGTTTCGAACCCGGCGCCCGTACGGACCGTAACGAAACGCTCCACGGTCTGCCGTATCAGTTGCTCACGACCTACAACGAACGCATCGAATCCCCCGCTTCCAAGCAAGCAAAGAAGGTCCTCGTCAAGGAGGTGCGAACGCCAGATCAAGTCACGAGTCGGCCCAGCTACCTGCACTGATCGCTCAAGCCGTCCAGTCAAATCCGCCTGGTCGCGCGCATTAGCAATCAATCGATTCCCGGCCGATAGCCTCAGATGCGTGGCGAGTCGATCGCGGCGCACAATTTCCGTCGCGGCAGCGCTTGGAGTCTCTAATCCTTCAAGCAGCTGCATTAGGTCGTCCGATTGGAGTGGCTCGCCCGTCTCCAAGTCGCGCGGGGCTAAAGACCACATTGCGCAGAGTATTACTTTGCTCGCAGCTTGGTTCGTTCGCAGCACACGCGGATTTGGAAGGGTCACTGCCGAGGACGATTCGACAGCCCGTAGAAGTCGTTGAACTGAGTCGTCTTCTTCATTAGCGACGATGTTGCCGGCCAGTGTCCGAACGGTTGCCGTTGACCCACTCAAATTAAGATCTGGTGCGCGCGTCGCCGCGCGCCAAAACCACCACGACAAGAGTTCGAGATTGCGCGGCGTCGGGTCGGGAAAGAGCGCAAAGTAGCGGGCCAATACAAGAATCAGAAAACGGTAGGGAACGAAGGTTACGTGAGGCACGCCCGCGCGGCCCAATAGGAAATCGACGGTGGCCGTTAGCGCGCGCTCCGCCTGCCGATAACCTTGCTCACGCGATTCCCCCGGGTAGTCGGAGTTCGAACGACGCTCGACGTCGAACTCGAAGTGCGGATCGCGGGTGATATCAGGATGTCTTCTAACGAGCACGGCTTGATAGATTGTCGCGTCGTCGAGACGACCGAACGTGGTAGCCGCGGCAATTCGGTCCGCAATGGCCCCAATCGATAGTTCTTCGCTGGAAGACTGGCCGGTCGCCCTGTGGATAGCGTCAAATATCTCGGCCCCGCGTAAACGCCTGCCTGCGGTGTTTACACGGTCGAAGATGTCGCGTAGGACCTGCTCGTCGGCTTGACTCACGACTGAAGCTGGCAACTTGAAATCGCGCAGGACCGCGGTTGCATCTTGCAGTTCACTCGCATGCGGCGCTGACTCAGGGTTGTCTTGTAGCCATCTCAGCAATCGCGCGACATCAAACAGCTCTGGCAGGGGAATCGAGAGGAGCCCCCGCGCGTCGTTGGGCCTCATGATTCTGCCGCGCTCAATCGCGTACACAAGCTGAAAGCGCGGGTCCCTGGCAAAAACATCCGGACTCACTGCGTTGACCAGGCTAGTAATCCGTTGCTGGCCATCTACGACCCACAGAGCGCCAGGCTGTTCCGGGGCGTCGATGACCAATGCGCCAAGGACCAACCGTGCCTGCGGTGCCGCTTTCCTCCACATGAGCGCGCTGCCGATGGGGTAGCCCTTGAGAATACTGTCGAAGAGCGCGACCACGTCGTCCGAATCCCAGCGAAATGAGCGCTGAAACTCTGGAATACGAAGTTCACCCGCCTGCGCCATCCCAGCTAGCTGCTGAATCGAAAACTCTTCACCCTTTGAACTGGTTAGGTTTCGAGCCACGAATTTTCCCCCTGAGAGACGACTAGTGCAACTCTAGGCGATCCGGTCCGCGATGAGCGGTCCGCGCTCGAAGGGCGTACCGGGAGGCGCGATCCGGTAGGCGCCCTCCAGCGCCTCCAGAGCCCGCTCGAAGCGCGCCGGCTCGTCCGCCGACAGGGTGAACAGCGGCTGCCCGGCCCGCACCGGGTCGCCCGGCTTCGCGTGCAGGTCGATGCCGGCGGCGTGCTGGACCGGGTCCTGCTTGCGGGCGCGGCCCGCGCCGAGCCGCCACGCGGCGATGCCGAACGGGAGAGCCTGCTGCTCGACGAGCACGCCGTCCGCGTCGGCCACGACCGTGTGCGTCTCCCGCGCGACGGGGAGGGGCGCGTCCGGGTCGCCGCCCTGAGCGCGGATGGTCGCCCGCCAGGAGTCCATGGCGCGACCGTCGGCGAGTGCCGCGGCCACGTCCTCGTCGGGGCGTCCGGCGAGTGCGAGCATCTCGCGGGCGAGCGCGATCGTGAGCTCGACGACATCGGCGGGACCGCCTCCCGCCAGTACCTCGACCGATTCGCGCACTTCGTTCGCGTTGCCGATGGCGAGTCCGAGCGGCACGTTCATGTCGGTGAGGAGCGCGGAGGTGGCCACACCGGCGTCCGTGCCGAGCTCGACCATGGTGCGGGCGAGCTCGCGGGACTTCTCGATGTCCTTGAGGAACGCGCCGGAGCCGAACTTCACGTCGAGGACGAGCGCGCCCGTCCCCTCCGCGATCTTCTTCGACATGATCGAGGACGCGATGAGCGGGATGGCCTCCACCGTGCCCGTGATGTCGCGGAGCGCGTACAGCTTCCCGTCGGCCGGGGCGAGACCGGAGCCGGCCGCGCAGATGACGCCACCCAGGTCGCGGAGCTGCGCGAACATCTCGTCGTTGCTGAGGTTCGCACGCCACCCGGGGATGCTCTCGAGCTTGTCGAGGGTGCCACCGGTGTGACCGAGCCCACGGCCGGACAGCTGCGGGACCGCCACGCCGAAGGAGGCGACGAGCGGCATCAGCGGGAGGGTGATCTTGTCGCCCACCCCGCCGGTCGAGTGCTTGTCGGCCGTCGGCCGCCCGAGACCCGAGAAGTCCATGCGCTCGCCCGAGGCGATCATGGCGAGGGTCAGGTCCTTGATCTCACGCCGCGTCATGCCGTTGAGGAACACGGCCATCGCGAACGCGGCCATCTGCTCGTCGCCGACGTAGCCCCGCGTGTACGCGTCGATCAGCCAGTCGATCTGGCCGGTGTCGAGCTCGCCGCGGTCGCGCTTCGTCCTGATGAGGTCGACGGCGTCGTACGCCTCGACCGCTCCCTGGTGGTCGGTCACGGATGCTTTCCTCTTCATTCCTCGTCGATGCCGTGCTCGGCGCGGTAGGCGGCGAGCTGGCGGGGGCCGAACGCGTCGGGCAGCACCTCGTCGATGGTGCGGATGCCGGAGACGGTCTCGAGCAGCATGCCCTCGGCGGAGTGCTCGTACAGCAGCTGGCGGCAGCGGCCGCACGGCATGAGGACGTCGCCGTCGCCGTTCACGCAGGTGAACGCCACGAGGCGGCCGCCTCCCGTCATCGCGAGGGCGGAGACGAGGCCGCACTCGGCGCACAGCGTCACGCCGTAGCTGGCGTTCTCGACGTTGCAGCCGCTGACCACGCGCCCGTCGTCGACGAGGGCGGCGGCGCCCACCGGGAAGCGCGAGTACGGCACGTACGCGTGGGACATGGCCTCACGGGCGGAGGCGCGCAGGGCCTCCCAATCGATCGGATCGCTCATCGCCGGGCCGGTCACGACTTGGTGTACGGCTTGCCGTCGGCCGCCGGCGGACGGGACATGCCGACGAGGCCGGCGACGGCGAAGATCGTCACGACGTACGGCAGCATCAGCATGAACTCGCTCGGGACCGGCGAGCCGATGATGCCGAGCACGTTCTGCAGGTTGGTCGCGAAGCCGAACAGGAGCGCCGCGAGCGTCGCGCGGATCGGGTCCCAGCGACCGAAGATGACGGCGGCGAGCGCGATGAAGCCCTGGCCTGCGGTCATCTCCTTCGAGAACGCCCCGACGGACCCGAGGGTGAAGTACGCGCCGCCGAGCCCGGCGATCGCGCCCGCCAGCGAGACGTTCCAGAACCGGGTGCCGTTCACGTTGATGCCCACGGTGTCGGCCGCCTCCGGGTGCTCGCCGACCGAGCGGAGGCGCAGGCCCCAGCGGGTCTTGAACAGCCCGAACCAGACGGCGAAGATCGCGATGTACATGAGGTACTCGATGATCGTCTGGTGGAACAGCACCGGACCGATGATCGGGATCTCGCTGAGCAGCGGGATCGGCCACTCGGGCAGCCGGGGCGGGTGGTTGAGCAGCGGTGCGTTGCCGGCGAGCACCTGCGAGTACAGGAAGCTCGTCAGGCCGGTCACGAGCACGTTCAGCACCACGCCGACGATCACCTGGTCGACCAGGTACTTGATGGAGAACGCGGCGAGCACGAACGATACGAGCACGCCGGCGATCATCGCGGCGATCAAGCCCACCAGCCAGCTGCCGGTCAGTGAAGCGGTCATCGCCGACACGAACGCGCCCGCCAGCAGCTGACCCTCGATGGCGACGTTGACGACGCCGCCGCGCTCGGAGACGACGCCGCCGAGCGCGCCGAAGACGAGCGGGACCGACAGGCTGATCGTGCCGAGGAGGAGGCCCGTCACGGGCACCGGGAGCTGGCCCGAGCCCGCCCAGGCCAGGAACCCGAACATGAACAGCAGCGCGAAGACGATGACCATCCAGATCGGCGTCTTCCTGGCCTGCCAGGACAGCCACGCGCTCACCGCGGTCAGCACGACGAGCAGGAGGGTCACGACGATCGTCGTGGTGAGCGTGTCGACCGTGAGCGTGGAGATCTTGATCACGTCGGTCTTCTCGGAGAAGCGGAAGGTGCTCTGACCGTGGCGCGGGAAGCCGAAGAACAGGATGAGGCTGAGGACGACGAACACGCCGAAGGCGATGGGCGCCTTCCAGGAGCGGATCTCGGCCTTCTCGAGGACGATGGGCGAGGAGTCGGGGATGACAGGGGCCGCGGAGGTCACTTGGCCGCCACCTCCTTCGTGACGATCGGGCGGGGTCTCCGGGGCGGTGCGCCCGGCGTGGGGAGGCGGAAGATCGCGCGCACGAGCGGCGGCGCGGCGACGAAGAGGACGATGAGGGACTGCATCACGAGGACGATGTCGATCGGGATGCCGCCCGCCTGGATGGTGTAGCCGCCGGCCTTCAGCGCGCCGAACAGGAGGCCGGCGATGAAAACGCCCCCGGGGCGCGAGCGGCCGAGGAGGGCGACGGTGATCGCGTCGAAGCCGATGCCCGCGTCGACCCCCGAGCTGATGCCCGACGGGAACACGCCGAGCGCCTGGCTGGCGCCGGCGATCCCGACGAGACCGCCGGCGAGCAGCATCGCGTACACGTAGACGTTCTTCACGTTGATGCCGGCGACGCGAGCCGCGTTCGGGTTCTCGCCGACCGCGCGGAAGCGGAAGCCGAGGCTCGAGCGGTTGATCAGCCACCACACGAACACCGTGGCGGCGATGACGACGACGAACGCCCAGGTGAGGTTGTACTGCGGTCCGAGCAGGGAGGGGAACACGGCGTTGGCGTGGATCGGCGGCGCCTTCGGGTTGTTGGAGCCCGGCGCCTGCAGCAGCCCCTGGGTGCGGAGCATGAAGGAGATGAGATAGAAGGCGATGTAGTTGAGCATGATCGTGACGATCACCTCGTGCGCGCCCGTGCGCGACTTCAGGAGTCCCACGATCCCGGCCCAGACCGCTCCGCCGGCGATGCCCGCGAGCAGCGCGACGATCAGGTGGAGGACCGGGGGCAGGGTGAAGGAGAAGCCCACCCACGCGGCCGTCGCGGCGGCGATGAGGATCTGCCCCTGGCCTCCGATGTTGAACAGGCCGACGCGGAACGCCAGGGCGACGCCCAGGCCGCTGACGATCAGCGGGGTCGCGAAGTTCAGGGTCTCGGTGAACGGCCTGATCCCGGCCGCGAAGGTCGGACGGCGGAAGTTGTAGATCGCGCCCTGGAACATCGACGTGTACGCGTTCGACACGGAGGTCCAGATCGCCTGGAACGTGTCGCCAGGCCGGGCGAAGAAGTAGCCGGCCGCCCTCTGGACGTTGGGATCGGTCAGCGCGATCAGGATCGCCCCCGCGACCAGCGCGAGGACGACCGCGAGGATCGAGATCACGACCGGGCCGCCCATGATGTCGCGGACGGCGCGGTTCAAGCGATCGTCGTTCTCGGGCCGGGCCGCGGGCTTCTGCGGTTCCGCGGGCTGCGCCGGGGCCGTCTCGGTGCCGGTCATGCTGCTGCTCCTGCCTGGTCCGGCGTCTCGCCGGCCATCATCAGGCCGAGCACGTCGCGCGACGTGTCGCCCGGCACGATTCCTACGATCCCCCCGCGGTACATGACCGCGATCCGGTCCGCCAGAGCGGCGACCTCGTCGAGCTCGGTCGAGACGACGATCACCGGGACCCCCGCGTCGCGCGTCTCGACGATGCGCTTGTGCACGAACTCGATCGACCCCACGTCGAGACCGCGCGTCGGCTGGGCAGCCACGAACAGGCGCAGCTCGCGGCTGAGCTCGCGGGCGAGCACGACCTTCTGAGCGTTGCCGCCGGAGAGCCTCCCGACCTTCGTGTCGATCGACTGGGTGCGGACGTCGAACTCGCGCACCTTCTCCTCGGCGAAGTCCTTCAGATACGAGAACTGGATGTTCCCGCTCTTGACGAACGGGGCATCGGTCGAGCGGTCCAGCATCAGGTTCTCCTGGATGGTGAACTCACCGACGAGGCCGTCCTCGTTGCGGTCCTCTGGGACGAATCCGACGCCGGCATCGAGCACCTTCCGCACCGAGCGGCCCTGGATGGGGGCGCCGTCGAGAAGGATCTGTCCCTCCACGCGCGGCTGCAGCCCGATGATCGCCTCCGTCAGCTCGGTCTGCCCGTTGCCCTGGACGCCCGCGATCGCGAGGATCTCGCCCGCCCGGACCTCGAAGCTGACCCGGTTGACCACGCGCTGGCCGATCGGGTCGATGACCGAGAGGTCCTTCACGACGAGGGCGGCCTCGCCCGGCTCCGCCGGTGCCTTCTCGACCTGGAGGGACACGGCCCGGCCGACCATCATGGAGGCCAGCTCGGCGTTCGTCGCGGTGGGCTCGGCCTCGCCGACGACCTTGCCCAGGCGGATCACCGTGATCCGGTCGGCGACCTCGCGCACCTCGCGAAGCTTGTGGGTGATGAAGATGATGGCGGTGCCCTGCTCCTTGAGCTGGCGCATCATGCCCATGAGCTCGTCGGTCTCCTGCGGGGTGAGCACCGCGGTGGGCTCGTCGAACACGAGGACCTTGGCGTTCTGCGAGAGCGCCTTGATGATCTCCACGCGCTGCTGCACACCGACGGGCAGATCCTCGACGAGCGCGTCGGGGTCGACGTGGAATCCGAACCGCGCCGAGATCTCGCGCACCTGCGCCCGCGCCGCGGCCAGGTCGAGGCGGCCGCCGAACTTCGTCTGCTCGTGGCCGAGCATGACGTTCTCGGCGACGGTGAAGACGGGGATCAGCATGAAGTGCTGGTGCACCATGCCGATGCCGGCCTTCATGGCATCGCCGGGGCCGGAGAAGCGCTGGACCTCGTCGTCGAGGAGGATCTCGCCCTCGTCGGCCTGGTAGAAGCCGTAGAGGACGTTCATCAGCGTGGACTTGCCCGCGCCGTTCTCGCCGAGCAGGCAGTGGATCTCGCCGGGTTCGACCGTGAGATCGATGTGGTCGTTGGCGACCAGGGCACCGAACCGTTTGGTGATGCCGCGGAGTTCGAGCTTCATTCGGGTGGATTTCCTTCTCTACTCGCCCGCTGGGAGCACAGAGACACAGGGTTGTGGCACGCGAAACGGCTGGTGGCCACGATGCGCATCCTCACCCTACCTGTGTGCACATATGTCATTGTGTGCTCAAACGAGCACCGGCCGCCACGGGGAAAACGAACGGGGAGGCCAGCGCGCGCTGGCCTCCCCGTCGAGTGCTGTGCCGCCGGTTACTGCTTCGGCGACGAGGGCGACGTGACCTTGATCGAGCCGTCGATGATGCCGGCCTTGATCTTGTCGAGCTCGCCCTGCAGACCCGAGTCGACCTTCGACTGGTAGTCGTGGAACGGGGCGATGCCCACGCCGTCGTTCTTCAGCGTTCCGACGTACGGGGTGCTGTCGAACTTGCCCTTCGCCGCCTGGGTGACGACGTCGTTGGTGGCGGGCTTCATGCCCTTCATGACCGAGGTGAGGAGCAGGTCCTTCACGCTCGGGTCGGACTGGTAGACGTCGGCGTCGACGCCGATCATCGCGATCGGCTTGCCGGAGTCCTTGATGGCCTGGGCCGCGGACTGGTAGATCGGACCGCCGACCGGCATGATGACGTCGGCGTTCTGGTCGATGATGCCCTGGGCCGTGTTCTTCGCGGTCTCGTTGGCGTCGAAGCCGCCCGTGAAGGAGCCGTTCTGCTTGTCGACGTCCCAGCCGACGACCTTGACGGACTTGCCCTTCTGCTGGTTGTAGTACTTCACGCCGTCGGCGAAGCCGTCCATGAAGATCGTCACGGTCGGGATCTGCATGCCGCCGAAGGTGCCGACGATGCCGGTCTTCGAGTAGCTCGCCGCCGCGTAGCCGGCGAGGAAGGCGGCCTGTGCGGTGTCGAAGATGATCGGCTTGACGTTCTTGGCCTGGATCGAGTTGTCGTCGATGATGGCGAAGTCGATGTCGGGGTTCGCCGCCGCGGCCTTCTTCGTGGCGTCGGCGAGCAGGAAGCCGACGGTCACGACCAGGTTGCAGTTGGCGTCGACCATGCTCTGGATGTTCGGGGCGAAGTCGTTCTCGCTCTTCGACTCGGCCTTGTTGTACTTCACGTTGAGCGAAGCGGCGGCCTGCTGGAGGCCCTCGTAGCCGAGCTGGTTGAACGAGTGGTCGTCGAATCCGCCGGAGTCGGAGACCATGCAGGGCAGGAAGTTGCTCTTCGCCGCTCCCGTGGACGAGGTGTCCGACGGAGCAGCCGAGCAGGCGGCGAGCAGCGACATGATGCCGATCGCCGCCAGGCCGGCCAGGCCGGCCTTACGGGCTGTGATTCTCAAGGTGATCCTCCAAGATGCGTGACCGCCGCGGGTGAACGGGGTCAGTTCGTTTTCACGTTACCGAATGTGACGAACGGCGCCGTCCGCAAATCCGGCTTCTTCATGCAAGCGTTACAAACGCGCGCGCCGTCGGCACCTGCTCATTTGAGCGGGCACCGACGGCGCGTCCCCCGTCCGGGTGGGGCTACATCCAGCCGCGTCGTTTGAAGACGACATAGAGGAGGGAGCTGAGACCGACCATGGCGATCAGCGCGAGCGGGTACCCGAACGACCAGTGCAGCTCCGGCATGTTGACGAAGTTCATCCCGTAGACGCCCGCGATCAGCGAGGGCGCGAAGAGGATGGCCGCCCACGACGAGATCTTCTTGACCTGCTCGCCCTGGTCGTGGGTCGAGTGCGCGAGCCTCGTCATCTCCTCGTTCTGCCGCTCGGACACCAGGGTCGAGTTCACGGTCAGGATGTCGCGCAGGAGATAGCGGAACCCGTCGACGCGCTCGTTCACCTGCGTGAGGTGGTCCGCGACGTCCCGGAGGCGCCGCTCGAGCTCCTGGGTGACCCCGTACTTCGCCGACCCGCGCTCGAGCGCGACCATGACCGACGACAGCGGATGGGTCGCCCGCTGGAAGTCGATCACCTCGCGCGAGAGCTCGTAGATGCGCCGGGAGACGAGGGCGTCGCCTCCGAACACCTGGGTCTCGATCTCGTCGATGTCGTTCGCGAGACCGGCCACGACCGGCCCGTAGGCGTCGACGACGGCGTCGATGATGGCGTACAGCACGGCCTGCGGGCCGAGCGCCAGCAGCTCGGGCTCCGCCTCCATGCGCTGCCTGACGGTCGAGAGGTCGGGCGACTCGCTGTGCCGCACCGTGATCACGAAGTTCGGGCCGACGAAGAGGTGCAGCTCGCCGAAGTCGACCTCCTCGGGGGCGTCGAGGTAGTTGGCCGCCTTGAGCACGACGAACAGCACGGTGTCGTACCGCTCCAGCTTCGGGCGCTGATGCGCGACGATCGCGTCCTCGATCGAGAGCGGGTGCAGCGAGAACTCGTCGGCGAGCGACATGAGCTCCTGCTCGCTCGGCCGGTACAGGCCGATCCACGCCATCCCGCCCGGGGTCGCGTCGAGCGCGCGGTAGGTCTCGGCGAGCGTCGTCGGGGAGGCGACGCGCACGCCCCCTGCGTAGATCGCGCTGTCGACCATGCTCTTCCGCTGTCCTGCGGGCCGATCGGCCTTCGCGGGCGCCTGGCGCGGCGAGGGAGGCTCGACCCGGCGGGCTCGCGAGACGAAGGGCATCGGGATGCCGCGACGATTCAGGTTGGCCATCGGTCACCTCCACGGATCTCCAGGACAGTCGGACGGCCCGTGACCCGGGCCACCTAACTGTACGCGCGCACCCTGCCCGTGCGCTTGGCGCCCTCCGCACCCTCCCGCGGATCCACGCACGCGTCCAGGATGACGCGCTCGTAGTGCCCGATGAGCTCGGCGCAGACCACGTCCCAGCTCCGGCCGAGGACCGCACGGCGCCCGGCCTCGCCCATGCGCAGGCGCAGTGGTGCGTCGCGGGCGAGCATCGCGACCGCGGCACGCAGCGACCGGTCGTCGGAGGGAGGGAAGAGCAGCCCGTCCACGCCGTGCTCGACGAGATCGATCGGGCCGCCCGCTCGCGGGGCGACCACGGGGAGTCCGGCCGCGTGCGCCTCCTGCACCGTCTGCCCGAAGGTCTCCTCCGAGCCGGTGTGCACGAACAGGTCGAACGCGGCGTACGCCGTCGCGAGGTCGTCGCCGGAGAGGCGCCCGAGCCAGGTGACGGGCATGCCCTGCAGCCCTGCCTCGACCTCGGGGCGTGCCGGACCGTCGCCCACGATCGCGAGTGCCACGCCGGGGAGACCCCGCAGCGTGCGGAGCCGCTCGACCTGCTTCTCCGGGGCGATGCGCCCGACATAGCCGACGACCACCTCCCCGTCCGGCGAGAGCCGCTCGCGGAGCGCTGCGGTCGCCGGCGTGCGCCTCTTGTTCGGGTGGTAGCGGACGAGGTCGACGCCCCTCCCCCATCGCGCGATGCGACTCACGCCGGCGAGCCGGAGGTCGTACTCGCTCGACGCAGACGGCGCGAGCGTGAGGTCGGCCCCCTCGTGCACCCAGCGGACGTACTTCCAGGCGACGCCGGCGGTCATGCCGAGGCCGTTGCGCCGCGCGAATCCCGCGACATCCGTCTGGTAGATGGCGACCGACGGGACGCCGAGGCGATTCGACGCCGCGATCGCCTGGGCTCCCAGGAAGAACGGGGAGGCGGCGTGCAGCACGTCCGGCCCGAACCGCGCGAGGATCCGCTGCACCTGCGGGCTCGGGAGCCCGACCGGGAACTGCCGGTAGGCGAACGACGGCACCTGATGGATGCGGAACCCGCGGTACTCGGCGGGCGCACCCGCCTCCGGGCAGATCACGATGGCCTCGTGCCCCGCCTCGGCGAGGTGGTCGAGCACCCGGAGCACGCTCGTCGTCACCCCGTTGACCGTCGGAAGGAAGCTCTCGCTGACGACCGCTACCCGCATGGCCCCACGCTAGGAGGCGGCGGTGTCGCGGCCGTGAACGGAGGGTGACCGCCCGCTGCCCGGCGGGAGGCCGTTCGCAGCGGGACACCGTATCCTGGCCGCATGACGCCGAGCTCCTCCGTGTTCGACCGGTTCTACAGCGTGATCCCGGCGGGAGGCGTCGGGTCCCGGCTGTGGCCGCTGTCGCGCGCCGACGCGCCCAAGTTCCTCCACGACCTCACGGGCTCGGGCCAGACGCTGCTCCGCGACACCTGGGACCGGCTCGTCCCGCTGTCGTCCCCGCAGCGCGTGATGGTGGTGACCGGCCGGGCGCATCGCGCGGCCGTCGAGGACCAGC
Organism: Leifsonia sp. AG29; assembly: GCF_009765225.1. NCBI lineage: Bacteria > Bacillati > Actinomycetota > Actinomycetes > Micrococcales > Microbacteriaceae > Leifsonia > Leifsonia sp. AG29. The sequence goes on along the minus strand of NZ_VMSF01000001.1, from coordinate 724,336 downwards.
TCCCCGACCTCACCGACGAGAACGTCGTGCTCGAGAGCGAGCCGCGGGACTCGACGGCGGCGATCGGCCTGGCGGCCGCCATCCTGGAGCGGCGGGAACCGGGCGTCATCATGGGGTCCTTCGCCGCAGACCACGTGATCCGGGACCGGGTGCGGTTCCACCAGGCGGTCCGCGAGGCCATCCTCGCCGCCGACGCCGGCTACATCACCACCATCGGGATCCAGCCGACCGAGCCCGCCATCGGCTTCGGCTACATCCACTACAAGGAGGGGAACGCCGGCATCGAGGGGGCGCCCTCGGCCCGGCTCGTCGACTCGTTCGTCGAGAAGCCCGACCTCGCGACCGCCGAGCGCTACCTGGCAGGCGGCGACTACCTCTGGAACGCGGGCATGTTCATCACGCGGGCCGATCTCCTCCTGGAGGAGATCGGCCGCAGCAAACCGGCTCTGCTGGAGGGACTGACCGAGCTCGCGGAGGCGTGGGACGACCCGGCCCGCCGCGGCCCCGCGGTCGACCGCATCTGGCCCCGCCTGGAGCGGATCGCCATCGACTACTCGGTCGCCGAGCCGGCCGCGGCCGCCGGCCGCCTGGCGGTCGTGCCCGGCTACTTCGACTGGGACGACGTCGGCGACTTCGCGTCGCTCGCCAAGCTCAACTCGAGCGGGCGCAAGTCCGACCTCGCCATCCTCGGCGCGAACGCCCGGGTGCTCTCCGACGCGTCGAGCGGCATCGTCGTGACCCAGACCGGGCGCGTCATCAGCCTCATCGGAGTCAAGGACATCGTCGTGGTCGACACGCCTGACGCCCTCCTCGTCACCACGAGCGAAAACGCGCAGCGGGTGAAGTCGGTGGTCGACGCGCTGAAGCTGACCGGCTCGACCGACGTGCTGTAGACCCGGGGCCTAGCGGGCGTCCCAGGCGGGAGGCGCGGCCGCGGGGCCGTCGCCGCCCTGGATCTCCTGGTTGAGCCGCGTCAGCTCGTCGTCCGAGAGGACGATGCCGGCGTCGCCGAGGCGGTCCCGCAGCGTGCGCTCGCTGTCCTCGGCGGGCCGCAGCCGCAGGTCCGCCTTCACCTGCTCGACGATGCCCGCCACGCGTGCATCGTGGTCCGCCGCTCCCCCGCCGTCCATGATCGGCTCGTCCTGTGTCATGGCCCGGACGGTACGCCCGCCTGCGCCCGCGGTCGACCCCGAGTTATCTCGATGTCGAGATAACCAAGGCGAGCCTAAGAGGCGTCCCGGCGCCCCGCGGCATAGACTGACCACGCGCGATCCGCGCCCCGAACGAGCGACAAGCAACCAGGGAGGGTTGTCCGTGTCAGAACAAGCGGCAGGGACCCTGCAGCCGACGAAGACCCGGCCGGGCGGCACTCTGTACCGCGGCCGTGAGGGGATGTGGTCGTGGGTCCTCCACCGCATCACCGGCGTGGCCATCTTCTTCTTCCTGCTGGTCCACATCCTCGACACCTCGCTGGTGCGCATCAGCCCCGAGGCGTACAACGCGGTGATCGGCACCTACAAGAACCCGATCATGGGCCTCGGTGAGATCGCCCTGGTCGCCGCGATCGTGTTCCACGCCCTCAACGGCCTCCGGATCATCGCGATCGACTTCTGGAGCAAGGGCGTCAAGTACCAGAAGGCCATGTTCTGGATCGTCATCGCGCTGTGGGTCATCCTCATGGCCGGTTTCGTCCCGGTGCAGCTCGTGCACATCTTCGCGGAGGTGAACTGACGTGACCACCATCGACGCCCCCCGCACCCCGGCACGGCCGGCTCCTAAGCGCGGCGTGAACTGGGAGAAGTGGGGCTGGATCTACATGCGCGCCTCCGGGCTCGTGCTGGTGATCCTGATCTTCGGCCACCTCCTGATCAACCTGGTGCTCGGTCAGGGCGTGAAGCAGATCGACTTCGCGTTCGTCGCGGGCAAGTACGCCACCCCGTTCTGGCAGGTCTGGGACCTCCTCATGCTCTGGCTGGCGCTCATCCACGGCGGCAACGGCATGCGCACCCTGGTCAACGACTACGCGCACAGCGTGCTCGTCAACCGCGTCCTCAAGTGGGCCATCCTGGCGGCCGTCGTGGTGCTCGTCGTCCTCGGGACGCTCGTGATCTTCACCTTCGACCCCTGCCCGGCGGGAGCCCACGCGGCCGACCTGCCCTCCTTCTGCCCGGCCAAGTGAGTGACGGAAACCAAACAGCTGTGACAACGGAAACCACCGACTCGACCGTCATCGACGGCGTCCACTACCACGAGTTCGACATCGTCATCGTCGGCGCCGGCGGCGCCGGCATGCGCGCGGCCATCGAGGCCGGACCGCATGCGCGCACCGCGGTCATCTCGAAGCTCTACCCCACCCGTTCCCACACCGGTGCGGCGCAGGGCGGCATGGCCGCCGCGCTCGCCAACGTCGAGGAGGACAGCTGGGAGTGGCACACGTTCGACACCGTCAAGGGAGGCGACTACCTCGTCGACCAGGACGCGGCCGAGATCCTCGCCAAGGAGGCCATCGACGCGGTCATCGACCTCGAGAACATGGGACTGCCGTTCAACCGCACCCCCGAGGGCAAGATCGACCAGCGGCGCTTCGGCGGCCACACCCGCGATCACGGCAAGGCGCCGGTCCGCCGCGCCTGCTACGCCGCCGACCGCACCGGGCACATGATCCTGCAGACGCTGTTCCAGAACTGCGTCAAGCTCGGCATCAACTTCTTCAACGAGTTCTACGTGCTCGACGTCATCATGAACGACGTCGACGGGGTGCCCCAGCCGGCCGGCGTCGTCGCGTACGAACTGGCGACGGGCGAGCTGCACGTCTTCCACTCGAAGGCGATCATCTTCGCGACCGGCGGCTTCGGCAAGATCTACAAGACCACCTCCAACGCCCACACCCTCACGGGCGACGGCGTCGGCATCATCTGGCGCAAGGGCCTCCCGCTGGAGGACATGGAGTTCTTCCAGTTCCACCCGACCGGCCTCGCCGGCCTCGGCATCCTCCTCACCGAGGGCGCCCGCGGCGAGGGCGCCATCCTCCGCAACGCCTCCGGCGAGCGGTTCATGGAGCGCTACGCACCGACCATCAAAGACCTGGCCCCCCGCGACATCGTCGCGCGCTGCATGGTCCAGGAGGTCGCGGAGGGGCGCGGCGCCGGCCCCAACAAGGACTACGTCCTCCTCGACTGCACCCACCTCGGGGCGGAGGTCCTCGAGACCAAGCTCCCCGACATCACCGAGTTCGCCCGCACCTACCTGGGCGTCGACCCGGTCGTCGAGCCGGTGCCCGTCATGCCGACCGCGCACTACGCGATGGGCGGCATCCCGACCAACACGTCGGCCCAGGTGCTCCGCGACAACGACACGGTCGTGCCGGGGCTGTACGCCGCCGGCGAGTGCGCGTGCGTCTCGGTGCACGGCTCGAACCGCCTCGGCACCAACTCCCTGCTCGACATCAACGTGTTCGGCAAGCGCGCGGGCAACAACGCGGTCGAGTACGTGAAGACGGCGACCGCCGTGCCGCTGCCGGCCGACCCCGCGAAGAACGTGCGCGACATGATCGAGGGGCTCCGCGCCTCCACCGGCACCGAGCGCATCGCGGCGATCCGCAAGGAGCTGCAGGACGAGATGGACCGGAACGCCCAGGTGTTCCGGACCGACGAGTCGCTCGAGAAGGTGACGGGCACGATCCACCGCCTGCGCGAGCGCTACAAGAACGTCGTCGTGCAGGACAAGGGCAAGCGGTACAACACCGACCTGCTCGAGGCCGTGGAGCTCGGCTTCCTGCTCGACCTCGCCGAGGTCGTCGTCTACTCCGCCCGGAACCGCAAGGAGTCGCGCGGCGGCCACATGCGCGACGACTTCCCGAAGCGCGATGACGAGAACTACATGAAGCACACGATGGCCTACCTGACGGGCGACCCGCACTCGGCCGACGCGGCAGACCACATCACGCTCGACTGGAAGCCCGTCGTCATCACCCGCTACCAGCCGATGGAGAGGAAGTACTGATGTCGACCGCCGTGCTCGAGACTCCCCCGGCCCCCGAGGCCCCGATCGAGTCCTTCACCGTCACCCTGATCATCCGCCGCTTCGACCCGGACGTCGACACCGAGCCGCGCTGGCAGGACTTCGACGTCGAGCTGTACCCGACGGACCGCATCCTCGACGCCCTCCACAAGATCAAGTGGGAGCAGGACGGCTCGCTGACGTTCCGCCGCTCGTGCGCCCACGGCATCTGCGGCTCGGACGCAATGCGCATCAACGGCCGCAACCGGCTCGCCTGCAAGACGCTGATCAAGGACCTCGACATCTCGAAGCCGATCTACGTCGAGGCGATCAAGGGCCTGCCGCTCGAGAAGGACCTCATCGTCGACATGGAGCCGTTCTTCGCGAGCTACCGCGAGGTGCAGCCGTTCCTCGTCGCGAACTCCACCCCCGAGAAGGGCAAGGAGCGCATCCAGTCCGTCGCCGACCGTGCCCGGTTCGACGACACCACGAAGTGCATCCTGTGCGCCGCGTGCACCTCGTCGTGCCCCGTGTTCTGGACCGATGGCCAGTACTTCGGCCCGGCCGCCATCGTCAACGCGCACCGGTTCATCTTCGACTCGCGCGACGACAACGCGCAGGTCCGTCTCGACATCCTGAACGACAAGGAGGGCGTGTGGCGCTGCCGCACGACCTTCAACTGCACCGACGCGTGCCCTCGCGGCATCCAGGTCACGCAGGCCATCGCGGAGGTCAAGCAGGCGATCATGCGCGGCAAGCCCTGATCCCACCCCGACGCCGTGAAAGGCCCGCTCCCCCGGGAGCGGGCCTTTCCGCCTAGAGGCGCGGACGTGCGCGGTCGCTATCCTGACGACGTGGCCAAGAAGTCGCGCCGGGCGCCTCTCCAGCCGGATCCCGCGCTTCAGCGCGCCCAGGGGACGGTCGAATCCGGCGAGACCGTGAAGCGGCGGATCGTGGAGGCGACGGAGCCGCTGAAGGAGCGGCTCGAGCGTCCCGTCGCGCGCGTGTCGCGCTGGGCGCGGTGGGTGCAGTCCGTGCGCCCGTACCGCGTCTACATCAACTACTCGTACTCCGACGGCAACCTGAGGGCCGCCGGCATGGGCTTCCAGTCCCTGTTCGCGATCTTCGCGGCCGTCTGGCTCGGGTTCTCCGTCGCGAGCATCTGGCTCTCCAGCAACCCGGAGATCTTCGAGGCGCTGGTGACGCTCATCAACCGCGCTGTGCCGGGGCTCATCTCGACGTCGACCACGAAAGGCGTCATCGACGTCGCGCAGCTGGAGGACGCGAGTTCGTTCGGCCTGGCGGGGGTCGTGGCCGCCGTCAGCCTCCTCTGGACCGCCATCGGATGGCTCTACTACACCCGCCAGGCGGTGCGCGCCGTCTTCGGCCTGAGCCGGGACACGACCAACTACGTGCTCCAGAAGGTGCGCGATCTGGGACTCGCGCTCGCGTTCGGCATCGTCTTCGTGGCCTCCGCGCTGCTGACGATCGCGAGCACGCAGACGCTCACGTTCGTCCTGAGCCTCCTGGGACTGGCCTCGGACAGCTTCTGGACGGCCGCCGCGGCGCGCGTCTCCGGCCTGCTCGTGTCGGTGGCGCTCAACCTGTTCACCCTCGGCGCGATGTTCCGGGTGATGGCCCGGGTGGCGATCCCGTGGCGGAACCTCTTCTTCGGCTCGCTGCTCGGCGCCCTCGTGCTCGCCGGGCTCAGCGTGCTCGGCGGCATCCTGCTCACCGGTGCGTCCAAGAACCCGCTCCTCGCCACGTTCGCCGTGTTCGTCGGTCTGCTCCTGTGGTTCAACCTCATCTCGCGGGTCGTCCTGCTCTCGGCCTCGTGGATCGCGGTGGGCATGTTCGACCGGGGGCTCTCGCCGCGGATGGTGACGCCCGAGCAGGCGGCCGCCGAGCAGGCCATGGCCGAGCACGAGGCCCGTGTGCTGGTCGCCGGCGCCGAGCTCGCCGAAGCACGGCGCGAGCTCAGCGAATCGAAGCTGCTCGGGCGGCTCGCAGCGCAGCGCCGGGTCGAGAAGGCGGAGCACCGGTTGAACGACCTCCTGGATGCTGAGGACCGTTCCTCGCCCGCTGCCCCCGCCCCGAGCGACGTCGGGCGTCCCCGGTAGGCTGGAGGCATGCCCTCCCGCCCGCTGCGCATCGCCACGATCAACGCCAACGGCATCCGAGCCGCCTTCCGCAAGGGCATGGGCGCCTGGCTCGAGAACCGCGACGTCGACATCCTCGCGATCCAGGAGGTGCGGGCCACGACCGAAGACCTGCAGGCCCTCCTCGGCGACGAGTGGGACGTCGTGCACGATCCCGCCACGGCCAAGGGCCGCGCGGGGGTCGCGATCGCCAGTCGCCACCGGGCGGCGATCCACCGTGTCGAGCTCGGACCGGGCGATATGGACACCGCCGGCCGGTGGCTCGAAGCCGACTACGAGGTCGACGGCACGGTGCTGACCGTCGTCAGCGCGTACGTCCACTCCGGCGAGGCCGGCACGCAGAAGCAGGTCGACAAGCTCGCGTTCCTCGACGCGGTGGAGGCGCGGCTCCCCGAGTTGCAGAAGCACAACGAGCTGGCCGTCGTGATGGGCGACCTCAATGTGGGGCACCGCACCCTCGACATCCGCAACTGGAAGGGCAACGTGAAGCGCGCCGGCTTCCTCCCCCAGGAGCGTGCCTACTTCGACCGCATCCTGGGCGCGGAGGACGATCCGCGCTACAACGACGGGGCCGGACTCGGCTGGGTCGACGTCGGCCGCCGCGCCGCCGGCGAGGTCGACGGGCCGTACACCTGGTGGTCGTGGCGCGGCAAGGCGTTCGACAACGACAGCGGCTGGCGCATCGACTACCAGCTCGCGACCCCGGCTCTCGCCGCCAAGGTCGCCGCGTACGCCGTCGACCGGGCGGCCGCCTACGACGAGCGATGGTCCGATCACACCCCGGTGGTCGTCGACTACGCGCTCTGACCAGGCGCCCCCTCCGTTCTCCCGCAACTGAAAGCACGAACATGACCTCTCGCCCCCGTCTCTACTCCGGCATGCAGCCCTCCGCCGACTCCCTGCACCTCGGCAACTACGTCGGCGCGCTGCTCCAGTGGAAGGAGCTGCAGTCGACGCACGACGCCTTCTTCTCGGTGGTCGACCTCCACGCGATCACGGTCGCGCAAGACCCGGCCGAGCTGCGCGAGAAGACTCGGCGCACCGCTGCGCAGTACATCGCCGCCGGGATCGACCCGTCCGCCTCGACGCTGTACGTGCAGTCGCACGTGCCCGCGCACGCGCAGCTCGCCTGGGTGCTGAACACGATCACCGGCTTCGGTGAGGCGTCGCGCATGACGCAGTTCAAGGACAAGTCGGCGAAGCAGGGCGCCGAAGCCACCTCGGTGGGGCTCTTCGCCTACCCCGTGCTGATGGCGGCCGACATCCTCCTCTTCGGCGCCGAGATCGTCCCGGTCGGCGACGACCAGCGGCAGCACGTCGAACTGACCCGCGACCTCGCCGAGCGCTTCAACAGCCGCTTCGGCGAGACCTTCGTCGTGCCGCAGGCGATGATCCTCAAAGAGAGCGCGCGCATCTACGACCTCCAGAACCCGGAGTCGAAGATGTCGAAGTCGGCCGAGTCCGGCTCGGGCATCGTGTGGCTGCTCGACGAGCCCGACGCGACCCGCAAGAAGATCATGCGCGCCGTGACCGACACCGACGGCGTCGTCTCGTTCGACCGGGCCGGCAAGCCGGGCATCAGCAACCTGCTGACCATCTTCTCGGCGCTCAGCGGCCGCCCCATCGAAGAGATCGAGCTCGAGTACGACGGCAAGGGCTACGGCGACTTCAAGAAGGGCCTGGTGGAGGTGGTGGTCGACCAGTTCGCCCCCGTGCGGGAGCGCGCGCTCGAGCTCCTGGCCGACCCGGCCGAGCTCGACCGGATCCTCGCGCGCAACGCGGAGCGAGCGAGCGAGGTGGCCGAGCGCACGCTCGAGGCCGCGTACGAGCGCGTCGGCTTCCTGAAGGCGGCCGGGGTCCCGAGCCGGACGGCGTGATGGCGCTGCCTCCCGCGGCCCCGGTCACCCTCACGGGCGACCGCGTGATGCTCTCGGCACCGACGGAGGCCGATGTCGATCGCGTCACCGAGCTCTGCCAGGAGCCCGCGATCGCCGCATGGACCACCGTGCCGTCGCCGTACGCCCGCGTCGATGCCGAGTCGTTCATCACCGGACCGGTCGCCGAGGGCTGGGCGACCGGTCGGTCGTGCACCTGGGCGATCCGCCGGCGCGAACGCGACGGGCAGCTGGTCGGGATGGTCGGCCTCGACGCGATCCACGACGCCGGAGCCGAAGTGGGCTATTGGCTCGCCCCGGGGGCGCGCGGTGCCGGGCTCATGTCGGAGGCGGTGTCCCTGGTCCTCGACTTCGGTTTCGCGGCGCCTCCCCGCGGTCTCGGGCTGGTCCGCGTCGAGTGGCATGCGTTCGCCGGGAACGCCGCCAGCGCCTCCGTGGCCCGTCGCGCCGGGTTCCGGTTCGAAGGAAGCTCGCGCCTCGGGGGCGTCCAGCGCGGCCGGCGACGAGACGACTGGCAGGCCGGGCTGCTCGCGAGCGACCCGCGGGTTCCGGCCGACGGCTGGCCGGCCGACACCCTCATCCAGGTCGCGCTGTGACCACCGGGCAGCGCCCGGCCCTCCGCGTGGTGCTCTTCGACCTCGACGACACGCTCTTCGCGCATCGCGCCGCCGTCGAGGCGGGGATCAGGAGCTACACCGAGCGCCTCGGGCCGCCGTACGGGGCTCTGGAAGCCGGCGAGCTGGTCGCTCTCTGGCACGACCTCGAAGAGGAGCACTACCACTCGTATCTCGCCGGCGACCTCGACTTCGAGGGTCAGCGACGCGCGCGGGCGCGCGATTTCGCCGCCCGGCACGGGGTCGGGCTCCGTGACGAGGAGGCGAGCGCCTGGTTCGCCGACTACTTCGAGCACTACGTCGCCGCCTGGTCCCTCCACGACGACGCCCTCCCGTGCCTCGACGCCCTCGAGCGCGCCTTTCCCGGCGTGCGCTTCGGGGTCATCACGAACGGCGACCTCGCGTTCCAGCGCCGCAAGGTGGAGGCGGTAGGGCTCGACGCGCGCATCGACCACCTCATCGCCTCGGGCGAGGTGGGCATCACCAAGCCCGATCGCGGCATCTTCCAGTACGCCTGCGATCTCTTCGGCGCGGCGACGGCCGAGGCGGCCTACGTCGGCGACCGGCTCCGCACGGACGCCATCGGGGCGGCACAGGCGGGCCTGACCGGTGTGTGGCTCGACCGCCGCGGCGTCGCGCCGAGCCTGGAGGACGACGCACAGGCCCGCGCCGCCGGCGTGCTGAGGATCTCGTCCCTGGACGAGCTCGCCGCTGCGCTCACGACCCGCGGCTAGCCCGCGCCCTCGCGCCCTCACCGCCTCGCTCACCCCCCTCTCCGCCTCGCTCGCTCACCACCTCACCGCCGAGATTCGTGCCGAATGCACCCTCCGCGCACGCCTGAACCCTCATTCGCGCCGAATGTGAAGCGCCGTTACGCGCGGCGAGACCTACATTCGTGTCGAATGCACCCTCCGGGCACGGCTGAAGCCTCATTCGTGCCGAATGAGAAGCGCCGTTGTGCGCGGCTGAACCCACATTCGTGCCGAATGCACCCTTCGTGCACGGCTGAACCCTCATTCGTGCCGAATGAGAAGCGCCTTGTGCGCGGCGAAGCCTACATTCGTACCGAATGTAGGCCGGAGACGCGACGAGCGCCGCCCGGCGGAAACCGGACGGCGCTCGACGGGCGGGAGGCTCAGGCGTTGCGCACGTCGTCGTCGACCCAGTCGAAGGTCTTGGTGACGGCCTTCTTCCAGAGGCGAAGCTGACGCTCGCGCTCTTCGCTGTCCATGTTCGGCTCCCAGCGACGGTCCTCCTGCCAGTTCTTGCGCAGGTCGTCCAGGTTCGCCCAGAATCCCGTGGCGAGACCGGCGGCGTACGCGGCACCCAGCGCGGTGGTCTCGGCGACCACCGGGCGGATCACCGGCACACCGAGGATGTCGGCCTGGAACTGCATCAGCGTGTTGTTGGCGATCATGCCGCCGTCCACCTTGAGCTCGGTGAGGTCGACCCCGGAGTCGGCGTTGACCGCATCCAGGACCTCGCGGGTCTGGAAGGCGGTCGCCTCGAGAGCGGCGCGCGCGATGTGCCCCTTGTTCACGTACCGCGTGAGGCCGACGAGGGCTCCGCGGGCGTCCGCACGCCAGTACGGCGCGAACAGGCCCGAGAACGCCGGTACGAAGTACGCACCGCCGTTGTCGTCGACGGTCTTGGCGAGCTCCTCGATCTCGGGTGCGCTCGAGATCAGACCGAGGTTGTCGCGGAGCCACTGGACGAGCGAGCCCGTGACGGCGATCGACCCCTCCAGGGCGTAGTGCGGCTTGTCGTCGCCGAGCTTGTAGCCGAGCGTGGTGAGGAGGCCGTTCTTGGAGTGGACGATCTCCTCGCCGGTGTTGAAGATGAGGAAGTTGCCCGTTCCGTACGTGTTCTTGGACTCGCCCGGATCGAACGCCGCCTGACCGAAGGTGGCGGCCTGCTGGTCGCCGAGGATGCCGGCCACGGGGACCTCGCGCAGCAGGCTCGAGGACTCGACCATGCCGTAGACCTCGGACGAGCTCTTGATCTCCGGGAGCATCGACTTCGGGACGCCGAACACCTCGAGGATGTCGTCGCGCCACGAGAGCGTCTCGAGGTCCATGAACAGCGTGCGGGAGGCGTTGGTCACGTCGGTGGCGTGCACGCCGCCGTCGGGGCCGCCGGTGAGGTTCCAGAGCACCCAGCTGTCGGTGGTGCCGAACAGCAGGTCACCGCGCTCGGCGCGCTCGCGGGCGCCCTCCACGTTCTCGAGGATCCAGACGATCTTGGTCCCGGAGAAGTAGGTGGCGAGCGGGAGGCCGACGATCTGCTTGAACCGCTCCACGCCGCCGTCGGCCGCGAGGCGGTCGACGATGGGCTGCGTCCGGGTGTCCTGCCAGACGATGGCGTTGTAGACGGGCTCACCGGTGTTCTTGTCCCAGACCACCGCGGTCTCGCGCTGGTTGGTGATGCCGACCGCCGCGATGTCGTGGCGGGTCAGGTCGGCCTTGGACAGCGCCTGCCCGATCACCTCACGGGTGTTGTTCCAGATCTCGACCGGGTTGTGCTCCACCCAGCCGGCCTTCGGGAAGATCTGCTCGTGCTCCAGCTGACCGGTCGAGACGATCGATCCGCTCTTGTCGAAGATGATCGCACGAGTGCTGGTCGTGCCCTGGTCGATAGCGACGACGTAGTCGGCCATAGGAAAACTCCTTTGTTCTTTGGGGGTGGGACTGATGAGGGCCGGCCGGAGGTCCCGGCCGGCCCTCGGGGATCACTTGAGGATCGGGAGGAGCAGCAGCGCCAGCCAGCCGGCGAGCACTCCGCCGATGATCGGCCCGACGACCGGGACCCACGAGTAGGACCAGTCGCTCGTGCCCTTGCCGCGGATCGGCAGGATCGCGTGAGCGATGCGCGGACCGAGGTCACGCGCCGGGTTGATGGCGTACCCCGTAGGACCACCGAGGCTCGCGCCGATGCCGATCACGAGGAGGGCGACGGGCAGGGCGCCGAGGGCGGCGAGGCCCGCGGCGGTTCCGGGCTGGTGACCGAAGGCGATCACGACGAACACCAGGACGAACGTGCCGATGATCTCGGTCACGAGGTTCCAGGCGTACGAGCGGATGGCCGGGCCGGTCGAGAACACGCCCAGCTTGTTGGCGGGGTCCGGCTCCTCGTCGAAGTGCTTCTTGTAGGCGAGGAACGTCAGCACCGCTCCGATGATCGCGCCGATGAGCTGCGCGAGGATGTAGAGGATGACGGTGGCGAAGTTGACCGGAACGAGCGTGTGGCCCGCGGCGGAGCCGAAGGTCTTGGCGCCGTTGGCCACCAGTCCGAGCGTCACGGCCGGGTTGAGGTGAGCGCCCGAGTTGTAGGCGACGACCACACCCGAGAACACCGCGATGCCCCAGCCGATGTTCACCATCAGGAACCCGCCGTTGAAGCCCTTGTTCTTGATGAGAGCGACGTTCGCCACGACACCGGTACCGAGGAGGACCAGCATCGCGGTGCCGACCAGCTCGGACACAAAATCGATACCGATATTGCCCATATTGTCCACGTTGACCTTCCACTTGTTCAGTTGACCCCGCACCCTGTCGTGCGTTGTGGGGCGGCTCTCGTCAGGGTGGGCACCTGAACGCTAGTGCGGCAGGGCCCACCCCGACAAGGACCGTTCTATGCACGTTCGTGCATTATCGGAGCGCTGCGGCTTCGCTTCCGTCTCCGGACCGGAGGTGCACCCGGTGGCTTTCTGCGAGGTCCGCTAGAAATGAATCTTCCTCCACAGAACGCTTGTTTGGCGACCATCCGAGCGCGTTTGCTGCGATTTCGGCGATTTCCCGAACGAGTTCGGGCGTGATGGCGCCGGTGAACGCCAGGCTGGTGCGGCGCAGGAAGACATCGGAGAGGTGGACGACCTGCTCGGTGCGCACCAGGTGATCGATCTCGGCGCGGGAGTAGTCCGGAGCGGCGGAGAGCGGTGCGTCCTCGCCATCCCAGCCGGCGATCGCGTCGATCACGAAGCTCGCCTTGGTGCCGTAGCGGTTCAGCAGCGTCCGCGCGCGCTCGGCGCCCACGTCGGCCCCGTACCGGGCGATCCAGTCGTTCTCGGCCCGTGCCGTCGTCGGGAAGCCGGCCCCGCCGCCGATGGGGAGACCCAGGGTCGACACGGAGCGCTCCGCGCCGAGAGCCTTCAGCACCTCGTTCGACAGGTGCTCGCTGAGCGCCCGGAAGGTGGTCCACTTGCCGCCCACAAGGCTCAGCACCGTGGTTCCCCCGAGACCCGCGATCGTGCCGGGGACGATCCGGTAGTCGCGGGAGACGAAACCCGGAGCCGTGTCGTCGTGGTGCGGCAGCGGGCGCACTCCGGAGAAGGTGTAGACGATCTGCTCGCGGGTGACCGGGATGGTTGGGAAAACGTGCGAGACGAGTTCGATGAAGTAGTCGATCTCCTCTTCGGTGCACACCGCGGGAGTCGAGAGGTCGGCCTCGATGTCGGTCGTCCCGACCATGACGCGTCCCTTCAGCGGATAGATCAGGACGATGCGACCGTCGTTGTTCTCGAAGAACATCTCGCGCCCGCGGCACGCCTCGAGGAGCTCGGGGTTGTCGAGCACGATGTGCGACCCCTTCGTCCCTCCCATGAAGCGGGTGGACTGGCCGAGCGCCTCGTTCGTGAGGTCGGTCCAGGGGCCGGAGGCGTTGACCACGACGTCCGCTGTGACGACGAACTCCTCGCCGGACTCGCGATCGCGGACGAGCACGCCGCCGTCGCGGGCGCCCACCGCCTCCAGGTAGTTGACAGCGCGGGCGTGCGGGCCCGCGGCGAGACCGTCGGCGAGCACATCGAGCGCCAGGCGCTCCGGGTCGTGCACGGAGGCGTCGAAGTACGTCGCCGTGTACTTGAGGCCCGGGTTGAGCTTCGGCAGTTCGGCCAGCGACTTCTTCCGCCCGTGGAAGGCGTGCTTCGGGACGGATCCACCGTCGCGCGAGAAGGAGTCGTAGATCGTCAGACCGGTCTTGATGAGGAAGGCGCCGCGCTCCTTCGGCTTGCCCTGCTTGTGGGTCAGGAAGCGGAGCGGCGCGGCGAGGATCCCCGAGAACGTCGAGTAGATGGGGATGGTGGTCTGCAGCGGCTTCACATAGTGGGGGGCGATGCGGAGCAGGCCGTTGCGCTCGGTCACCGACTCCTTGACGAGCCGGAACTCGCCGTTCTCGAGGTAGCGGATGCCGCCGTGGATCATGTGGCTCGACGCGGCGGACGCGCCCGAGACGAAGTCGTTCCGCTCGACGAGGACCACGTCGACGCCCTGCAGGGCGAGGTCGCGGAAGGTGCCGAGGCCGTTGATGCCCCCTCCGACGATGAGCACCTGCGCGTTCGGGCGCTCCCGCAGTCGTTCGACCGCTTTCCGGCTGTTCGACGTCGTCGTCACGGTGTCTCCTCTTTCTCCTGGTCCCCGGGCTCGTTCCGCCGGGTCGCTGCAGCTATGATCTTCGATGCCAGTACAACTTCGATCAAGCCGCCTGCACATACGTGCACCGCGACGGACGACTTCCGAGAAGAGGGCCCGAATGCCCAGCACCGATGCAGAGCACCTCCCCGACAAGGTCCGCGACGCCCTCAAGGCGGGTCACCTGTACTACATGCAGGACCTCACCATGGACGCGATCGCGCACGAGATGCACACCTCGCGATCCAGCGTCTCCCGGCTGTTGAGCTATGCCCGCTCCTCGGGACTGGTGACGATCCAGATCGCGCAGCCGCACGAGGGCGCGACACGCATCCAGCAGCAGATCCACGAGCGGTACGGCATCGCTGCGCACATCGTGCCCATGCCGAGCGCCATCAGCGACGTCGACCGGCTGGAGCGCGTCGCCATCTCGGCTGCACGGATTCTCGACCGCTTCATCGACTCGAACCAGACCGTCGGGATCGCCTGGGGCTCGACCATGAGCGCGCTGAGCCGCCACCTGATCCCGAAGGAGCTGCACAACGTCGAGTTCGTGCAGCTGAACGGCGCGGGCAACACCTACACGACCGGCGTGCTCTACGCCTCCGAGATCCTCCGCCGCTTCGGCGACACGTACACGGGGACCATCCAGGAGTTCCCGGTGCCCGCGCTCTTCGACGACCCGCAGACGAAGGTCGCCATGTGGCGGGAGCGGAGCACGCGCCGCATCCTCGACATCCAGGAGCGCATGGACGTCGCGCTCTTCGGCCTGGGCTCCCCCTTCTCGGAGGTGCGGTCGCACGTCTACGCGGGCGGGTACCTCGACGCGGAGGACTACGCCTCCCTCGACGCGTCCGGAGTCGTCGGCGATGTCGCGACCGTGTTCTTCCGCGCCGACGGCAGCCACCACGGCATCCCGCTGAACGAACGTGCGAGCGGCCCCGACATCGAGCTCATCAAGCGCGTGCCGCGGCGCGTGTGCATCGTCTCGGGCCCCTCCAAGGTGCACAGTCTCCGCGGCGCCCTCGCCGCGGGCCTCATCACCGACCTCATCGTCGACGAGGGGACGGCCCGGGCGCTCGTCGCCCTGATCGAGGAGGAGCGGGCCGCCGAGCGGGTCGTCGTACGCGACGTCGCATGACGGCGGGAATAGAGCCCGCCCGTCTGCGTTGACATACACTCGACAACATAAGAACGTGCTCCGGGGTCGGTGAGAGTCCGAACCGGCGGTCATAGTCCGCGAGCGGGGCGCCGTCAGGCGCCCTGTTGAGCCGGTGGAATCCCGGCACCGACGGTGATGCGTGCAGGGTCAGCCCTGCTCGTTCAGTCCGGATGGGAGGCAGCACGAACGGCGGTCCGGCGACGGCTGCCGTTGCTCGCGACCCCGGCACACGTCTCGCTTCGAGAGACAGGATGACCGGATGACGTGGGACGCCGCGATGCGCACCGCGCTCGAGCTGGCCGCCAACGGGCCGGCCACCGGCGCCAATCCCCGCGTCGGCTGCGTGCTCCTCGGGCCCGACGGCACGGTGCTCGCCGAGGGCTGGCATCGCGGAGTCGGTACGGCGCACGCCGAGGTGGACGCACTGAGCCGGGTGCCCGAGGGCGGCGCGCGGGGCGCGACGGCCGTCGTCACCCTCGAGCCCTGCAACCACTGGGGGCACACCGGACCCTGCTCCGAGGCCCTGATCGACGCGGGCGTCGCGCGCGTCGTCTACGGCGTCGACGATCCGGGCCACCATTCCGGCGGGGGCGCCGAACGACTCCGCGAAGCGGGTGTCGAGGTGGAGGCGGGGATCCTCGCCGACGAGATCGAGCGCTTCCTCGGCGACTGGCTCACCGCCGCGCGTCTCGGCCGCCCCTACATCGTGGTCAAGTGGGCCTCCAGCCTGGACGGCCGGACGGCCGCGGCCGACGGGACCAGCAAGTGGATCACTGGAGCCGCGGCGCGTCAGCGGGTGCACGAGCAGCGGGAGGCGTCCGACGCGATCATCGTCGGGACGGGCACCGTGCTCGCCGACGACCCCAGCCTGACCGCCCGCGGCGACGCCGGCGAGCTGCTCTCCACGCAGCCCACGCCCGTGGTCGTCGGCACCCGCGCCATCCCCAACGACGCGGCCGTGTTCCGCCACCCGCATCCGGTGATCTTCGAGGGCACGCACGACATCCACGACGTCGTCGCCGACCTGAGGCAGCGCGGGTTCCGCCGCGCCTACGTCGAGGGCGGCCCGACGCTCGCGGGGGCATTCGTGGCGGCGGGCCTCGTGGACGAGTACGCGATCTACCTGGCGCCGTCCCTCCTCGGCGGCCCCCACCTCGCCCTCGGCGACATCGGCGTCGAGACCATCGCCGAGCAGCGCCGCCTCCGCATCATCGATGTCGAGCGCCTGGGACCCGACCTCCTCATCCGCGCAGTCCCCGTCGACTCGCCCGCATCCCCGCACCGGGCCGCCTCCGCGGCCGCCACCGCTCCCGCTCGGAAGGAGAGCTGAACGTGTTCACCGGAATCATCGAAGAGCTGGGAGAGGTGACCGCCGTCGAGCGGTCCGCCGACGCCGCCCGCCTCACCGTCCGGGGTCCGCTCGTCGTGAGCGACGCCCGTCATGGCGACTCGATCTCGGTGAGCGGGGTCTGCCTCACGGTCGTCGGCAGCGACGCCGGGACCTTCACGGCCGACGTCATGGCGGAGACC
Organism: Leifsonia sp. AG29; assembly: GCF_009765225.1. NCBI lineage: Bacteria > Bacillati > Actinomycetota > Actinomycetes > Micrococcales > Microbacteriaceae > Leifsonia > Leifsonia sp. AG29. The sequence goes on along the minus strand of NZ_VMSF01000001.1, from coordinate 707,572 downwards.
CTCGCGATGAGCACCCTCGACGACGTCGCACCCGGCCGACGGGTGAATCTGGAACGCGCCGCGCAGGTCGGCGACCGCCTCGGCGGCCACATCGTCCAGGGCCACATCGACGGGACGGCGACCGTCCTCTCGGTGAACGACGGCAGCGCCTGGCGGGTCGTGCGCTTCACGCTCGACCCGGAGCACGCGCCGCTGGTCGCCCGCAAAGGCTCGATCGCGGTCGACGGCGTCTCGCTCACGGTCAGCGACGTCGGAGGCGGCCTCGACGACGGCTGGTTCGAGGTCTCGCTCATCCCGGAGACCCTGACCGCGACGACGCTGGGCGACCGCGTCCCCGGCGATCGCGTCAACATCGAGACCGACATCCTCGCGCGGCACGTCGAGCGGATGCTCGCCCTGGAGCCCGCGCTGACAGAACGGAGTGCGTCATGAGCCTCGCCACCATCCCCCAAGCACTCGCCGAGCTGCGAGCCGGGCGCCCGGTCATCGTGGTCGACAACGAGAGCCGCGAGAACGAGGGCGACGTCGTGCTGGCGGCCGAGCTCGCGAGCCAGGAGTGGATCGCCTGGACGGTCAAGAACTCGTCGGGCTTCATCTGCGCGCCGATGACGAACGAGATCGCCGACCGGCTCGAGCTCCCGGTCATGGTCGTCGACAACCAGGACGCCCGCGGCACCAATTACACGGTCAGCGTGGACGCCGCCGACCGGCTCTCGACGGGCATCAGTGCCGCGGACCGCGCCCACACCCTCCGCGTGCTCTCCGACCTGGAAGCTACGCCGGCGAGCCTCCACCGGCCGGGGCACATCCTCCCGCTCCGCGCCGTCGACGGCGGCGTGCGCGAGCGCGACGGGCACACCGAGGCGGCGGTCGACCTCCTCAAGCTCGCCGGCATGACCCCGGTCGCCGCGATCGCCGAGATCGTGGCCGACGACGGCGAGATGATGCGCCTCCCCGGCCTCATCGAGCTCGGCGAGCGCGAGGGCGTCCTCGTCATCACGATCGAGGCGCTTATCGCGCATCTGCAGGAGTTCCACTGCGACCAGCAGCTCGAGTCGGTCACGCCCGTGCCCGAGACGTCACGGGTCATCTTCGAGGTCGAGACGACCGTGCCGACGATTCACGGCCCCTTCCGGATGCGTGCCTACCGGGACCGGATGACCGGTGCGGACCACGTCGCCATCATCGCCGGCACGCCGCGGCGCGAGGGGACGCTCGTCCGCGTCCACTCCGAGTGCCTCACCGGCGAGGCGTTCGGTTCCCTCAAGTGCGAGTGCGGCCCCCAGCTGGACGCCGCGCTCGACACGGTCCAGCAGGAGGGCGGCGTCGTCGTCTACCTGCGCGGCCACGAGGGGCGCGGCATCGGCCTCATCAACAAGCTGCGCGCCTACCGGCTCCAGGAGGACGGTCTCGACACCCTCGACGCCAACCTGGCGCTCGGTCTCCCGATCGATGCGCGCGACTACGGAGCCGCGACCGCCATCCTCCAGGATCTGGGGGTCGAGTCGGTCCGGCTGCTCACCAACAACCCGGAGAAGGTGCGGCAGCTCGAGGAGCACGGCGTCGAGGTGGAGGAGCGCGTGCCGCTCGTCGTCGGCGTCGGCGCCTTCAACGAGGGGTACCTGGAGACCAAGCGGGACCGGATGGGGCACACCATCGGCGACCTGTCGGAGACGATCGACGAGCACACGGCGGCCGTGGCCGCGGAGAGGACAGCACGATGAGCGGAGCGGGCGCGCCCAGCACCGAGGAACGGATCGACGGCAGCGGACTTCGGGTGGTGATCGTCGCCGGCACCTGGCATGAGCAGATCACCGACGGCCTGATCGCCGGGGCCGAGCGCACCCTGGAGGCGTCCGGCGCCTCCCACAGCCTGGTGCGCGTGCCGGGCAGCTTCGAGCTGCCGGTGGTGAGCAAGGCCGCTCTGGAGGCCGGGGCCGATGCCGTCGTGGCGCTGGGCGTCATCATCCGTGGAGGGACGCCCCACTTCGAGTACGTGTCGTCCGCCGCGACCGACGGGCTCACCCGCGTCGCCCTCGATACGGGCAAGCCGGTCGGTTTCGGCGTTCTCACGCTCGACGACGAGGCCCAGGGCATCGACCGCGCGGGGCTCCCCGGCTCCAAGGAGGACAAGGGCGCCGAGGCGGCACACGCAGCGCTCGCCACCGCGGTCGCGCTGCGCGCTCTCCGCGGTTAGGGGCGCCAGACCATCAGCACGACGACCGCGACCAGGAGGAGGCTCGCAACGCCGGATCCTGCCGCGATCGCGGGGTACTTGGAGGCGGTCCCCTCCCGAAGCGCGTCCGCAGCGCGCCGCATCGTCGGAACGACGAGGAACAGCGTGAGCCCCAGCGCGACGACGTACAGGATGATCGCCCAGAGGATCCACGGGGTCGTCACGCTGTAGTGGTCCTTCGCCTCCGAGACGCCCATGAGGCCGAAGCCGAAGAACACGACGAGGAGCGACAGCAGGGACACGAGGTTCGTGGACTTCGCCAGGGTCGTGACCTGGTCTGCGTTCCCCGCGCGCACGGCGCGCATCGCCGTCATCGGGAGGATGGCCATGGGGCCGACGATGAAGACGGCCGAGACGACGTGGAGGATGGCGAACAGAGTTTCCATACGAACAGCCTAGCGAGGCCCGATTCGGCTGCTTCGCAGCGAGTGCATAGGGTGGAAGGGGCGCCACAAGCGCCCCTTCTCCTTCCCGCCCGCGACTCCGACGCCCGACCGACGCCGCCCGCCCGCGGCCCCACGTCAGTCACCAGTATCGGAAGTATTCACGCATGTCCACGACGGTCACCGTCACCCCCGCCCCGGTCAACACCCGCGGCCGGGTCATCCTCGCGAGCCTCATCGGCACCTCCATCGAGTTCTACGACTTCTACGTCTACGCGACCGCGGCGGTGCTGGTCTTCCCGGCCCTCTTCTTCACCAGCGAGGACCCGACCACCGCGCTTCTCGCCTCCTTCGCCGTGTTCGGGGTCGCGTTCATCGCGCGCCCGGTCGGCAGCATCCTCTTCGGCCACTTCGGGGACCGTATCGGCCGGAAGGGAACCCTCGTCGGCTCCCTGCTGACCATGGGGATCGCTACCGTGCTCATCGGCTGCCTGCCGACGGCGCAGGTTCCGGGCTGGGAGTACTTGGCCCCGTTCCTCCTCGTCGTCCTGCGCTTCTGCCAGGGCCTCGGGCTCGGCGGCGAGTGGAGCGGCGCCGCGCTGCTCGCGACCGAGAACGCCCCGGCCGGCAAGCGCGCGATCTACGGCACCTTCCCTCAGCTGGGCGCGCCGATCGGGTTCATCGTCGCGAACGTCCTCTTCCTCATCCTCAGCCTGACGATCAGCCCGGAGGCGTTCGCCGCCTGGGGCTGGCGGATCCCCTTCCTCCTGAGCGCCGTGCTCGTGATTGTCGGGCTCTATGTCCGGCTGAAGCTCGTCGAGACGCCCGCCTTCCAGAAGGTCGTCGACACCGGGGAGGTCGCGAAGCTCCCGCTCGCGCGCGTCTTCCGTACGAGCTGGCGGCAGATCGTGCTGGGCACGTTCATCATGCTGGCGACGTACGTGCTCTTCTACCTGATGACGGCGTTCACGCTGACCTACGGGACGTCGGCCGCGACCGTCGAGCAGGCCCGGGCTGCCGCGGCGAAGACCGGCAAGACCTTCTCGGAGGCGAGCTTCGTTCCCGGGCTGGGCTTCAGTCGCAACGACTTCCTGATCATGCTCATCGTGGGCGTCGTGTTCTTCGGCGTCTTCACGCTGGTGGCGGGGCCGCTCGCCGAGCGGTTCGGGAGGCGCCGCACGCTCATCTGGGTGACCCTCGGAATCATCGTGTTCGGGCTCCTCTTCGTGCCGCTGTTCGCCGGCGGCACCGTCGGCACGATGGCTCTGCTCATCATCGGGTTCACCCTGATGGGCCTCACCTTCGGCCCGATGGGTGCCGAGCTGCCCGAGCTGTTCCCGACGAATGTCCGCTACACGGGATCGGCGATCGCGTACAACCTGTCGAGCGTGCTCGGCGCCGCCGTGGCGCCCACCATCGCGGTCTGGCTGTGGACGGTCGCCGGCGGGAGCACGGTCTGGGTCGGGGTCTACCTGTCGCTCGCCGGCGTGCTCACACTGATCGCGCTCCTCCTCTCCAAGGAGACGCGCGACATCGACTTCGCCGACAACGTGAGCGGAGCGGGAACTTCCGCCGCTGAGCGGAACGCCTCCGGGCTCAGTCGAGGAACAGGGCCCGGAGGCGGCGCGTCGTGAGGATCAGGCCGAGCGTGATCATCACGGCGAAGTAGAGGACGTGCCACAGCATGCCCGGGTCGACCGCTCCCGTCGTCAGCCCTCGGACGAGTTCGACGCCGTGCCACAGGGGGAGCGCCTTGATGATGCCCTGGATCCAGTCCGGGTAGACCGTGATCGGGTAGAAGGTGGCCGACAGCAGGAACATCGGCAGCAGGATGAAGTTGATCCAGTCCATCTGCTGGAAGGTCTTCATGTAGCTCGTGATGCCCATGCCGAAACTGGCGAAGCCGAAGGCGATCAGCAGCACGGCGGGCAGCGCGAGGAGGGCCCACCAGGAGAGGTTGAGCCCCAGCGCCTGCATCACCACCATGAAGCCGAGCGCATAGAGCGCGCCGCGAGCGAGCGCCAGCAGGATCTCGCCGAGCGCGACGTCGAGCGGCCCGAGCGAGGTGGCCAGCATCCCCTCGTAGAGCTTGGCGAAGTGCATCTTGAAGAAGACGTTCCAGGTCGAGTCGTAGACGGCGCCGTTCATCGCGGCCGTGGCCAGCAGGGCCGGCGCGATGAATGCGGCGTAGGGCACCTGCTCACCCGTCGAGGTCGTCACCTCGCCGACCAGGCGACCGAAGCCGATACCGAGCGACAGCAGGTAGAAGATCGGCTCGAAGAAGCCCGACACGATCACGAGCCAGTTGGTGCTGCGAGTGGCCGACCAGCCGCGCGCCATGACAGAACGGGCATTGCCCGCGTAGAGCGCACGCAGCGGCCGCGGCTGGTCGATGGCCGCGAGGAGGCGCTCGTCGGTCGCGGTCATCGGCCGAGCCTCCTTGTGGCGATCCGGCGGGTCCACAGCCAGAAGACGACGAACAGGGCGACGAGGTACACGACGTGCACCACGGAGAGCCACACCGGCTCGACCATGCCGTACGCGACGACGCGGGAGAGCTCGGTCGCATGCCACAGAGGCGAGATCCAGCCGATCCACTGCAGGTACACCGGCATCGAGGACAGCGGGAAGAACGTGCCTGAGAACAGCGTCATCGGCAGCATCACGAATCGCATGAGCATCGCGATCTGGCCGGTGTCCTGCTCGATGGTGGCGACGCAGGCCATGACGGGCGCTCCGAAGGCGAGGCCGCCGAGGGAGGCGATGAAGACGGCAACCCACCCCCACGGGCCGGGGACGGCGCCGAACAGCAGCATGAACAGGTAGTAGACGAGGCTCGTGCCGAGCAGCCGAGCCACGACCGAGATCACGATGCCGTCGATGATCTGCCCGGGCGCGATGGGAGCCGAGCTGATCCCCGCGAAGGTCGGGTTCCACTTGAAGCCGAGCAGGATCGGGTAAGTGAACTCCTCGCTGGCGACGGTGACGGCTGCCGTGCACAGGAGAGCCGGCGCCACGAACGTGAGGTAGCTGACACCGTCGATCGCGTGCGGGCCCGTACCCGCGGCGACCAGGCTGCCGAGACCCACCCCCATCGCGAAGAGATAGACGAGCGGGTTCCCGAACCCCGTCACGAGAAGGGTCTGCAGGTACGACCGCATGACCCGGAAGCGGTGCTCCGCCACATACCAGGCGCCGAAGCGGCGCGGCCGGACCGCCGCGTCCAGAGCGGCGCGGGCGTCGGAGGTGGTCGCGGGCGCGGTCATTCGATCAGACTCCGGCCGGTGAGACGGAGGAAGACGTCTTCGAGGCTCGACCGGCGCACGAGACTCGTGAGGGGCCGGAGGCCGCGCTCGACGAGGCGCGCGAGCTCCGCCTCCCCGTCGTCGCTGTAGACCAGGATGCGGTCGGGCAGCACCTCCACGCGCTCTCCGACACCATCGAGCCCCTCCGCCACCTCGGCGTTGCGCTCCGAGCCGAACCGCACCTCCAGCACCTCCCTCGTGGAGTACCGGCGGATGAGCGCCGCCGGCGACCCCTCGGCCATGATGGCGCCCTTGTCGACCACGACGAGCCGGTCGCAGAGTTGCTCGGCCTCGTCCATGTAGTGGGTGGTGAGGACGAGCGTGGTGCCCTGCTCCTTCAGCCGGAACAGGCGGTCCCAGAGGATATGGCGGGCCTGAGGGTCGAGACCGGTCGTCGGCTCGTCGAGCAGGAGGATGCGCGGGTCGTTGATGAGGGCGCGCGCGATCGTGAGGCGGCGCTTCATCCCGCCGGAGAGGTCGTCGACCTTGGCTTTGGCCTTGTCCTCCAGCTGAGCGAAGGCGAGGAGCTCGTCCGCTCGCCTCCGGACCGCTGCGGCGGGCAGGCCGAAGTAGCGGCCGTAGACGATGAGGTTGTCGCGCACCCGGAGCTCGGTGTCGAGGTTGTCGGCCTGCGGCACCACGCCGAGCCGCGACCGGATCTCGGGCCCGTAGCGGTCGGGGTCGAGCCCGAGGATGCTCAGCTCGCCCGCCGTGCGCGTCGAGACCGCGCCGATCATCCGCATCGTCGTGCTCTTGCCTGCGCCGTTCGGCCCGAGGAGGCCGAACGACTCCCCCGGTTCCACGTCGAAGCTGATGCCGTCGACGGCGGGGAACTCCTTGTACTTCTTGACCAGGTCGCGGGCGGCGATGACGGGGACGGGCATAGTCCAGCACTGTAGCCCCGACCCCGGACATCGTCGGCGGCCGGATCTCAGCGAACGAGCAGCCCGCACGAAGTACGGTCGGAGTACGGCCGCGGCGGTATCCGGCCCCGGCCGTGATCGAGCCACGCCTCCCGAACGGAGCACCCATGAGCACCGAGACCGCACCCGCACCGCGGCGCCGCTCCCCCTTCAGCCGCCGGCAGCCCGAGACCGGGCCGCGCGCCCGCTTCTCGCAGCTGCTGCCTTACCTCCTGGAGCATCGCGGCGTGCTCGCGTTCGTCATCGTCCTCAGCGTGCTCGGCGCCGCCGCGAGCCTCGCCCAGCCGCTGCTCGTCAGCCAGGTGATCGACCTCGTCGGCAAGGGCGAGCCGCTCGGCGGTCTCGTGTGGGGCCTCGTCGTGCTCGTCGTCGTCTCGGGCCTGATCTCGGGCTACCAGCACTACCTCCTGCAGCGCACCGGGGAGGGCGTCGTGCTGTCGTCCCGCCGCAAGCTCGTCGGCCGGATGCTGCGCCTCCCGATCAGCGAGTTCGACACCCGGCGGACGGGCGACCTCGTCTCGCGCGTCGGCTCCGACACCACGCTCCTGCGGGCCGTGCTCACCCAGGGCCTGGTGGAGGCGATCGGCGGCGCGCTCACGTTCATCGGCGCCCTGATCGCGATGCTCGTCATCGACCCCGTGCTGCTCGGCCTCACCGTGCTCGTCGTCGCCGTCTCGGTCGTCGTCGTCACCCTGCTCTCCGGGCGGATCCGGGTCGCCAGCCAGAAGGCTCAGACGAAGGTCGGCGATCTCGCCGCCTCCGTCGAGCGCGCGATCAGCTCGGTCCGCACCATCCGCGCGGCCAACGCCACCGACCGCGAGATCGCGGGCGTCGAGGAGGACGCGCGCGGCGCCTGGCGCATGGGCATCTCGGTGGCGAAGATCTCGGCCCTCGTCGTGCCCGTGGCGGGCATCGCGATGCAGGTGTCGTTCCTGGTCGTCCTCGGCGTCGGCGGGTTCCGCGTCGCGAGCGGGGCCATCACGATCGCGCAGCTGGTCGCCTTCATCCTCTTCCTGTTCATGATGATCCTCCCGCTCGGCCAGGCGTTCGGCGCCATCGCGGCGGTCAACTCGGCCCTCGGCGCGCTCGGCCGGATCCAGGAGATCCTCGACCTCCCCACCGAGGACCAGCACGATCGCGAGATCATGCCGCTCGCGCTCACCGTCGGCGCCGCCAACGAGGGGCTCGCCCCGGAGGCCCCCGCCATCGAGTTCGTCGATGTGCGCTTCTCCTACCCGGAGGTCGCCGGCCGTCCCGCAGAGGGCCCCGTGGCCGTCTCTGAGCCCACCCCCGAGCGACTCGCGTTCGAGGCGCTCACCGGTACGGACGTCGTCGCCGAGGCGGAGGCTGCAGCCGGCGCGGGCGCGGACGGCGCGCCCCTGGGTCACGGCGGCGTGCTCAACGGCGTGAGCTTCCGTGTGCCGAGGGGCCGGCGGACCGCGCTCGTCGGCCCGTCCGGAGCGGGCAAGTCGACGATCCTCGCCCTGGTGGAGCGCTTCTACGACCCCCAGCAGGGCGAGGTCCGGTTCGGCGGGATGGACGTCCGCAGCCTCGACCGCACGGCGCTCCGCGCGCAGATCGGCTACGTGGAGCAGGACGCACCGGTGCTGGCCGGGTCGATCCGCGACAACCTCGTGCTCGCGGCACCCGAGGCGACGGACGAGCAGTGCATCGACGTACTCCACGCGGTCAACCTGACGGAGGTGCTCGAGCGCAGCGAGCTCGGTCTGGACGCACCCGTCGGGGAGGACGGCATCATGCTCTCCGGCGGCGAGCGCCAGCGCCTGGCGATCGCCCGGGCACTGCTGGCCGCGCCTCCCGTGCTCCTCCTCGACGAGTCGACGTCGAGTCTCGACGGCCGCAACGAGCAGCTGATGCGGGAGGCGATCGACGCGGTCGCCGAGGACCGCACCCTCCTCGTCATCGCGCACCGGCTCTCGACCGTGGTCGACTCCGATCAGATCGTCGTCCTAGACCACGGCCGGGTCATCGGTGTCGGGACGCACTCCGAACTGGTCGAGTCGACGCCCCTCTACCGCGACCTAGCGAAGCACCAGCTCCTCGTCTGAGCCCGACGCGCGCAACTGGTACCGCAGCGACGCGAGCTCGGCGCGGAGCGCGGGCGGCACCCGGGAGCCGAACCGATCGAAGAACTCCTCGGTGAGATCGCACTCCGCGAGCCACCGCTCCGTGTCGACTTCGAACAACTGGTCCAGGTCCGCGCGCGGGAGGTCGAGGCCGTCGAGGTCGAGCTCGTCGACGACGGGCAGCATCCCGATCGGGGCGCTGACGGCGTGCGCGCTCCCCTCCACCCGGCGGGCGATCCACTCGATGACGCGCGCGTTCTCGCCGAAGCCCGGCCAGAGGAAGCGTCCGTCATCGCCCTTGCGGAACCAGTTGACCTGGAAGATCGCGGGCGCGTCGGCGCCGAGCCGCTCGCCCACCTTCAGCCAGTGAGCCCAGTAGTCGGCCATGTTGTAGCCGCAGAACGGGAGCATCGCGAACGGGTCGCGGCGCAGCTCCCCCACCGTTCCCTCCGCCGCGGCGGTCTGCTCGGAGGAGATCGTCGCGCCCATGAAGACGCCGTGCCTCCAGTCGCGCGCCTGCGCCACCAGCGGGACGTTCGTCGCCCGGCGGCCGCCGAACAGGATCGCGTCGATCGGCACGCCGTCGAACGCGTCCCAGTCGTCGGCGATGGCCGGGCACTGCGCGGCGCTCACGGTGAAGCGGGAGTTCGGGTGCGCGGCGGGGCGTCCGGAGTCGGGCGTCCAGTCGCGTCCCTCCCAGTCGATCAGGTGGGCCGGCGGCTCGTCGGTCAGCCCCTCCCACCAGACGTCGCCGTCGTCGCGCAGTGCCACGTTGGTGAAGATCGTGTTGCCCCAGAGCGTGTCGACCGCGGTCTGGTTGGTGGAGGCGCCGGTCCCGGGAGCCACGCCGAAGAAGCCGGCCTCCGGGTTGATGGCGCGCAGCCGCCCGTCGGGGCCCTGGCGCAGCCACGCGATGTCGTCGCCGATCGTCTCGACCGTCCAGCCGGGGATGGTCGGGCGGAGCATCGCGAGGTTCGTCTTGCCGCACGCGGACGGGAAGGCGGCCGCGAAGTGGAACGCGCGACCCTCGGGGGAGGTGACCTTGACGATGAGCATGTGCTCGGCGAGCCAGCCCTCGTCGCGTGCCATGACCGAGGCGATCCGGAGGGCGAAGCACTTCTTCGCGAGGATCGCGTTCCCGCCGTAGCCGGACCCGTACGACCAGACCTCGCGGCTCTCGGGGAACTGGACGATGTACTTCGTCTCGTTGCACGGCCACACGACGTCCTCGTGGCGCGTGCCGTCGTCGTCGACGAGCGGGTGGCCGACGCTGTGGACGGTGGGCACCCACTCCTGGCCCGCGTCGATCAGGTCGAGCACCGTGGAGGTGACCCTCGTCATGAGCCCGAGGCTCACGGCGACGTAGGCCGAGTCGGTCAGCTGGATGCCGACCTGCGAGAGCGGCCCGCCGACCGGACCCATTGAGAACGGGACGACGTACATCGTCCGGCCGCGCATGCTGCCGCGGAAGACGTCGCGCAGCTCCGCACGCATCGCGTCGGGCTCGCGCCAGTTGTTGGTCGGACCCGCGTCGGACTCTCGGAGCGAGCAGATGAAGGTGCGGTCCTCCACCCGGGCCACATCGCCCGGGTCGGTCCGCGCGAGGAAGCTGTTCGGGCGCCACTCGGGGTTCAGCCGGATCAGCTTGCCCTCGGCGACGAGCTCCTTCGTGAGACGATCCGCCTCGGCACGGGAGCCGTCCAGCCAGACGACCTCGTCGGGCTGGGCCAGCGCGGCGATGTCGTCCACCCACGCACGGACGGCCGTGAGACCCCCGGCGAGCCTCGTCGTCTCGCGGATCGGCTCGTCGGCGATGGTCGGTTCGTCGGCCCTGAGCGGGAGTTCGGCGATGGCCATGCTGGTCATTCCTCTCGTAAAGAACTGCTCTTGAACCCAGGATGGGCGAGATTCATGCCCCGAAACAGCGAAATCATCCGAAAGAATCGAGATTCTTGCGCTATCGTGAAGCCATGGACACTGTCGTCGCCGACGTCGCCACGCTCGGTCACCGCATCCGTCACTTCCGCACCCGCAACGGCCTCACGCTCGACGAGCTCGGGGCGCGCGCCGGTGTCGCGCCGAGTCAGCTGTCACTCATCGAGAACGGCAAGCGGGAGCCGCGCATCTCCCTGCTCTCTACGATCGCGTCCGCTCTGGGCGTCCCGCTTACCGACCTGCTCTCCTCCGAGCCACCGGACGAGCGCGCCGCCCTCGAGATCGAACTGGCTCGCGCGCAGCGGGGAACGCTCTACGCCTCCCTCGGCCTCCCGGCCGTGAAGCCGACCAAGGGGACGCCGACCGAGACCCTCAGGGCCCTGGTCGGCATGCACCGCGAGCTCTCGCGCCGAGCGAGCGAGGCGATCGCCACCCCCGAGGAGGCGCGGCGAGCCAACACGGAGCTCAGGGAGCGCATGCGCGAGCAGAACAACTACATTCCCGAGATCGAGCAGCTCGCGGTGGATCGCGTCCGCGCCGCCGGCCACGTGCGCGGCGCCCTCACGCACCGCACGGTCAGCGTCATGGCCGAGCAGCTGGGCTTCGACCTCATCTACGTGAACGACCTGCCCCGGTCGACCCGCTCCATCACCGACCTCGACAACGGCCGCATCTACCTCCCGCCGGCGTCGATCCCGGGCGGTCACGGCCTCCGCTCCATGGCGCTGCAGGCGATGGCGCACCGGCTCCTCGGGCACGAGCGGCCCGCGTCTTACGCCGACTTCCTGCGGCAGCGGCTCGAGATCAACTACTTCGCCGCGTGCTGCCTGATGCCGCGGGATGCGGCCGTTGCGTTCCTCCAGCAGGCCAAGAAGGACAAGGACCTCGCCGTCGAGGACTTCCGGGACGCTTTCGGTGTGACCCACGAGGCGGCCGCGCTCCGGCTCACCAACCTGGCCACGAGTCACCTCGACATGACGCTCCACTTCCTCCGCGTGGGCGACGACGGGGCGCTGTACAAGGGCTACGAGAACGACGGGCTCGTGCTCCCCACGGATGTGACCGGCTCCATCGAGGGCCAGGTCGTGTGCCGGAAGTGGGGAGCGCGCAACGCCTTCACCCGCACCAACCGGACCACCGAGCTGTACCAGTACACGGACACGCCCGCCGGGACCTTCTGGTGCGCGACCCAGGTGGGCACCACCTCCGAGGGCAGCTACTCGATCAGCGTGGGCGTCCCGTTCGACGAGGCCAAGTGGTTCCGCGGGCGGGAGACGACGGCGCGCGCCGAGTCGCACTGCCCCGACGAGTCCTGCTGCAAGCGCCCGGATGCGGAATTGTCGCAGCACTGGGCGGGCAAGGCGTGGCCGAGTGCCCGGCTGCACGCGCACATCCTGTCGCCGCTCCCCTCCGGGTCCTTCCCGGGGGTCGACGACTCGGACGTGTACACGTTCCTGGAGGCGCACTCCCAGAGCTGAGCGCGGGCGCCGCGGGCGCCGAAGCGGTTACCGCGGCTGCATCCGGATGGCCCCGTCGAGCCGGATCGTCTCGCCGTTGAGCATCGGGTTGTCGATGATCGCGCGCACGAGCTGCGCGTACTCGGACGGCCGGCCGAGCCGCGCAGGATGCGGGACCTGGGCGGCGAGCGAGGCCTGCGCCGCCTCGGGCAGCCCCGCCATCATCGGCGTCTCGAAGATGCCGGGCGCGATCGTCACGACGCGGATGAGGTCGCGAGCGAACTCGCGCGCGAGCGGCAGCGTCATCGCGGCGACGCCTCCTTTGGAGGCCGAGTACGCCGCCTGCCCGATCTGACCGTCGAACGCGGCGACCGAGGCTGTGTCGACGATCACGCCGCGCTCCTCCCCCACCGGTTCGGTCTTCACCATGGCGGCCGCAGCCAGCCGGATGACGTTGAAGGTTCCCACGAGGTTGACGCGGATGACGCGCTCGAAGAGCTCCAGCGGCTGGATGCCGTCGCGGCCCAGCACCTTGACCGCCGTGGCGATCCCGGCGCAGTTGACGACCACGCGCAGCGGCCCGAGCCCGCTCGCGGTGTCGACGGCCGCCTGGACCTGCGCCTCGTCCGTCACATCGGCCGGGACGAACCGGGCGTTCGGGCCGAGCGCGACCGCCGCCTTCTCCCCCTCCGACCGCGGCAGGTCGACGATCACGACCCGCGCGCCGGCCTCGGTGAGGGCGTGGGCGGTCGCGTTTCCGAGGCCGCTGGCACCGCCGGTGACCAGGGCGGAGCATCCGTCGATCAGCATGGGGATCCTTCCGTTCGGTGTTCGTGGTTCAGGAGGGGCGGGGGGTCAGCGCAGCACTTCGATGAGGGTCGCGTTGGCTGTCCCGCCGCCCTCGCACATCGTCTGCAGACCGTAGCGGCCGCCGGTGTCTTCGAGCTCGCACAGCAGGGTGCCGAGGAGGCGCGTGCCCGAGGAGCCGAGCGCGTGGCCCAGCGCGATCGCGCCTCCACGCGGGTTGAGCCGCTCCGGGTCGGCGCCGAACTCGCGGAGCCACAGGAGGGGCACGGAGGCGAACGCCTCGTTGACCTCGTAGGCGTCGATCTCGTCGATGCCGAGTCCGCTGCGCTCGAGGAGCCGGCGCGTGGCCGGCACGATCCCGGTGAGCATGAGCAGCGGGTCGGAGCCGGTGACGGCGAACGAGTGGAATCGCGCGCGCGGGCGCAGGCCCAGCCGGTCGGCGGCCTCCCGGCTCATGATGAGCGCCGCCGACGCGCCGTCGGTGAGGGGCGACGAGTTGCCCGCGGTGATGCGCCACTCCAGTTCCGGGAACCGCTTGGCGAGCTTCTCCGTCCGGAACGCGGGCGGCAGCGCGGCGAGCTTCTCGGCGGTCGTGCCGGGCCGGATGGTCTCGTCGGCGTTCACGCTGCCCGAGTCCGGCGTCGGCACGGCGATCAGTTCGCGGTCGAACGCGCCGTCGGCCGCTGCACGCGCCGCACGGGACTGGGAGGCGGCGGCGAAATCATCCAGCTCGGTGCGCGACATGCTCCACCGGTGCGCGATCAGCTCGGCGGCGACGCCCTGACCGACCAGGCCGTCGGGGTACCGCGAGTGGAGGAGCTCCCCGCCGAGCGAGGCGCCGGCCGCGTCCGACCCCATGGGCACGCGGCTCATCGACTCGACGCCGCACGCGATGACGACGTCATAGGCTCCGGCGATCACGCCCTGGGCGGCGAACGCGGCCGCCTGCTGGCTCGAGCCGCACTGCCGGTCGATCGTCACCGCGGGGACGCTCTCGGGGAAACCGGCGCTCAGCACAGCCGTCCGGATGACGTTGGCCGCCTGCTCCCCGGTCTTCGTGACGCACCCGCCGATGACGTCGTCGACGATCGCGGGATCGAGGCCGTTCCGCGCGGCGAGCTCGATGAGCACGCCCGCGAGGAGGTCGGCGGGGTGGATGTCCGACAGCTCGCCGTCCGGCTTCCCGCGGCCGGACGGCGTCCGGACGACGTCGACGATGACCGCTTCGCGCGCCTCCATGTCAGGCACCGAACGGGTTGGGCGTGAGCGTGTACTTGGTCGAGAGGTACTCGTGGATGCCCTCGAACCCTCCCTCTCGGCCGAGCCCGGACTGCTTCACACCGCCGAAGGGCGCCGCCGCGTTCGAGATGACGCCGACGTTGAGCCCCATCATGCCGGTCTGGAGGCGCTCGATCATCCGCTGCCCGCGGGCCAGGTCCTTGGTGAAGACGTAGGAGACGAGCCCGAACTCGGTGTCGTTGGCGATGCGGACGGCCTCGTCCTCGTCCGTGAAGCGCACGATCGAGAGCACGGGACCGAAGATCTCCTGCCGGAGGATCTCGCTCCCGGCGCGCACGTCGGTCACGACCGTCGGCTCGAAGAAGGTCCCTCGGCCGTCGACGCGCGAGCCTCCCGTCAGCACGGACGCGCCGCGCGACACGGCGTCCTCGAGGAGCTCGGCCGCCTTGTCGACGGCGGCCTCGTTGATCAGCGGCCCGATCGCGACGCCCTCCTCGGTGCCCCGTCCGATCTTCATCGCCGAGACCCGCTCGGTGACCCGCCGCGCGAACTCATCGGCGACGGACTCGTGGACGATGAAGCGGTTGGCCGCGGTGCACGCCTCCCCGATGTTGCGGAACTTGGCGAGCATCGCTCCATCGACGGCCCTGTCGAGGTCGGCGTCGTCGAAGACCACGAACGGCGCGTTGCCGCCGAGCTCCATGGAGGTGCGCAGCACGTTCTCCGACGCCTGCTGCAGGAGCTTGCGGCCGACCTCGGTCGACCCCGTGAATGACAACTTGCGCAGGCGCGGGTCGGCGATGATCGGCGCCGAGACCTTCCCCGACGTGGAGGTTGTGATGACGTTGAGCACGCCGGCCGGCAGCCCCGAGTCCTCCAGGAGGCGAGCGAAGTAGAGCGTCGTGAGCGGGGTCAGCTCGGCCGGCTTGATGACCACGGTGCAGCCCGCGGCGAGGGCGGGAGCGATCTTGCGGGTCGCCATCGCGAGCGGGAAGTTCCACGGCGTGATGAGGAAGCACGGACCGACCGGATGCTGGGACACGATCATGCGGCCCGTCCCCTCGGGATTGGCCCCGTAGCGGCCGGAGATGCGCACCGCCTCCTCGGAGAACCAGCGCAGGAACTCGCCGCCGTACGTGACCTCGCCGTTGGCTTCGGCGAGAGGCTTGCCCATCTCGAGCGTCATCAGCAGCGCGAACTCGTCCCGACGCTCCTGCAGCAGGTCGAACGCTCGGCGCAGGATCTCACCGCGGGTACGAGCCGGGGTCGCCGCCCACGAGTCAGCGGCGGCGACCGCGGCGTCCAGAGCGCGCAGCCCGTCCTCGGGTGTGGCATTGGCGATGCGCTTGATGAGATCGCCGGTCGCGGGGTCGTAGACGTCGAGCGTCCCGGCCGATCCCTCCTGCCACGTCCCGTCGATGAACAGTCCGTCGGGCACCCGCTCCAGCAGGCTCTTCTCATCCATGCGTTCTTTCCCTTCGTCTTCCTCAGCTCCTGTCTACCCGCCGTGCGGCGTTCCGTCAGGGGCCCGTTCCGGACAGCCCGTCGCGCTGCTGGCGCGTCGGTCGCGTCACGAGTCGACCGCGGCCAGCACCAGCGGCACCGAGCGGTGATCGATCTCGGTCGACAGGGCGATCACCGTGGAGGTGCGGGTGATGCCCGGCACGCTGACGATACGGTCGATGACCCGCTGCAGGTCGGCGTTGGACCGAGCCACCGCCCTGATCAGCAAGTCGCCGGCGCCGGTGATGGTGTGCACCTCGAGCACCTCCGGGATATCGCGGAGGTGCTCCACGGCGGCACGGTCGCTCTGTGCGATCTCCGCCGTCACGAAGGCGGTCACAGGGTAGCCCAGCCGTTCGGCATCGATGGTCGGGGCGAAGTCGCGCACGACGCCCGAGCGCTGCAGGCGGTCGAGGCGCGCCTGCACGGTTCCCCGAGCGACGCCCAGCCGCCGGGAGGCCTCGAACACGCCGAGCCGGGGCTCGTCCGTCAGCAACGCGATCAGATCGGCGTCGAGCCTGTCGATCATGCGGCCTCCTTCGGTCCTCGCACATCGTACGACGGGGAGTCCGGTGCGCCTACAGTCTGACGTCACCTCTCAGGGAAGGCAGGGCACGATGCCGCCACGACCCGACGGGACGCTCAGGCCGGCGAGACCGGCGACCGACCGAGGAGGAACGGGAGGGCGGCCTGCTTGAACCCGCGGGCGCTCAGCGCGGTCACGTGATTCCGCTTCGGGAGGCGCACCAGCTCGGCCCCGAGTAGCCGCGCCGCCTCGTCGGCGCCCTCGGCGACGGGATCGACGTCGCCGACCACGAGCAGCGTCGGGACCGTCGAGCTGAGCGGCAGCGGGTGCGCGGCCATCCCGGTCGCGCACGCCGCGAGGGCCTCCCGGTCGACGCCGGGTGCCTGGCGGATGGAGGCGAGCAGCGGCTCGAGCGGTGAGCCGGCGGGAGGCTGAGCGCCGTCGAGCAGAGCGGCCCGCACCGCCTCCACCCCCGACCGCGCGAACTGCTCGACCGTGCCGACGCCGCCGACCACGAGGCGACGGACACGATCGGGGGCGATGCCGGCCAGCGCCAGGGCGACCCAGCTGCCCATGGAGTACGCGACGACGTCGACGCTGGGGAGCGCCTCCTGGTCGAGGACGCCGAGCAGATCGGTCGCCAGCAGCGACGGAGAGTACTCGGCCGGATCGTGCGGCGCCTCGCTCGCCCCGTGGCCGCGCAGGTCGGGGACGAGGGCGCCGCGTCCGGCATCGGCGAGCGCGGCCACCCAGCCCGTCGCCTCCCAGGTGAGCGCCCCCGTGGTCGCGAAGCCGTGCACGAGGAGGACGGGGTCGGGACCCGGGTGACGCTCGACGTGAATCCGCACCGGACCTCCGCTCGTGATGTCGACTCCGCCCAGATTAGGCGACGGAGGCGCGCCGGAGCACCGACGACCGGCTCAGCGCGCCGCCGACGAGCTCGGCGCGGACCCGCGCGGCCAGCGTGTCGGCGATGTCGGTCACGCCGGCGAAGAAGCTGTCGGGCGTTCCCGGGATCTCCCGTAGGCGCTGCTCGCAGCGGGCGAGGGGGTCGCGGGGGGCCGGGCCGTCGCCCTGCCTGCCGTCATCGACAGTGACCAGCACGGGTCCTGCTCCCCGGCGTGCGCGCTCGAGCGCCGAGGTCGTCCCCCGGAGGACGGCGAGCACGTCCGAGCCGTCGACGGCGATCTCGTGCGGCGGCCGGGAGGAGGCGCCTCCCCAGGCGCTGACGGCACCGTCGCGGGCGACGAGCACGAGCGGGAGGTTCGCCGTCAGCGCCGTCGACAGCGCCTCCTGCGTCTCCGGCGAGGCCGCACCCGGGCCGCGGTCGAGGAGGGCGACCGCCACGGCGCCGGTCCGGTCGAGGCGCGCACAGAGCGCCCACCCGGCTGCGTGAGCGACGTGCGCGTCCGAGTCGCGCGGAGCGGTGCCGGCACGCGAACGCTCGGCCAGGGCCGCTGCGGCATCGCCACGCGTCGCGACGGCCGCACCGAGCGAACGCGGAGACGCGAAGACGGCGTCGCGGGAGAGGTCGAGCGCGGCGACGGCGCCGACGGCCACCGCCTCCTGGCCTCGAGCGGAGGCGTAGCCGGGGAGGACGCCGCGCACCGCGAGCGCCGCCCCCTCGATGTCGAGCCGGCGGATCATGGCCATGGAGCGATACACCCGGCGGAGAAGGGCGGCCTCGTCGCCACGCGCGTGCGGAGCGACGGAGGGACCGGCCAGCTCGGGGGCGAGACCGGTGATCGTCATCCCGTCAGCTTTTCGCAGCGCCCCCGGTGAGGCAACGGCACCGCTCCGAGCTGGTCAGGCTGTGCAGTCAGCTCGCCGTCTCGGCCGCTTCGCTGGGCAACCTGTCGCGCCAGAGCCGCGACGGCCACCAGATCGTCCGCCCGATGTCGTACGAGAGAGCGGGCACGAGCAGGGATCGGACGACGACCGTGTCGAGCAGCACGCCGAAGGCGACGATGAACGCGATCTGGACGAGGAACAGGATCGGGATCACAGCGAGCGCGGCGAAGGTCGCGGCGAGGACGACGCCGGCCGACGTGATCACGCTTCCGGTCATGCCCAGCCCCCGGAGGATGCCCGGACGCGTACCGATCCGGAGGGACTCCTCCCGCACGCGGGTCATCAGGAAGATGTTGTAGTCCACGCCCAGGGCGACCAGGAACACGAATCCGAACAGCGGCACGGCGGCATCAGCGCCCGGGAACCGGAACACGTGATCGAAGACGAGCGCCGAGACGCCCAGCGCTGCCGCGTACGAGAGCACGACGCTCCCGATCAGCAGGAGGGGCGCCACGATCGAGCGCAGCAGCAGCATGAGGATGACGAGGATGACCGCGAGGACGATCGGGATGATCTTCGCGAGGTCGCTCTGGGCCGTCTCGTTGGTGTCGAGAGCGATCGCGGTGACCCCGCCGACGAGCGCGGAATCGTCGACCGACGGCAGCGTGCTGCGGAGCGTCTTCACGACCTGCTCCGCGGACGAGGAGTCCGGCTCGGCGGAGAGCGTCGCCTGGATGAGGACGCGGCCGTCGACCACCACCGGCTGCGGAGCACCGGCCGCTCCCGGCGCGCCGGGCCGCACATTGCCGGCGTAGTAGGTCGCCGCGGCGATCCCGTCGGTGGCCTTGGTCTTCGCGAGGACATCGGCCGCCTTCGCCTGGTCGGCCACGATCACCACCGGCGAACCCGAGCCGGCGTCGAAATGCTTGGCGAGGACGGACTGGCCGTCTCTCGCATCGGACTGCGAGAGGACCACGTCGGTCTGCTGGACGCCGTTCGCCTTCAGCTGCGGGAGACCGAGCACGCAGAGGACCAGGAGCCCGAAGGCGACCAGCCACGTCACCCGCGGGCGACGCGCGATGAGGCTGCCGACGCGCCTCCACAGGCCGCTGATGCCCTCGAGACCGGCCACAGCCACCGCTCCGGCATGGCTCAGGCGACGCTCCTCGGCGCCGACCTTGGGCCGGAACGGCCAGAAGGCGGCACGCCCGAACACCGCGATGAGCGCGGGCAGCAGCGTGAGGGCGGACAGCAGGGCGAAGACGATGCCGATCGCCGCGATCGGCCCGAGGCTCTTGTTCGAGTTGAGGTCGGAGAACAGGAGGCACAGCAGCGCCAGGATGACGGTCGCGCCCGACGCGACGATGGGCTCCAACGCCGCCCGCCACGCCTGGACGACGGCTACCCAGCGGGACTCCTCGTGCTCGAGCGCCTCCCGGTAGCGGGCCACCAGGAGGAGCGAGTAGTCCGTCGCGGCGCCGATCACGAGGATCGACAGGATGCCCTGACTCTGCCCGGACAGCTTGATCCAGCCCCAGAGCGCGAACAGGTAGACGAAGAGGATCGCCGCACACAGGGCGAAGATCGACGTGAAGAGCACGAGGAAGGGCAGGAGGAGCGCCCGATACACGAGCAGCAGGATCACGAAGACGGCGGCGACCGCCACGAGCAGGAGGATGCCGTCGATGCCGCCGAACGCATTGACGAGGTCGGCCGTCAGCCCGGCCGGCCCGGTGACCCAGGCCTTCGTGCCGCTCGGGAGGTTGTCATCGACGACCGAGCGCAGGTCCGCGACGACCGTCTTCACCTCGTTCGAGTCGGCGATCGGGACGATGTACTGCACCGCCAGGCCGTCCTTCGACGGGATCGGTCCGGCCACGCTCGTCTGCTGCCCCTTGTCGGGCGCCTGCACCCCGTTCACCGTGGCGAGCTTCTCGGCGAGCTGCTGGTATGTCGTCCCGAGTTCCTGCTTCGGGATCGCGCTGTCGGCGGTGACGACCACGATCGCGGGGATGGCGTTGGAGGCGGTGAACCGCTTCTGCCAGGCCTGAACCTCGGTCGATTCCGCACTGGCGGGCAGGAACGCGGCCTGGTCGTTGCTCGAAACTCCCGAGAGCTTGCCGAACGTGGGGCCGCCGAGGCCGCCGAGCGCCAGCCACACCAGGATGAGCACGCTCGGCACGACGATGCGCAGCCACAGAGGAGGGACGTGGCTCTTGCGGACAGAACGGTCGGACACGACGCCTCCAGGTAGCTCGCTGAATTAGTAGTCAGCTTACTGTCGATTCGGGTCGGCCTCCACCCCTGGACGCGCGGACGGCGCGTCGTCAGGAGTGGACGATGTCGGCGCCCGCACGTTCCAGTTCCGCGAGCGCGGCCTCGGAGCTCGCCGGTGCCACGCCGGCGACGAGATCGGTCAGGACCCGGACCCGGCGCCCCCGCGCCAGCGCGTCGAAGGCGGAGGCGCGTACGCAGTAGTCGGTCGCGATCCCGGTGACGTCGATCGCGTCGATGCCGTGCTCGTCGAGGATGTTGTGCACCGTCGACCCCGCCTCCGTCCGGCCCTCGAAGATCGAGTAGGCGGGAACGCCCTGCCCCTTCCGCACGTGGTATCCGACACGGGAGGTGTCGAGCGCCGGGTGGTACTCGGCGCCCGCCGTTCCGGCGACGCAGTGCACGGGCCACGTCTGGACGTAGTCAGGAGCGCCCTCTGTCGCGAAGTGACCGCCGTTGTCGTTGTCGGCGTCGTGCCAGTCGCGGCTCGCCATGATGACCTTGTACTCGCCGGAGTGCGCGCGAAGATACTCGGTGATCCCAGCCGCGACCGCCGCACCGCCGTCGACCCCGAGAGCGCCGCCCTCGGTGAAGTCGTTCTGTACGTCGATGATGAACAGCGCCTTGCTCATGCGTCCCTCCCGGTCCGCCGGTCGGCCGGCGGCGTCAGTTGTTCGACAGGTTGTCGCCGCACTTGTAGAAGCCGGTGACGAGCGTGTCGATCGCCTGCTTGGCATTGTCGCTCACAGGGCCGAGCGCGAACACGGCGAAGGTCAGCTTGGTCCCGTCTGCCGAGTCGACGATGCCGGCCAGCGTGTAGCCGTTGTTGATCCAGCCGGTCTTGGCGTGGACGGCCCCGCGCGCCACCGAGTTCGCTCCGGTGAACCGGCTGTAGCCCGGGCCGAGGGTACCGGACTGGCCGGAGACCGGAAGCCCGTTGTAGACGACGCCGAGGCCGTTGTCGCCGTTCATCACCTTGACGAACAGCTTCGTCAGATACGACGGAGGGACGGCGTTGTCGCCGCTGAGGCCCGAGCCGTCGGCGATGTGGATGCCGGTCGTGTCGATCCCGTAGCCCTTGAGGCCGGCCAGCACACCCGCATTCTCGGCATCGAAGGTGTTGCCCGCCCCGGTCTTGATCGCGACCAGCCGCGCCAGTTCCTCCATGATCGTGTTGTCGGAGTACTGCATGGCCTGGTCGATGAGAGTGGTCACCGGCTGCGACTGCACGACCGCGAGCTGGCGCGCGCCCGCCGGCGCGGTGCCCGAGCTCACCGGGACGCTCGTGCCCAGGAACTGCTGGAAGTACGTGACGGCGCGGCCGACCGGGTCGGTGCTGCGCGGGGATTCGACCGCGCCCGGATCGTCACGGTCACCGTCGACCATGAGGGCGGTCATGTACGGCGTGGAGCCCTCGACGACGCGCTCCTCGTGCTCGTCCCAGCTGGGCTGCCACTGCGGGCCCGCGAAGAGGGAGGTGTCGACCACGATCGACGTGACCGGCTGGCCGCCGAGCGCCTGCTTGGTCTGGGCCGCCAGGTCGGCGATCGAGGGCGCACCCGTGTAGAACGCACCCTGGCCTCCGGGGAGGCGCGACAGCGTCACATCGCCGCCGCCGATGATCACGACCTGCCCCGGAGCCGACCCGGCCACGACCCGCGTCTGCACGCGGTAGTCCGGGCCGAGGGTGGCGAGAGCCGCAGCGGACGTGAGGGTCTTCAGCACGGAGGCCGTGGGGCCCGGCTTGCCGCCGTTACGGTCGAACAGGGTCTCGCCGGTGGTGGCGTTGACGACCTGGGCCTCCAGGTTGCCGAGGCGGCCGTCCTGCGCCAGGGAGGCGACGGAGCACGTGCGGATGCGGGCGGCGGCGACCTGATTCGCTGGGACCGGGCGCGCTGTGGCTGTCGGCGTGGGAGTCGGGGTGGGGGTCTTCTGAGCGGGCGTTGCGGAGGGGTGTGCGGATGCGGTTGCCGGCCCGGCTGCGGCGGATTCGCCTCCGACCGTGGCGCCCAGGGCGACGCTGCCCGTGCCGAGGATGATGAGCGCGGCGGCACCGCCGGCCGCGATCCAGGTCTTCGGGTGCTTGCGGATCGCCGCCATCACGCCCGCTGTCGCCGCCGAGACGCGACCGGACCGACGGGGGTCGGCGGTTCGCCGACCGGTGGGCGCGCCGGTGCCGGGCTCCTCCGTTTCGTGCATCCGGGTATGGTACCCGGCTCACCTGAACGGGGGAACCGCGCCGGTCAGCTCTTCTTGCGGAGCGCCTCCGGCTTGTGGACGGCCTCCTTGCCCGACTTGTCACTCTTCACGAGGTACTGCGGGTCGTCTTCGGATGCGGAGACTTTCCGGCCGGCCGCCTCGGTCTCTTCCGTGATCTTGCCCTCGACCGTCCCTGGGACGTCGACACCGTGTGAGGACCACTCGACGTGATCGCCCTTGCTGAACTCAGCGCTCATGCTGCGCAGCCAACCACGGGTTGGGGCGCGGCGCCAGGTGCGCGATGACGCTCGTGCGGGACCAGCAGCATCACGCCGACCCTGGCTCTCGAGCGAGGAACTCGACCAGCGCGTCGGTGAGCTCGCCGGGCGCGTCCTCTGCCATGTGGTGACCGGAGTCGATCCTATGTCCCCGAACATCGACGGCCCAATTCCGCCAGATCTCGCGTGGGTCGCCGAACAGCTGTTCCAGGTCGTCGCGCAACGACCCGAGCACGAGTAGCGGTTGCGTCATTTTGCGGCCGGCCGCTCGGTCTGCCTCCTCGTCCCGGCGATCGATCGTGAGGCCGGCTCGGTAGTCCTCGAGCATCGCCCGCACCACCCGCGGGTTGCGCATTGCGCGCCGCCACTCGTCGTGATTCTCGGTGCCCATCCGCTCGGGATCGCCGTGGTACCAGGCGTCCGGATCTGCCAGGATCACGCGCTCCGGGGTGTGGGGCTGCGCGAAGAAGAACCAGTGCCACCATTGAGTGGCGAACTCCGGCGTGATGCGATCCAGATGCTCCACGATCGGAATACTGTCCATCAGCACCACCCGATCGACCGCACCAGGGTGGTCGAACGCCAGCCGGGACGCCACATAGCTTCCCCGGTCGTGTCCGATTAGTGCGAACCGATCGTGGCCGAGGGCGCGAGCCACCGCGAGAATCCGCTCGGCCGACGCGCGTTTGGAGCCGCTGCAATGGCGGAAAGGCCCCGTCCGAGGACGGGACCGAGAATGGGAGCCGCCCAAGGGAATCGAACCCTTGACCTTCTCATTACGAGTGAGATGCTCTGCCGACTGAGCTAGGGCGGCGTGGCCGGGCTTCCGCTCGGCGCACAGTCAGATAGCTTACCCGATCCCGCGGGGTGCTGCTGACACCGGCGAACACCGCGGGCGACCCGTCAGCGAACCTGGCTGCCGAGATTCGCGAGCTGCTCGAACGACGTGCGGAGGCGGTCGGCGAGCGGCTCCACTCCCCCGTGGTCCGCCCAGCACGACCAGGCGTGCCGCATGCCGGCGAACGCGACGTAGGTGACGAGGCGCGCTCGCTGGTGCAGCGCCTCCCGGTCGGCGGCGAGCTCGGGGTCGTCGTGGGCGAGACGACGCTCGACGACTTCGCTCAGAGCCTCCTCAAAGGTGCGCATCGACGCCATCCGCTGAGCGAAGAGCTCCGGGTTGTCCTTCAGGAGCGCCCTGCGGAGGGTGTGCATCTTCTGCATCGTCGAGGCCGGATCGTGGAGGGCGTCGTCGCCCGAGGCCCCGTCGACGGGGATGCCCGGATCGCCGAGGTCTCCCCCGACGATCGCCGCGATGAGGAGGTGGCTGATGCCCTCGAGGATCGGCTCCTGCGGGCCCGCCGCGATGAAGCGCTCGATCGTCTCCTCGCCGGGGAGCTCCGGCAGCTCGCCGATGATCGCCGTCTCTTTCGAGGGGAAATAGTTGAAGAACGTGCGAGGCGAGACGTTGGCCGCGTGGCTGATCTCGTCGATCGTGACGCGGTCGAACCCGCGCTCGGTGGCGAGGCCGAGGGCGGCCAGCTGGATGGCCCGCCGGGTAGCGATGCGCTTGCGCTCACGCAGCCCGAGCTCGCTCCCGTCGATGACGGTTTCGGTTGCCGGAGTCACGCTCTCGATTATTTCATCCTCTGCAAAATTGCACCACCGCCGGGGCCGGGTGCGGCCTTCGCGCATCGAACGCGCGGGTTCGGTGGATCAGCAGGTCTTCCCGGCCGTGGGGACGGTGCCATGGACGAGGAAGTCGTCCACCGTTCCGTTCACGCACGAGTTCGACTTGTTGTAGGCGGTGTGGCCTTCGCCGCGGTAGGTGAGCAGGTGCCCGTTCTCGAGTTCGGACGCGAGGTTCTTCGCCCAGACGTACGGGGTGGCCGGGTCGTTGGTCGTGCCGATGACGAGGATGGGTGCCGACCCCTTGGCGTGGATCGGGGCGCGCTGCACAGTGGACTGATACGGCCACGTGCCGCAGCTGAGCTCCCCGTAAGCCATGTACGGCCCGATCACCGGCGCGACCTGGGCGAGCTGAGCGGCGTTGGCCCGCATCGCCGGGACGCTCGCGTCGACCGGGTAGTCGAGGCAGTTGATGGCCGTGAAGGCCTCCGTGCCGTTGTCTGAGTACGTGCCGTCGCTGTTGCGGTCGTTGTAGGAGTCGGCCAGCACGAAGGCCACGGAGGCGTCGCCCTTCATCACCGAGTCGAACAGCTTGGTCAGGTACGACCAGGCCGTGGCGTCGTACAGCGGCGTGATGATCGCGGTGAGGAGAGTGTTGGCGCCCAGCTCCCTCCCGTCGGAGTTGCGGATGGGGCTGCGGTCGACGCTGGCGAGCAGCTGGCCGACGGTCGTCATGGCCTGGTCGACCGTTCCGGTGAACGGGCAGCCCTTCTGGCTCAGGCAGTCCTTGAGGTAGGCGCGGAGGGCGCTCTCGAACCCCTGGGCCTGCACCATGGTGACGTCGGCGTTGCTCGCGGCGGGGTCGAGGGCGCCGTCGAGCACCAGGCGGCCGGTCTTGCCGGGGTAGAGGTCGGCATACGTGGCCCCGAGGTAGGTGCCGTACGAGTAACCGAGATAGTTGAGCTTCTTGTCGCCGAGCACCGCGCGCAGCAGGTCGAGGTCGCGCGCCGCGCTGACGGTGTCGACGTGCGCCAGCAGCTTCTGGGATTTCTGATCGCAAGCGGCGGCGAACCCCTTCGCCGTCTCGGTGTTCGCCGCGAGCCACTCGTCAGAGCCGCGCACGCCGGGCGTGATGCCGTACAGGTAGTCGTCCATCTGCTTCGGGTCGTAGCACTTGACGGCGGTCGATCGGCCGACCCCGCGAGGATCGAAACCGACGACGTCGAACGAGTCCTGGAGGGTCTTGTCGGTCGCGTAGTCGACCGAGTCCTTGACGAAGTCGTAGCCGGAGGCGCCGGGGCCACCGGGGTTGACCAGCAGGGAGCCCTGCCGGTCCCCCTTCGCCTGCTGCCGGATCAGCGCGAGCTCGATCTCGCCTGCCGCCGGGTGCTGCCAGTCGAGGGGCGCCTTCGCCGTGGCGCACTGCTTGCCGGAGTCGCAGTTCGACCAGGTGAGGGTCTGCGAGTAGAACGGCTGAAGATCGGTGGCCACCTTCTCGGGAGACGGTGTGGAGGTCTGCACGGACTTCGGGGGTATCAACCAGGTCACGCACCCGGTCAGGGTGAGCGCGAGCACGGCTGCGACGGCGACGATGGCCGTACGGACGCCGCGACGTCGGCCAGCGGACCGTCCGGGTCGGGTGGTCACAGGTCGGTCCCCTTTCGAGCGGCCGTGCCGCGCAGGATGGTGATCAGCATCGCCTCGAGGGCGAGCACGGGCGCGACGTTCGCCTCGATCCGTTCGCGGGCCGTGGCGATGGCGTCCATCGCGGCGAGCGTATCGGCGGGACTCGTGTGCTCGCTGAGAGCTCGGAGCTGCGCCAGGATCTCGGTGTTCACGAGTTCGCTGCGGCTGTCGAGCTGGAGCATCATGACGTCGCGGTAGACGGAGAGCAGGTCGACGAGGATGCGGTCGATCCCATCGCGGAGGCCTCGCGTCGCTCGGCGCTTCTGGTCATCTTCGAGCTGCCGCAGCTGGCCGCGGAGCGCGGGCGGGATGCTGCCCCCGGGCTCGATCCCGAGCGACCGGAGCGCGTGTTCGCGCTCCTCGGCGTCGCGCTCCTCCGTGATCGCCTTGGCGTCGGCCCCGGCGATCTCGAGGAGGCTCGCCGCCGCCAGCACGGCGTCGGAGACGGACCGGATGCCGAGGGCGAGCTCGAGGGTGCGCTCGCGGCGGCGCCGCGCCTCCTCGTGGGTGGCGAGCCGGTGCGCCATGCCGATGTGGCTCTGGGCGTGCCGGGCGGCGCGCTCGGCGGTCGCGGGGTCGACCCCGTCGCGGCGCTCGATCAGCCGGGCGACGTCGTCGACGCTGGGCACCGCCAGTCGCACGGTGCGGACGCGGGAGCGGATCGTCGGGAGGAGGTCGGCGTCGCTCGGCGCGCAGAGGATCCACACCGTGCGCTCGGGCGGCTCCTCCAAGGCCTTCAGGAGGACGTTGGAGGTGCGTTCGGTCATCCGGTCGGCGTCTTCGATGATCATGACGCGATAGCGCCCGACCGACGGCGCGAACTGGGAAGTGGCGACGAGCGACCGCACCTCGTCGATCGAGATGATGACGCGGTCGGTGCTGAGCACGGCGAGGTCGGGGTGAGTCCGCGCCTCTACCTGCCGCTGCGTCGCGAGGTCGCCCTCCGGGGTGCCGGGGCTCAGCAGCGCCGTGGCGAACGCGAAGGCGAGGTTGGACCGACCGGACCCCGGCGGCCCCGTGATCAGCCACGAGTGCGTCATCCCGCGGCCGTCGGCTCCGGCGGCCTCGGCCACTGCTCCGGCTTCGTGGAGGGACGGCGCACCTCGTTTGCCGCTCTCGGCGGCGGCGCGGACGACCGCGATCGCGTCTTCCTGACCGGTCAGGTCGTCCCACACTGCCATGTGCTCCAGGCTAGCTGGCACCGGGGACACGGAACGCGGCCGCGGTGCGTTCAGACCCGGCCCTCGAGACGGCTCCGGATCTCGCCGGCGATCTCGTCGACGGGCCGGGCCGCGTCGACGACGAGGATGCGCTCGGGCTCGGCCTCGGCGAGCGCCAGGTAGGCGGCGCGCACGCGGGCGTGGAAGTCGGACCTCTCCGCCTCCAGCCGGTCGTACCGGGTGCGGGACGCGTCGAGCCGGGCGCGGGCGGCACTCTCATCGAGGTCGAGGAGGATCGTGACGTCTGGGAGGAGACCCTCGGCCGCCCACAGCGACAGGTTGCGGATCTCATCGGGATCGAGGACTCGACCGGCGCCCTGATAAGCGACGGAGGAGTCGATGTACCTGTCCTGCAGGACGACCTCGCCCCGGGCCAGTGCCGGCCGTACGACCGTCGCGACGTGGTGAGCACGGTCGGCGGCGTAGAGCAGCGCCTCCGCACGCGGCGCGATGTCGCCGCGGTGGTGCAGGACGATCTCGCGGATTTCCACGCCGGCGGCCGTGCCTCCCGGTTCGCGGGTGCGCACGACGACACGACCGCGCTCGGTGAGCCACTGCTCGAGGAGCTCGGCCTGCGTGGTCTTGCCGGAGCCGTCGCCCCCTTCGAGCGTGATGAAGAGCCCGGGCGCAGCCCGGCCGGGGGCGCCGCTCACTCGGCCGACTTCGGAGCGCGCGTGGTCTTGGCCGGCGCCTTCTTGGCGGGAGCCTTCTTGGCCGCGGTCGCCTTGGCAGCCGTCGTCTTGGCAGCCGTCGTCTTAGACGCCGTGGTCTTCGCCGCTGCCGTCGATGCTCCGGAGGCCTTGGCCGTCGACGTCTTGGCGGCCGTCCGCCGAGTCGTCGTCTTCTTGGCCGGGCCTTTGGCGCGCTTGTCCGCGAGCAGCTGGACGGCGCGGTCGAAATCGACCTCGTCGACCGTCTCGCCACGCGGGATCGTCGCGTTGGTCTCGCCGTCGGTGACGTACGGGCCGAAACGGCCGTCCTTCACCTTGACCGGCTTGCCGCTCACGGGGTCGGCGTCGAACTCCTTGAGCGCGCTCGACGCCCGCCGGTTGCCGTACTTGGGCTGCGCGAACAGCTCGAGCGCGCCGGGCAGGTCGATCGTGAAGATGTCGTCCTCGGAGGGCAGCGAGCGCGTGTCGGTCCCCTTCTTCAGGTACGGGCCGTACCGCCCGTTCTGCGCCTGGATCTCCTCGCCGCTCTCGGGATCCGCCCCGACCGTGCGGGGCAGGTCGAGCAGCTTCAGTGCGGTCTCCAGGTCGATGGTGGCGGTGTCCATCGACGCGAACAGGGAGGCGGTGCGCGGCTTGGCCGCGGCGGCCTTCTTGGCGGTCTTCTTCTCGACAACCTCGCCGGTCCGGGCGTCGGCCTCGGGCTCCTCCTCGGGATCGGCTTCGGTGACGTAGGGTCCGAACCGGCCGTCCTTCGCGACGACGAGCTTGCCGCTCGCCGGGTTGAGGCCGAGCACCCGGTCGGTCTGCACCGGCGCCGCGATGAGCTCGCGCGCCTTCGCCGGGGTGAGCTCGTCGGGCGCCAGGTCCGGCGGGATGTTGACCCGCCGCGGCTGGGTATCAGCCGCGGCGTCCGGCTCGGAGACCTCGAGGTACGGCCCGTACTTGCCGATGCGGAGCGTGATGCCCTCGTCGATCGTGATCGAGTTGATGCTGCGGGCGTCGATCTCACCGAGGTTGTCGATGACGCGTCGCAGGCCCTTGTGCTTGTCGCTGCCGAAGTAGAAGCTGTTGAGCCAGTCGACGCGCTCCGCCTCGCCGGCCGCGATGCGGTCGAGGTCGTCCTCCATCTCGGCGGTGAAGTCGTACTGGACGAGGTCGCCGAAGTAGTCCTCGAGGAGGCGCACGACCGAGAAGGCGACCCAGCTCGGGACGAGCGACTGCCCGCGCTGGGTCACATACCCGCGGTCGATGATGGTCGAGATGATGCTCGCGAACGTCGACGGGCGGCCGATGCCGAGCTCCTCGAGCGTCTTGACGAGGCTGGCCTCGGTGTAGCGGGGCGGCGGCGTGGTCTCGTGGCCGTCGGCCTCGACCTCGCGCACGCTCAGCGACTGACCGGCCGCGAGCGGCGGGAGCTTCGCGTCGGCGGGGTCGGCCGAGTTGCGCTCCTCGTCCTTGCCCTCCTCGTAGGCGTTGAGGAAGCCGCGGAAGGTGATGACGGTGCCGCTCGCCGTGAACTCGGCGACCGTGCCGTCGAGCGGCCCCTCGGTGATGGCGGCCTCGACGGTCACCGAGGCGGTCTGGCCCTTGGCGTCCGCCATCTGCGAGGCGACCGTGCGCTTCCAGATGAGGTCGTACAGGCGGAACTCGGGTCCGCGCAACGACTTCTCGAGCTCGGCCGGGGTACGGAAGACCTCGCCGGAGGGGCGGATCGCCTCGTGCGCCTCCTGCGCGTTCTTGCTCTTGGAGGCGTAGACACGGGGCTTGTCGGGCACCGTCTCGGGACCGTAAAGCTTCGCGGCCTGAGTCCGGGCCGCGTTGGTCGCCTGCTGCGACAGCGAGGCCGAATCGGTACGCATATAGGTGATGTAGCCGTTCTCGTACAGCGCCTGGGCCACACTCATGGTCTGGCGCGCGGAGAAGCGGAGCTTGCGGGCGGCCTCCTGCTGCAGGGTGGAGGTGGTGAACGGTGCCGCGGGCCGGCGCGAGTAGGGCTTGGAGTCGACCTTCGAGACCGCCACGGTCGTGCTCGGCCGGCGGATCGCCGCTGCGAGAGCCGAAGCGGACTCCTCGTCGAGGGTGCGGGCCGCGCTCGTGAGCGTGCCGTGGTCGTCGAAGTCGCGACCTGTCGCGACACGGTCCCCCGACACGCGGGCGAGGCGCGCCTGGAAGGCGTTGCCGTCCTCCTCGGGAGCCAGCTGCGCGGTCAGGCCCCAGTAGGAGGCGGGAACGAAGGCGAGGCGTTCGCGCTCGCGGTCGACGACGAGCCGCGTTGCCGCCGACTGGACGCGGCCGGCGGACAGGCCCGGGCCCACCTTGCGCCACAGCACCGGCGACACCTCGTACCCGTAGAGCCGGTCGAGGATGCGCCGGGTCTCCTGGGCGTCGACCAGGGCTGTGTCGATCTCGCGGGTGTTGTCGCGGGCCTTCTCGATGGCCTCGCGGGTGATCTCGTGGAACACCATGCGCTTGACCGGGATCTTCGGCTTGAGCTCCTCGACGAGGTGCCAGGCGATCGCCTCGCCTTCGCGGTCCTCATCCGTGGCGAGCAGGAGCTCGTCGGCGTTCTTGAGGGCGCGCTTCAGGTCGGCGACCGTCTTGCGCTTCTGGTCGGAGACCACGTAATAGGGCTCGAAGCCCTTTTCCACGTCGACCGAGAACTTGCCCAGCGAGCCCTTCTTGAGCTCCGGCGGGAGGTTCTTCGGCTCGATCAAGTCGCGGATGTGCCCGACGGAGGCCATGACCTCGTAGCCGTCACCCAGGTACTGGGCGATCGACTTCACCTTGTTCGGAGACTCGACGATGACGAGCTTCTTCGTGGCGGGCACCTGACTCCTCTTATATGTACGTGCTGACGCTGCGCACGGTCGCGCGGTGTGGACGTCGACGGCACGCTCCCCCGAGAGCCGCCCCGGATGGCGGCGAGCGCGGGCCTCATGGCCCGACAGGCAAACCATACACACCTCAACCCGCTGTGTGCCTAATCTTCCTGTCGGCGTTCGCCGTGGGCGCAGGCCGGCGACGGGCCGATGCGACAGCCGCCGCAACTGGGGAGGTTGAGGGCGGCGACCGCGGGAGGACAATGGGTCCATGGCTACGACAATGACGACGTACACCGCCAAACTGACCGACGGACCGCTCGAGGGCAAGACCATCGCAACCTCCTTCTTGGACTCCGGGGACCCGAGGCCCCGCATCGAGATCCCGGCCACCACGGCCGGGAAGAGCTACCTGTATGTCCGGACCTCGGCCTGGGAGACCGAGTACGCGCCGGACGACGACCACCACAGTCGCCCGACGGCGATCGCCTACCGCTACCTGGAGACCGTCTTCGGCTGAGGGCCTCGGGCTCGCTGCGCGGTCGGCCCGCCTCACGGGGAGTGCGGCGGTCCGGCGCGCGCCGTGCCGCTCGTGCGCAGCGCCCCGCTGCCCACGGTCGCGGTCACTGTGACGACGAGTCCGTCGACGTCGCACCGGTCGACGACGGCCCCCGCACTCGACGCGACCCGATCGGCCGCTTCGCAGATGGAGCCCGCCACCCGGCCGACCGCGACCTCCGCCCCGGCGAGCGCAGCCAGCTCGGCCGCGGCGACCGCTCGGCGGTGCGTCAGCAGAACCCCGGCGGCGCCGAGGAGCACCGACAGCAGCGCAGCCACGCACGCGACGCACATGATCGCCAGGACGGAGCCCGAGCCCTGATCGCGCTGACGCGGCGGCCGCACCTCCCGGTCATCGCTGCGCGTCACGGTGCCGGCCGCTCGTCGAGGGCGCACGCCCGCGCCGAGAGGTCGAACCCGAGGCGAACGGCCCCGGTCACCGACGCGGGCTCGCTCAGGCGCACGCAGACGAGCCCGTCGGCGACGTCGGTGCTCAGGGATGCGGACCCGCGGACAACCCCGGCGGGGATCGCCTCTCCCAGGGCGACGAGCCGCGCGACGGTCGCCGCCGCGTCGACGAGCTGCAGCTGACGCGCGACGGCCTGAACCCCGGCAAGACACAGGACCAGGCAGGCGAGCACCGCGGGGAGCGCGATCGCGAACTCCGCTGTCACGCTCCCCCGGTCTCGGTCAGCCGCCTGTACTGAGCGCACGGTGCACCAGGTCCGTCAGCATCGATCGCACCTCGTCACCCCGCAGCAGGGCGACCAGGAGCCCGGCGAGCCCGACGGCCGCCATGATCGTCACGGCGTACTCGGCCGTGGCGGCGCCGCTGTCGTCCCGCAGCCGACGGATGATCTTGTTCATTCGGTTCTCCCTTGCATGTGGTCTGGAGCGGCCCTGACCGGCCCCTGGTATTCATCCTCGGCGGCGTGGGGCTCAGCATCGCCGGAGGCGGGATGCTCGTGGACTCCGATCAAGCGACGCTCCCTGTGGACGAGAGAAGGCCCAGGATCACCGGGGCGATGCCCCACGCGATGAAGCTGGGAAGAACGCACAGCCCGACCGGCGCCAGCAGACGCACTCCGAGCACGCCGGCGGATCGCGCCCCCTCGGCACGGCGATGGCGCCTGTCGCGCCGACCGGCCGCCTCCAGGAGCTCGGCAGCGGGCGCACCCGTCCTTTCCGCGAGTCGCAGCACACCTTCCACGCCGGCAGGCTCGGGAAGGACGATCCGAGCGGCCTCGGCGGACGCCGTGACCAGGGCCCGCGCCCTGCCGATCGACATGCCGCCGCGGAGGGCGACCGCGAGGAGGTCCGCGTACACCCCCACTGACTCGTCCCCCGGCAGAGCACGGCGCACCTGCGATCGGGACCAGAGGTGTCCGGCGATGCCGAGCGCCCCTCCCGCAGCCAGGAGGCCGAGGCCGGCCGGTGAGCCGAGCAGGACGCCCAGGACGTCGACGCCCATCAGCCACCCCATCGCCAGACCGGCGAGCGGGAGGCCGCTCACGAGCCGAGCGGTCGCGCGCGGGCCGCTGACGGCCACGTCGATGTCGCGCGCCGTCTGGGCGCGCTCCCGGAACAGCTCGGAGATGCCTCGGGCTGCTGCTCCGAGCGGCGCACCCACCTCGGCCGCGACCAGCCAAGCCACGGCGATGACCGCGAGCGGGCTTCCGGCCAGTGCGGCGACGACCCCGGACGAGAGGTCGGCGCCGGTGGCGAGAAGCCGCGCCACCCGGGTGACACGCGAGTCCTTGCTCTCCTCCGCAACCGCCTCCCAAGCGGAGCGCGGCGACAATCCCGCGTCGAGCAGCACGGCGAGAGACTCTGCGAGCTCTGCCGCCCGGTCGTCCTCGTCTCCGGGAGGCGACCGTCGACCGGACCGCCGTGGGGGACGGAAGGCGGCAGCACGACGCGCTTCCGCGTTCCTCGCTCTCACACCGGTACCTGCTCGACGACGAGCCGTCCCGACGCACCGATCGCCGGGCGGCCGAGAGCCTCGACCCGCCGCCCGCGGCTCGGGCGCGACAGATGGACGAGGAGATCGAGAGCGCTGACCGCCTGCCGCGCCAGCGCGGACTCTCCGAGCCCCGCAAGGCTCCCGAGCGCTTCGAGCCGCGCGGGCACGTCGACGAGCGAGTTCGCGTGAAGCGTGCCCGCGCCTCCGTCGTGGCCCGTGTTGAGCGCCGAGAGAAGCTCGCGCACCTCCTCGCCCCGGCACTCCCCCAGCACCAGACGGTCGGGCCGCATCCGCAGGGCCTCGCGGACCAGACGCCGCAGGTCGACGCCCCCGGCGCCCTCGAGGTTCGGCTGACGGGTCTGCAGGCCGACGACATGGGGGTGCGTCACCCGGAGCTCGGCGACGTCCTCGATGAGGACGATGCGTTCCGTCGGGGGCGCCTCCGCCAGCAGAGCCCCGAGCAGCGTGGTCTTGCCCGCGCCTCCGGGGCCGGAGATGAGGATGTTCGATCGCTCTCGCACCGCACGCAGGAGGACGTCGTGCTGCTCGACCGTAAGGAAGCGGGCGCTCAGGAGCTCGCGCATGCTCGGCGCCGCATTGCGCGGCACCCGGATCGACACGAGCGCCCCTCCCGTCGACACGGGCGGAAGCACGGCGTGCACCCGCACGCCGCCCGCCAGCACGACGTCGACGAATGGAGACACTTCGTCGAGGTGCCGTCCTCCGCGGGCGATCAGCGCCACGGCGAGCGCCCGCGCCTCCGCCGGGTCGAACGTTTCCCCGGGCGCGTGCCGCAGGCCGTCCGGACCGTTGCACCAGAGCTCGCCGGAGCCGGTGATGAACAGGTCGGTGAGCCCCCTCCTCAGGAGGTAGGGCGCGAGCCTCCCGAACGTCGCCCAGAGCCCCGGGCGGACGGACTCGGGTCCGGCCGCGGACGGGGTGAGTGCCGTCGGCGGCAAGGTGTGAGCCATGACGGCGACACTAAGGCGGACGGCTCCGCACACGACGCTCGCGGCTCGATCTGTGGAGACGCGGCGCGGCGGCCCGCTTGGGAGGGACACTCCCGGGCCCTGAGAGGGACAGCGCCGGACCCGGGTGACCGGCACGCCGCGCTGCGAGCCGGGACCTACCGGTTAAAAAGGGGGGGCCGCACCTATTGGGGGGAACAGGTGCGGCCACTGCGGCGCAGGATTGGGGGGAATCGTTTGCGCCGCACGCCAGAATTCAACATTCGGCCGCCCCCTAGTTTACGCACAATCAATGCAAACGCAAGTCTCCGTCGGGCGTCGCGATCGGAGGTTGTAAAGTCAGGCAGTGTCGCGCCACGACCACTGAAACCGCATCGCAAAGGAGCGAACAGACTCCCCATGAGCAACACAATCGACAACCTGCTCCACGAGGCCCGCCGGTTCCCGCCGAGCGAGGAATTCGCGGCGAACGCCGTGGCCACGGCCGAGCTCTACGAGCGTGCCGACGCCGACCGCCTCGGATTCTGGGCGGACCAGTCGCGAGAGCTCCTCCACTGGCACAGGCCGTTCACCCGCACGCTCGACTGGAGCGACGCGCCGTTCGCCAAGTGGTTCGACGACGGCGAGCTCAACGTGGCCTACAACTGCCTCGACCGTCACGTGCTCGCCGGCCACGGCGACCGGGTCGCGATCCACTGGGAGGGCGAGCCCGGCGACACCCGCACGCTCACCTACGCCGAGCTCACCGCGGAGGTCAAGAAGGCCGCCAATCTGCTGACCAGCCTGGGCATCCGCGCCGGCGACCGGGTGGCCATCTACCTCCCGATGATCCCGGAGGCCGTCATCGCGATGCTGGCGGTCGCGCGCATCGGGGCGATCCACTCGGTGGTGTTCGGCGGTTTCAGCGCCGAGAGCCTCCGCTCGCGCATCGACGACGCCGAGGCGAAGCTCGTGATCACCGCCGACGGCGGCTGGCGCAAGGGCCGGGTCTTCCCGCTGAAGGACGCCGTCGACGGGGCCCTCAGCGGCGCCGAGTCCACGGTGGAGCACGTCCTCGTGGTGCGACGGGGTGAGAACGAGGTGGCCTGGTCGGAGGGCCGCGACCTGTGGTGGCACGAGGAGATCGCCCTCGTCGACGCGGATCACGTGGCGAAGCCCTTCCCGGCGGAGAACCCGCTGTTCATCCTCTACACCTCCGGCACGACCGGCAAGCCGAAGGGCATCCTGCACACGTCCGGCGGCTACCTGACGCAGGCGGCCTTCACGCACAAGAACGTGTTCGACCTGCACCCCGAATCGGACGTCTACTGGTGCAGCGCCGACGTCGGCTGGATCACCGGCCATACCTACGTCGTCTACGGACCGCTCGCCAACGGCGCCACCCAGGTGCTCTACGAGGGCACGCCCGAGACGCCGCATCCGGGCCGGTGGTGGGAGATCATCGAGAAGTACAAGGTGTCGATCTTCTACACGGCGCCGACCGCGATCCGCTCCTTCATGAAGATCGGGAGGCAGCACCCGCAGCGGTTCGACCTGTCGAGCCTGCGCGTCCTCGGCTCCGTCGGGGAGCCGATCAACCCCGAGGCGTGGATGTGGTACCGCGACGTCATCGGCGGCGACACCACGCCGATCGTCGACACCTGGTGGCAGACCGAGACCGGCGCGATCATGATCTCCGCCCTTCCCGGGGTCACCACGTTGAAGCCAGGGAGCGCGCAGGTGCCCCTCCCGGGCATCTCCATCGACATCCTCGACGAGGCGGGCGTGCCGGTCGGGAGGGACCAGGGCGGCCTTCTCGTCGTCACCGAGCCTTGGCCGAGCATGCTCCGCGGCATCTGGGGCGACCCCGAGCGCTTCAAGGAGACGTACTGGTCGAAGTTCGGCGACAAGTACTTCGCCGGTGACGGCGCGCGCTACGACATGGACGGCGACATCTGGCTCATGGGCCGCGTCGACGACGTCATGAACGTCTCGGGCCACCGCCTCTCGACCGCCGAGATCGAGTCTGCGCTCGTGGCGCACCCGTTCACGGCCGAGGCCGCGGTCGTGGGCGCGAGCGACGAGACCACCGGGCAGGCGGTGGTCGCGTTCGTGATCATCAAGCAGAACCAGCTCGAGAATGCCGACGCCATCGACGTCGCCGCCGAGCTCCGCAAGCACGTCGCCGAGCAGATCGGGGCGATCGCCCGCCCGCGCGACATCTTCATCGTGACGGAGCTGCCGAAGACCCGGTCCGGCAAGATCATGCGGCGCCTCCTGCGGGACGTCGCCGAGGGCCGCGAAGTGGGCGACACGACGACGCTCGCCGACACGGCGGTCATGAGCTCGATCCAGGCGAAGCTGACCTAGCGGCGACGCTCGACACAGGAGGGGCGGCGCCGGCCGGCACCGCCCCTCCTGTCTTCAGACGGTTACTCGAAGGCGAGGACGAGCTCGACCTCGACCGGCGCGTCGAGCGGGAGCACCGCGACGCCGACGGCGGAGCGGGCGTGGACGCCCGCGTCGCCGAAGATCTCGCCGAGGACCTCGGACGCCCCGTTGATGACGCCCGGCTGACCGGTGAAGCCCGGGTCGGAGGAGACGAAGCCCACGACCTTCACGATGCGCGTCACGCGGTCGAGCGACCCGAGAACGCTGTTCGCCGCGGCGAGGGCGTTCAACGCGCAGATGCGCGCGAGCGCCTTGGCGTCCTCCGCGGGCACGAGTCCGGGGCCGTCGCCGACCTTGCCGGTGGCCGGGAGCTCGCCACCGACCATCGGGAGCTGGCCCGAGGTGAAGACGAGCCGGCCGTCCACCACCGCGGGCGTGTACGCCGCGACCGGCGGGACGACGGCCGGCAGCTCGATGCCCAGCTCCGCGAGCCGGGCCTCCACGCCGGCCATCAGGCGGCCGCCTCGTCGGCGATCGGGCGCTTGAGGTACGCGACGAGCCCGCCCTCGGGGCCGGTGACGATCTGCACCAGCTCCCAGCCCTCGGAGCCCCAGTTGTTCAATATGGCGGCGGTGTTGTGGATCATGAGAGGAGTCGTAAGGTATTCCCAGCGCAGCATCGTGCCTTTTCCATTCGGGGGGTTTATCAGGTTCATCACCTAGCCTTGATCCTATGTCTGCGCAAAAACCACAGGCTAGAGGTGCGCTCGGAGCCGTCGCCGCGTTCGTCGGCATGAGCGCCGTCGCGGGCCTCCTCGTCGCGGCTGCCGTCACCCCCGCCATCGCCGTCACCGGCATGACCGCGAACAACAGCATCGGCCTGTTCGAGGGTCTTCCCGAGTACCTCGACGTCGGGCAGCTCGCCCAGCCCTCCACGATCTACGCCAAGAACGCCGACGGCTCCGACAAGGTGCTCGCGACCTTCTACTCGCAGAACCGCCTCCCCGTCGGGTGGGACCAGATCTCGCAGGCCGCGAAGGACGCGGCGATCGCCGGTGAGGACCCGCGCTTCTACAGCCACGGCGGCGTCGACATCCAGGGCACCATGCGCGGCGTGCTCTCGACCGTCAGCGGCGGAGGCGTCCAGGGCGGCTCCTCCATCACCCAGCAGTACGTGAAGAACGTCCTGCTGCAGAAGTGCGAGGCGCTGCCGGTCAAGACCAAGGAGCAGAAGGCCAAGTACCAATCCTGCGTCGACGACTCGACGGGCGTCTCCCCCGACCGCAAGGTCAAGGAGATGAAGTACGCCATCGGGATCGAGAAGAAGTACTCGAAGGACCAGATCCTCGTCGGCTACCTCAACATCGCGGGCTTCGGCGGCTCGGTCTACGGCATCGAGGCGGCGGCGCGCTACTACTACAACACGACAGCGGCCGCGCTGACCCCCGCGCAGGCCGCGAGCCTCGTCGCCATCGTGAACGAGCCCACGAGCCTCAAACTCGACTCCCCCGATTCGAAGACGAACGGGGCGGCCAACGGCTACGCCAAGAACAAAGAGCGTCGCGACTACATCCTCGGCAAGATGTACGAGTACAAGAAGCTCACCAAGACCCAGTACGACGAGGCGCTCAAGACCCCGATCCAGCCGCAGATCACGCCTTCCGTGCGCGGCTGCCAGGCGGCGGGAGGCGCGGCCTACTTCTGCGACTACGTGCAGAAGATCATCCTCAACGACCCGACCTTCGGGGCCGACGAGGACACCCGCTCGGCCAACTTCGCCCGCGGCGGCTACAAGATCTACACGAGCCTCGACCCCGACCTGCAGAACGTCGCCGAGCAGACCCTCGCCTCCTACGTCCCGCAGGTGTACGACCGCGCCGACATCGGCGGCGTGCTGGTCGGCGTCCAGCCCGGTACGGGCCGCGTGCTCTACATGGCGCAGAACAAGCAGTACAGCCAGGATCCGGATGTCCTGAACTCGGGGGCCCAGTACACCTCCATCAACTACGCGACCGACCAGGCGTACGGCGGATCGAACGGATTCCAGGTCGGCTCGACCTACAAGGTGTTCACGCTCGCCGAATGGCTCAAGCAGGGTCACTCGCTCAACGAGACGGTGAACGCGAACGTCCGGACCTACAACCAGGCGAACTTCAAGGACTCGTGCCCCGGCGCTGCCTGGGGCGGACCCTACAAGCCCACCAACGACTCGGGCGGCGAGGAGGGGCTGCGGAGCGCCCAGGACGCCACCACGAACTCGATCAACACGGCCTTCGTGGCGATGGCCTACCAACTCGACCTCTGCGAGATCAAGAAGGACGCCGAGTCGTTCGGGGTGCACACCGCTACGGGCAGCCCGCTCAACTCGAACCCCGCATCCGTCCTCGGCACGAACAACATCGCGCCGCTGACCATGGCGACCGCGTTCGCGGGCATCGCCAACAACGGGAACACCTGCACCCCGATCGCGATCGACAAGATCATCGACGGGGGTGGCAAGGAGATCACTGCTCCGGCTTCCAAATGCACCCAGTCGATCGACCCGGCCGTCGCCAACACCATGGCGAAAGCGCTTCAGGGCCCCCTGCAGAGCGGTACGGCTGCCGGCATGAACCGGACCGGGAAGGACATGCTCGGTAAGACGGGAACCACGGACGGCAACGAGCAGCTCTGGCTCGTCGCGTCGACCACGAAGGTCGCTGGAGCCTACTGGGTGGGCAACATCACCGGCCACGTCGACATGCGAAGGATCTATCCCACGCACGACACGACGCCGGCGATCGCGCGCACGGCCGTCATGAGGCAGATGATGTCGGCCGCGGTCGGCAAGTACGGCGGCGACCCGTTCCCCGCGGCACCGGACAAACTCGTACGCGGCGTCCAGGTGGCGCTGCCCGACCTCACCGGCAAGTCCACCGACGAGGCGAACACGATCCTCACCGGGCTCGGTCTGACCGAGCAGGACGGTGGCCCCCAGGATTCGGTCGCGCCCGCGGGAACCGTCGCGGGGACCAACCCTCCGGCCGGCTCGTCCGTCGGCAAGGGCAGCGTGGTCACGGTCTACACGAGCAACGGCTCGCTGAAGGCGGTCCCGAACGTGGTCGGCCAGAAGCTGTCGGACGCCCAGAAGGCACTGACGGACGCCGGGTTCACGGTCAAGGTCACCGGCGGCAACGACCCGAATGCGCCCGTCACCGCTCAGGACCCGGCGGCAGCCGCCGGAGCGAAGCCCGGAGCGCCCGTCACGCTGACGGTCACTGCGGCGCCCGCTCCGCCGACCCCCGGCGCGGGCAAGTGACGAGGCGCGCGACCGGGCTGCTGGGCGCGGCCCTCGGCCTGCTCGCCGGAGCCGGCGCTGCCGCGTTCGCGTACGGGTCGCTCGTCGAGCGCCGCGCCTACACCCTCCGCGAGGTGACCGCGCCCGTCCTTCCCCCTGGCGCGCAGCCGATCCGCGTGCTGCACCTCTCGGATCTGCACATGGCCCCGTGGCAGCGCGACAAGCAGCAGTGGGTTCGATCGCTCTCGCGCTACCGCCCCGACCTCATCGTCGAGACCGGAGACCTTCTCGGCCACATCGACGGACTCGACGGAGTGCGAGCGGCCTACGAGGGCTTCCGCGGCATCCCCGGCGTCTTCGTCCACGGCTCGAACGACTACTTCGCACCGCGGCCGACCAACCCGCTCAAGTACTTCATGGGTCCGTCGAAGAAGCGCGGTGTGGCGACACGCGTCGACACCGCTGCACTGACGACCTACCTCCGCGAGCTGGGCTGGACCGATCTCGACAACGCGGCGACCGCCCTTGATATCAACGGGACGCACCTCGAACTCTTCGGCGTCGACGACCCGCACATCGGAAAGGACCGCGTGTCGGCCATCCCCGGCGCGCTGGACGAGCTCCGCGAGAGCGACCCCTTCTCCGACGACGCCACGTGGCTCGACGGCGACAAGGCACGCCCCGAGCGGCAAGCGGTCACGATCGGTGTCACGCACTCCCCCTACCGCCGCATCCTCGACGCGTTCGTCACCTACGGCGCAGCGATGATCTTCGCCGGGCACACCCACGGCGGCCAGGTGTGCCTGCCGGGCTTCGGCGCGCTCGTGACCAACTGCGACATCCCGCGCTCGCAGGTGAAGGGCCTCAGCGTCTGGCGCCACGCCCTCCGTTCGGCCTACCTCAACGTGTCCGCCGGCCTCGGCACCTCGATCTACGCGCCGGTGCGTTTCGCGTGCCGGCCGGAGGCTGCGCTGGTCACCCTCACAGCCGCCGAGTGAGCGTCCGGTGGTCAAGAGCACCCCGTAGGCTCGTGTATCCTGGTTGAGGCCTTCGGGCCATCGGGGTGTGGCGCAGCTTGGTAGCGCGCTTCGTTCGGGACGAAGAGGCCGCAGGTTCAAATCCTGTCACCCCGACCAGCACAGACGAGAAGGGCCGGAGCGCTTGCTCCGGCCCTTCTCGCATCCCGGCAGGCAGCCTCAGAAGGCGTCGGGCCGCGCGAACTCGGCTCCCTCGAGCGTCCTCGGATCGAGGTTCGCCCGGATCAACGGGACGGTGCGCGAGACGGCCGTCGCGATCCGCTCGCGCAGATCCTCCGACGTGATCGCGTACTCGGCGAAGTCGCTCTCGCTCGCGAAGATGCCGAGCGGGAGGGTCAGCGCCTGGAAGAACCCGAACAGCGGCCGCATCTGGTGCTCGACGAGCAGGGCGTGCCGGTCGCTCCCTCCTGTCGCCGTCAGCACGATAGGCTTGTCGACGAGCGCGTACTGGCCGACGTGGTCGAAGAAGAGCTTGAAGAGGCCGGTGTACGTGGCGCGGTAGGCCGGCGAACCGACGACGAGGATGTCGGCGGCCTCGACCGCCTCCAGCGCCTCGACCACGGAGGACCCGAGGGAGTTCCGGAACGGGCCGGCGCCCAGCTCCGGGAGCAGCGGCGCGAGCTCGATGGTCCGGGCCGTCCCGCCCGCGGCCTCGGCGTACGCCCGGGCGACCTCGCTCACGAGCACGGTGGTGCGGGATGCGCCCGTGACAGCCTCATGCGCCGACGACGGGCTCTCGTGCTGCGTGCAGGCCGGCGGCGATCTCGAGCGAGTGGATGCGTCCCTCCACCGTCGCGGCCCCGGAGGAGATCATCAGTTCGTCCGCCCGCATGGAGGCGAGCAGCGAGTCGAGCCGCGCCTTCACCTCGTCGGGGGTGCCGATCGCCTGCCGTGCGTTCCGGGTCGCGATGAACTCCTCCTCGAGCGGGGTGAACTCGTGCGCCAGCGCCTCCTCGATGCTGACCGGCTCGGGCTTGAGTCCGCGGCGCATGCGCAGGAACGACAACTGGCCGGGGAGGGACAGCGCCCGGACCGTCTCGGGGTCCTCGTCAGAGACGACGTTGACGGCGATCATCGTGTGAGGCTCGGAGAGGAGGTCGCTCGGTTCGAACCGCGACCGGTAGAGGTCGAGCGCGGCCTCGGTGTTGTCTCCGGCGAAGTGATGCGCGAAGGCGAACGGCAGGCCGAGCGCGGCCGCGACCTGAGCGCTGAATCCACTCGATCCGAGCAGCCAGATCTGGGGCGCGTCGCCGCGTCCGGGAACGGCAGTGATGCTGTGAAGCGGGTTCGCGTCGGTCATCCCGTAGAAGAATCCGAACAGGTCGAGGAGCTGCTGCGGGAAGTCGTCCACCCCGAGCCCTTCGGGGCTCCGTCGCAATGCCATCGCGGTGGCACCGTCGGTTCCCGGCGCGCGGCCGATGCCGAGGTCGATGCGGTCGCCGTAAAGCGCGCGGAGGGTCCCGAACTGCTCGGCGACGACGAGGGGCGCGTGATTGGGCAGCATGACGCCGCCGCTGCCGACCCGGATCCGCTCGGTGGCCGCGGCGACTCCGGCGATGAGCACGGCGGGCGCGCTCGAGGCGATCGCCGGCATGCCGTGGTGCTCCGCGACCCAGAACCGCTGGTAGCCGAGCGCTTCCGCGGCCTGCGCCAGACGAATGGTGCCGGCGACGGCGTCGGCGTTGGTGCCTCCGGCGGGACGGCTGGCGAGATCGAGGACGTTGAGGGGGATGCTGGTGCTCACAGCGGGGTTCAACCCCTCCCGCGCGTGCCGGATTCCCGATGGCTCACCAAGGGCCGACGTGGGCGGCGGGCGGCCGGGAGGCGGGGAGCCGCCTCCGCTTCGGTCATCGACCTCAGGGCTGATGGACCCGCCGCACCCAGGCGAGCACAGCGACCGTGATGAGCCCCGCTCCGAGGAGTCCGCCGCCGAGCCAGGCGGCCCATTCCGCGACGACCGAGCCGGTGTCCGCCAGGCCGGACCCCGGGTCGGAGACGGCTGTGACGGCGTGGTCGGCCGGCAGCACGGTCAGGGTGACGGTGCAGACGTGACCCGTGGTGGTCCCCTCGCCCCGGATCGTGTAGCTTCCGCTGGCGGTCGTCGGCATGGTCACGGTCAGCACGTCGCTGCCGTCGGCGTTGGCCGCCTTGGAGAAGTGGACGGTGGTGACCGTCGTGCCGAACGAAGCGAGCCGGACTCCGGCCCCGGACTCGCCGGTGACGGTCCAGTTCACGAGCTCGGAGGGTCCCCAGGTCCCGGGCTGGCAGATGACTCGCGCGGTCCCCCCGGCGGTCACGGTGGTCACGTCGAGGGCGCACGGCGCACCCTGGGTGTAGTCGACGGCTTGGGCGGCGAGGGGCGCCGAGAGCACGAGAGCGGCCGCGACACCGATCGCGGCGAGGATCTTTCTGAACATCGGGAGCCCCCCGTCAGACGCACGTCTTACGTGACGATTACTCACTTTATAGCCGATCGGCAATCGACGGCAAGGGACGCGACAGGAACCGATGCCCCCACAACGGGGGTCGAACCATCGCCAGGGAGCGTCGGCGAGACCGTCACGGCAAGACCCGGGGCGCGCTGCCTCATGTTGAGGAACTGCACGCCCACGGTCGTCGCTTGCCCCGGCGCCAGCGAGACCGTCACAATCGCGACGG
This sequence comes from Leifsonia sp. AG29, assembly GCF_009765225.1. Classification (NCBI taxonomy): domain Bacteria; kingdom Bacillati; phylum Actinomycetota; class Actinomycetes; order Micrococcales; family Microbacteriaceae; genus Leifsonia; species Leifsonia sp. AG29. The sequence continues at coordinate 663,777 of NZ_VMSF01000001.1, read as the reverse complement.
GACGAGCCCGGTCGGTTCCCGTAGCAGCCGGGGCGGCCGCACCCCCGGCCGTTGCTCCAGCGAAGAGACCCCCGGCCGGGCCGTAGACGACGACGCGCGTTCGGACCGTGCCCGGCGACACCCCGAACCAGCCGCCGCCGGTCACGTATGCAGGCAGGGCCGCGGCGGCGTCCGCCGGCGCCCTGTTGGCGAGGGTCACCTCGACCACGGACGTAGGGGTCCGGTCCGCGCGGCACACCGCGGCGCCGGCGGAGACCTGAGTGCGGAGGTAGTAATCCATCTTGCCGCCGGTCGCATCGTCGAAGTAGACGCCGATCCCCGCCGTCGTCGGGGTCGAGGAAGGCAGCACGCCGGAGAGCGTCGTGCTCGCGAGCACCGACTGCTCGCCCGGATGGGCGCTCCAGATCAGCACGCGCCGCGACGCCCCCGCCGCCGCCAGGGAGTCGACGAGGGCGCGCCCGTCCACCCCTCCCCCGACCACGGCATGGAAGATGGCCTCGGCCGACGAGGAGAAGAACAGATCCTGCCGCCACGGCTCCGCGAATCGCGCGTAGACATCACTCAGCAGCACGCGGACCGCGTCGTCCGCCCCGAGGCGCTCGCCGGTCGACAGCGTGACGGGCCCTGTGGCGCGCAGCACCTGTGAGAGCGCCACGGGATCGAGCGCCACGACGCCGTCGACCCGGTCGCCGTACGTCTTCGTCCACATGGTGGAGACGGTGGAGGCCGCGAGCGGGAAGTCGGGCGTCGCGTTCGCATCCTGCAGCAGCCTCCCCACCAGCGGTCCATAGAGTCCGACGGTGCTGTCCGGCAGAGAGGCGACGGGTTCGTCCCACGGGCCGAGAGTAGCGCCGACCGTGTGGCTCGGGAGGCTGATGGCTCCGTCATCCGCGTGCAGCATCGAGACGGAGCCGATGAGACCGCCCGTGGCCCGGAGCTCGGCCGGGTTCTGCGCGACGATCAGGTAGTTCCGCGGGCCGTCGGCGCCCAGCATCGGCGGCAGGAGGCGGGCCGCATTGCCGAGGGCGTCCATCGACGGGGCCGTCTGGGAGAGGAGGGAGCGCAGGCGATCGACCGCCGACCGGATCTGCCCGATGGTGACAGAGGTGTCGATCGACGAAACATCGGCTTGCGCCCGGTGGAACGCCGTCTGGGCGCTCTCGACGACGGGGGCGGCCGCCCGGATCGGGGCGAGGTCCACTCGGCCGTTCTTCACCGCGATGGACCGGGGGTCGGCATGCTTCGCGACTCCGACCAGAGGCCCCACGACCTCAGAGGCGAGCGTATCGACGGCGGCCGCCGTGCGACGGACCGCGGCGAGATTGGGGCCCGCCCAGGGCACGGCTTCCGCGCTCCTCCACACCGGGTCGCTCGTGAGATCGGCAGCAGATGCGGCGCTCCGCCGGAGTTCGGCGGCGGCCGTCGTGGCCTTCGTGAGGTCGCCGCTGCGAACCGCGTCGACCACCGCATTGGCCGCAGGCGTGGCGAGGCTCAGTTGTTGTCGCGCGAGGTAGCCGCGTAAGCCGATCCACCCCACGAGGCCGGCCACGAGGAGCACCAGGACGACGACCACGACGGTGACGATGGTGCGGCGGCGGCTCGAGGAGCGCGGCTCGGCGGGAGGCTCCGCCGGCCGCGGCGGTGCCGGGTCGCGCGCGAGACCGATCGCCATCCCACAAAACTAACAAATCCTCATCTTTTGCGCCTCCCCCAAAAAGGGGGCGCGACGAGGTCAGCGCCTGCCGAGTCCGCGGTAGGTCCAGCCGGCGGCGCGCCACCGCGCCGGGTCGAGCACGTTCCGTCCGTCGATGACGACGCGCCGCCTCACGAGCTCGCCCAGAGCGGCGGGATCGATACCGACGTAATCCGGCCACTCCGTAATGAGCACGACGACGTCGGCATCGGCGACAGCCGCCTCCGGGGTCTCGGCGTAGGTCAGCTCGGGCGCGCGGCGGGAGGCGTTCGGGATGGCCGCTGGGTCGGTGGCCGTGACGACGGCGCCGGAGGCGGCCAGCTGCTGGGCGACGGTCAGTGCCGGCGAATCGCGGATGTCGTCGGAGTGGGGTTTGAAGGCGAGCCCGAGAACGGCGACCTTCGTTCCCTCGAGGCCCCCGGCCTCCTCCTCGACCAGCTGGACCACACGCGCGCGCCGCCGCAGGTTGATCTTGTCGACCTCGTCCAGGAACTTGACCGAGTCGCCGAGCCCCAGCTCGTGGGCGCGGGCACTGAACGCGCGGATGTCCTTGGGCAGGCAGCCGCCGCCGAACCCGACGCCCGCGTTGAGGAAGCGGCGGCCGATGCGGGCGTCGTGACCGATCGCGTCGGCGAGTTTCGTGACATCCGCGCCGGTCGCCTCGGCGATCTCCGCCATGGCGTTGATGAACGAGATCTTCGTCGCGAGGAAGGCGTTCGCCGACACCTTCACGAGCTCCGCCGTCGCGTAGTCGGTGACGATGCGCGGCGTGCCCGAACCGACGGCCGACGCGTAGACCTCGTCCAGCCGGCCGACCGCGCGCTCCCCCGCGTCACCGTCGGGAACACCGTAGACGAGCCTGTCCGGCGCGATCGTGTCCTTCACCGCGAACCCTTCGCGCAGGAACTCGGGGTTCCACGCGAGCGTCGCCTCCGGAGCGCGCTCGCGCAGCAGCTCGGCCAGTCGGGAGGCGGTGCCCACCGGGACCGTGCTCTTCCCGACGACGACGTCGCCCGGCCGGAGGTGGCCGGCGAGCGAGCCGAACGCCGCATCCACGAAGCGCATGTCGGCCGCCTGGCCGTCCGCGCTCTGCGGGGTGCCCACGGCGACGAAGTGCACCTCGTACCCTTCGGCGTCCGCCATGTCGGTCGAGAAGCGGAGCCTCCCGGAGGCCAGCGAGGACGCGAGCATGTCGCCGAACTCCGGCTCGAAGAACGGAGGACGCCCTGCCGCCAGAGCGGCGATGCGCTCCGCGTCGACGTCGATGCCGACGACCTCGTGGCCCAGGTGGGCCATCGCGGCGGCGTGGACGGCGCCCAGGTAGCCGCACCCGATCACGGAGATTCTCATGGTCCTACTCTTCTCGGCTGGTCGTCGGCGTCGGCCGCGGGATCGCGGGACGGGTCAGGTGAAGTCGGGATCGGGCTCGCTCAGGTAGGCCGGCGCCGCCTCGACGGGCCACTGCCTCCGGCCGTTGTTGAGCACGCCGCGGCTCTCCTGGAGGTAGCACTTGCCGCACAGGGACTCGTAGCTGACCGAGTCGCCGTCGATCGCGACCTGGTCGCCGTCGAAGACGAACACGCCGTTGATCTTCCGGGCATTGAAGATGGCCTTCCGGCCGCAGCGGCAGATGGTCTTGAGCTCCTCCAGGCTGTGCGCCACCTCGAGCAGCCGCCTGCTGCCGGGGAAAGCGACGGTCTGGAAGTCGGTGCGGATCCCGTAGGCCAGCACCGGGACGTCGTCGAGGAGGGCGATCCGCAGCAGGTCGTCCACCTGGGCCTCGGTCAGGAACTGGGCCTCGTCGACGAGGAGGGCGCTCACGTCCCGGTCGAAGCGCTTGATGACCCGCTCGCGGTGCTGCTGGAACTTGCCGTACGCGTCGGTGTCGGGGTTGATCACGAAGTCGACCTGACGGGTGACGCCGAGCCGCGACAGGATGCCCATGTCGCCCTTGGTGTCGATGGAGGGCTTGGCGAGGAGGACGCGGTGGCCTCGCTCCTCGTAGTTGTACGCGGCCTGGAGCATCGCCGTGCTCTTGCCGCTGTTCATCGCCCCGTAGCGGAAATACAGTTTTGCCACGACACGATCCTAGGGGGCTAGGTCAGGTAGCCGTCTTCAGCGGCACGGCGGATGAGGTCCGCCCGCGAGCTCGTCGGACGGCCCACGCGGCCGTACTTCTCACGCACCCGGCGGAGGTACGTCTTGGCCGTCTCGTACTGGACGTTCATCTCGCGGGCGACCTCCGCGGTGGTGCGACCGTCGGCATACAGCACGAGCGCCTGTCGCTCCCCGTCGCTCAACCGCGGGCGGGCGGCCGGGGCAGGGGCCGGCCTCGGGCGCCAGACCTGAGGCAGTGCACTGGTCGCCTCACTGCGCCCGACAGCGGCGAGCGCGGCCGCGAGGAGGTCCGACATCGGCTGCGCCTTGCTCACGTAGGCGAGTGCGCCCGCCGCGAGCGCCGCCTCCCGGTCTGCCTGCGCATCCGCAGCGCTGAGGACGATCACCTTCGCCCCCGCCGCCCGGCAGGTGCGCACCCGAGCGCCGATGGACACGGACTCCGGCAGCTGAAGGTCCATGATGACGAGATCGGTGGGGAATGCCTCGCTGTGGACCAACTCGATCCAGCTCCGGGCGCGGAGCACGAGGTCGAATTCGGGGGCGTTGCGCTCGATCCAGTCCGCCAGGCTGTCGAGCAGGATCTCGTGGTCGTCGAGGATCGCCAACCGGATGCGGGAGGGGGCGTCGTTCTTGGTGCTGGTCATCGTCGTCTGCTCCCAGGGTACGCGAAGCGGACCACCAGCCGGCCCTCATCCGTGCTCATGCCGGTGCTGAGCGAGGTCGAGCTCAGGGCACCGAGGAACGGCAGGAGTTCTCGCCGCAGCTCCGACCGCGGCTGAGCGACCGTCGCCGTGAGCTCGAATCTCGGCTGCTCAGGGTGGGAAGCGGTGATCCGCAGCGACGACGGGTCGAGTCCCGGCTGGCGGGCCACCGCGGCGACCAGCGCGCCGACGGCGCCGCGCAGCTCCGTGCTGAGCACCGCCTCCAGTCCGTCGGGATCGTCGACGCGACCCGCTGCGGCGGCCAGTGGCGCTTCGGTATGCTTCCTCAGCGCCTGGCGGACCGTCTCGCGGAGCCAGGTGCGCTCGACCGCCCGCAGCGACAGGGATCGCAGCTCCGCTCCCACGGCTTCTGCACGCTCCCGGTCGCTCTCGGTGATCGCATCCTGCGCGAGCAGGTGGAGGAGGAACGGCACGGCATCCGCGTTGAGCGCCGTGGCCCGCTCCTGCGCGATCATGCGCTCGGCCGTCAGGCGGAGCTCGCGATCGAGCCGCTCCTGTCCGTCGCGCGCGACGAGCCTCCAGCGCAGCGCCTCCTCCGTCATGGTCCAGGCGTAGCCGGCGCCGCCGCACGCCAGGGCGAGGACGGGCGTCGCGGCGACGATCGCGTAGACCAGCGGGTTGTTGTGGATCAGCAGCGTGCTGCTCTGGAAGGCCGCGAGCGCCGCGAGGACGAGCGCCGATGTGGCGCCGACGGCGATGACCTCGCCGACCGGGCGGTACAGCGGCATCGCGATGAGGAAGAGGCCGACGGCGATCTGACCCCAGTCGTCCTGGATGCGCTGGTTGGCGCCCCACGCCGAGGCCGAGAAGAGGACGGCCGCCAGGAGCGCACCGCCGGTGACGGACAGATGGGACCAGCGCCCGAAGGGGACGAGGCCGGGGCGGGTCCTGATGGAGGCGACGGCGCCCGTCACGGCCAGGAGGACGATCGCGGCAACGGCGACCGGAGGGTCCACCACCTGCGGGCCGTGGAGAAGCGTCGACACGACGGCGTACCCCACGGAGAGGACCGCGATCGCAGGGACGAGGCCCCACGCGGTCTGCGCTCCGAGCGGATCCAAGCGTTGCGGCGTCCGCTCGGGCGGCACGCCTCGCAGCCGAGCGACCGTCGCCGGGGTCAGCGCGCTCACGGCCGGCCTCCGGATCCGGAGGCCGCATCGGAGACCGGAACCACCATGATCACCGTCGTCCCGACGTCCTCGCTCGAGTACACGGTCACCGTGCCTCCCACGCGCTCGATGCGGTCCCGCACGGACTGCCTGAGGCCCAGTCGGTCCGGCGCCGGGGAGCTGGCTGAGAACCCGCTCCCGCCGTCGACCACCATCACCGAAACCGAGCCGGCGGCCGCGGAGAGAGCCACCTCGGCAGTGGTGCTGCCCGAATGCTTGAGCACGTTGGCGAGGCATTGGCGCACCGCGAGCCCGAGCGCCCGGCGTTCCTCGCTCCCCACGAGAGCGAGCGTCACCCGGTCACCCGAGACGGTGACGGCGAGCCCCTCGTCCCGCGCGTCCTCGATCGCGCGGCTCACCTCGCTGTCCTCCCAGGCGTCCAGGAGGCTCGGGCCCGCGGGCGCCTCCTCGTCGCCGACCAGGACCCCCAGGGAACGCAGATCCTGTTCGATCCGGTCGCGGAGCCGGGGGTCGAGCGGGCCGGCCGTCGCCGTGGCCACCGCCGTGAGGTCGCTCAAGAAGGTGTCGTGCACCTCCGCGGTCGCCCGCGCGATGCCCTCGAGGCGGAACTGCACCAGTCGCGAGTCGCGCATCGCCCGGTGGAGCGCCGACTGGGCGCCCGCCCGGGCGCCCCGGGTCAGACCGTCGAAGGCGAGCACGGCGACGAACAGGAGGTAGGCGCCGAGGGCGATCGCGTTCGGTGCGTACACGCGGTGGGTCGTCGTCGTCGCCAGCAGGACGGCGCCCTCGGCGAGCCCGTAACCGAGAGTCGCCCAGAGGATGCCCCGGAGCGACCCCGTCCCGGCGCCGCCGACGAGCGTCATGGCGACGACGGGGAGCGCGATGACGAAGAGGCTGCTGTCGCGGTAGGCGGGCGTGCTGATGAAGAGCGCGACCGCGTAGAAGTAGGTGCACACCGACCCGACGAGGAGGTACGCGACGGTCAGCGCGAGGGTTCGCCCGCGCAGGAGCGCGATCAGGAGGCCGACCATCGGAGCCAGGACGAGGATCGCCACCCACGGGGAGGCGCCCGGCGCCCGTGCCGAGCTGATGCCCACGTTCACGACCGCGGACCCGAGGCAGACGAGTCCGGCCCACCGGGCGCCAGCGGCGAGCGCGCGCGAGTTCGCCTCCCGTGCCAGGTGGCTGGGAAGGCCGAGCGACACGTGATCCCCTTCGAGCGCGGTCGGGCCGGCAGGCGGCGCCGGCGAAGCCGGGAGTGTCCGGCCCTCCCACGGATTATGGCATCCGGGTGGCGCGCGGCGTACCCCGACCGGCCGCGGCCGGGGTACGCCGCACCCGCCACGAGTCGGAGGCGACCCGTCTCGGGGTCAGAACAGGGTGGGCTGCACCCCGAGCGCGGTCAGCGACGCTCCGACCCGGTCGGCCGGAGCGAGCGTCTGGCGCTCTCCCTCGCCGTCGCGGAGCATGCCGAGTGCCGACGACCGGACCCCGCCGGTGATCGGCGCCTCCTTCCCCTCGTCGAGCCCGTGCCGACGGATCAGGGGCTTGATGCGGGCGGCGAGCCACTGGCGGTACTCCTTCGGGGCGAACGTGCCCCGGTCGTACATGCGCCGGTAGGCCGGGAGAAGCTCGGGGTGCTCGCGGCCGAGCCAGAGGTAGTACCACTCCTTGACGCCGGGCTTCAGATGGAGGGCCGTGTACAGGACCGAGGTGGCGCCCGCCTCGGCGGCCTGACGCAGCGCCTCATCCAGGTGCTCCCGGGTGTCCGTCAGGTACGGGAGGATCGGCATCAGGAACACGGCGCAGTCGAGCCCCTTCTCGCGCACCGCCGTCACCGTGGCCAGCCGCGCCTTCGTCGTCGGCGTGCCGGGCTCGACCGACTGCTGGAGCTCGTCGTCGTAGACGGCGATCGACATGGCCAGATCGACGGGAACGCGGGTCGCCGCCTCTGCCAGCCGATCCAGATCGCGCCTCAGCAGCGACCCCTTGGTCAGGATGCTGAACGGCGTGCCCGAGTCGGCGAGCGCGTCGATGATGCCCGGTATGAGCCCGTAGCGCCCCTCCGCTCGCTGATACGGGTCGGTGTTGGTGCCGAGCGCCACCGGATGCCGCCCCCAGCTCGGCTTGGACAGCTCTTTGCGGAGCACCTCGGCGACGTTGACCTTGACGACGATCTCCTGGTCGAAGTCCTTCCCCGGGCCGAGTTCGAGGTACGTGTGGGTGGGCCGCGCGAAGCAGTAGACGCACGCGTGCGAGCACCCGCGGTAGGGGTTGATCGTCCAGCCGAACGGCATCGGGCCTCCCCCGCCCGGGATGCGGTTGAGCGCCGACTTCGCCAGCACCTCGTGGAACGTGATGCCGGCGAAGTCGGGAGTCCGGACGGACCGCACCAGGTTGTTGAGCCGGGCGAGGCCGGGGAGGGCTGACGGCTCTTCGACCGCCAGCTCCTGCCCGCTCCACCTCATGTCCCTATTCGAACATATGTTCGAACCGGATGCAAGCGCCTCCGCGGGGTGGCGTCACCCGAGCCGCACCTCCTCCCCCTGCCATCCGGCCCGGAGCCAGCGGTCGTGACTGGCGACCACGACCGCGCCCGGGTACCGGCCGAGCGCCGCCTCCAGCTCGGTCGCGAGCGCGAGCGAGAGGTGGTTCGTCGGCTCGTCGAGGAGGAACACGTGCGGCGGCCGGGCGAGGATGAGGGCAAGCGCCAGCCGGCGCTGCTGCCCCACCGAGAGATCCCCCACGGCCCGGTCGAGATCGCGCGGGGCGATCAGCCCGAGCGAGACCAGCGGCACGGCTTCGGCCCGCCGGTCGCCGACCGCGGTCTCGTAGATGCGCCGCGGCGACGCGGACGGGTCCGCGTATCGCACGTCCTGCTCGAGCAGCCCGACCCGCAGTCCGCGCCTCCGCTGGACCGTGCCTCCCATCGGTTCGATCCGCCCGGCGAGCACACCGAGGAGGGTCGACTTCCCGGAGCCGTTGGCGCCAGTCACCAGGATCCGCGACTCGGGCGCCACGGCGAACGACGCGCCGCCGAGCCTTCCCGGCACCGAGACGTCGGCAGCGTGGAGCAGAAGGCCGGACTCGTCCGAGAGCGCCTGGAACCCCGAAGGGATCCCCGCGAACTCGAGCGGCGCCGGCGGCTTGCGGACCTGCGCCCGCTGGAGCTCCTCCAGCCGCCCGGAGGCGTTCTTGATCCGACGGCTGATCTGGCGGTCGAGCGCGTTGCCCTTCACCGACTTCACGAACTTGTCGTTGTCGCGGATCTTGCCGGACCAGGCGATGGAGCGCGCCGTGACGTCGACCGAGTGCCGGAGCGACGCCAACTCGGCCTGCTCGTCCGCGTACTGCTTCTCCCAGCGCGCCCGCTCGTCGGCCTTGGCCTGCAGATAGTCGCTGTAGCCTCCCCCGAACACGGTCGCGCCCGAGCGGGTCGGGTCGAGGTCCAGGAGGGTCGTTGCGACCGCGTCGAGGAAAGCGCGATCGTGGCTCGCGAAGACGACCGGCCCCTCCCAGCCGAGCAGCTGCGCCTGGAGGAACTCGGCCGCCGAATCGTCGAGGTGATTGGTCGGCTCGTCGAGGAGGAGCGCGTCGGGCCGTCTCAGCAGGAGCGCCGCGAGGGCGAAGCGGCTGCGCTGACCGCCCGACACCTCCCCGATCCGCCGGGCCAGCGGGATCCCGCCGACACCGAGGCCGTCGAGCAGTTCGTCCCGTCGTGCGTCGATGCTCCAGATCTCCGCGCGTTCGGCCGCCGCGAGGGCGCGATCGTAGCGGGCATCGGAGCCCGGTTCGGCGCCGGCGAGGGCCGAGGCCGCGGCTTCGAGCTCCCGCTCGATCGCCCTCACATCGGCGAGGGCGTGCTCGAGGAGAGCGCCGAGCGTGTCGCCCGGCGGGAATCGCACCTCCTGCCAGAGGAAACCGACGCGCTCGGGACGCGCGACGACGCCCTTCTCGGGCTCCTCCGCTCCGGCGAGGACGCGGAGCAGAGTCGACTTGCCCGCCCCGTTCTCGCCGATCAGGCCGAGCCGCGTGCCGGGCCCCGCGGTCATCGAGACGTCGCTGAGAACGCGCCGCTCGCCGTAACGGACCGAGACCCCGTCGGCTCGGAGAGGGATGAGTGTGGATGTTCGCATGGCAACCGCCTTCCAGGCGCTCCTGAGAGCCTGCTCCCGCCGGGCGATCATCCGTCAGGAGGGCGTCGGAGCGCGAAGAACGCGGCGAACGCGGAGAGCCGGTGCTCACCCTCACTCCAGTCGACGGCGCCTCGGGCGCGGGACGAGAGGAGGTGGTCACTTCATAGCGTGGACGAGATTAGCAGGCGCGGGGCTGGGTTGTCGAGGCCCGGGACCCGCGTCGGTACTCGGCCTCTTGTGCGCCTTGAACGGTTGAACGGTTGAACGGTTGAACGGTCGCTCGTGGCCCCTATGAGGGCGAATCGGCCCCCGGAGGGGGCCACGAGTGACGTCTCAGTGCGCACAGGAGGCGCGGCCCTGTGGATAACGGCCGGATCAGCCCTCGGTCGCCGCCGGCCAAGGGGCCGGGCGCGCGAAGCGCAGGGTGGGCCGTCCACACAGCGAGCATGCATCAAGTTATCCACATGTTAAATTTCAATACAGTATTGTTATTGCTCAGCTCCTACATTTCCCTATGAGTGGGCTCGTGACCTTGCCTCCTGCAGGAACGCGAACCACTCGAGGACGAGCGAAAAGGAGTAGACATGCGTCGTTCAAAGATTGCCGCGGGAATCACCGTCGCCTTCGCCATGGGGACCACTTTGGTCGGGTTCGCGCCAGCCGAGCCTGACAGTCTTACCGCGTCGGAAGCGCTAGCCGCCGTGAACCACGTGGCGCCGGAGGTGCTGGAACAGACGATCGGCAGTCCAAACGGCACAGGTGAGAGCGACGCGATGCGAGCTGAGGTGGGCGGAACGGACATCAGCCTTCCCGTTACAGCCTCCGGCGGAATCGAAGTCTCCACCGGAAGCCATGAGCTAACGATCGGATTGCCATATTCTGACCAGGCACGCCCAGCGGCGGAAGTTCACACTCCCGGTGTCGTCGTCTACGACAACCGAAATGGGTCTTCGACGGTGCCTGCGATTCAATCCGACGGTTCGATCCGCATCAGCACTGTTCTCGCCGATCCGGGGGCGCCGAAGCGATACGACTACCCCATGGATCTCGGGCCCGGTGAACGCCTCCGCGCCAATCCGGACCACAGTATCGACCTCGTCGCTTCCGATGGAACAACGCTTGGCCACTTCGACGCTCCGTGGGCCAAGGACGCCGACGGCAACCCGGTGCCCACATGGTACGAAGTGAAAGGCGACACCCTGACCCAGATGGTCGACTTCTCGACCGAAGCGGTATTCCCCATCGTGGCCGATCCCACCTACAAGACCTATGTCATCACGTACTCACGCGCTGATGTTGAACAGATGTGGAAGATGATCAACAACATCAATAACATCTGCCACTTCGTTCCGCTCCCCTACCTCGGATCGATTGCCTGTTCGGCGCCCGCTGCTTTGTCTTCTGCCGTCTCGCAGGCTCACTACCAAAGCAAGCGAGTCAGGGCTACCTACTGGGATTGCGGATACAACTACTGCTCGTACTACACGTACGCAGTGGTCTCGTGACTGATGCCGATCCGCATTCGGTCCCGGGCAGCTCAGGCCTCGTTCGTGGTCGTCAGCTTCGCAATGGTGATGACGGCGTCGCTGGCTATCGGACTGACGACGGAACCGGCTCTCGGTGGGATTGCGGGGACGCTCGTCACGGTTATTGCGGTCACGGTCGCTGCGAGATGCTTCCGGGGCACTCACGAGGCCAGCGGACCTCGACCGTGGTGGAAGATGACCGCCTCCCGTACCGGCAGCATCGTCCTAGCTGGGATCTTCGCGATCGGCGGTGCTCTGAACATGATCACTGGCTCCGCCGGGCTCGTCGCCGGGTTCGCGAGCCTTCTGATCGCCGCGGCTTGCGCGAATTCCGCGGTCCGACTGGTGAGCCACGACGACGGATGACCGAGATCCCGGGGCCGGACGCCGCCCCCAACAGCTGAACGCTCGCTAATGGCCCCCACATGCGCAGATCGGGGCGTGAGGGGGCGATTGGTGGCATCTCGCGACGGTCCGGAGGCGCGGGCCTGCGGACAACGAGCCGCGGTAACAGCCACGCGCCACAACCGAAAGGGAGGTGCGCCCCGGCCAAAGTCCGGAGCGCACCTCCTAGTATCGCGACGCGTCTCGCGCCCTACCGCGCCACCTGCTCGCGCGTGAGCTGCAGCACTTCGGCCGTCGAGGACAGCACGCGCTGCGCCTCCTTCGGCCGGTCGTTGAGCGTCGTGCCGATCGTGGGGATGAGCGCCTCGAGCTTCGGCAGCCAGGAGTCCCAGCGGTCGGGGAAACAGCGCTTGAGCAGGTCGACCATGATCGGAACGGCAGTGGAGGCGCCCGGTGACGCGCCGAGGAGGCCGGCGATCGACCCGTCGGCCGCGGCCACGACCTCGGTGCCGAACTGGAGCACGCCGCCGCGCTTCGGGTCCTTCTTCATGACCTGGACGCGCTGGCCGGCGGTGATCAGTTCCCAGTCCTCGGTCTTCGCGGTCGGCATGAACTCGCGCAGCGCCTTCATCTTCTTCTCGCGGTTGGCGAGCACTTCACCGACCAGGTACTTGATGAGGTCGAAGTTGTCGCGCGCGACGGCGAGCATCGGCCCGATGTTGCCCGGGCGGACCGAGCCGGGCAGGTCGAACCAGGAGCCCGTCTTGAGGAACTTGGGGCTGAAGCCGGCATACGGGCCGAACAGGAGGGACGACTCACCATCGACGACGCGCGTGTCGAGGTGGGGCACCGACATCGGCGGGGCCCCGACGGCGGCCTTGCCGTACACCTTCGCCTGGTGCTGGGACACGATCGCGGGGTTGGTCGTCCGGAGGAACTGGCCCGAGATCGGGAATCCGCCGAAGCCCTGGATCTCGGGGATGCCGGACTTCTGCAGGAGGTGGAGGGCGCCTCCACCGGCACCGACGAACACGAAACGGGCGGTCGCCACGTGCGGGGTGTGACCGACCTCGTGGCGGACCGTGATGCGCCAGAGGCCGTCCTTCGTCCGCTTGATGCTGCGAACCCTGTGGTTGAGGACCAGTTCGGCGCCGTTGTCGACGAGGTTGTCGATCAGCGCGCGCGTGAGGGCGCCGAAGTCGACGTCGGTCCCGGAGACCTGCCGGGTCGCCGCGATGCGCTCCTTGCGGTTCCGCTTTTTGACGAGGAGGGGCGTCCACTCGGCGATGACGTCCGGGTCCTCCGAGTACTCCATGCCCGCGAACAGGGGCTCGTCCTTGAGGGCCTCGTAGCGCTTCCGGAGGTACGTGACGTTGTCGCGGCCGCGAACGAACGTCATGTGCGGGGTCGGGTTGATGAAGTTCTTCGGGTCGGGCAGGTCGCCGGCCGCCACGAGGGCCGCCCAGAACTGGCGGCTCAGCTGGAACTGCTCGTTGATGCTGATGGCCTTCGCCGGGTCGACGGACCCGTCGGACGCCTCGGGCATGTAGTTCAGCTCGCAGAGCGCGGCGTGCCCGGTTCCGGCGTTGTTCCACGGGTTCGAGCTCTCCTGGGCGACCTCACCCAGGCTCTCGTAGATGCGGATGCTCCAGTCGGGCTGCACGCGCTGGAGCATCGCTCCGAGCGTCGCACTCATGATGCCGCCGCCGATCAGGACGACGTCGATGGGATCACTGCTCACCCTGCAATCCTATGCCGCACCCGCGAGACCCCCGGAAAACCGGGGTCGACTGTCTCGATATCGAGACAGTCGACCCCGGTGACGATCAGGCTGAGACCCGGGCGGCGAGCCGCTCGGCGACCAGCTCGGCGATCTGCACGGCGTTGAGCGCCGCTCCCTTGCGCAGGTTGTCGTTGCTGATGAACAGCGCGAGGCCTCGACCCTCCGGCGCGCCCTCATCCTGCCGGATGCGGCCCACGAAGCTCGGGTCGGCGCCGGCCGCCTGGAGGGGCGTGGGAACGTCGGTGAGCTCGACGCCGGGAGCGGCGGCGAGCAGTTCGCGAGCGCGCTCGGGCGAGATGGCCTCGGCGAACTCGGCGTTGATCGAGAGCGAGTGCCCCGTGAACACCGGGACGCGGACGCAGGTGCCGCTGACGAGGAGATCGGGGAGACCGAGGATCTTGCGGCTCTCGTTGCGGAGCTTCTTCTCCTCGTCCGTCTCACCGAGGCCGTCGTCGACGATCGAGCCGGCGAGCGGGATCACGTCGAACGCGATCGGGCGGACGTACTTGACGGGCGCGGGCATGGCCACGCTCGAGCCGTCGTGGACGAGCTGGAGGAGGTTCTCGTCGGCGACAGCGGTGCGCACCTGAGCGGCCAGCTCCTCCGCACCGGCCAGCCCGGACCCGGACACGGCCTGATACGTGCTGACGACGAGGCGCGTGAGACCCGCGGCCTCGTGCAGCGGCTTCAGCACGGGCATCGCGGCCATCGTGGTGCAGTTCGGGTTCGCGATGATGCCCTTGCGTGCGTCGGCGATCGCCTCCGGGTTGACCTCGGAGACCACGAGCGGGACGTCCGGGTCCATGCGCCAGCCGCTCGAGTTGTCGATGACGATGGCGCCCGCCTCCGCGAACCGGGGCGCGTGCGCCTTCGAACCGGTGGCGCCCGCCGAGAACAGGGCGATGTCGATGCCCGAGACGTCGGCGGTGGCGACGTCCTCGACGGTGATCTCCTCGCCACGGAACGGGAGGGTCGTGCCGGCCGAGCGGGCCGACGCGAAGAAGCGGATGCTCTTCACCGGGAAGTCGCGCTCCTCCAGCAGGCGGCGCATGACGCCGCCGACCTGTCCGGTCGCCCCGACGACGGCGACGTCGAATCCAGTGTTCTCGCTCATAGATGGCCCCTTCGGGTCGGTGTGGTGGAGGTCAACGGCGGGAGCGCTGCAGGAATTCCTCAGCGTCCGGTGCCGGCGTAGACGATGGCCTTCTCGTCGCCGTCGAGGCCGAAGGCCGTGTGGACGACCCGGGCGGCCTCCGCCACGGTGTCGGCGCGCGTGACGACCGAGATGCGGATCTCGCTCGTGGAGATCATCTCGATGTTGATCCCGGCGTCGTAGAGGGCCTCGAACAGCTTGGCCGAGACGCCGGAGTTCGTGCGCATGCCCGCCCCGACGAGGGCCAGCTTGCCGATCTGGTCGTCGTACTGGAGGGACTGGTAGCCGACCTCATCCTTCTCGCCGGTCAGCGCGGTGAGGACTCGCTGTCCCTCCGACTTGGGGAGGGTGAACGAGATGTCGGTCAGGCTCGTCGCAGCGGCGGAGACGTTCTGGACGATCATGTCGACGTTGGCGTTGGCCTTGGCGACGATCTTGAAGATCTGCGCCGCCTTTCCGGGGACGTCTGGCACGCCGACGACGGTGATCTTGGCCTCGCTGAGGTCGGTCGCGACTCCGGAGATGATGGGCTCTTCCACGTTTCCGTCCTTCTTCGCGGCCTCGGCCGCAGCTGCTTCGTTGAGCACGTAGGTCCCCTCCCGGTTCGAGAAGGAGGACCGCACGTGCAGGGTGACGTTGTGGCGGCGCGCGTACTCGACGGCGCGGATGTGCAGGACCTTGGCGCCGGCGGCCGCGAGCTCCAGCATCTCCTCGCTGGTGATGCGGTCGATCTTGCGGGCGAGCGGCACGACGCGGGGATCCGAGGTGAACACCCCGTCGACGTCGGTGTAGATCTCGCACACCTCGGCGCCGAGGGCCGCGGCGAGCGCGACCGCCGTGGTGTCGGAGCCTCCCCTGCCGAGGGTGGTGATGTCGCGCGACTCGCGGCTGAAGCCCTGGAAGCCGGCGACGATCGCGATGGCGCCCTCGGCGAGCGCGTCCTGGATGCGGCCGGGCGTCACATCGACGATGCGCGCCGCGCCGTGCTGCGCGTCGGTGATCATGCCGGCCTGGCTGCCGGTGAAGGAGCGCGCGTCGTAGCCCATCGCCTTGATCGACATCGCGAGCAGCGCCATCGAGATGCGCTCGCCCGCGGTGAGGAGCATGTCGAGCTCGCGCGGCTCGGGGATCGGCGTCACCTGGTGCGCCAGATCGAGCAGTTCGTCGGTGGTGTCCCCCATGGCCGACACGGCCACGACGACCTCGTTTCCGCCCTTGCGCGTCTCGACGATGCGCTTCGCGACGCGCTTGATGCTCTCGGCGTCGGCGACGGACGAACCGCCGAACTTCTGCACGATCAAAGCCATGGCACTCCAGAACTCACGGGGATTCCCATCCTACCGGCCGTGATATTCGCGTTCCTCCATGTGACGGCGCCCCCCGCTACCGGTCAGGAGACCTGGCGGCGGCCCTCGAAGGCACGGCCGAGGGTGACCTCGTCGGCGTACTCGAGGTCGCCTCCGACGGGGAGGCCGGAAGCCAGCCGTGTGACGCGGATGTCGAGGGTCGTGAGCAGCCGGCTGAGGTAGGTCGCGGTGGCCTCGCCCTCGAGGTTGGGGTCGGTGGCGATGATGACCTCCTGCACCGTGCCGTCGGCGAGGCGCTGCATCAGCTGGCGGATGCGGAGGTCGTCGGGGCCGACGCCGTCGATCGGGCTGATCGCGCCGCCGAGCACGTGATAGAGGCCGCGGAACTCGCGGGTGCGCTCGATCGCGACGACGTCCTTCGCCTCTTCGACGACGCAGATCAGGGCCGGGTTGCGGCGGGGGTCACGGCAGATCGAGCAGGTCTCCTCCTCGGAGACGTTGCCGCAGATTGCGCAGAAGCGGACCTTGTCGCGCACCTCCATCAGCACCTCGGCGAGACGGGTCACATCGAAGCTCTCGGTCTGGAGGATGTGGAACGCGATGCGCTGAGCCGACTTGGGGCCGATGCCCGGAAGGCGCCCGAGCTCGTCGATCAGCTCCTGGACGATGCCCTCGTACACGGGGCTACCTCATTCCCGGGGTGGGAGGGGCGGGCTTCTCTTCGAGGAACGTCGCGCCGAGGATCTCGCGGACGACGGCCTCGCCGTACCGCTGCGGCTCCTGGAAGGTGGGCGTGCGGCTGCCGCGGGCCGGTGCGCTCCGGGAGGGTTCGGCCGCGGCCGGTGCGCCGCCCGTGGGCGCCGAGGCGGGACGCGCAGGAGCGGCGGCGGCCGGAACGGCAGCAGGAGCGCCCACGATCGCCTCGACGGGGGCGTCAGCCCAGTCGGCGGGCTCTTCGGGCACCGGCGGCTCGATGTCGGGCTCGATCTCCGGCGGCGGGACGTCGTCGAACGGCGGCTCGTCGTCGACCGGAGCGGCCACCGGTGCTGCGACGGTGGCGGCAGCGGTCGCAGTCGGAACCGGTCGCTGAGACTCCCCCGCGGCGGCCGGAGCAGCGGGTGCTGGGCGCTCGAGCGTCGCGACGGCCCCCTCGGCCGCGCCAGCGGAGGCCGCGCCACTACCCGGGATGGCCACGGTCACCCAATCGGTCACCGCAGCGCCGGACGGCGTCGCCGGCGCGGACGATCCCTGGGACGGTGCAGCCGGCGCCGAGGAGGCGCGGGGCGCGGGAGCCGATGCAGCAGGGGCGGATGACCCGCGCGAGGGCGCAGCCGGTGCCGTGGTCGAAGCCGCAGATCCTCCGTCAGCGCCGGGCCACGGGTCGGCTACCGGGACGGACGGCGCACCGGAGACAGGGCGTGGCGCAGAACCGGAGGCGGCCGCGGGCGCCGAGTCGGCGCGCGCGATGAACTTGACCCGGATGCCGAGGATGTCGACGATCGCCTGGCGGAGGTACTCGCTCACGCCCTGCGACCCTCCCGCCTCGGGCTGGCGGAAGCTCTGCACATCGTTCTCGCTCGGGAACGAGAGCGTCAGGACATCGCCGGCGAGGGAGCGCACCTGGGCCGTGAAGACCACCATCCAGGCACTTCGCTTCGCCCGCTGGACGGCGTCGAGGATCTGGGGCCACGCGTCTTTGACCTGCTGGGTGCTCACGGGCCCGACCGGCACGGCAGCGGCCGCAGCCGCGGCCGTGGCTGAGGGCTCGGCTGCGGGCGCAGGCTCTTCGACCGCGGCCGGAACGCGGGCAGCCGCAGCGGGCGTCTCGCGCTCGGTCGGCGCGCTCCCACGTCGAGCCGGGGCGGCGGGGGCCGTCGGGGGCTCCCTCCGCGCCGGTGGCGCAGCAGGCTCGACAGGTGCCGGGGCCGGCACGCTCACCACGGGAGCGGCCGGAGCCGACGGCGCGGCGGGCGCACCCGCACCCAGCGCGTCCCCGACGCCGACACGGCGCTCGAGGCGCTCCACCCGCGCGAGGGCGCCACGCTCGGTGTCGTCGCTCGACGGGACGAGGACGCGGGCGATCATGAGTTCGAGATGGAGGCGCGGCGAGGTCGCCCCGGTCATCTCGGTCAGGGCTGCGTTGACGATGTCGGCGGCGCGGCTCAGCTCGGCGGCGCCGAACTTCATGGCCTGCACGCCCATCCGGTCGAGCTCGTCCTGCGGGACGCCGCGCAGCACGGCGGCGGCGCCCTCGACGCTGGTCGCGGCGACGACGATGAGGTCGCGCAGCCGCTCGAGCAGGTCTTCGACGAAGCGGCGCGGATCCTGGCCGGTCTGGACGACACGGTCGACCGCCGCGAAGGCACCGGCGGCGTCGCGCGCAGCGATCGCGTCGACCACCTCGTCGAGGAGGGCCGCGTGCGTGTAGCCGAGGAGCGCGACGGCGCGCTCGTAGTCGATCGAGCTGCCCTCGGAACCCGCCATCAGCTGGTCGAGGAGCGACAGGGTGTCTCGGGGCGAGCCTCCACCCGCACGCACCACGAGCGGGAGGACGCCCGGCGCGACGGTCATGCCCTCGGTGTCGCAGAGCGACTGGACGTAGGCGAGCATCTGCGCGGGGGGCACGAGCCGGAACGGGTAGTGGTGGGTCCGGGACCGGATGGTGCCGATCACCTTCTCGGGCTCCGTGGTCGCGAAGATGAACTTCACGTGCTCCGGCGGCTCCTCCACGATCTTCAGCAGGGCGTTGAAGCCCTGCGGGGTGACCATGTGCGCCTCGTCGAGGATGAAGATCTTGTAGCGGTCGCGCGCGGGGGCGAAGACGGCGCGCTCGCGGATGTCGCGCGCGTCGTCGACGCCGTTGTGGCTCGCGGCGTCGATCTCGACGACGTCGAGCGATCCGGCGCCGTCGCGGCTGAGCTCGACGCAGCTCGCGCACACGCCGCACGGGGTGTCGGTCGGGCCCTCGGCGCAGTTGAGGCAGCGGGCGAGGATGCGCGCGGACGTCGTCTTGCCGCAGCCCCGGGGGCCGGAGAAGAGGTAGGCGTGGTTCACGCGATTGGTGCGCAGCGCCGTCATCAACGGCTCGGTCACCTGCGATTGGCCGATCATGTCGGCGAAGGTGTCGGGCCGATAGCGGCGATAGAGAGCGGTTACCACTCACACATGCTACTTTGCGCGGCCGACATTTCCCCGGGTGGCGGGGGCTCGCGCGGACGCTCCGGCGCGATCAGCGTCCGGGCACCACGGACGGCCCGGCGAGCGCCTCCTCAATGGCGCGCCAGAGGGCTGCCCGGGCGTCCTCGGTGGCCTGCGCGTGCGGTGCGGGAGGGAGGTCGAGCGGCGTGTAGGGAGGCAGGAAGAACAGGTGCGTGGCGTCGGCCGCACGCAGGTACGCATCCCCCTCCCGGGCGGGGCGGATCCGCGCCGCCGCGTCCATCCACTCGCACCCGTTGTCGAGCTGTTCGTCCGCCCCCGCGCAGCCGAGCACGACGGGGCCCGGAATGCCGCGGAGATCCAGCACGGTCGCCGGCGACACGACCCGGGTCCCCGGAGTGCAGGGCACCCAGTCGCCGTCGACGGTGACCGCGGGCGACGGGACGGGGGACGCGCAGATGAGGCCCGTCGTCCCTCCCGGAGCGATCGCGCCGTACACCGTGCCGGGGTACGCGGCCGCCGCCCAGAGCGCGAGCGGCGCCCCGCGGGATGTCCCCAGGACGAACATGCGCTGATCGTCGACACCGGGCTGGGTGCGCAGCCAGTCGAGCGCCGCGAGGAACCGCTCGGCCGGGAAGATCCGGCGCGGGTCCAGAGCTCCGGACGGCCCGTACGTCGAGAGCGCCAGCGCCGGGTAGCCGAGCGCCGAGAGCGTGGAGGCGATGAGCACGCCCGACGACGACCCCGGGTCCGTTCCGTCGAGCACGACGACTCCGGGGCGCAGCGCCTCCGAGCCGACGGTCGGAGCGAAGTAGTCGCCCGAGATCCCGTCTTCGTACACCGCTCGCGACGGCGCGGCCGTCGCGAGGCCGATCCGCTGGACCGTGGTCGTCGCCGCACGGCGTCCGCCGACGACGGCGTCGAGCCTCACGGCGATCGACGCGCCTCCCCACGTCTCGTCGGAGGTCGCTGCAGCGCCCGATGCGCTCCGGAGCGACCAGAACAGCCCCATGCCGTCGGCGCCCGTCCACGGCGCATCGGCGGGCGTCGCCCGGTCGAGGTCCACGACGCCGTCCGGAGGGACGATGTACACGGCGCGCGAGCTCCAGACCGCTCCGACCCGTGCCGTGGCGGTGATCGCCACGCGCTCCCCCGGCGGCAGAGCCACCAGACGGATGTGGACCGGCTCCCACACGCCCGTGGGGTTCTGATCCAGGACGAAGCGGGGACCGGCCGCTCCCGAGGAGGCGGAGCAGCCTCCGAGAAGCGCCACCACCGCAAAGAGTGCGGCGCCGAGGACGGCGAGCGTCCCGAACCGTCCCCGCCTCATCGCCGGATCGCATTCTCGAGAAGGGTGTCCACCCGCGACCAGAATCCTGCCCGGGCGTCCTCGGTGGCCTGCGCCGCCGACGGGGCGAGGTCGCTCAGGCCGATGGGCAGGAGGGGCGGCGCGGTGATCTCGTGCGACGCGCCCTGGGCCAGGAACGCCTGCCCCGCGCGGAGGCCGCGCCGGAGCGCTCCTGCCCGCGTCCAGTCGCACGCCGCGGGCAGCAGTTGATCCGCAGTCCCGCACGCCAGGAGCACCGGTCCGCGGATCTGCTCCAGCGGAAGGATCGTGGTGTCGGCCACGCTGCGGCCGAGGGGCTCGCAAGGCACCGCGGCGCCTTCAGCGGTGAGGGTCGGCGACCCGTCCGAGGCGGCGCAGAGGAGCGCGGTCGGCCCCGAGGCCGCGATGGCACCGTAGACGGCGTCGGGCTCGTGCGTCGCGAACCACAGGGCGATCGGTGCCGCAGCCCCGGTGCCGTAGGTGAAGACGCGTTCCGGGTCGACCGCGGGCCGCGCGGTGAACCAGCGGAGCGCCGCGTCCAGCCTCTCCACGGCGAGCGCAGACGACCCCGGGATCTGGCCCTCCGGTCCAAAGGCCGGCACGACGATGACGGCGAACCCGGCGGCGGCGAGCGTCCGGGCGGCGAATGCCGCCGAAGCGCCGGCCTCGTCGCCGTCCACGATGAGCACACCCGGCTGGGGTCCGCTTCTCGGCGGCTGCGGCGAGAAGTACGTCCCTACCTGCGCCAGGGCCGGGTCCCCGGTCGGCGCCAGGCCGCCGGCGGCCAGGTCGGCGTCGAACACGGGACGGACCTGGCTTCCGTCCGAGAGCGCCGCCCGCTGGAGGGACGCGGACGCGGCGAGGTGCCCGCCCTGCTCGGCGGTGAAGGCGACGCGGGCGCCCGACAGGGCCCACGTGCGTTCGAGCTCCGCCTGGCTCAGGGCGGGCCCGGACATGCTCCACAGCAGCGCGGCCGGGTCGGGGCGGACGTACGGGGCGAGGAGGGGCTTCTCGGCCCAGAGCTGAACCCGGCCGTCCGGCGGGACCGCGTAGACCGCGCGCGACCGCCAGACTCCGGAGACCGTCCGGGCTGTCGCGGTGAGCGTCACGTTCTCCCCCGGCTGGAGCCCCGAGATCTCGATGGCGAGCGGGTCGGCGATCCCGTCGCCGAAACGGCTGAGCGTGAACCGGGGACCGCCTCCCGCGGCGACCGAGCAGGCGGTCAGCAGGAGGCCGATCACGATCAGCGAAGCGGCCGACCGGAGAGCACCGGCCATGCGCCGCACTGGCGCGCCCCGACCCGCGGCGCTCACGAGATCGCCGCCCTCAGGATGATCTGGCCGACGGCGTTCCAGAACGCCACCCGGGCCTTCTCGGTCGCCTGCGGCGAGAAGCCCGCCGCGCCTCCCGTGTCGAGCGCGATCGGCAGTCCGGGAGGGACGGACACCGCGTGCCCGGCGACCGCCGCCTCCTGCACGCTGTCGGACGCCCGATGCGCTCGCGTCTCGGCGAGCGCCTCCTGCCACGCGCACGCCGACGGGAGCACCGCGTCGCGCCCGCCGCACGCGAGCACGACCGGGCCCCGCACGACATCGATCGACCGGGCGAAGGCCCGCGACACGGGCTCGGTCGCTCCGTTGCACGGGACCGGGACGCCGCCTTCCCGGATCGGGCTCGCGCCGCCGTCCGGGGAGCACAGCACCACGGGCGTGCCGCCCGCCTCGAACAGCCCGGCGATCCGCGAGGCGAAGTGCGTGGCCGCCCAGACCGCGACGGCGCCGGCCGCGCCCGTCCCGTAGACGAAGACCCGGCGGCTCAGGACGTCCGGGCGCTCCTGCAGCCAGGCGAGCACCGCCTCCACCGTCGAGTCGTCGATCGCGCCCGTCAGCCGGACCCCGTCGCGGGCGCCGGCGAGCGGTACGACGAAGACCGAGGCACCGAACTCGGCGAGCAGCGGTGCGGTGTACGCCGAGGATGCACCGGCCGACGGATCGTCGAACATCACGACCGCGGGGGTGGCGGGCCGCTCGAGGGAGGCGGCGCTCCAGAAGGTGCCGACCGGCCCGTCCTCGTGGGTCTGCGGCGGCAGCATGCCGGGCGCATCCCCCAGGAGGTCTCGCGTGCGGACGGTCCGCGGGTGCAGGTCGGCCGCCAGCCCCTGCAATCGGAAGGTGCGCTCGGCGACCAGCCGGGCGCCGTCCCACGCCGAGAGGGTGAGGGTGACGGTGCTGGTCATCCACTGGCGCACCTGGTCGCTCGGGCTGAGCTGCGGACCGCGGAGCGACCAGAACAGGCCGGCCGAGTCGGGCTGGGCGTAGGGGGCGAGCTGCGGCCGCGCGGTCGCCATGTCGAGGATGCCCGACGCGGGCACCTGGTAGGTCGCCGCCGAACTCCAGACGCCCCGGCTCGTGCTCAGGGATGAGCGCAGCCGGAGCGTCGCTCCGGGCTCGGCGCCGACGAGCTCGAGCGGAACCGGCCACAGCACGGAGCTGTAGCGGATGAGCGGCGGCGTGACGAAGTGAGGGCCCTCGGAGTAGGGCGACGTGCTGCACCCTGCGAGCGCCGCGAGGGCGAGCAGGGAGGCGGCGAGCACGGCGACGAACCGCGCCGCCGGGCCGCCCCGCCGCGCCTGTTCGCCGCTCCGTCGCAGCATCTCGCGCCTCCCGGCCCTGTTCGCCTCAGTCGGCCCGCTCCCGCGCGACCGCCTGGAGCGACTGGCGCGCGATCTCGAGCTCCTCGTTGGTCGGGACGACGAGCACCGTCACGGCGGACCCGTCCGTCGAGATCACCCGGGCCCCGCGATCGGACGCCGCGTTGCGCTCGGGATCGAGCTCGATGCCGAGGAATCCGAGCCCCTCCAGCGTCTCCTCGCGCAGCCTCGCGTCGTTCTCGCCGATACCGGCGGTGAAGACGAGCACGTCGAGACCGCCGAGCAGGGCGGTGTACGCGCCGATGTAGTGCTTCAGCCGGTGGATCGTCGTGTCGAGGGCCAGACGGGCGGCCTCGTCACCGTTCTCGGCGGCCTGGCGCACATCTCTCATGTCGCCTCGGCCGGAGAGACCGAGCAGTCCGCTGCGGCGGTTGAGCAGTTCGTCGAGCTCGTCCGTGCCGAGGTGCGCACGCCGCGCGAGATGCAGGAGCACCGCCGGGTCGAGGTCGCCCGAGCGCGTGCCCATGACGAGCCCCTCGAGCGGTGTCATGCCCATCGACGTCTCCACCGACCGTCCGCCACGGACGGCGCATGCCGACGCCCCGTTGCCCAGATGGAGGACGATCTGGCGCAGCTCCTCGATCGGCCGGCCGAGGAAGCGGGCCGCCGCCTCCGACACGTACTTGTGGGAGGTGCCGTGGAAGCCGTAGCGGCGGACCCGGTGGCGCTCGGCGAGCCCCGCGTCGATCGCGTAGGTGTAGGCCGCCGGTGGCAGCGTCTGGTGGAACGCCGTGTCGAAGACGGCCACGTGCGGGACATCCGGGAACGCGGCCCGGGCGGCGCGGATGCCCTGGAGGTTCGCCGGGTTGTGGAGGGGCGCGAGATCGGAGAGATCCTCGATGTTGATCTCGACGAGGGGTGTCACGACAGTCGGCTCGAAGAACCGCTTGCCGCCGTGCACCACGCGGTGGCCGACGGCGTCGAGCGGGTTCTCGTCGAGGCTCGGGCCGTGCTCGGCGAAGGCGTCCAGCATCGCGCGGAACCCGGCCGTGTGGTCGGGGATCTGCAGGGTGCGCTCGCTGGTGCCGTCCGGTCCGCGATGGGAGGTCCGACCGCTCGCCTCGCCGATCCGCTCGACGAGGCCGGACGCGAGGGACTCCTCCGACTCGCTGTCGATCAGCTGGTACTTGAACGACGACGAGCCGCTGTTGACGACGAGGACGGCGCTCATGACAGCGCCGCCTGGATCGCTGTGATCGCCACCGTGTTGACGATGTCGTCGACGGTCGCTCCGCGGGAGAGGTCGTTGATCGGCTTGCGCAGGCCCTGCAGGATCGGTCCGATCGCGACGGCGCCCGCACTCCGCTGGACCGCCTTGTACGTGTTGTTGCCGGTGTTGAGGTCGGGGAAGATGAACACCGTCGCGCGGCCCGCCACCTCCGACCCCGGCATCTTCGCCGCCGCGACGGCCGCGTCCGCGGCGGCGTCGTACTGGATCGGCCCGTCGACGGCGAGCTGCGGAGCCCGCTCGCGGACGAGTTCGGTGGCCTCGCGGACCTTCACGACGTCGGCGCCGGCGCCCGAGTCGCCGGTCGAGTACGACAGCATCGCGACGCGCGGCTCGATGCCGAACTGCTCGGCGGTCCGTGCGGACGACACCGCGATGTCGGCCAGCTGCTCGGACGTCGGGTCGGGGATGACCGCGCAGTCGCCGTAGACGAGCACCTTGTCGGCCAGCGCCATGAGGAACACGCTCGACACGACCGAGACGCCCGGCCGGGTCTTGATGATCTCGAACGCCGGCCTGATCGTGTGCGCGGTGGTGTGCGCGGCGCCGGAGACCATGCCGTCGGCGAGACCGAGGTGGACCATCATCGTGCCGAAGTAGGAGGAGTCGGTCACCGTGTCGGCGGCCTGGTCGACGGTGATGCCCTTGTGGGCGCGCAGCCGCGCGTACTCCTCCGCGAAGCGCAGCCGGAGGACGTCGTCGAACGGGCTCAGGACCTCGGCCGCCGAGATGTCGAGGCCCAGCTCGATCGCCCGGGAGCGCACCTCGAACGGCTCGCCGAGGATCGTCAGCCGGGCCACGCGGCGCGCGAGGAGGGTGTGAGCGGCCCGGAGGATGCGGTCGTCCTCGCCCTCCGGGAGCACGATGTGCTTGTCCGCCCGGCGCGCCCGCTCGATGAGGTCGTACTCGAACATCAGCGGCGTGACCACGTTGTGCCGCGTCACATCGAGGCGCGCGAGCAGGGCGGCGGCGTCGACGTGACGCTCGAACAGCGCCAGCGCGGTGTCGTACTTGCGCTGCGAGTCGGCGGCGAGCCTCCCCCGGGCGTGCGTGATGCGGAGCACGGTCTCGTAGGTGTCGAGCGTGGTGCGGCCGATCGGCAGCGGCGACCGCAGCCCCGCGAGGAGGCGTTCGATCGGCTCCGGCAGGTCGAACCCGCCGTTCAGCACGATGCCGGCGATGGAGGGGAACGTGCCCGAGGCGTTGGCCATGAGGACGGCGAGCAGCACCTCCGTGCGGTCGCCGGGCACGACGACGACGGACCCCTCGATCAGCCGGGGGAGGACGTTGTTCATCGACATCCCGGCGACGACCACCCCGAGCGCCTCGCGGGCGAGGAGGGCCTCGTCGCCCGCCACCAGGGTCGCGTCGGTCGCCTCCATGATGGAGCGGATGCTGGGAGCGACGAGGAAGAGGTCCTCCGGGATCGCCCACACGGGAGGCCGGTCGGGCGTGCCAGCCGCAGCCGCCGCCGCGCCGATCACGGAGCCGACGGCCGCGACGATCTCGTCGAGCCGGTCGGCGTCGGCCCGGTTGGCGACCACGCCGAGCAGGCTCACGTGCTCGGCCTTGAGCTCGGTCACCGCGAGCTCGGCGAGCTGGCGCAGCTCCTCCGGAGAGCGCGGGTCGGCCTGACCGAGCCGCTCGCCGTAGCCCTGGCCGACCCGGCCGCCGAGAACGAGGAG
The DNA here is from genome assembly GCF_009765225.1 of Leifsonia sp. AG29. NCBI lineage: Bacteria > Bacillati > Actinomycetota > Actinomycetes > Micrococcales > Microbacteriaceae > Leifsonia > Leifsonia sp. AG29. The sequence continues at coordinate 637,758 of NZ_VMSF01000001.1, read as the reverse complement.
CACCGGGGCTCCGAGGTTCGCCGCGATGCGCGCGTTGTAGCCGAGCTCGGTCGGGCTGCCGACGTCGGTGTAATCCGAGCCGAGGATGACGACCGTGTCGCAGCGCGCCTCCACCTCGCGGAACCGCCGCACGATCTCGCCCAGGGCGGCCTCGGCGTCGGTGTGGACGTCCTCGTAGGTGACGCCGAGGGCGTCGTCGTACGAGAGGTCGGCCGTCACGCGCTGGAGGAGCAGTTCGAGCACGTAGTCGCGCTCGACGATCGATCGGGAGATCGGCCGGAAGACGCCCACTCGGCCGACGGAATGGCGCAGTGCCTCGAGCACACCGAGAGCGACCGTCGACTTGCCGGTGTGCCCCTCCGCCGAGGTGATGTAGAGCGAGCGCGCCACCCTCAGGCCGTCCTCTCGCTCGCGTCGACGCGTTCGATCGCCGGGAGGCGGTACTCGCCCGAGAGCACGTCGGCGCCGGGGAGGTACATCCGCAGCAGCGGGCGGAACGGACCCGCGGGTGCCGGCAGCCAGTTCGCCGCGGCCTTCGGGTCGGCCGGTCGGGTCGCGCTCATCGTGATCGTCAGTCCTCCGTCGTCGTCGTGCACGAGGCCCGGCGTGCGGTCGCCGAGCGAGTAGCGGTCGAGCTCGTTGCGGACCAGGTAGTAGTCCGGAAGGTCGTACATGGTCAGCGACCAGAAGGCGCCGACCGGCGGCGTCGGGCTGAGCCGGAGCCGGTATTCGTTCGCGCCGTCGAGCGCCCGGCCGTCGGCGTCGACGTACGTCGACGCGTACGCCGCCTCGTAGCCGTGGTTGCCCCACAGACCACCGAGCGCCGCCGCGGCGCGGTTCGCGTACCGCGTGCTCGTGTCGGTCATCATCCAGGCGTCGTCGCGGAGGGTGCCCACCTCGAAGAAGTCGACGTTGTAGTCGAAGGCGTGGAGGTTGAGCTGCCAGCCGTCGACGGCGGCACCCGCGCGCAGGGCCGCCTCCAGCGCCTCGTTGCCGACCGCGTACCCGGCCTCGAGCGCCGCCTGCGTGGCAGCGGGCAACTCGGAGACGGGCACATCGCCGGTGAGCCCGAGCGGCTCGTACGATTCGAGCGCCGCCGTGTCGTGGGGCGCGGCAGGAAAGGCCCGCGACCACACGCGGAGGCGCTCGAAGAAGGTCAGCGCGTCGCTCGGTCCCTGCGGCACGGCGGGTACGCCCTCCGGTGCAGCGAAGGTCTCCCGGGTCGGAGTCAGCGTCAGGGCGTCCTGCAGCGCACGGACGGCGGGCAGGTCGGCCGCGCCGTCGACGGCCCAGCGGCCGACGATGGAGCCGATCCGCGTGGGGAAACGGATGAGCGTCGTGTCAGCGGGCGCCTCCCCCTGCCAGTCCGGCGGGACGAGGAGGAACTCCCCCGCGCCGTTCCCGGTGGCACGTGTCCCGACGTAGGCGAAGTTCTCCGTCCAGGCGTCGACGAACTGGAGGACGCGGTAGCGGTCGCCCGAATCCGGGATGCGGAGCAGCAGCGGGCCGGTGCCCAGGTCGATCTGCGCGATCGAATAGACGGTGTCGTTGTTGATGGAGACGAAGGTGTCGTCGGGACCCGCCAGCGAACGGGCGTGACCGAAGGCGTTGAACGGCGTCGCCGGCGTGCTGCCGATCCCCTCGCGGACGAACCGGTCGACCTGCTCCAGGTCGAACACCAGCGGGAAGCCGACGACGAACGCCTCCGATGCCAGGACGGCCTCGTCACTGGTCGTGCCGGTGGCCGGCGGCTGAGTGATCCCCTGCTCGGTCATGTGCACCTCGAACTCGTCGGAATCCTTATTCTACAAACCGTAGAAGGACGGGGTCGCTGTCCACACTCTACGCGGCGCCGGTGACACGAAGGAGAATCGCAGAAGAAACGAAAAAGACCCCCCACGCACCCGCCAGAGCCCGGTTACCCTTGCTGCGTTTCCGCCCTGGGGGAGTTGGCCTGGATGGCGCCACGTGGGGAGCCGGGTACCAGTCTAGCGGGTGCGGCTGGGAGGCCGTGCACACGGGCCCCGCCGGCGTCCGGTAAGATATTCGGAGCCGTCGCCCGCGAGGTGATGGCGACCCAGGAGAATTCGCCTAGTGGCCTATGGCGCACGCTTGGAAAGCGTGTTGGGTGCAAGCCCTCGGGGGTTCGAATCCCCCATTCTCCGCCAGTGTCGTAGATGGCAAAGGCCCCGAGATCCGCGTAATTACGCGGAAGCCGGGGCCTTCGATCTTCGCCCGGGGGCTCAGCCATCGACGCCGGTGTATCGCACCGAGAGCTCCCACAACCGCCTCGCATTGCCCGGGTCGAGGGCGTAGTCGGCCACTCCACGCCGCACTCCCGGAGTGAACGGCTCCGCCTGCTGCGCATCCTCGAAGTAGAGGCCGGTCACACCCTCCACGAGTGGCGACGCGGCCAAGAGGACCGAGGTCGCCGCTCCCTGCTCGACGGTCTTCACGGACACACCCGTGGTGCCCGAGGGGTCGAAGGAGGCGGGCGGGGCCTGGATGTGCCGGCCCAGTCCCGTGCCCCAGATGCGCCCCGGATTGAGGGCGTTGACCGCGATCTCATCCTCGGCCCAGCGCCGGCTCGCCTCGACCGCGAACAGGATGTTGGCGGTCTTCGACTGCGCATAGGCGAGCCACGGGTCGTACGGTTCCGAGGTGAAGTCCGGATCGTCGAAGCGAACCGGTCCGTTGACATGACCGACGGAGCTGACGACGACCACCCGGGCCCCGTGCGCCGCCTTCAGGGCCTCGAAGAGCCGGACCGTGAGCGCGAAGTGGCCGAGGTGGTTGGTCGCGAACTGCAGCTCGCGCCCCTGCGGCGTCCGCTGCTCCGGCGTCGCCATGATCCCGGCATTGTTCACGAGGATGTGCAGAGGACCCGTCCATGCGCTCGCGAACCTCGCCACGGAGTCGAGATCTGCGAGGTCCATGACCGCGGGATGAACGAGCTCGTTGCCCGTCTCGGCCGCGATCCTTTCCGCTGCTTCGCTCGCGGCATCGGGACGTCGAGCGGCGATCGTCACCTCTGCGCCGGCCGATGCCAGCGCACGGGCGGTCTCGTAGCCCAGTCCCGCGGCGCCGCCCGTCACGATCGCCCTGCGGCGCGTCAGATCCACCCCGGCGATGACCTCCTCGGCGGTCGATCGGGCCCCGAACGGTGTCGTCACTCGCTGCTGAACCATGATGTCGATTCCCTCTTCCCTGGCGCCATGACCGGCGTCGCCTGCTATAAACGGATTCGGGTCCGTTTATGTTCCAACCTAAGCGGAGCCAAGTCCGTTTAGCAAGGAGGATCATGCCCCGGCGATTGCGCTCAGACGCTCAGGCCAATCAAGAGCGCCTGCTCGAGGTGGCGGCCGCCGCCTTCGCGGCAGACGGACCGGAGGCCTCCCTCAAGGCGATCGCCGGCGAGGCCGGGGTCGGCATCGGCACGCTGTACCGCCGCTTCCCCACCCGGGAGGACCTGATCGAGGCCGTGTACCGGACGGAGACGGATCGCCTGGCGGCCGCCGCGGCCGAGCTCCTCGAGGATCGCGAGCCGACCGCGGCCCTGCGCGAGTGGATGGAGGCCTTCGTCGACTACATGCTCACGAAGCAGGGGATGTCGGATGCGCTGCCCGCCATCCTGGCAGCCCACGACGGTCTTCGCGCCCACAGCAGGGAGGCGCTCGAGGGAGCGGTCGCGACCCTCATCGACACCGGCCGCGCGACCGGCGGCCTGCGTCCCGACGTCGACTCGTCGGACGTCCTGATGGCTCTCGGCGGGATCGCGATGGTGACCCGTCACGAGGATCAGCGCGAGCTGGCCAGCCGCCTGATCGAGCTGCTCATCGACGGGCTCGTGGCGGCTCGGCGCTGAGGCGCGCACCGGCCGGCCCCTCGCAGTTGCCCGACGCGGAGGAGGTACGACCGCGCGGACGCGTGACGGGGCCGACCGGGGCGAGGATCACCTTCTCGCGTCGCGCGACGACTCGTGCTCGGCCTTGGGATAGTTGCCGCTGCGCTGGTGGGTGCTGCGGACCAGCGGCTTGGAGCCTTCTCGTTCGGCACCGACGTAGGTGCCGGCGACGTCGGGCTCGGGACCCGCCCCCTCGCGCTCCGTGTACTGCCCGTGCACGTTCCTCGGTTCGGCGATCTCGGGCTCTCGCTGGGTGTAGCGCCCTTCGACAGCGTCACGTCCGATCGGATCGGTCATGATCACCGCCTCCTTCAATTGCGATAAAGCAATTGTCCCACCATCGCACACAATTGTGACCGGACGATTCCCCGATAAATAGATGAATATTCACAATCCCTTGCACTGACGCAAGCACTGCGGGACACTGGTCGTACGACGACGCAGCGGTGCGCCGCGCCTCTCAGGGAGGTGTGCGATGACAGAAGACTCGATCCCTGTCCTCATCCGAGGCTGGGGTCTGAAACGCCGGGGCGGCCTGTGGGGCGAGTGCCTCGCGGAGTTCCTCGGCACCCTGGTTCTGATCGCGTTCGGCGACGGCGTGGTCGCGATGGCGGTGGCCGCCCTTCCCGGATCAGGGCGCACGGCAGGCCCGACGACCTTCTTCCTGGGCACCGGGGACTGGCTCCTGATCACTTGGGGCTGGGCCATGGCGGTGGTGTTCGGCGTGTACGTCGCCGGCGGCGTCAGCGGCGCCCACCTCAATCCCGCGGTCACCCTCGCGTTCGCGTTCCGGCGAGGATTCGCCTGGGTGAAGGTGCTCCCGTACATGCTCTCGCAGCTGCTGGGGGCCTTCGTCGGTGCGGCGCTCGTGCTCGGCGTCTATGCCGCGGCGATCGGCGCCTTCGACGCGGCCAGCAAGCCGCCCAAGGTCAACGGGCACACCCTCGCCTCCTTCTCGATCTTCGCGACCTTCCCCGCGCCCTACTTCGACGGCAACATGTGGGGACCGCTCCTCGACCAGATCGTGGGCACGATGTTCCTCGTGCTGCTGATCGTGGCCGTCATCGATCTGCGCAACACGGCCGTGCAGGCGAACCTCGGTCCGCTGATCATCGGGTTCGCCGTGGCGGCGATCGGCATGTCCTACGGGGCGAACGCCGGGTACGCCATCAACCCGGCCCGCGACCTCGGCCCGCGCCTGCTCGCCTGGGTGGCGGGATGGGGGAACCTCGCTGTCCCCGGAGACGGGCCGTGGTTCGCGTGGTACATGTGGGTGCCGATCGTCGGTCCGCTGATCGGCGGGGTGATCGGCGTCGTCGTGTACGACCTGTTCATCGGCGACATCCTGCACGCGCGCTTGCTGCGGAACGGCCCGGCCCCGGTCGAGCCTCCGGAGGCGCCGAGCCGCCCTCCGGGGCCCGACACGACCGAGCCGCGTCCGATGGAGGAAGGAACCACGGCAGGGGCTCGCCCGCGCGGCAGGGACCAACGACCCTAGCCCCGGAGACCCCGCGCCCTCATCCTGGTGAGGCGGTCGTTCCGCGCGACCGGTGTGTGCTCGAGTCCAGGGGGTCGCTGACATGAGCGTTCGATCGAGAACGGTACGGCTGTTCGCTGCGGCGGCATTGGCGGGGTTCGCCATCCTCGGAACGGGAGGTGCGGCCCTCCCCTCGAGCGCCGGCGCCGCCGTGAACGGGGCCTCCGGCCCGCACTTCTACGCGGGCGCGACGGTCGACGTCTCCGGTCCCGTCGACGGCGACGTCTACGCCGCCGGGCAGACGGTGACCGTGAGCGGCGACGTGACGGGCGACGTCATCGCGGCCGGCCAGACGATCATCATCAGCGGCAAGGTCGACGGCAACGTCCGCCTCGCGGGCCAGACCGTCTCGATCACCGGCGATGTGGCGCGCAGCGGGACGATCTTCGCCTCCACGGTCGACGTCGCCGACCAGGGCACCGTGGGGACGGACATCGTCGCGACGGGGACATCGATCCGGATCGCCGGCAACGTCGGTCGCGACCTGCTCGTCAGCGCCACCGACCTGACGATCGACGGCTCGGTCGGCGGCGACGTCACCTACACCAGCGCGAACACCGCGCACATCTCCAACGGCGCGGTCAGCGGCACCGTGCAGCACGTCGAGCCTCAGACGCGGCCGGCGCCCCAGATCTCGCCCTGGGCGGGCGTGCTCGCCTGGTTCCTCGGCGCCCTCTACGCGCTGATCGCGCTGAGCATCGTCACGGTCGCGGCGGGCCTGCTCATTCCGCGGACCCTGGACCGGGTGACCGACCGGTTGATGCCGTCGCCGTGGCGGGCGCTGCTCGTCGGCTTCGTGGCGGCCATCGCCATGCCGTTCGCCCTGCTCTTCCTGCTCGTGACGGTGATCGGCGCCCCGCTCGCTCTGGCCGGAATCCTCATCTGGACCGTTCTGACCCTCGCCACCTTCGTCTTCGGCGCGCATTACCTCGGGCGGCTGATCCTCCGCGGTTCCCATCACCCGGTGCTGACCTCGTTCGTCGGCGGTGTGATCCTGATCGTGGGCCTGCAGATCCCGATCCTGAACGTGCTCGTCTGGATCGCGATGGTGCTCTTCGGGCTGGGGGCGGAGCTGCTCGAGCTGTACCGGCAACGGCCGTGGGGAGGCGCCCGGATGGTGGGCCCGGCGCAACCCGTCGTGGCGGCGCCGACCGCGCCTCCCGCGCCCACGGAGCCCGTGCAGCCGGTCCAGCCTCCGGTGTGACCTCGCGGCCCTCGGTCTTCCGCGAGTGCGCTGCGCGCGGCAGAGTTGGCTCCGGAGGCGATCGAGCATGACGGAATCGACGGAAGAACTGGCGCGCAGACTGTTCGAGTCCGCGCGACGCGAGGAGCAGACCACCGAGCCCCTGAGCGCGATCGGCGACCTCGACGCCGTCCGCGCTGAGATCAGGCGGCTCGCCCGGGAGGCGGGGGTGCAGATCCGCACCGGGATCCTGGAGGAGCGGCTCGTGGTGCTCCGCGCCGATGCGCGCGTCTGGCACGAGGACACCGCCACGATGCGGGCGAAGCTGACCTGAGCGGGGCTCTCGGCCGCAGCCGCTGCTCATCTGCCCTGCGGGGTGTGTATTAAACGAACGTCCGGTCGTCGTGTCCCCCAAAATGCCGCTATCGCGCAGAGGCGTCCATCGGTAAGGCTCGAAGGCGATGGATGGACGACGACCCCTGGGGACGGAGACGGACGTGGCCCGTGAGACGGTCTTGCGACCGCATGCGCACCTCCTCTCGCGCGGAATCGTGGCAGTGCTCGCGCTGACGATGCCGGTGTTCGCCGTCCTCTACTGGCTGGCCGAGCCGAGCGGCGCCTGGCCGGCGGTGCTCGTCGCGCACGTCGTCGTGACCCTCGTCACGATCCTCGCTGTGTACTCCTTCTTCAGCACCACCGTGACGGTCGGTCCCGGCGTTGTCCGCGAGCGGCGCTTCCCCGGGCACGAGGTGGTGACCCACCCGTCGGACGTCTCCTCGGTGACGCTCGTCCACCTTTACGAGGGCAGCACGCTCGACACGCTGCCGCAGCTGTTCGTGACCGGGAAGGACGGACGCAACCGGCTGCGGCTCCGCGGTCAGTTCTGGTCGCCCGAGGCCATGGAGCGGGTGGCGGAGGAGTTCGAGGTGCCCGTCACCCGGCCTGAGGAGTCGATGACGATGAAGCAGCTCCGGCGGTCCTCGCCCCAACTCCTGTCGTGGTTCGAGCGGCTTCCCCGCGTCGGCCGCTGATCGTCCCTCCCCCGTCGGGCCGGCGGCAGGCGCCGGGGCCACCCGTTTTGCCCACCCCGGCGGGCACCGCCTACGCTCGACAACGGACGAGACCTGAAGGCGGGGACCGAGTGACCGACGACGCGCAGCCGAGCTACTTCCGGAGGATCGGCGACGGCGTGTACGCGCCGACCGAGCACGTCGGAGGGGCGTGGGACCCGGGCGACCAGCACATGAGCCCGCTGGGCGGCCTGATCGTTCACGAGCTGGAGCTCTCGCGCATCGGACGGCCTCCGATGACCATCGGACGCGTGTCCTTCGACATCCTCGGCCGCATCGCGAGCGAGGACACCACGATCCGGGTGCGCACCCTCCGGCCCGGCCGCACCATCGAGCTCGTGGAGGCGGTGGCCACCATCGCGGGCCGCGATGTCGTGTCCGCGCGCGCGTGGCTGCTCGCCGACGAGGAGACGGATGTGATCGCGGGGACCGACTGGGAGCCCCTGCCTGCGCCGGACAGCCTCCCGCGCCGGGCGATCGAGGAGCACTGGGGCGGCGGCTACATCCGGTCGGTCGACATCCGGGAGGCGCGCCCCTACCGGCCCGGACGTGCCGCCGCGTGGATCACGACCGACGTCGCCCTGGTGGCCGGCGAGGAGGCGGGACCGCTCGCCTCCTTCATCAAGCTCATCGACACGGCGAACGGGATCGCCGTGCGTGCGCACCCGCAGACGCTCATGTTCCCGAACGTCGACCTCACGGTGCACCTGTTCCGGAAGCCCGCCGGCCGGTGGGTCGGGCTCGACACCACGGTGTCGTTCGGGCCGACCGGGCAAGGGCTCACGAGCTCGATCCTCCACGACGCGGACGGACCGGTCGGGACCGTGGAGCAGATGCTGACGGTGCGGCCCCTCCCCGGCGGCGCGGGCTGAGGAGGCCGCGGGCCGCGGCCGCGGGTTGGTGGCGGGGAGGGAGGAGAAGCGGCGCGACACGCCGGGGTTGCGCGGCCCAGGGAGGGAACAAGTGGCGTGGCGGAGCGGAAGTTCCTCCGTTACGCGCGGCCTCGCTAGCGCGGCCTCGTGAAGTGGCGCGCGCGGATCGCGCGACCGGCGCGTCAGCGGGAAGCGCGCTCCGCTCGCGCGCGCTGCGAAAGGAAGAACGGATGCGGTTGCCGTCGCTCCTTGGCGAGACGGTACGCGAGGGGCGCCCAGACGATCACGGCGACACCCGCGCCGAGCAGCAGCCCCCCGATCGTGTCGCTCAGCCAGTGGGCGCCGAGGTAGGTGCGGCTGATCGCCATGAGGACGGCCCAGACGGCACCCGCGCACCACACCCACACGCGCGGGAACAGGATGCCGAGGACGACCACCATCGTCGCGGCATTGGCCGTATGCCCGGACGGGAATGAACCGGTGTCGACGTGGACCAGGATCGTGGTCGGGCGCGACCGGTCGACGATGTTCTTCAGGATCTGCACGCAGATTCCGGAGAGCGCGCTCGCCACGGCGAAGTACACCGCCCCCCAGGGCCGACGGAAGGCGAGCAGGAGCAGGAAGATCAGCACGGGGATGATCACCGACCCGTAGATGCTGCCGCCCGCATAGTTGAAGAACAGCGCGGGGACGGTCCAGAACGGCGAGCGGTGCTCGATGATCTCGTCCATCCACTGGATGTCGAACGTGAAGGGCTCGTGCGGCCGGAACGCGATGATCGCGCCGACCAGGACCGTCACGAGGATGGCGACCGATGCGGAGACGACCGGCCACACCGTGCTGATCCTGGCCGCCTGGCGGACCGCCTCCTTGTCGTCGGGGGACGGCGGCCTGTCGGGGTCCTCGGCGGACCCGATGCTGCCGGTGTCCGCCGGGTCCTCGGCGGGCGGCGTGCTCTCCGGTCCGGCCGGCTCCTCCCCTGACGTCATGCTGCCACCGTACCCTCGCTTCGGGCGGCGACTCAGTGCGCGAGCTCGGGAACCGTCCGCGGCCGGACGATGAGCCAGAGGGAGGAGATGGAGACGAGCGCGCAGATCGCCATCACCGCCCCCATCGGAGCTGCGCTGCCCACGCCGAGGACGCCCACGATCGGCGAGATGATGCCGGCCGTGCCGAAGTTGAGCGCTCCGAGGAGACTCGCCGCCGTGCCCGCCTCGTGGCCGTGGCCGTTGAGCGCGAGCACCTGGACGCACGGGAAGCCGAAGCCGCAGGCCGCGATGAAGAACCACAGCGGGACCGCCGTGCCGAGCAGCCCGGCATGGGCCTGATCGAGCACCACGATGAGCACGGAGGAGAGGAACATCACGACGGTCGAGCCCGCGAGGATCCACTGCGGGCCGATGTACTTCGTCAGCCGCGCCGCGCTCTGCACGCCGATGATGATGCCGATCGAGTTCACGGCGAAGAGGAGGCCGTACTGCTGTGCGTTGAAGCGGTAGATCTCCTGGAAGATGAACGAGCTCGACGACAGGTACGAGAACAGGCCGGTGAAGTTCGCGGCCCCCACGATCGCGATGCCCACGAACACGCGGTCGGAGAGCACCGCCCGGTAGCGCTGCCCGACCGTCGCGTGCCCGCTGTCGTGCCGGCGCTCCTTCGGGAGCGTCTCGCGGATCCAGAGCGCGACGCAGGCGACCACGAACAGGCCGTAGGCGGCCAGCACGACGAAGATCCCGCGCCACGGCATCACGAGCAGGAGGGACGATCCGACGACCGGCGCGAGGACGGGTGCCAGCCCGTTGACCAGCGCCAGGCGGCTGAGCATCCGCACGAGCGGCCGGCCGCCGAAGAGGTCGCGCACCATGGCCATCGCCACGACGCCGCCCGCCGCGGCGCCGATTCCCTGCAGCGTGCGGGCGACGCCGAGGAGCTCGACGTTCGGAGCGACGGAGGCGCACAGGCACGAGACGATGTGCACGCCCGTGGCGATCATGAGCGGGGTCCGCCGGCCGATCTTGTCGGACCACGGCCCCACGAGCAGCTGCCCGAGGCCGAACCCGATCGTCGTGGCGGTCAGGGTGAGCTGGATCGCGGCGGTCGAGACGGCGAAGTCCTGCTGGAGGGTCGGCAGCGCCGGGAGGTAGGTGTCGATGGTGAACGGACCGAGTGCCGTGAGGGCACCCAGGATGAGGATGTACGTCAGGCGCTGGCGACCGGTGAGCGAATCGCCGGGATGCACGACGGTGGTCCCTGTGGTGACGGGGGTGGCGGAAGTGACGGTGGTCACGAATGGGGTCCTTGGCTGTCGGGGAGGCTGGCAGGGAGGGCGGCGCAGCAGGGCGCAAACGACGACACCGCGGTCGTCGCCGCGGTGCTCGTGGATGCCCTCGAATCGATTCGAGGGGAAACTGCTTACTACTCTACAACGAATCGCGTCGGAAATGTGAACGTGAACATTGTTGCTTTTCTTCCCACGAATGCAGAGGGCCCCTCGGCCGCCTCCCGTGCCTCCCGTGCCCTCGCGTGCCTCCCGCGCCTCCCGTGCCTCCCGTGCCTCCCGTGCCCTCGCGTGCCTCCCGTGCCTCCCGTGCCTCCCGTGCCTCCCGAGCCTCCCGTGCCCTCGCGTGCCCTCGCCACATTCGGCACGAATGCAGCGCAACGCCTAACCCGGGCCCACATTCAGCACGAATGCAGTCCGCCTCCACCGAGCAGCGTTGCCGCATTCGGCACGAATGCAGCGCAACGCCTAGCCCGGGCCCACATTCGGCCCGAATGCAGTCCGCCTGCGCCTGCGCCCAGCAGCGTTGCCACATTCGGCACGAATGCAGCGCAACGCCTAGCCCACGCCTACATTCAGCACGAATGCAGTCCGCCTCCGCCTGCGCCCAGCAGCGTTGCCACATTCGGCACGAATGCAGCGCAACGCCTAGCCCACGCCTACATTCAGCACGAATGCAGCGCCGCCTGCGCCCAGCAGCGTTGCCACATTCGGCACGAATGCAGCGCAACGCACCGTCCACGCCCACATTCGGCACGAATGCAGCGGCGTGGGCGTCAGGAGGCGGGCGCCGCGAGCAGCGGGGAGAACGCGAGCTCGGCCGCGCCGATCATCAGGATGTCGGAGCCGAGGGCGGCGCGGACGATGGAGAGACGCTCCGCCGATGCGGCGAGCGCCTGCTCCGCCACCATCGCCGGGAGCCGTTCCGGGGCGAGCGCGTGCAGCGCCCCGAGGAAGCCGCCCAGGACGATGCGCTCCGGATCGAAGACGTTCGTCGCATTGCGGAGGGCGGTGGAGAGGTACCCGAGCTGGCGGTCCACTTCGGCGATGACGGATGCATCGCCGCGGGCGACGGCGGCCGAGAGTGCACGGGCGAGCTCGTCGTTGTCGGCCGCCTCCATCCCCAGCACTCGCAGCAGGGAACGCTGGCTCACCTCGGTCTCGAGACAGCCGATCGCGCCGCAGTGGCAGCGGATACCCGACGAGTTCACCAGCGTGTGCCCGAGCTCGCCCGCGTAGCCGCTGATGCCGGTCAGGGGCTCCCCGCCGACGATCACGCCCGCGCCGATGCCGGAGGCACCGCCGTTGAGATAGACGATGTCGGACGCACCTCGGCCCGCCCCGAACAGGCGTTCGGCGTTCGCGCCGAGGCTGGCGTCGTTCGCCGCGAGCGCCGGGTAGCCCGTGGCTGCGGCGAGCTCCGCGGCGAACGGCTCCTCCGCCCACTCGAGATGCGGGGCCAGGCGGACGACGCCGTCCTCCTCGCGGACCAGCCCCGGAACGGCCACGCCGACGCCGACGACCCGGGTCGCGGCCGCGAGGTCGGGCCGCAATCCGTCGACCACGGCGGCTGCGATGGCCGCCGCCTCCCTCGCCGTCGGGACGTGTCCGGTGGGGTACCGCACGCGCCGGTGAACGCGGGCGTCGAGCCCGACGACGCCGACGGTGACGGCGTCGATCTCCGGGTTCACCGCGATCGCCACGACACGCCCGTTCGCCGCGATGAGCGGCGAGGGCCGGCCGACCCGGTTGCTCGTCTCGGGGTCGCGCTCGACCACGAGACCGAGCTCGACGAGCTCCGCGACCAGCGCGCCGATCGTCGAGCGGTTGAGGCCGGTCTCCTGCGTGAGCACCGAGCGGGCGACGGGGCCGCGGCGGTGGACGATCCCGAGCACGATCGACAGGTTGTGCCTGCGCACCGTGTCGAGGTTGTTCCCCGCCGTCGTCCTGCCGTTCATTCCTCGCAACTGTACCGGTCCCGCGGGCCGGCCTCCCGGCCCGTCCTCGCACCCCCTGACTCGAGGTGCACGCAGATGCTGCCGACACGCCGCACGCGGGCGCACCTGCGAGCACCTCGACGGCACACGGCCGGGAGGCGACGACCTCCGCCGACGGCCACCACCCGTTACCCGATGGAGGCGCGACCGCCCGAGGCGACGACCTCGCGTCCCGTGGCGACGTCCACGAGCCGGAACGGGTACTCCCCCGGGCCGGTCGCCCCCAGCGCGTCACCGGACCGGACAACGGTGTACTCGGCGACCGCGCCCTCGGGCGTCGTCACGGTGACGCTGCGTTCGCCGTCCTCACCGGGATAGACAGCGAGGGTCAGCCCTTCCCGGTAGTCGTGGTCGGGCCGATCCTCCCGGGCGCTGAGCGGCAGGACCGCCCCTTCGCGCACATACAGCGGCAGGCTGTCGAATCCGTGCGACTCGTGGAGCCAGCGTCCGCCCTCGACGACGCGTCCCGAGAAGAACTCGGTCCAGCGGCCGGCCGGGAGGTAGAACGACACCTCCGACGGCGAGAAGACGGGGGCCACGAGCAGGTCGCTGCCGAGCATGTACTGGCGGTCCAGGTACTCGACGGCCGGATCGCCGGGGAACTCCAGCTGTATCGGGCGCATGAGCGGGGTCCCGTGGGCGTGCGCCTCCCCGCCCGCGGCGAACAGGTACGGCATGAGGCGCAGCTTCAGCTTCGTGAAGCGGCGGGTGACCTCCACCGCCTCCTCGTCGAACGCCCACGGCACGCGCACCGAGTCGCTCCCGTGGAGGCGCGAGTGGCTCGAGAGGAGGCCGAACGCCGTCCAGCGCTTGAACACGCCGGGGTCGGGCGTCCCCTCGAAGCCGCCGATGTCATGGCTCCAGAAGCCGAACCCGCTGAAGGCGAGCGACAGCCCGCCGCGCAGGGTCTCCGCCATCGACTCGTAGCTGGAGGTGTTGTCCCCTCCCCAGTGCACCGGGAGGCGCTGCCCGCCGGTGGTCGCGGACCGGGCGAAGAGCACGGCCTCGCCCTCGCCGCGCGCCTCCTCGAGCACCTCGAAGACGGCCTCATTGTAGAGCTGCGTGTAGAGGTTGTGCATGCGCTCCGGCGAGGTGCCGTCGAAGTACTCCACCTCGAGCGGGATCCGCTCGCCGAAGTCGGTCTTGAAGCAGTCGACGCCCTGCGCCACGAGATGCCGGAGCTTCTCCTGGAACCAGCGGGTCGCCTCCGGGTTCGTGAAGTCGACGAGCCCCATGCCCGCCTGCCACATGTCCCACTGCCAGACGTCGCCGTTCGGGCGCTTGACGAGGTAGCCGGCGGCCGCCGCCTCGGCGAACAGCGGCGACCGTTGCCCGATGTACGGGTTCAGCCAGACGCACACGCGGAGGTCCTTGCCGTGGAGGCGCGCGAGCATCCCCTCGGGGTCGGGGAAGGTGCGCGGGTCCCACTCGAAGTCGCACCAGTTGAACTCGCGCATCCAGAAGCAGTCGAAGTGGAACACGCTCAGCGGGAGGTCGCGCTCGGCCATGCCGTCGATGAACGAGTTGACCGTCTCCTCGTCGTAGGAGGTGGTGAAGCTCGTCGACAGCCACAGCCCGTACGACCAGGCCGGGACGGACGCCGGGCGACCGGTCAGTGCGGTGTACCGCTCGAGGATCTGCTTCGGGCTCGGCCCGTAGATGAGGAAGTACTCGAGCGACTCGCCGGCCACCGAGAACTGCACCCGCTCGACCGTCTCGGACCCGACCTCGTAGGAGACGTGGCCGGGGTGGTTCACGAACACGCCATACCCGCGGTTCGTCAGATAGAAGGGGACGTTCTTATAGGCCTGCTCGCTGGAGGTGCCCCCGTCGGCGTTCCACACGTCGACGACCTGGCCGTTCTTCACGAGCGGCCCGAATCTCTCTCCGAGGCCGTAGACGAGCTCGCCGACGCCGAGCGAGAGCTGCTCGTGCACGTAGGGGCCATCGCCCGCTACCGTCAGATAGCCGAGGGATTTGGCCCCGCTCGCGGTGAGCACGCGCTCCTCGCCCGATCCGGGCTCCCCCGCCGAGAACGTCAGCGACCAGGGCGCACCGCGACGGACGGTCGCGGACAGATCACCGCTGCGGAGCATCCCGGACTCGTCGTCGACGCTCACGCTGGCGTGACCGGGCTCGGCCCGCAGTTCGAAGCCGCGTCCCTCCCGGGCGCCCTGCCAGTGGTCGACGCGCACCCGGACCACGTTCGCGAGCGGCGACGACAGGGTGACCGTCAGGGTCGGGCGGTTGAGCGTGTCGCCGCGCCGCTCGATGACCTTGCCGGGCGCGGTGACCGTGAGGGTGCCGTCGCCGGCGCACACGTCGTACGCCTCCTGGGCGTAGACCGGCGTGACGCCGTCGCGGAGCATCCAGAAACCGTCGGTGAACTTCATGCGGGGGTCGTGTCCTTTACTTGACCGCGCCGGCCGTGATGCCGCGGGTCAGGGTGCGCTGGAAGATGAGGAAGAAGACGAGCGTCGGGATGAGGCCGAGCAGCGCCGACGCGGAGGTGGTGGTCACGTCCATGAGGCGGTCGCCCTGCAGCACGCTGATCGCCACGGGCACCGTCTGGTTGTCGTTCGACACGAGGAAGGTGAGCGGGATCAGGAACTCGTTCCAGGTCCAGATGAAGAAGAAGATGAGGAGCACGCTGAGGGTCGGGCGCGAGATCGGCACGACGACGCGCCACAGGATGCGCCACTTGCCCGCGCCGTCGAGCGAAGCCGCCTCGAGCACCTCCTTCGGGAAGGTGCCGTAGACGCTCGACAGCAGATAGGTGCCGAACGCGCTCTGGATCACCGTGAAGATGATGATGACGCTCCACACGTTGTCGTACAGGCCCACCTGCTTGAACATGAAGTACAGCGGGTAGAGCAGCGCCTCCTGCGGGAGCATGTTGGCCAGCAGGAACAGGACGATGATCCAGGTGCGCGCCTTCACCCTCCCGATACCGAGCGCGTAGGCGTTGAGCACCGAGATGACGACCGCGAGGATCGACACCACGCCGGAGATGAAGACCGAGTTCCACAGCTTCTCGGGGAAGTTCACCCGGTTCCAGAAGTTCACGATGCCGTCCGTGTAGAACGACGTCGGCAGCTGGAGGGGGCCGCCCGCGTTGTAGTCCGCCGGGCTCTTGAACGAGTTGATCAGGATGAGCAGGAACGGGAAGGCGATGGCGACGCCGATCACGATCGCGACGGCGAGGATGACGCAGTCGGCGGTCGTCTTGCGCGGCTTCTGCCGGGTGAGCCGGCGCTCCGGAGGGGTGGCCGTGCTCGACTCGGGGCGGGCGATGGTCGTGGACATCAGCGCTCGTTCTCCCTGCGCTCGGCCCGGTTCTGGGCGACGATGAAGAGGATGGAGACGGCGATGATGACGACCGTCAGAGCGGTCGCGATCGTCGCGCCGTAACCCACCTGCTGGCTCTGGAAGAACTCGCTGTACGAGTAGTAGCTCGGCACCATCGTCGCCGTGCCGGGACCGCCGCGGGTCAGCGTGTAGACGGGTCCGAACACTTTGAGCGCCGCGATCGTGCAGGTGAGGGTCACGACGAAGATCTCCGGCCGGATGATCGTGACGGTGATCGACCGGAACCGCTGGAACCAGTTGGCCCCGTCCAATTCGGCCGCCTCGTAGAGCTCGGGGTCGACCCGCTGGAGCGCGGCCATGAAGATGACGACCGGGTAGCCGATCTGCACCCAGACCATCACCGCCATGATCGACGCGAGAGCCGTGTCCGGGCTGCCGAGCCAGTTGTGCTGCAGCTCGCCGAGCCCGACCGCCGCGAGGATCTGGTTGAGCGCGCCGTTGTCGGGCCGGAGGATCCAGCCGATGACGATGGCGGCGATCACCACGGGGAGGATCTGCGGGAGGTAGTAGGTCGCGCGCAGGAAGCTCGCGAGCCTCCCGCCGAACTTCTTGCCGACGAGGTCGAACAGCATCGCCGCGAGGATGAGGCCGACAAGGGTCGGGATGATCACCATCGCGAGGATCATCGCGATCGAGTTGCCGAACGAGGTCCAGAACTTCTCGTCCTGGAACAGGCGCACCCAGTTATGCAGGCCGATGAACTTCGGCGGCCGGATGCCCCGGTAGCTCGTGAAGCTCAGGTAGACGTTCCACACGAGCGGGATCAGGACGATCACCGCCAGCAGCACGAAGCCCGGCAGCAGATACCACCAGAACGAACCGCGCCCGCTCGCCGGCAGCAGCGACTCGCTGCGCCCGCGTTCCTTCACCGCGATACTCATGACTCTCTCCTTGCCCGGCCGCTGCCGTCCCTCCGGCGGGAGGGACGGCAGCGACCGCGACGGGTGCTACTGGTTGACGATCTGGTCGACGCCGTCCTGATACTCGCCGCCGAGCTCCTTGTTGACGGCGGCCGGGGACTTCGTCCCGTTGATCAGCTCCTGGAGGCCGGCGTTGAGCTGGTCGTAGAACGTCGGCGTGGGCCAGTCGGGGTAGTAGGCGATGCCGTCCTCACCGGTCAGGGCGTTGAAGTTCGCGATGAGCTCCTTCGACTTGGCGTCGGTGATGTCGCTCGTCTTCGCCGCGACGGGCACGCCGCCGTTGTTGCCGATGATCGCCTGGATCTTCGGGGTCATCGTGATGTCGATGAACTTCTCGGCGAGCGCCTTGTTCTTCGCGTTCTGCGGGACGACCCACATGTTGCCGGCGGATCCGGGCGACATCTTCGCGCCCGGGAAGAGGAACGTGCCCCACTGGTAGTCCTTGATCTCGGTCTGGAACCGGCCGTACCACCAGCTGCCCGAGAAGAAAATCGGGTACTTCCCGGAGATGAACGAGGTGCCGGCGTCCTCGGCCTTGAGCCCCGAGGAGTCCTTGGAGATGTAGCCCTTGTTCACCCAGTCGTCGACCGTCTGCGTGGCGTAGGACAGCTCCTTGCCCTGCCAGTCCACCTTGCCCTTGTAGAGCTGGTAGTCGTCGACCCAGCTGCGGTCGGCCTTGCTCAGAGCGAGCTGGTACCAGAGCTGCCCGAGGGGGTACTCTGCTGCGGACTCGGCGAGCGGCGTGACGCCGTTGTCCTTGAACTTCTGCAGGGCCGAGACGAACCCGTCGAAGGTCTTCGGCACCTCGATGCCGTACTTCGCGAACATGTCCTTGTTGTAGTAGACCTCGACGTACTCGCCGTAGTCCGGGACGCCGTACCACGAGCCGGAGCCCATGATGCCCTTGTCGTCGTACCGTGCCGTGGTCTGGAGGCTCTTGGCGAGCTTCTTGTCCCACCCGTACTTCTTCACGGCGTCGTCGAGGTTCGTGAGCAGACCCTGGCTGGCCAGGAGGCCCGCCGTCGCGTTGCCCTTGTTGTACTCGAGGATGTCCGGCGCCTGGTTCGAGTTGAGCACCTGGGAGGCGGTGGAGCGGATCTGCTCGAAGCTCTTCGCCTCGAACTTCACCTTCGCGCCGGTCTCGGTCTCGAACTCCTTGATGGCCTCGTCCCAGGCCTTGCCCATCGCCGAGTCCTGGCTCTCGTAGTGCCACAGGGTGAGCGTCTTGCCCTTGCCGTCGGTGCTCGCGGAGCCGGCGTCGGACGACCCGGAGCATCCCGCGAGCATCAGGGCACCGGCGGCGAGGATCGCGCCGAACGCGAGGTGCCTCTTGCGCATCTGTTACCTCCTTGTAGTGGAGTGGACGCGCGTTCGCTGGCCTCGCAGCCACTCCGATGCAATTTGTTGACGGTCACAACATAAAGGATGGATGCGGGTTGTGCAAGCGCGAATCTATCCGCATTGACGCGGCGTGACCCAGCAATCAAGCGATCTGCCAATTAGTTTCAGTCAACAACAATCGTGCAGAAAGCACGCGCGGAACGCCTGGTACGGCGTCAGGCGGCCCCGGCGAGAGCGCGCGCCGGGTCGGAGATGAGGTCGGCGAAGACCAGCTCGGCCGCCCCGATCAGCATCTGGTCGGTGCCGAGCGCCGCCTCCCGGATCTCGACGCCGTCACGGGAGGAGTGCACGACCTCCTCGAGCAGATCCGCGGCGTCGTGTGCGCGCGCACCCCGGTACAGGGCGGCGAGAAACCCGCCGAGCACGAGGACGGACGGGTTGAACACGTTGACCGCGTTCCGGCAAGCGATCCGAAGGTACGCGTAGTCGCGGGCGGCGATCTCGACGGCGGCCGGATCGTCGCTCGCCTCCAGAGCGTCGCCGAGCCGGGCGGCATCCGAGGAGGCGAGGCCCACCGACGCGAGGAGCTCGGCCTGCGTCACCTCCGCCTCCAGGCAGCCGCGCGAACCGCACGAGCAGTCGCGGCCGTCGGAACGCACGAAGGTGTGCCCGAACTCGCCGGCGTATCCGGCCGCACCGGTGAGGAGGCGCCCACCGCTGATCACGCCGCCGCCGACACCCGAGGCGCCGCCGATCATGTAGACGAGGTCGTCGACGCCGCGGCCCGCCCCGAATGCGCTCTCGGCGCGCAGGCCGAGCACGGCGGCATTGGCCGCCCACACCCTCAGGCCCGTGGCGGCGCCGAGCATCGCGGCGAGCGGCTCGTCGACCCAGCCGAAGTGCGTGGCCTCGCGCACCATCCCGTCGGAGAGCCGCACCTGACCGGGGACCGCCACCCCGATGCCCGCGATGCGCACCCGGGTCTCCCCCGCGAGCATCCCGGCGATCCCGGCCGACGCGAGCGTCACCGTCTCCGCCGCGGACCGCGCCGAGGCCGTCTCGATGCGAACCCGCTTCAGCACCCGCCCGCCGAGCCCGACGAGGCCGACGATCACGGCGTCGACCTCGGGGTTCACCGCGACGGCCGCGACGCCGTCGGAGACCTTGACGAGCGGGCTCGGACGGCCGGCGCGCCCCGGCGCGACATGGGCCTCGTCGACCTCGACCAGGCCGAGCCCCTGGAGCTCGGCGACGAGATCGCCGACCGTCGAGCGGTTGAGGCCGGTCAGTCGCGTCAGGTCGCTCCGGGTGAGGGCGCCGTCACGATGCACCATCCCGAGCACCGTCGCGAGGTTGCTCCGCCGGAGCGCGTCGGTCGCGCCTCCCGTGGCGGGCCGGACGGTGCTCAGCTCGGATGCGGACATGGTCTGACAATAACGCGCGGTCCGGGGCGGGGGCGGTGCCGGGCCGTCGCTGTCGCCGTCGCCGTCGCCGTCGCCGTCGAGGTGCTCGTAGATGCTGCCGACACGCCGGGCGCTGCCGCACCTACGCGCACCTCGATGCCTGATCGGGCAAGCGGCGCTCCGCCGGTCACCACGAGTCCGGGCGCGTTCCCTGGGGCACCGGGTCCGGGCGGTCGACCGTGGAGGCGAGCTCCACGACCGTGTGCTCCGCGCCGGCCCGGAGCACCGCCTCCATGATGTCGAGCACGTGGAACGCCAGCTCGCCCGAGGCCCGGTGCGTGCGGCCGGTCTCGATCGCGTGGGCCATGTCGGCGAGCCCGAAACCGCGGCCGGCGTCCGTGTAGCCGGCGAGCGCCTCCACCTCGCGGAACTCGCGATCGGCTGCTGTCGCCACGCGCACCGTGTCCGAGAACATGTTGGGGTCCGGCACGGCGATCGTTCCGGCCGTCCCGTAGACCTCGAACTTCGGGGTTTCGGTCGCCCAGACGTCGAACGACACGGTGACGGTCGAGACGACGCCGGAGGCGTGCTCCAAGATCGCGGTCACGTGCGTGTCGACGTCCACGGGGACGACCGTGCCCGCCTGGGGTCCGGTCCCGACCGTGCGCTCGCGCGTCGAACGGCGCGTCGCTCCCGAGACCCGAGCCACCGGGCCGAAGAACGTCACGAGCGAGGTCAGGTAGTACGGCCCCATATCGAAGAGCGGGCCGCCACCCGGCTGGTAGTAGAACGCGGGCGCCGGGTGCCAGAGCTCGTGCCCCGGCGAGCTCCAGGCGACGGCCGCGCCGACCGGGTGGCCGATGCGGCCCTCGTCGAGCAGCGCCCGAGCCGTCTGGATGCCGGTGCCGAGCACGGTGTCCGGCGCGCTGCCGACCCGCAGGCCCAGCGCCTCCGCCCGGTCGATGACGGGACGTGCCTCCGCCGTCGTGAGCGCCAGCGGCTTCTCCTCGTAGACGTGCTTGCCCGCGTCCAGGGCGCGGAGGGCGACCTCGGCGTGCGCCTTCGGGATCGTCAGGTTGAGAACGGCGTCGACGCCCGGGTGGGCCAGCAGCTCGTCGACGCTCAGCCCCTCCACGCCCTGCTCCTCGGCGACCGTCGCAGTGCGCTCGAGGTCGAGATCGGCGACCGCGGCGAGCCGCAGGTTCGGGAGGCGCGAAATGTGCTCGAAGTACTGCCGGCTGATCACTCCGACGCCGATGACTCCGACGCTCAGCGGGCCGCCCACAGCAGCCCCCTCTCGATGATCGTGCGAACCGGCTGGCTCTCGACGACCTCGAGCCGGTGGCCGGGTGCCGAGACGAAGATGCGCCCCTTCCCCCACTGCCGGGTCCAGATGGCCGGCGCGGTGACCGGCCGGTTCCACGCGTCCCAAGGCCGCGCGGCCTGCGTGGTCGTCGCGAGGACGTCGTTGTACTCGTCGCTCAGCACCCAGTACTGCTCCGTCACCAGGTCGAAGTCGTCGACACCCTGCGTGATCGGGTGGGCCTTCCCGTACTCGGTGATGTGCACGGTGTACGGGATGTAGTTGTCGGACTGGTCTCCGACCCGCTCAGCCGGGTCCTTGCCGGCGTGGTGGGCGAACTGTCCGCCGATCATGTGGAGGTAGTCCGCATTCTCGCGGTACGAGTCCGCGATGCCGCCGTGCCAGCCGGCCATCCCGGCGCCGTTCAGCACGGCTGCCTGGAGTCCCGCGAACTCGCCGGGCTCGATGCGGTTCATCGTGTTGACCTGAACGATCAGGTCCACCGTCGGCATGAAGGCGTCGTCCGCGTAGACGCGGCTGCCCTCCTCCACGCGGACGTCGAAGCCGTTCGCCTCCAGGAACGGGATGAAGAGGTCGGTGGTCTCGACGGGCATGTGCCCGTCCCAGCCGCCCCTCACGACGAGTGCCTGCCTGCTCATGATTCCTTCCGTGCTCCATCCGCTTCGACGCTGGTCCAGGCGCTGCCCGTTGCCGCGCTCCGTTCCACCGCGTCCAGCACTCGCTGGACGTGGAGGCCGTCGGCGAACGACGGCTCCGGGTCGGCGCCCGCCGTGATCGCGTCGACGAAGTCCTTCACCTCGTGGCTGAAAGCGTGCTCGTATCCGATCGCGTGGCCGGTGGGCCACCAGTTCGCCATGTACGGGTGCTCCGGCTCGGTGACGATGATCCGTTTGAAACCCTGGTCCCCCGCCGGATCGGTGGCGTCGTAGACCTGCAGCTCGTTCATCGACTCGAGGTCGAAGGCGATGGCCCCGCGCGAACCGCTCAGCTCGATGCGGAGAGAGTTCTTGCGGCCCGTGGCGTACCTCGTCGCCTCGAAGGCGCCGATGGCTCCCTCGGCCGCGCCTCCGGTCAGGCGAGCGGTGAACCAGGCCGCGTCGTCGACCGTCACGCGGCCGCGTTCGGTGGAGGCGGTGCCGGACAGGCCGACCGTCTCACCGAGCAGGGGGCGTTCCTCCACGAAGGTCGTCACGGTGCCGCTCACCGTCTCGAGCGCGGAGCCGGTCAGGTGCTCGACGAGATCGACCGCGTGCGCCCCGATGTCGCCGAGCGAGCCGGAGCCGGCCGCCTCCTTATCGAGCCGCCAGGTCATGGGTCCGTTCTCGTCCGTGAGCCAGTCCTGGAGGTACAGCGCGCGGACCTGGCGGATCGTGCCGAGCCGTCCCTCCCGGACCAGGGCGCGGGCGTGTGCGATCGCGGGCACGCGCCGGTAGCTGAAGCCGACCATCGACCGGACGCCCCGCGCGGCGGCTCGGGCGGCGGCGTCGGCCATCGCCTCCGCCTCACCGACCGTGTTCGCCAGCGGCTTCTCGCACAGCACGTGCTTGTCCGCGTCGAGGGCCGCGATCGCGATCTCCGCGTGCGACGAACCCGGTGAGCAGATGTCGACCACGTCGATGGACGGGTCGTCGACGACCTGGCGCCAGTCCGTCTCGGACCGCTCCCACCCGAAGCGGCGGCGGGCGTCCTCCACGCGGGCCGCGTCGCGGCCCACGATGGTGCTCATCACAGGCTCGGCGGCGAGGTCGAAGAACCGGGGCGCGACGCGCCAGCCCTGCGAGTGGGCGGCCCCCATGAAGCCGTACCCGATCATCGCCACGCGCAACCGAGGCGCCTCCGTCATGCTCCGCTCCTTCGCGCTGTCGGGGGTGTGTCGTCTCGTGCGACGGTAGCCAGGGCGCGGGGAGGGGTTCAAGTTTCGGTGGTGAACTGGAGAACTTTCGCTCGCGGCTGGGCGGGGCGGCCGCGTGGGCGTCGGGACGTCTGTGTTCGTCGAGGTGCTCGTAGGTGTTGCGCCGACCGGCGTGTCGCGAGCATCTGCGAGCACCTCGAGGAGGGGCGCGCCCGTCAGGTGCGGGCCGGCGGCGGAGCCGTCGAGCCCCGCTCGACGAGGGAGGTCGCCAATTCGAGCCTCGTATTCTCAACTGGGCCGTCCCGAAGGCGGAGCGCGAGCCGCGTCGCCTCCTCGGCCATCTCCTGCAGTGGCTGGCGGACCGTCGTCAGCGGGGGCCGCGCCCAACGCGCCGGGCGGACGTCGTCGAACCCGACGACCGACAGATCGTCCGGCACGCGGATCCTGAGCGCCCCGGCCGCGTCGTAGACGCCGAGCGCCTGCGCGTCGTTGCCGGCCACGATGGCTGTGGGGCGGTCGGAGCGCGCGAGGAGGCGCCGCGCCTCCCGCTCGCCCGCCTGCTGCGAGAAGTCGCCGACGGCCGAGAGCGACGGGTCCGGCACGATACCCGCCTCCTGGAGCGCCGACTGGTAACCGGCGACACGCGCGCGCGAGCACATGAGCTCGGGCGGCCCGGAGATCGCCGCGATCCGCGTGTGACCGAGCTCGAGGAGGTGGCGGGTCGCCGCGACGCCGCCCGCCCAGTTGGTCGCGCCGATCGCCGGGACGTCCGGAGGCGGGTCGCCCGCCGGGTCGACGACCACGAACGGGATGTTGCGCGTGCGCAGCTGGCGGCGGTGCGCGGCGGTCAGGTCGGAGAACTGCAGGACGACGGCCACGGGCTTCCGGCGGAGGACGCCCTGGATCCACTCCCGGTCGACCCGGTGGTCCTCCCCCATCGCGCTGAGCGCCAGCACGAACCCGTGCTCGCGGGCGATCCGCTCCGCGCCGCGGATGATCTCCATCGACCAGTCGCTGCCCAGGTCCTCGATCACGAGCTCGACGTGGCCGCCGCGCTCGACCTCTAGTCCGCGCCGGGCGTACCCGGAATCGGCGAGGAGCTCCTCCACCCGCGCCCGCGTCTCGGGCGAGATGCCGGGCCGTCCGTTGAGCACCTTCGACACCGTCGAGAGCGAGACGGCGGCCCGGGCCGCGATCGCGGCGAGCGTCGGCCGGGCCGCGGATTCGGACATGCTGGCAGTGTGCCACAATGGCGCGCACGGGTACCCCTCCGTGGCGCGAAAGATTTCCTGGCGCCTGTGCCGAGAATGCCCGACCCCCACCCGACCCACGACGAAGGAGTCCGTATGCCGTTCACCGACCTCCCGCTCAGCGCCCTCACCGCTTTCCGTCCCGAGGTGGAGGAGCCGGCCGACTTCGACGAGTTCTGGGCGGGCACCCTCGAGGAGGCGCGGTCCGCCGGCGACGATCTCGAGCTGCGGCCCGCGGCGACCCCCATCACCGAGCTGATCGTCGAGGACCTCACCTTCCCGGGCTTCGGCGGGGAGCCCGTCAAGGCGTGGGCCTCCCGCCCGAAGGACGCGGCCGGTCCGCTCCCGGCCATCGTCCAGTACGTCGGCTACAACGGCGGCCGCGGACTGCCCGGCGAGAACGTCCTGTGGGCCCTCTCGGGCTACGTCCACGTGCTCATGGACACACGCGGACAGGGCAGCGGCTGGGGCAGCGGCGGCGACACGCCCGACCCGCACGGCTCGGGGCCCGCGACGCAGGGCTTCATGACGCGCGGCATCGACGACCCGCGCCGGCACTACTACCGTCGCGTCTTCACGGACGCGGTGCGCGCTGTCGACGCGACCCGGTCCCTCCCGTCGGTCGACGCCTCCCGGGTGGCGGTCACCGGGGGCAGCCAGGGTGGCGGCATCGCTCTCGCTGCGGGAGCGCTCGCCGGCGGGGTGCGCGCCGTGATGCCCGATGTCGCCTTCCTGTGCGCGTACCGGCACGGGGCCGAGGTGGCCGTCGGCGGGCCGTTCCTCGAACTCGCCACCTACCTCTCGGTGCACCGGGACCGCATCGACGACGTCTTCCGGACGCTGTCGTACTTCGACGGCGTGAACTTCGCGCGTCGCATCGAGGCGCCGTCGCTCTTCTCGGTGGCGCTGATGGACGACGTCGTCCCCCCGTCGACGACCTTTGCGGCGTACAACCACCTCGCCGCGGAGGACCGCGCGATCGAGGTCTACCCCTTCAACGGCCACGAGGGAGGCGCGACGCACCAGTGGCAGAAGCAGGCCGCGTGGCTGCCCGCGCGCCTGGGGTGAGCTGCCCGGGCAGACTTGCGTGGGCAGACTTCCCTGGGCAGATTTCCCCGGGCAGATTCGGGCCGAATCCCGCCTCCCACCCCGCCAGAAACCACATTCAGCACGAATTTGGGCTGCGGAGGCACACCACGCGCCCCCGCGCGGGGGCACATTCGGGCCGAATCCCGTCTCTCGCGACGTCAGAAGCCACATTCAGCCCGAATGCGGGCTGCGGAAGCACGCCACGCGCCCCCGCGCGGAGGCACATTCGGGCCGAATCCCGCCTCACACCCCGCCAGAAGCCACATTCAGCACGAATGCGGGCTGCGGAAGCACGCCACGCGCCCCTCGCGGGGGCAGATTTGGGCCGAATCCCGCCTCCCACCCCCTCAGAAACCACATTCAGCACGAATGCGGGCTGCGGAGGCACACCACGCGCCCCCGCGCGAGGGCACATTCGGGCCGAATCCCGTCTCTCGCGACGTCAGTAGCCACATTCAGCACGAATGTGGCGGCAGCGGAGCGCGAGCGGAGCGCGAGCGCAGCGGAGCGCGAGCGCAGCGGAGCGAGAGCGCAGTGGAGCGCGAGCGCAGCGGAGCCCGGGACCCCGACTCACGCCGGGGGCGCCGTGGTCGCCCGCGGCACGAGCCGCGTCGGGAGGCCGAGGTGCGTCCGCTCGGGCGTTTCGCCGTTCATGAGGGCCGTCAGCAGCTTGACCGCCTCCGCGCCGAGGCGCTGCATCGGCTGATGCACGGTGGTGAGCGCCGGCGACGACTGGGAGGCGTCGGGCACGTCGTCGAAGCCGACGACCGACAGGTCGCGCGGAACGGCGAGCCCGAGTTCCGTGGCGACCTCGATGACGGCGATCGCGGAGAGGTCGTTCGCCGCGAACACGGCCGTGGGCCGGTCGGGTCGGCTGAGGAGGCGGTGGGCCACCTCCCGGACCGTGTCGTGCTCGTAGCGACCGACGGCGACGAGGGACGGGTCGAAGGGAACGCCGGCCGCCTCCAGGGCCCGCCGGTAGCCGGCGTCGCGGAGGATCGACGAGCGCAGGTCGGGACGACCGGCCACGAAGCCGATGCGGCGGTGGCCCAGTTCGATCAGGTACTCGGTCGCGTGGCGCGCGCCGCCGAAGCTGTCGGACTCGACGGTCGGGAGGTCGGCGCGGCCGGTGTGCGGGTCGATCGCGACGATCGGCACCTCGGCGCTCACGTTGACGACGGTCGGCGTCACCATGATGGCGCCGTCGATGAGGGTTCCGCTGAGGCGGCTGAGCGAGCGCCGTTCCCACCCCTCGGGGGAGGCTTGGCGCGAGCCGCTGTAGGCGAGCAGGTCGTACCGGGAGTCCTGCAGCGCCGCGGCGACGCCCTTGAGCACCTCGGCGCTGAAGGGCTCGAAGTCCGCGACGAGCACTCCGATGACGCCCGTCTTGCGTGCCCGCATGCTGCTCGCCACGAGGCTCGACTCGTACCCGAGCTCCTGCACGACCGAGAGCACGCGCTCGACCGTCTCGATCGCCACACCGTACCGGCCGTTGACGGCCTTCGACACGGTGGCGACCGAGACGCCGGCCGCAGCGGCCACGTCGTTGATGGTTGGACGCCGTCCCATGGACACCGGAGCGTAGCAGGAAAAAACGTTGTCGAAAACGGTATCGAAAACGTTTGACACCGTCAGAGCCGGTTGTAACACTGCTAACCGCACCCGAGGCATCCACGGTGGATGCCGCTCAACGAAGAGAACAGGTTGGAATCACATGAAAGCCACCAAGCTCCTGACCGGAGCGGCCGTCATGATGGCCGGCGCTCTCGCGCTCAGCGCGTGCAGCGGGACCTCCGACAACGCCGCAGGCGGCAAGGTCAGTATGACGCTCTGGCAGAACTCCACCACCGGCCCCGGCCAGGAGTTCTGGAAGAACGCGGTCGCGGCCTTCGAGAAGAAGAACCCGAACGTCACCATCAAGATCCAGGCGATCCAGAATGAGGACCTCGACGGCAAGCTGCAGACGGCGCTGAACTCCGGAGACGCGCCCGACATCTTCCTGCAGCGAGGCGGCGGCAAGATGGCCGCTATGGTCAACGCCGGCCAGGTCATGGACATCACCGACAAGGTCAGCGCCGACACGAAGAAGAACATCTCGTCCGGCTCGTTCAAGGCGGAGACCTACCAGAACAAGGTCTGGGCGATGCCGATCGCCGTGCTCCCGGGCGGGCTCTTCTACAACCAGGACCTCTTCAAGGCGGCCGGGATCACCGAGGCTCCCAAGACCATCGACGACCTCAACAGCGACGTGACCAAGCTCAAGGCCACGGGCGTGGCACCCATCGCGCTCGGCGGCAAGGACGCGTGGCCCGCGGCTCACTGGTTCTACTGGTTCGCGCTCCGCGAGTGCGCCGGCTCGACGATGGAGAAGACGGCCGACTCGAAGTCGTTCTCGGACGGCTGCTGGCTGAAGGCTGCGGAGGACCTCCAGAAGTTCGCCTCCACCAAGCCCTACAACGACGGCTTCCTCACCACCTCCGCCCAGCAGGGCGCGGGCAGCTCCGCGGGTCTCGTCGCCAACCACAAGGCCGCCATGGAGCTCATGGGCGCGTGGGACCCGGGCGTGATCGCGTCGCTGACCCCCGACCAGAAGCCCCTCCCCGACCTCGGCTTCTACCCGTTCCCGGAGGTTCCGGGCGGCAAGGGCGAGCCGGGCTCGATCATGGGCGGCGTCGACGGCTACTCGTGCTCGGTCAAGGCCCCGAAGGAGTGCGTCGACTTCCTCAACTTCGTGGCGACCACCGACCAGCAGGAGGCGTACTACAAGGCCTTCAACGCCCCGCCGGTGAACACGGAGGCGCAGAAGGTCGTCACCGAGCCGTACCTGAAGGATGTGCTGGCCGCCTACAACAAGGCCCCGTACGTCTCGCAGTGGCTGGACACCGTGCTCGGCCAGAACGTCGGCAACGCCCTGAACGTGGCCGTGGTCGACATGCTCGCCGGCAAGAGCGACCCGAAGGGCCTCATCCAGGCGGCCAACGACGCCGCGAAGAAGGGCTGAGGACAGCACCGTGAGCAGTACCCGCGAGAACACCACCACCGGCGTCCTGCCGAAGTCGGGTCTCGCGCAGCACGACGGGAGCGGCGCGGTCGCGTCGCTCCCGTCGCCGCGGCGCCGCCGGCGTACCGGCTGGGCCATGCGCCTCGAGATCCTCCTGCTGGCCGGTCCCGCGGCGATCGTCTTCGTGGCCTTCGTCATCTTCCCGGTCGTGATCGCCGCCTACTACGGTTTCTTCCGCTGGCAGGGATACGGTCCGGCGACGGACTTCGTCGGCCTGCAGAACTACGTCACGATCCTCGAGGACTCCGCGTTCCAGCAGGCCCTGATGCACAACGGCTTGATCGTCATCGGCTCGCTGGTCCTGCAGGGACCGGTGGCCATCCTGCTGGCCCTGCTGCTCAATCGCAAGATGCGCGGCCAGTCCCTCATCCGCGTCCTGATCTTCGTCCCGTACGTCATCGCCGAGGTCGTGGTCGGCACCGGCTGGAGCCTGATGCTCGCCACGAACGGCGCGCTGAACGGCTTCCTGAAGAATGTCGGTCTCGGCTTCCTCGCCCACGACTGGCTGTCCGATCCGAGCATCGCCATCTGGACTCTGCTCGCCATCCTGACCTGGAAGTACGTCGGCTTCGCCGTCATCCTCTTCCTCGCCGGCCTGCAGGGCATCCCGGAGGAGCTGTACGAAGCGGCCGCCCTCGACGGCGCCTCTTACTGGCAGATCCAGCGCAGGATCTCGCTCCCGCTGCTCGGCCCGACGCTCCGCATCTGGGCGTTCCTGTCGATCATCGGCGCCCTGCAGCTGTTCGACCTCGTCTACATCATCTGGGGCCAGTACGTCGCCTCCACCGCCGGCACCTCCACGATGGCGACCTACATGGTCGCCAACGGCCGCAACGCCGGCAACTTCGGCTACGGAAACGCCGTCGCCGTCGTCATCTTCCTGATCTCCCTGATCGTCGCGCTGTTCTACCAGCGGTTCGTGCTCCGTCGCGACACCGAGGGCGCCATCACGGGTGACAGGCGCATCGGAAGGAAGAAGCGATGAGCGCGATGGTCGTCATCCCGGACGCTCCCGACGCCCCCGGCGTCCTGGAGGCTCCGAGCCGCAAGAAGGCGAAGACGCTGCCCTGGGGCTCCCCCAGCGTCTACTTCATCGCCCTCGTCGTGATCGCGCTGATGCTGACCCCGATCGTGTACATCGTGCTCGGCGGATTCCGCACCAACTCGCAGATCACCGTCGACCCGGCCGGGTTCCCCCACCCGTGGAACGTGCAGAACTACCTCGACGTCCTCACGGGCGGCACGTTCTGGGCCGAGGTCGGCAACTCGACGATCGTCGCGGTCGTGACCACGATCGGCGTCATCCTGCTCGGCCTGATGGCGAGCTACGTGCTCGCCCGCTACAGCTTCCGCGGGCGGGGCGTGCTGTACGCGCTGTTCGCCGCGGGCCTGATGTTCCCGATCACGGTGGCCATCACTCCGCTGTACATCGTGGTGCGCAACATCGGCCTGATGAACTCGCTGGCCGGCGTCATCCTGCCGCAGATCGCCTTCGCGCTGCCGACGACCATCATCATCCTGGTGCCGTTCCTGCGGGCCATCCCGGACGAGATCCAGGAGGCGGCCTTCATCGACGGCTGCAGCCGGCTGGGCTTCTTCTGGCGGATGGTGCTGCGGCTGTCGATGCCCGGCGTGATCACCGTCGGGATCCTGGCATTCATCGCCAGCTGGAACAGCTACCTGCTGCCCCTGTTCCTCCTCAACAACGAGGCGACGTTCACGCTGCCGCTCGGGGTCCAGGCGTTCTCGTCGCAGTACTCCGTCGACACGGCCAAGGTGCTGGCGTTCACGTCGCTGTCCATGATCCCGGCGCTGATCTTCTTCAGCCTGTTCGAGCGCCGCATCGTCGGCGGACTGACCGGAGCGGTCAAGGGCTGACGCCCGCGCTCCCCCGGCTCCACCCGTGGCGTGTGCGACGCGCCGTGCAAGAGAACTGTGAGTGATTCCATGACCGAACCCGTGCTTCCGCCCGTGACGGAGCGCGTCCGCGCGCTGCACGAGCAGATGACCCTCGACGAGAAGCTGGCGCAGCTCGTCGGCTACTGGGTCGACAAGGGCGACGACCTGGTCGCTCCGATGGCCGGCGAGATGGGCAACCCGGGCTCGTACGAGGAGACCACCCGCAACGGCATCGGCCAGCTGACGCGCGTCTACGGCACCCGGCCGGTCGACCCGGGCGAGCGCGCGGAGTGGCTGTGGAGCGAGCAGCGCCGGCTGAAGGAGCAGACGCGCCTCGGCATCCCCGCGCTCGTGCACGAGGAGTGCCTGACCGGCCTCGCGGCCTGGAAGGCCGCCACGTTCCCGACACCGCTCGCGTGGGGCGCGTCGTTCGACCCGGACCTGGTGGAGGAGATGGCCGGCCTGATCGGCGCCTCCATGCGGGAGCTCGGCATCCACCAGGGCCTCGCGCCGGTGCTCGACGTCATCCGCGACCCCCGCTGGGGCCGCGTCGACGAGTGCATCGCCGAGGACCCGTACGTGGTCGGCACGATCGGCACCTCGTACGTGCGGGGGCTCCAGGGCGCGGGCGTCCACGCGACCCTCAAGCATTTCGTGGGCTACTCGGCCTCCCAGGCGGGGCGCAACCACGCCCCCGTGCACGCCGGGCCGCGGGAGGTGCGCGACACGCTCCTCCCACCGTTCGAGATGGCGGTCCGCGACGGCGGCGTGCGCTCGGTCATGAACTCGTACGCCGAGATCGACGGCGTCCCGACCGCGGCGAACCCCGAGTACCTCACGGGCGTCCTGCGCGACGAGTGGGGCTTCGACGGGGTCGTCGTCGCCGACTATTTCTCGGTCGCGTTCCTCCACACCATGCACGGCGTCGCGGCCGACCTAGGTGAAGCCGCGGCTCTTGCGCTCGCGGCCGGCATCGACGTGGAGCTCCCGACCGGCGACGCCTTCCTCGAGCCGTTGGCCGCCGCCGTCCGGTCCGGCGCGGTCGACGAGGCTCTCGTCGACCGCGCGGTGCTTCGCGTGCTCAGCCAGAAGGAGGAGCTCGGACTCCTCGACGCGACGTTCGACTCGCCTCCGACCTCCATCGACCTGGACACGCCCGCCCATCGCGAGGTCGCGCGTCGTCTCGCGGAGGAGTCGCTCGTCCTGCTGACCAACGACGGCACCCTGCCGCTGGATTCGCGCCCGGCGCGCATCGCCGTCGTCGGGCCGAACGCCGACGATCCCGAAGCGCTCATGGGCTGCTACTCGTTCGCGAACCACGTGCTCGCGCACCACCCGGAGGTGCCGCTCGGCTTCGAGATCCCCTCGGTCCTGTCGGGGCTGCGCGACGAGTTCCCCGAGGCCTCGATCGTCTACGAGCGCGGGTGCGAGGTCGAGGGAGACGACCGCTCGGGCATTCCTGCCGCCACAGCCGCCGCCACCGAGGCGGACGTCGCCATCGTGGTCGTGGGCGATCGCGCCGGGCTCTTCGGCCGCGGAACGGTCGGTGAGGGGAACGACGTCGAGAGCCTCGAGCTCCCGGGCGTGCAGCGCGAGCTCGTCGAGCGCATCGTGAGCACCGGCACCCCGGTCGTCATGGTCGTCCTCTCGGGACGGCCCTACGCACTCGGCTGGGCGACCTCGGGCGCGGTCGCGCCGTCCGCGCTCCTCCAGTCGTTCTTCCCGGGCGAGGAGGGCGGCCGGGCGATCGCCCGCGTGCTGTCCGGCGCCTCGGCGCCCAGCGGGCATCTGCCCGTGACCCTCCCCCGATCGGCCGGCGCGCAGCCGTACTCGTACCTCCACCCGATCCTCGGAGGCCCGAACGAGATCACGAGCGCAGACAGCACCCCGGTGCTGCCGTTCGGCCACGGGCTCACTTACACGACGTTCGAGCGCACGGCTCTGAAGGCCGATGCCGAGGTGCAGGCGGGCGCCTCCTTCTCCGCCAGCGTGCGCGTCCGGAACACGGGTTCGCGTGCCGGCACGGACGTGGTGCAGCTCTACGCCCGCGACGTGCACGCGAGCGTCACGCGGCCGGTCGCCCAGCTGCTGGCGTACCACCGGGTGGAGCTCGAGCCGGGTGAGGAGGTGTCGGTCTCGTTCGAGGTCCCGAGCACACGGCTCGCCTTCAGCGACCGTTCGCTCCGCCGCGTGGTCGAGCCGGGCGCGGTCGAGCTCTGGGTCGGCCCCTCCTGCGACGAGCGGGAGACGGAGACGAGCATCGAGCTGACCGGTGCCGTTCACGCGGTCACTCCGGCGGACGCCCGCCTCGTGACTTCCCGGGTCGAGGCGGCTAACGTGAGTGCCGCCCTCTCCGACGCGGCGATCTGATCGCGCTCCGGGGTCGCGCCGCGGCCCGACTCCTGCTATAAGTTTATTGAAACAACAAATCACCGACGACGCTGAAGGAAGCATTCCATGAGCCCCACCCCCACCCGCGAAGACAAGTTCTCGTTCGGTCTGTGGACCATCGGCTACAACGGCACCGACCCGTTCGGCGGCCCGACCCGCCCGCAGCTCGACGTCGTGGAGGCGGTGACCAGGCTCAGCGAGCTCGGCGCGTACGGCCTCACGTTCCACGACGACGACCTGTTCGCCTTCGGTTCCACGGACGCGGAGCGCCAGAAGCAGATCGACCGCCTGAAGCAGGCGCTGGCCGACACCGGCCTCATCGTCCCGATGGTGACCACCAACCTCTTCAGCGCGCCGGTCTTCAAGGACGGCGGCTTCACCTCCAACGACCGCGCCGTGCGCCGCTTCGCGCTCCGCAAGGTGCTGCGCAACATCGACCTGGCGGCCGAGCTCGGCGCCAAGACGTTCGTCATGTGGGGCGGCCGGGAGGGCGCCGAGTACGACGCCGCGAAGGACATCCGCGCGGCGCTCGAGCGCTACCGCGAGGCCGTCAACCTGCTCGGCGACTACGTCACCGACAAGGGCTACGACATCCGCTTCGCGATCGAGCCGAAGCCGAACGAGCCGCGCGGCGACATCCTCCTGCCGACCGTCGGCCACGCGCTCGCCTTCATCAACTCGCTCGAGCGGCCGGAGCTCGTGGGTCTCAACCCCGAGGTCGGCCACGAGCAGATGGCCGGGCTGAACTTCGCCGCCGGGATCGCCCAGGCGCTGTACCACGGCAAGCTCTACCACATCGACCTCAACGGCCAGCGCGGCATCAAGTACGACCAGGACCTCGTGTTCGGGCACGGCGACCTCCAGAACGCCTTCGCGCTCGTCGACCTCCTCGAGAACGGCGGCCCCGACGGCGGTCCGGCCTACGACGGCCCGCGCCACTTCGACTACAAGCCGTCCCGCACCGAGGACAGCACCGGCGTCTGGGACTCCGCCGCCGCGAACATGCGCACCTACCTCCTCCTCAAGGAGCGCGCGAAGGCCTTCCGGGCCGACCCGGAGGTTCAGGAGGCGCTCGAGGCCTCGCGCGTGACCGAGCTGGCGCGCCCGACCCTCGGCGAGGGCGAGAGCTACGACGACCTGCTGGCCGACCGCAGCGCCTACGAGGACTTCGACCCGAGCGTGTACTTCGGCGGCAAGGGCTTCGGCTTCGTGCGTCTGCAGCAGCTCGCGCTCGAGCACCTCATCGGCGCGCGGTAACCCGCCTCCCTCCCTCCCTCCCGCTTCTCCTCGAGGTGCTCGCAGGTGCGGACCCGACCGGCGTGTCGACCGCACCTGCGAGCACCTCGTTCGACCGAAGGATCCGCATGACACTCGTCGCGGGCGTCGACTCGTCGACCCAGAGCTGCAAGGTGGTCGTCCGCGACCTCGAGACCGGCGCCCTCGTGCGGTCCGGCCGGGCGTCGCACCCGGACGGCACGGAAGTCGACCCCGCGGCCTGGTGGTCGGCCCTCCAGGAGGCCGTCGCGGCCGCGGGCGGCCTGGAGGACGTGGCCGCCCTCTCGATCGCCGGCCAGCAGCACGGGATGGTCGTGCTCGACGCCGAGGGGCGGGTCATCCGCGACGCGCTGCTCTGGAACGACACGCGGTCGGCGCAGGCCGCTCGGGACCTGATCGACGAGGTCGGCGCCGCCGGGTATGCGGAGCGCGTCGGCGTGGTCCCGGTCGCCTCCTTCACGGCGACCAAGCTGCGCTGGCTGACGGAGGCGGAGCCCTCGAACGCGGCGCGGGTCGCCGCGGTCGCGCTACCCCACGACTGGCTGACCTGGCGGCTGCTCGGGTACGGGCCCGCGAACGAGTCGGAGCTCGGACCCGACCTGGAGGCGCTCACCACCGACCGCTCCGACGCCTCCGGGACGGCCTACTGGAGCGCGCGGTCCGGCGAATACGATCTGGACCTCTTCGAGCGGGCGCTCGGGCGGCCCGGGCGCGAGGCCGGCTCGGCCGGTGCCGACGGCACCGTCGTGCTGCCGCGGGTCCTCGCCCCGAGCGAGGCCGCAGGCCGGACCTCCGGTGGCCTGCTGGTCGGACCCGGCGCCGGCGACAACGCGGGCGCCGCCCTCGGGCTCGGCGCCACGGATGGCGACGTCGTCGTGTCGATCGGCACGTCCGGCACCGTGTTCGCCGTCACGGACGCTCCGGTCGCCGACGCTTCGGGCGCGGTCGCCGGTTTCGCCGATGCGTCCGGCCTGTCCCTCCCCCTCATCGCGACCCTCAACGCGGCGCGCGTGCTCGGGTCGATTGCGAGCGTGCTCGGCGTCGACCATGACGGGCTCTCGACGCTCGCGCTCTCGGCCGAGCCGGGCGCGGGCGGCGTCGTGCTCGTGCCGTACTTCGAGGGCGAGCGCACCCCCAACCTGCCCGACGCGACGGCGAGCCTCCACGGCCTGACCCTCGCCTCGACGACGCAGCCCAACGTCGCCCGGGCCGCGATCGAAGGCATGCTCTGCGGCCTGGCCGACGGCCTCGACGCGGTGCGGTCGGTCGGGGTGCGTGAGCAGCGGGTCCTGTTGATCGGCGGAGCGGCGCAGAACCCCGCTGTCGCCACGATCGCCTCCCAGGTGTTCGACGCGCCGGTCGTGGTGCCGGCCCCCGGCGAGTACGTCGCCGACGGCGGTGCCGTGCAGGCGGGGTGGGCGCTGACCGGGACACGCCCGGCGTGGACGGTGGAGGCGGCACCCGCCCTTCCGGTCGACACGCGACCCGTGATCCGTGAGCAGTACGCGGCCGCGCGAGAGGCCGCGGCTCGGGAGGCGGGCGGCCGCTAAGCGGCGGAGGGACCACCCGACGGGGAGGCGCGCACGCCCTGCGCCGTCCGCTCAGTCGGAGTACGCCCGAGCGAGCACGGCCCCGGCCTCTCTGAGCCACCGCGCCGGCTCGGCGAGTGCCGCCGCCGAGCCGCCGGCCAGGTCGGTCAGTGCCACGGCGCCCTCGAAAGCACTCGTCGCGGCAGTGATGAGCCCGGCCGCGAGGAGCGCCGTCGCACCGGCCTCGCGCGCGAGCGCAGCGACCTGGTCGGGAACCTTCCCGGCCGCCGACTGCTCGTCGAACCGTCCCTCCCCGGTGATGACGACGTCGGCCTGCCCGATCAGCGCCGGGAGCCCGATCACCCGCGCGACCTCCGACGAGCCCGGCACCAGCTGTGCGCCCCACACGAGAAGGCCGAAGCCCGCGCCGCCCGCGGCTCCGGCGCCCTGCGTCCGCGGGTCCGCCGGAGACCCCGCCGCAGCGACGGCCGCTGCGAAGCGCCGGAGGTTCGCCTCCAGCACGGGGACATCCGTCGGGGAGGCACCCTTCTGCGGAGCGAAAACGCCTGCCGCCCCGTTCGGCCCCAGCAGCGGATTCGTCACGTCCGTGAGCACGCGGGCGCCGCCCGGCGGAAGGGCGCGCATCGCGGACAGATCGACGGAGGCGATGCTCGCCAGCCCCCTGTTGCCGGTCGGCACCGGTGCGCCCGACACATCGAGCAGCCGGGCGCCGAGCGCCTGGAGCATGCCCGCGCCACCATCGGTGGAGGCGCTTCCTCCGATCGCGAGGAGCAACGAGCGGGCGCCCGCATCGAGGGCCGCTCGCATCGCCTCCCCGAACCCGACGGTGTGCGCGTGGCTTGGGCGGAGCTGCCGCATCAGGCCGAGCCCGCTCGTCTCGGCGAGCTCGACGACCGCGGTGCCGTCGGGAAGCAACAACCAGTTCGCCCGGACGTCGTCGCCGTCGGGGCCGAGCACGCGGACGGTCCGGCGTTCGGCGCCCGGAACGGCCGTCGCGAATGCGTCGAGGGTGCCTTCGCCGCCGTCGGCCATCGGCGCGAGGATCACGCGGTCCGCACTCCGGACGTCTCGCCATCCTTCCGAGAGCGCCTGCGCCGCGGTCGCCGCGCTCGCGCTTCCTTTGAACGAGTCGGGAGCGATGACGACCGTCGCGGGGGTTTCACGCATGTGCCCACCCTGCCACGGTCCGCCCTTGCCTGTCAGGAGCGGGGAGCCGTCGACCGGCGGACGACGAGTTCAGGACGGATGCTGACCGGTGTCGGCTCCTGCCCTCCCTCGATCTCGGCCACGAGACTGCCGACACTGCGGCGGCCGAGCTCGGTGAAATCCTGCAGGACGGTCGTGAGCGGGGGCCAGAAGTGCGCCGCCTCCGGGATGTCGTCGAAACCGACCACGCTCAGATCCTCCGGGATGCGGAGGCCGCGCTCGTACGCCGCGTGGTACACCCCGAGGGCCATCTGGTCGTTGGAGGCGAAGACTGCGGTGACCCGGTCGTCGTCGAGAGCCTCCAGACCGCGGCGGTAGCCGGACTCGGCTGTCCAGTCGCCCTCGAACGCCGGAATCGCCTCCAGCCCGGCGGCTTCGAGTTCGAGCGCCCAGCCGCCGACGCGCGCTCGCGCTTCGAACCAGAGCAGGGGACCGGACACATGCGCGATGCGCTGGTGGCCCAGCTCGATGAGATGCCGCGTGGCCGCCCGCGCCCCGGCCTGCTGGTCGACGGTGAGCTCGCGCTGCACGGTGGAGGCGCCCCCTTGGAGCGTCACGTAGGGCACGTCGATCCGGGCGTGCTCGAGCTGTTCGAGCACCACCTCCTGCGGCGCGATCACGATGATGCCCTCGACGGACTGGGCGAGCAGGTGGTCGAGCCCGTCGGCGATGGAGGGGGCGCCGAGGTCGGGCAGTTGCGCGACGGCGACGTAGTATCCGGCTGCGCGGCCGGCGTCCTGGATGGCGTTGATGCTCGACACGGGACCGTAGAGGGCGGCGGCCGAGGTGGAGAGCACCCCGATCGTCCGGGATCGGGCGGTCACCAGAGCCCGGGCGGCACGGTTCGGGCGGTAGTTCAGCTCGTCCATCGCGGCGAGGACCCGCTGGCGGGTCGCTTCCCGGATGCTCGGGTGCCCGTTGATGACGCGGGAGACGGTCTGGTGCGAGACGCCCGCGAGCACGGCCACGTCGCGCATGCTGGCCGCGCGCTGGTGCTCGGTCACACGGTCCCCTCCGGTCGGCGGCTCACCCCATTATGCGCGATGTGCTCTCCGGGCCTCGCCCGGCGCCGCGAGCCGGGCGGCGCCGCGGGCGCGCCAGCACGAGACCGACGGCTACGGCCACTCCGGCGATCGCCGCGGGGAAGACGAGGTGCCAGCCGGCGAGCAGGAGGAGCCCCGCAGCGAACACGGTCGAGAGCACGGCCATCCACCACCCGGCGGAACGACGCGGGAGGAGGACCACGGCGGAGGCGACGCCCAGGCCGTACACCGCGGCGGCGATGCTGGTGTGGACGAGGATGAACGGCTGGAGATCGCCGCTCCACAGCACGAGCACCGAGTACAGCCCGGTGACGACGACGGAGAGCAGCAGACCGCGCCGGGCGACGGCGCCGTTCTCCGCGCCGCGGCCGAACCACACCGGAAGGTCGCCGTCTCGGCCCATGGCCGCCCCGAGCTTGCTGAAGGCCGCGAGGTAGGCGTTGAAGACCCCGGTCACGACGATCGCCGCGATCACGGCCACCACGACCCCGCCTCCGCGACCGGTGGCGACCTCGACGAGATCGAGCAGGGGGACGGTGCTCCCCGACGCGCGACCGCCGAGCACCGTCACGGTCACGGTCTGGATGGCGAGGTACGCCACCGACACGATGATGAGCGCGAACGTCGTCGCGCGCGGGATGTCGCGACGTGGATGACGGAACTCGCCGCCGATGCCGGCCACCGCCTCCCAGCCGGCGAAAGCCCAGATGTAGAGGCTCATGGCGAGCCCGACCCCGCCCCATCCGTGCGGGAGGAGCGGCTGCAGGTTCTCGGGACGCGCGTGCGGCGCCGCCGCCGCGAGGACGAGCACGAGCACCGCCACCAGGGCCCCCGAGAGCACCAGCTGCACCGATGCCGTGAACCGGACGCCGAACGCCGCGACCGCGAACGGGACGACCATCAGGCCGATGGCGATCAGCGTCGTCGTGCCGGCGTCGCCCCCGGTGACCGCGACGACGTAGCGCGCCGTCATGAGCGCGGCGATCGGAGCGCCGATCGGTGTGCCGAAGAAGAACCAGTACCCGATGATCCGCGCCGCCGTCGGTCCGAAGGCTCGGCGGGCGAAGGTCGCCACGCCTCCCGCGTCGGGGTGGCGGCGGGACAGCGCCGCGAACGTCGCGGCGAGCGGGATCGAGATGACCGCCAGCGCCGCCACGGCGATGATGGCCCCCGGGCCGGCCGCGGCGGCCGCCAGCGCCGGCAGCACGAGGATTCCGGTGCCGAGCACCGCGGCGACGTAGAGGGCCGTCCCTCCCGCGACTCCGAGCCTGCCGTGGGACGGCTCGGGGACGCGCGGGTCGGGCAGCGTCGTGCCCCCGGGGGCGGGGGCCGGCGACCCGGTGCTGCTGTCGGTCATCCTCCCATCCTGGCCGACACCTCCGACACCGGGCCGCGCCCGCACCGGGTCCCGCTACGACGTCAGGTCGTACACGGTCACCCCGTCGACGGTCTTCGCCGTGAAGTTCTGCTCGACCCACGTGGCGATCTCACTGGAGGTGCTGCTCCCGCCGTTCGCGCGACCCACGCCGCCCGCGATGAAGTAGTGGATCTTCTTCGCGGCCACGTCCTGCTCGAACTGCGTCAGGCTCGGCGACGGGTCGGAGCCGTTGAAGCCCCCGATGGGCATGACCGCCTCCTGCGTGGCGAGCTGGTAGCCCGCCGCGGAGTTCGATCCGATCGCCGCTGCCACCCACGTGTACGACGAGGCGTCGGTCTTCAGAAGTGTCGCGAGCGCCGAGCCCACGGTGGCGGAATCGAGCAGACCGCCGGCCCGCCCGCCTCCGAGGGCCTGACCCGCACCACCGGGCACGGCGCCGCCCGTCCCGGCAGCCCCGCCCGCACGCGGAGCCCCGCCCGCGCCCGGAGCCCCGCCCGCACCGGGCGCCGCCCCGTTCTGCGGTCCGCCGAAGCCGCCGGCGGCACCCGCCCCGTTCGGCGCGGCGCCATTCGGCGCGCCGTTCGCCCCCGCGCCGTTCGGCGCCCCGCCGAACCCGCGACCCCCTCCCGGACCGCCCACCGCTCCGGCGACCGTCGGTCCCGCGGTCACGATCGAGCCCGAGTGCCCGGTCGTCACGGTCTGGAGCGTGTAGGCGAGCGGCGCCAGCAGAGCGGCGGTCAGCGACACCGCGATGGTGGCGGCGCCGAGCCCCTTCCCCCGCGGCGGGAGAAGCAGCAGCACCGCGGCCACGACGGAGGCGACCAGCACCACCACCTTGAGCCATGGCAGCCAGGCGCTCGCCCGGTCGAGGAGCACCCAGGCCCACACGCCCGTTCCGAGCACCGTGAGCGCCGACACGATCCGCACCGCGAGGAGGCGCCGGGCACCCCACGCGAGCGAGGCGCCGACGGCGACGGTCACGGCGAGCGCGGGCGCCAGCGCCACTGTGTAGTAGGCGTGGAAGATCCCGGCCATGAAGCTGAAAGCGAGCGCGGTCACCACGAGCGTCCCACCGAACAGCAGCAGCGTCGCGCGCCGTCCGTCGGTGCGCGTCCACCGCCTCCCGAGCAGGAGGCCGACGACGAGGAGCACCAGCGCCGCCGGGAGGAGCCAGGCGATCTGACCGCCGACCTCGTTCTCGAAGAGCCGCAGGATGCCGGACGCACCCCACATGCCGCCGCCGGCCGCGCCTCCCCCGGCACCGCCGGTCACGCTTCCGGTCTCGTTCCCGGTGAGCCGGCCGAGCCCGTTGTAGCCGAACGTCAGCTCGAGGAAGCTGTTCGTCTGAGAACCGCCGATGTAGGGCCGGAGGGAGGCCGGCACCAGTTCGACGATCGCGACCCACCAGCCCGCCGAGACGATCACGGCTCCGAGGGCCGCGAGCAGGTGGCCGAAGCGCTTCCGCAGCCGCACCGGGGCCGCCGCCAGGTACACCCCGGCGAGCGCCGGGAGCACGAGGAATGCCTGCAGCTGCTTCGTCAGGAATCCGAAGCCGACCGCGACGCCGGCCCACACGACCCAGCGGATCCGCCCCGACTCGATGCCGCGCAGGGTGAGGGAGGTCGCCAGGGTGGTCAGGAGCACGAGCAGCGCGTCGGGATTGTTGAAGCGGAACATCAGCGCGGCGACCGGCGTGATGGCGAGCACGCCGCCGGCCAGCAGCGCTGTTCGCGCCGAGAAGTGCCTGCGCACCGTCGCGTAGACGAGAGCGACGGTCGCGACGCCCATAAGGGCCTCGGGCACGAGGATGCTCCAGGAGCTCAGCCCGAACAACCGCACCGAGAGCGCCATGATCCACAGGCTCGCCGGGGGCTTGTCGACCGTGATCGAGTTCGCCGCGTCGCTCGAGCCGTAGAAGAACGCCTCCCAGTTGACGGATCCGGCCTGCACAGCGGCCGAGTAGAAGGAGTTCGCCCAGCCGCTCGCGGACAGGTCCCAGAGGTAGAGCAGCGCGGTCGCCAGCAGCAGTCCGAGCAGCGCGGGTCGCTCCCAGGCCGCGGCGTCGGCCCGGCCGCGCACCAGGCGCCGCAGGAGCGAGCGCGGTCCGCTCGGAGGGGCGCCGGCAACGGCGGGGGCGACGGTCGTGCGGGTCGGGCCGGTGGGAGGTGCGGTGATGGTCATGATGCTTCCTTCTCGGTCGTGAGCGCCGGTCGGCGGAGCTCGGTCGGGGCGGGCGCGACAGGCAGCGCGGGCACTGCGGGCGCGGGGTCGGAGTGGGCGTCGGAGTGCGGGTGGGAGGCGCTCGCCCGCGCCCCGCGGAACACCCAGAGCCGCAGGAGCACGAACCTCACCAGCGTTGCGAGCAGGTTCGCCGCGGTCAGCACTGCCAGCTGCAGCCGGGCGGAGGCGCCGGGAACCGTCGCGTGCAGCGCCGCGAGCGAGCCGCTGGTCAGCGCCCACGCGATGCCGAACACGACGAGGCCCTGGAACTGGTGCCGCACGGCACCGCGCCCCCGGACCCCGAACGTGAACCGGCGGTTGGCCCAGGTGTTCGCGACCGCGG
Source organism: Leifsonia sp. AG29 (assembly GCF_009765225.1). NCBI lineage: Bacteria > Bacillati > Actinomycetota > Actinomycetes > Micrococcales > Microbacteriaceae > Leifsonia > Leifsonia sp. AG29. The sequence goes on along the minus strand of NZ_VMSF01000001.1, from coordinate 596,003 downwards.
TGATGAGGAGCGACGCGAAGTTCGCCACCTGCGGCGGGAGCACGAGTCGGAGCGCCAGATAGATCAGCCCGTACGCCGCTGTCGAGAGCACCCCGACCGCCGCGAAGCGGACGACCTGGCCGAAGAAGCTGGGCGCCCGGGGCGGCGCGAAGGGGCGCCTCCCGAGCTCGGCGTAGATCGACTCGAGCGGGATCCGGCCGCGTGCGATGCCTGCTCCCACTCGGATCATGCCCTTCAGGTCCTCGCGCGCCGTGCGGACGATGTCGACCGAGCTGTGCGGGTCGTCCACCCAGTCGACCGGGATCTCGTGGATGCGGAGACCCGCGCGCTCGGCGAGGATCAGCAGCTCGGTGTCGAAGAACCACCCCGTGTCCTCGACGAGCGGGAGGAGGCGCTCGGCCACCTCCCGCCGGATCGCCTTGAACCCGCACTGCGCGTCGGAGAACCCGACCGCCATCGTCCGGCGGAGCAGGAGGTTGTAGCTGCGCGAGATGAACTCGCGCTTCCCCCCGCGGGTGACGCGCGAGCTGCGGCCAAGCCGGGTGCCGATCGCGAGATCGGAGTGCCCCGACAGGAGAGGCGCCACCAGCGGCGGCAGGGCGGCCAGATCGGTCGAGAGGTCCTCGTCGAGATAGACGAGCACCTCCGCGGGCGACGCGCTCCACACGGTCTTGAGCGCGCGGCCGCGGCCCTTGAGCGGGAGGTGGACGGCGACGACCCCCGGGAGGCGCGCGGCGAGGCGGTCCGCGAGCTCGGGGGTCGCATCGGTGCTGGCGTTGTCCGCGATCGTGATGCGCCAGCTCTGCGGGACGGCCGAGGTCAGGTAGGCGTGGAGCCGCTCGATGGACGTCTCGAGCGTCGCCTGCTCGTTGTGGACGGGCACCACGATGTCGAGGGCGGGAGGGACGGGTTCTTGCGACATGCAGGACACCCTGTCGCCGTTACACTTCCGTGACCTTTGGTGGACCTATGCGCCGATGACGGGTCTTCTCAGGGCTTCCTATGAGCGAGGCAGGGTTCAGCCGCGCCCGGGATCGCGGGAGGATGTGTCGGAAGGGAGGCCGCATGCTGGGTCTCGAGCTCGTCGTCGTGATCGGTCTGACGACCCTGCTCACCAAGGTCGTCGCGCACAAGACCGGACTGGCGCAGCCCCTGCTCCTCGTCGCGTTCGGCGTCCTCATCGGGCTGATCCCGCTGTTCCGCGAGATCCAGCTCGACCCGGAGGTGGTGCTGTTCCTCTTCCTGCCGGTGCTCCTCTACTGGGAGAGCCTCACGACGTCGCTCCGTGAGATCCGGCACAACTTCCGGGGCATCATCCTGAACGCCACCGGTCTCGTCTTCATCACCGCGGCGGCCGTCGCCGCGCTCGCGCACACCATGGGGCTCCCCTGGGGTCCCGCCTGGGTGCTGGGAGCCGCCGTGGCTCCCACCGACGCGACCGCCGTGACCTCGCTCACGCGCGAGCTCCCCCGGCGCAACGTGACCATCCTCAAGGCGGAGAGCCTCGTGAACGACGGCACGGCGCTCGTCCTGTGGTCGCTGGCGGTCGGTTTCACCGTCGGCGACACGCAGGTCACCTTCGGCGCCGTGGCGCTCACGTTCGTCCTCGCGTACGGCGGCGGCGCCCTGGTCGGCGCGCTCGTCGCGTGGCTCGCCATCCTCGCCCGCAAGCGGCTCGGCGACGGCCTCACGCAGAACATCGCCGTGCTCATCACCCCCTTCCTCGCCTACCTCCTGGCCGAGACCATCCACGCGTCGGGCGTCCTCGCCGTCGTCGTCGCGGGGCTCATCATCAGCCAGGCCGGGCCCCGCACGGGCGTAGCGGAGGGGCGGAGGCAGACGGATGCCTTCTGGACCCTGGCAACGTTCCTCCTCAACGCGAGCCTGTTCATGCTGGTCGGCATCGAGCTGCCGCGGGCGACGGCGGCCCTCGCCGGCTCGGACCTCGGCATGGGGCTCCTGGCGATCGCCGCCGTCTCGGCCCTCATCATCGCCGTGCGGTTCGCGTACCTCTTCGGAACGGCCTACTTCCTCCGCCTGGTCGACCGCCGCCCCAAGCAGCGCACCCGGCGCCTGACGAACCGGGCCCGGGTGGTCAGCGGCTTCTCGGGCTTCCGCGGAGCGGTCTCGCTGGCGGCGGCCCTCGCCGTGCCCGCGACGATCGGAGGCGGCCACCCGTTCCCGGGCCGCGACTTCATCGTATTCGTCACGACCGGGGTCATCGTCGTCACCCTCGTGGTGCAGGGGCTCGCTCTGCCCGGCCTCGTCCGCTGGGCGAAGTTCTCCGGCGACGAGTCGGTCGTGGAGGAGCGCTCGCTGGCCGAGACCGCCGCCGCGCGGGCCGCTCTGGACGAACTCCCGGCGCTGGCCCGCAAACTCCGCGTCGACCGGGAGGTCAGCGACCGGATCCGGCGCGAGTACGAGGAGCACCTGGAGCTCCTCGAGCTCGAGGACGAGACGGAGGACGCGGAGCAGGCCGCCGAGCGCATCCGCCAGGACACCGAGCTGCGACTCGCCCTGCTCGCGCGGAAGCGTGAGGAGATGCTCCGTCTCCGCGACCAGGGGCGCATCGACGACATCGTGCTCCGCGAGCTGCAGCGGCGGCTCGACATCGAGGAGGTGCGGCTCACCGAGCAGGAGCCGGGAGAGTAGAGTGCGCGGCACCCGGAACGGAAGGAGTCCACCATGAGCGACGCGAAGGAGCAGTTCCCGGAGACAGCGTCGGGCGAGCCGATCGACGTCGACGCGATCGCGGAGGGACACGGCCGCGGGCCCTACGACGCTGACGGCGTGTTCGAGCCCGAGCACGACGAGTTCGCCAACGACGAGGACGACGACCGGGGCGACGGCGGGGATCGCGGCTAGCGGTGGGGCTCCGCGGTGCGCGTCACAGCCCGGCGCGCGCCGCGAGCGTCTCGACGGCGACGCGCCAATCCTTGGCGGGGATCCCCTCCCCGTCCTCCTCCTCGCCCGGGAAACGCGCGACGAACGAGGGCCAGAGCTCTCCTGAGCGGTGCTCCTCCTCGATCAGACCGAGGTACTCGCCTCCGTAGTAGACCTCCCACGCGGCGGTCGCGGTCGGGCTGTACATGAGGGTCAGCGGGAGGGACCCGTAGCTGTAGACCGCGTGCTGGTGGTCGAGTTCCTTCCCGGTCATGTTCGCCCCGTCATGTTCGGCAGGATAGGCGTCTTCCTGTCGGCGCGGAAGGTGCTCCCGACCCGCGGCGTCACGCGACGAGATCGTCGTCGGCGGTGGCCTGCTCGTGAGTCGCCTCGACGGCGGCGCCGACCACGTCGCGCATGCGGCCGCGGCGCGCGAAGGCGGCGCGCTGACGGCCCGCGCCGCCACCGGTCGCCATGATCCGCTCCAGCCCCCGGCGGACGAAATCGAAGTCCCCGTTGCGCTGGAGCGCCGGCCTCGCGTGCTCGAGCAGCGCCGCGACCGCCTGTCCCGCGGTGCCCTCGCGGCCCGTCACCGGGTGAGGGAGGCGCCCGCTCACCCCGGTCAGCGCGGCCTGCCATTCGGCGAGGCGCAGGACGGCGGACGGCAGCACGCACACCGGAGCGCCCGAGTGCCACTCGGCCACGGCCGTGTCGACGAGGGCGCGCGCGATCGCCGCGAGCACGACCGTGTCCCGCGCGTCGAGCGGGACATCGGTGACCCGCACCTCCACCGTCGGCTGCTTGAGGGAGAGCCGGGCGTCGAGATAGAGCATGCCCTTGTCGAGGATCACGCCGGTCTCGACGAGCTGGCGCTCGAACCGGTCGTACGCCTCCACCGAACCGAACACGTCGTTGGGGCCGGCGCTCTGCCACTGGTGCCACGCGACGAAGCGGTAGCTGGAATGCCCGGTGTCGACGCCGCCCGAGAAGGGCGAGTTCGCGCTCAGCGCGAGGAGGACCGGGAGCCAGTTGCGGATCCGGTCGAGGATCGCGACGCCCTCCTCCCGGGAGGAGATCACCACGTGGACATGGCAGCCGCAGACGAGGGTGTTCGTCGCCGTGAGACCGTACCGCTGCATCATGAGCGCGTACCGCGGGTCGTCGGTGGCGTGCGGGCGCAGCCGCATCGGAGACATGGCGACGGCGGCGGCGCGCGCGCCGTGCGGACGTGCGAGGCCGTCCGCCAGCTCGCGGCCCGCCACGATGTCGGCGAACAGGTCGCCGGTCGTGAGGAGGGGACGGGTCTGCGTCTCGATCATCTCCTGCTGGATCTCGGAGTCGACACGCGGGCCGTCGACCACGGGCGGCGCGTCGCCGAGCATCGCCGGAGCGACCGGTGCCGCCAGCCCCCGTTCGTCGACCAGGAGGAGCTCCTCCTCCACCCCAAAGGTCCTCACCCCACCACTATCGCGGCCGGGGTCCGTGAGGGGCAATCCCCCTTACGCCGTGAATCCGCCGTGACGGCGGCGCGCCGCCGAGCGTCGGCTCGCCGCCGAGCGTCCGCCCGTCGGCGGCGCCGAGACGGTGCTCAGCCCTCGAGCGCCTGCTCCACGTCGGCGAGCAGGTCGGTCACGTCCTCGATGCCGACCGAGAGGCGCACGATGGTGTCAGGCACCTCGAGCGCCGTCCCGCGCACCGACGCGTGGGTCATCTCGGAGGGGTAGCCGATGAGCGACTCGACCCCGCCCAGCGACTCCGCCAGCTGGAACACGCGCGTCGACTCGGCGAACCGGCGCGCGGCCGGTGCGCCTCCCGAGAGCGCCACCGACAGCATGCCGCCGAAGCCGCTCATCTGCCGTGCCGCCAGCTCGTGGCCCGGGTGCTCGGGCAGTCCCGGGTAGAAGACGGCGTCGACGCCGTCGTGGCCGACCAGCGCCTCCGCGATCGCCTGCGCGTTCTCGGAGTGACGCTTCATCCGGACGTCGAGCGTCTTGATGCCCCGCACGGTGAGCCACGCATCCATCGGCGACGACACCGCGCCCGCGGCGAACTGGATGAACTGAGCCTTCTCGGCGAGCGCCTCGTCGGCGAACACGAGCGCTCCTCCGATCACGTCGGAGTGACCCCCGAGATACTTCGTCGTCGAGTGCACGACCACGTCCGCGCCGAGCGAGAGCGGCTGCTGCAGCACGGGCGACGCGAACGTGTTGTCGACGACGACGAGCGCCCCTGCGGCGTGTCCCAGCTCGGCGAGAGCCGCCAGGTCGCTGATCTTCATGAGCGGATTGCTGGGGGTCTCGATCCAGAGCACGCGGGTGCGGTCGACCCCCAGCGCCTCCCGCACGGCGTCGAGGTCCGTCAGGTCGACGGTGGTGTTGCGCACCTCCCAGGCGCCGTGGATGCGCTCGATCAGGCGGTGCGTGCCGCCGTACACGTCGTTGCCGAGCACGACGTGGTCGCCAGGGGCGAGCACGGAGCGGAGGAGGGCGTCCTCGGCGGCGAGCCCGCTCGCGAACGAGAGAGCGCGGACGCCGCCCTCGAGGGAGGCGAGCAGCACCTCCAGCGAGGTGCGCGTCGGGTTGCCGGCGCGACCGTACTCGTAGCCGCCGCGCAGACCGCCGATGCCGTCCTGCACGAAGGTCGAGGTCTGGTAGATCGGCGGGATGATCGCGCCCGTCGTCGGGTCGAACTCCTGGCCGTCGTGGATGGCGCGGGTGGCGAAGCCGTGGGTCATGGGATCTGTTCTCTCTGTCGGTGTGAGGTCAGTCGCTGAAGAATGTGAGGAGGTCCTGCCGGGTCAGCACCGCGAGCGGCTTCCCGCCCTCAGTGACGAGCAGCGCGTCCGCCGCGGCGAGGGCCGCGCGGGCCGCCGCGACCGGTTCGCCGGCGCCGATCAGCGGGAGGGGCGCCCCGAGGTGGGCGCCGACCGGGTCGTTCATCTTGGCGCGGCCGCTGAACACGGCCTCCAGCAGGTCGGCCTCGTTGATCGAGCCCGCCACCTCCCCCATGACGACCGGGGGCTCGGCCGTCAGCACCGGCAGCTGCGAGACGCCGTACGTGTTCATGATCCCGATCGCGTCGTGCACCGTCTCGCCCGGGTGGGTGTGGACCAGGTCGGGCAGGTCGCCGCGCTTCGTGCGGATGACGTCGTGCACGGTCGAGCCGTCGGGCGCCTCGCTGAAGCCGTAGGAGCGCATCCACTTGTCGTTGAAGATCTTGCCCAGGTAGCCGCGGCCGCCGTCCGGGAGGATGACCACCATCACGTCGTCGGGGCCGAGCTCCGTCGCGGCGCGGAGGGCGGCCACGACGGCCATTCCCGACGAGCCGCCGACGAGGATGCCCTCCTCGCGCGCCAGCCGGCGGGTCATGTGGAACGAGTCGGCGTCCGACACCGCGATGACGTCGTCGACGACGCTCGGGTCGTACGCGCCCGGCCAGAAGTCCTCGCCGACGCCCTCGACGAGGTAGGCGCGACCCGAGCCTCCCGAGTAGACCGACCCCTCCGGGTCGGCGCCGATCACGCGGACGCGGCCATCGGAGACCTCCTTGAGGTAGCGTCCGGTGCCCGAGATCGTGCCGCCCGTGCCGACGCCGGCGACGAGGTGCGTGATGCGCCCGTCGGTGTCGCGCCAGATCTCCGGTCCGGTCGTCTCGTAGTGGCTGCGCGGGCCGTTCGGGTTCGCGTACTGGTTGGGCTTGAAGGCGCCCGGGATCTCGGCGGCGAGCCGGTCGGACACCGAGTAATAGGAGTCGGGGTGATCCGGAGGCACGGAGGTGGGGGTCACGACGATCTCCGCGCCGTAAGCGGTGAGCACGTTCCGCTTGTCCTCGCCGACCTTGTCCGGCAGAACGAACACGCACCGGTAGCCGCGCTGCTGCGCGACGAGCGCCAGCCCGACGCCGGTGTTGCCGCTCGTCGGCTCGACGATGGTGCCGCCGGGGGCGAGCTTGCCCTCCTGCTCGGCCGCGTCGATGATCCTTCGCGCGATGCGGTCCTTCGACGAGCCTCCCGGGTTCAGGTACTCGAGTTTGACGAGCACCGTCGCCGTGATCCCCTCGGTCAGCCGGGTCAGCTTCACGAGCGGAGTGTCGCCGACCAAGTCGATGATGGTCTCTGCGTACTTCACCCGACCAACGGTAACAGCGGGGCGGGAGGGGCGGAGCGCGGGCGGCTGCGGCGCGGGCGGCTGCGGGGGCGCCGCCTACAATCGGCTCATGGCCGTCTCCGACCTGTCCGCCGTCGCGCAGGACTACCTGAAGATCATCTGGTCGGCCACCGAGTGGTCCGGCGACCCGGTGACGGTCAAGCAGTTGTCGGAGCGGATGGGCGTCCGCGCGGCGACGGTGTCCGACGGCATCCGCCGCCTCGTCGAGCAGGGCCTCCTCGTGCACGAGCCCTACGGCGGCATCGAGCTGACCGACACCGGGCGCCGCCACGCCGTCGCCATGGTCCGACGGCACCGCCTCATCAAGACGTTCCTGGTCGAGGAGCTCGGCTACGGCTGGGACGAGGTGCACGACGAGGCCGAGGTGCTCGAGCACGCGGTCTCCGACGAGCTCGTCGCGCGCATCGACCGCCGGCTGGGTTTCCCCTCCCGCGACCCGCACGGCGACCCGATCCCGACCGCGGACGGCACCCCGCGACGCACCGATGCCGTCCGCCTCCTCGACGCGCCGACCGGTGCCCGGCTGACCGTGGCGCGCATCTCCGACGCCGACCCCGCGGTGCTGCGCTACCTCGCAGACCTGGGCGTCGGGCTCGACACGGACGTCACCGTGGAGGAGCGCCGCGAGTTCGCGGGCGACATCGCGGTGCTGATCGGAGACGCCCCCGTGGTGCTCGGCGCGACCGCCGCCTCCGCCGTCTGGGTCTCCCGCCCCTCCTGACGCCCCTCGGGCCTCCGCGGAGGGAGAGGTGGGGGGGCGGAGGCGCGGAGCGGGGCCCAGCGCACGCGGCGCGTCACAGCGCGGCGACGGTCAGCACCACGAGCGCGAGGTTGAGGAGCACCACGAGGCCGGCCACGAGCCCGCCAGCGACCCGCACCCACGCGTGGTCGGCGTGCTCGCCCATGACGGTCCGGGAGGCGGTGAGCCGCAGCAGCGGGATCATCGCGAACGGGATCCCGAGGCTCAGCAGCACCTGCGACAGGATGAGCGCCCACGTCGGGTCCACGCCGGCCGCGAGGATGAGCACCGCCGGGATCAGCGTCACGAGCCGCCGCACGAGCAACGGGACTCGCACCCGGATCAGCCCGCTCATGATGGTCGCGCCCGCGTAACTGCCCACCGACGCGGAGGCGAGGCCCGACGCGAGCAGGCCGATCGCGAACACGGCCCCGACGACGGGCCCGAGCGCCGAGCTGATCGCCGCGTGGGCGCCGCTGATCGTGTCCGTCCCGGCGACCCCGCGCAGTGAGGAGGCGGCGAGCAGCAGCATCGCCAGGTTCACCGCTCCGGCGAGGAGCAGCGCGAGCACGACGTCGACTCGCGTCGCGCGCAGCAGGAACTTCCGGTGCCCGGCCTCGGCCGGCGAACCGTGGCGGTCGCGGCTGAGCGCCGAGTGCAGGTAGATCGCGTGCGGCATGACGGTGGCCCCGAGCATGCTGGCCGCGAGCAGCACGGTGGGCGCGCCGTCGAACCTCGGCACGAGCCCCCCGGCGGCCTGCAGCCAATCGACCGGGCTCACGAACAGCCCGGCGAGGAACCCGACCGCGATCACCCCGAGCAGCCCGAGGATCACGACCTCGAACGACCGCTGCCCGCGCCGCGACTGCACGGCGAGGATGCCGATCGCGGCGGCGCCGACGATGAGGCCTCCGAGCGCGAGAGGCAGGCCGAACAGCAGGTTCAGGGCGATCGCGCCGCCGATCACCTCCGCGATGTCCGTCGCCGCCGCCACGAGCTCCGCCTGCACCCAGAACGCCCGCCGCGCGCCGGTTCCGAGGCGGGCGCCGATCAGCTCCGGGAGGCTCCTCCCGGTCACGATCCCGAGCTTCGCCGACTGGTGCTGCACGAAGACCGCGATGGCGTTGGCCGCGACGATGACCCACACGAGCAGGTAGCCGTACCGCGAACCCGCGGTCAGATTCGCGGCGACGTTCCCCGGGTCGACGTAGGCGATGGCGGCGACGAACGCCGGACCGAGCAGGAGGAGCACCCTCCTCACCGTGCCCGCCGGCCTCCGTGTCAGCTCGACCGTCACTGGCCTCCACCCTCGTCCGACCGAATGTTAGCCCAACCTAACACTCGGATCAGCCGGGGTGAAGGGCCCGGCTCAGTCCAGCAGCGCCGTCTCCGTCTGCTCGCGGTACAGGCGCGTATAGATGCCGTCGAGCTCGAGCAGCTCACGGTGCGTCCCGCGCTCGACCACCTGCCCGTGGTCGATCACGAAGATGACGTCGGCCGCGACGATGGTCGAGAGCCGGTGTGCGATCGCGATCGTCGTCCGCCCGTGGGAGGCGGCGTCCAGCGCCTGCTGCACCACCCGCTCCGAGATCGTGTCGAGGGCGCTCGTGGCCTCGTCGAGGATGAGCACCTCCGGGTCCTTGAGGAGGACGCGGGCGATCGCGATGCGCTGCTTCTCACCTCCGGACAGCCGGTACCCCCGCTCGCCGACCACGGTCTCGTACCCGTCGGGGAACCTCATGATCGTGTCGTGGATATTGGCCTGCCGGGCCGCCGCCTCCAGCTCCTCCTGCGAGGCGCCCGGCCGGGCGTAGCGGAGGTTGTCGGCGATGGTCGCGTGGAACAGGTAGGTCTCCTGACTGACGACGCCGATGTGCGAGACGAGCGACTCCTGCTTCAGGTCCCTCACGTCGGTGCCGCCGAACAGGATGCGCCCGCCGGTGGTGTCGTAGAACCGCGGGATCAGGTACGACACCGTGGTCTTGCCGGCACCGCTCGGCCCGACGAAGGCGGCGAACTCCCCGGGCTCGATGACGAAGGAGACGTCGTCGAGGGTGTTCCGCTCGCCCGGCCGCGCGTCGGGGTAGCGGAAGACGACGTGGTCGAACTCGATCCGGCCGAGCTCGCGCGACGGATCGACCGGCACGGCGTCGGGCTTGTCGGCGATCGCCGGCTTCAGGTCGAGGTACTCGAAGATGCGCGCGAACAGCGCGCCGGAGGTCTGCAGGTCGAGGGCGACCCGCATCAGGGCGAGCAGCGGGAACAGCAGCCGCGCCTGCACCGTCGTGAAGGCGACGATGGTGCCCGCGGTGATGTCCGTCGCGCCGCCGAGGATCAGCCAGCCCGAGACGAGGTAGACGATCGCCGGGATGGACGACAGGAAGATGTTGACCATGGCGAAGAACCACTGGCCGCTCATCGCCTGCGACACCTGGAGGCGGATCTGGGTGCGGTTCTCGTCCGAGTATCGCTCGACCTCCGCCGCCTCCCGGTTGAAGCTCTTCGACAGGAGGATGCCCGAGACGCTGAGGGTCTCCTGCGTGATCGCCGTCATGTCGGACAGCGACTCCTGCGTCCGCGTCGCGATCCGGGCGCGCACCTGGCCCACCCGCCGCTGCGCGATCACGAGGATCGGCATGAGGATCACCGCGACGACCGTGAGCTGCCAGTTCAGGAGGAGCATCGCGACCAGCGCGGCGATCACGGTCACCGTGTTGCCGAGGATGCTCGACATCGTGTTGGTCAGCACGCTCGCGACCCCGCCGACGTCGTTCTGGAGGCGCGACTGGATGACGCCCGTCTTCGTCTTGGTGAAGAAGCTGAGCTCCATCGACTGGAGGTGCGAGAACAGCCGGACCCGCAGGGAGCCCATCACCTTGTTGCCGACCGACGCCGTCAGGTACGTCTGCCAGACGCCGAGCAGGGCGGAGGCGACGAACACGGTGAGCATGAGCACGACGATCTCGACGAGCACGGGCATGTCCGGGCCGCCGCTCTTCGGGAACAGGCCGTCGTCGAACGCCCGCTGCGTGAGGAGCGGCGGGACGACCGAGAGCGCCGCCCCGATCAGCACGAGGACCATGGTGGTCACGATGGCGGCCTTGTGGGAGGCGAACAGCGCGACGATCCGGCGGAACAGGTGCGGGATCTTGGGCGCCTGAGCGTTGATCGCCCGCTGCGCCTCCGCGTCGCCGGCGCTCACGCGGGATCGCATGCCGCCTCCGCCGGCGGCTCCGCCCATCCCGCGCATCCCGCTCACCGGCTCAGCCTAACGCGAGCCGCCGACGCCCGGTCGTGACGGAACCGTGATGCAAGCGCTTGACGTAAACGCTTGCAGCGAACGCGATGGTGGGGGTACCGTTCCCTCGGGCGCACCTGCGCCTGCACCAAGAGCTCAACGAGGAGTGAAATGAAAGCAGCACGTCTCTCCGTGATCGCCGGGGCCGCCCTGATCGGCCTCACCCTGGCGGGATGCACCGGCGGCGGCAGCGGCTCGGGCAGCGGTGGCGGCGACGCCAACGCGAATCTCGACAGCAAGGGCCCCATCACGTACGTCCAGGGCAAGGACAACTCCAACGTCGTCCGACCCCTCATCGAGAAGTGGAACGCCGCTCACCCGAACGAGAAGGTCACCTTCAAGGAGCAGACCGACCAGGCCGACCAGCAGCACGACGACCTCGTCCAGCACTTCCAGGCCAAGGACGCGAACTACGACGTCGTCGACGTCGACGTCGTGTGGACGGGTGAGTTCGCCGCGAAGGGCTGGCTCCAGCCGCTCACCGGCAAGTTCAAGATGGACAACTCGGCGCTCCTCGCGCCGACCGTCAAGTCGGGCACGTACAACGGCACGCAGTACGCGGCGCCGCAGACCTCCGACGGCGGCATCCTGTACTACCGCAAGGACCTCGTCCCGACGCCTCCCAAGACGTGGGATGAGATGCTCAAGGACTGCGACATCGCCAAGGCGAAGGGCATCGGCTGCTACGCCGGTCAGTTCGCCCAGTACGAGGGTCTGACCGTGAACGCGGCCGAGGCCATCAACACGAACGGCGGCACGATCGTCGGCTCCGACGGCAAGACGGTCACCGTCAACAGCCCCGAGGCGAAGGCGGGTCTCGGCCGCCTGGTCGACGGCTTCAAGAACGGGCAGATCCCGGCTGAGGCCATCACCTACCAGGAGGAGCAGGGCCGCCAGGCGTTCGAGGCCGGCAAGCTGATGTTCCTGCGCAACTGGCCGTACGTCTACAACCTGGCGAAGACCGACGGGTCCTCCACCGTGAAGGACACCTTCGGGATCGCCCCGCTGCCGGGCGTGAGCGCCGACAAGCCGGGCGTCTCGAGCCTCGGCGGTCACAACGCGGCGATCAGCGTGTACTCGAAGCACAAGGCCACCGCGTTCGAGTTCCTGAAGTTCCTGCAGAGCGAGGAGACCCAGAAGTTCTTCGTCACCCAGGGCTCGCTCGCACCGGTCCTGTCGTCGCTGTACGACGACGCGTCGCTGAACAGCCAGCTGCCGTACCTGTCCACCCTGAAGACGTCGATCTCGAACGCCGTCCCGCGTCCGGTCTCGCCGTTCTACCCGGCCATCACCAAGGCCGTCCAGGACAACGCGTACGCGGCTCTGAAGGGCGACAAGACGGTCGACCAGGCACTGAAGGACATGGAGTCCGCCATCAAGACCGCGAGCGCCGGCTGATCCCAGCCGCGTGACGGTCACCGGGCGGCGGGAACCCTCCCGCCGCCCGGTCCCCCACCACACCGACATCCTCTCGGAGGCACACATGTCAACGTCGAACGTCGTCTCCCCAGCACCAACCAAGAAGGCCGGCAAGCCCCCTGAGGCCCGGGCCGGAGTCAAGCACAACCGCCGCCAGCAGAGTCGCTGGGCGCTCTACCTCATCATCCCCACGCTCATCCTCCTCGCGATCGTCATCGGCTACCCGGTCGTCAGCGCGATCGTGATGTCCTTCCAGAAGGATGCGGGCCTCGATCCCGCCACCGGCCTGTTCGTGCAGGGCGGCTTCGCCGGCTTCCAGAACTACGCCCACTGGCTGCTCCAGCAGTGCCAGGGGCCCAACGGGACCACGATCACGTGCCCGCCGGGCAACCTCGGCTCCACGTTCTGGAGCGCGGTCGGCGTGACCTTCTTCTTCACCGTCACCACCGTGATCCTCGAGACCATCCTCGGTCTCTGGTTCGCGATCATCATGAACCGCGCCTTCCGCGGACGCGGTTTCGTCCGCGCCGCGATCCTCATCCCGTGGGCGATCCCGACCGCCGTCACCGCGAAGCTGTGGTTCTTCATCTTCTCGGTCGCCGGCGTCGCCAACGCCCTCATCGGGGCCCGCATCCTCTGGACGAGCGACGAATGGGCATCCCGGTTCGCGGTGATCATCGCCGACACCTGGAAGACCACGCCGTTCATGGCGCTGCTCATCCTCGCCGGTCTGCAGCTCATCCCCGAGGACGTCTACGAGGCGGCCAAGGTCGACGGCGCCAGCACGCTGCAGCGCTTCTGGCGGGTCACGATGCCGCTGCTGAAGCCCGCGCTCATGGTCGCGATCCTGTTCCGCGTGCTCGACGCGCTCCGCATCTACGACCTGCCGCAGATCCTCACCGGCGGTGGAGGCGGAACCGGGCACGCCACGACGACGCTCTCCATCCTCGTCGTCGATCAGATCAGGCAGGGCTTCAACAGCGCTGCCGCCCTCTCGACCATCACATTCATCCTCATCTTCCTGGTCGCGTTCATCTTCGTGCGGTTCCTCGGCACGAACGTGGTCCGAACCCAGGAGGCCCAGCAGAAGGGAGCGAAGGGATGACCACCGTCGCCGGCCCCGCAGCCACCGCGGAGGGCAAGGCCCTCCCCCGGCCCGCCACCAAGAACCGCTCCCAGGCGCGCCGCCGCAACCAGGGCATCCGCACCGGCATCCAGGCGCTCGTCGTCGTCCTCTGGTGCCTGCTGCCCTTCTACTGGATGGTCGTCACCTCGTTCCGCGATGTCGGCTACACCAACGACAACACGCCGTGGTTCACCCACTTCACCTGGGACAACTATGCGACCGCCCTGTCCACGAAACTCGGGAACAACCTGCCCGGCGCGCTGCTGAACTCGCTGTTCATCGGTGTCTGCGTGACGATCATCTCGCTCGTGGTCGGCATCTTCGCCGCCTACGCGTCGGCCCGGCTGGAGTTCCGGTTCAAGGGCGTCGTGCTCGGAGTCATCCTGGCCGCGTCGATGTTCCCCGGCGTCGCGCTGATCACCCCGCTGTTCCAGCTGTTCACGAACATCGGGTGGATGGGCACCTACCAGGCGCTGATCATCCCGGAGATCTCGTTCGCCCTGCCGCTGACGGTCTACACCCTCACCTCGTTCTTCCGCGAGATGCCGTGGGACCTCGAGGAGGCGGCGCGCATCGACGGCTGCACACAGGCGCAGGCGTTCCGCAAGGTGATCCTCCCGCTGGCCGCGCCCGCCGTGTTCACCACCGCGATCCTGGCGTTCATCTCCTCGTGGAACGAGTTCCTGATCTCCAGCCAGCTGTCGAGCGACCGCACGCAGCCGGTCACCGTGGCGATCGCCTCCTTCACCGGAAGCCAGCCGCACCAGGAGCCGTACACGGCGATCATGGCCGCCGGAACCATCGTGGTTGTCCCGCTCATCATCCTCGTGCTGATCTTCCAGCGCCGGATCGTCGCGGGCCTGACGGCCGGTGGAGTGAAGGGCTGATCGCATGCGCTGGAACGACTCGCGGGAGGCCGTCGACATCGGCATCGGCTTCGTCGGCTTCTTCGCACTCGCGTTCCTGATCATCACGGTCGCCTGCGAGGTGACCGGTCAGCCGGCGTTCGCGTGGGCGATGGTGCTGCTGGTACTCGTGCTCGTCCTCGTCCTGCTGCTGCAGGCGCGGCGCCGGATCGTGGCGTCGCGCCTGCGCGCGGAGGAGGAGCGCGAGCTCCAGCGGAACTCCTGACCCGGGGTCGTCATGGCTGGAATCGAGGAGGTCGCGCGCGCGACCGGGGTCTCCACGGCCACCGTGTCCCGCGCGCTCCGCGGGCTTCCGAACGTCTCGGAGCGCACCCGGGCCGCGGTCCGGCGTGCCGCAGACGAGCTCGGCTACGTCGCATCGTCCAGCGCCTCCGGGCTGGCCAGCGGGCGCACGCTCGCGATGGGCGTGGTCGTCCCGTCGGTGAGCCGGTGGTTCTACACGCAGGTCCTGGAGGGGGTCGACGCGGAGCTCCGCGCCGCGAGCTACGACATGATCCTGTTCAACCTCGGCGGTCATCGCGGAGACCGTGAGCGGGTGTTCCACCGGAGCATCCTGCGGAAGCGCACCGACGCCCTCCTCGCCCTGTGCCTCGATTTCACCGCGGAGGAACGGGAGCAGCTGACGAATCTGGGCCACCCGACCATCGTCGTCGGTGGCCCGGTCCGGGGCCTCCGCAGCGTCGGCATCGACGAGAAGGCGACCGCTCGCCGCGCCACCGAGCACCTCATCGGGCTCGGCCACCGCGACATCGCCCACCTCGGCGGGGAGGACGAGGAGGGGCTCAACAGCCAGGTGCCCGCGGGACGCCTCCGCGGCTTCACGCAGGCCATGGTCGATGCCGGGCTGCCGGTGCGCAGCGAGTGGATCATCCCCGGCGGGTTCTCCCTCCCGGAGGGACGCACCGCGATGAACCGGCTGCTCTCCCGCCCGGGGCCCCGGCCGACCGCGGTCTTCGCGGGTTCGGACGAGATGGCGTTCGGCGCGATCCTCGCCGCGGGAGACCACGGTCTCCGCGTGCCGGAGGATCTGTCGGTCATCGGAATCGACGATCACGACTACTCCCCGTCGTTCGGCCTGACGACAATGGCGCAGGACCCGTTCGAGCAGGGGGCCGTCGCCACGCGCATCCTGCTCGACGAACTCGGTGGAGCCGAGCCCCGCACCCGTTCCGTGCGCTCCCCCGTCACGCTCATCGTGCGGACGTCGACCGCCCCGCCCCGCGTGTGACGGGCCCGTCCGGCGAGAGTCTGGCAGAATGAGGTGCGGTCTCCGGCCGGACGCGCCTTTCGGGTAGGCACGTCCGACGCCGATGCGACCGCCCGATCCGGTCCTGGACCGGCGGGGAAGAGCCGCTTCGCCTTCGGGCGGAGCGGCTCTTCTGCTCTCGTCCGCTCAGTCGGCGTCGGCCAGGCTGAGCACCTCCGCCTCCTGGACGGCGGTCTCCTGCGGCGCGTCGACCCGCTGGAGGTGCTTGCGGCCGAGCACGATCAGCGTTGCGGCGATCAGCACCGAGACGCCTCCCGCGAAGAACGGCGTGGCCGGGCTGATCGTGTCGGCGAGGAGGGTCGCCGCGGGCGGAGCGATGGCACCGCCGAGGAACCGCACGCCGGAGTAGGCGCTCGACGCCACCGAGCGCGGCAGATCCGTCGCCTCCATCACGCACTCGGTGAGCACGGTGTTCAGGATGCCGAGGAGCAGTCCGCCGACGACGACGGCGACGATGAGCGCGACGATCGAGCCGATGAGGAGGCCCGCGGCGATCAGGTCGAGGGCGAGCAGCGGCATGACGACCCACAGCACGCGGGTGCGCGGCATCCGCGCGGTGAGGAGGGGCGCAACCCAGACCGAGGTGATGGCGAGCGCGACTCCCCAGCCGAAGAAGATCAGGCCGAGGGTGAGGGCGTCCTCGACGCCGAGGCGGGCGAGCGCGAAGGGCGTGTAGGCGAGCAGCACGAAGAAGCCGATGTTGTAGAACAGGGCGGCGGCGGCCAGGAAGCCGAGCGCCGGTCGGGCGAGCGCTCGGAACGGGGCGGAGAGCTTCGTCGGGGTTGGCTTCTCGGGATTCTTCTTCAGCAGCACGACGATCGCGATGAAACCGATCGCCATGAGGGTCGCCGTCCCGAAGAACGGGCCGCGCCAGCTCCAGCTGCCGAGCAGGCCGCCGAGCAGCGGCCCGATCGCGATGCCGAGCCCGAGCGCCGCCTCGTAGAGGATGATCGCGGCGGACGTGCCTCCCGACGCCGCCCCCACGATCGTCGCGAGCGCGGTGGAGATGAAGAGGGCGTTGCCGAGCCCCCACCCCGCGCGGAACCCGATGATCGAGGGCACGTTCTGCGACAGCCCGGCGAGCAGCGCGAAGACCACGATGAGCGCGAGGCCGATGAGGAGCGTGCGCTTGGCGCCGATCCGGCTGGAGATCCAGCTGGTGAAGAACATGGCTACGCCGGTGATGAGGAGGTAGCTCGTGAAGAGCATCTCGGTCTCGGTCGGTGTCGCGTCGAGGCTGCGGGCGATTGCCGGGAGGATCGGATCGACGAGGCCGATGCCCATGAAGGCGATGACCGACGCGAAGGCGACGGCCCACACCGCGGTGGGCTGCTTGAGGATGCTGGTGGGGCGTTCGTGGGACATGGAGATGCGGTGGCTCCTGACGACTGGTGGGGCCTCCGGCGGGAGGCGGTGAGTGGGGAGGGACTGGTCAGCCGGCGGCGCCGGCGAGCGCGGGCCGCGAGAGGGCCTGCTCGGTGCGCGCGGCGATGATCTCGACGGTGCGGCTCATGGCCGCGAGCTCGTCGTCGCTGACATCGTCGAACATGGGTACGAGGGCCGCGGACAGCTCGTCGCGCCAGGCCTGGAGCGCCGCGGCGCCCTTCGCGGTGATGGCGATCTGCCAGGCGCGCGCGTCGTCGGTGTCGGCGATGCGCTTGACCCACTCGGCGTCGACCAGATTGCGGACGATCTTCGTCATGGTGGGCTGGGCCACCCGGCTGTGGGTCGCGAGCTCGCCGAGTCGCATGGCGCCCGTGCTCTGCAGGACGCTCAGCGTCCGCCAGGTGGCGGGCGACTCGGTGCTGCCGGTGACGCGGGCGGCGAGACGGGTGAGACGGTGAGCGGCCACCACGAGGTCGCCCAGAGTCGTACGGAGTTCAGTGATCTCGGGCATGCACCCATTATATATAGTTAGCCTATATAAATCAATCGGCGACGCGAGCGTCGGCCCGGTCACGCGCGCCGAGCGAGCACGTAGGCCTGCTCCGACTTCTCCGGAGGGACGGGCCGCCGCACGAGCTCCGCGAAGGCCTCGAACCCCGCGGCCGCCAGCCGTTCGCGCACGCGTTCCGGTCGCTGCCTCCGCGTGTCGAGGTCGACGTCGTGACCATAGGCGCGCGTCAGGTGGATGACCTCATCGCCCACCTGGAACGCGAGCAGCAGCCACCCGCCCGGCCGCACTACGCGTGCGAACTCCGCGAACAGCCCCGCTTGCCGCTCTTCCGGAGTGTGGATGATCGAGTACCAGCCGACGGCGCCGCCCAGCGAGCCATCGGCAAGGGGAAGGTCGGTCATCGAAGCGACACCGAACCGGATCCCCGGGTGGTCGCGACGGGCGACCTCGATCATCCCGGGCGAGAGGTCGATGCCGAAGACATCGAGGCCGAGCGTGGCGAGGTGTCCCGCGATCCGGCCGGGCCCGCAGCCGAGGTCGGCGACCGCTCCCCCGCCTCCTGCCAGAACGTGATGCGCGAAGGCGCCGAGCATGGCCTGGTCCTCCGCGCTCTCAGCCAGAAGGCCGCGCAGCAGGTCGGCGTAGTCCTCGGCGACGAGGTCGTATGCGGCTCGGGTCTGCGCGACATCCGCTGGTTCGATCACGGTCGGAGTCTAGACGGGAAGCGCCCCCGGCCGGTCGGCCGGGGGCGCTTCGGGGTGTCACCGCAGGTGCCTGGTGTGGAGCAGGAGCCTGCGGTGCGTATCCGGCGGGTGGCGGCCGTCGTCGACGGCCTCGCCGTGGAGCAAAGCGTGACCGAGGTCACGCAGGGCGGCGCGGATATCGCGCCAGGTGCTGGTACTCATCGTTGATCTCTTCCGGTTGTGCGTCCTTGCACACCGATGCACGCGGGCGGGCGTGATCGGACGCGGTGGATGGATGAGCATCCGCGCCCGCACGTCGCTTAAACGCACGGAGGGCGTCGCCCCGCAGCGGGGGCGACGCCCTCCACAACGCGGACACTCTCTAGGGAGGAGTCCGCGTCGCGATCAGACGAGCCTGTCAGCTCGTCAGCGATGGGTGCCCTTGCGGGCCCGGATCACTTGAGGGTGACGGTGGCGCCAGCCTCTTCGAGCTGGGCCTTCGCCTTGTCGGCGGTCTCCTTGTTGGCGCCCTCGATGACGGTGCTCGGAGCACCGTCGACGAGAGCCTTCGCCTCACCGAGGCCGAGGCTGGTGAGGGCGCGCACCTCCTTGATGACCTGGATCTTCTTGTCACCGGCGGCCTCGAGGACGACGTCGAACGAGTCCTTCTCCTCGACCTCTTCGGCGGCGGCACCCGCACCACCGGCGGCCGGGGCGGCCACGGCGACGGGGGCGGCGGCGGTGACCTCGAAGGTCTCCTCGAACGCCTTGACGAACTCGCTGAGCTCGATCAGGGTGAGCTCCTTGAACGCGTCGAGCAGCTCCTCAGTCGACAGCTTTGCCATTGTTCTCTCCTTAGTGTGTGTGGTTACTCACCGCTGGCCCGGTCCTTGCGGACTCAGGCAGCGGACTCCTGCTTCTCACGCAGCGCGTCGACCGTGCGAACGGCCTTCGACAGCGGTGCGTTGAACAGATATGCGGCTCCGAACAGCGAGGCCTTGAAGGCGCCGGCCAGCTTGGCCAGCAGAACCTCACGGGACTCGAGGTCGGCGAGCTTGCCTACCTCTTCTGCGGTCAGGGCGTTACCGTCGAAGTAACCGCCCTTGACCACCAGCAGAGGGTTTGCCTTGGCGAAGTCACGCAGCGACTTCGCGACGGCGACCGGGTCACCGTGCACGAAGGCGATCGCGGACGGCCCCACGAGCTCCTCGTCGAACGACGAGATTCCCGAGTTGTTGGCCGCGATCTTGGTCAGCGTGTTCTTCACCACGGCGTAGGTCGCGTGCTCACTGATGGACTTGCGCAGCGTCTTGAGCTGAGCGACAGTGAGCCCGCGGTACTCGGTCAGCAGAACGGCGGTCGAGTTCGTGAACAGGGTCTCGAGCTCGGCGACCGTGGCTTCCTTGTTCGCCATGGCTACTCCTCAATCTTCTTGTCGCACACCGCGGGAGCGGTGTGCGCCTCGACCGCGGGAAAAGAAAAAAGCTCCGGCGCAGAGGCACGGAGCTGGCGACGCGGAACCTGGAACAGGGACCGCGGAGTTCACTTCATACACCTGCGCGGGCCCCCACCGGAGTGGGACTTCGATCGTGCGAGCACGACGACCAGCGGTCTTTGGCTTCGTCAAGGGTACGGGACGCGCGCCCCTCCGCGCAAATCAAGGGTTCCGTCGAAGGAACGCGCCGACGTCCCAGCCGAAGCGGGGGTGGAACGGGACCCCGGCGTGCGACCGTCCCGGGTAGACGATGTGCGCGGCAGCGGGGAGGGCCCGGACGGTGTCGCGGGCCACGGTCAGCGGGTAGAAGAGGTCGCGCCCTCCCGATACGACGAGGACCGGGGCGGACACGCGGTGAAGCCGATCGCGGACGTCGTAGCCGTCCTCGGCCTCCACCAGCATCCGGACGGCCTCCGGATCCGTCGGGCCGGGGAGGATCCGGGTCAGGAGGCGGACGGCGGGCGCGAGGAGCGGCGAATCCATCGTCGCGAGAGCGAACTCGCTCGCCGCCTCCCGACGGCCCGTCGCGAGAAGGTCGGCGTACCGCCGCTGCAGGGCGCGTCCCTCCGTTCCGAGGGTCGCGGCGCCCGCGGCCACGACGAGCGCCCCGACGAGCCCCGGGTGGTCGGAGGCCAGCTGCAAGGCGATGCTGGCCCCGGTGGACACGCCCATCACGGCGACGGGGCCGGCGAACCTGCGCCGGAGGACCTCGGCGTAGACGGCTGCGACGTCGGCCATCCCCATCCCGCTCGTCAACCGGTCCGGACGCCCGACGGCGTGCACGCGGTGCGACCGGGAGGCGCCCCGGAGGATCACGCGCTCGGTCACCGCGTCAAGCCCGCGCGCCCGGCCGGGATCGGAGGGCAGCCCGCGGAGGTACACGAGCGGCGGCGAGGCGGGATCGCCGTAGGCGACGGTGTGCAGCACCGTCGTCATCCGGACTCCGCCAGCGGGAGGCGCACGGTGAAGACGGTGTCACCGGGCACGCTCGTGACGCCGACCGTGCCGCCGTGCGCCTCCACCACCGCCTGCACGATGGCGAGTCCGAGCCCGGTCGACCCGGTCGCCCGGTTGCGCGAGCTGTCGCCGCGGGCGAACCGCTCGAAGAGCGTCGACTCGAGGCCCTCCGGGATGCCGGGTCCGTCGTCTGCGACCGTGATCACGGCCTCACGCGCCTCGGGGTCGACGGCGAGCGCGGCCGTGACCTTGGTCCCCTCGGGGGTGTGCACCCGCGCGTTGGCGAGGAGGTTCATCACGACCTGGTGGAGCCTCGGGGCGTCGCCGAGCACCTCCACCGGCTCCTCCGGGAGGTCGATCGCCCACTCGTGCCCGGGCCCGGCGGCGTGCGCGTCGCTGACGGCGTCGATCAGCAGCAGGGACAGGTCGACCGGGTCGTGATCGAGCTCGCGGCCCTCGTCGAGCCGGGCGAGGAGGAGCAGATCCTCGACGAGCGAGGTCATCCGGGTGGCCTCCGACTCGATCCGCCCCACCGATCGGGTGACGTCGGCGGGCAGCTCGTGGGGCGACCGCCGGGTCAGCTCGGCATAGCCGCGGATGGAGGCGAGCGGCGTGCGGAGCTCGTGGCTCGCGTCGGCGACGAACTGGCGCACCTTCTGCTCGCTCGCCTGGCGCGCGGTCAGAGCGGAGGCGACGTGCTCGAGCATGCGGTTGAGCGCGGACCCGACGAGGCCGACCTCGGTGTGCGGGTCGGTGTCCTCCTCGGGGACGCGGACGGAGAGCGCGACGTCTCCGCGGTCGAGGGGCATGTGTGCCACCTGCTCGGCCGTCCCCGCGACGCGCTCGAGCGGCCTGAGCGCCAGCCGGACGACGAGGTTCGCGAGGAGGAACGCGAAGACGAGTCCCGCGAGCGTCACCAGCGCGATCACGAGGGTCAGCTGGTTCATCGTCGCCTGGACGTCGCTGAGGGGCAGCCCGATGATGACGCTGTCGCCGTTGTCGAGCGTGGCGGCCGCGATCCGGTACGACCCGAGGGCCGACCCGAGGTCGACCGTGCGGGGCTTGCCGTCCGAGGGCACGGTCAGGAGGGCGAGGCCGTTGATCGCGACCTGCTGCGGGCCGAGCGGCTGGTCGCCTTCGCTGCCCCGCGGGTGATCGGAGAGCACCACGGGCGGGAAGAGCAGACCTCCGTTGGCGCTGCGCACCGCACCGAGCGTCCCGGTCGGCTGGCCGGGCGTCTGGACGACGCCCTGCGTCTCGGGGCTGGTCGGCCCTCCCCCGTTGATCCGGTCGGCCGCGTGCTGGCCGCGGACGAGCGCGCTGGTGAGCTGGGCGTCCAGCCGTTCCATCAGGGAGCTCTGGAGCGCGAACACGCTCACCGTGCCGATGACGGCGCCGAGCACGGCGAGCATGGCGACGACGACGAGGACGACGCGGCTTCGGATCGTCCACGACCGGACGGGGCGGACGAACGGAGGCCACCGGCGCTTCCGGCCGGCCGTCGGAGCGCCCGCATCGCGGGCTGCGGTCACTGCGCCGCCTTCACCATGTAGCCCGCACCGCGGACCGTGTGGATCATCGGCGGCCGGCCGGCGTCGATCTTCTTGCGCAGGTAGGAGATGTAGAGCTCGACGACGCTCGACGAGCCGCCGAAGTCGTAGCTCCACACCCGGTCGAGGATCTGCGCCTTGCTGAGAACGCGGCGCGGGTTCCGCATCAGGAATCGGAGGAGCTCGAACTCGGTGGCGGTCAGCTGGATCTGCTCGCCTCCGCGGTGGACCTCGTAGCTGTCCTCGTCGAGCACGAGATCGCCGACGATGAGCACCGGGTCCTCCTGGTCCGCGACGGCCGCGCGTGAGCGGCGGAGCAGCCCGCGGAGGCGCGCGACCAGCTCCTCCAGGCTGAACGGCTTGGTGACGTAGTCGTCGCCGCCCGCGGTCAGCCCGGCGATGCGGTCGTCGAGCGAGTCCTTCGCGGTGAGGAACAGCACCGGGGCCTCGTTGCCGTCCGCCCGCATCCGCGAGAGCACCTGGAGCCCGTCGATGTCGGGCAGCATGATGTCGAGCACCACGACGTCGGGCTTGAACTCGCGGGACAGCTGCAGCGCCTGCTGGCCGTTCGAGGCGGTCTTCACGTCCCAGTCCTCGTAGTGCAGCGCCATGGCGAGCAGGTCGGTCAGCGTGGCCTCGTCGTCGACGACGAGCACGCGGATCGAGGTGCCGTCGGCGCGGCGCAGCAGGGAACGGGGCTGGGTGGAGGCGCCGGTCGCGGCTCGGGTGTTCATCGTCACCTTTCTCATTATGCGGAGGGCGTTGCGTGCTGACTTTGCGGAACCTATGAAGTATCTGAGCGCTACCGATCAGCGTGGGGGCGAACACGAGGTGGTTCCCGCTGTCTGTGATCTCCCTCCGGAACCAGGGCCGCCGCACGGCTGATCCATAGGCACGCCATAGTCGCCTGCGAACGCCGGTCCTTAACCTCCCGCAAAGAGTTCGTCCGATCTCACAGTTTGGAAGCCAATGTTCGGGACCTATCTGCGGCGGGAATTGCTCGGCCGCCGCAAACAGACGATCATCATCGCGATCGGCATGGCGCTCGCGATCGCCCTCGTCATCATCGTGAACGCGGTCTCGGCCGGCGTGAAGCAGGCGCAGGAGAGCGTTCTGCAGTCGGTCTACGGCGTCGGGACCGACATCACGGTGACCGAGCCGGCCACCGCCCAGGGCGCCGGCGCGCTGCAGGGGCAGGGAGGCGGTCCCCGGTTCGACTTCGGCGCGGGCGCGGGCTCGGACACCGGCACCGGGAGGCAGATCAACACCTCGCGCCTCCAGCCGACGCGCGGGGCGACGGTGATGGACGCCTCCACGCTGTCGGCCACCAAGAAGGTCGCGCACGTGCAGTCGGCGGCGGGCGTGCTGTCGCTGACGAACACGAGCTTCAGCGGAACGCTCCCCAACTTCCAGCAGCTGCGGCAGCAGCGTCAGGCCGCCCAGTCTGGTGCCGTGCCGACGCCGGCCCCGACAGGCGGGGCGGACGGCGCGGGCGGCAGCTCCTTCACGGTCGACGCCTTCTCGGTGCTCGGCGTCGACCCCGCCGGGCAGTCCGTCGGGCCGCTCGCCTCGGTCACCCTCACGAGCGGGCGCGGGCTGACCGCCGCGGACACCGGCAAGGACGTCGTCGTCCTCGACGCCGCCTACGCGAAGACCGCGAGCAAGGCCGTCGGCGACACCCTCACCGTCGGCGGGACCGACTTCACGGTGGTGGGCGTCGTCGCCGCCACCGGGTCGGACTCGACCACCGCCTCCAACGCTTACATCCCGCTCGATGTCGCACAGAAGCTCTCCGGCCAGACGGGGAAGATCTCCGCCGTCTACGTGAAGGCCGCGTCGGCCGACGACATCGACCAGGTCAAGTCGGCGCTCACGAAGGCGGTGCCCGGCGCGACCGTGAGCACCCAGGCCGATCTCGCCTCCACCGTGTCCGGCTCCCTCGGCTCGGCCGGCCAGCTGGTCGGCAACCTCGGCACGTGGCTCTCGGTCATCGTGCTCGCGGCCGCCTTCCTCATCGCGATCCTGTTCACCATCTCCGGCGTCACCCGGCGCACCCGCGAGTTCGGCACCCTCAAGGCGATCGGCTGGACCAACCGGCGCATCGTCGGCCAGGTCGCCGGCGAATCGGTCGTCCAGGGCGTCATCGGCGGCGTGATCGGCGTCGCCCTCGGACTCCTCGGGGTCTTCGTCGTCAACGCCCTCGCGCCCACCCTGACCGGCAGCATCGGAAACGGCTTCGCCACTGCTGCCGGCCGGCGCGCGGGTGCCGGGAACGGCGGCGGGTTCGGTGGAGGCGCGGGCTTCGGCGGAGGCGCCGGGAACGGAGGCGCCGCGAGCGGAGGCGGCGCCGGCCCGTTCAGCGCGCTGCGCCGGGCGGCCACCACCTCCACCGAGGTCGCCCTGCACGCCCCCGTGACCTTCTGGATCATCGTGGGCGCGGTCGGCCTCGCGGTGCTCGGCGGCCTGCTCGCCGGCGCCATCGGCGGCTGGCGCGCCTCCCGTCTCCGTCCGGCGGCCGCGCTGCGGTCGGTGGCCTGAACCGACCCCACCAGGAGCAGAACATGTACACCCTCGCCAACGTCACGAAGACGTACACGCAGTCGAAGCGCCAGGTCGTCGCCCTCAACGACGTCACGCTCACCATCCCGGACGGGCAGCTGGTCGCCATCCAGGGGCCGACGGGAGGCGGGAAGTCGACGCTCCTCCAGATGCTCGGCGCGCTCGACCGCCCCAGCTCGGGGTCGGTCGAGCTCGGCGACGCCAGCCTGTCGCAGCTGCGCGACTCGAAGCTCGCCCGCATCCGGGCGGAGGAGATCGGCTTCGTCTTCCAGGGCTTCAACCTCATCCCCACGCTGACAGCGCAGGAGAACGTCGAGACGGCGCTGGCCCCGCTCGGCGTGACGGCCGCTGAGCGCAGGCGCCGGGCCGCGGAGGCGCTGGCCTCGGTCGGACTCGCCGACCGGGCGAATCACCTCCCCTCGGAGCTCTCGGGAGGCCAGCAGCAGCGTGTCGCGATCGCGCGCGCCCTCGTGAAGGACCCCGACGTGCTCCTCGCCGACGAGCCGACGGGCAACCTCGACGAGGAGACCCGCGACGAGATCATGGAGCTGCTCGAGGGCCTCTGGCGCGACCGCGGGCTCACCGTGATCATCGTGACCCACGACAGTGCGGTCGCGAAGCGAGCCCAGCGCCGCCTCCACATCAAGCACGGGCAGCTGCGCGAAGTGGCCTGACGCGGCACGGCGCGCCGGTCCTGCCCGCTTCGCTCCTGTCCGCGGCGGCTAAGGGAGGGGATCCGGAGTCGACACGCTCCGGATCCCCTCCCTTGCCCGCTCGTCAACGGTGTGTCGCGATATGCGTCCTCCGTTGCCTACCGCGCCGGCACGACGACCACCCCGAGCGCCTCGGCGAGGACAACGGCCTGGCGCTCGTCGATGATCGCACCCCGCAGCACGAGGTCTGCGGGCTCGATGCCCGTCAGATCGCTCCCGACGAGGGAGGCTCCGCTGAAGTCCGCGCCGACCAGGGCGGCGGCCGAGAGGTCGCAGCCCTCGAACCGCGCCTCCCGGCATTTTGCCCGCGAGAGGTCGGCCTCCCGGAGCCGCACCCCCTCGAACGCCGCGCCGCGCAGTTCGGCACGCGCGAGCGAGACGAACGACCAATTGCCTCCCTCCACCTTCAGCAGCGCGAACTCGCACGCCGTGAAGACGCTTCCCGTCAGCTTGCAGCGGCGGAAGGCCGCGTCGAAGAAGTTGCAGCGCTCGAACCGGCAGTTCACGAAGGCCGAGTCGCTGTGCTCGCTGACGTTGAACCGCACCTTCCGGAAGACGCAGTCGGTGAAGGCCGCGCCGGTGCTGCGCAGCTCGGTCATATCGACGTCGTCGAACACGGCACCGGTGAACTCCGCCCCCTCCAGCTCGCGCCCGTACCAGTCCTCGCCCCGGATCGTCTCCACGCGCAGAGCCTAGCCGCGGCGAGTACCATCGCTGTGACGAGAGGGGCGGGACGATGACGACTCTGGAGGGGCGCGACGGCACGGCACTGCTGGTGATCGACGTGCAGAACGGCGTGATCGGAGGCGCGCACCGTCGCGACGAGGTCGTCGGCACGATCCGGGAGCTGGTCGACCGCGCGCGCAGCGAGCAGGTTCCGGTGGTCTGGGTCCAGCACTCGGACGAGCACCTCGCCGTCGACAGCGAGGAGTGGCGGATCGTGCCGGAGCTCGAGCCCGCCGCGTCCGAGCCGCTCGTGCCGAAGAACTACCCGGACGCCTTCGAGGCGACGGACCTCGAGGCCGTGCTCGCCGACCTGGGGGCGGCCCGGATCGTCGTCACGGGGTCGCAGACCGACGAGTGCATCCGGTCGACCATCCACGGCGGACTGACGCGCGGCTACGACGTGACCCTGGTCGGCGACGCGCACACCACCGAGGACCTCAGCCCGTGGGGCGCACCCTCCCCCGACCTGATGATCGCCCACACCAATCTGTACTGGGCGAACCACCGGGCTCCGGGCCGCACGGCCGAGGTCGTCGACGCCTCCGCCGTCCGCTTCGAGTGATCGGCGCGCGGCGGGCGGCCGTCAGTCCTGGTTGCTGAAGGCCGCGTCGAAGGAGGCCGTCGGCTGCTTCCAGAGGAGCGACCGGATGTACCCGACCGCCTCCTTCGCGCCGTGCAGGCGGTCCATCCCGGCGTCCTCCCACTCGATCGAGATGGGGCCGCCGTAGCCGATCGACTCGAGCGCGCGGAAGGCGTCCTCCCAGGGCACGTCGCCGTGCCCGGTCGACACGAAGTCCCAGCCGCGGCGCGGGTCGCCCCACGGGAGGTGCGAGCCGAGCACACCGGCGCGCCCGTTCTTCGGCCGCAGACGGGTGTCCTTGCAGTCGACGTGGTAGATGCGGTCCGCGAAGTCGACGATGAACCCGACCGGGTCGATGTCCTGCCACATCATGTGCGACGGGTCCCAGTTGAAGCCGAACGCCTCGCGGTGGTCGATCGCCTCGAGGGTGCGCACGCTCGTCCAGTAGTCGTAGGCGATCTCGGACGGGTGAACCTCGTGCGCGAAGCGGACCCCCTCGCCGTCGAACACGTCGAGGATCGGGTTCCAGCGGTCGGCGAAGTCCTGGTAGCCGGCGTCGATGACGGAGGCGGGCACCGGCGGGAACTGGGCCACGTACGGCCAGATGCTCGACCCGGTGAACCCGACGACCGTGTCGACGCCGAGCTTGCGCGCGACCTTGGCGGTGAGCTTGAGCTCCTCCGCCGCACGCTGCCGCACCCCCTCCGGGTCGCCGTCGCCCCACACCTTCGACCCGACGATCGCCTGGTGGCGGAAGTCGATCGGGTCGTCGCACACCGCCTGGCCCTTCAGGTGGTTCGAGATCGCCCAGACCTTGAGCCCGTACCGGTCGAGGATATCGAGCCGGCCCTGGAGGTAGGCGTCGTCCTCCGCAGCCCGCCACACATCGAGGTGCTCGCCCGAGCAGGCGATCTCGAGGCCGTCGTAGCCCCACTCGGAGGCGTGCTTCGCCACCTCCTCCAGGGTCAGGTCCGCCCACTGGCCGGTGAAGAGGGTCACGGGGTGGGTGCGGCCCGACTCGGTGCCGCCCGACTCGGCGCCCGCGGCGGTGGTCTGTGCGTCCGTCATGCGTTCTGTTCCAATCCGATCCAGGTGCCAGACTCGGCCGAGTCGATCACCGCGTCCGTGATGCGGACGGCCCGCAGGCCGTCGGTGAAGCGGGGCAGGCCGTCGGGCTCCTCGCCCGCGACGGCCGCGTACGTGTCGGCGACGAAGGCGGCGAACGCCTCCTGGTAGCCCTGCGGGTGCCCCGACGGCACGACGCAGAGGCGCGCGGCGTCCTCGCTGAGCTGATCGGCGTCGCGCGGTACGAGGAGGCTCCCCCGCCGCCGGCCGACCCAGAGCGTCTCGGGCTGCTCCTGATCGAACCCGACGCTCTCCTCGCTGCCCGCGATCTCGAGCAGGAGGCGGTTCTTGCGCCCGGGCGCCACCTGCGATACCAGCAGGGTCCCGATCGCTCCCGCGGCGGTCTCGATGACCACGGCGACGGCGTCCTCCGTGGTGATCGAGGAGTGCGCCGCGCGCTCGGTGAATACTGTCTTCTTCGTCGCCGACACCCGCGTGACGCGGTCGCCGGTCACGAACTCGACGAGGTCGACGAGGTGCGAGCCGATGTCCGCGAACGCGCGGGACCGGCCTCCCTGAGCCGAGTCGACGCGCCAGTTGTCGTCACCGGAGGCGAGCAACCAGTCCTGGAGGTACGACGCGCTCACCGTGAGCACACGGCCGGCCGCGCCGGACGCGAAGCGCGCCCGCGCCTCGCGCACCATCGGATGGAACCGGTACACGAACGGCACCGTGGCCGTGCGGCCCCGGGCTGCGGCGACGAGCGCCTCGGCGTCGGCCGTGGTCGTCGCGAGCGGCTTCTCGCAGACGACGTGCTTGCCGGCCGCGAGCACTGCGGAGGCCTGCTCGGCGTGGAGCGCGTTCGGCGTGGTGACGTGCACGACGTCGATCGAGTCGTCGGCGAGCAGCTCGTCGAGGGAGGCGTAGGCGCGCCCGATGCCGAGACGCTCGGCGGCAGCGGCCGAGCGCTCCGGCGTCGACGACACGATGCCGGCGAGCTCGGCCCGGGCGGCACGGGCCGCCCGGGAGTGGACCTCGGCCATGAACCCGCCGCCCACGACGGCTGCGCGCAGGCGTGAACCGGCGGTGCTCATGCCAGGGTCGCGGCGCGCGGATCCCAGTCCTCGGGGAGGGCCGGGGCGATCTCCACCGAGCTCCGCACCTCCACGGGGGAACCAGACTCGCCCGCCTCGATCGTCGAGATCATGACATCGAGCACGTGGTACGCCTGCTCGCCGGAGGCCCGCTCGGGGACGCCGGCGCGGATGGCGCGAGCCAGCTCGACGACGCCGATGCCGCGCGTGCTCGTCGTCCCCGTGGACGGCAGCGTGTCGATGCCGTCGGGGCCGTGGAGGAGCAGGTCGCCCTCGAACGTGTTGGGGTCGGGGACGACGACGGTGGCGTCGAGGCCAGCGACCTCGAACTGCGTGCGCTTGAGGTGCGAGTCGAAGCTGAACACCGACTGGGCCGTCTGGCCGCTCTCGAACTCGTAGAGGGCGCTGACGTGCGTGGGGACCGTGACCGAGAACTCCTCGCCCGCGCGCGGGCCGGAGCCCACCACGCGCGTCTCCCGCGCCTTCGAGACCACGGCGCTGACCCGGCGGACCGGGCCGAAGAGCTGCACCAGCGCGGTCAGGTAGTACGGGCCGATGTCGAACAGCGGGCCCGCCCCCTCCTGGAACAGGAAGTCGGGGTTCGGGTGCCAGGACTCGGGGCCGGGTCCCTGCATGAGGGTGAGGGCGGACAGCGGTGCGCCGATGCCGCCGCTCTCGAGCAGCCGCCGCGCGGACTGGATGCCCGCGCCGAGGAAGGTGTCGGGAGCCGTGGCCACCCGGAGGCCCTTCGCCTGCGCCGTCTCGAGCAGCTCGCGGCCGCTCGCGCGGTCCAGGGCGAACGGCTTCTCGCTCCAGACGTGCTTGCCCGCGGCGAGCGCCTGCAGCGCGACCTCGACGTGCACCTTGGGGATCGTCAGGTTGACGACGATCTCGACGGTGTCGTCGGCGAGCAGCTCCTCCACGGTGCCCGAGCCCGGGACGCCGTACTTCTCGGCCTGCGCCTTTGCGCGGTCGAGGTCGATGTCGGCGACGAACCGGACCTCCAGGTCGGGGAACGACGTCAGGTTGCCCAGGTACTCCTTGCTGATGACGCCGGCGCCGATGACGCCGACGCCCACGCGGCCGCCGCTCATGCGAGGCCCTTGGCGGTGAGGAAGGCGAACGAGTCGGCGACGGCCTGGAACCGGTCGCCGCGCGAGTCGTCGAGCTCGATGACCCGGAGCGCATCCGGCGCCGCCGCGATGATCTGCTCGACCGGGAGGGAGCCCTGGCCGACCGCGACCTGGTCCTTCGTCTCGGTGGTGCCGGGGCCGTCCTTGATGTGGAGGGCGACGACGCGGTCGCCGAGCTTCGGCAGGAGTTCCACGGGGTCGACGCCGCCGACGGTCACCCAGTAGGTGTCGACCTCGAGCACGACCTCCGGTGCCAGGCGGCCGGCGAAGAACTCGAGCGCGGTCACGCCGTCGATCGTGCTCTCCAGCTCGTGGGCGTGGTTGTGGTAGCCGACGCGCACGCCGTGCTTCGCCGCGACCTCGGCGGCCTCGTTGAGCTGCCGGGCGATCGCGGCGACGTCGTCCGCGGTCTGCCAGCGCTCGGGCGCGACGTACGGGTCGATGACGGTCTCGACGCCGAGCTCCTTGGCGGCGGCGAACACCTCGTCGAGGTCGCCGCCGATGAAGCCCTGGTGGGTGGTCGGCGCGGAGAGGCCCGCACGGCTCAGCCCATCGCGGAGCTTCTCACCGAAGGACAGGAAGGCGAAGGGCTCGACCTGGGTGAAGCCGATCTCGGCGAGGCGCTCGAGCGTCCCGGCCGTGTCCTCCGTCAGGAGCTCGCGGACCGTGTACAGCTGCACGGAGAGTTTGGACGTCGACACAGTTCTCCTCGTCGAGTTGGTTGGGACCGGGGTCGCCCAGCGGGGCGTGGGATCATTCAACCGCCTACTTCTGCCGGTTGTCAAACAAAAGTCGCGCGTTCGTGCCGAAACTTTGGGTGCTCGCCGGACACTGTGGTTCAATACCCGGTATGACCGACGGCGCGCGCGAGGACGTGCTCGTCGCCGAGGACGCCGCCGAACTGCTGGCCATCCTCCGCGACGGCCTCCCGCGTACCCGCGCGCAGCTGGCCGAGCTCACCGGAATGGCCCGCTCGACCATCGCGGCCCGGATCGACGCGCTGTCGACGGCCGGGCTCGTCGCCCCCGCGGGCGACGACGTCTCGAGCGGCGGACGCCCGCCAGCACGGATCCGCTTCAACCCGGGCTCGCGCGTCGTCATAGCGATCGACCTGGGTGCGACCCACGGCGTCGTCGCCCTCGCGGACCTGTCGGGCACCCTGACCGTCAGCGAGTCCGTCCGCCTGAGCATCGGGGAGGGACCCGAGCCGGTCCTCGACTGGGCGCTGTCTTCGGCGGAGCGGCTGTTCGCGGCCACTGGTCGCCCCCTGTCCGACCTCATCGGCGTCGGCATCGGCGTCCCTGGCCCCGTGGAGCACTCGATCGGCCTTCCGGTGAACCCGCCCATCATGCCCGGGTGGGACCGGTTCGACATCCCGGCCTACGTCCGCCGCGTCTTCCCCGTCCCCGTCCTCGTGGACAACGACGTGAACCTCCTCGCGCTCGGCGAGCAGGCGCTCATCTGGCCGGAGGAGCAGGACCTCCTGTTCGTCAAGGTCGCCACCGGCGTCGGCGCGGGCATCATCAGCGGCGGCCGCCTCCAGCGCGGCGCGGCCGGATCGGCGGGCGATCTCGGGCACGTCCGCGTGCCGTTCGGCACCGACGCGCCCCGGCACGGAGCCGACGACGCCGACCTCGAGTCGGTCGCGAGCGGCCCCGCCGTGGCCCGCCGGCTGAGCGCGGCCGGGATCCCGGCGGAGACCAGCGCGGACGTCGTCGACCTGGCGCGGACGGGCAATCCGGAGGTCCAGGAGGCGGTGCGTCAGGCCGGGCGCGACCTCGGCGCGGTGCTCGCCACTTGCGTGAACCTGCTCAACCCGTCGATGATCGTCGTCGGCGGGAGTCTCTCGCGCGTCGGCGAGCAGCTGCTCGCCGGGGTGCGGGAGGTGGTCTACCAGCGGTCGACGCCGCTCGCCACGCAGAACCTCACGATCACGCAGTCGCGCTCGGGCGAGACCGGCGGCGCGATCGGCGCGGCGATCATGGTGATCCAGCGGGCGCTCGACCCGCGGGCCGGAGCGCCGGGCTCCCTGCTCCGCTGACGCCGGAGCTTCCGCCGGAACCCCGTCCCCCACACCGTCTCGAATCGATTCGACCCTCACCCGCAAGAAACGACCCCACCCCAGGAAAGGAGTGCCTTGAGCACCTCGAACACCCCCCTCCGCGCCGGCGTCATCGGCCTCGGCTGGGCCGGCCAGCAGCACATGGACGCCTACGCGGCGATCCCCGGCGTCGAGCTGGTCGCCATCGCCGGGATGGAGGACGGCCCCCGCGCCGAGCTCGGCGACACCTACGGCGTCGAGCGCCGCTACCGCGACTGGAAGGACCTCGTCGCCGACGGGGACCTCGACGTCGTCAGCGTGGCGGTCCCCACGTTCCTCCACGCCCCGATCGCGGTCGGTGCGCTCGACGCGGGCATCCACGTGCTCAGCGAGAAGCCCATCGCGCGCACGGCCGCCGAGGCGCAGACCATGGTGGACGCCGCCCACCGCTCCGGTAAGGTCCTGGAGGTGGCGTTCAACCACCGCCGCCGTGGCGACATCGAGGCGCTGAAGGCCGCGATCGACGCCGGCCAGATCGGACGGCCGTATCACGCGCGGGCCATCTGGCTCCGGCGCGCGGGGATCCCGGCGCTCGGCAGCTGGTTCACGAACCGCGAGATGGCGGGAGGCGGACCCCTGATCGACATCGGCGTGCACGTCCTCGACTACGCCCTGCACCTGTTCGGCGAGCCCACCGTCACGGCCGTCTCCGCCGTGACGCACTCCGAGCTCGGCGTCCGCGGGCGCGGCGGCGCGTCCGGCGGCAAGCAGCAGGTCGGGTCCGCCTACGAGGTCGAGGACCTGGCGAGCGTCCTCCTGCGCCTCGAGGACGGCGGCTCGATCGTGCTCGAGACCAGCTGGGCCGCGTACCGCCCGGCCGGCGACGAGTTCGGCATCACGCTCTACGGCACCGAGGGAGGCGCGGACCTGCGCGTCGTCGACTACGCGCCGAGCGGCGAGCTGACGATCTTCACCGGGGAGGGCGAGGAGTCGGAGGACGTCTCCGTCGCCGCCGATCCCGGCCGGGGCCACCTCGCCGTCGTCGAGACGTTTCTCGAGCACGTCGCCGACGAGGAGAACTGGTCACGTTGGGACGGGTCGCTCGCGCTCGAGCGCGCGCGGATCATCGACGCGGCTTACGAATCGGCCGCCGCCGGCGCCGAGGTCCGCCTGGCGCCCGTCGCCGCACCCGAGGGGGTCTGAGCATGTCCGCACTGCGCATCACCGTCTGGAACGAGGGCGTCCACGAGGCGACCCAGCCCGACATCGCCGCGATCTACCCGCACGGGATCCACGGCGCCATCGCGGAGGGCCTGGGCGGCCTGCTCGGCGACGACGCCGTCATCCGGACGGCGACCCTGGAGGAGCCGGAGCACGGCCTCACGGAGGAGGTGCTCGCCGAGACCGACGTGCTCCTCTGGTGGGGGCACATCGCTCACGACCGGGTCTCCGACGAGGTCGTGGAGCGCGTCCGGCAGCACGTGCTGGCGGGAATGGGCCTCATCGTCCTGCACTCGGGCCACTTCTCGAAGATCTTCATCCGGATGCTCGGCACCACGTGCTCCCTGCGCTGGCGCAACCCGGAGGGCGGCGAGCGCGAGCTCGTCTGGACCGTGGCCCCGACGCACCCCATCGCGGAGGGGATCGATCAGCCGATCGTGATCGAGGCGCAGGAGATGTACGGCGAGTTCTTCGACATCCCGAAGCCCGACGACGTCGTCTTCATCAGCTCCTTCACCGGAGGGGAGGTCTTCCGTTCGGGCGTCACGTTCACGCGCGGCCGCGGCAAGATCTTCTACTTCAGCCCGGGCGACCAGGAGTACCCGGTGTACTTCCACCCCCAGGTGCGGCGGGTGCTCGCCAACGGCGTCCGCTGGGCGGCACCCGTCCCGGGCGTCCGTCAGGCACCCGAGGTGTCCAACCCCGAGCCGGTGTGAGGCGGACGCCATGACGATCCTCCCCGAGCCACGCCACCCCGATCCGGCCGACGCACCGGTCCTCCGGTGGGGCGTGCTCGGCCCCGGTGAGATCGCCCGCGACTTCACGAACGCGCTCCACCGTCACACGCGCCAGCGCGTCGTGGCGGTGGGGTCGCGGTCGGAGGAGCGCGCCGCCGCGTTCGCCGCCACCCATGGCGTCGGCCGCTCGTACGGCTCGTACGAGGCCCTCGTCGGCGACCCGGAGGTGGACGTCGTCTACGTCGCCACACCGCACAGCGAGCACCGCGAGCACGCGCTGCTCGCCATCGCGGCGGGCAAGCACGTGCTCGTCGAGAAGCCCCTGGCCGCGACCGCTCGGGAGGCGCGTGACATCGTCGACGCAGCCCGCGCCGCCGGGGTCTTCGCCATGGAGGCGATGTGGACCCGCTACCTGCCGCAGACCGACATCGTCCGGCAGCTGCTCGCCGATGGGTCCCTCGGCGAGGTACGGGTGGTGACGGCGGACTTCGGCGGCCACCCGCCGTACGACCCGTCGAGCCGGCTGTGGAACCCGGCGCTCGCCGGCGGGGCGCTGCTCGACCTCGGCGTCTACGTTGTCTCCTGGGCGTTCTTCGTGCTCGGCGAGCCCGCCTCCGTCATCGCCACCGGCTCGCTCGCACCCACGGGCGTCGACGACCAGGCCGCCCTCGTGCTGTCGACGGAGAGCGGGGCGCAGGCCCTGCTCAGCACGACGCTGCGCGCGGGCACCCCGTCGCTCGCGAGCATCAGCGGCGCGGAGGGGCGGATCGAGCTCGAGAGCCCGTTCTGGGGTCCGAGCGGTCTGCGCCTCCACACCGCCGACGGTGCACCCGCCGCGGTCTGGCGCGATCCGTATGGCCGGCCGTACCGGGACGGCATGTCGTACGAGGCGGCGGCGCTGGCGCGTTACGTGACGGACGGGCTGACCGAGTCGCCCCTCCACTCGCTCGACGAGACCGTCGGCACGCTGGCCGTCATCGACGAGGCACGCCGCCGGCTGGGCGCCGCTGGCGTGGGGTGACAGCGGGTGCCGGTGGGACGCGGCACAATGGAGGGGTGCTCGACTCCGCTCCGCTCCGAACCCGGGAACTGTACCGGCCCGGAGTCCTCGCGGAGCTGAGCCCGTCGCGACCGGCGCCCGTCCCCGTGATCCCGGCCGTGCCCGGCCTCACCGGTCACCGCGCCCGCGTCGTCGCTCGGGCGAGCGACCGCGCCGGCTGGCTGTACGCGCGCAGCCGGGGCATCACCGCGACCGATGTCGCCAAGCTCTCCACTGCCCGCTCGGTGCGCGCTGCCGCCCACGACAAGCTCAACGGGACCGGCTTCACCGGGAACGTCTTCACCCAGCACGGCCGCTCACGCGAGCCCGAGATCGCCGGCTGGGTCGCCGCGACCCACGGCATCGAGCCGTCGGACGCGCTCTACCACGCCGAGCGCGACCGCCGGCACCTCGCGACGCCCGACGGCCTCGTCGTGCGGATCGACGGGCGGATCGAGCTGGCCGAGATCAAGACCACCAACAAGCCGTTCCGCAGCATCCCGCGGCACTACCTCCGCCAGATCTGGTGGCAGCAGTACGTGCTCGGCGCCGAGCGGACGCTCTTCGTCTGGGAGCAGCACGACGGCTTCGTCCCGCTGCGCGACGAGCCGGAGTGCCGCTGGGTCGACCGCGACGAGGCCGAGATCGAGAAGCTCGTCGCCTTAGCCGGCGACCTCATCGACCTTCTGCGGCAGCTGACCGCGCGCCCCGTCGGCGCCTGACTCGCGGTCCCGGCCCCGCGCGAGCGCGGTCGAGTACACCGCGATCCACGCGATCGCTATCGTCGTCCCGACGAGTTCGAGCCACGATCCGACGTCCGTGCCGAAGCGGAGCAGCGCGAGCAGCCCCCCGACGATCGTGATCAGCGC
Organism: Leifsonia sp. AG29; assembly: GCF_009765225.1. Lineage (NCBI taxonomy): Bacteria > Bacillati > Actinomycetota > Actinomycetes > Micrococcales > Microbacteriaceae > Leifsonia > Leifsonia sp. AG29. The sequence goes on along the minus strand of NZ_VMSF01000001.1, from coordinate 559,820 downwards.
GACCGCGGCGCAGCTGATCAGCGACATGCGGGCGACGCGGGGCAGGCGCGCACTGAAAGCCACCTGGAGCATCGCGAAGCAGGCCGCGGCGAAACCGAGCACCGCGGACACCGTGTGCACGAGATCCTGCACCGTCGACTGCGGATCGACGAGCGGCACCGGGCAGTAGGAGGTGCACGTCACCTGGGACGCCAGCACGAAGCATACGGCCGCGAAGGCGAGCGACACCGCGGGCGCCCACCGGTTCAGCAGGCGGTGCGAGGACCGCACGTGCCCGCTCGCCAGGGCGATCGCGAAACCGCCCGCCGCGATGAGGAGGAGCGCCACGCGGAAAGCGCCGGCGGTGGGCGCGCCGACCGCACCGAGCTCGCTGACGTAGACCGGGTACGAGTAGGTCAGCCGCGCCGCCCAGATGATCGTCAGACCCCCGAGCACGCACACGGTGCCGACGGCGAGCAGGAGAGGCACCGCTCGCTGCCAGCCGCGCGCCAACAGCGGCGCGCCGAACGGCTGGCGGACGATGCCCAGCAATCGTCGCACGTCGTCACTCCTCCGGTTCTCGGGTACCCGTCTCCGGGTCGCAGCATCCTAACCGGACCCCGACTGGGAACGTCCTGGGGGTATGCGAAACACGATGTTCACAACTGGTGACCCGACCGTAACACCGGCGACGCATTCGGGGGTTTGACTGGGGAACAGCCACGCCGACGGTGGCCGAGACGAGGGGACCACGAATGCCGAAGACCATGCGGGCCGCGCTTCTCGAGGCAGCCGGCGACCCGGAGTCCCTCCGGCTCGGCGACGCCCCCTACCCCGACCGGGTGAACGCGGAGTTCCTCGTGAAGGTGGTCGCCTCCTCCGTCAACCCGATCGATGCCAAGACCCGCGCCGGGCGCGGCGTCTTCGGGGCCATCCACTCGTTCCCGACGATCCTCGGCCACGACTTCAGCGGCGTCGTCGTCGAATCGCCGTTCGACTCCCACCCGATCCGCCCGGGCGACGAGGTGTTCGGCATGGTCATGGTGCCGCGGCTCGGCGGGAGCTACGCCGAGTACGTGTCCGTTCCCTCCCTCAGCGTGGTCCGCAAGCCCGCGACGCTGTCCCACATCGAGGCGGCAGCCGTGCCGCTGGCCGCTCTGACGGCGTGGGGCATGGTCGTGGAGGTCGCCAAGGCTCACGAGGGGCAGCGCATGCTCATCCACGCCGGCAGCGGCGGCGTGGGGCACTTCGCCGTCCAGTTCGCGTCGTACTTCGGCGCGCACGTCGTCGCCACCGCCTCCGGGTCGAAGGCGTCGTGGCTGCGCACACTCGGCGCCTCCGAGGTCGTGGACTACACGACCACGCGCTTCGAGGACGTCGTGCAGGAGGTCGACGTCGTCATCGACCTCGTGGGCAACGTGCACGACAGCACCGGCAGCCGGTCGCTGTCCGTCCTGCGACCGGGCGGCCTCATCGTGAACGCCCCGACCGGCAGCTGGCCGGGGTTCGCGGAGGAGATCCGGGCTGCCGGCGTCCGCGGCACCGACTTCAAGGTCGCACCGGACGGGAACACGCTGGCGGTCATCGCGAGACTGCTCGAGTCGGGCAACGTCCGCGTGCACGTCGACGAGATCTACGGGCTCGACGACATCGCGGCGGCGCACCGCGCGATCGAGGAGGGGCACACCCGCGGGAAGATCGTCCTCAAGGTCGCCGAGGGCTGAGCGAGCGCTCCATCACCCAGTCGTCCTCGAACCGATCGCCCACGAGGAAGCGCTTCGCGCCGACGCGCTCGAAGCCGTGCTTGCCGTAGAAGCGCTGCGCCCGCGCGTTGAGCTGGTTCACCCCCAGCCAGACGGCCGCGGCACCGGTGAGCGACGCCTCCCGCAGCGTCTCGGACATCAGCGTCGAGGCGACGCCCGCGCCGTGATGCCCGGGGAGGACGTAGCACTTGCTCAGCTCGACGGTCGGTCGCGTGCGGATGGCGGCTCGGACATCCTCGTCGGTCGGCTCACCGAGCACGAGCATGCTGTAGCCGACCGTCGCGCCTGCGTCGTCTTCGGCGACGAGGACGATGCGGTGCTGGTCGACGAGGTAATCGGCGAAGCGCTCCTCCGACAGGACCGTGGCGATGAAGGAGGCGATGGCCGCCTCGGTCGTGTGCGGCGGGCACGCGAGCGGGAAGGTGACGCGGGCGACGGCCGCGAGCGAAGCGGCGTCGGCGGGGACGGCGCGACGGACGGAGGCGGGCATGGCGTCCAGCCTAGGACGGCTTCGCCCGGTCGCGAGAACGGCGACGGGGCCGGTCCCGGCTGCTGCCGGAACCGACCCCGTCGGTGATGCTGTCCTGCGGTCGTCCGCTCGTCAGATCGCGTTGACGTCGAGCGGGATGCCCGGGCCGAACGTCGTCGAGACGGCGCCCTTCTGGATGTAGCGGCCCTTCGCGGCGGACGGCTTGAGACGCACGACCTCCTCGAGAGCGGTCTTGATGTTGTCGTTCAGCTGCTCGGCGGTGAAGCCCGCCTTGCCGACGACGAAGTGCACGTTGGCGTGCTTGTCGACGCGGAACTCGATCTTTCCGCCCTTGATGTCGGAGACGGCCTTCGCCACATCCGGGGTGACGGTGCCGGTCTTCGGGTTCGGCATGAGGCCGCGCGGGCCGAGCACCTTGCCGAGACGGCCGACCTGGCCCATGAGCTCCGGGGTGGAGACGGCCGAGTCGAAGTCGGTGTACCCGCCGGCGACCTTCTCGATGAGCTCGGCGCCGCCGACCTCGTCGGCGCCCGCGGCGAGGGCGGCCTCAGCGGCCGGACCGGTCGCGAACACGATGACGCGCGCGGTCTTGCCGGTACCGTGAGGAAGAATGACGGTACCGCGGACCATCTGGTCCGCCTTGCGGGGGTCGACGCCGAGCTTCAGCGCGACCTCGACGGTCGAGTTGAACTTGGCGGAACCGGTCTCCTTCGCGAGCGCGACGGCCTCGGCCGGGGTGTAGAACTTGCCGGCCTCGATCTTCTCGGCCGCGGCCCGGTAGGCCTTGGACTTCTGTGCCATGAGTTTTCTCCTAACGAGAATGTGGTGCGAGCCTGGCCGGCTCTTCCACGGTGATGTCTGGGGAGCCGGGGCCTCAGGCCTCGACGGTGATGCCCATCGAGCGGGCGGTGCCGGCGATGATCTTCGACGCCGCGTCGACGTCGTTCGCGTTGAGGTCGACCATCTTCTGCTCGGCGATCTCGCGCACCTGCGCCTGGGTCAGCTTGCCGACCTTGGTGGTGTGCGGGACGCCGGAGCCCTTGGCGACGCCGGCCGCCTTCTTGATCAGCTCGGCCGCGGGCGGGGTCTTCAGGACGAACGTGAACGAGCGGTCCTCGTACACGGTGATCTCGACGGGGATGACGTTGCCGCGCTGCGACTCGGTCGCCGCGTTGTACGCCTTGCAGAACTCCATGATGTTCACGCCGTGCTGACCGAGCGCCGGGCCGATGGGCGGGGCGGGGTTGGCGGCGCCGGCCTTGATCTGAAGCTTGATCAGACCGGTGACCTTCTTCTTCGGTGCCATGTCTCTTCCTTCTTTGTGTGTTCGAGCGGGGCGGACCGCGGCCCTTCCCGCTCTCCCGGTTTCTCGGCCCTTCCGAGACCCGGTGAGATGAAAATCCTTGAGGGTGAACGCTCGAGGAGGCTCGGGATGTTCCCTAGAGCTTCGTCACCTGGTCGAAGCTCAGCTCGACCGGCGTCTCGCGCTCGAACAGGGAGACGAGGACGGTGAGCTTGCCGCTCTCCGGCTTGATCTCGCTGATCGAACCCGGCAGGCCCGCGAACGAGCCCTCCTTGATGGTGATGGTCTCGCCGATCTCGAAGTCGACCTCGGCGGGGATGACGCGCGCGGCGGCCTTCTGGCCCTTCGCGCCGCCCTTGGCGGGGGCCGCCTCCACCTGGACCAGGCTCTTCAGCATCGAGAAGGCTTCCTCGAAGCGGAGCGGGGTGGGGTTGTGCGCGTTGCCGACGAACCCGGTGACGCCCGGCGTGTGGCGGACGACCGACCAGCTGTCCTCGTTGAGGTCCATGCGGACGAGAACGTAGCCGGGGATGCGCACGCGGTTGACCATCTTGCGCTGGCCGTTCTTGATCTCGACCACGTCCTCCATGGGGACCTGCACCTCGTAGATGTAGTCCTCCATGTTCATCGAGACCATGCGGTTCTCGATGTTGGACTTCACCCGGCGCTCGAAGCCCGCGTAGGAGTGGATGACGTACCACTTGCCGATCTTGCTGCGCAGCTCGGTGCGGAACTCCTCGTAGGGGTCGCTGGCGACCTCCTCCTCGTCCTCGACGGCCTCGAGCGCGGCCTCGGCCTCGTCGTCGCTGTCGACCTCGAGGGCCTCGTCGACGGCGCGGTCGGCCTCGGGGTCGACGGCCTCGGCCATCGCGTCGAGGACGGCGTCGAGGTCGATCTCGGTCCCGTCGTCGGCGACGACGTGCAGCGCCTCGTGCTCGGCGGCGTCGGACGCCTCGTCCTCGCCGGCGAGGACGTTGCCGGTCTGCGCCTCGTCGTCTTCGGAGGACTGCTCGGCAGCGGGAGCCCAGTCCACGTCGTCGCGATTCGTCTCAGACACTGAATTCATTCCATTTCTGTCGGTGAGGCCGGTGATCCGGCCAGGTCGGCGTGGTCCGCCTCGGTCCGCGTCGTCTACTTCGGATGACCGAAGACCCAGACGACACCAAATCCGAACACCCAGTCAAGGAGCGAGACCAGAGCCATCATGATCACCACGAAGACCAGCACGACGCCGGTGTAGCTCAGGAGCTCCTTGCGGGTCGGCGTGACGACCTTCCGGAGTTCGCCGAAGACCTGCCGGATGAACAGGGCGATCCGCGCGAAGGGGTTGCGCCTCGCGGCGCGATCCTTCTTCGCGTTGGCGACGATTTCCTCGCTCGGCTCGTCGATTACTTTTCGGGCCACCTCGTTTTACCTTTCGTGGGCCGGCGCCCGGGACGCCGACTTGCAGGGCGGACAGGAATCGAACCTGCAACCTGCGGTTTTGGAGACCGCTGCTCTGCCAATTGAGCTACCGCCCTAGGACAGCGAATCGCCCGGCTCTCGAATCGCTCCATCAAGGCTAACCGATCGAGCATCCGAAATGTCTGACGGATGCCCCCTCGCAGCGCGGCAGGACTGCCATCGCTCACCTAAAAAAGGGCGCAGAAAAGCTTGGCAGATTCAACCACCTCGTCAAGTCTACGGGACGCCCGCCCCGCGCCGCAAAGCGGCGCCGCCGCCCGGGCGCGGCCCCCCTCCCCCGCGACCCCCGCCCCTCCCCTCCCCTCGTCCCGCAGCCCCCTCCCACCCTCCCTCCCTCCCTCCCGCCCGCCCTCCCTCCCTCCCGCCGTTGAACGATTGAACAGTCACCTATGGCCCCCTCACGACGCTGCCTGCCCCGTGAGGGGGCCACAACCGACGTCTCAACCCGCTCCTCGGGCCGCGCCCTGTGGATAAGCGCGCCTCGCCCGGTTGCCCGCACCCCGCGCCGCAATGCCGGGCCGTCGCCCGCCGCTCGCCCTCGTCCCCCTCGTCCCCCTCCGCCTCCCGCATCCCTCCCTCGTCCCCCTCCGCCTCCCGCAGCCCTCCCTCGTCCCCCTCCCCCGCCCCTCCACCCCCGTTGAACGATTGAACGGTCCGTGGTGGCCCCCTCACACGCTCTCGCGGCTCCCGAGGGGGCCACAAGCGACGTCTCACTTCTCTCCCTCCACGGACTCCTGTGGATAACGCCCACCGCTCCGTCGCGCCGGTCAGGCTGAACGCATGAAGCCGTCCGCGCCCCTCCCCTCGCTCCTCCAGCACGCCGCGATCCGCCGCGCCGACGCCCGCGCACTCGGCGTCTCCCCGAAGCGGCTCCGCGGTCCGGACGTCCATCGGCCGTTCCGCGGCGTGGTGACCGCCCTGCCCGAGCTGACCCTCGTCGACCTGTGTCGCGCCTTTCTCGCTGTGCGGCCCCCGGGCGCTTTCTTCTCCGGGGCGACGGCGGCCGCCCTCCATGGCGTGCCGCTGCCCCGGCGAGCCTGCTGGGAGCACTCGCGACGGCTCGATGTGAGCGTCCCTGCGCCCGCCCGCGCTCCCCGGAGGCACGGAATCACCGGCCACTCGGTGCGCATCTCGCTCGGGGACGTGACCGTGAAGGCCGGTCTGCCCGTCTCGACGCCCGAGCGCACCTGGTGCGAGCTCGGAGGAGCGCTCACGGTGGACGAGCTCGTCGTCGCCGGCGACTGGCTGATCGCCGAGGAGCGCCGGCTGTGCGACACGACCCGGTTGAGAGCGGCGCTCCACCGCTCGCCGGCCAGGCGGGGTCGACCAGCGCTCACGGAGGCGATCGGCCTGGTGAGCGCGCGTTCCGAGTCCCCGCAGGAGAGCCTGCTCCGCGCGCGACTCGAACGCAGCGGAGTACACGGTGGCCGTCCCAACGAGCCGATCCGTGTCTCGAGCGGGGCCCGATATCGCGGCGACCTGGTCTACGTGGAGGAGCGCCTCATCCTCGAATACCAGGGCGACCACCACCGCGACCGCGGCCAGTACCGGCGCGATCTGTCACGCCGGCTCGACCTTCAGGCCGACGGCTGGAGGGTCGTGGAGCTCGGCCCGGAGGACCTCCACGATCCCGGACTGTCGCGACGGGTGCGGGCCCTGCTTCGACAGCACCGTGCGCCGCTCGGATCGGTCAGAGCAGCTTCCGCTCCAGAGCCCACGCGGTGAGCTCGTGACGCGACGACAGCTGGAGCTTCCGCAAGACGGCCGAGACATGGGTCTCGACGGTCTTGATCGAGATGAAGAGCTCGGCCGCCACCTCCTTGTAGGCGTAGCCCCGGGCGATGAGCCGCATCACTTCGCGCTCCCGGGCGGAGAGCCGGTCGAGCTCGTCGGTCGTCTCGGCCTGCTCTCCGGCGGCGGCACCGAAGGCGTCCAGCACGAACCCGGCGAGCCGCGGCGAGAAGACCGCATCGCCTCCCGCGACCGCCACCACGGCGTCGCTGACCTGGCCCCCCGAGCTGCCCTTGGTGAGGTAGCCCCGGGCACCCGCCCGGATGACGCCAACGACATCCTCCGCGGCGTCGGAGACGCTCAGCGCCAGGAACCGGGTCCCGGGCACCTGCGAAGCGGTCCGCTTCACGACTTCGGCGCCGCCGCCTCCATCGCCGCCCTGGAGGTGCACGTCGAGCAGCACGACGTCCGGCCGGGAGGCGAGGATCGCGTCGACCGCGCTGCCGACGTCGCCCGCCTCGGCGACGACCTCGAGTCGGTCGTCGAGGTCGGCACGGAGGCCCGAACGGAAGATCGAGTGGTCGTCGACGATGGCCACCCGGATGCTCTGCCGGGGCGCCTCCTCGAGCGGAGCGGGCGGCTGTGCGTCGGTCATGATGCCTCGTTCGTGGGCTCGATGCGGAGGTGCACCTCGGTGCCGGTGTCGCGCGACGTGACGGTAGCATGGCCGCCCGCCCGGCGCATGCGTCCGATGATCGATTCGCGGACTCCGAGCCGGCCCTCGGGCAGCGCGTCGACGTCGAAGCCGGCCCCGCGGTCTCGCACGAAGACGTCGGTGGCGCCCGGCCCGTTCTCGATGTACACGGAGACGTCACCTCCGGCATGCCGGGCCGCGTTGAGCATGGCCTCGCGCGCCGCTGCGGCCAGTTCGGCCGGAGCGTGCACGACGGGTGCGCCCACCGAGACGACATCGAAGTGGACGGCATGATCGACCTCGAGCACAGCGGCCGCTTCCCGCAGTTCGGCGGCGAGGTCCTCGCCGGGCTTCTCGTCCGAGTGCGCACCGTCGGCGTAGAGCCACTCGCGGAGCTCGCGCTCCTGCGCCCGGGCGATCCGGCCCACCTCGCTCGAGGCGCCGGCGCGGTTCTGGATGAGCGCCAGGGTCTGGAGGACGGAGTCGTGGAGGTGCGCCGCCATCTCGGCGCGCTGCTCCTCGCGGATGCGCGCCGTGCGCTCCCCGATGAGCTCCCGCCACAGGCGGAGGGCCCACGGAGCCACCATGACGGCAGCTCCGGCGAACGTCGCTGCGATGATGCCCAGCCACACGGGGCCGGAACCGCTCGTGCTCTGCAGGACGGCGAGGACGAGCGCGAGGCCGACGAGGGCCGCGCCGCAGGTGGTCCGGAACGCGGTCGCCGACATCCGGGCCGGCCGCCCGGCATCATCGTCCACGAGCTGCCCCCAGCCCACGGCCGCGACGAGGAGGACGATGGAGGCGGCGAGCGCGCCGAACCCCGTCCCCGGCGCGCCGGCGACGACGAGCACGACACTCGAGACGCCGGCCAGGCCGCCCCCGAGCGCGAGAGCCCACGGCACGTCGACGAGCCGCCGCACGCCGTCCTCCGGGTCATCGGGACCGGGGTCTCGGAGCGGGACGAGAGCCCACAGCCAGAGGTAGAACAGAGCCCCGGCGCCACCCAGGAGGGATGTCCCGATGAAAAGCCACCGGACGACGGTCACCGGCCAGCACAGGTGGTCCGCGAGCGCGACGCTCACACCGGCCAGCGCGCACGACCGAGGTCGCGCGAGCGGGGCCCGCGGGCGGGCGGCAGCAGAGCTCATGAGCAGAATCCAAGCAGACACGGGCGCCTCGGGGTACCGGCGGCCCCAGGGATCAGGGTCCGATCAGGGTGTCACCCGATACCCTCCGATGCGGCGCCGAGACAGGATCGGAGCATGTCACAACAGGACTCGACCGCTACCCCGCCGGGCGCCCACGCACCATACGGCGGACCCCGGACGGGGCTCTCCGGACGCGGCGCACGGTTCTTCGACTGGATGCGCGGGCTGGGCATCGCACGGGCCGACGGCTGGCTCGGCGGCGTGTGCGCCGGCGTCGCCTACCGGCTCGGAATCGACCCCCTGATCGTTCGCGGTATCGTCGCCGTCGCCGCGGTTCTCGGGGCGCCCCTCCTCTTGATCTACGCGATCGCCTGGGCGCTCCTGCCCGATCGCGACGGACGGATCCATCTCCAGCGCCTCTTCGAGGGTGAGTTCGAGCCCCCGATGGTCGCCATCGGCGTCATGGTGCTGCTCTCCCTCGTCCCGTGGGCGAGCGGCCTCTGGTGGTTCGACGGCCCGTTCTGGCACCTGCCCGCGTGGGGCGACCTCGTGGGTCGCGTCCTCTGGACACTGGTCGTGCTCGGGGCCGGGATAGCACTGATCGTGCTGGCCGTGAGGAATTCGCCGCCCAGCGCCTCCACTCCGACGTCGCCGACGGACCCGGCGCCACCGACGGCTCCTCCCGGTCACCCGCAGAGCGCGGACGCATCCCCAGCGGCACCCGCTGCCGACGGCCCGGCCCAGGCTCCCGGCGCTGCGGCAGTGGCTGGAGCTGCCCGTTCCTCTGTGCCGACGGTGAGCCTCGCGTCCGAGCCGGTCGCGCCTCCCGCACCCCAAGCGGACGCGTCGACGGAGGCGGTCGCCGACTGGCAGGAGCGTCAGGCGCAGTGGCGCGCTGAGCACGCGGAGTGGAAGCGCCGCCTCGACGAGGACATGCGGACGGTGAGAGCGCAGCGGCGCACAGAGCTCCGGGCTCAGGCGGCCGCCGCCTCCGCCGACGCCGCCGCCCGGCGGATCGCCTATCGCACTGCGAACCCGCGGATCGGTGCGGCGGTCGGCTGGCTCGCCGTCGGTCTGTCGCTGGTCGCCGGCTCCATCGCCGCCATCATCTGGATGCAGATCCCCGAGATCTCTCGCTACGCGAGCGCGGCCGCCTTGTCCGCAGGCACCTTCGTGCTCGCCGTGACGGTCTTCATCGCGGGCCTCGCCCGGCGGCGCAGCGGGTTCCTGATCTTCCTGGCCATCCTGCTGGCTGTCCTGACGATGGCGGCCACGGTCGCGGCCGGAGCATCGGCGCACGCCTTCCTGGCCGCAGCCGGTGCATTCGATGGGACGTGGTCGCGGTGACCGCGCCCGAGGACCGGACCCCCGATGAAAGGGACGAGACGATGACACAGCCCGCCGAGGTCCCCCTCCCCTCAGCCACGAGGCTCGCCCCGATCCGGTGGGGCGGTGTCGTATGGGGGCTGATCCTCGGCTTCTTCGCCGCCGGGACCCTCTGGGTGCTCGCCGCCCCGGAACGCGTCGCCGCAGCGGAGCGGTGGGTCTCCGCTCTGACCCCGGCCTCCGCGTGGGTTCTGGCGGCCGCAGCGCTCGGCGTGATCATCGCCGTGTCGGCGCTGCTCGGGGCGATCCGGTCGGCGCAGCGGCGCCGTGAGCGCGAGCTCATCTGACAGTCCCCACGGAGGGCGTGCGGCCCGGAGACCGGCATGAGCCTGTCGCCGGGCCGTTCCGCTGCGCCATGATGGTGCCGTGATCACCACCTCCTCGTCGCCCGCGATCGTGGTGCGCGGACTGCGCAAGACGTACGGCGGGGCCGACGCGCTCCGGGGGATCGACTTCGAGATCGCGAGCGGCGAGACCTTCGCCCTGCTCGGGCCGAACGGCGCGGGCAAGAGCACCACGATCGAGATCCTCGAGGGCTACCGCGACCGCTCCGGGGGTGAGGTCCGCGTGCTGGGCGTCGACCCGCAGCACGGCGGGACGGCGTGGAAGGCGCGGCTGGGCATCGTCCTCCAGTCCGGCGGCGAGGCGGCCGACGTCACGGTGCGCGAACAGCTCTTGCACTTCGCCCGCTTCTACCCGAGACCGCGAGACGTCGATGAGGTGATCGCAGCGGTCGGGCTGACAGCGAAGGCGAGGACGCGCATCCGCAACCTGTCGGGCGGCCAGCGGCGCCGTCTCGACGTGGCGCTCGGGGTGATCGGCCGGCCCGAACTGCTCTTCCTCGACGAGCCGACGACAGGCTTCGACCCGGAGGCGCGGCACCAGTTCTGGGATCTCATCCGCTCGCTCAAGCGCGAAGGGACGACGATCCTCCTCACGACGCACTATCTCGATGAAGCCGCTCAATTGAGCGACCGGGTCGCCGTCATCGCGGCCGGGCGGCTGGTCGACATCGGCCCCGTCGACACGATCGGTGGCACCTCCGCGCGCATCCCGATCGTCCGGTGGCGAGACGCGGACGGAACCCCCCAGCAGGTGCGCACGGACCGGCCGGGTGCCCTCGTCGCCCGGCTCACGGCCGACCTCGGCACCGAACCCCGGGACCTCGAGGTGATCCGGCCGAGCCTCGAGGACATCTACCTCGAACTCGTCCGCTCCGAGGAGTCCGGTCAGGCGGAGACCGTCCCCGTCGGCAGTAAGGAGGAGGTGGCGTGAGCACGCTGTCGCTCGGCGCCGCACGCGCCCGCTACGAGACCCGGATGTACTTCCGGCAGGGCGACACGATCTTCTTCACCTTCCTTTTCCCGGTGGTGATGCTGGGCATCTTCTCGGTCGCATTCCAGGGGCTCGGGAAAGTCGGCGCCGCGCCCGACGGCTCGGGAGGGGTCAGCCAGGCCGCCTACTACCTGCCCGGCATGATCGCGGCCGGGATCCTCCTGAGCGGCGTCCAGAACCTGGCTGTCGACATCGCCGTCGAGAAGAGCGACGGGACGCTCAAGCGGCTGGGAGGGACGCCCCTCCCGGTCGTGTCCTACTTCCTCGGGAAGATGGGGCAGGTCCTCGCGACCAGCGTCCTCCAGATCGCTCTGCTGCTCCTCATGGCGCGGTTCGCCTTCGGCGTGGCACTGCCGACCTCCCCGGAGGCGTGGCTGCGCTTCGCGTGGATCTACCTGCTCGGGATCACCACATCGGCGGTGCTCGGGATCGCCCTCTCAGCCGTCCCTCGTACGGGCAAGTCCGCCACGGCGGTCATCATCCCCATCGTCCTCGTGCTCCAATTCATCTCTGGCGTCTATCTGGCGTTCCACCTGCTGCCGACCTGGTTGCAGAACATCGCGTCGATCTTCCCGCTCAAGTGGATCGCTCAGGGGATGCGCAGCGTCTTCCTCCCGGCGAGCTTCGAAGCCCAGGAACCGAACGGGAGCTGGGAGCTCGGGTGGGTGGCGGTCGCGCTCGTCGCCTGGCTGATCTTCGGACTCGTCGCTTGCCGGCTGACCTTCCGCTGGATCCGGAAGGACTCCTGACGCGTCGTCCACAGGGCCTCCCGCTGACGTGCTCATCCCCTGGCTCATCCGAGCACCGGCCGGGCGTCAGACCCCTCTGAAACGATGGACCCATGAGCGACACCCCCTCCTCCACCTTCGACGACGCCCTCGACAGCCTCCGGGCCCTCGTCGGCCGGCCGGAGGCGACCTTCCACGACGGCCAGTTCGAGGCCATCTCGGCCCTGGTCGACGACAGGAGGCGTGCGCTCGTCGTGCAGCGCACGGGCTGGGGCAAGTCGGCGGTCTACTTCGTCGCGACCATGCTGCTGCGCCGGCGCGGCGCCGGGCCCACCGTGCTCGTCTCGCCGCTGCTCGCCTTGATGCGCGACCAGGTCTCGGCCGCCGAGCGCGCCGGGGTGCGCGCGGTGACGATCAACTCGGCGAATCGCCACGAGTGGGAGGACGTCTCCGCTCGCCTTGGGGACGACACGGTCGACGTCCTCCTCGTGTCGCCTGAGCGGCTCAACAACCCGGACTTCCGCGATCAGCATCTGCCCTCGCTCGTTGCTCGCACGGGTCTCCTCGTCATCGACGAGGCGCACTGCATCTCCGACTGGGGCCACGACTTCCGGCCCGACTACCGTCGGCTCCGAGACCTCGTGGCCGCGCTCCCCCCGGGAGTGCCCGTCCTCGCGACGACGGCCACGGCGAACGAGCGTGTCGTCGCCGATGTGGCCGAGCAGCTCGGCGGCGGAGGCGCGGGGGCGTCGGTGGTGACCATCCGCGGCCCGCTCGCCCGGCGTTCCCTGCGGCTCGGTGTCCTTCCGCTGCCCGATGCGACGGCACGGCTCGCGTGGCTCGTCGGCAACCTCGCAGCGCTCCCGGGGAGCGGGATCGTGTACACGCTCACCGTCTCCGCGGCGGAGGACACGGCTCGCGTTCTCCGCCTCGCCGGCCACGAAGCGCACGCGTACACGGGCCAGACGGACACGGCCGAGCGGGAGGAGCTGGAGGGTCGGCTCAAGCGAAACGAGGTGAAGGCGCTGGTCGCCACCAGCGCTCTCGGCATGGGCTTCGACAAGCCCGACCTCGGCTTCGTGGTCCACCTCGGTGCTCCGTCCTCGCCGGTCGCCTACTACCAGCAGGTGGGCCGCGCCGGACGCGCCACAGAGAACGCGGATGTCCTCCTGCTCCCGGGGCCGGAGGACCGCGCTATCTGGCAGTACTTCGCAACCGCGTCGATGCCTTCGCAGGAGAAGGCGTCGGCCGTGCTGGAGGCTCTCTCGTCGGACCCGCAGTCGACTCGTGCGCTGGAGTCGCGGGTCGATCTCAAGCAGTCGACGCTCGAGCTGCTGCTGAAGGTCCTCGACGTCGACGGAGCCGTCCGGCGCGTCTCAGGCGGCTGGATCACAACCGGGCGCCCGTGGGTCTACGACTCCGAGCGCTACGCCCGTATCGCCGCCGCGCGCGAGGCCGAGCAGCGCGCGATGCTCGACTACGAGAACACGGAGGGCTGTCGCATGGAGTTCCTCCAGCGGTCCCTCGACGACCGGGACGCGGTTCCCTGCGGCCGCTGCGATCGATGCGCGGGTCCGTGGTACCCGGCGGCCGTTCCGAGCGAAGCCCTGGGCTCCGTCTCGACGGAGTTGAGCCGGGCCGGTGTCGAGCTCGAGCCGCGCAAGCTGTGGCCCACCGGGGCCGACCGCCTCGGTGTCCCCGTGCGCGGCAAGATCTCCGCCGCCGAGCAGTCCGAGCCGGGCCGGGCGATCGCACGGCTGACCGACCTCGGGTGGGGCGGCCGCCTCCGAACGCTGCTCGCTGACGACGCGCCCGATGAGCCGTGCCCGCCCGAGCTGCTGTCCGTCGCGGTGCGTGTGCTCGCCGACTGGGACTGGGCGCAACGCCCGGTCGCCGTCGTCTCGGTGCCGTCGCGGCGACGACCCCGGTTCGTGGAGTCCCTCGCTCGCGGGCTCGCCGACGCCGGCAGGCTGCCCTACCTCGGAGCGCTGACCCTGGCGCGAGGCGGCCCGTCCGGAGGCGCGGGAGGCAACAGTGCGTTCCGGCTCGCCGGCGTGTGGGAGCGGCTGTCGGCGGAGGGCCTCGCCGTGCCCGACGGGCCTGTGCTCCTCGTCGATGATCTGGTCGACAGCCGATGGACGGTCACGGTCGCGGGGAGAGAGCTCCGACGAGCGGGCGCATCGGCGGTCCTCCCGTTCGCTGCGGCCGTCCGGGCCTGAGCCGGCCGCTCGCAGGCCGAGGCCGGCTCCGGGGCGCCGACCCTGTGCCGTGCCGGTCCCGCTCGGCGCGGCGCGGCGCTTAGATGAAGTCGCCGCCCCCGAAGTCCCCACCGCCGAAGTCGCCACCGCCGAAACCGCTGTCCCAGCCGCCGCTGCTGTCCCAGCCACCGCCGCCGTCCCATCCGGCGGCATCGGCCGAGGCCGCATCGCCCGAGCCCGCATCGCCACCGGAGCCCGCAGCGCCCGAGCCCGCATCGCCGCCCGATCCCGCGTCGCCCGAGCCCTCAGCACCACCCGCGCCGTCCCATCCGGCGGCCTGGACATCCCCCGGCCCCGGAAGGAACGCACTGACCAGAGCAGAGCCGATCACATACCCGGCCACGCTCCCCAGCAACGAGGAGGCGAACATGCCACCGAAGCCCATGCCGCCAGCGCCCAGGCCGGCGCCCGGACCGCCCCTCCCCGACAGCGAGCGCTCCAGCGTGCCGGGCTGGCGCAGCTCCGACCTCGTCGCGGCCTGGGCGAGGGCACGCGCGTCGTCGCTGCGCGGCTGCTCCCCAGTGGGAGCGTTCTCGCTGAGCTGCTGGAAGACCAGACGGCGCTGGTCGGGAGTCAGCTTCGCGAAGGCTTCCTCGTGGACCTGCTCGATCGTCTCGGGCGGAGCGGTCCGCAGCAGGTACCGGTACCGCTCCACGGCGAGTTCGTCCTCGCTGCGGGCGGAGCCTCCAGGCGTAGCGCCGGGAGCTGCCCCGCCGGGATACGGCCCACTCCCGTACGGCGCGGCCGGGCGCGCCTCCTCACGTCCGAACAGTCGGTCCAGGAAACCCATCGAGCGCCTCTCCATCGGGCGGCGGAGCCTCCCGCCGCGGTGCGCGACAGCCTAACGAGCAGACGTGAGAGTTCTCTCAGAGAGAGCCGGAGAGCCGCCCGATCAGAGCGAGAGGCCGACGAGCACCGGCTCGGGCTGGAGGACGACGCCGAACTCCGACTGGACCCGCGCCTGAACGAACGAGGCGAGCTGTGCCACATCCGCGGCGGACGCGCCTCCCCGGTTCACGATCGCGAGGGTGTGCTTCGAGGAGATCGCCGCCCCGGAACCGGGCAAGGAGAAGCCACGACGGATCCCGGCCCGCTCGATCAGCCACGCAGCACTGAGCTTCACCCGGTAGTCGGCCGTCGCGAGCGGCGGGATGTCGAGCGGGTGCACCCCACCCGGCGGGAGCTGGATCACGGTGTCCGGCTCGGCCCCCTCCTGCGGCCAGCGGGGCGCATCCGCAGGAAGGCCGCGCGCGAAGCTCTCCGACACGATCGGATTCGTGAAGAACGAACCCGAACTGACGGAGTCCGGATCGGCCGGGTCGAGCACCATCCCCTTGGAGGAGCGCAGCGCGAGCACCGCCCGGCGCAACTCCGCGACCGAGACGCGAGCGCCGACGGGAACGCCGAGCGAGTCGGCGAGCTGGGCGTAAGCCACAGGCGCGCTCAGCGGAGCCCCCACGCCACCCGGCACCGTGCTGTCGATCAGTTCGACATCGACAGAGAGGACGATGCCCAGGACGCCCCGCTTGAGGATGGAGGTGCGGTAGCCGAGTCCGAGTTCGGCGCGCGACAGGGTGCGCACCTCTCCCGTCTCGTAGTCGAGGAAGTCAACGCCGAGGAGCGAGGCTTCCACCTCCTGCCCGTACGCGCCGATGTTCTGCACCGGCGCGGCACCGGTGGACCCGGGGATGCCGGAGAGCGCCTCGATCCCCGACCATCCGTTGCGCACCGTCAGCGCCACGAGCTCGTCCCACGGCTCGCCGGCCTCCACGCGGAGGCGCACGCGACCCTCCGGGGCCTCGAGCCGGGTGACGCCACGAGTGGCGATGCGGAGCACGGTGCCGGGGAAGCCCTCGTCGGCGGCGACCGTGTTCGAGCCTCCACCGAGCAGCAGCCAGTCGTCGCCCGAGCCCCAGACGTCGAGCGCCGCGGCGATGAGCGCCTCGCGGTCGGACGCGACGATGAGGCGCTCGGGCACTCCCCCGACCCGCATGGTGGTCAGCTCGGAGAGCGGGGTGGCGGAGGCGACGTCCGTCATGCCAGCGAGACCCGCACCTGCGCCTTGCCGAGCACGGTCTCCCCGTTGAAGGTGGTGGTGAGGTCGATCCGCGCGACGCGAGCCGCAGCGTCGAGCTGGCCCACCTTCGCGACGACCGTCACGGCCGCGGACCCATCACCGGGGACCGACACCGGCCGGGTGAACCGCACCTGGTAATCGGCTACGCGGCCCGGGTCGCCGGCCCAGTCGACGACCGGCTGGACGGACAGGCCCATGGTCAGCATGCCGTGCGCGATCACACCGGGCAGGCCGACCGAGGTCGCGATGTCGTCGCGGTAGTGGATCGGGTTGAAGTCGCCGGAGGCGCCGGCGTACCGGACGAGGGAGTCGCGGGTGAGCTCGAAGGTGCGCTCGGCGATCACATCGCCGACCGCGAGAGCATCGAAGTCGGGGGCGGCCATCAGTCGTCTCCTCTCACGACGAGGGTGGAGATCGCGGTCACGACGTGCTCGCCGCCGGCATCGACGATGACGGACTCGGCGGTCACCATGGAGTGCGCGCCGAGCGACTTCACCGAGCTGACCGTGAGCGTCGCGGTCAGTTCATCGCCCGCGACCACAGGACGGCTGAACGTGAACCGCTGATCGCCATGGACGACGCGGCTGAAGTCGATGCCCGCGTCGGGCTCAGCGAGCAGCTGGGCGAGGGTGCGCTCCTGCACGACCACCGGGAACGTCGGCGGGGCGACGAGGTCGGCGTGACCGGCGGCACGTGCAGCCTCGACATCGAAACTTGCCGGGTCGGTGGCGAAGACGGCGCGGGCGAACTCCCGGATCTTCTCGCGCCCCACGAGGTACGGCTCGGTCGGCGGGAAGGCGCGACCCTGCAGGCTGGGATTGACTGGCACCCGTCGATTCTACGGGCCGGTGTATCCCGCGCCGCAGACAGAAGAACCCCGGCGCCTCACGGTCGCCGGGGTTCTCGTGCTCGGTGCTAGCGCCTCACTGGCAGCTGTCGC
The DNA here is from genome assembly GCF_009765225.1 of Leifsonia sp. AG29. Taxonomy (NCBI): domain Bacteria; kingdom Bacillati; phylum Actinomycetota; class Actinomycetes; order Micrococcales; family Microbacteriaceae; genus Leifsonia; species Leifsonia sp. AG29. The sequence continues at coordinate 542,524 of NZ_VMSF01000001.1, read as the reverse complement.
ACTGCAGCAGGTCCATGGGGTCGACGGGAACCGAGTAGCCGCCAACGCTGTCGTTTTCGTAGTCCATTGTGGCCTCCCCTTGAAGTGTTGTAGGCCGCGTTCCCGCGGTGTTCACCCACTATATAACCCGAATGACAGGATTGTCATTCCACTACATGTAGTGTTTTCGCCTTTTTTCTGGACATGCGCGAGATTACCCGGGACCACCGACATCAACAGCCCGCACGAGCCTCGGCATCCGCATCATCGTTGAAGGTATTTCTCACGCTTGACCGGCCTAAACGACAAAGGATTCGTGTAGTTGACACCGGATTGCGTTCGGGGCGTCGAATCTCATCTCCGCGCACCCAGGACCAGGTTTCGAGGATCAGCCGGCGTGTTGGGGCTGCCCAGCGCCCGACTCGCGTGAATCGGCCGACGGGTCGACCGCGCTGTAAGTGGCCAGGAGCGCAAGCTTGTCGGCGTTGTCCGACCCGGGCGTGGGGTGATAGATCGCCAGGACGAGCGATTGCGCTGTGTCCCCGATGACGAGCTTTTCGCGGTTGAGCGTGATCTCCCCTACCAACGGGTGGTCGAGGGTGATCGGCCAGTTCTGTCGGGCCTGGACGTCCTGGCGCGCCCAGAGCGTTCGAAAATCCTCGCTTGCTATCGAGAGTTCGCCGACTAGCTGGGCAAAGCGGGCGTCATTGGTGTTGGTGCCGACTGAGCGTCGGAAGCCGGCCACCAGGCGTGCGGCAGTGTCGTCCCAGTCGGTGTAGAGCGCCCGCTCGGCCTCGTCCAGGAACACGTCACGGAGCCTGTTCGCACCCGGGGTTATGCGAGGAGACAGGGCAGTCGCGAGCGGATTCGCTGCGAGGACGTCGAGGTAGCGGCCTTCTACGAAGGCCGGCAGGTTGATCGAGGACAGGAGGAAATTGATGGTCTCCGGCACCGTCTCCCGTCGGGGCCGTGACCGTGCCCGGCGTTCGGGTTGGTCGGTCAACGAGAGCAGATACCTGGTGCCGGTTCGATCCAGCCCGAAGACGTGGGCGAGGGCCCTGAGGACTTGCGGTGACGGGTGGCGGTCCCGTCCCTGCTCCAGGCGGAGGTAGTAGTCGGCGCTGATGCCTGCCAGGAGTGCCACCTCCGAGCGTCGGAGGCCGGGGACACGGCGGACACCGCCCGCAGGCAGCCCCACCTGCGCCGGACTCACCCGTGCACGCTGCGCACGCAGATAGTCGCCCAGCATGTTCTCTCCGGGAACCATCCGCCCAGCCTAGAACCTGGTCGTGAACGCGGTCGTGGTCCTCCGGGGACCACTGTCAGGGAGGCATACCCACCGCTTCCACGCCGCACCTAGCTTCGATATCGACCCCACCGGGCACCGACGACCCGGTCGCCGAACGCGCGTCACAGAGCCGACGCGAGAAAGCAGGAAACCCACCATGAGCGAGCTAGCTGTTGTCACCGGAGCGTCCTCCGGCATCGGTCGCGAGTACGCCCGTCGTCTGGCAGCGCACGGCGCCGATCTCATCGCGGTCGGACGCCGCCGGGAGCGCCTGGACGAACTCGCCGACGAGTTCCCGAACATCCGCGTTCACAGCGTGGTCGCGGATCTGTCCACCCCCGCTGGCATCCAGGATGTCATCCACGCCGTCGGCAGCCAGCCCGTCACGCTGCTGGTCAACAACGCCGGCGTCGCCCACTACAAACCCTTCATCGACCTGCCCGAAGAGCAAGCCGCGGAGCTGGTCGGGGTCAAGGTGCTCGCCCCCACCCTCCTGACCCGGGCGATCGCGCCCGGGATGGTGGCCCGCGGCGCCGGGCAGATCGTCAACGTCGCCGGGATGATCGCGTTCAGCGGGCCCGCCACCCTGGAGCAGGTCGGCCTCCGCCGAGCCGTCTACGCCGCGTCCCTCGCCTACACCCTCACCCTCTCGCAGACCTTGCACGCGGAGTTGTCCCCGGAAGGCGTCACCGTTCAAGCGCTCCTCCCTGGTGTGGTCGCCACCGAGTTCCACGAGCGCCAGGGCATGGACCTTTCAGCGGTACCCCGGATGAGCGCCGCCGACGTCGTCACCGCCAGCCTGCGCGGCCTGGAACTCGGTGAGACCGTCACCGCTCCCGGCGTCGAACAAGCCGACCTGCTCCAGGCCGTGTTCTCGGCCGACCTCACCGCATTCGGTGCACAGTCGCCCGAGCTGGCATCGCGCTACCGCTCCTGAAGAAGATGCTCCTGAAGAAGAAAGGACCACAGTGAGCGACTCGTCGGCACGGCGACCCCGGCCCAGGGTCGGATTCATCGGCCTCGGCGATCAGGGGCTGCCCATGGCAACCGGCATCGCAGAGAACGACTTCGAGCTCCACGTCTGGGCGCGCCGTGCCGCCTCCTTGATCCCCCTGGCGTCCACCCCGCACGTGGCGCACGACTCGGCGAGCTCACTCGCCGGCGCCGTCGACATCGTCCTGCTCTGCGTCGGCACAGACCGCGACGTGCTCCGCATCGTCCAGGAAGACCTGCTGGGTCGACTGCACCCGGGCGCGATCATCGTCAACCATGGAACCGGCACACCGAAAAACGCACGAATCCTGCACAGCCTCGGCGCTGCAGCCGGCATCGAGGTCATCGACGCTCCCGTCAGCGGCGGACGCCCCGCCGCTGAAGCACGCACCCTCACGGTGCTCGCCGGAGGCACAACATCCGCGATCGATGCAATGCAGGCAGTGTTCCACTCCTACGCCCGCAACATCGTCCACGTCGGCAGCGCCGGAGCAGGCCAAATGGCAAAGCTCTTCAACAACGCACTACTAATGCACAACCAAGCCTCGATCGCAGACATCCTGCAACTCGCCGCACAGGCAGGACTCGACCCGGTCAGCCTGGTCCACGCCCTCCGCCTCGGTTCTGCGAACAGTCGCGCGCTGGAGCTCATGAACACCATGGTGACTCCGGAAACCGTCGAACACCTCTCCGCCGTCGAGGCGCTCGACATGGACCTCTTCGACCAGGCCATGCGCGATGCCGGGATCGACGCCGCAACTGCGACCGCACGCGGACTGGCCGGCGCGAACCGGCTGCCCGAAGTCATCGAACGGTTGAACCCATGAACGACGAACCGAACACAGCAACCGCCGCTCCCGACCCGGCACGGGCGCTGGCCCCGATAGTGAATCGCCCACCCAGCCCGTGCTCCCGGAACGGGCAGGCACGCGACCGGGAATCCGGCCACTGCCGACGATGTGTACGCTTGTTCTTATGGACGCAAAGCACCGCGACGAACAGGACCGGGTGGGCCGGGGGCGACCGCGCCGTTTCGATCCGGGGCGCGGCGAGCACATCATCGAGGTCGCGTTGCAAGTCATCGTCGACAAGGGTGTCGGCGGGCTCACGCAGCGATTGGTCGCGGGCGCGGCCGATGTTCCCTTGGGGTCCGTGACCTATCACTACCCGACGAAGCGTGAGTTGGTTCGCGCGGCGTTCGCGTTGTTCGTCGAGGAGCAGACCGCTCTCTATGAGCGGATAGTCGGTGCGGCCAATACACAGGCGGAACTCTTGGAAGTCCTCGAGGGCATGGTCACCGGGGGGCCGAATCGTGAACGGGCGGGAGTTCTCGGTTTCGAGCTCCATCTCGCGGCACTGCGGGACCCTTGGCTGCGCGATCTCACCCAGCGGTGGACCGATGCCAGCCGGACGACACTCGCCCGGCTGATGGATCCGGAATCGGCGGCGGATCTCGATGCCTTCCTCGAAGGCCTCATCCTCCATTCCCTGCTGGCACCGGAGCGATCAGGCAGGCCGCCCACGCGTCGTTCCATCGCTCGATTCCTCGAGACGGTCGACGGACCGGTCGCGGGACCTCGCGAGGCGTCGGATGCGTGAGCGTTCTGCGCTGACAGCATCGCGTGTCGTTTTCGCGGCTTCCGGTGTGCTCGTCGCCAGCTGGACCTCGCGCATCCCGCAGGCATCGGCGCATCTAGGGCTCTCACCTGCGCAGCTCGGCGCGGTGCTGTTCACCCAGGCGGCGGGAGGGATCGTCGCGGCACCTCTGGCTGGCATGGTGGTGTCACGCGTGGGCACACGGAAGGCAACTCTGCTGTCGGGGCTCGTCCTCGGCACAGGGCTTGCCTGCGCGACATGCGGTACCGCCGTCTCCCTCATGCTGACCGTGGTCGGCTTGGTCGTCTTCGGCGCAGGCGTGGGCGTGGGCGACGTCGCGATGAGCGTGCATGTCGCCGCACTGGAGCAGCGCACAAACCGGTCGTTGTTGCCGCAGGCATACGGATGGTTCGGGCTCGGAAGCGTCGCCGGAGCCGCCGGTGGAGCGGCCCGCGCGGCGGGAGGCGTGACCCCACTCCCCCACCTTCTGGTTGTCGCCGTTCTCGCGGCCGGCAGCATCACGGTCGCGAGCCGCTTCTACCTGCGCTCGAAGCCGCCCTCGACTCGATCGCCCCGCGCATCCCTAGCTGCCGCGCCACCCAGATCACGAACGGCGATCGCTCTAGCCTGTATCGCGGCGGCCTTCGCCGTCGCCGAGAGCGCAGGAAGCAACTGGATCGGCGTCTCCATCACCAGAGACCATGCCGAACCAGCGCTCACCGCAGGCATCGCTTACGGCTGCCTCGTCGGCACCGTCACCCTCGTCAGACTCGTGATGCCGCTGCTGCTCCGCAATCTGCAGCTGACGACCGTGCTGCGGGCCAGCACGCTGGTCGGCATCCTCGGCGTCGTCCTCGTGAGCGTCGCGGCGACACCCGCGCTGCAGTTCGTGGCCGCCGTGGTGTGGGGCGCCGGGGTCGCGCTCGGCATCCCGACGGCACTGCAGCTCGCCGGTCGGGACCCGCGACTCGCCGCCGCTCGCATTTCGACGGTGACGACCGCCATGTACATCGCCTACCTCGCCGCGCCGCCCGCCATCGGCTTCCTCGCCGGGTCCGTCCCGACTCCCGTCGCCCTGCTCGTCGTGATACCCCTGCTCGGCGCGGCTGCGGCCCTGACCGGGATGCGCGGCTTGGCGAGGCCCGTCCGCGTCACGGACCCGCGGCGACCTACCCCCGAGCACCGGCTCGACGGGCCGAAGACCCTCATCGTCGACGACTGAACGATAACCGGAGGAAGACATGCTGTCCTCGTTCTTTTCTGATCATGAACTGTCCGAGCTCCGCGCGCGCTTGCGGGCGACACGATGGCCCGAACCCTGGCCGGAAATCCACGGCGAAGCGGGTTGGCGCGCGGGGACCGATGGGCACATCCTGCGGACACTGGTGGAGTACTGGGCAGACGGTTACGACTGGGATGCCCAGTGGTCGGCCATCGAGGCGTTGCCCTGGCACTCCATCGATCTCGGCGAGACCCCGGTCGCGTACCTCCGGTTCGACGCGGAGCGCGAGGAACGCCTCCCGATCATCCTCACGAACGGCTGGCCGAGCAGCGCCCTGGAGCTCGTGGGCATCGCAGAGCGGCTGGCGAGGCCGTCCCGCTTCGGGGGCGATCCCGGAACGTCGATGACGGTGATCATCCCGGCCCTACCCGGATTCCCCTTCTCTCCGCAACGGCCGTCGCTTCCCAGCACCACGGTGGACACGGGGCTCCGTGAGCAGACCCATGAGCTCTGGCATCGGCTGATGACCGCGCTGGGGTTCGGACGGTACCTCGCGCACGGAGGCGATCTCGGAGCCGGCATCACCTCCCGTCTGGCACAGGCACATCCGGACGCGGTGGCCGGCATCCACCTGCTCTCTGTCGCCGCGCCTGCGCACGTCGACGAGGACACGCTCACGTCGGAGGAGCGGGAACACCTGAAGCGTGTCGATGCTTGGCTGGCCGCCGAAGGCGGATACCAGCATCAGCAGCAGACCAGGCCACTCACGCTCGCACCGGCGCTTTCGGATTCACCCGCAGGACTCCTCTCGTGGATCCTCGAGAAGCATCGGGCCTGGAGCGACTGCGAGGGTGACGTCTTCTCCCGCTTCAGCCCGGATTATCTGCTGACGCTGGCCTCGGTGTACTGGTTCAGCAACTCGATCGGCACATCCTTCCGCCCCTATTGGGAGTACGCAGCAGGGCTGCTGCCGCGCGTCGAGCGCGTGGCGGTCCCGACGGCCGTCGCGTTGTTCCCGCACGACCTTGCGAGTCCTCCGCGCAGCTGGGCCGAGCGGACCTACAACGTCACTCGATTCACCCGCATGCCGAGCGGCGGTCATTTCGCACCGCACGAAGAGCCGGGTCTGCTCGCGGCCGATATCACCGAATTCGCAACTGCACTCTAGGCGCCGCAACAGGGCTACAGGGTCATGCTGAGGACTGCTGTCTTACCCCGGTCAGGGTTCAGTCGTCGACGATGAGTGTCTTCCGAGAGGCGGTTCCGTCGGGCCGTGCTCGGGCGGTGCGAGGTGTGAGAGCAAGCGATGCAAGACGGAGTCGAGGCTGCTCCGGAGGCGGGCCGAGTTCGCGGCGACAGCAGCGGCCCCGAGACCTGCCTCGAGCGCGATCGCAACGCTCTGACGTTGCACGCAGGAGGCCTGGAGGCGCCCGGAGTCCGTAGCCGCCAGGCGACGCAACCGATGGACCCTGCCCATGAGTCCGGCGATGAGGGATGCGATGACCGGGCTGTCCGCTGCGTTCAGCACGGCTGCGTCGAATCGTGCAGAGCAGGAAGCCACCGCCTCTGCGTCCGCAGCCCTGCTTGCGAGGGCGCCGAACTCGTTCGCAAAGCTCGCAAATGCGGCCGTGCGGGTCGATTCGGCGGCTAGCCGCAATGCATACGACTCGAGCGCGTCGCGTGCCTGATAGATGGCGACGGCGTGCTCCGCCGTCACGGGTGAGACCACAGCGCCCCGCCCCGGCTCCTGGTCGACGAGTCCCTCGCCGCGAAGGCGAGCGAGCGCATCCCGGAGCGGCGTCCGTGACACCCCGATGCTCGCAGCGAGTTCGGCCTCCACCAGATGTGTGCCGGGCGGCAGCGCCCACGAGGTGATCTGCTGACTCAGCGTCTCGTATGCAAGCAAGCCTTGATCGACCATCACCCGATTGTATCGAACTGCATACGGGGTGTATACCAGAACGGTATACAGTCCGTATACCGAACGAAAGGACAACCATGGCTCGTCCGACCCCGCCCACCACTCACGTCGTCGTCCCACTGCCCGACGACGACGAATTGCGCGCCGCCCTCGGCCCCGACGCCGACCTGGCGACGCAGCTCAACGTCGGCAAGATGTTCGCCGGCACGGGCAGCTTCTTCCCCGTGCTGGTCCAGCTTGTGAGCGCCGTCTTCACGACGCCTGACATCGACGGCCGGCACCGGGAGACGATCATCCTGCGAGCAGCAATGCGCATGGACTCCGCTTACGAGTGGCAGGCGAACGAGGTGATGGCCCGCAACGTCGGGCTCACCGACGATGAGATCGACGCGATCGCGGGTGACCGCGACCTCGATGCGCTCGACCCGGAACTATCGCTCCTCTGCCGCGCGGCCGACGAGGCGTACACGGGCCACACGCTGAATGATGCCACCCTCGGAGAAATGCTCGACGCATTCGGCGCGACGCTGACCCGCCGGTATGCCGTCGTGCTCGGGTGGTTCTCGATGCTCAGTCTGTTCCTCAACATCACGAGAGTGCCTCTCGAGACCTCTGACAAGATCGGAGGTCGCACCTCCCCGCTTGCGTGACCTCGCGGCGGCAGGGGGCTGAGAGACGGCGCCCTGCCGCCACCACGACGGCAGGGCCACGACCTCCCGGAGCCCCTCGACGTCGGATCTGGCGGCGGCGCCGTATCCGCTCCCGGTCACGCGGGCGATGCCTCCAGCGGGATGAAGATGCGCATGACCGACGGGCCGCGGTTCGCCCAGAGGGCGTACGGGATCGCCGTGAGTTCGACTTCCGTGCCGTCGCTGGGGGGCGCCTCCTCCAGCCGCTTCCATCCGGTGTCGCGCCACTGGGCGTCCTGACGAGCGCGGCCCCTCACTGTGATCAAGGCCGAGGCCTGACCCAGGAAGTCCTCGCGGATGTGTTCGGTCATGACGGGATCGCGGAGCAGTTCCACATGGTTGAGGTCGACGATCGGGTCCTGATCGACGCTCTCGAACGCGTACACGACCGGACCCCGCTCGATGGCGACGGCACCGCGTACGGCGTCGACGGCGGGATGCGCGACCGTCAGCCGCGGCTCCATCGGAACGATGAAGGTGATGACGTCGCCGGGCACCCATACGCGGGAGACCCGGGCGTACCCCTTCTCGGTGATCGAGTAGCCGCTGGAGATGCCGTTGATGGTCAGCTCGGGACGGCCCGCCCATTCGGGGACCCGGAACTCGAGCGCCCATTCGCTGCCCATCGTCTCCTGCACGGTGACGTCGATGAAGCCGTCGAGGGGATAGCGCGTATCGACCTCGAGACGCACCGCCCCGGCGTTCAGCTCCGTCTCGATGCTCACCGGGAGGAACTGGTGCAGCTGGACCGCGGTGCCCGTGGCGGTGCTGACATACGCTCCCAGCGACGCGATGGTCCGCATGATGTTCGGGGGGCAGCACGCGCACTCGAACCAGGCGGGCCGGGTGCCGGGCGCATCGGCGCGGTCCGGCCGGGTGTTGGTCGGGGCGGCTTCGAGTGCTGTGCGTCTTTGAGCGGGATTGTTGTAGAAGAAGCCCTTGCGGTCGACGGCCGTCGATGCGGCGAACAGGTTGTAGAGCGCCCGCTCGATCGCGTCGGCGAATCTCGACTCGCCCGTCAGGAGGAGGAGGCGCCAACTGACCATGATGTTGCCGATCGTGGCGCAGGTCTCCCCGTATGCGAGGTCCGGCGGAAGTTCGTAGGGGTCCCCGAACGCCTCCCCGATGAAGCGCGATCCGACGGCACCGTTCAGGTACGTCTTCGTGGCGGTCATCGACTCCCATTGGGTGATCGCCGCCGAGAGCAGCGCTTCCTCGCCGGTCTCGATGGCGATGTCCACGACGCCGGCGAGGAGGTAGATGGCGCGAACCGCGTGTCCGACGACGGTGGTCTCCTCTCGCACGGGGGTGGCGTCCTGGTAGTAGGGGCTGTCCCCGAAGTTCGTGGTGTCCAGCGTCCGGTAGCCGCGAACGTCCACGAGCTGCTGCGCGAGATCGAGGTACGTGCGATTCCCGGTTTCCCGGTAGAGCTCGACGAGGGCCATCTCGATCTCCTCGTGACCGTCCGTATCGGAGCGGCGGCCGTCGCCGAAGTCGGCGACGACGACATCGGCAGCGGCGACGGCGATATCGAAGAGCTCGGAGCGCCCGGTCGAGCGCCGATGCGCGATCCCGGCCTGGATGAGGTGACCGATGCAGTAGAGCTCGTGGCTCTTGACCAGGTTGTCCCAGCGGACGTCCATGCCCGCTTGCACGAACGAGTTGATGTAGCCGTCCGGTGCTTGGGCGCGACGGATGATGTCCGAGATGTCGCCGACCAGCTCGGCCAGCTCCGGCGAATCCTCCCGGCCCAGGTCCCAGGCGACCGCCTCCAGAGCCTTGTAGAGATCCGAGTCGGTGAACCACGGCCCCCGGCGCTCCGGCCTCCCGGAACCGGACGGGTCGAGCCGGCGCAGGTTGTCGACCGTGCCGTCGCGCTCCAACCAGTGGAAGGAGTGCGGTGTCGTCACGGCGCGGTTATCGCGCTGCCAGTCTGCCCACACGCCGCTGCGGATCGTCACAGCATCGAGGCCGAGCGGTTGCACGGCCAGGCGATCGGTGGCGGCGGGCAGAACGGGCGAGACGTGACGGCTGGTCTTCACGAAGAGATCTCCTTGGTGGGTGTTCGGTAGATGGCGGGAGGACGAGGGCGGCTTCGCTTGCTGGAGGGTCATCCGCGCAGCGCTCCGTTCACGAGTCCCGAGACGTAGTAGCGCTGCAAGGCGAGATAGAGCAGCAGTACGGGCACGATGGTGATGACGACGCCCGCTTGGAGCGACCCGTAGTCCACCGCGCCGTACTGGCCCGTAGACAGTCCGACCAGCATCAACGGGAGGGTGTACTGCGAGCCGTCGTTCAAGAAGATCAGCGGTGCGAGGAACTCGTTCCACGAAGCCAGGAACGAGAACAGGGCGACGGTCACCACTCCGGGCACGACGAGCCTCAGCGAGATGAACCGAAGCGCTCCGACCGGCCCGCACCCGTCGACCAGCGCCGCTTCCTCGAGTTCGCGCGGAATCGACTCGAAGCTGTTGCGCATGAGGAAGACGCCGAACGGCATCTGGAACATGATCAAGGTCAGGGCGAGCCCGACCACGGAGTTGGTGAGGTGCAACCAGCCGAGGACGATGTAGAGCGGGATGAGGATGGTGGCGTAGGGGACCATCAGGATCAGCAGGGTGGTCCCGAACAGGAGCGACTTGCCGCGGAACCGGAATCTGGCGAACCCGTAACCGGCGAGGACCGTCACGACGACGGTTCCGATCACGACGAGGATCGAGAGGGACAGGCTGTTCCACAGATACACGGCGATCCCGTTTCCGTAGTTCGCCAGCTTGGCGTAGCTCTCGAGCGAGAAGCTGTGCGGGAACCACGTGGGGTCGGCCTGATTCGCCTCCGCCGACGTCTTGAACGAATTGAGGGTCGCCCACAGGATCGGCATCAGGAAGACGGCCGCGAGGATCCCGCTGAACAGATGGTAGGACCCGCCGGCGACCAGGCGTCGCGAGCGGCGACCGGGACGTCGAGAGGTTCGCGACGCCGGCTGCGTTGCTGTGGTGGTCACTTGTCTTCCTTCTCCCGGAGGAACATGAGCTGGATGCCGTTGAGGATCACGAGAGCGATCAGCAGGATGATCGAGAGCGCAGCGGCTTTGCCGAGGTCGAACTTCGCGAACGCCGTGTCGTAGATGGCCATGACGAGGGTGATGGTGCTGTTGTCCGGCCCGCCGTGGATGAGCACCTGGAATTGGTCGAACGCGAGCAGCGAACCGGTGATCGAGAGGATCAGCAACAGGGCGAGCGTGGGACGGAGGTAGGGCAGCGTGATGTAGCGGAGGCGCTGGAGGGTGGAGGCGCCGTCCATCCGGGCCGCCTCGTAGAGCTCCGCGGGCACGGCCTGCAGCCCGACCAGCAGCACGATCACCTGGAAGCCGATGAACTTCCACACCACGAGGGTGAGGGTGGTGAAGAGCGCCTGCCCCGGCGTGTCCAGGAATCCCCAGGGTCCCTTGCCGAACCCCAGAGCCTGCAGGAGCGTGTTCGCGATGCCGTTCTGGTCGTTGACCGCTGCGAACCAGATGAGCGCGGCGGATGCCGTGCCGACGACGTAAGGGAGGAAGAAGGCCGTGCGATAGAACTTCGCGCCGCGGCGACGCGAGTTCGAAACCGCGACGAGCACGAAGGAGACGCCGAAGATGACGACCGTGGCCAGCACCGTGTAGATCAGGGTGAACGTTATCGCTCCGGTGAAGAGCGTGTTCTCGGGGATGGCTTGATAATTCGCGAGGCCGTTCGGTGTCGGGCCGCCGAGCAGAGGCCAGTTCTGGAACGACATGAAGATGAGGACGCCCAGTGGGATGAGGAACAGCACGGTGACGATGAGCGTCAACGGAGCGACGAAGAGCATCCCCAGTCCTGGGCGGGAGGTGAGAGTGGATCTGCGCCTCCGAGTCGGGGCGACCGGGGCCTTCGCCCGGATGTCCTCGGAAGATGTTGCGATCATGATGTGACTCCGATCCGGTAGCGCGACCGTGTGCGCGCGGTCACCCGCGCGCACACGGTGCGGGGCTACTGAGCCTGCGCGAGACCTGTGTCGAACGACTTCTGAGCGGTCGTCAGCGCGTTGCTGTCGCCGTTGAAGACGTAGTCTCGGATCCCCTTCAGCCAGGGGCCCGTGGCGTCGTTCACCAGCGACCCGTACGCGGTCGAGGACGGGGTGTACCCGGTGGCCTCCCCCTTGATGGCAGCGACCACCGCGGGGTTCGTCGAGCTGTACTTGTTCTCGGCCAGGTCGACCCGCGAGGGGAGGTTGCCCGCCTTGGCGAGCACGTTCACCTGTGCGTCCTCGCCGAGCGTCCACTGGAGGAAGTCCCAGGCCTGGGCGGCGTGGGTGGAGTTCTTGCTGATCCCTGCGACATCGCCTCCGATGAACGCGGAGGTCTCCGATCCGTCGGGAGCGGGAAGGCCGGCCTCCCCGTAGGTGATCTTCGCCTGCTGCGCCGGAGTGAAGTTGAAGTTGCCGATGGGGATGATGCCGATCTTGCCGGCGTTGAACAGCTTGGTCCAGTTGGTGCCGTCGTCCGACTTGGCACTCGGCGGCACGATGCCCTCGTCGAAGAGCTTCTTGTAGAGATCCAGCGTCGCCTTCATCGGAGCGGTGTCGATCTGCGCCTTCTTGCCGTCGTCGATGAACGGCGGCTTACCCGCGGCAGACAGGTACGGCATCATCGTGTACGCGTTGCATCCGGCGCAGTTCCCGGCGAAGTAGAACCCGTAGGTGTCGCCGCCCACCTTGTCGCGGATGGCCTTCGCGTCGTTGTAGATGTCCGTGAAATCCTTCGGCCCCTTGTCCGGGTCCAGTCCCGCCTTGCTGAACAGGTCCTTGTTGTACATGATCAGCGACGAGTCGACCACCAGCGGGGTGCCGTAGATCTTCCCGTCCTTGCTCGCCGCATCGGTGTGCGCGTGCGAGAGCTTGCCGTAGAACGGAAGGCCTTTGACCTGCGACGTGATGTCCTGGAACAGTCCCTGCTTCACGTAGTTGGGCGAGTAGACGACGTCTGCGGCCAGGATGTCCGGCAGCCCGTTCGAGCCCGCGGCCGCGCCGACCTTGGTCTGGTAGCTGTTGGTGGGGATCACCGTGAGCTTGACCTTGTTCTTGTGGGTCTTGTTGTACTCGTTCACCAGCGTTTGCGCGATGTTGCCGTTGGCGTCGCGCGCCCACATGGTGAGCGACGTGCCGTCGTCCGGCTTGCTGGCGGACTGCGCAGGTGCGCTCTGCGAGCAGCCCGCGAGCGCGACCGCGGCCACGGCCACGGTCGCCGCGATCCCTGCAGCGCGCGCTACCCGCAACGGGATGCGGTGGGCACTTGATGCCATTTCGTTTCTCCTTTGAAAGAAGGGTGCTTCGCCTCGTGTCGCCAGCCGCTCTCATTCGGAAATTCCGGCTAACGATTTCTGAATGCTATTTGGCCGTTTGCATCGATGTCAAGGATGAAATTAGCCAAAGACTTGCGGAAACGTTTCCGACTGTGTAGCGTGACTCCTCACCCTCTCGAATGGAGTCCGATGCCGTCCGCAGCCCCGAGGAAGAATCCGACCGTCGCGGACGTCGCATCCCTGGCCGGTGTCTCTCCGGGCACCGTCTCCAAGGCACTGAACGGCCGCGGCGACCTTCGGCAGGCCACGCGCGAGAAGGTGCTCGCAGCAGCCGAACAGCTGGGCTTCCAACCCAATCTCATGGCGCGCGGGCTCCTCTCCGGTCGCACGTACATCGTGGGCGTGCTGACCACGGACAGCATCGGCCGGTTCACCATCCCCCTCCTGACGGGAGCCGAAGATGCGCTCGGCGCTGGGCAGATGTCCATGCTCCTCTGCGAGAGCCGGGGAGATCCCATCAGGGAGCAGCATTACCTTCGCGTCCTGCTCGCTCGTCGGGTCGACGGCATCATCGTGACCGGGCGCTCGAGCGACCGGCGCCCCTCGCTCGGGCAGGACTTCCCCGTCCCGGTGGTCTATGCGCTCGTCGAATCCGACGACCCACGCGACCTGTCGATCCTCCATGACGATGAGGACGGCGCCGCGCAGGCCGTGCAGCACCTTCTGGACACGGGAAGGCGACGCATCGCGCACGTGACCGGCCCCCCGCACCACGTCGCCGTCCGCCACAGGCTGGCAGGCGTGGAGCGCGTTCTGTCGCAGGCCGGCGAGAGCCTCGTCGGCGGCGGCGCGTTGTTCGGCGAATGGAGCGAGGAGTGGGGCCGGGAGGCCGCGCTGCGTCTACTGCGCTCGGGCGCTGAGTTCGATGGCGTGTTCTGCGCCAGCGATCAGATAGCGCGCGGGCTCGGCGACGGTTTGCGGGAGAACGGCGTCGAGGTCCCCCGCGAGGTCGGCATCGTCGGGGTGGACAACTGGGACGTCATGGTCAATGCAGCTCGACCCCCGCTGACCACCGTGGATCTCCAACTGTCGGAATTGGGCAACGTCGCGGCGACCCGGCTGCTTGCCGCCATCGCTGGGGAGCCCGCCGCGGGCGGAATCGAACGTGTGCCCTGTCGGCTCATCCAACGGCAGTCCACCGCCATCAGCTGACTCGGCGTCCCCTCGCCTCGTGCATCGATAGAATTCTCCGATACCGCGCGGTACACCGAACGCACGGTCATGCGGGAAGGCGAGCGCCGATGGCGACGACGATCTATGACGTGGCACGGCACGCCGGAGTGTCGCCTCGTACCGTGTCGAACGTGGTCAACGGATACGTCCACGTGTCGGATGAGATGCGAACGCGCGTCAAGCGCTCCATCGATGCGCTCGGTTACCGTCCGAACCTCCTGGCGCGAGGGTTGCGATCGGGGAAGACCGGGATCATCACCCTCGCGCTGCCAGAGCTCGCCGTCCCCTACTTCTCCGAGCTCTCGTCGGCCATCATCACGTCGCTGGCCAGCCGCGACTACACCGTGAACGTCCGCCAGACCGACGGCTCAGCCGAAGCCGAACGACGCCTCCTCCGTGAGCGTGAGCATCCCCGGATGTTCGACGGTCTGATCTTCAGCCCGCTGGGCATCTCGTGGGAGGAACTGTCCGAGGCGGTGCACAGCTCTCCACAGCCCATGGTCCTCCTCGGTGAGCAGGTGGAGGAGGGCACCGTCGACCATGTCTTCGTCGACAACGTGGCCGCGTCCGCTGACGCGACGGAGCACCTCCTCTCGCTCGGGCGTCGTCGGGTGGCCGCGATCGGGAGCCAGCCGACGGCCGGCAACAAGACGGCCGAACTGCGTGTGACGGGCTACCGCCAGGCCCTCGGCTCGGCCGGGATTCGCCCCGACCCGCGTCTCATCGTCGACGCGGACGTCTACCACCGGGAGGCCGGCTTCGCGGCCATGCGGTCCTTGCTGGATTCGGGGGCCGTTCCCGACGCCGTGTTCTGCTTCAACGATCTTCTGGCCATCGGCGCGATGCGGGCGATACTCCTCGCAGGTCTTCGCGTGCCGGAGGACATTGCCGTCGTCGGGTTCGACGGGATCGACGAGGGAGGCTTCGCTACGCCGAGCCTGACCACGATCGCCCCCGACAAGGGAGCGATCGCGCGCCTCGCGGTCGACCGTCTGCTGGCGAGGATCGACGGGGAGGAACTTCCTGCGTCGTCGATCCAGGCCCCGTACCGCCTGATCGTGCGCGAGAGCACGAACGGTCGCCCCTGAACAGGGACGGGAAGCCCGACGAGGGTGGGGCCGCATGGGCGACCCCACCCTCCTCCTCGGTCAGTGCTGCACGACCTGGACGTGCCTCCACTGGGCGGTGGTGTTGAAGGTGCGCACGCCGATCGCCCCTGCCGACGTCGTCGTGCAGCCGCTGTCCGTATAGCTGAACGAGACGGAGTCTCCTCCCGCACTGGGCACTCCGGTCACGGTTATGGTGCAGCCGGCGAATCCATGCATCGATGCAAGACGCATTTCGGCACCGGAGCGGCTCGGTGAGAGCGCCGCTCTGCGATCAGCGCGGCCGGGCTCCCGCGAAGGCGTTGCTGACGAATTCGTCGACGAGACGATCGTCGAGAGGCTCGTCGAGCAGCAGCAACCGGTGGTAACAGGCCCCCCAGAGCTGGTCGACAAGGATCTCGAGCGAGACGTCCTGCCGGATCTGGCCGCGCGACTTGGCGACCGCGAGCACCTCCACAGCTTCTTGGCGCCGGGGCCGGGAATACGCCTCCACGAAGGCCGCGCGCAGAGCCGGATCCGTCTGTGCCGCACCGATGAGCTCGCGGACCGCGCGACCCGCCGGCTCGACGGTCATCAGGCGGGCGAACGCGTGGAGCTGAGTCCGCACGTCGCTCTCGATGTCCCCCGTGTCGACGAAGTCGAGGTCCCGCTTGACGCTCGCGAAGTAGGCCTCGGCCGCGAGAGCACCGCGCGTGGGCCACCACTTGTGCAACGTGGTCCGGCTGGCCCCGGATTCGGCCGAGACGCGGTCGAAGGTGACGGCGCCGAGCCCCTCCGCGAAGAGCAACCCGGCCGCCGAGGCGAGGATCTCCGCCCGCACCTCCGCCGACGGCCGCCGCCCGCGTCCGGGTCGAGGCTGCGCGTGCTCTTCTCCTAGTGATGTGGACACAGCGTCCATTATGCCCTATCCTCTTTGTGGACACAGTGTCCACATAAATCGGGAAAGGGCATCATGAACTCACGGGTTGCAGTGGTCACCGGCGCCTCGAGCGGCATCGGGCGGGCTACGGCATTGCGTCTCGCGGACGACGGCTTCGACATCGTCGCCCAATACAACGGCAATCAGTCGGCTGCGGACGCGGTCGTCGCCCAGGCGCAAGCCGCGGGGCGTCGCGCGGTCGCCGTTCGCGCCGATATCGGCGACGAGGGGGCGGTCGCGGACCTGTTCGCCGCCGCCGAAACCCTCGGAGGTGTCGACGTGGTCGTCAACGCCGCAGGGATCATGCCGTTGGCGCCGGTGGCCGACACCGACATGGACACGTTCGACCAGGTGACTCGCACGAACATCCGAGGATCGTTCCTCGTCGCCCGACAGGCGGCGCGAGCAGTGCGCGCGGGCGGCGCTGTGATCCTGTTCTCGACCTCGGTGACCCGCACCCAGTCGCCGACGTACGCCGCGTACGTCATGAGCAAGAGCGCCGTCGAGGGTCTGCCGCTGATCCTCGCCCGTGAACTCGCCGGACGGGACGTCACCGTCAACGTCGTCGCCCCCGGGCCGACCGACACTCCCCTCTTCCGCAACGGGAAGTCCCCGGAGGTCATCGATCGCATCGCCGGCCTCGTTCCCTCCCGACGTCTCGGCACCCCCGAGGACATCGCCGAGGTCGTCGCGGCGCTCGCCGGCCCCGCGCGCTGGATCAACGGACAGGTCCTCTACGTCAACGGCGGCCTGGCATGACGCGGGCGCAGGCCGAGCAGATCGAAGCACTGCTCCGGGACGGACCGCTCGACCTCGGGGGCCCGCTCGATGTCCAGCGACCGCTGCTCGATCAACTGATGACGTCGCATCCGCTTCCCGCCGGGGTCGTGCTCGAGGAGCGGACACGGGGCGGCGTCCCGACGATCGAGATCGCGGCTGAGCACGAGGAGGGAGGGGTCATCCTCTACTTCCATGGCGGCGCGTACGCGCTCGGCTCGGCCCGAGGCGGAGCCGGCCTGGCGGCCGAGCTCACCACGCGAACCGGATCACGCGCGGTCAGCGTGGAGTACCGCCTCGCCCCCGAGCACCCTCACCCTGCAGCGCTCGACGATGCCGTCGCCGCCTACCGCGGCCTGCTCGCCGCCGGGGTCCCCGCGGGCCGGATCATCGTCGCCGGGGAATCCGCAGGCGGGGGCCTGACGCTCGCGCTGCTGCTGGCGTTGAGGGATCATGGCGAAGCGCTCCCGGCCGCCGGCATCGTGCTCTCGCCCTGGGCCGACCTCGAGCTGCGCGGCTCCACGATCACCAGCAAGGCCGCGGTCGACGCTGCGCTCACCCGCGGCGCGCTGCAGACGCGCGCGCGCGACTACGCCGCCGGCTCGGAGCCGTCCCACCCGCTCTTGAGTCCGGTCAACGGCGACTTCACCGGGCTGCCCCCGTTGATGGTCCAGGTCGGAAGCCACGAGATCCTGCTCGATGACGCTCTCCGAGTGGCCGCGCGAGCGGCAGAGGCGGACGTAGCGGTCACCCTGCAGGTCACTCCGCACATGCCGCACGTGTTCCAAGGCTTCGCCTCCGATCTGACCGAGGGGGCGACCGCCCTCGACGCCGCTGCCGCTTTCATCGCCACCCACCTGAACCCTGAAGGAGTCTGATGTCCGTCATCCTCATCACCGGCGCTGCGACCGGGATCGGCCGGTACTGCGCACTGGCGCTCGCGGGCGCCGGGCACACCGTCTATGCGAGCATGCGCGACCCCCGGGGGCGCAACGCCGAACGGGCCGCCTCCCTCGAGGCCGCCGGCGGCGAGCGCCTCCACACGATCGAACTGGATGTCACGTCGCAGGACTCCGCCGATGCGGCGGTCGCCGCCATCATCGACGAGCAGGGCGGGCTGGACGTCGTGATCCACAACGCAGCGCACCTCCTCATCGGCTACACCGAGGCGTTCACGGCCGAGGACCTGGCCCATCTGTTCGACGTCAACACCTTCGGGGCTCAGCGGGTGAACCGCGCGGTGCTTCCACACATGCGTTCCCGCCGTTCGGGCACGCTCGTGTACATCGGAAGCACGACCACCGTGGTCGCGCCGCCCTTCCTCGGCCCCTACGTCGCCTCGAAATTCGCTTTCGACGCGCTCGCCCAGGTCACCGCATACGAGGCGAACCACTTCGGCATCGAGACCGTGATCGTGATGCCGGGGGCGTTCACCTCCGGGACCGAGCACTTCCCGAATGCGGGCCGGGCGTCCGACCGTGCGGTCGAGGCCGCATACGCGGAGCTGGACCCGATGGTGGCGCGGAACGAGGCGGCGACCGCGGCGCTGTTCGATCCCGGCGTCGAAGCGCATCCCTCCAGCGTGGGCGATGAAGTCGCCAGGATCCTCGCGCTCCCGGCGGGCGAGAAACCCTTCCGGACCGTGGTCGACTTCACCCAGTCCCACGTCGCGGACGTGCTTGCCGTCGTCGAAGGCGAGCGCCGTGACTTCGTCTCCCGCCTGGGCTTCGGGTCCTTGCTGGAACCGAATGCCGGCACCGGCGAAGAGTCGAGCGGACGAACGCGCGCCTCGACGAGCTGATCACGGGCTCGGCGCGACCGACCTGCTCGCCCTCGCCGGCGCGTCCGACGCCGCCGCGCGAGCGCTGCCTGCCGACTCGGAGGCCGCTGCGATGGCCAGGATCCTGAGCCGGTCTTCGGATGTCGTTCCGGGAGCTGCCGTATAGAGGACCAGTTCGTGGACACCGGTGCCCGGCCGGGGAAGCGCGAGAGACTGAAAGGACAGCTCCAGGGTTCCGACATCGGGATGGTCCAGCTGCTTCAGCCCGTCATGACGGAGCAGTACATCGTGTGCAGCCCAGGAGGTCCGGAACTGCGCGCTTCGGGTGGACAGCTCCCCGATCAGCTCTCGCAGCTTCCGGTCATCCGGTTGACACGCCGCCTCGGCGCGAAGCATGGCGGCGGTGGCGGCACCCGCGGCGCGCCAATCACTGTAGAAGCGCCTCGAATCGGGATCGAGGAAGACGAAGCGGGCGATGTTGGGGTGTCCTCGCGTGTCGACCGTATCGCTCGCGTACAGCGGTCCGAACAGTGCCCGGGCCATCGCATTCGCCGCGAGGATGTCGGTGCGGCCGTTGCGGACGAACGCGGCCGACATGGTGATGGAATCGAGCATCCACTGGACCGGGGCCGCCACATCTCGGTCGGGGCCGCGCGCGGGCTTGCGGTTGCCGCGCCGTGCGGACATTGCGAGCTCGAACAGATAGCCGCGTTCGTCTTCACTGAGACGCAGCGCATGGGAGACAGCCTCGAGGACCTCGTCGGAGACACCGCCGATGTGCCCTTTCTCCAAGCGCGTGTACCATTCCGTGCTCACTCCCGCGAGGACTGCGACCTCCTCACGGCGGAGGCCGGGCACCCGACGGCGCGCGCTGGTCGGCAACCCTGCCTGCTCAGGAGTGATCCGAGCTCGGCGGGTCACAAGGAAGTCCCGGATTTCGCCGCGGTCATCCGGCTGCTGATCCATGCCTCCGAGACTACGCAGCTTCGGTCAGCAGAAGGGGGTCGAGCTTGTGCCCCCCATGAACCCGACCTGCTCTCCTCGCCGGGAACACGATCTTCTGGTGTCGGGACGATCGCAACGATCCCCTGAACACTGGAGGCTTTTCATGATCGAGACCGAACTCTCCGCGCCGGCAGCCGCGCTGGGCACCTGGGCGTGGGGCGACATCGGCGAACCGGGCGATGGCTACTTCGGCAGCGGATTGGGCCTGTCGGATCTGCACGAGATCGTCGACAGAGCCCACTCGAACGGATTCACCCTGTGGGACACCGCCGCGGTATACGGGATGGGGCGCGCCGAATCCGCGCTCGGCCACGTGCTGTCGGACTACGAGCGAAGCGACTATCAACTCTCTGCCAAGTTCACTCCGCAGCTCGCGGGTGACGGCGAGAACCCCGTCGCCGACATGCTGGAGCAGAGCCTTCAGCGTCTCCGCACGGAGTACGTGGATATCCTCTGGATCCACAATCCGGCCGACGTGGAACGATGGACCCCGCTTCTCGTCCCCCTCCTCAGGTCGGGCGCGGTTCGACACGTGGGGGTCTCCAACCACGATCTCGACCAGATCGCTCGCGCCGACGGCATCCTTCAGGCCGCGGGCTTCCGGGTCGAGGCCGTCCAGAACCACTACAGCCTCCTTTACCGGAAGTCGGAGAACGCGGGAATCCTGCGATACTGCCGCGATCGCGACATGCGGTTCTTCTCCTACATGGTGCTCGAGCAAGGCGCGCTGAGCGGCAGATACAGTCCTGCGAACCCCATGCCGGAGGGCACGAACAGAGCAGCTTCCTACAACGAGGTGCTCCCGCGATTGCGAACCCTGACGGACCGCATGGCCGCGATCGGCGCGCGCCGGACGGCTTCGCCCGCCGAGGTCGCTCTCGCCTGGGCGATCTCCAAGGGCACCACTCCCATCGTCGGCGTCACGCGTCCGGACTACCTCGACGCCCTCGTCAGGGCGCGGGCGATCGAGCTCA
The DNA here is from genome assembly GCF_009765225.1 of Leifsonia sp. AG29. Taxonomy (NCBI): domain Bacteria; kingdom Bacillati; phylum Actinomycetota; class Actinomycetes; order Micrococcales; family Microbacteriaceae; genus Leifsonia; species Leifsonia sp. AG29. Next base: position 521,724 of record NZ_VMSF01000001.1, on the reverse strand, counting down.
CGCACGAGGAAATCGTCGAATTGGAGGCCGTGGCGGACGCCACGGGGGTCGACACCCGCGGCTGGTGGGAGCAGGAGATGTAGGTCGGTCCATGCCGGGCCCCGGCTCTCACAGCGTGAGCCGGGGCCCGACGATGTCAGCTCCGCAGCTCGCCCCGCAGCGTCCGGAGACCGACGCGGAGTTCGTCGACGAGGATCCCCGGCTGCTCGAGCGCGGCGAAGTGTCCGCCATGGGCGGCTTCGCCGTAATGGATGAGGTTGCTGTAGGCCGCCTCGATCCAGGTCCTCGGAAGCCGCGGAATGTCACGAGGGAACACCGTCACGGCGACCGGGAGCTCGAGCTTCGGACCCGCCATCGAGGCCGTCCTGTTCTCCCAGTAGATTCGCGCCGATGATGCGGCGGTGTTGGTGAACCAGTAGAGCGAGATGGTGTCCAGCATGGTGTCTACGCTCAGAGCGTCCTCGGCGGAACCGGCATTGTCCGTCTTCGATTGGTACTTCTCGTAGATCCAGGCCGCTTGGCCGGCGGGTGAGTCGGCCAGGGCGAACCCCACCGTCTCCGGTCTCGTCCCCTGCAGATGGTTCGATCCCCCCAGCGGCCCGGTGTACTGAGCCAGCCCTTCCACCGCATGCCGCTCCTCGGGAGACAGCTCCTCAGGGACCGACGGGGGAAACGCGTACGGCGTGTTCAGGTGGATGCCCACCAGACCTTCCGGCCGCAGAACGCCCAGAGCCGTGGTGATCACCCCACCCCAATCCCCACCGTGCGCCGCCCAGCGCTCGTACCCCAGGCGCCGCATGAGTTCGGTCCACGCCGCGGCGATGCGCGCCGCATCCCAACCGGACTCCGTCGGTTTGGCGGAGAAGCCGAAGCCGGGTATGGACGGGATGACCACGTCGAAGGAATCCCCTGCGTCACCGCCGAAGGCGACGGGATCCGTGAGCGGCCCGATGAGGCCCAGGAAATCGGCGAACGAACTGGGCCATCCGTGCGTCATGAGCAGCGGCATCGCCGACTCGTTCGGCGACGTCACGTGGATGAAGTGGATGTCCATTCCGTCGATCGTCGTCACGAACTGAGGGAGGGCGTTCAGTTCCGATTCGAAGCGACGCCAGTCGTATCCGCTCTCCCAATAGGCGATGAGCTCCTTGGCCGCGCTCACCCGAACGCCCTGCGACCAATCGGGGACGGTCTCCGGGTCGGGCCAGCGCGTCCGCGCGAGCCGGTGCCGCAGATCGTCGAGCTCTGCGTCACCGACCGACACCCGGAACGGGCGGATGGAACGATCCTCGGCTACGGGATCCGGTGTCATCATTCACGTGCTCCTCAGTCTCATCGCAGCGGATCCTGCCACTGCACACGAGTGTGCAGCGTACGCCATTGCACACGCATGTGCAATCATGGTCTCGTGCCCGACAAGACTCGCGACGACAGCGGAATGACCGACACCGAGCAACGAATACTCGACGTGGCGATCGAGGTCCTCGGTGCAGATCTGGACGCAGGGATGGGAGACATCGCCTCCGCCGCAGGCGTCGTGCGGCGGACCGTCTACAGCTACTTCCCTTCTCGTTCAGACCTGGTTCGAGCACTCACCGAACGTGCGGTGAGGGAGATGTCGGCGATCCTCGGCGAGACGACCTCCGAACAGAAGAGCGCCGATGTCGCGTGGTCCGAGTTCGTGACGCGCCTCTGGCCGCTGACTCACCGCTACCGCGTGCTCGTCTCACTGCGCAGGGGGGAATTCGGGGACAGCATCCACTCGCTCCTCGTCCCGATCGAGAAGCCGATGGCGGAACTCGTAGCGCGCGGCCAGGCCCACGGAGCCTTCGGCAGACACCTCCCGCCCGATGTGCTCAGCCAGGTGGCCTGGTCATCCGTCTTCACGCTGGCCGACCACGAAGGTGCGGGGAGCCGCGTCGGAGCCCGGGCCGCTGCCGCGACGAGCCTGCTGCTGCTCGGCGTGCCTCACGAGCGCGTGCAGGAGCTGACGGAAAGGACGCCCGACAGCGCTGCATCGTGAACGAGCAGCGGAGGGCGCAATCGGGCGCCAGCCGGATCACCGGCTAGCCCTCGCGCGGCGGACCCGTCGACGCACGCCGCGACAGCATCGGAGTCGGGGTTGCGCACATGCCAGGCGAGAGTGACAATCTTAAGCGAACGGACGCTCGCTTTTTTATCTGAGGAGATGATCTGATGCGACTCCCTTTGCTTCGACCAGACGAACTGTCCCCGACTCAACGCACCCTGTACTCGGCCTTCGAACGGGGGACCCAGGCCGATGAGTACCAGGGGTTCACCGTCCGCAACAGCGAGGGCGCCTTCGTCGGGCCGTGGGGCGTGATGCTGCACTTCCCCGACCTCGCCGCGCCCCTCGGGCGGTTCATCGATCTGTGCCAGAACCTCCCAGGACTCACCGAGCGGGCCCGCCAGGTCGTCATCATGACGATCGCCGGCGAGCTTCGTTCCGCGTACGAGCTGTACGCGCACGCCGTCTTGGCCGCCGAGGCAGGGCTGAGGCCGGACCAGATCGCGGCCCTCAGCGCGGGGCGGCGGCCCGTCGACCTGAACCCCGACGAGGTCATGGCCGCTGACGTCGCCACTGCCCTCATGCACGGCGGCCCGGTACCCGGGCCGCTCTACGACGCGGCGATCGAATCCCTCGGACAGCAAGGGTTCGACACCGTCGTCTTCATCACCATTCACTACCTGGCGCTGGGAGTCATCCTCAACGCCTACGACGTCCCTGCGGAAGGTCACGGAACGAGATGAACGTCAACGACATCAAGCACGCGCTGGAGAACCCGGACGACTTCGGCACCTTCGGACGATACGTCGAGACCCCCGTCGACACGATGCCACCGGACATGCGCGACGCTTTCGACTTCACCAAGTCCCTGCGCGGCCTCGTCCCGGGCCCGCACAAGATCTGGGCGGCAAACCCGTCGCTGCTTCGGGCACTCGCACCCGTCGGAGCGTACTTCCAGACGGCCTCGACCCTGTCGAAGGGCGAGATCGAGATCGCCACGTGCGTCATCTGCGGCCACTGGGCCAGCGTCTACAGCAGCCACGAACACGAGAAGATCGCCGAACTCCTCGGCGGGGTGGAACCGGCACGGGTCAGCGCCCTCCTCGCGGGATTGCCGACGACGTTCGACGATCCGAGGGAGCAGATCGTCTACGAACTGTCCGTCACCCTCGCCGCCTCACGACGGGTGCCGCTGGACCTCTTCCGGCGCGCACAAGACCTCCTCGGCGATGCGGGCATCGCCGACGTCGCCGCCCTCCTGGGCTGGTTCACGGCCGTATCACTCACCCTTACCGCCTTCGACGTCCCGGCCAACGCTGTCGGGCTCGATCAGTAGAAGCCCATCCGGAAAGTAATCACAAAGGAGCTGAGAATGACCATCGCCCCGCTGCCCGAAGTCGCTGTGACTCCCGTGGCCGAGTTTCCCCAGAAGTACTTCCTCGAGAATCTGACCGTCCGCCGAGACAATTCGGTGCTGATCACCGCGGTGCTCCAGAAAGAGCTCTGGTACGTGCCGGGCCCGGCCCACGAGCTGACGGAGCCCGTGCTCGTGCACAGGTTCGACCACCCCGTCACGGGCATTGTGGAAGTCGAGCCGGACCTCTTCGTGATCAGCCTCACCGAGGGCTACACCACCCACGAATCCCACCTCGTCCGACTCGATCTGAGTGGCTGGACTCCGGGCACCCCGGTCAGCCCCGAGATCATCTACACGTTCGACTACCGGGTGCGGGCACTGAACGGCAGCTGCCTGCTCGGCCCGGGAGTCATGGCGATCGCTGACTGTTTCGCCGGGCTGATCTGGCGCATCGACCTCGGCGCCGGCGCGTACACCGCGACCGCCTCCGTCTGGGCCGAGCACGACACGATGGGTGACGACCCCGACAGCGGGCTGCCCTGGCCGCCGCAGCCGGGCGTCAACGGCCTCCAGTACGGCGCCCGGACCGGGTACCTGTACTACACGTCGACGGCCCAGAAGACGTTCATGCGCATCCCGGTCGACCGCCGCACGCTCGACGCGGCGGGGGCACCGGAGTTCGTCGCCGCGATCACGGACGGGGACGACTTCTGCATCGACGAAACGAGCGGGTTCGCGTACGTCACGCGGCATCGCGCCAACACTCTCGACCGCGTCCCGCTCCTCCCCCGCCACGGCAGCGAAGTGCGTCACCTCCTCGGTGACCCCTTCGACGCATCGGTCGTGGGGCCGTCGAGCGCTCGCTGGGGTCGTGAGTCCGACGACCCGGGCCGCGTCATGTACGTCACCACCGATGGAGGTACCACCGCGCCTCCGGACGGAGTGACCCGGAACGCCGCGCTGCTGCGTGTCGAGCTCTCGGCAGGGACGAGCGGCGAAGAGGGGAAGGCGCGGTGAACCAGCACGTCGAGACAGTCGGCGGGAACGGCGTCTCGATCGAGACCTACATCGACGGGGACGGCGCTTCCGACATCGTCGTGTTGCCCTCATACGGCCGCGGAGTCGAAGACTTCGATGACTTCGCTTCAGCACTGGCAGAGGCCGGGCACAGAGTCCTCCGCCCGCAGCCGCGCGGCATCGGCGCATCCACAGGACCGATGACCGGAGTCACGATCGACCAGCTCGGCGACGATGTCGCACGGGTGATCGACCAGCTCGGGCGTGGGCCGGCGGTCGTCCTGGGTCACGCCTACGGAAGCTTCGTTGCCCGCGCAGCGGCCACGAACACGCCGGACAAGGTGCGAGCCGTCATTCTCGCGGCCGCATCGACCCAGGCTCCTCCGCGTCAGATCAACGAAGCGCCTTTCCGAGCCGGCGACCCGGATCTTCCCGAGGCCGATCGGCTTGCGGCGCTCGAACTGGCGTTCTTCGCGCCCGGTCACGACGCCCGAGGCTGGCTGAGCGGCTGGTACCCGCGAACCCTCGCCATGCAGCGCTCGGCCGTCGCCGGGATCGACGCCTCCCGCTATTGGAGCGCCGGGTCGGCGCCGATCCTGGAGATCCTCGCCGAGCTCGACCCGTTCCACCCGAAGGACCAGTGGAACGATCTGCGCGAGCAGCTTGGAGCGCGGGTCACCAGCGTGGTGGTTCCCGACGCGAGCCACGCGCTGTTCCCCGAACAAGGTGCCGCGGTCGCACGCATCGTCGATGAGTACATGGCAGGCATCCGAAGCGGGCAGGTAGCTCCCACCACGGAGGCTCAAGTGCGTTAGGACGACCGACGCGGCAGCACCCGAATCGGCGGTGTGGAGACGACAGAGTCGTCACCACACCGCCGATCGCCATCACGCGCAACCCCGTCAGATCACATTCGCTAGGCTGAACACGAAGGGACCGAACATGCCCCGAAGAAGCGAGCAGTACAAGGACCGTCAGCGTGACGAGATCCTCGATGCGGCCCGTCGCTGCTTCCTGCGGAACGGTTTTCACCGCACCTCCACCCGCGACGTGATCGCCGAGACCGGCCGATCCGCCGGCGCCGTCTATCGCTATTTCCCCAGCAAGGACGACATGATCCTGGCGATCGCGACCCAGAATCTGCAAGACGTCGCGCGCCTCCTCAAAGCGGCAACGGAGGCGGGGGGCCCGGGCGCAGAGCCGGGCGCGATCATGGCGGCGTTCCTCGACCAGATCGCCAGGCAACACAGCGACGACCACCTGGCAGAGGTTGCGGTGATGGTCTGGTCCGAAGCCCTGCGCAACCCCGAACTCGGGAGGCGGCTCCGCGAAGCAAACGACTTCATGCTCCGAGAGCTCGCCGCCTCGGTGCGTCAGCGTCGGACGTCTGACGCGCTGGACGTTCTCTCACCCGAGCAGACTGCCCAAGTCCTGCTCGCAACGCTTCCGGGTTACCTGCTCACCTTGGCGCTGCTGGATCCGTCCGCTCCGAGCTACTTCCCCGACGTCGTCAGGCACCTTTGGCCGGACGCTCCGCTCGATGAGCGCCCGAGCCAAAGCCGGCCGGCCAACTGACGACCAGGGCGAAGGGCGAGTCTCGTCAGAGCTGCGCCCCCTCGGCGAAGTCCGTGGTGCGCGAGAGGTGCTCCCACGTCTTGATGTCGCTATCCACCGCCGATCGCGCTGCCGACACGAGTCGCAGCGCGTCTGAACCGAGGACGAGATGCGCGGGCGGATGTTCGACCGAGGCGATCCGGACCACGGCTTCTCCCGCTTTGACAGGGTTGCCCAGCTGGTTGCCGCTCGCCTTGAGACGCGCCGCGCGAATGGGGGCGAACAGCTCGTCGTAGTCGTCGATCGTGCGCTCGACACGCGTCATCGACCGGCCGGCCCAGTCCGTCCGGAAGGATCCCGGCTCGATCGCGGTGACGTGCAGGCCGAACTGCGCGACCTCTTTGCCCAGAGCCTCCAGAACTCCTTCCAGCGCGAATTTGCTGCCGCAGTATGCCGACATGCCCGGAACGGCCATGAGCCCACCCATCGAGGTGACCGCCATGAGGTGCCCGCTCCGCCGCCGGCGCATGGAAGGCAGAACCGCCTGCAGCGTGGACATCGCCCCGAAGACGTTGACCTCGAACTGGCGGCGCACCTCGGTCAGCGGAGTCTCTTCGAAAGTCCCTTCCAAGCCGTAACCGGCGTTGGCCACCACCACATCCAGAGGGCCGACGTTGCGCTCGATCTCCTCCACCAGCTGCGAGGTCGCCTCCTCGTCCCGGACGTCCAGGATGCGCGCGTGAGCCCGTCGGTCGTCGAGCCGTTCGAAGCTGAGACGATCCGCATCCGAGCGGACCGTGCCGACAACAGTGTGACCAGCCGCAAGCGCCGCGCTCGCGATAGCGCGGCCGAGCCCCGTGCTCACCCCGGTGATCAACCAATTCTTCTTGTTCATTCGTGTCCCTTGTGTCAGGTCGATTCGATGCCGCGATGCGCCCGGCTCGCTTGGGCGTCCGCCCGTGTCCGGCTCGACTTCATCGGATTCAGAACGAGGGCCAGCAGGATGACCACGATGATCGCCGCCGCGTAGACCGCGGCCGCACGAGCGAGCCCGATCGTGTCGCTGAGGAGCCCCGCCGCGATCGCCGAGCAGCCGTAGGGCAGATAGCCGACGAGATAGAACACCGCGAAGAACGCCCCGCGGTCGTTGACGTCGACGCGGGGCACCATGTCGACGAGAACGGCTGTGAGCACGGCGCCGAACCCCAGGCCTGTGATGAATGCGCCGACGATCTCGAGCACCGCGACTCCGGTGACGAACGCGCAGCCCTCAGCGGCGACACCGACCAGGACGGCGCTCGAACCCAGCGCCAGCAACGGCCGCGGGCGCAGTCGGGGAGCAAGGAGCAGAGAGCACACGGTCGCCGTCAGCGGCTGCGTTGCGACCACCACGGCGGCGAGGAAGCCATCCCCGAGATGCAGAGCCGCTCGGGAGAGCGATGCCCCCAGGCCGAGGATCAACCCCGCCGACATCCAGATGCCGACGACCGCCGGCGCGAGCCGCGCCATCCTCTTGGCGACGTGGCGTTCGAGGGTGAGCCGAGGCAGCAGGGAGGCGGCGATCCCGCCGCGAGGTGCCACCGATTCCGGTGCAATCAAGAGAAGGGCCGCCGCGACGAGCACTGCCACGAGGCTGGTCCCGAAGATCAGGGCCTCAGGATGCGCGGCGAACTGCGATACAGCTCCGGCCACGACGACCCCGACACCCAGACCGCCGGCTGTGGACACGGCAACCAGGGTCTCCGCTTGCTTTCGTCGGCGCGGGGAGGCCAGCTCGGTGATCCAAGCGCTGAATGCAACCGTGGCGAGACCCGTCGCGACTCCCTGAACGCCCCTGGCCAGGATCAGGACGGTCACGTCCCCGGCGCAGAGGAACAGCACCATCGACAACGCCGTGAGCAAGAGGGAGCCGACAGCTACCGGTCGCCGCCCGATGTGATCAGAGAGCGAACCACAGAACAACAGTGCGACGACGAGCGCGAGCGCGTAGATCGCGAAGGCGACGGTGAGGGCCGCGTCGGGGAAGTGCCACTGCCGCTGGTACGCCGCGAGCAGAACGCTCGGGGCACCCGAGGCGGCCATCACCACCAGGAAGGCGACGGTCGAGACGACATAGGCGACCGCGCGGTTACGGGAAGGGTGTTTCATGAGCATCCGATTCGAATGGGGGGATCGTGCTCACCAGCGTCTCCGCTGCGAGCCGATCCAGCCAGTGTCGTAAATGACAAGATGTGCGAGGATTACGTCATGCTTGACCGACAGGTTCCGCATCGTGTCTGCGTCCTGGTCTTGGAGGGAGTCCTTCCTCTCGACCTGGGGATCCCGTTGCAGGTGTTCGCCGAACGACCGGAATACCCGTACCGGTTGAGCGTGTGCGGCCCACGCCCGGGCGTCATCCCCGCAGAATCCGGGATCGGCATAGCGGTGGCCGCTGGACTCGAGGCTCTCGACGATGCAGACACGGTCATCGTTCCCGGTTACAAACCACCCACCGCGCCGCTGGCGCCCGTGGTCGCAGCAGCACTGAGCCGAGCCCACGATCGCGGCGCCCGGATCGTCGGAATCTGCTACGGCGCGTTCGCGCTGGCCGGGGCCGGACTACTCGACGGTCGCAGAGCCACCACGCACTGGGATGCGGCCGGGGTCCTCGCCCGCGTGCACCCTCGCGTCGAGGTCGATGAGGGCGTCCTCTACGTCGACCAAGGACAGGTCCTCACCTCTGCGGGAGTGGCAGCCGGACTCGACCTGTGTCTCTACATGGTGCGCAAGGACTTGGGCGCGAAAGCCGCGAACGACATCGCGCGACGCCTGGTCACAGCACCGCGCCGACCCGGGGGTCAGTCCCAGTACGTGCCGACGGCCAGCCCCGTCGAGATCGCCGATGCCTCGCTGGACCCCGTCAAGGCGTGGGCACGCGAGCACCTCGCCGAACGGCTCACGCTGCCTCAGCTGGCCGCGCGCGCGAATCTGTCGACCCGAACATTCGAGCGGCGCTTCATCAAGGAAACCGGGACGACTCCGCACCGTTGGCTTCAGCGGGTGAGACTCGACGAAGCCCGGGCGCTCCTGGAGGATAGCGAGCTCTCGGTCGACCAGATCGCGGACCGGGTCGGCCTCGGATCCGGATCGAACCTCCGGCTGCAGTTCCGCAGCTCGTTCGGCACCACCCCCACCGCGTATCGCCGAACGTTCACGACCGCTCTGCGAGCGGCCGAACCCGGCATGACGTCACTCGCCTGATCCGACCTCGCTAGGAGCGTAGGACTCGTCCGGTCGAGGCGTGCTGATGCGCTCGGTGCCGATGACGCTGAGCAGCTGGAGCTTTTCGGCCGACTCGCTCCCGGGTTCGGCCGTGAAGATGATGAGCCGGAGCTCGGCGCCCTGAACGGTGACGATGTCGCAGTCGAGTTCGATGGGACCCAGTTCGGGGTGGTCGATGGTCTTGCGCTGGTTCCCATGCTCGCCGAAGGCGGAGCTGCCCCAGAGCCGCGCGAACTCATCGCTGCGCTGACCCAGGGCGCTCACCAGTGAGGCGAGCTCGCTGTCGTTCGGATAGCGGGTGTGGACCCGGCGCAGGTCGGCGACGATGGATGCCCGATATTCCTCCGGACGCGGGTGGCGGACCCGTCCGGGATCGCCGAGGAACACGCGCCAGACCAGGTTGTCCTCTCGATCTCCGCGACCTCGCGGATCGCCGGTCAGGGCGGTCCACAGCGCGTTCTGATCCAGGCGGCTCCACGCGGCATCGAACACGGCCACCGGTGTGTCCGGAAGCCGGTCGAGGAGCCGTCGGACGCTCGGTGTGATCCGCCGTGGCATGAGCGCGCGCAGGTCGCTGGCGTGCCCGGCCAGCCGGAGCGCGGTCGCGGTCTCGGCTTCCGAGAGCCGGAGTGCCCGGGCCAAGGCGTACACGACGCCGGCCGTCGGGTGGGCGCGCCCCTGCTCGAGCCGTTTGACGTAATCGGGCGACACCCCCGCGAGCCTGGCGACCTCTTCTCGCCGCAGGCCGGGCGTTCGGCTGGAGGCGAACCCGAAGGGCGAGCCGACGTCCGCCGGCTGCAACCGGCCGCGCCAGGTGCGCAGCAAGGGGCCGAGTTCGAGGAGCGTTTCCATGCTCTCCAGTCTGCTCGTCCCCCGTCCGATCAGGGTGGCACAGGCTGGGCCACGCTGCGTCGCCCGGCGATCAGCAGAGTTGTTCTCGGCCGGGGAACGAGTCCCGGACCGAAAGGAGGAGATGCATGACATCACCGAATGAGCAAGCTCCGGTGGCGCTCGTCACCGGGGCGAACCAGGGCATAGGGCTCGAGACCGCCCGACGCCTCGCCGAGGCGGGCTGCACCGTGTACGTCGGCGCCCGCAACCCCGACCGCGGCACGGCTGCGGCAGCGCAGATCGGCGCGAGGTTCGTCGCTCTGGACGTCACCTCGGACGAGTCGGTAGCGGCAGCCGCTGCCCAGGTCGAGGCTGAAGCCGGGCGCCTGGACATCCTCGTCAACAACGCCGGCATCACCGGTCCGCAGGTCGATGTCCACGACCTCACCGCCGCCGGCATGGAGGAGGTGCTGGCGACCAACGTCGTCGGCTACGTGCGCGTCATCCACGCGTTCCTGCCCCTGCTGGAACGCGCCGCTGAGCCGAGCATCGTGAACGTGACCAGCGGCCTGGGGTCGCTGGCCCGCTTCCACGATCCCTCGACCATCGAGTCGCGGGCCGGGAGCCCGTTGTACGCGGCCTCGAAGGCGGCGATCAACATGCTCACCGTCCGCTATGCCCGGCGTCTCCCGGGCATCCGGATCAATGCCGCCGACCCCGGGCTGACGGCCACCGCCTTGTCCGGCGGTATGGGGCACTCGGTCACCGACGGCACGGACGCCATCATCCGCTTCGCCCTCGGTGAGGACCGGCACCTGACCGGCCACTACCGGGACCGCGAAGGCGATGTCCCGTGGTGACCCCGCCCATCCACCCATCCATTCCCCAGCACTCACCATCCTCGACAAGGAGCATCATGAAATTCCTCATCACCGGAGCCACCGGAAACGTCGGCGGCGAACTCGTCACGGAGCTGCTCGACGCGGGCCACCAGGTGCGCGCCTACGTCCGCAACCCCGAGAAAGCGCGCCAGCTGCTTCCCGAGGCGGCCGAGCTCGCGATCGGCGACCTCGACGACACCGCGGCCCTCACCTCCGCGGTCGACGGCGTCGACGGGATCTTCTTCATGCAGACCCACCCGGTCCCCGCCCAGGCGCAGTACATCGTCGACGCCGCGAAGGCCGCGGGCGTCAGCCGGGTCGTGGTGCTCTCCTCGATCGGGACCGCGATCCACCCGATGCCGATCATCGGCGCGGCCATCAGCGCCCGGGACGACGTGCTGCGTGCCTCGGACCTGGACATCACCTACCTGAAGCCGAACACGCTCGCCTCCAATGCGCTGTGGTGGAAGGGCACGATCACCGCGGAAGGGAAGGTCTACGACCCCACCGAGCCCGGCCTCACCTCGCCGATCGACCCTTACGACCTGGCCCGCGTCGCCGCGGCCGTGCTCACCCAGCCCGGCCATGAAGGAAACAGCTACATCCTCAACGGTCCCGCGGCGCTCAGCGCCCGGGAGCAGGTCGAGACCCTTGCCGATGTCCTCGGCCGTGAGATCGAGTTCGTGCCGGTGACCCCGGAGCAGTACTTCGAGGTCAACATCTCCCGGGGGACCCCCGAACCGCAGGCGCTTGCCCTCAAGGATCTGCAGGAGTTGTTCCGTGTCGGCCGATCCGGCGTCGTCACCGAGGACGTCCAGAACCTCACCGGTGTCGCCCCCCGCACGTTCCGTCAGTGGGCCGAGCAGCACCGCGCCGACTTCGACTGACACCTCGACGAGTGCCGCTCACGAGCCCCGGCCCCTGTAGGCCGGGGCTCTCGCGGCCTTCGGGGCCGAGCCTCCATTTTCAGGAACGCTCGTCCCGTCGTGACTGAAGTTCGGCCCTGAACGTGTGCACCACGCTGCGGACCGTCCGATCCTCGGACGCCGCCCTCCACAGGGCCACCAGGTGAACTCCGGCGAGGATCCCGGACGGGAGCGGCACGGCCACGGTCCCGGGCATCGGATTGCGAGCGACTCCCCCGGCAGCAACCGTCCAGCCGGCACCGAGTGCCACGTCCTGGAGCGCATCCGTCAGGCTCCTGTTCACCCGGACCGGCGCGCCGGCCTCGTACCCCGCGTCGGTCAGGGCGGACAGTATCTGCTCGTAGGCGCCGGCATTGTCCTTGGGATCAGGCAGGATCAGCGGAGTCCCGCTGAGCAGAGCCGGCGCAAGAGAATCCTCGCCGCTCAACGGGTGATCCGCGGGAAGGATGGCGTACAGCCGGCGCTCCTCACGGATCACCTGGTAGGCGAAGAAGTCGTCGGCATCCAGGTCCTCCGGCATCATGAGGGAGAAACCCAGGTCGATCTCGCGCGTCCGGAGAGCTTGGGCGTGACCCAACCGGGGCAGATGGGCGAGTTCGAGGACCACCGGCGGATGCTCGGTGGCTAGCTTCCGTTGAGTCGACGCCAGCGCTGCGCTGAACGGATGGTATTCGAGCGTGCCGACCCGTACCCGACTCGTCGACGAACGAACCACCTCGGCGGCACGTGCCGCCAGAGCGTCAGCGGCCGCGACCAGCTCGACGGCCTCCGGCAGGAGCGCGGAGCCGAGCTCCGTGAGCTGAACGCCGGAAGCACCGCGCTGGAACAGCGCACCCCCGATGTCCCGCTCCAGTCGACGCAGCGAACGACTCAGCGCCGGCTGATCGATTCTCATCGTCGACGCAGCCTTGCTGATGCTGCCCTGCTCAGCGACCGCGACGAACGTTCGCCACTGTGAGAGGTCGGCGGTCATGGCGAGGGAGCTTAGCGGAAACACATGTCACCGCGACATGGGGGCCAGGAGGATCCGGCTCTACCGGTCGGCGTGCGATGAGCCGAAAACTGGGGTCGAGATTCGACGAGAGGAGACCCCATGACCTACACCTTCGCTGTGGACCCGCAGAACCTCTTCGAGGAGCGCACCCGGCAGTTCGCCAACCTCGGCTTGAACGCTGCAGACATCGCCGCCGTGCGATCGCGTGTCACCGACATGTGGTCGGATCAGCCCGGCGGGTGGGTGTACGAGTGGAGCCGCCTAGCCGAGCGATACAGCGAACGGGGCGATCATCTCGCGGCCTCCCTCGCGTATGGTTGCGCCAAGTTCCCGTCCCTGGCCACCGATTCCCGGCGCACCGCCATCGCCGACCAAGTGCGGGAGTACGAGGCCGCATCACCCGACTTTCCCGTTGTCTTCGAGCGGCACGTTCTCCGACTCGACAGTTCCGGAATCGCGATCGACGTGCCGGTTCACGTTCTCACCCCGCCGGACGCCACGGATCAGACCCCGGTCCTCATCGCCAGCGGCGGAATCGACACGTGGAAGTTGGACCTGCATCAGATGCTGATCGCCTTGAGCCAGGCATCGAACGCCCGGATCGTCGCGTTCGATCACCCCGGCGTCGGCGAACTCACCGACACGCCGCTGACGCCTACCTCGTACAAGATCGTCGACCAGATCGTGGGCTACGCGCGAACGCTCACCCGCGGTCGCGTGGGACACTTCGGTCTGAGCTTCGGCGGATACTTCTCGGCCTCCAGCGGGCTCCGCGGAGTCGTCGATGCAGCGATCGTGCTCGGCGGCCCCGTCACCCTCCGGTCGTTCGGAGAGCAGAACCTGGCGGGCCTGCTGTTCGGGATGGAAGGCATCCTGGGCAACGCGCTCGGATTCGATCACGCCCCGTCCACCGCTGAATTGACCCGAGCGGCCTCCGGACTCGCGCTGGATGACCTGCTCATCGAGCAGAACCAGAGCCGGATGCTCGTGGTGAACGGCGATGCCGATGTCCACGTGCCCCCGTCCGACGCGCACATCTTCGAGGGGCGCGACCGCACGACGGTCTCATTGATCCGCGGGGCCGGTCACTGCGCCATCGACAAGATGGACGAACTCATGCCCATCCTCACGACCTGGACTCGGCACGCGCTGGCGGGAGCGCCGTTCACCCCGTGAGCGAAGCCGGCTGCAGCCGGCGAGCGCGGTCCATGGCTTCATCCAACGCGTCGCGGGTGGCGATGAGGTCAGCGATTCGCTCTGACAGGCGCACCCGCTCGTGGGCCATACGCTCGAGCGCGGCCGCGGAGTTGTCGCTGCTCGGAGCATCGACACACGGAAGCAGCTGGAGGATCGTGGCGCTCGACAGGCCGGCCGCGAGAAGTCGCTGGACGAATTCGACCCGCTCCACCGCCTCTTCGCAGTAGAGGCGCTGACCGCTGGGGCTCCGTTCGCTCACGAGCAGTCCCTGCTGTTCGTAGTACCGCAGTGAGCGCACGCTCGCGCCCGTGCGGCGCGCGAGATCTCCGATCCGCATCCGCCGACTCCCTTCTCTGCCACGACGACTTGACCCTGACATTGGTGTCAGGTTCTAGCGTAATTGCCGTGGCGCACTCCCGCGGCGCATCTTCCCGAGACGAAGGCACAGAGCCCTACGAAAGGAACAGCACGAACATGACGATCATGGTCACAGGCGCAAGCGGACAGCTCGGACGCCGGGTGGTCGAGAACCTGCTCGCCCAAGGCGTCTCAGCGGGTGAGATCATTGCGACCGGTCGCGATGTCGGGAGGCTGCACCAGCTCGCGGAGCGCGGAGTCCTCACGCGAGCTGTGGATTTCAGCGACCCGGCCGGGCTGCAGAGCGCACTGACGGACGTCGACCGGCTCCTCCTGGTCTCCACGACCACGGTCGGAGAACGATTCGACAACCATCGTCGGGTGATCGACGCCGCGCGGGCATGCAACGTCCGCCGAATCGTCTACACGAGCACACTCAACGCGGGTTCCGCGCGGATGCGGCTCGCGGATGAGCACTGGAAGACGGAGCAGTACCTGCGAGCGAGCGGCACGCCCTTCACGATCCTCCGCAACGGTTGGTATCTGGAGAACTACACCAGCCAGCTTGAGTCCATCCTCCGAAGCGGAGTCATCGTCGGGGCCGCGGGCACAGGAACGGTGGCAGGCGCCTCGCGCGACGACCTCGCCGCCGCCGCGGCCGCCGTACTGACCGGAGACGGGCACGACGGCGAGACCTACGAACTCGGTGGCCACGGATTCACGCTCCACGCCTTGGCGGACATCATCGCCGCCGAGACCGGCCTTCCGATCGAGTATCACGATCTCCCCGTCGCCGCTTTCGCCAGGACCCTCGCAGAAGCGGGCCTCCCCGCCGAACTCGCCGAGGTCCTCGCCGACGCGGACGCGGGGCTCTCCCGAGGCGAGCTCGCCACCGAAAGCCGCGATCTGGAGCGCCTCCTCGGCCGGACCCCCGTGACCGCCCGGGCAGCCGTCCGAGACGCACTTCGCGCCGCTTGAGGATGGGTTCGAACAGGAGGCATCGCATGCGCCGGTGCGCGTCCTGCTGATCTGGGCGAGCGCCGTAGTTCGGGCCGGACCGGAGGCGCTTTCTGTTGAACCGAATCCTCGGTCCAGTCTCATCGAAACTGCGCGGCAGCCAACCGACCGGCCGCGCGAGAAAGGAGAAGTACTGTGTCAATTGTCAATACCGAAGGTGTCGGTGTCGGCCGCGCCATCGCGGGCATCCGATCCGGTGCCTCATGGCGCGCTATCGGCTCTTCCGTCGCCGCGGCGGTTGTCGCCGTCGGCTTGATCGCGGCCGCGCCGGCGACCACCGCATCGGCAGAATCCCGTAACGAGGCCGCTCAGGCGGTGACGATCGATGGCGCGAACGCCTTCCCGGAGAGCGTCGCCTCCGATGGCCGCTTCGTTTACACCACGAGCATCGCCGACGGCACCGTCTACCGGGGCCGCCTCGGCGCGCCGACCCTCGAACCCTTCCTTCGCGGGGGCGAGGACGGCCGCACGCAGGCGACCGGGGTCAAGATCGCCGGCGACCGCCTCCTGGTGGCCGGCGGGTTCACCGGTCGCTTCTTCATCTACACGAGCACCGGGAAGCTCGTAGGCTCCTACTCCGTCCCGGACACCGGCGAGAAGACTCTCGTGAACGACGAAGCCATCGCCCCCGATGGGGACGTGTACATCACTGATTCCTTCCGGGCGGTCGTCTACCGCATTCCCGCAGCCCAGGTTCAGGCGCTCCCCGGGGACACGCACCGGACCCTCCAGGTCGCCTACCGGCTGCCGGACTACATCTCGGGCCAGTCCAACGGCAATGGCATCGTCATGGGTCCGGACGGCCGTTCCCTGATCATCGGCTACTGGTACTCGGGCGCCCTGTACCGGCTCGACCTGGCCACCGGTGGAATTCGGAAGATCTCCGCCCCTGCGCTGCCGAGCGCCGATGGCATCGTCCGGCAGGGGAACACGCTGTACATCGCCCGCTCGGTCGACAACGAGATCACAACCGTGCGGCTCTCCGCCGATGACACGGGCACCGTCGTCTCGGAGCGGACGTTCACCGGAGCTGACACGACCACCGGCGTGGCCATCGCACACGACCGGCTGCTCGTCACCAACTCCCAGATGGACACTTACCTCTTCGGCACCCCGTTGACGAGCCGGGTGTTCTCCCTGGAGGAGCTCCCGCTGCACTGAGTCATGACCGCCGGCGGGCAGGGCTCGAGGGCCCGGGCCCGTCGGCGGTCGGCATGTCGGTGGAGGCGTGTCGAAGCCCCATGACGGCCGGCACATCCCACTCTGTCCCCCGCCGCATATAGGGTGCTTCACGGGGGTAGACGAGTGATTCGAAAGACACGTCGATTCGCGGGGGCCATCGGCGCCGTGATGATCGCAGCCATGGTCCTGTCGGGATGCGCTCTGCTGGGTCAGGCGCAGGCATCGGGCCCGTCAGCGACGCATACGCATGCGCGCAAGACACCGAAGGCCTCGCCGACGGCCACGGCCGCCCGCGAGAGCACCGTGAGCTCAGCGAGCCCGACGCCGACCGCGCCGCCTCCCCCGCCGCCGACCCTCACGCCGGTGCCCACGGGAACCGTCGTGGCCGAGGGCGACGTCGCTTCACCGAAGGGCAGCATCCACTTCCACTACCGGATCGTCTCGGACGGCGACAACACCTATTCGGCCCAGTACTCCAGGTTTACCTCGACGGTGCCCATCCCGGTCTCGGTGACCCTGCTCGAGATCCCTCCGCGCGTCGGCGACGGTCTCACCTTCCACGGCGTCGGCGATCATCTGCTTGGCGGCCCGACGAGCGGGGCCGCGTCGTCCGTCGGCCCCATCGAGGAGGGGCAACCCTCCTATCTGAAGGCGCTGGTGACCTACTCATCCGCCTCCGCATCCGACGATGTGCCGCAGGAGCTCGGGCCCGACAAGGTCCTCGCGGTGAACACCGTGCGGTGGTCCGTCCCGGTCCGGCAGTCGAACGTCCACACGGTCGACGGCGGGGCGCGGCCGAACGCCATGGGCACCGTGAGCGCGACGACCGCCGCCGGCGCCCCCAAGCACTACGACGTGGCGCAGGGGGACACGACCGATGCGGTGGCGGCGAGGTTCGGCATCACCGTCCAAGACCTCGTCTGGCTCAACTCGGATCTCGGCACCATCACCGGTGCTCAGACCTTGTACGCCTCCACCCGGCTCAACCTCGACCCGGACAGCCTCTGAGGAACGGCAGAGGGCGGGGCCGGCACCGACGTCCCTACTCCTCCAGGCCCTCCTGCTTCCCACGCATCACGAGCAGCGGGTCGGGGCGCGTCACGACCGACGAGTCCTTGCCCTCGTAGTCGAACTGGTTCAAGAAGAACCGCATGGCGTTGACCCGGGCACGCTTCTTGTCGTTGGAGCGGACGATGGTCCAAGGGGCGTGCCGCTTGTCCGTGCGGCGGAGCATCTTCTCCTTGGCGGCCGTGTACTCGTCCCACTTGTCGAGGGAGGCCAGGTCCATCGGCGAGAGCTTCCAGCGCCGGACCGGGTCGAGCTGACGGATCGCGAACCGCGTGCGCTGCTCGGTGCGCGAAACCGAGAACCAGAACTTGGTCAGGTGGATGCCCGAGTCGACGAGCATCTTCTCGAAGGCGGGCGCCTGGGACATGAACTGCTCGTACTCGTCGTCGCTGCAGAACCCCATCACGCGCTCGACGCCCGCCCGGTTGTACCAGGAACGGTCGAACATCACGATCTCGCCGGCGGTCGGGAGGTGCTGGATGTAGCGCTGGAAGTACCACTGACCCCGTTCGCGGTCACTCGGCTTCGAGAGCGCGACGACCCGGGAGGTGCGCGGGTTGAGGTGCTCCGTGAACCGCTTGATCGTCCCTCCCTTGCCGGCCGCGTCGCGTCCCTCGAAGACGATGATCGCCTGGCGGTCGTTGTCCTCCAGCCAGTACTGGAACTTGAGCAGCTCCACTTGGAGGCGGTACTTCTCGACCTCGTACTCCTCGCGGCTCATCAGCTCGTCGTACGGGTAACCCTCCTGCCACGTGTAGACCGGGTTGCCTTCCGGGTCGATGAGGTCCGGGTCGGGGGTGTGCCCGTTCTGCACGGAGTAACCGCGCTCGCGCAGGTACTCGATGTACTCGCGGAGGTCGCTGACGGGCACGTCCTCGGTCACGATGTCTCCTTGCTCCGCAGGGGCGGGAATGCCCGGAGCGTACCACCGGCGCGTGTACGCGTAGCGACGCCGGCGACCCCGGCCCAGCCTCTGGGCGAGCGACATGCGGGTAGCGTGCTGGACGATGATGACTCCGCTCCTCCTCGGCCCCAACCAGCCGCTCGACCGTCCGTACCGGGGCGGCGCCGGGATCGCCCGGTTCCGGGGCACCCCGCAGCCCGGCGAGTCGGTCCCGGAGGACTTCGTCGCCTCGACCACCGAGATCTGGTCGGGTGGAGGCGTCGGGCTCACCGTTCTGCCGGACGGCCGCACGCTGCGCGACGCGGTCCTAGCGGATCCGGTGCACTTCCTCGGCGAGGAGCACCTCCACCGGTTCGGCGCGCGCACCATGCTCCTCGTGAAGCTCCTCGACACGGCCGAGCGACTGTTCGTGCACTATCACCCGGATGACGCGTTCGCGGCCCGGCACCTCCGCAGCCCGCACGGCAAGACCGAGGCCTGGGCGATCCTGGAGGCGCAGCCCGGTGCCTACGCGACGCTCGGCTTCGCGCGCCAGGTGACCGAGGCCGAGGTCCGCGACTGGTGGGACGGTCAGGACGCCGAGGCGATGCTCGCCGCCATGAACCGGCTCCCGCTTGCCGCCGGGGACACCCTCCTCGTGCCCGCCGGCCTCGCGCACGCGATCGGTCCCGGCGTCACCCTGGTCGAGCTCCAGCAGCCGACCGACCTCTCCATGCTGCTCGAGCGTCGCGGGCTCCCCGCCGCCGACGCCCTCCTCGGGCTCGACCTCGACACCGCCATCGGCGGGCTGAACCGCCGGCCGACGGACGCCGACGCGATCGCGCGGCTTCGAAGCGGCCGCGGCGACGAACTCTTCCCGGCCGACGCCGACCCGTTCTTCGGGGCCGAACGCATCCGGATCTCCGGCAGCAGGGAGCTCGAGCCCTCCTTCTCGGTGCTCGTCATCATCGACGGCGAGGGCGCTCTCGTCGGGCGACGCGACGGCAGCGAGATCCCGCTGAAGCGCGGCGCGACCGTCCTCACCGCTTACGGCGATGGTGAGTTGGGCGTGGAGGGGACGCTCACGCTGATCCGCTGCTTTCCTCCGCGCTGACAGCGACGGCGTCTCTCGGCGGCCCGCGTCACCGCGCGAACGGTACGGTGCCCGCCGCGAGGAGGCGGCCATCAGCTGTGAGGGCGAGCACGCCGGTCGCCCCGTGCCCGAGCGCCCAGCCGACCCCCGCCTCCCCGATCGCGAAGACCGCCGTTGCGAGCACGTCGGCGGTCGTCAGGTCCGGCGCGAGCACGGTGGCGCTCGCGAGCGCCCGCGCCGGGGCCCCGGTGCGCCCGTCGACGATGTGCTCGCCGCGCTCGTACGCCCCGGACGTGGCCACAGCACCATCGGCGACGGTCAGCACGGCGAGCATGCGATCGGGTGACTCCGGCGATCGGATGCCGATGTTCCAGGCCGGTTGCCCCTCGGGTGCTGCCCCGACCGCGACGTCGCCGCCCGCGTTGAGGCAGAACGACCGGATGCCGTGACTCCGCAGCGCTCGGGCCGCCCGGTCGGCCGCCCACCCCTTCACGATGCCGTCCGTGTCGATGCTGCCGTCTGCCGCCCGCAGGGTGAAGGCGCCCGACGTGGCGACGTGCAGCTGCTCGCCGATGGCCAGCACCTCCCGCAGATCGGCGCTCCGTTCCTCCTCGGGGAGGCTGCCGCGGTTCAGCGCCGACAGCTCGCTGTCGGGCCGGTGGCGGCTGAATCGCCGGTCGGCGGCCTCGAGCACGGCGAAGGCGGCCTCGGCGGCGGCAGCGGCCGCGGCGTCGTCGGCCCGCAGGTCGACCGACATCGGGATGCCCATCACGGTCTCGACGCGTCTCACTCGGCTCCCTTCGGATGTCGTACCGGGTCAGCCTGCCGTAACCGGCTTTGCGGGAGCCGAAAGCCGAACGCCCTCGCCGCGACCGGTTATCCACAGGCCTCGGACCCTCGGGGCCGCGTGAGCCGTCACCAATGGCCCCCTCGCCGCCTCCACGACGCCCTGAGGGGGCCACGAGCGACCGTTCAATCGTTCAACGGCTCCGGGAGGGGCCGGCCGGCCGGGGCCGGGCGGCCGCTGTCGTCCGTCGGGCGTACGCTCCCAGCGTGTCGGATCACGCTCCCGGGTGCGCCCTCTGCGGAGGGGCGGTGCCGGCCGACGCCCCGGTGCCGCTGTGCCTCCCCCACCTGCTGGAAGCCCACGACTGGGTGGCGGGCGAGTTCGGGACGACCGATCTGCTCCCGTCGCCGTGCGCGTTCTGCGGGTCCCGGCTCGGGGTCCGGTACCCCTCCGGGTGGCTCTGCGCGGTCTGCGAGTGGAGGGTGGGCGAGCCTCCACCGGACGACTCCCGCGCCTCCCGGGTGGACGTCGTCTACTACCTGCGCTACCGCGACCGGATCAAGATCGGGACGTCCGCCAATCCGTCTCAGCGGTTCGCGAGCCTGCCGCACGACGAGGTGGTGGCCTTCGAGCGGGGCGACCGCACCGTCGAGCAGCGGAGGCACGCCCAGTTCGCGCGCCTCCGGATCCCCGGCACCGAGTGGTTCGAGACGGACGACGACCTGCTGCGGCACATCGCCGGGCTGGCGGAGGGCGTCGGCGACCCGTGGGCGCTCCTCGCCCGCTGGCGCAGCGAGGCGGCGGCCCGGGCCTGACCCGGACCGCCGCCTCAGCGGACAACGAACCACGAGGGCTCAGGCCACTTCGAGCGAGTCGCGCCTCCCCGGCTGCGCCGCCCCACCGACTTCGAGCCCGAGGTCGCGCTCGACGTGTGCGACGAGACGGGCCATCTCTTCGGCCTCCGCCCGGGCGGCGTCCGCGGTGTCCGCCTCCATCCGGGCGAGACCGGCGACGGCGGCCACCTGCTCGGCGGCCTGTACCCGGCGTTCGCGGGCCCGCATGAGCACCACCGCGACCACCGTGACCACTCCGGCGGCGACAGCCAGCAGGCCCGCCGTCGCGAAGCCCTCGGTGTAGCCGGACTCGGCCGGGAGACCGCCGCGCCCGATCGTTCCGGTCACGAGCGCCGTCATGACCGCGGCCCCGATCGCTGAGCCGACGGTGCGGAGGTTGGCGTTCATCCCGCTCGCGATGCCGGTCTGGGTGGCGGGAACGCTCTGGACCACCACGCTCGTGATAGCGGCGTAGATGATGCCGAGGCCGATCCCGAAAGCTCCCGAGGCCGAGGCGACCGCGAGGAGGGTGCCGTGGAGGAAGGCGAGCGAAAGACTCGACGCCCCCATCACGAGCGCCGCGAGCACGATCTGAGCACGGAAGCCGATCCACCGGGCGAGCGGCCCGCTCAGGAACCCGGTCACAGCCATCGTCACCAGCATCGGAAGCATCAGCAGGCCAGAACCGGCGACGGTCGCGCCCAGCCCGTACCCGCTGGCGACCGGCGTCTGCACGAAGCGCGGGAAGTACGCGAACACCGCGAACATGGACGCGCCGATGAAGACGGCCGCCGCGTTCATGGACCACACGCCCGGCTCGCGCATGAGGCGCATGTCGACGAGCGGGTGCCGTGAGCGGAGCTCGACGACGATCCAAGCCGCGAGGAGCAGAGCGGCCAGCACGAACAGCCCGACGACCGCGGGCGAGCCCCAGCCCCACTGCGCTCCCGTGCTGAGCGGAAGGAGCAGGGCGACGAGCCACCCGGAAAGGAGGAGCCCGGCCCACGGATTCACGCCTCCCGTGGCCCGCTCCGGCGACTCGGGGATGAAGGCGAGCGCCAGCACGGCGGCCACCGTGGTCAGCGCGACGGGGATGAGGAACAGCCCGCGCCAGCTCAGCGCCGCGGCGAGCGGCCCCGCGAGCACGGTGCCGAGCCCGCTGCCGATGGCGATGATGGAGGCGATCGCGCCGATGGCGGACGGGAGGCGGTGGGCCGGGAACTCGTCCCGGATGATGCCGAAGGCCAGCGGGAACATCGCGCCGCCGAGCCCCTGGACGACGCGGCCGGCGATGAGCACGCCGATGGTCGGAGCGACGGCGGCGATCACGCTGCCGAGGCCGACCGCGAGAAGGGCCAGCACGAGCACGCGACGCTTGCCGCGGAGGTCGCCGACGCGCCCGAGCAGCGGTGTGGCGACCGCGGCGACGATGAGCCACGCGGTCATGGTCCAGGTGACACCGGAGGTGGTCGTGCCGAGATCGGCCTGGATCACGGGGAGGACGGGGACGACGAGGGACTGGAGGATGGCGAAGGACCCGACGCTGAGCGCCAGGATGGCGAAGGTCCGCCAGGGGTGGGGTCGAGACATGTCGGTGAGTGTCCGTTTCTCGAAGAGGATGCCGATCTCGAGCGGGAAGGGCGTAGAATGGAGGCTGGCTCCGATCGGAGGGAGCCTCCGGTTTGTGGATACGACATTACCGGAGGCGGCCTCCGGTTTGCAACCCCTTCTTTCCGACGACCCGAAAGGACCCGCCGTGAGCGCCACCGACACCGTGCGCGCCGGCATCGTCCGCCCGCAGCGGGCGGACGCCCGGCGAAACTTCGACGCGCTGCTCGCCGCCGCCCGCGAGGCCTTCGCAGCGGACGGCACGGGCGCCTCCCTCGAGGACATCGCGCGCCGGGCGGGCGTCGGCATCGGCACCCTGTACCGCAACTTCCCCACCCGCGACGCCCTCGTCGAGGCGGTGTACGTCGACGAGGTCGACGCCGTGGTGCGCGCGGCGCACGAGGCGGAGGCACTCGAACCCTGGGAGGCGGTCACGGCCTGGCTGGCCCGGTTCGTGGTCTACATCGGCACCAAGCGCGCTCTGCTGGAGGGACTCAACAAGGAGTCGCCCGTGCTCCTCAGCTGCCGCACCTCCCTCTACGACGCGGGTGCGCCGCTGCTGCGCCGCGCCCAGGAGGCCGGCGAGCTGCGGGCCGACGCGACCATCGGCGATGTGATCCGCATGGTGTCCGGCATCGCCGGTGTCGCCTTCGACGACGACGCTCAGCGCGACCGCGTCATCGCGATGGCGATCGACGGACTGCGCGCACGCTGAACGTTCTCTCATACTCTTGACGCATGGAACTCGGCGTCTACGCGGTCATCGCCGTCGCGGTGATCGTCGGGGTGGCCGCGTTCGCCCGGCGTCTCGGTGTCGCGGCGCCGATCATCCTGGTCATCGTCGGGGTGACGCTGTCGTTCCTGCCCGGCGTCCCCTCGATCGAGGTGCCGCCTGAGATCATCCTCGACGGGCTCCTCCCGCCGATCCTCTACGCGGCGGCGATCAGCACTCCGCTGACGGACTTCCGTCGCAACCTGGCTCCGATCGCGGGGCTCTCGGTCGTGCTCGTCATCATCACCGCCTTCGCCGCCGGGTTCGTGCTCTTCACGCTCCTCCCGGCCCTCGACCTCGCCGCGGCGATCGCCCTGGGAGCGATCATCAGCCCGCCGGACGCGGTGGCCGCGACCTCGGTCGGCCGCCGGCTCGGACTGCCCCCGCGCCTCCTCACCGTCCTGGAGGGAGAGGGTCTCGTCAACGACGCCACCGCCCTGGTGCTGCTGCGGACCGCGTTGGCCGTGGCGCTCGGCGCGGCCACCACGCCGTGGCAGGGCGTCGGCGACTTCGTCTCGGCCGTCGTGATCGCGCTCGTGGTCGGGCTGGTGGTCGGATTCGTCTCGGTGTGGGTGCGCTCCAAGCTGAGCGACCCCGTTCTCGACACGGCGCTGTCGGTCATCGTCCCGTTCGCGGCGTTCGCTCCCACGGAGGCGCTCCACGGCTCGGGCGTCCTCGCGGTCGTCGTGACCGGGCTCTACACCGGCCACGCCGCGCCGCGCGAGTTCAGCGCCCAGGCGCGCATCAGCGACGCGATCAACTGGAGGACCATCCAGTTCCTGCTCGAGAACGGAGTCTTCCTCCTGATCGGCCTCGAGCTCCGGACGCTCATCACCGATGTCGAGCATCCGGAGATCCTGAGCGTGTGGGACGCGATCGGTCTCGGCCTGATCGCCCTCGGCGCGCTGGTCGTCATCCGGTTCGTGCTGATCGTGCCGCTGATCTACGGCTTGCGAAGACGCGCCGAGCGCGCCGAGCGCGCGGTGCTCCGGGAGTGGTTGATGATCAGCTACTTCCGCGACCATCCGGTCCGGTTTCGCTGGCAGGCGCTCCGGAAGCTCCGGGCCGAGCAGCGCTACGCGCGGCACCGCACCGATCTGGAGGAGTACCGCCAGGAGGCCATCGATTGGCGGGGCGGCGTCGTGCTCGGGTGGGCCGGCATGCGCGGTGTCGTCACCCTCGCGGCCGCCCAGTCGCTCCCCGCCGAGATCCCGTACCGCCCGCAGCTGATCCTCATAGCGTTCACGGTCGCCTTCGTCAGCCTGGTGGTGCAGGGAGGAACGCTCCCCTGGCTGATCCGCGCCCTCGGGCTTCAGGGCGCCGACGCCGGAGAGGACCGGCGATTGCTCGCCCGGCTGCTGGACGATCTCAGCGAGGCTGGCCTCGCCGTGCTCGACGACCCGGAGACGGTCGCCGGCACGACGGGGCCGATCGATCCGGAGGTCGTGGAGCGAGTACGGCAGTCCTCCTACCTGCGGGCCGAGTCGGCTTGGGAGCGGGCACTCGCAAGCGAGACGCCCGCCGAGAACCGGCCCCACCACGTGTACCGGACTCTCCGGCTCGCCGTGGTGGACGCCGAGCGGAGCCGCCTGCTGCTCGAGCGCGCACGCGGCTCCTACCCGTCGCGCATCCTCACGGATGCTCAGTCCCTGCTCGATCTGGAGGAGACGCGCCTCCGGTCGCGGGCCCGCTGACGGAACCGGTCAGCCGGCCCGCTCCTCCTTCAGGACCTCGTTCTGGTCGCCGTTGTCGGTGACGAGCGGCTCGGTGGGCGTCACGACGGTGTTCCCGTTCCCGGTGATCGAGAGCTGGTCGATGGAGGAGGCGACGACCTTGTTGATCGCCCCCTCGATCGTCAGGGTGCCGACCGCGCCGACTTTGACGATGCTGCTGGACGCCTTCACCTCGACGGTCGCGCAGTCGCCCTCGATGGTCGCCTCGATGTTGTTCTCGGTCACCGTCGCCTTGCCGTCCTCGCAGGCGATCGCCTTCTTCTCGACCTCGGGCACCGGGGCGGCGGTGCTCGTGCTCGACGGCGTCGGGGTGGGCTTCGCGGAGTCGGCCGCGCTGCAGCCCGTCAGCGCGAGGGCGCTGAGGACGAGGACGCCGAGCGGGGCGATGAGCTTGTTCTTCATGGGGTTCTCCTTCGGGGTGGGTGTCGGGAGGGTGGCTGGAGGTGTGGAAGTCGGTGCGTCAGTACGCGCCGCGCGGGCGGACGAGGACCCCGGCGGTCCGGGCGAGGATCGCGACGTCGCGGTGGAGGAACCAGTTGTCGACGTACGACAGGTCGAGCCGCAGCCCCGCCTCCCAGGAGAGGTCGGCGCGGCCGCTGACCTGCCAGAGCCCGGTCATGCCCGGCTGCACGAGGAGGCGGCGGGTGGCGTGGTCGGGGTACGAGGCGACCTCGGAGGGCAGGGCCGGTCGCGGGCCGATGAGGCTCATGTCGCCGACGAGGACGTTCCAGAGCTGCGGCAGTTCGTCGATCGAGTACTTGCGGAGTGTGCGCCCGACCCGGGTGATGCGCGGGTCGTGGCGGATCTTGAACAGGGGCCCGGAACTGTCGTTCGCGTCGCGCAGCTCCTCGAGCCGCTTCTCGGCGTCGACGCACATCGTGCGGAACTTGAGCATGCGGAAGCGTCGACCGTCGCGTCCGACGCGCTCCTGACGGAAGAACACCGGGCCGCGGTCGTCGAGGCGGATCAGCAGGGCGACAGCAGCGAAGACCGGCGCGAGGAGCACGAGGCCGACGGCCGCGCCCACGCGGTCGATGGCGCCCTTGACCACGCGGCCGACCGAATGCGTCCGTCGTCCTCGGAGGTGGGCGAGCGGAAGCCCGTCGGCAACGCGGTACGCGAGCCGGGACGGAGCGACGTCGGGGAGGTCGGTGCTGACGATGACATCGATGCCCCGGTCCTGGAGGGACCACATGAGGTGCTGCGCATCGCGGGGGTCGCCGATGTCGCCGGCGAGCACGACCGCGCCCGCGTGCGCGGCGACCGCCCTGCGCACCACCTCCGCGTGGTCGAGTGCGCCGGGCAGGACGGCGATCGGTCGCAGGCCGCTCGCCGCGGGGTCGGCCGTCAGGTGGCCGCTCACGCGCGCCGCGTTCTCCCCGGCGACCAGCACCGGAAGGAGGCCTGCGCCGCGGCGCCGGAGGCGCCGGAGGACGAGCCGCCACACCGCCCGGCTGAGGACGAGGAGGACGACCCCGAGCGGAAGGGCGATGACGACATGACCGGTGGCGAGGTCGGCGCCGAAGATCGCGAACAGCAGCAGGGCCGACCCTGCGAACGAGAGCGACGAGACGAGCACGCGCCGGAACTCGGCCGTGCCCGACCCGAGGATGCGCTCATCGCGCGTGTTGCCGACGCGGAGCGCGATCACCCAGCCGGCCGCGAGGACCGCTGCCGCGATGGCGCCCGTGATGCTCAGGAGCTGGGCGGCACCGGCGACGAAGGTGCTGGCCAGGAGGGCCGCGATGACGATCAGGGCGTCGGTGAGGGCGAGGGCGGCGTGCGGTCGGGCGAGCGGGAATGAGCCGGAGCGTCCGATCGCCGTGCCGCCGTGGCCGTCGTCGCGGCGGTCATCGGTCATGGCCTGCATCTTCATGGTGGCTGCTCCCCTCGGGTCGGTGAACCTGTCTATTGATATTCTAGCGTTTTCCCTCGTCGTTCTGATCTTTTAGAACTCTGATACTTCAACATACGTACGCCGTCGCCGCGTAAGTGTTTCGAGCGCGCTAGAAAATCGCCAGGTCAGGTGCGCATTCCTCGAGCCGTCCGCGCGCCGCACCTCTGAATCTGCAAATTCGCCGAAAGCGTGCGGCCCTCGCTGGCGGGTTCGCTGTGCAAGGCGCGGTCTCGCGTCGCCGACGCTCGTGCCACTCGTGCCGAATGTCGCTGACCCACCCGCCCAAGCCCAGATTCGTCACGAATGTCGCCCAGCGCGAGGGCGCCTCGGCGCACCTCCACGGCCACATTCAGCACGAATGCTGCCGACGCACCCGCCCAGGCCCACATTCGTCACGAATGTCGCCCAGCGCGAGGGCGGCGCGGCGCACCTCCACGGCCACATTCGGCACAAATGCTGCCGACGCACCCGCCCAAGCCCAGATTCGTCACGAATGTCGCCCAGCGCGAGGGCGCCTCGGCGCACACCTCCACGGCCACATTCAGCACGAATGCTGCCCACGCACCCGCCCAGGCCCACATTCGTCACGAATGTGGCCCAGCGCGAGAGCGCCGCGGCGCACCTCCACGGCAACATTCAGCACGAATGCTGCCGACGCACCCGCCCGGGGCTGCATTCGGCACGAATGTGGGCCGGCGCGAGGGCGCGCCGAAGCGACCGAATCGCCGCGGCGTCCGGGTCAGGAGGCCGCGAGCGCGTCCTCGCTGAGCGCCGCGGTCGGCAGCTGGAACAGGGCGTCCGTGACGCGGCGCGCGCTCAAGCCGTCGCGTTCCTCCAGGGCGCCGATCATGCGCTCGAGGAGGTCGACGACCGAGGGGCCGTCGACGATCTCGACCAGCCGGGCGACACGGATCTTGTAGGCCAGGCCGTCGATGGTCTCGCGGGCGAGCTTCACCAGGAGGCTGTTGTCCGACAGCTCGACGAGCGTGTTGAAGACGTCGAGGAGGTTGGCGCGGATGACATCGGCGTCCGACCCCTTGACCCCCTTGATCGCGGTCTTGACCTTGCCGGTGAGCGTCTTGGCGTTGGCGGCGGTCAGCCCGGGGACGGCGATGACCGCCGCGCCGCCGTAGATCACGCCGAGCACGTTCAGCGCCTCGAGCGCCTCCGCGTCGGAGGTGAGCATGGCGACCCGCGTGTACCGGTTCGGCTCCATCTCGATGAGGCCGATCCGCGCGAGCTCGTTGAGCGCGTCGCGGATGGGCGTCCGGGAGGTGCCGAGCCACTCCTGCAGGGCGTCGTCGTGGAGGGTCTCCCCCGGCTTCAGCGTCCCGTCCATGATCGCGTCGCGGATGGTGTCGCGGACCACGTCGCGCAGCAGCACGCGCTTCGGAGGGGCCGCCTTCTTGGTCACCGGGATGGGCATCGTCGTTCCCCTGTCTCTCGGGCACTGCAGATCATACGGATACGGTGTGACCAGTATATTGCAATGCTGAGAAACAATCACGGGTGACTCAGCCGAGAGACGCGGCGAACTCCGCGACTCCGTCCTCCGCGAGCGCGACCCGGAGGGCCGCGAGCCGCTCCTCGTCGACGAACACCACCGACTGATCGCCCACCATTCCCGTCCCCGCAGTCGGGACGGTGAAGAACCCGATGTCGCCGGCGCGCACGTCCCGAACGCCGAGACCCAGCCCGAGGAGGGTCTGGAAGTCGAGACCCGGGTCGACCGCGAGGTGCCGGGCCGTCGCATCGGTGAAGGCGAGGATGCGCTCGGGACTCGTCAAGGTCCGCTGGCTGATCGCGGTGGTCGCGATCGCCTTCATGAACGCCTGCTGGTTGCGTACGCGCTGGTAATCGCCGTCCGCGAACGGGTAGCGGGCGCGGACGAACGCCAGCGCCGCATCGCCGTCGAGGTGGTTCGGCCCTTCGGTGAAGTGGTGCCCCTCCATGGTGAAGGCCTGCTCCGAGTGGACCGTCACCCCGCCCAGGGCGTCCGTCATGTCCTTGAAGCCGTCGAAGCCGATGAGGGCGACGTGGTCGATGCGCGTGCCGAGCAGCGCCTCCACCGTCTGGACCATCAGGGGCGTGCCGCCCCACGAGAAGGCCGCGTTGATCTTGGCTTCGCCGTGCCCGGGGATGTCGACCCAGCTGTCGCGCATGATCGACATGACCTGGACGTCCTTCCGGTCGGCCGGGACGTGCACGACCATGATCGTGTCGGTGCGCTGGCCAGTGCTGCCCTCATCTCCGATCCCCGCCACGGACCCGCGGGCGTCCGATCCGAGCAGGAGGATGTTCCGCGAGCCGTCCGCAGCGGGGGCGGCCCGGCTGCTCGCGGGAGGGAAGGCGTCCTCGATGACGTCGCGGCCCGCGGTGAACGTGTTCGCCACCGTGGTCACGAAGATGAGGACCGCCGCTGCGAGCGCAGCGACCAGCCCGAGAAGGAGGCCGGACACCCCGACCACGAGCTTGGCCCGTCGGCCGAGCCGATTCCGTCGTCTGAACTGCATGTCTTCTCCTTCGGTCAGGGTGGCCTTCTCACATGACGCATTCATTTTAGCATCTTAGAATTTCAGTATGCCTAGACACCGAGCACCCACCCGACCCTCGCCCGTGGTGCCGCGCGCCCTGGTCGCCGGAGCCGGCCGACGCGGCGTCGCCCTCGCCCTCATCGGCTCAGCGGCCGCCGCGGGCAGCCCCGCCCACGCAGCGTCGGCCGCGCCTCCCGAGCGGCCCGCCGTCACCGACCCGCTGCAGACCGTCGCCGCAGACGACTTCCGCTCCTTCGTCATCACGCGCGAGGCGCCCGCGGTCGCGGCGCCGCCCGCAGTCGTCTGGCCGCTCGGCCCGGACGCGGACATCTCCGATTTCTTCGGCCCGCGCTCGGCGCCCGCTCCCGGCGCATCCACCTTCCACCGTGGCATCGACCTCGTCGCCCCGGAAGGCACGGTCGTCGCGGCGTCACTGGCCGGCACGGTCATCGCGGCCGATGCTCGGGGCACCGGCGCCTGCGGCGTCTTCGCAGAGATCGCGCACCGCCACGACGGCGCCTCCGTGGTCACCAAGTACTGCCACCTGCAGTCCGGCTCGCTCGCCGTGGCGGAGGGACAGGAGGTGCGCGCGGGCGACATCGTCGGGGCACTGGGCAACACGGGCGTGTCGACCGGGCCGCACCTCCACTTCGAGCTCGCCGTCGACGGCCGTCACGTCGATCCGCTCCCCTGGCTGGCCGCGAGGGCCGGCCGGTGAACCGTGCGGAGTACGAGGTCACGGTGATCGCCGGCGGTCGCTGGCTGGTGCTCATCGTGGAGGCGGCCGCTCCGCATGCCCTCGTCGACCACGTCGTGCGCGCGGTCGGTCCGGCGACCCTGGTGGCCGTGTCCCGTCGCCCGGTGGAGGCGGATGCGCCACGCCCGGGATCCGCTTTGTTTTGAGTCATTCACCGTTATCACTAGGCTCGACCCATGGACGCGGCACGCCTGGAGGACGCCCTGCACGGGGCCGGTCTCCGTGCCACCCGAGGGCGCATGCTCGTCCTCGACGCGCTCGACCGTCGCCCCCACGCGAGCGCCGAGGCCGTGCTCGCCGAGGTGCGTGACGCCCTCCCCGGCACGTCGATCCAGAACGTGCACAACGTGCTGGCCGACCTCACCGGCGCCGGTCTCCTACGGCGCATCGAGCCGGCGCACTCGCCGGCGCTGTACGAGCGCCGCATCGGCGACAACCACCACCACGTCGTCTGCACCTCGTGCGGAGCCGTGGCGGATGTCGACTGCGTCACCGGTCATGCCCCGTGCCTGACCCCCGGCGAAACGGGAGGGTTCGCGATCTCGACCGCGGAGGTCACGTTCTGGGGGCTGTGCCCGTCCTGCCAGCGGAGCGCGGCCTGACCGCCGCGCTCCACAAGAGATGAGGAGAACCATGTCCGATCGCCCCACCACGACCCAGACCGGAACGCCGGTCGCCAGCGACGCCCACTCGCTGACCACCGGACGCGACGGCGTCACCGCCCTGCACGACCGGTACCTCGTCGAGAAGCTGGCGCAGTTCAACCGGGAGCGGATCCCCGAGCGCATCGTGCACGCCAAGGGAGGCGGCGCCTTCGGCCGCTTCGAGGTCACGGGCGACGTGACGGCCTACACGAAGGCGGCCGTCTTCCAGCCGGAGACGGTGACCGAGACCCTCCATCGCTTCTCGTCCGTCGCCGGGGAGCAGGGCTCGCCCGACACCTGGCGGGACGTCCGCGGGTTCTCGGTGAAGTTCTACACGACCGAGGGCAACTACGACATCGTCGGCAACAACACCCCCGTGTTCTTCATCCGCGACGGCATGAAGTTCCCCGACTTCATCCACTCGCAGAAGCGCCTCCCCGGCTCGGGCCTGCGCGACGCCGACATGCAGTGGGACTTCTGGACCCTCTCCCCCGAGTCGGCGCACCAGGTCACCTACCTCATGGGCGACCGCGGCCTCCCCCGCTCCTGGCGGACCATGCCGGGCTACGGCTCGCACACCTACCAGTGGATCAACGCGGCGGGCGAGCGCTTCTGGGTCAAGTACCACTTCCACGCGCTGCAGGGCAACGAGGAGCTCCACGGCGCCGACGCCCAGCGGATCGCGGGCGAGGACGCCGACTACTACCGCCGCGACCTGTACGAGGCGATCGAGCGCGGCGACTTCCCGGCGTGGAAGCTGTCCGTCCAGGTCATGCCGTACGAGGACGCCAAGACGTACCGGTTCAACCCGTTCGATCTGACCAAGGTGTGGCCGCACAGCGACTACCCGCTGATCGAAGTGGGCGTCCACACGCTCGACCGCAACCCGGAGAACTTCTTCGCGCAGATCGAGCAGGCCGCGTTCTCACCCGCCAACACGGTCCCGGGGATCGGCATCAGCCCCGACAAGATGCTGATGGCCCGCGTCTTCTCCTACCCGGACGCCCAGCGCTACCGCGTCGGGACGAACTACAACGAGCTGCCCGTGAACCGGCCGGTCGCGCCCGTCCACAACTACTCGCAGGACGGCGCCGCGCGGCACGGCTTCAAGCCGGCCGGCGAGCCGGTCTACGCACCGAACTCGTTCGGCGGACCGGCGGCCCAGCCGCAGCTCGCCGACGAGGGCTCGTGGGAGGCGGACGGCGAGCTGGTGCGCGCCGCGGCGACCCTCCACGCCGAGGACGACGACTTCGGGCAGGCGGGCACGCTGTACCGCGAGGTGTACGACGACGCCGCACGCGCGCGCTTCCTCGACACGATCGCGGGCGCTGTGGGCGGCGTGAAGCGCGAGGACATCCGCGAGCGAGCCATCCAGTACTGGACGAACGTCGACGCCTCCCTGGGCCGCGCTCTCCGCGACCGCCTGGACTCCGGCGCCGGCACCGCCGACGAGGCGGCCGAGTTCGTCGGCGTCGCCGACTAGCGGCACTCGCTGGAGGCGGTTCCCGGCCGGGCAGGCCGGGGACCGCCTCAGAGCGTCGCGTCGATGGTGCGGTCGTAGACCACGCTGCCGCCGACGCGGACGCGGCCGTCGGCGAGCGGCTCGGTGACGATCTCCGATCCCTCCCCCTGCGTGATCCGCAGGGCGCGGCCCAGGCGCGCGGTCAGGGCGACCGCGGCGGCGCCGGTCGCCTCGTCCTCGATGATGCCCATCTCGGGGGCGAACATGCGGGCCCGCAGGAGCCCCGCCTCCTCATCGATCCAGGCGTACGCGAAGTGCTGGCCGGACGTGAAGGCGAACGGATCGAGGGCGTCGACCTCGGCCGGGGAGTCGAGCGGCAGCCACTCGAAGGCGGGCGTCCACTCGGGGCGCGCCTCGATGAAGGCACTGCCCTGCTCGTCGTCGACCTCCACCGTGACGTCGCCGGCCTTCTCGCGCAGCACGCCGACCGGAGTGCGGGACTCGGCCAGCCACCACGCGGTCCCGACACTCGGGTGGCCCGCGAACGGCAACTCCTTCGCCGGCGTGAAGATCCGGATCCGGGCCGTGACGTCGGCGGCGTCGACCTCGTCGATGAACACCGTCTCGCTGAAGCCGAGCGCGGTCGCGATCGCCTGCTCCCGGTGCGCCGTCACCGGCGAGGAGCGCACGATCCCCAGCTCGTTCCCGTTCGTCCCGCGCTCGTCGGTGAAGACGCGCACGACGACCACCTCGATGTTCTCGTCATCCATGGGACCAGCCTGTCAGATGGCCGTAGCCCCTGTTAACCCTGGGGGTGCATAATCGCGCCATGACGATCGAGAACGAGCAGCGCCGACTGTCCGAGGGCCTCGATGACGAGTCGGCCGCGTTGGAGCACGCGGCGGAGCGACTGAGCGAGCGATTCCCGCAGGTGCCGCGGGAGCACATCGAGGAACTCGTCGAGAAGCACCACGAGCAGTTCGACGGGGCTCCGGTGCGCGACTTCGTACCGGTGCTCGTGGAGCACGACGTGAAGACCGAACTGCGCGCGGAGACCGGGCCGATCGCTCGCGCCTGACCCTCGCCGCTCGAGGGCCACATTCGGCACGAATGTCGCCCTGGCGCGTGCCATACCCCGCATTCAGCACGAATGCAGGGGCGCGGTCTGGTCAGCCGCGAGGCCACATTCGGCACGAATGTGGCCCTCGAGCGCGGCATACCCCGCATTCAGCACGAATGTCGGGCGCGCGGTCGGGGCAGCGGCGAGGCGACATTCGGCACGAATGTCGCCCTGGAGCGAGCCACGCCCTGCATTCGGCACGAATGCAGGGCGCAGCGACGGCGAGGACGAGTCAGGCCGGGATGAGCGTGTACTTGGTGCTCAGGTACTCGTGGATGCCCTCGAGGCCGCCCTCCCGACCGAGGCCCGACTGCTTGACGCCGCCGAAGGGCGCGGCGGCGTTCGAGACGATCCCCGTGTTGAGCCCCATCATGCCGGTGTCGATGCGGTCGATCATCCGCTGGCCGCGCGCCAGATCCTGGGTGAACACGTACCCGACGAGCCCGTACTCGGTCTCGTTGGCACGGGCCACGGCCTCCTCCTCCGTCGAGAAGGTGCTGATCGCGAGGACCGGGCCGAAGATCTCCTCGCGGAGGATCTCGCTCCCGGGCTGCACGTCGACGAGCACCGTCGGCTCGTAGAAGGACCCGTCGCCCGCGGGCGCGAACCCGCCGGTGAGCACGCGAGCGCCCTTGTCGACCGCGTCCGCGACGAGGTCCTCCATGGAGGCGACCGCCCGGTGGTCGATCAGCGGGCCGATGGTGACGCCCTCCTCGGTGCCGCGCCCGATGCGCAGCGCCCGCACCTTCTCGACGATCCGGGCCGCGAACTCGTCGGCGACGGACTCGTGGACGAGGAAGCGGTTGGCCGCGGTGCACGCCTGGCCGATGTTGCGGAACTTGGCGAGCATCGCTCCCTCCACCGCCTTGTCGAGGTCGGCGTCGTCGAAGACCACGAACGGCGCGTTGCCGCCGAGCTCCATGGAGGTGCGCAGCACGTTCTGCCCGGCCTGCGCTAGCAGGTTGCGCCCCACCGGCGTCGAACCGGTGAACGAGAGCTTCCGCAGCCGCGGGTCCGCGATGATCGGCTCGGAGACCTGACGGGCCGTGCTCGTCGGGATGACGTTCACGACCCCGGCGGGCAGGCCCGCGTCGGCGAGCAGCTGGGCGAAGTACAGCGTGGTGAGCGGGGTCAGCTCGGCCGGCTTGACGACGACCGTGCAGCCCGCGGCGAGCGCCGGTGCGATCTTGCGGGTCGCCATCGCGAGCGGGAAGTTCCACGGGGTGATGAGGAAGCACGGACCGACCGGGCGCTGCGACACGACCATGGTCCCGGTGCCCTCGGGGTTCTGGCCGTAGCGGCCGGAGATGCGCACCGCCTCCTCGGAGAACCAGCGCAGGAACTCGCCGCCGTAGGTGACCTCGCCGTTCGCCTCGGCCAGCGGCTTGCCCATCTCGAGCGTCATCAGGAGCGCGAAGTCCTCGCGTCGCTCCTGAAGCAGGTCGAACGCCCGGCGCAGGATCTCGCCGCGCACACGGGCGGGGGTCGCCGCCCACGAGTCGGCCGCCTCAACAGCGGCGTCGAGAGCACGCACGCCGTCCTCGGGCGTCGCGTTCGCGATGCGCTTGATGACGCGCCCGGTGGCGGGGTCCTGGACCTGGATCGGGTCGCGGGTCCCCGCCTCCCACCGGCCGCCGATGAACAGGCCGTCGGGGATGCGGGCGAGGAGGTCGGCCTCGCGGTCGGCGAGGGCGCTCCGCGTCGTGTCGTTCGCGGTGTCGACGAGGCTCATGAGTTCGCCACCGCCTCCGCGACGACGTCGAGTCCCTCGATCAGCAGGTGGTCGGGGATGCTCAGGGGCGGGAGGAACCGGATCACGTTGCCGTACGTGCCGCAGGTGAGCAGCACCACGCCCGCGGCGTGCGCGGCGGCCGCGACCTTCGCCGTGAGGGCGGCGTCCGGCTCGCCGGTCTCGGGGTCGACGAGCTCGATGGCGACCATCGCACCGCGGCCGCGGACCTCGGCGACGCGCGGGTCGGCGTCGCGCAGGGCGCCGAGCTTCTCGAACAGGATGTGCCCGATCTGCTGTGCGCGCTCGGCCAGGTTCTCCTGCTCGTACGTCTCGATGGCGGCGAGGGCCGCGACGCAGGCGAGCGGGTTGCCGCCGTAGGTGCCGCCCAGTCCGCCGACCTGCGGCGCATCCATGATCTCGGCCCGGCCGGTGACGGCCGAGAGCGGCAGGCCGCCGGCGATGCCCTTCGCGGTGACGATGAGGTCGGGGACGATCCCGAACTGCTCGGAGGCGAACATGGTGCCGGTCCGGGCGAAGCCGGTCTGCACCTCGTCGGCGATGAAGACGACCCCGTTCGCGTTCGCCCACTCCTGGAGCGCCGGGAGGAACCCGTCGGCGGGGACGATGAAGCCGCCCTCGCCCTGGATCGGCTCGATGATGATCGCGGCGAGGTTGGAGGCGCCGATCTGCTTCTCGATCATGGTGATCGCGCGCTTCGCCGCCTCGGCGCCGGAGAGGCCGCCGTCGCGCAGCGGGTAGCTCAGCGGGGCGCGGTAGATCTCGGGGGCGAAGGGGCCGAAGCCGTTCTTGTACGGCTGGTTCTTGGCGGTGAGCCCCATCGTGAGGTTGGTGCGGCCGTGGTACGCGTGGTCGAACGCGACGACCGCCTGCTTCCCGGTGTAGTGGCGGGCGATCTTGACCGCGTTCTCGACGGCCTCGGCGCCGGAGTTGAACAGGGCGCTGCGCTTGGCGTGGTCGCCCGGGGTCAGCCGGTTCAGCGCCTCGGCCACGTCGACGTACGAGTCGTAGGGCGCGACGGTGAAGCAGGTGTGCGTGAAGGCGGCCACCTGGGCGGTGACGGCCTCGACGACGCGGGGGGCCGAGTTGCCGACGCCGGTGACGGCGATGCCCGAGCCGAGGTCGATGAGGGAGTTGCCGTCGACGTCGACGAGCACCCCGCCTCCCGCGGCGACAGTGAAGACCGGGATGGTGGCCCCGACGCCCGCGGCCACGGCCTGCGCCTTGCGCTCGGCGCGTCGGCGCGACTCCGGGCCGGGGATCGGGGTGACGAGCCGGCGCTCCTGCGGGAGGGTCGGTCCGCCGACGAGGGCGGGGGTGGCGGTCGAGAGGATGGTCATGCCGGAATCGTACGAACCGGTGGACCTCCACCGCCTGGACCAGCCGTACAATTCTCTGCAGGCGATTGGACAGCCTGTCAGCGCGGCGCCGGAGCCGCCGGGAAGGGAGGGGCCACCATGCCCGCGACGCTCGCCCAGCTGCTGGCGCGACCCGAGCTCAAGCTGCGGCTGCTCACCCCCGCGGGCACGGGCGATCTGGAGCGGCCGATCCCGTGGGCCCACAGCTCCGAGCTCCCCGACCCGACGCCGTTCCTCTCGGCGGGCCAGCTGCTGCTCATCACCGGGACGCCGGACGACATCGAGGCGTACGTCTCGCGCCTCGCGGCGCACGGCATCGCCGGCCTCGGGTACGGCACCGAGGTCGTCCGCTCCGGGACGCCGGAGGCCCTGGTGGAGGCGTGCACCCGTCACGGCCTGCCGCTGTTCGAGGTGCCCTACCGCACCCCGTTCATCGCGATCGCCCGGTTCATCGCGGAGCGCGTCGCCGCCGACACGTATGCCCGCAACACCTGGGCGCTCCGCGCCTCCAGGGCGATCTCGCTCGCCGCTCTGCGGCCCGATCCGCTCGCGTCCGTCCTCGGCGAGCTGGCGCGCCAGATCGAGCGCCCGGTCGCCCTCCTGCGAGCGGACGGCACGATCGACCGCGTGGCTCCCGACGACGCCCTCGCCGCCGGCGACCGGGCCGCCCTCGCCGCGGCGGCCGAGCCGCTGCTCCGGAGCAGACGGCGCGCAGCGGGGACGGCCTCGACGTCGGCCGGAGCGTTCTCACTCCAGACCCTAGGCGCGGCGGGGCGCCTCCGCGGTGTGCTGGCCGTCGGCGCCGAGGGGCTCGACCAGGCGGCCCAGCAGGTCGTGACCGGGGTCGTCGCGCTGGCCGGGCTCGCCCTCGAGCAGGGACGGGCCACCGACGCGGCGCGCGGGCGTCTGCGGACGGGGGTCTGGCGGGCGCTGCTCACGGGGGACGCCGAACTCGCCGCGGACGTCGCGGAGCCGGTCCTGGGAGCCCTTCCCGAGTCTCCCGTGCGCGTGGCGCTGCTGACCGGCCCCTCCACCGCAGCGGCGGCCGACTGGCTGGAGGCGAACAGCGACGTGTTCTTCGCGCGCGACGGGCAGGAGCTCGTGCTCGTCCTTTCCGCCGAGGGCTCCGCTCCCGCCCAGGCCGCGGTCGAGGAGCTGACCGAGCGTTTCGAGCTGCGCGGCGGTCTCTCCGCGCCGACGTCGCTGTCCGGCCTGCGCAGTGCTGTCAGTCAAGCGGAGACCGCGCGACGGCGCGCCTCCCCCGAGGCGGCGGTCGTGGCGTTCGACGA
Organism: Leifsonia sp. AG29; assembly: GCF_009765225.1. Classification (NCBI taxonomy): domain Bacteria; kingdom Bacillati; phylum Actinomycetota; class Actinomycetes; order Micrococcales; family Microbacteriaceae; genus Leifsonia; species Leifsonia sp. AG29. The sequence goes on along the minus strand of NZ_VMSF01000001.1, from coordinate 483,533 downwards.
CGTCGCCGGCGCGGGCATGCTCGCCCTGCTCGAGACGCCGGACGCCCGGGCGGTCGCCCGGGCGTCGCTGGCCCCGCTGGAGGCGGCCGACCCGTCCCTCCCGGCGACCCTGCGGATCTGGCTCGACAGCGACGGCGTGTACGACGTCGCCGCGCGCCGCCTGGGCGTGCACCGGCACACGCTGCGCGCCCGCGTCGCGGAGGCCGAGCGACTGCTCGGGCGCGACCTGTCCGGCTTCGCGGCCCGCGCGGATCTGTACGCCGCACTCCGCGCGGCCGGCTGAGCGCGTCGCCCCTCGACCCGCCGGGAGCGTGCGGCGGAGGCGCGGCAGCACTACGCTCCCGCCATGACCCAGCAGCGTTGGCAGCGGCTCATGGAGTGGCCGCTCGCCGTGACCGCCCTCATCTTCCTCGTCGCGTACTCGTGGGAGGTGATCGGCGACCTCAAGGGTCCGCCCGGCGACGTGGCGGAGGCGGTGATCTGGGCCACCTGGGCGGTCTTCGTCGCCGACTACATCGTCATGCTCGTCCTCGCCGAGAGCCGCTGGCGATGGTTCTACACGCACCTGTTCGACCTGCTGGTGGTGGCCCTCCCCATGCTGCGTCCGCTGCGCCTCCTGCGACTGGTCACGATCGCGACCGTGCTGCAGCGGACCGTCGGGCGCGCGTTCCGGGGCCGGGTGCTGGTCTACGTGGTGGGCGCGGCGTCGCTGCTCGTGTACATCGCCGCGCTGGCCGTGCTCGACGCCGAGCGCGGGCACGGCGGGACGATCCGCTCGCTCGGCGACGGGCTGTGGTGGGCCTTCGTCACGATCACCACCGTCGGCTACGGCGACGAGGTGCCCGTCACCGACGCCGGGCGTCTCGTCGCGGTCGGCGTGATGCTCGGCGGCATCGCACTCATCGGCGTCGTGACGGCGACCTTCGCCTCCTGGATCGTCGAGCGCGTCGGCGAGAGCGAGGCAGCGGAGGAGGTCATCACGCGGTCCGAGGTGGAGGCGCTGACCCGCGAGGTCGCCGCGCTGCGGCAGCTGCTCGAGAGTCAGACGGTTCACGCCTCCCGGGTGATCGAGACCGAGACGAACAGCTCCGAGCCGCCGCTGCCGGCGTAGACCCCGCGAAGCGGCGTCACGTCGGTGTAGTCCCGGCCGTGCCCGACCCGCACGTGCCGGTCGCCGATGGCGATGCCGTTCGTCGGGTCGTAGCCGTGCCAGGTGCCGCAGAACCACTCCACCCAGGCGTGCGACTCGCCCGTGACGGTCTCGCCGACCGCGGCCTCGGCCTTCGGGTGGAGGTAGCCGGAGACGTAGCGCGCGGGGATCCCGACGGCCCGGAGCGCCCCGATCGCGACGTGGGCGATGTCCTGGCAGACGCCGCTGCGCGCCTCCCAGGCCTCGGCGGCGGTGGTCCTGACACCGGTGACGCCCGGCACGTAGTCCATCTCGGAGGAGACGGCGGCGACGATCGCCAGCGCTGCGGCGCACGGCCCGTCGACCGCGGGCGCCACGGCGGCGGCGACCGACCGCGCGAGCTCGGTGAGCGAGGGCGGAGGCGCGGTCAGCGGGGTCTGCCGGAGCTGCTCGACGCAGCCCGCGGAGCGCGGAACCAGCGCGGCGAGCTCCTCCCACCCGACGCCCGACGGGGGATGCGTGGTCTCCAGCACCTCCACGAGGCTGCTCGCGGTGATCGTCAGTTCGCTGTGCGCATCGAGCACGTCGAACGCGAGCACGCGCGTGCCCCAGTAGTCGGTGTACTGGTGATGAGACGACACGGGCCGGACGTCGACGGACGAGTGGAGCACCAGCTGCCGCTCGCCCGAGACGGGGAGCATCCTCGCCTCGTTGTACGACGCCGTCACGTCGCCGGCGTAGCGATAGCCGGTCGAGTGGACCACCTTGAGCCGTTTCATGTCCTGTCCCCCGTCCAGCTCGGCGCCGTGCTCTCCGGGAAGTACCGGAGGCTGATCGCGGTCGTCGCCGCGCTCGTCGCCTCCTGGATCGCCGACATGTACGCCGGGAGGTCGTCGAGGACCTCGGCGACCGGGCGGAACTCGAGCTCGCTCTGCACCTGCCCGAGCATCCGCACGGCGTGATCCGACACGCCCGCCCGCTCCAGGCGCGGCTCGATGTCGCGCAGGCACTCCACCGCCCGCGCCACGGAGAACAGGATCGATCGCGGGAAGAGCCGGTCGTGGAGCAGGAACTCGGCGGCGTTCCGCGCCGACGGCACTCCCCGGTACGTGCGCAGGTACGCCTCGTACGCACCGCACGAGCGGAGGATCGTGGTCCAGCTGGGGCCGCTCGCCTCGGTGAGCGACCGGGTCGCGAGGAGGCGCGCGGTCATGTCCGCTCGCTCCAGGCTCCGCCCGAGGGTGAAGAAGTGCCAGGCCTCGTCGCGGCTCGCGCCGGACTCCATGACGCCGACGGCGAGCGCGGTCCGCTCGCGCACCCAGCTGAAGAACTCGTGCACCTTGTCGCCGGTGACGCGGCGGGGCATCCGCGCGGCCGTCGTGTTGAGGCACTCCCACAGCTCGGTCGAGATGATCTCGCGGGCCCGCCGGGCGTTCTCCCGGGCGGAGCTGAGCGAATACATGATGGAGGCGGGTGCAGACCGGTCCACGGCCAGGATGCGGAGCACATCCTCCCGGGCGATCGCGCTCTCGGTCGCCGGGCTGCCCATGACGCCGAGGAGGGACCGGCACGCCGTGTCCTCGTCGATCCACGGGTCCTCCAGCAGGAGCTGGAGGTGCACGTCGAGGATGCGCGCCGTGCCGTCGCTGCGCTCGATGTAGCGGCCGATCCAGAAGAGCGACGAGGCGATCCTGCTCAGCATCGGGGCGCCTCCCCGGGTTGCTCTTGCTGCTGCTGCTGCTGTTGCTGCTGCTGTTGCTGCTGGTCGCTGCGCGGGGCGTCCTCCGCCGAGTGGTCGGGGGCGTGTTGAGCGGTCCTGGCGTCGGGTGACGCCCGGTGCGCCGCCTGCGCTGCGACCAGGCCGGCCACGCGGCGCCCCTCCCCCGGAGCGGTGCCGGCATCGCGCGGACTCGCGAGCTCCCCGTTCTCCGGGCTCGCGTTCGCGCCCACCACCCACGTGTCCTTCGAACCGCCTCCCTGACTGCTGTTGACGACGAGCTGCCCTTCGGCGAGGGCCACCCGGGTGAGGCCGCCGGGGAGCACCCAGACGTCGCGCCCGTCGTTCACCGCGAACGGGCGCAGGTCGACGTGGCGCGGACGCATCCCGGAGTCGACGAGCGTCGGGATCGTCGAGAGCTGCACCACCGGCTGGGCGATCCACCCCCGCGGGTCGGCGATGAGCCGGGCTCGGAGCTCCGCGAGCTCGCGGCGTGTCGCGTCCGGCCCGATCACGAGCCCTTTGCCGCCCGAGCCGTCGACCGGCTTCACGACGAGCTCGTCCAGCCGGTCGAGCACCTCGGCGAGCGCGTCGGGCTCCTCCAGCCGCCAGGTGTCGACGTTCGGCAGCACCGGCTCCTCGGCGAGGTAGTAGCGGATGAGCTCGGGCAGATACGTGTAGACGAGCTTGTCGTCGGCGACGCCGTTGCCGACCGCGTTCGCGATCGTGACGTTGCCGAGCCGCGCCGCCAGCATCAGGCCGGGCGTGCCGAGCACGGAGTCGACGCGGAACTGGAGCGGGTCGATGAAGTCGTCGTCGACCCGGCGGTAGATCACGTCGACGCGCTGCGGACCGGAGGTGGTCCGCATCCAGACGTGACCGCCCGAGCAGAACAGGTCGCGCCCCTCCACGAGCTCGACCCCCATGAGCCGGGCGAGCAGGGTGTGCTCGAAGTAGGCCGAGTTGTACACGCCCGGGGTCAGGACGACGACGTTCGGGTTCTCCATGCCGCCGGGCGCGCTGGCGCGGAGGGCCTGCAGCAGGCGGTAGGGGTAGTCGCCCACCGGGCGCACCCGCATCGAGGTGAAGAGCTCCGGGAGGGTCTGGGCCATGACCCGGCGGTTGGAGATCACGTAGCTGACGCCGCTGGGGACGCGCACGTTGTCCTCGAGGACCCGCCACTCCCCGCGCTCGTCCCGGATCAGGTCGATCCCCGAGACCTGGATGCGGACGCCGTTGGCGCTGACGATCCCGGCCGCGGCCCGGTGGAAGTGGGCGGAGGAGGTGATGAGGGCCGCGGGAACCACGCCGTCGCGGACCGCGTTCTGATCGCCGTAGACGTCGGCGAGGAAGGCCTCGAGCGCCCGCACGCGCTGCTTCACGCCCGCCTCGATGTGCGCCCACTCCCGCTGCTCGATGACGCGGGGCACCGCATCGAGGGGGAACGGCCGCTCCTCCCCTGCGAAGTCGAACGTCACGCCCTGGGCCAGGTACGAGCTGGCGAGCGCCTCCGTGCGGCCGCGGAGCTCCTCCTGGGTGAGGGCCGCCAGGGCGGTGAACAGCTCGCGGTACGCGGGGCGTGCGCCGTCGACCGCGGCGGCGGGCCCGTGGAACATCTCGTCGAACGGGGCCGCCCGGCCACGCCGGCGGCGCGACGCGGCGGTCGTGTACCCGCCGAACAGCTCGCCCATGGGCAGACGCTATCCGCGATGCGTTTCGTCGGCGTTTCCGCGGTGTTGCGAGTGTTTCGAGGGGGTGGGCGGGGTGGGGTGGTGGAGGCGTTGCTCGCGTTCGGCGCATCCGCGGTCGCGGCGGGGCTTCGCCTCCCGCCGACCGCGCACTGTCGGGAACGGAGGATGCGCCGCGGCCGGAGGCCCGAAAGTGCGGCTTGGGGAGGATACAAGCGCCGCGGGACGGTCATACATCCTCCCTCAGCTACGGGCCTCCTCCCTTGGCGTCGCCGGCCCTCGCGCCCACGCCGCGCCGACGCGGGACCGAACCGTTGGCAACGGAGGATGAGCCGCGGCCGGTTGCCCGAATCCGCGGGTCGGGGAGGAGACCTGCACTCCGGGGCGCCCAGGGATCCTCCCTGAGCGACGGGCATCCTCCCTCGTCGACCGCCGGCGCGCCCGGTGCGCCAGAATGGGCGGATGACCACTCCCATCTCCGGCACGCACTTCGGCCTGAGCGCCGGCGGCTATCACGCGACCATCGCCTCCGTCGGGGCCACCCTGCGCACGCTCGAGTACGACGGGCGCGACCTCGTGGTGCCGTTCGATGCCGACGAGGTGCGACCGGCCTACCGGGGCGCGACACTGGCACCCTGGCCGAACCGGGTCGTCGACGGCCGGTACACGTTCGACGGGGTGGAGCAGCGCCTCCCGCTCACCGAGCCGACGCGCGGCCATGCCTTGCACGGGCTCGCGTGCTGGCTCGACTTCGCAGCGATCGATCGTTCCGCCAGTTCGGCCGCGTTCGCCGCGACGATCGAGGCGCAGGCCGGATACCCGCACCGCATCGAGGTGACCGTGTCGTTCGAACTCGACGATCACGGCCTCCACACGAGCGTCACGGGAACCAACACCGGCACGACGCCCGCGCCCTGGGGCACGGGACCGCACCCCTACCTCGTGGCCGGCGACGGCCGGGTGGACGACTGGACGCTGACGCTTCCGGCCGCCTCGGTGCTCACCGTCACCGAGGACAGGCTCATTCCGATCGGGCTCGCGGATGTCGCGTCCGAGGGAGGCGGTGTCTTCGACTTCCGCGAGCCGCGCCGCATCGCGGACACGTTCATCGACCACGCCTTCACCGGGCTCGACCGCGATGCCGACGGGATGGCCACTGTCACCCTGCGGGCCGCCGACGGCAGCGGCGTCGAGATGACCTGGGACGGCGCGTGCCCCTGGGTGCAGATCCACACGGCCGACCAGCCCGTCGCCGCGATCGACCGGCTGGGCCTCGCCGTCGAGCCGATGACGTGCCCGCCCGACGCCTTCAACTCGGGTACGGACCTCATCGTGCTGCAGCCCGGGGAGGCGGCGACCGCGTCCTGGACCATCCGCGCGGTCTGAGGCCCTCTGCGTCTCGACGGTCGCGGAGGGAGGGGATCTGTCGCGCCGGGAGGATCGCGTGCGTCCCCGCACTGCACGCCTCCTCCGGAAGCCGCAGATTCGGGCCTCCGACCGCCACTCATCCTCCCTTAGCCGCGGGGGTAGCGACGGAGGGCATCGGTCGCTTGGGGAGGATCGCGGGCATCCACGCATCGCGTGTCTCTCCCAAAGCCGCAGATCCGCGCCTCCGGCCGCCGCCCATCCTCCGTTAGCGCCGCGCGGCTGCTAAGGGAGGAGCTCCGTGGCGCAGGGAGGATCGCGCGCGTCGCCCACTGGGCGTGTCCTCCGGAAACCGCAGATCCGCGCCTCCAGCCGCCGCCCATCCTCCGTTAGCGCCGCGCGGTCGCGAAGGGAGGAGCTCCGTGGCGCAGGGAGGATCGCGCGCGTCGCGCACTGGGAGTGCGCCTCCGGAAACCGCAGATCCGCGTCTCCAGCCGCCGCCCATCCTCCGTTAGCGGCGCGCGGTCGCTCAGGGAGGATCAGCGTCGCCCGGGGAGGATCGTGAGCACGGCACGGCACCGGCACCGAGCGCCGACCGAGCGCAGGCAGCGCCGCACCAGAAAGGCGCCCCCGGCTGAACCCGAAAACAGCCGGGGGCACCTCGGTAGGCGCTTCAGCGCTCACCGCCGAGCGCGGCCTGTACCCGTTCAGCCCGGCGCCCGGTCGAGAACCGGATCACTCGACGGCCCTCGATCTGCAGACGAGCCTAGCATCCTCCATCTGAGATTTCACATCCGAGCACCTTCCCCCTGGTTCCGCGCCGCCCGGGCGGAACGCCGAACCCCCCGCCGCGTCGGCAGGGGGTTCGGAGGGAGGGTGCGCGCGGCCATCCACGACTGGCCGCGCGCAGCTCGTGGGGGCCTACCGGCCCGCGGGCTCCAGCGCCGCGACGATCGCCGCGGCCGTCTCGCGCCCCACGCGGATCGCGCCGTCGACGTGCTGGTATCCCTTGCCTGCCAGATCGCTGCAGGAGAAGTGGATCGGCCCGACCGGGACGCGGAGGTCTGCGCCGTAGCGCGCGAGGCCGCCCATGTCGAAGCTCGCGGCGTAGGCGCCGCGGGTCCACTCCTCGCTGCCCCAGTCGCTCTCGTAGTAGACGACGGGGTGGAGGGCCTGCTCGCCGTAGTAGTGCGAGAGCGATTCGAGGATGCGGGCCTTGCGCTCCTCCGGGGTGAGCCGGAAGACCGCGTCGGCCGACTCGTCGGAGACGAACCCGACGAGGGTGCCCCGCGGGTCGCCGTGGTAGCTGTTGTCGTACGCCTCGTGCACGAGCTCGTACGGGCTGAACGCCGTGCCGCTGTAACCGTGGTCGCGCCAGAACGGCGTCTCGTACACAGCGTGCACCTTGATGACGAAGCCCATCGAGAGGTGCTGGTGCAGCTGCTGCTGCCGGCGCGGCAGCGGCGGCTCATAGGAGATCCGGCTGATCAGCACGGGAGGGACGGCCAGGATCGCGGAGCGGGCCCGCACCTCCATGCCGTCGGCGACCGCGGTGACGCCGGACTCGTCCCAGCGGAGGGAGCGCACCGGCTGGCCGAGGAACACGTCGTCGCCGAGCCGCTCGGCGAGCAGCAGCGGCACCTGCTGGAGGCCGCCCTTCACGCGCTTGTCGAGGATGAAGTCGGCGTCGACGAGGTGCGAGAAGCTTCCCGCGCTGGCGGCCATGAGGAGTGCCTGAAGCGCCGAGAAGGCGTGAGCGGGCTTCGTGAGCATGGCACCGGCGATGAACATGCCGATGTTGCGCCGCGCCTCCTCGTCGTCGGTCTGCGTCTCGAGCCAGCGGCGGAACGAGATCTCGTCGAGCTCCTTGGCGTCGGGGTGCGCCCACGGCCGCTCGGGATCGATCTCGGCGACGAGCGCGTCGAGGCGGTCGATCAGGCCCACGATCTCCTGCTCGGTCGCCGGAGCCACAGGGAAGATCTCGCCCTCGAAGGTGCGGCGGTCGCCGTTCTCGCCGAGGTAGATGTTGCGGCCCTCGCGGTAGCGGGAGTAGGTCTCGAGGCCGAGGTCCGCGAGCGTCTCGAGGAGCGCGTCCTGGTCGGGCGAGACCCACTGGCCGCCGATCTCGAGCGTCGCGCCGTCGATGTCGTCGGTCCAGAGCCGCCCGCCGACGCGGTCGCGCGCCTCCAGGACGGCCACGGTCAGGCCCGCCTTCGTCAGTTCGTTCGCAGCCGTCAGCCCGGATGCGCCAGCGCCGATGATGACGACGTCACGGTCGATGCTGTTCATGGCTATCACTTCCCTCTTCGGTCACGGCGATGCTAGGGGGCCCGCAGAGCGGCTCGATTCGACACCTTGTCGAATCTCGTCGCGCGCCTTCGACAACACGGCCGGACACCAGTGTGCCCCCTCCGCACGGGAGGGGGCACATCGGGAGGCGCGCAGCGCCGCTAGGTCGTGATCGCGCTACTTCGTGATCGCCGCGAAGAACGCCGCGCCCGCGGGCGTGCCGACACCGGTGGCGGTGTCGTAGCCCTTGGTGCTGTGCAGCGTCTGGTTCGGGTCCTCCTGCGTCCTCAGGCTGTAGCTGAGGCCACCGGACGCGTTCTCGCTGTTCACGTAGTTCACGCGGAGCACGGACGGCAGGGGCGACTGGAGGGTCGTCCCGAACTGGTCCGCCTGATCGACGTCGTAGAACGCCGACCCGCCCGCCGCGTACGCGGCGTAGATGCGCGGGTTGAGGAACCCGAGCGGCGAACCGGCCACCTGGTTGGCGACCGCGGCGATGCCGGCCGTCAGCGGGGCCGCGACGGAGGTGCCGCCGATGCGGTACTCGTCGTAGTACGTGCCGTCGCTGAACGCCTGCGTCTGGCCGACGAGCAGACCCGTGTTCGGGTCCGCCAGTCCGCTGATGTCGGGCACGAGCCGGCCGGAGGCCGAACCGACCGCCGCCTGCTGGTACGAGGGCTCGGCGAAGATCTTGCTGACGCCTCCACCGCCGCCGCCGTTGAAGCCACCCGGGAGGGGCGACGCGAACGTGCCGTCGAGCTCGTAAGGAGCACTCGACATGTGGTCGGTCGCGGTGGGCTTCACCGAGTCGAGACCCGTCTGCCAGCCGACCTCGAAGGAGCGCTTCCAGCCGCTCTTGTTGAGCGGCGACGCCGGGTCGTCGACAGCGGAGTAGCCGAGCCCGGACGGCGCGGCCGTCGGCACCACCGCAGCGGAGGTACCGCCCACGGCGGTCACCCACGGGCTGTCGGCGTAGAAGTCGACCTGCGGCGAACCGAAGTTCTTGACCTCGTCACCGCTGTCACCGCTCGACACGAACACGCCGACGCCGGTGGCCGCCGCCTGGATGAACGTGTTGTTGAGGCTGTTGATGTAGCCCTGCGGCACCGCCTCGCCGGCGAACCCGTAGCTGATAGACAGGATGCTCGCCAGGTGATTGTCGACGATGTGGTTCACCGACGCGTCGAAGTCCTGCCGTGCGTTCGCGGAGGCCACGTAGAGCAGGCTGGCTCCCGGAGCGGTGGTGTGGATCGCCTCGGCGTCGAGCGTCTCCTCGCCGTAGTAGTCGCCGGGGACCTGCTGCGGCGTGTCCGGGTGCTTGTACACGCCCGGGGCCACCAGCTGCGTGATCTTCGGCGCCGGCAGGTTGTGGAGGCTGCTGTACTTGGTCACGTCCTGCACCAGCGTCGGGCTCGCGTTGGCTCCGACGAACGCCACCGTCTGCCCGGTGCCGTCGGCCGCGACCGTGTCGAGGCCGTACAGGCCGCGAACCTGCGCCGGCGTGTAACCGCATGGGGCGATCGGCTTGGTGCTCGTGCCGTACGCGGGGGCGTTCGGCATGGCGACCGTCTTCTCGCCGTACCAGAGCGAGCACGGCTGGCCCGCACGGAATCCGACCGACGGTGCGCCGTGGTCCTGACCGTTGCCGGTGGTGCCGTTGCCGCTGTTCCCGTTGGTGTTGTCCGACTGGATCAGCGACGCGCCCTGATCGAGGCCCATGACGCTCTCCACGACGCCCGCGAGCGACGCCGGGACGCTGACCGCCGACTCCGGGGCCCGGAGGGTCGTGCCGAAGGCGCTGTACTCGCCCAGGGTGACGCCGAACGCGCTCTGCGCCTGGGCGACGGTGCCTTCAGCGGAGACGTAGCGGTTGTTCGCCGGAGTGTCGACGATCGAGAAGCCGGCGTCGCGCAGGAACTTCTGAACGGCGAGGACGCTCGACTGGCTCGGCGCGAACTGCTGACGGAACTGCTGCGGCGTCAGGAACTGCCGGTAGCTCGACGAGCCCGGCGTCGAGACGGCGAGCGCCGCCTGTTCGGCCGCGGACTGGTTGCGCCACGGGAGGTACACCCGGAGGTCGACCGTGTCGGTCGCCGGCGCCGCAGAGCGGAGCGCCTTGGCGTTCGCCCAGGACGGCTGACTGCCCGGGAGGGATGTCCGGTCCGGGGCCGCGGCGGCCGGTGAGGCCATCGCGACGGCGAAAAGAAGGGCCGCGCCGGTGGTGACGGCAGCGGCCCTGAGGGATCGTGTGGTGGTGCGCATGGATGTCCTTTCATCGATGCGGGAGTGCGCAGGTCGGCGCGATCGCTATCCTCTACCCCCGTACGGGGTGAGGACAAGCGTTCTGAGAATTCCGTGTTCGCGAGCCGGACCGCGGGCGCGCAGCGGCCCGCGAGGGCGCCGCGCGGATCTGACTGTCGGCTGAGTGCGACTGGAAACCCGCGCCGGACCGGTCTACCGTGCTGAGTCGGCCTGCGCGCGCTCCGGCGCAGCCGACGGAAGGAGTCCCGTGGCACTCGACATGCCCCTGCCCCCTCACCTCAGCGCACGGCTCCGGGCCGACGCGACGGGCGAGCTCCGCGTCGACGGAAACACCGAGACGTTCGCCGAGGCCACCACCGAGCGGCTGCGCGAGGCGATGCTCTGGCGCGTCGGACAGATCGCCGCGTCGGCGGGTCACCCCGTGCAGCTGACGGTCGCCGACGACGAGGGCGAATGGCTGCTGGTCGTCCACCCCGACGGCACGATCGGCGACGAGGAGCCGCTGGCCGCGTCCGTTGCGGAGCCGGCCCCGGTCGCCTTCCTCCCCCGCACCGCGCCCGAGCGCGACTCGTTCCTCTACGTGGAGCGTCCGCAGCCGGATCGCGCCCGCCAGGGCGTCCGCGGGGCGCTGGCCCGGGTCGGCATCCCGATGGCCCCGTCGAACGCCGAGCTGCAGGAGCGCGCCGAGCTCGACGCCGTCAGCCGCCACTGGGCGGGACCTCGCACGATCGCGATCGTCAACGGCAAGGGAGGCGCGAACAAGACCCCCACGACGGCCCTCCTCGCCGCCGTCTTCGCCCGCAACGGCGGCTCGGGCGTGCTCGCCTGGGACAACAACGAGACCCGGGGCACCCTCGGCTGGCGCACGGAGCGCGACGCGCACGACGCGACGGTGCAGGACATCCTCCCGGCGACCGACATGCTGCTCTCGGCGGAGGCCCGCACGGCCGACATCGGCCATTTCGTGCACCACCAGAACGCAGACAAGTACGACGTCCTGCGGTCCAACCCGACCATGCTGGCGACCGAGCAGCGGATCTCGTCGGACGACTTCGACCGGCTCCACACGGTCGCCACCAAGTTCTACCGGCTCGTCATCATCGACAGCGGCAACGACGAGTCCGCCGAGCGCTGGCTCCGGATGGTCGACCACACCGACCAGCTCGTGATCGCGACGACCGCGCTCGGCGAGCACGCCGAGGCCGGGGCACTCCTCCTGGAGGCACTCATGCAGCGCGACGCGCACTCCGCCCGCCTCGCCCGCGACGCCGTCGTGATCGTGTCGCAGTCGGAGCGGACCGGCCCCGCGTCGGAGGTGCAGCGCGTGGCGAAGGGCTTCGAGCCGCTCGCGCGCCGGGCCGTGACCATCCCGTTCGACCCGGAGATGCACGGGGGCCGACTGGCGTTCGAGCGGCTGTCGGCGAAGACGCGGCGCGCCTGGCTGCACGCGGCCGCCGCCGTCGCCGAGGGCCTCTGACCCGCGGCGACGACGGCGGCTGCGACCTTCGCGACGCTGCCGGCGCTGGTCAGCCCTTGCAGTCGCCGGAGCCGGAGTCCGTGTAGTTCAGCGCCGACGCGGGCTGCCCCGCGCCGAGCAGCGCAGGCGAGTACGAGAACGAGTAGCCGTGCTGCTTGAGCGTGAGCTTCATCGTTCCGTAGCCCTGGTCGAACCCGGTCACGACGTTCGGGTTGGCGAAGGTGCCGTCGGCGTTCTTCGCGAGCGTGTCGAGCCCCTCGCCACCGGTGCCGATGATGATCTCGGGGATGCCGCGCTTGGTGTCGACCTGGCCGGCCGGGTCCATCGGCTTGAAGCGCGCGTACGCGTGCTCGTGGCCGTTCAGCACGAGGGTGGCGCGGTTGGCGTAGAGCAGCTTCCACCAGGCGTCGGCGACCTGTCCCTCCTGACCCCCGGCACCGGGCGCCGAGGCCGACACGGTCGCCGTGGAGGCGCTGGTCGCGCTGAACGTCGGCTGGTGCCAGTAGGCCACGGTGCACTGCTGGTGGTTGTTCTGCAGGTCGGCAGCGAGCCAGGCCGTCTCCTGGGCGAGCAGGCCGCCGTCGGTGGTGGAGCAGTCGTTGCCGAACGCGGGCGAGTTGCACTCGGCGTTGAGCGAGACGATGTGCCAGTTGCCGAGATCGTACGAGTACCAGCCCTGCGTCTCGGCGGTGTCGTCCCCGGCCTGCCCGGACGCGTTCGGCTTGCCCGCCTGGTCGTGGCCGTTGAAGTACGCGAAGTAGCCGGTGCCGTTCTGGCCGGCCTCGTTGTCGCCCTTCTTGGTGTACGGGTAGTACTCGTGGTTGCCCGGGGCCGGTCGCTCGAGGAACTTGAGGCCGCCCCAGGCCTGCTCGAAGGAGCCCTCGAAGTCGCTCAGCTTGCCGACCTCGTACTGCTCGTCGCCGAGAAGCGCGACGGCGTCGGGCTTCATCGCCTCGGTCTGCTGCGCGGTGGCGAACTCGGCGTCGTAGCCGCCGAGACTCGGGCTGCCGCACTTGAGGGAGGAGGGGGTGGCGGCGTTCTCGGCGTCGGCCGGCTCGCACGCGATGTCGCCGACGGCTGCGAGCGTGTAGGCCTTGGCGTCATCGGCCGTGACCGTCGGGTCGTAGGGCCAGCCGTTGCCGATGCCGGGCGCCGCGACGGCGGCCGCACCGGCGAACAGCGTGGCCGCGACGGCACCGGCCGCGATGAGCGAGAGCCTGCGGGTTCGAGAGCGCATACCGATCCTCCTGACGGGCGGGTCCGAGTGACGCCCGGCCGGTTCACAGGGTCGGGACCGGATGCGACGACCGGGTGAACCCCCGGGCACGCACCGGTGAACGGTTTCTGCGGACTCTCTCAGGCACGGCCCGTCGACGGGGGCGCCGGGTTCGGTAGCGTGAGCGTCGTGGGGCATGGATCGCGCGGGGACGACGGCGGAGGCGAGGGAGCTTCCGGCGCCGAGCGGCGTGCGGAGTACTGGCGCCCGTTCATGGCGGCCCTCCCGGTCTCCGGCACCTCGGTCTCGACGATCGGCGAGCTCTTCGGCACGGAGACCGTCGCCGCGAGCGATTCGATCGCCGCGCGACTGGACGAACTGCAGTTCGACCTCGGCGAGGGACCGTGCTGGGACGCGGTGCGCCTCCGCCGTCCCGTGCTCGAGCCCGACCTGCGCGCGGCGGCGGCCGCCTCCTGGCCTGCGTTCAGCCCGGCGGCTCTCGACGCGGGCGTCGGAGCCCTCTTCGCCTTCCCCATGCTGATCGGCCGGCTCCGGATCGGGGCCGTCGACCTGTACTCGCGCGAGCCGCTCGTGCTCGACCAGGCCGATACCAGGGAGGCGAGCAGGCTCGCGGACGAGGCGGGCCGCCGGCTCCTCCACCGGGCGCTGACCGCTCTCGGCGCCGACGACCTGCCGGAGGACCGCAACCCGTTCTCACGCCGTGCCGTGCACCAGGCGACGGGCATGGTCCTGGCCCAGCTCGACGTGAGCGCCGACGATGCCCGGTCGGTGATCCAGGCACACGCCTACGCGACGAACCGGTCGATGATGGAGGTGTCGCGCGAGGTCCTGGAGGGGCGCCTCGACTTCTCGGCCCTCGACCGCGGCGAGGAGCAGGATCGATGACGCGCACCCGGGACCAGGAGATGCTGACGGCGTTCGCCGGCCTGGCGGACACCCTCGTGGCCGACTACGACGTCGTGGACCTCCTCCAGAATCTCGTCGAGCTGTCGAGCCGCGTCCTCGGCGCGACGGCCGCGGGCGTCATGCTCGCCGACGAGCACGGCGAACTCGACGTCATCGCCTCCACGAGCGAGGCGACGCGGCTGGTCGAGGTGATGCAGCTCAGCGCCTACGCCGGTCCGTGCATCGAGAGCTTCGTGACCGGGAGGGTCGTCTCGCTGTCCGACATCGCCGACTCGCCCGAGCGCTGGCGCGCCTTCCGCGACCGGGCGCTGGAGCAGGGCTTCGCGGCGATCGACGCGGTGCCCATGCGCCTCCGCGAGGAGACGATCGGCACGCTGAACCTGTTCCGGGACAGCACCGGCGAGCTGGCCCCCGACGACCTGATCGCCGCCCAGGCCTTCGCCGACGTCGCGACGATCGGCATCCTCCACCAGCGCACCCTCGCCGAGAGCGACGCCGTGCGCCAGCAGCTCCAGTTCGCCCTGAACAGCCGCATCGTGATCGAGCAGGCGAAGGGGGTCGTCGCCCAGACCCGAGGAGTCTCCATCGACGCCGCCTTCGAGCTCATCCGGGGTCACGCGAGGAGCAACCGGATCGGCATCTCGACGGTCGCCGCCGAGATCGTCGACCGCCGCCTCCGGCTCTGACGGAGGCCGCGGTGCGGGGCTAGGCGGGGAGCGCGGGCAGCGACTGCGGCGGCGCCTCCACGCCCTCCAGCCCGTCCGCCGAGGCGGGGTCGTCGCCGATCGCGACCGGCCGGTTCGCGGCGTCGACGTGCACGATGGAGGGACGGAAGGTCCGCGCCTCCGCGTCGTCGAGCAGCCCGTACGCCACGACGATCACGAGGTCGCCGACCGACGCCAGATGCGCGGCCGCCCCGTTGACGCCGATCACGCCGCTGCCCCGCTCGCCCGCGATGAGGTAGGTCTCGAACCGCGCGCCGTTGTCGACGTCGAGCACGGCGATCTTCTCGCCCGGGAGGAGCCCCGCCGCGTCCATCAGGTCGAGATCGACCGTCAGGGATCCCACGTAGTGCAGATCGGCGTGGGTCACCGTCGCCCGGTGGATCTTCGCGGTGAGCATGGTGCGGAGCACGCGGCGTCTTCCTCTCGAGTCTCGCGCCGCCGGGGTGTCAGCCCCGGGCGTCGGCCAGGCCGCCCCTCGCCGCGACGGCGGAGGACTGCAGATCGTCGACGATAGCAGCAGCCGCCCGCGCGCCAGCTCCGGCCGCGATGATCATCTGCTGCGGCCCCGGCACCGTCACATCGCCGGCCGCGTAGAGCCCGGGGATGGACGTGCGGCCGCCCTCGTCGACGACGAGGAAGCCGTCGCCGGAGCGCTCGGGGTCGATGTCGTCGATGAAGGCGGTCGCGACCGTCCAGCCCGGGCGCACGAAGCCTCCCTCGATCGGCACCGACCGGCCGTCCTGCAGCAGGACCGACCGGACGGCGCCGCGCTCCCCCTCCAGGTCGGCGATGCGAGTGCGCTCGACGCGGATGCCGGCGGCGGCCAGGGCGGCCTCCTCCTCGTCCGACACGACGGGTGAGGCGTTGGTGAAGACCGTCAGGTCGTCGGTCCACCGGCTCAGGTGGACGGCGCGGCGGGCGAGGTCGTCCGTCTCGCCGATGAGCGCCAGCGGTTTGCCGCGCAGATCCCAGGCGTCGCACGCGACACAGCTGAAGACGCTCATGCCGTAGTAGGCGCGGATGCTCGGCAGCGCCGGCAGCGATTCGGTCAGACCTGTCGTCAGCAGGACCGCACGCGTGGCGATGCTCTGCTCCTGACCCGGCGCGCGGCCTGCGACGTCGACGGCGAAGCCGTCCGGCGTCCGACGCACGGAGGTGACGGTCCGGCGCTCCAGGAACTCGACGTTCTCGTACGGCGCCAGCTCCTCCTTGGCCAGCGACCGCAGCTCGGTCGGCCGGATGCCGTCTCGGGTCAGGAAGCCGTGCGATCGGAGGGTGGCGGCGTTGCGGGGCCGGCTCGCGTCGACGAGCACGACATCGACCAGCGCCCGGGCGAGGTTGAGGGTGGCGGAGAGACCGGCGGGTCCGCCGCCGATGACGACGACCTCAGACATGGGCCACCACGGTCAGCCCGGGACCCTCCTGCGGCGGGAGGGAGGCGATGAGCGGGTGGTCGAACGCCTGCGGGCCGACTTTGGAGGCGCCTCCCGGGTTGCCGAGCTCGCTGAAGAACTCGACGTTCGCCGCGTGGTAGTCGGCCCACTCGGCCGGGAGGTCGTCCTCGTAGTAGATCGCCTCGACCGGGCACACCGGCTCGCAGGCCCCGCAGTCGACGCACTCGTCGGCGTTGATGTACAGCGAGCGCTCGCCCTCGTAGATGCAGTCCACGGGGCACTCGTCGATGCAGGCTCGGTCCTTGACGTCGACGCAGGGCAGCGCGATGACGTAGGTCATCGGACGATCACCTCGCGGTTCGAGATCGCGACCTGCTCGTCACGCGGGACGACCTTGATGCGCTCCCGGACGACGTCGCCCGCGAAGCCCTCGCCGAGGGCGCGCTCGTGCTCGTCGAGGGCGAGCCACCCCTCCCAGGTGGTGTACCGGACGCCGCGCCCCTCCAGGAACTCGGTGACCGCCTCCTCCCCCGGGCGCTCGGAGGCGGCGAGCTCGGCGTGGTCCTCGAGCAGCTTCTCGATCGTCTCGCCGGCGTCGCCCTTGGTGTGGCCGATGAGGCCGACGGGTCCGCGCTTGATCCAGCCTGTCGCGTAGAGGCCCGGAACCGGCACACCGTCCTCCAGCACGCGGCCGCCGTCGTTGGGGATGACCCCCGCCGCCTCGTCGAACGGCACGTCGCGCACGGGCGTGCCACGGTAGCCGATCGCGCGGTAGACGGCCTGGACGTCGTACTCGCGGTACTCGCCCGTGCCGGCGATGCCGCCGCGTCCGTCCGGCTCGGTGCGCTCGAAGCGGATGCCCGAGACGGCGTCGTCGCCCAGGATCTCCGCCGGGCGGTGCCAGAAGTGGAGGTGGAGGCGCCGGGGCGCGCCCGAGGGCTCCCGGTCGCGCCACGACTGGAGGATGCGCGCCATGACCTTCGCCTGATTGCCGGCGGCGCGGCGCTCGCCCGTGGTCTCGTCGGCCGCGCGCCCGAAGTCCTCGTCGTAGAGCACGATGTCGACGCCGGGGACCTCGCCGAGCTCGCGGAGCTCGATGGGCGTGAACTTGATGTCCTCGGGGCCGCGCCGGCCGAAGACGTGCACATCGGTGACCGGCGATGCGGCGAGGCCGGCGTGGACGTTGTCCGGGATGTCGGTGGTCAGGAGGTCGGCCGGGTGCTTGGCGAGCACGCGAGCGACGTCGAGCGCGACGTTGCCGTTCCCGAGCACAGCGATCTGCTCGGCCTCGAGCGGCCAGTGACGCGGAACGTCGGGGTGGCCGTCGTACCAGGAGACGAAGTCGGCGGCGCCGAAGCTGCCCTTCAGCCCCGCACCCGGGAGGTCGAACGCGGTGTCGCGCTGCGCTCCCGTCGCGAAGACGACGGCGTGGTAGAGCGACTGCAGCTCGTCGACGGTGATGTCGGCGCCGACCTCCACGTTGCCGATCAGGCGCACCGAGCCCTCGGCGAGCATGTCGTGGAGGGACGTCACGATGCCCTTGATGCGCGGGTGGTCCGGCGCGACGCCGTAGCGGATGAGCCCGTACGGCGCGGGAAGGGACTCGAACAGGTCGATCCGGGTCTCGATGCCCGCCTCGGCGGCGCGGGTGCGGAGGATGTTGCCGGCGTAGATTCCGGCGGGTCCGGCGCCGACGACGGCCACTCGGAACGGTCGGGTCATTGCTGTGCCTCTCTGTGGTGGTGCGTGAGCCTGTGCTGGTGCGTCTGGGTTCGCTGGTGCGTGAGGGGTGCGTCGACGAGGTCGGGGTCGGCGAGACGGACGACATCGCCGATGACGATCACCGCGGGCGAGCGTACGCCGCGAAGCGCCGCGTCAGCTGCGATGGTGCCGAGGGTTCCCACAGTGATGCGCTGGCCGTCGCCGTAGCCGTCCTCGACGATCGCCACGGGGCAGTCGGTGCCGCGGCGGCCCGATGCGAGGGTGGCGGCCGTCGCCGCGAGTCCGGAGACGCCCATGAGGAGGACGACCGTGTGCTCGGGGCCGCCCGGCACCTCGTCGATATCGGTGTGGGCGGAGAGCACCGTGAAGCCGGCGGCCACGCCGCGGTGGGTCAGCGGGATGCCGGCCACGGCGGGGACGGAGATGGCGCTCGTCACCCCGGGCACCACCTCCACCGGGACGCCGGCGGCACGGCAGTGCTCCGCCTCCTCCCCGCCGCGCCCGAAGACGAACGGGTCGCCGCCCTTCAGCCGGGCGACGCGCTTGCCCGCGAGGGCGTGCTCGACGAGTATCTCGTTGATCCGCGACTGCGGCACGGGGTGGTGGCCGGGCTGCTTGCCGACGTCGATGATCTCGACATCGGGACCGAGGTCGTCGAGCAGGGCGCGAGGCCCCAGCCGGTCGGCGACGACCACGTCGGCGGCGGTGAGCAGCTGGCGACCGCGGACCGTGATGAGGTCGGGGTGGCCCGGACCGCCGCCGATCAGGGCGACGGACCCGACGGACCCGTTCTCGCGCGCGCTCATCGGGTCGTCCCCATGAGGCCGCGGCGCCGCAGGAGGCTGCGCTCGACCGGCGCGAAAACGGCTAGCTCGATCACGATGCCGACGACGAGGATGGTGAGGATCGTCGCGAGCACGCTGGGCAGATCGGCGAGCTCCCGGCTCTGCTCGAGCATCGACCCGAGACCGAAGCCGAGCGAGCCGGCGATGATCTCGGCCGCCATGAGGGAGCGCCACGCGAACGCCCAGCCCTGACGGAGGCCCGCGACGTAGCCGGGCAGCGCGGCGGGGAACAGCACGCGGGTCTGCAGCTGCCGACGGGAGGCGCCGAGCACGACCCCGACGCGACGCAGCTGCGGCGGCACGTGGTCGATGCCGGTGAGCAGCCCGTTGACGATCGACGGAACGGCCCCGAGCAGCACGACGAAGTACACGGCGGCGTCGGTGAGCCCGAACCAGAGGATCGCCGCGGGCACCCAGGCGACGGACGGCAGCACCTGGAGGCCCGAGAGGATCGGGCCGACCGCACGGCGCAGCCACCGCACCTCGGCGAGCAGGAGGCCGAGCGGGGTCGCGATCACGACGGCCAGGGCGAAGCCGAACCCGCCGCGGCCGAGGCTCGTTCCGATCGCCTCCGCGAGGCGGCCGGACGTCGCAGCGGCGCCGAGTGCACCCACGACGTCGGCCGGCCCCGGGAAGAGATCCGGTCGCGGGTGGGCGATCGAGACCCAGAGCTGCCACACTGCGATCGCGACGAGCACGAACAGCGTCGTCGGCACGGCTGCTCTGAGGAGGCGGCGGCCGCGGCGGGGCGACGCCGGGCCGGCGGTCTGCAGCGAGTCGAGCCCCGCCTCCAGGGCGTGCAGGTCGGGCGCGACGTAAGGCGGCGCGGTGACGGCGGCTTCAGGCGGCATTGCGGACCAGCTCCTCTCGGAGTCGATGGGTGATCTCGTCGTCGAGCCGCGCGATCTCGACGGGGTCCTGCCCGGCGCGCACGTCGGCGGGCACGGCCCATTCGGCGGCGACGCGGCCGGGCCGGGAGGTGAGCAGCACGATCCGCTGGCCGAGGCGCAGCGCCTCGCGGACGTTGTGGGTGACGAACACGATCGTCCTCCCGGTCTGCCGCCAGATCCGCTCGAGCTCGACGTGGAGCAGGTCGCGCGTGATGGCGTCGACCGCGGCGAAGGGCTCGTCCATGAGAAGGACGTGCCTGTCCTGGGCGAGAGCGCGGGCGAGCGCCACCCGCTGCCGCATCCCGCCGGAGAGCTCGTGCGGGCGGCGGTCGGCGGCGTGCGACAGCGAGACGAGCGCGAGGAGCTCGTCGACGCGGGCGCGCCGGGCGTCGCGCGGCTCGCCGCCCAGCTCGAGGGCGAGGTCGACGTTGCGGCGGGCGGTGAGCCAGGGCAGCAATGCGGCGTCCTGGAACATCATCGCGACCGGCCCGCTCGGGACGTCGATCCGTCCGGCCGTGGGCTCCTCGAGGCCGGCGATGAGGTTCAGCGCCGTGGACTTACCGCACCCGGACGCGCCGAGCAGGCAGACGAACTCCCCGTCGGCGATCTGGAGGTCGATGCCGTCGAGCACGAGGGGCGCGTCGGCGCCGAAGCGCTTGCTCACCGCCTCCAGCGTCACGGCCGGCCTGCTGGTCCCGCCCACCGGGCTCACCCGAGTCCGCCCGCGGAGACGGCCGGCTTGGCCGCCGCCTTCCGGAGCGCGTTGAGCGCGGACAGGTCGAAGAGTCCCTTCAGCGAGCCCTTCGTGCCGAGGCCGACCGCGCTTGCGTGGCTGAGCAGCGCCGGGAAGGCGGAGGCGTCGGGGTCGACCGAGAACGAGACGTGCTCGAGCGAGCGGGCGACCACGGCGTCGGGCAGCGCCTTGCCGGTGTCGGCCTTGAGCTGGGCGTTGATGGAGGCGGCGGCCGAGGGCTTCTGCAGCGCGGCGATGGCATCGGCGTTGCCCTTCACGAGCGCCTTGACCGTCTCGGGGTGCGCCTTGAGGAAGCTGCTGGAGACGGCGAGCACCGTGGTCGGGAAGCGACCGCCGGGCCACAGCTTGGCCTCGTCGACGAGCACGGAGGCCTTGCCGTCGAGGACGAAGCGGGAGACCCACGGCTCCGGCACCCAGGCGCCGTCCAGCTTGCCGGCCTGGAACAGCGTCAGCGCCTGGGCGTTGTCGGTCGGAGCGATCGTGAGGTCCCCGCCTCCGGTCAGGGAGGTGTGGAGGCCCTTCTGCGTCAGCCAGTAGCGGAAGGCGACGTCCTGCGTGTTGCCGAGCTGCGGCGTCGCGATCGTGGTGCCCTTGAGCTGGGCGACCGAGGTGATGCTCGGCTTCACCACGAGCGCGGCGCCGCCGGTGGCGACGCCCGAGACGATCTTCAGCGACTGGCCCGCGCTCTTCAGGTAGGAGTTGATGGCGGGGCTCGGGCCGATGTAGGCCGCGTCGATGGCGCCCGCGCTGAGGGCCTCGATCTCGGCCGGGCCGGCGTTGAACTGAGAGGTCTTGAGCTCGGTGCGGCCGAGCGCCTTCTCGAGCAGGCCGTCGCGCAGGCCGACCAGCGCAGGAGCGTGCGTCACGTTGTCGAAGTAGCCGACGCGGATCGTGGCTGCCAGGGTGGAGGTCGCGGTGCCGGACGCGGTGCTGGACGCGGCCGACGCTCCGGCGCAGCCGGTCAGGGCCCCGAGCGAGGCGGCGACGAGCAGCGCGGCGGCTGCGCGGAGGGAACGGCGGGAGGGAGGGTGCAGAGAGGTCACGGACGGGCCTTTCAGACGGAGACGATCCCGGCCGCGAGGGTCGCGCCGGACTGGGGGTCGATGAGGAGGAACGCGCCGGTCTGCCGGTTGACGGCGTACGGCTCGACCGGGAGGGCCTCGGCGAGCTGGAGGGAGACGTGGCCGATGTCGTTCACCTCGAGGGCGTCGGCGGGCACCACCTCCAGCGTGGTGAGGTCGCGCCGGCCGGCGATGCCGGTCAGGCGCGCCTGGACGGTCGCGGTCCCCCACTTGAGCAGAAGGCGTGCGCCCACGGCGATGCCCGCAGCGTCGAGCCAGAAGACCTCGGCGGTGATCGCGGAGCGCGGCTCCGGGAGGGTCCCCGGCGCGCCGATGAGGGCGCCGCGGGCCAGGTCGAGGCCGTCAGCGAGGCTCACCGCCACGGACTGGGGCGCGACCGCCGAGGCGACGCTCCGGCCCGCGACGTCGATGCGCGTCACGACGCTGGTCGCGCCTCCCGGGTGGACGCTCACGCGGTCGCCGACGGCGATCGTGCCGGAGGCGATACGGCCCGCGGCCGAGCGGTAGTCGCGATACTCGTCGGCGTCGAGGCCGGGTGCCAGGGCGCCCTGCGGCCGGAGGACCAGCTGGACGGGGAGGCGCAGCTCCTCCGTGACGGCTTCGGCCTGATCGCCGGTCGGGAGGGACTCGAGCAGTTCCAGAAGAGCCGGCCCGGTGTACCAGGGCGTGCGCTCGGACCGCGCAGCCACGTTGTCGCCGTCTACGGCGCAGACCGGGATGACGTGCAGGTCGCCGATGCCGAGACCGAGGGCCACCTCGGCCAGCTCCGCCGCGACCTGGCTCACCCGGGCCTCGTCGAAGCCGATGAGGTCGACCTTGTTGATCGCGACGATGACGTGCGGCACCCGGAGCAGGCTGATCACCGCGAGGTGACGCCGGGTCTGCTCCAGGACGCCGTTGCGGGCGTCGACGAGCAGCACGACTGCGTCGGCGGTGGTCGCGCCCGTGACCATGTTGCGCGTGTACTGCACGTGGCCCGGGCAGTCGGCGAGGATGAACGACCGGGCATCGGTGGCGAAGTAGCGGTACGCGACATCGATCGTGATGCCCTGCTCGCGCTCCGCACGGAGCCCGTCGGTCAGGAGCGCCAGGTCGAGACCGCCGCGCTCACCGCCGAAGCCGCGCTCACGGGAGGTGCGCTCCACGGCGGCGAGGTGGTCGGCGAGGATCGCCTTCGAGTCGTGCAGCAGCCGGCCGACCAGCGTCGACTTGCCATCGTCGACGGAGCCGGCCGTGGCGAACCGGAAGAGCGTTCCGCGCGTCGCGGCGGGGGCGGACGGACGCAGGACGTCGTCGAGCTGGAGTGTCATCAGAAGTATCCCTGTCGTTTCCGGTCTTCCATGGCGGCCTCCGAGATGCGGTCGTCGGCACGGGTTGCGCCGCGTTCGCTGAGGGTGGAGGCGGCGACCTCGCGCACCACGGCGGCGACGTCGACAGCGTCCGACTCGACCGCGCCGGTGCAGCTCATGTCGCCGACGGTGCGGTAGCGCACGAGCCGCCGCTCGACGGTCTCGGCCTCGTCGGGCAGCGAGACCGGGGTCACGGCGCGCCACATACCATCGCGGGCATAGACGTCGCGCTCGTGGGCGTAGTACAGCGGCGGCAGCTCGATGCCCTCGCGCTCGATGTAGCGCCAGACGTCGAGTTCGGTCCAGTTGCTGATCGGGAAGGCGCGGACGTGCTGGCCCGGGGTGTGCCTCCCGTTGTAGAGGCTCCACAGCTCGGGGCGCTGGTTGCGCGGGTCCCACTGTCCGAAGCCGTCGCGCAGGGAGAGGATGCGTTCCTTCGCGCGGGCCTTGTCCTCGTCGCGGCGCGCGCCGCCGAAGACCGCGTCGTGACGACCCGCTTCGATCGCGTCGAGGAGCGGGACGGTCTGCAACGGGTTGCGAGTGCCGTCCGCACGCTCGGTCAGACGCCCGTCGTCGATGTAGTCCTGAACGCTGGCGACCGCGAGCGGGATGCCGAAACGCTCGGCGGTCGCGTCGCGGAAGGCGAGCACCTCCGGGAAGTTATGGCCCGTGTCGACGTGGAGGAGCGAGAACGGGATGCGCGCCGGCCAGAACGCCTTCGCGGCGAGGTGGAGCACGACGACGGAGTCCTTGCCGCCGGAGAAGAGGAGGACCGGCCGCTCGAACTCGGCGACCACCTCGCGGATGATGTGGATCGACTCGCTCTCGAGCTGATCGATCAGGGTCAGTGTCCCGGTCGTCGCGGCGCTCACAGGTGGAGCCCGCATTCCGTCTTGGCGAGCCCGGCCCACCGGCCGGATCGCGGGTCCTCGCCCGGCGCGACCGGCTTCGTGCACGGCTCGCAGCCGATCGAGGGGTACCCGTTCGACAGGAGGAGGTTCAGGGGGACGGCCTTGGCGGTCGCGTAGTCGAGCAACTCGTCGAACGTCCAGGCGGCGAGCGGGTTGACCTTCACGAGGCCGTTCTTCTCGTCCCAGGCGATGACGGGAGTCTCGGCGCGCGTGGGCGCCTCCTCCCGGCGAACGCCTGTGAACCACAGCTCGTAGCCCGCGAGCGCGCGCTGCAACGGCTCGACCTTGCGACGGGCGCAGCAGAGGTTGGGGTCGCGCGCGAAGAGCTCCGCGCCGAACTCGGCATCCTGTTCGGCGACGGTCTGCCGGGGCAGCACGTCGACGACCGTCACGTCGAGGGAACGGGCGACCTCGTCGCGCGTCGCGTACGTCTCTACGAAGTGGTAACCGGTGTCGAGGAAGAGCACGTCGACGCCCGGCAAGGCCGTGGAGACCAGGTGCGGGAGGACCGCGTCGGCCATCGAGCACGCCACCGCTGTCCGCTCGACCGCGAACTCATCGGCGACCCAGGCGACGATCTCCTCCGCGGTCGCCCTCTCGAGCTCGCGCGCGCCGCGGCGGGCGATGTCGCGCAGCTCGTCGGCCGGGCGCAGCCCGTCGGGGCGGACGGTCGTGCTGCCCAGGTTCGTGGCGGTCATGCCAGCGCCTCCTCATCTGCTCGGTGCGCCCACTGGGCGAAGGTCTCGTCCTCCGCCTTGTCGGCGAGATAGCGGGTCACGATGCGCTCGACGTAGTCGGCGATGCCGTCGGCGGAGACCTTGAGGCCGCGGACGGTGCGGCCGAGTCCCGCCTCGTCGCGGTTGCGGGAGGCGAGGCCGCCGCCGAGGTGGACCTGGAACCCTGGCACCTGGCCGCCGTTCCCGTCCGGGAGGAGCTGGCCCTTCAGCCCGATGTCGGCCGTCTGGATCCGGGCGCACGAGTTCGGGCAGCCGTTGACGTGGAGGCTCAGCGGAGCCGGCAGGTCCAGTCCCTCCAGTCGCTTCTCCAGCTCCCGGACAGCCGTCGTCGCGGTCACCTTCGTCTCGACGATCGCGAGCTTGCAGAATTCGATGCCGGTGCAGGCGATGGTGCCGCG
Source organism: Leifsonia sp. AG29 (assembly GCF_009765225.1). NCBI lineage: Bacteria > Bacillati > Actinomycetota > Actinomycetes > Micrococcales > Microbacteriaceae > Leifsonia > Leifsonia sp. AG29. The sequence continues at coordinate 458,656 of NZ_VMSF01000001.1, read as the reverse complement.
GCGGAACACGCTCGGCCGCGCCGACAGCCCGAGGGCGTCGAGCTCGGCGACGACCTGCTCGACCTCCTCCTCCGGGATGTCGAGCGCGAGGATCTTCTGGTGCGGCGTGGTGCGCAGCCGGGAGGAGCCGTGGCGCTCGAGCAGGTCGGCGAGCGCGGCGAGGGTGCTCCCCGAGACACGGCCGACGAACGGCGTGACGCCGATGAAGTAGCGGCCGTCCTTCTGGCGGTGGACGCCCACGTGGTCTCCCACGGTCTTGGGTGCCGCGGGAGCGGGCCCATCGGGGAGCGGGGCGTCGAGGTACTCGGTCTCGAGCACCTCCCGGAACTTCGCGGTGCCCCAGTCGGCGAGCAGGAACTTGAGGCGCGCCTTGTTGCGGAGGCGCCGGTAGCCGTAGTCGCGGAAGATCTGCACCACGCCGTGCCACACCTCGGGCACCCGCTCGGCGGGCACGAAGGCGCCGAGGCGCTCGGCCAGGCGCGGCGCCGTCGAGAGGCCGCCGCCGACCCAGAGGTCGAACCCGACGCCCAGCTCGGGATGCTCCACGACGACGAACGAGACGTCGTTGATCTCGTGGGCGACGTCCTGGCTGGGGTGCCCGCTGATGGCGGTCTTGAACTTGCGCGGGAGGTTCGCGAGCTCGGGGTCGCCGAGGAAGCGGTCGGCGATCTCGTCGATGAGCGGGGTCGGGTCGATCAGCTCGTCGGCCGCGATCCCCGCGACGGGCGAGCCGAGGATGACGCGCGGCACGTCGCCGCAGGCCTCGGTCGTGCTGAGCCCGACCGCCTCCAGCCGGCGCCAGATCTCGGGCACGTCCTCGACGCGGATCCAGTGCAGCTGGATGTTCTGCCGGTCGGTCAGGTCGGCCGTGTCGCGCCCGAACTCGGTCGAGATGCCGGCGATGACCCGCAGCTGCTCGGTCGTCAGCTGGCCGCCGTCGATGCGGACGCGGAGCATGAAGTACTCGTCCTCGAGCTCGTGCGGCTCGAGCGTTGCCGTCTTGCCGCCGTCGATCCCGGGCTTCCGCTGCGTGTAGAGGCCCCACCAGCGGAACCGGCCGTGCAGGTCGGTGGGGTTGATGGAGGCGAACCCGCCCGCCGCGTAGACGTTCTCGATCCGCTCGCGGACGGCGAGGCCGCCGTCCTCCTGCTTCCACGCCTCGTTGGCGTTGAGCGGCGCGCGGCCGTCGACGGCCCACTGGCCGTTGGGGCGCGCATCGGTGCGGCGGGGGCGGGCCGGGGCTGCCGGCCGGTCCTGCTCGGAGATCGTCACGGGTGGTCCTTCCTCCGCCCGGAGGCGGGTCGTCCGCGGCGAGGCGGATCGGGAAGCGAACCTAGGACGAACGCAGTGCGCGACGGAAGGCGGCCGGTAATAAATGGACGCAATGTGGAAACCGGGCGCGCCCGATGCGGCATCCTGGGGCCATGATCGCGCTCCTGACCGTCTCGCACGGGACGTCCGACCCCGTGGGCCAGCGCGCCGTCGCCGACTTCGCGGCCGCCGTCCACGGGCAGATCGGCGCCGACCTGGCGGCGCACGCGTTCGTCGACGTGCAGCAGCCCGACCTGGCGGAGGCGCTGGGCGCCCTGCCGGCGGACGCCTCCGTCATCGTCCTGCCGCTCCTGCTCAGCCGCGGGTATCACCTCGGGCACGACATCCCGGAAGCCGTCGCGCCCTTCGGCGACCGCGTCGTCGTCGCGGGTGCGCTCGGGCCCGACGTCCGGCTCGGCGCCCTCCTCCGGCGGCGGATCCTGGAGGCGGGCGCGACTCCCGCGGACAGCATCGTGCTGGCCGTCGCCGGGTCGAGCGACGCGGACGGCGTGGACGACGGGCGGGAGGCGGGGCTGCTGTTGTGCCAGACGGCCGGGCGGTCCGTGACGGTCGGCTTCCTGAGCGCCGCCGAGCCGAACCTCCCCACGGCGGTCGCCCGGAGCGCCTCGTCGTCGGGCGGCGCGCGTGTCGTCGCCGCGAGCTACCTGCTCGCGCCGGGCTACTTCCAGGATCTGGTGCACAAGTCGGGGGCGGACCTCGTCACGGAGCCGCTCCTCCGCGCGGGGCGCGAACCGGAGTGGGAGCTCGTGGCCGTCGCCCGCGACCGCTACTCCGCCGCGCTCTCCTCGCTTACCGCGTCCGACGCTGACCGGCCCCGGCGCACCAGCGAGACGACGGACACCGCGACGCCGTAGCCGGCTCCGAGGAGCAGCAGTGCGGCCGTGGCCGTCACGCCGGGCGTCGCAGCCGAGGCCGTCAAGAGGCTCGCCACGGCCGCCGCGGCGAGCAGGAGGCTGACGACTCCGACGACGATCGGCGCCGGGCCGTGCTCGCTCTCGTGGTCGGACATCGTGACCCCCATCTCTCCGGACCCGGCTCACGACCGGGTGCGAGGAAGAATAGGGGCCGTGGGTCGGGCCGGCCAGGCCGGGTTACGCCGTGTGAAGCATCGCGCCCGTGCTCCGGGCACCGAGGTACGACTGGATGGCGAGCGCGGCCGCACCCCGCGACCACGCCTCGAAGCCGGAGGTGTCGACCCGCACCTCCACCGGAAGCGCCTCGGGGTCGCGATCGGCGCGGAGGGAGGCGAGCACCCGCTCGCTCTCGTGCTCCCACAGGGCGATGCCATCGCCCGAGAGCACGATGACCGGCTGCATCGTCAGGTTCGCGCTCAGCCCCATGAGCCGGCCGAGCGCCCACGCCGCGCGGTGGACGATAGGGGCGACCGGCGACCCGTCATCGTGGGCCAGTTCGAGCACCTCCTCGTAGGGAGTGCTGCGGCCGAGAGCGGCCGCAGCCTGCGCCTCGATGCTGGGGATGCTCAGCATCGCCGTGGTGCACCCAGGATGACCCTCGAAACACCGTGGCCCAGCGGGATCGAGCGGGATGTGGCCGCCGAGCCCGAGGCCCGTGTCGGGGGTCGAGACCACGCGGTCGTGCACGACGAGACCGTAGCCGACGCCGACGCCGATCGTGATGAGCGAGAAGTCGGCGAGACCCCTTGCGAGGCCGAACCAGTGCTCCGCTTCGGTGAGACCGACCACGTCGTTCTCGACGACCGTCGGAATGCCCGTGGCCTCTTCGAGGAGATCGGCCAGCTCGACGTCCCTCCAGCCCAGGAAGGGTGCGCGGGTCACCAGCCGGTCACGCGCGACGCGACCGCCCACGGTGACGCCGAGGCCCGCCGGGCGCTCCCCTCCGGCGGCGAGCGCCGACACGAGCGCGGCGACTTCGGCGACGACTTCGGCCACCTCGTGCGACGGGAGGGGGCGCTCCTGAACCGACAGCACGTCGGCGCGCAGGTCGGTGAGCACGCCGATCGCGGCCTCGCCGGTCAGCTTGACGCCGACGATGCGGGCGGCGTCGCGCCGGATGTCGAGCGGTCGGGTGGGCCGGCCGACGCTCCCGTCCGGCTGGGCGTCGAGCTCGATGAACAGGCCCGCGTCGAGGTAGGGCTTGCTCAAGCGGGTCAGGGAGGGCTGCGACAGCTGGAGGCGGTCTGCGAGCTCGGTCCGCGAGATCGGCCCGTGCATAAGGACGGCGCGGGCGAGCTCGGCGCGGAGCTCTTGCGGCTTCATGGCGCCTCCTCTCGATCGGGCATCATCCTGGCACGGCGCCCGCCCGCGCCTGGCGCGCGGGGCGCCCGTTCTTGACAATCCTATTTCTTTCAAGCTAAAAGTATTCAATGCGACGAAGCGATCAGCACGCCGGCACGGCCCCCGCGCCCGACACCGTCCACCTCCGCAACGGCGGCACGAGCCTCATCCTCGAGGCGCGCGACACCGGGCTGCCGGGGATCGTCTATTGGGGTGCCGAACTCGCCGCCGCGGACGCTGCCGCTGTCGCGCTGGCCGCGCGTCCGCAGCGCGTGTCGGGCGGTCTCGACCGCACTCCTCAGCTCTCTCTGCTCGCGACGGACGCGACCGGGTGGAGCGCCACCCCCGGCATCGCCGGGCACCGCCCGGACGGCCGCGGTTTCGACCTGCTCTTCTCGACGACGGCAATGGAGGCGCGTGGCAGCTCGGTCACCGTGAACGGAGCCGACACGGAGGCGGGGATCTCGGTCACCGTGGAGCTCGAGGTCACCGACGCGGGCCTCCTGAAGCAGCGCGCCACGCTTCACAACACCGCCGAGACGCCGTTCGTGCTCGACGACCTCCTCCTCGCGTTCCCGGTGCCGACCGACACGGCCGAGATCCTCGACACCACCGGGCACCACCTCCGCGAGCGGTTCCCGCAGCGCCGCGACTTCACCTACGGCACGCACCTCCGGGAGAGCCGCCGCGGCCGCCCGGGTGCCGACTCGACTCTCCTGCTCGCCGCCGGCGTCCGCGCCTTCGGCTTCGAGCGCGGACTGGTGCACGCGATCCACGTGGCCTGGAGCGGCAACCACCGGGTCCTCGCCGAGCGGACGACGACCGGCGACTCGTTCCTCGCGGGCGGCGAGCTCCTCCTCCCCGGTGAGGGCACGCTGGCGGCGGGAGGCGCCTACACGACGCCCTGGGTCATCGGCTCGTGGGGCGACGGGCTCGACGAGCTGTCGGGACGGTTCCACCGGGAGCTCCGGAGCCGACCCGGTCACCCGTCGCGACCCCGCCCTGTGACGCTGAACACCTGGGAGGCCGTCTACTTCGACCACGACCTGAGCCGACTCATCGAGCTCGCCGAGGCCGGCGCCTCCGTCGGCGTCGAGCGCTACGTGCTCGACGACGGCTGGTTCTCGGGCCGCCGCGGCGACACCGCCGGACTCGGCGACTGGTTCGTCGACACCACCGTGTGGCCCGACGGCCTGCACCCGATCGTCGACCGGGTGCACGAGCTGGGCATGGAGTTCGGCCTCTGGGTCGAGCCCGAGATGGTGAACCTCGACAGCGACCTCGCCCGCGAGCACCCCGACTGGCTCCTGCGCGGACGGAACGACCTCCCCGTCGCGGGCAGACAGCAGTACGTGCTCGACCTCGCCAATCCCGACGCCTACGCGTACATCGAGCAGCGACTGGAGGCGCTCCTCCAGGAGTACGACATCGCCTACCTCAAGTGGGACCACAACCGCGATGTGACGGAGCCTGGCGACGGACCCGGCGGCCGCGCCCGTGTGCACGACGGCGTCCTCGCGCTCTACCGGCTGCTCGCCTCCCTCAAGGAACGGCACCCCGGACTCGAGATCGAGACCTGCGCTTCGGGAGGCGCGCGCGTCGACCTCGGCATCCTGGAGCACACCGACCGCATCTGGACGAGCGACTGCCTCGACCCGCTCGAGCGACTGACCATCCAGAAATACACGGGCCTGGTCGTGCCTCCTGAGCTGATGGGCGCGCACCTCACGAGCCCGGTCGTCCACTCGACCGGCCGCACGGTGTCGCTCGAGCTGAGCGCGGGCGTCGCCCTGTTCGGCCACTTCGGCATCGAGTGGGACCTCACCCGGCTCGACCGGCCGGCTCTCGACCGCATCGCCGCCTGGGTCGAGCGGTACAAGGAGGTGCGGGAGCTCATCGCCGCCGGTCGCCCCCTCCACTCCGACGTCGCCGACCCGGCCCTCGACGTGCGGGGCGTGGTCGCGCCGGACGGAGCGCGCGCCCTCGTCACGATCACGCAGGTCACCTCGAGCGCGAGCCACCCGGTCGCGCCGGTCCGCATCCCGGGGCTCGACCCGGAACGGGTCTACGCCGTTTCGGTTCTCGCGCCGGAGAACCGGCAGGACCGGCCCGGGCAGTCGCCACTGCCGTGGGAGCACGAGCCGCTGGAGCTCAGCGGGCTGGCCCTCGCCACGGCGGGTCTGCGGCCGCCCGTGCTGTTCCCGCAGGGTCTCGTCCTGCTGTCGCTCGACGCGGTCGGCTGAGCCGGGTTTCTGCGTCGCGCGGGCGGCATCACCCGGTGCGCCCGCCGGTCTGACTTCGGACTTCGACCCACTCCCGCCGACCAGCCTCGTACGCCTGGTCGGCGCCCTTCGCGACGACGCCGTCGATGCCGGCCGGGGCCAGATCGCGCCTCCAGCCCTTCGCAACCTCAGGGTCGTCGGTGGACGGCGAGAGCGAGAGTGGAGGCGTCCAGCCCTTCGCGAGCTCCTCGAGCAGTTGTCGGCGCACCGAGTAGGGCCGGTCACGGAGGTCCGTGCCGGCCACCGTGAGGAGGTCGAAAGCGACGTAGTTCGCGGGTTCCTCGTCGGCGAGGCGGCGGACGGTCTTCGCCGGGGCCGTCAACCGCCGCTCGAGCGAGTCTGGGTCGAGGCGCTCACCGGCCCAGCGGACGGCCACGCCGTCGACAGAGCAGCCGGGCGGGACCTGGCCGTCCGCGGCCTCGACGAGTTCGGGGAAGGAGGCGGTCAGCGCCTCCTGCTGCGCCGACCACAACTGCACGGCACCGTCTTCTGCGGCGGTGACGACCATGCGGACGCCGTCCCACCTCGGCTCGTAGCGGGTCCCTCCCGGCAGGGCGCCCGCGCCGGGGAGGCGGGTGGCGCTCTTCGTAAGCATCACGCCCATCGGGGCCGGCTCGGGCTGCGCCGCCGTCGCCGCCGCGTGCGCCTTGTCCACCATGAGGTGGATCATCCAGTTCTTCTCGTCTCCCGCCTGACCCGTGTGGATCAGCGCGAACCTCCGCGGCTCGCCGCCGAGCCCGCCGTCCGGGCGCCCGTGCAGGACCGCGATGACCTCTTTGCCGTCCCTCCACTTCTCGACGTCGTACTCGCCGGCGTCCCAGATCTTGACGAGGCCGCCGCCGTACTCGCCCTTCGGGATCTCGCCCTCGAACGTGCCGTACTCGAGCGGGTGGTCCTCCGTCGGCACCGCGAGGTGATTCACCTTGGGGTCGGTCGGCGGGCCCTTCGGAATCGCCCACGAGACCAGCACTCCGTCGTGCTCGAGCCGGAAGTCGTAGTGGAGGCGCCGGGCGTGGTGCTCCTGAATGACGAACGAGCGCCCGGATCCAGGGAGTCCGAGGTCGTCGGGGACGGGCTCCGGCGTCTTCGCCGCATCGCGCATCGAGCGGTACTTCGCGAGCCGGTCCTGCGCCTCCGGCGTCGAGACGAACCTCGCCATGTGCTCGGGCGTCGGCTCGAGGCCGGCGTCGCGCGAGCGCAGGAGGGGCGCGAGCGGGTCGCCGATGCTCTCGTACCGCTCGAGCACCTCCGAGTACAGGAGGTGCGCGAGGCCGGGCTCGCGCAGCTCCTCCCAGGTGCGCGGCGCGGCAACGGTCGGATGGGGCCTCCCACGCAGCGAATACGGCGCGATCGTGGTCTTCTTGCCGTTGTTCTGCGACCAGTCGATGAGCACCCGGCCCTCGCGGAGGGACTTCTTCATGTCCGACACGATCAGGTCCGGGTTGTCCGCCTCCAGAGCGCGGGCGAGCTCGTGCGCGACCGCCGACACCTGGTCGCTGGTGAGCGACCCGTCGAGCGCCGCGTACACGTGGATGCCCTTCGAGCCCGAGGTGACCGGGAAGGGCGTCAGGCCCATTCCCTCCAGGATGTCCTTCGCGAGCAGCGCGACACCCGCCGTCGTCGGCAGATCCACGCCGGGTCCCGGGTCGAAGTCGAGCACCATGCGGTCCGGGTTGCGCGCGCCTCCCGACCGGGCGAACTGCCACTGCGGCACGTGCAGCTCGAGCGCCGCCGCCTGGGCCAGCCATGCCAGCGTCGCTCGGTCCTCGACCAGCGGGTACTGCTTCGGCCCGGACGAGTGCTCGATGGTCCGCCGCTGCACCCAATCGGGCACGCCGTTGCCGAGGTCCTTCTCGAAGAAGGCGGGCAGCGGCTCCTCTTCGGTGCCGACGCCGTTCGGCCAGCGCTTGCGCGTGAGGGCGCGGTTCGCGGCGTACGGGATGAGGGCCGGTGCGATGGCCAGGTAGTAGGCGATGACGTCGGCCTTCGTGGTGCCGGTCTCGGGGTAGAGCACCTTGTCGAGGTTGCTGACCCGGAGGCGACGGCCGTCGACCTCGACCGTCTGTGCGGCAGACGTCGGCATGCGAGACTCCTTCCTGGCTGAACGGTACGCCGGAGTCGGCGCAGGATGCACCGGATCGGCCCGCACGGGACTACCGTTCACAGCGGCGGAAGGAGAACACGTGGAGGACGAGCCGGTCGAGACGGCCAGCATTGCCGAGCCGGAGGCCCCGGTCGAGCCGGAGGCCCCGGTCGAGCCGGAGACTCCGGTGGAGCCGGAGGCGACGGAGATCACCTACGACGAGCAGCTGTACCCGGCGCGGCCCAGGCGCCTGCGCCCGCGCGCGAACCTGCGCAGCGGCACGCTGCGTCGCAGCTTCGCCGACCCTCGCGCCGCGAACGGGCAGAACCCCGCCTACATCGAATGGCTGGTCCGCCAGTCGATGCTGAAGGACGCCGACGTGCTGAGCCGTCAGCTCTCGGGCTCGCCGAGCATGTGGCGCCACCCGTACGCGCGTCCCGACGCTCGCCGCGCCGTCTCGATCTCGGACGTGTGGTTCACCGCCTACCCGATCTCGCTGATCACGCGTCCGAACGAGTCGTTTCTCACCTCCCTCGCCGACCCCGAGCTGTGGACGGTCTTCGAGCAGATCGGCATCAACGGCCTCCACACGGGCCCGGTCAAGCGGGCCGGCGGCATCCGCGGCTGGCAGCAGACCCCCAGCGGCGACGGCCACTTCGACCGAATCGGCACGCAGATCGACCCCGCGTTCGGCGACGAGGAGACCTTCCGGCGCCTGACCGACGTGGCCGAGGAGCACGGCGGCAGCGTCATCGACGACATCGTCCCCGGCCACACCGGCAAGGGGGCGGACTTCCGCCTCGCCGAGATGGCGTACAAGGACTACCCCGGCATCTACCACATGGTCGAGATCCCGCCGGAGGAGTGGCACCTCCTGCCGGACGTGCCCGAGGGGCGTGACTCGGTGAACCTCGACCCCGCCACCGAGGCCTCGCTCGCCGACCGCGGCTACATCATCGGGGAGCTCCAGCGCGTCATCTTCTACTCGCCCGGCGTGAAGGAGACCAACTGGAGCGTCACCGCGCCGGTGCTCGGCGTCGACGGCGTCACGCGCCGCTGGGTGTACCTCCACTACTTCAAGGAGGGACAGCCCTCGGTCAACTGGCTCGACCCGACCTTCTCGGGCATGCGGCTCGTGATCGGCGACGCACTGCACTCGCTAGGCGACCTCGGCACGAGTGCGCTGCGGCTCGACGCGAACGGTTTCCTCGGCGTGGAGAAGAGCGTGGAGGGAATGCCCGCCTGGTCGGAGGGCCACCCGCTGTCGCACGCCGCGAACCACGTCATCGCGGGCATGGTGCGCAAGGTGGGCGGCTTCACGTTCCAGGAGCTCAACCTCACGGTGGAGGACATCCGCGACACCGGAGCCGTCGGCGCCGACCTGTCGTACGACTTCATCAACCGCCCCGCCTACCACCACGCCCTCGCAACCGGCGACACCGAGTTCCTGCGGCTGACGCTGCGCACCTCCCTCGAGACCGGCGTCGAGCCGGTGAGCCTGGTGCACGGCATGCAGAACCACGACGAGCTCACCTACGAGCTCGTGCACTGGGCGACCCTCCACAAGGACGATCTCTACCCGTTCCGCTACCAGGAGGTGACCGGGGGCGAGCTCGCCGAGATCATCCGCGGCGACCTGACCGCTGCGCTCACCGGCGACGCGGCTGACTACAACCTCGTGTTCACGACCAATGGGATTGCCTGCACCACCGCCTCCCTCATCGCGGCGACCCAGGGGCACACGACGCTCGACTCGATCACCGCGGAGGACGTGCCCGCGATCCGGGACGCGCACCTCCTGCTCGCGGCGTTCAACGCGTGGCAGCCGGGAGTGTTCGCGCTCTCGGGATGGGACCTGCTCGGGGCCCTGACGCTCCCGCGCGACGAGGTCGCGGACCTGATCGCCGACGGCGACACCCGGTGGGTGGAGCGCGGCGCCCACGATCTGCTCGGGGTGGCCCCCGACGCGGAGCGGTCGGCGTCGGGTATGCCGCGGGCACGCTCGCTGTACGGGATCCTGCCCGATCAGCTGCGCGACCCGGAATCGTTCGCCAGCCGGCTGCGACGGCTGCTGGAGCTGCGCTCGCGGTACGGCATCGCGAGCGGGCGCCAGATCGACGTGCCCGATGTCGCGCACCCCGGGATGCTCGTGCTCGTGCATGAGCTCGACGAGCTCGACGACCAGGGGCTGCCGACCGTGCAGCTGACCGTGCTCAACATGACGGGCGCCGAGGTCGACGGGACCGTGCGGTCGGAGGCGCTGCCGCTCGGCGCGACCGTCATCGACGCGGACGACGACAGCGAGTTCGCAACGGTCGACAACCTGGCGAGCTTCCCGCTGCGGATCGGCCCGTACGGTGCGCGGTTCCTGGTGCTGCGGCGGGCGCCCGAGGAGGCGGAAGCCGCTCGCGGGTAGTCGCGCGGGATCAGGTGCCGGTGCGCCGGTACCGGATGTGGGTCGAGAGCGGCGAGTGGAGCACCTCGACCGGCTCGAAGTCGAACGCGGTGACGTCGTCGAACATGCGCTCGCCGGCGCCGAGGAGCACGGGCGCGATGTCGAGCGTGAGCTCGTCGATGACGCCCGCGTTGAGCGCCTGACGTACGGTGGAGGCGCCGCCAGCGATGTCGATGCCGCGCCCGTCGGCGGTCTCGACCGCCCGCGCGTAGGCAGCGTCGAAGCCGTCGGTCACGAAGTGGAAGGTGGTCCCTCCCTCCATCTCGATCGGGTCATGGGCGAAGTGGGTGAGCACGAAAACGGGCGCGTGATAGGGCGGCTCGAGCCCCCACCAGCCGTCCCACGGCTCGTCCCACTCGCCGCGGATCGGCCCGAACATGTTCCGCCCCATCACGTACGCGCCGCGCGGCCGCATCAGCCAGCCGGCGGCCGTCGCGTCAGCCTCGGTCGCGCGCGGGTCGCCCATGTGCCAGCGGTGCAGCTCCTGGCCGCGCAGGCCCAAACCGTTCTCGAGGCTCTGCTCGGGCCCGGCGACGAAGCCGTCGAGCGAGATCGACATGTGGCAGGTGGTGTCGTGCATCAGCGCCTCCTCGGCGATCGATGGATGGAGACTATCCGCAGCCGGTGACATCGCGGTCGGTAGGATTCGGGCATGTCCGAGCATCCCGTCATCGCGCCCGATATCGCCCCGGGTCAGAAGGTCCAGGGCCCGGCCTCGTACTTCCCGAGCATCGAGAAGACCTATGGCCGCACGGTGCAGGAATGGCTCGGCCTCGTCGTCGCGCAGCTCGACACGGGCGCGACGCACATGGAGGTCGTCGGCTGGCTCAAGACCGAGCACGGCATGGGCCACGGTCACGCGAACGCGCTGGTGGGCTATGCGCGGGCGGGGCTGGGCGACGCCGGCTGACGCTTGGAGGGACGGCACCTTCCATGTGCAACGGAGGACGATTCGGCCAGCAACGGCCACCCCATCCTCCGTTCACCGCCGATTCGGTCGCGGCCCAGCGAAGTCTCCTCCCTCCGCCACGCCCGAGCCGGGCGGTGGCCGGTGGCCGGTGGCCGGTGGCCGGCGCTACAGCGCCGAGCCCTCGAAGCCGATCAGCCACGTGACGCCGTAACGGTCCTTCACCTGGCCGTCCCAGTCGCCCCACGGCCGCTCCTGCAGGGGATCGACGATGGTGCCGCCCGCCGAGAGCCCATCGAACCAGGCCCGCAGCACGGCGGGCTCGTCCGCCCCGAGTAGAGAGAGGAGGAGCCCCTCGGCCCTGAAAGACGCCTCGCCCTCGGCGGCATCGGCGGCGAAGAGCGGCACGTCGCCGACGAGCATGCCGTGCGCGACCGCGTCGCCGGGGCCGTCGGTGCGGCCGAACTCGGCGTACGTGTTCAGCCGCACATCGCCTCCGAACACGCTCTGGTAGAAGGAGAGCGCCTCCCGGGCTGTGCCGGGGAAGGCGAAATACGGGGATGGTCCGCTCAGCGAGGTCACGGGGTGGATGCTAGCCCGCTCAGGGCTGGGCCGCGACCTCTCGGCGGATTCCGACCGCGGGCAGCAGGATGTCGTCGAGCACGCCGAGCAGGAACTCCCGGTCGACCGGCTTGCGGAGCACCAGCGACCGGTAGGCCGCCATCGAGGGCGCCAGGAGCGCGAGCTGGTCGATGTCCGTGTCGGCGGGGATCTCGCCGCGGTCGACCGCTCGCTGGAGCAGCAGCCGGTTCACGGCGGCGCGCGGCTCGACGATCGCCGCATTGACGGCCTCCGAGAGCCCGGGGTTCTGCGCGAGCATCGAGACGAGCCCGGCCATCACCTTCAGCTTCTTCTCGGCGTCGTCGATCGTGTGGGGCTTCATCATCGCCACGAGGTCACCGCGGAGGGTGCCGGTGTCGGGGAGGGAGGCGGGGTCGGCGTCCACCTTCTTCAGGCAGGCGACGGCCTCGACCACGAGCTCGGCCTTCGATGGCCAGCGCCGGTAGACGGTGGCCTTGCCGGCCTTCGCGCGCGCGGCGACCATGTCCATCGTCATGCCGTCGTAGCCGACTTCGGCGAGGACGTCGAGGGCAGCGGCGAGGATCTCCGGGTCGCGGGTGTGATCCCTCTTGCGCCCGAGCTTCGGTGCGGGGGCTGACGTGTCCATCACCGACAGTCTAGATGAATTCCTGAACAATTTAGATCCGAAACTGCTCCGTTTCGTATATGCTGACGTCCATGTCCCCCACCTCTCCCTCCCTCCCGGCTGCCGCGCCCGCAACCGCCGCTCCGTCGTCGCGCCGCTGGTGGACGCTCGTGACGGTCGCGCTGGCGCAGCTGATGGTCGTGCTCGACTCGACCGTCGTCAACATCGCGCTTCCCTCCGCGCAGGCCGACCTCGGCTTCACGAACGCGGACCGCCAGTGGATCGTCACCGCCTACTCCCTCGCCTTCGGCAGCCTCCTTCTCTTCGGTGGCCGCCTCTCCGACCTCATCGGGCGCAAACGCGCCTTCATCATCGGCCTCATCGGCTTCGCGGGTGCGTCGGCATTGGGTGGCGCAGCGGGCACGTTCGGCATGCTCGTCGGCGCGCGCGCCCTGCAGGGTGCGTTCGGTGCGCTGCTCGCGCCGACCGCCCTCGCGGTGCTGACCACCACCTTCACGGTGCCCAAGGAGCGGGCGCGTGCGTTCGGCATCTTCGGGGCCATCGCCGGCGCGGGAGGCGCGGTCGGGCTCCTGCTCGGCGGCCTCCTCACCGAGAAGCTCGACTGGAGGTGGAACCTCTACATCAACGTCGTCATCGCGCTCATCGCGGTCGCCGGGGCGATGGTGTTCGTCAGCTCGGTCCCGCGCACCGGGCCGCGCCCGAAGCTCGACGTGCCGGGCACGATCCTCGTGTCGGCAGCGCTGTTCTCGCTGGTGTACGGGTTCTCGAACGCCGAGTCGGACGGCTGGGACTCGCCGTCGTGCTGGGGCTTCCTCGCCGCGGCCGGCGTCCTCCTCGTGGCGTTCGTGCTCTGGCAGCGCCGCGCCTCCCACCCGCTGCTGCCCCTCCACATCGTGCTGCACCGCAATCGGGGCGCGTCGTACAGCGCCGTTCTGATCGCGGGCGCGGGCATGTTCGGCATCTTCCTGTTCGTGACGTACTACCTGCAGACAACGTTGCGGTTCACGCCCATCCAGACCGGCCTCGGCTTCCTCCCCATGATCGTCATGCTCGTGCTCGCGGCGCAGCTGTCGACGAACATCTTCGTGCCGCAGTTCGGCCCGAAGGTCATGGTGCCGATCGGCATGACGATCGCGGCCGGCGGAATGGTCTACCTGACCCACCTCGGCGTCCACGCCAACTATGCGGTCGATCTGCTGCCGCCGCTCATGATCCTCGGCACCGGCATGGGGTCGATCATGCCCGCGGCGATCCAGACCGCGACCCTCGGCGTGGACCGGCAGTATGCGGGCGTCGCCTCCGCCATGGTCAACACGAGCCAGCAGGTCGGAGGCTCGATCGGCACGGCCCTCCTGAACACGCTCGCGGCCACCGCTGCCACCGACTACGTCGCCTCCCACCTTCCCCCGAGCCCGCAGGTGCTCGCGGAGGCGGCGGTGCACAGCTACGCGACCGCCTATTGGTGGGGAGCCGGGTTCTTCGCCTTCGGTGCGGTGCTGACCGGGCTGCTGTACCGGCGGCGGGTGGCGACGGCGGCTGTCGTGGCGGGGCCCGGGGACACGGGCGCGGCGGCCGAGCCGGAGCCTGCGGTCGCGCACTGAGGGCGGGCCGGCCTCAGCGGGCGGCCCGGGCTTAGCGGGCGGGGCCGTCCGCCTCCCGCGTCGCACCCGGCCACACATACGGCAGGTCGTCGGGAACGCCCGGGAACAGCGGCCCGTAGAACTCCGGGTCCTTGCGCACGAGGTTGGACTGGTGGCTGCGGTGGAACTCGGGGTCGCCGATCCACGGCGGAAGCTCCAGCTCCTCCTGGGCGACGTGCACGACCTCGGGTGCGAATGCCAGGACCTGGGGCCGGACCGTGTCGGCGTGGCCGAGCTCGATCCAGGCGTCGGCGGATTCGAGCGCGTATTTCGTCAGCGCCGGGAGGTATCCGCGCCACATTTTCGCCACCGGGTGGTTGCGCCAGCCGTAGCCGGGCACCGTGATCGCGCGGAGCACCTGCAGCGCCTCCACGCGTTGCTTGCCGAGGCGCGCGCGGTCGAGCACGCGCACGCTGCGCCCGAAGTCGGGGTAGGGCAGGAAGGTCTGCACGCGCCCACGGTACCCGGGGTGGCGGTGCCGCGCCGTGGTGGCCATGCCGCGCCTCCTGTCGGTCGTGCCTCGCGCCCACCAAGTCCCCGAAGAGTACGCAGCACACGGCGTGTCGCCTGCACTCTTCGGGGACTCGACGGAGGAACGGAGCGCCCCCACCATCGAGTCCCCCGAGAGTACGCAGCGCACGGCGTGTCGCCTGCACTCTTCGGGGACTCGACGGAGGGACGCAGACGGGGGCGAAGCGGCAGGGAGGAGGCGGGCGCGCCCGAGGCGGCCCGCCTCCCGCGTCACTTCAGCGCGGCGATGATCCCTGCCACGTCGGGCGTCCCCCAGCCGGTGGGCCGGTCCCAGCCCGCCGCCGCCGAGTAGCCGCCGCCGAACGTCGGCGTCGTGTTGCTGCCCTGCGTGACGTCGAAGAGCAACCCCTTCGAGGCCCACCCGGAGGCGTATCCGCTGACGTTCCCGACCGGGTGTCCGACGGCCTGGATGACGTCGGCGGTGAGCGCGGCCCACTGCGGCGACCCGGCGGAGGTTCCGCCGAAGTAGTAGAAGCCGTTGTCGGCGCCGCCGAGGAACCCGAGGTAGGTCAGGACACCCGTGTAGACGCTGGCGTTGTAGGCGACGTCGGAGCCGCCCTTCGGGAGGAACTGGCTGGGCGCGCCCCCCGTCTCACCGATCACGCCGAACGCGCAGGTGAGGGGGCAGTTCGCGTAGTCCCCCCACACGGTGTCGTGCGGCTGGGCCAGCCCGCTCCCGGCCCAGAGGTTCGTGCCGCCGACGGCCGTCACGTTCGCGTCCGAGGCTGGGAAGCCGAAGTTCGCGTACCCGGCGCCGTTGTCCGAACCGGCGTCGCCCGAGGAGGCGAAGAGCGACATGTTCTGCGCCGCTCCCTTGGCGAACGCCTTCTGCGCCTGCGTCGTCTGGCCGTTGTTGGCGTTCGGCGAGGCGATCAGGTTGTCCGCCTCCCCGTAGCTCATCGACAGGACGTTGCCGAGGTGGTTGTCGACCGCGTACTTCACGGCGTTGTCGAGGGAGGCGCCGTGATCGTTCGCCGCCACGACGAGCGCGATGTTCGCCCCGGGCGCGACCGCGTGGGCCCACTGCACGTCGAGCGATGTCTCCTCGGCCCAGCCGGTCTGCGTGCCGCGGCCGTTCCAGGTCGGCTTGCCGCCCGGGTAGTAGACGGTGAGGTGCGGCGCGGGCAGCCCGAACGACTGCGAGAATGTCGCCAGGTCGGAGGCGACCGTCGGGCTCCCGAAAGCGTCGACGATGACGATCGTCTGGCCCGTCCCGGCCGGCGCACCGTTGATTGTCGACGGGATGTCGTACGCCGCCCGAATGCTCTGCGGCGTCTGGCAGGCGACGGCGCCTCCGGTCTGCGCCAGGCAGTCGGCGGGCGTGAAGGCGGGGGTCAGTGCGGCGACCGACAGCTTCGCCTTCTCGACGATCGGGTGGACGGTGTACACCCCGCTGGTGTCGGGCGTGGCGGCGCTGGGTGTCGCCGCGGTCGCCGGCATGGAGGCGGCCAGCGCGAGCGCGGCGGCGCCGGCGAGGGCGATGGTGGAAGAGACGAGCGTTCTGCGTTTCATGGTGCTCCCTAGTCGCGGCCGTCGCTCCGACGCGATGGCGTGCGAGAACCCTACGCCCTGCTGGGCCAGCGCCGACAGACCCCCATCGCCCCGCGCTCGGCTGCCGTCCGACCTGCCTCCCGTCGCCCCCCCTCCCACCATCGAGTCCCCCAAGAGTGCGCGTTCGACGGCGTGTCGGGCGCATTCTCAGGGGACTCGATGGCGGGGCGGCGCGCCGCGAGGGGCGCAGCCCGCGGGAGGCGGGAGGCGGGGGCGTCAGCCGCCGATGCGGATGAGCTTCTTGTTGACGAACTCGTCGGCGCCGAAACGGCCGAGCTCGCGCCCGGAGCCGGAGCGCTTCACGCCACCGAACGGCAGTTCGGCGCCGTCGGCCAGGACGACGTTGACGAACACCATGCCCGCCTCGATCTGGTCGGCGACGCGGCTGGCCTGCTCCGGGTCGGTCGTGTACAGGTACGAGCCGAGGCCGAAGGGCGTGTCGTTGGCGATGCGGACCGCGTCGGCCTCGTCCTTCGCGCGGAACACCTGCGCCACCGGGCCGAAGAACTCCTCCTTGGAGGCGGGGTTGTCCGGGGTCACGTCGGTCAGCACGGTCGTCTCGAAGAAGGCGCCGTTCCGGCCGCCGCCGCGGACCAGCGTGGCGCCGTGCTCGACCGCGCGCTTGACCTGCTCGTCGAGGTTCTCGGCGGCCTTCAGCGACGACAGCGGTCCGAGCGCGGAGTCGGCGCTGCTCGGGTCGCTGGCCTCGACGGCGGCGAGCTTCTCGGTGAACTTCGAGAGGAACGAGTCGTACAGGTCGTCGATGACGACGAAGCGCTTGGCCGCGTTGCAGGACTGGCCGCTGTTGTCGAGACGGGCATCGACCGCGTTCTGCACCGCCGCGTCGAGGTCGTCGGTGGACAGCAGGATGAACGGGTCGGACCCGCCCAGCTCGAGCACGACCTTCTTGAGGTTGCGTCCGGCGATCTCGGCGACCTTCGCGCCCGCCCGCTCCGAGCCGGTGAGCGAGACGCCCTGCACGCGCGGGTCGGCGATGACCTTCTCGATCTGGTCGTGCGACGCGTAGATGTTGACGTAGGCGCCCTTCGGGAAGCCGGCGTCAAGGAACATCCGCTCGATCGCGGCGGCCGACTCCGGGCACTGCTCCGCGTGCTTCAGGAGGATCGTGTTGCCGATGACGAGGTTCGGTCCGGCGAACCGGGCGACCTGGTAATACGGGAAGTTCCAGGGCATGACGCCGAGCAGGACGCCGAGCGCGGAGCGCCGCACGACCGCGGAGCCCTCTCCGTCGAGCAGCGTGATCGGCTCGTCCTTCAGGAACTCGGCCGCGTTGTCGGCGTAGTACTCGTAGATGGCGCCCGCGAAGTCGACCTCACCGAGCGCCTGCTCGACGGGCTTGCCCATCTCGCGCACGATGATCTCGGCCAGCTCCTGGCGCCGCTCGATGTGGAGCTCGCCCACGCGGCGCACCAGTGCACCGCGCTCCTCCACCGTGGTCGTCTTCGACCAGGTGCGGTAGGCGTCGTCGGCTGCCGCGATAGCCGCGTCGAGGTCGGCGTCGCTGATGGTGTCATAGGTCTTGACCGTCTCGCCGGTGGCGGGGTTGATGACGGCGTAGCTCATGTCTCTCCTCTTTCTCAGACGACCGGACAGGTCCTCGCTACAGACACTACGTGCGCTACGACGGATGGTCACGTGCCGGAATGTACAACGTGTCCAATGCGAACGCCCGGCAGGCCCTTGCGGTTAAGGCGCGGAGCCGCTTCGCTGAGGGCATGACGCCCATCGCCTTCGACGCGATCGTCCTCGCCGGCGGCCGCTCGAGCCGGCTCGGGGGCACCCCGAAGGCGGAGCTCACCCGGGAGGGGCAGACCCTTCTGACGCGGGCGCTCGTTGCGGCAGCGGGTGCCCGACGGCTCGCGATCGTGGGCGAGACCGGCCGGGAGGCGCTCCCCGCCGACGCCGTCTTGTGCCGGGAGTTCCCCGCTTTCGGCGGCCCGGTCGCGGGCATCGCCGCGGGGCTGGCGGCGCTGTCCGGAGGCGCCGACCGCGTGCTGGTGCTCGGTTGCGACATGCCGGGTGTCGGGGAGGCGGCCGGGCCGCTCCTCCTGGCCGCGGAGACAGGCCCAACGACCGCTGATGCGCTCATCGCGCACCCGGACGGCGACCAGCCGCAGCCCCTGGCCGCGCTCTACCGGCGGGAGGCACTGGAGGCGGTCCTCGCCGATGGTTCCGCCGCCGGCCGCAGCATGCGTTCCGTGCTGGCGCAGCTCCGGTGGGAGCCGGTGCTCGTGCCGGCGGGCAGCTGCGACGACGTCGACACGTGGGAGGACGCGGCGCGCCTCGGCTGGGAGGGCTGAGTCGCCCGGGCGCGCTGGTGGTCCCTCCTCCGGGCCCTCGAGGTGCTCGTAGATGCTGCCGACACGCCGGGCGCGACAGCATCTACGAGCACCTCGAGGGAGGTACCAACGAGGCCGCCGCGCGAGACCGCCCGCTATGCCCCAGCCCCCGCCGACCGGGTCACGCGCACGCGGATGTCCTTCATCAGCGGCTGGTCGCTCTGACTGCTGTAGTCGTTCGCGCCGATGAGCACGTTCAGCTCGGGCATGTACCCGGCCGCGCTCCCCCGCGGGAGGTTGTACTCCAGCGCCCGGAACTGCCGCACCGACCGCTCGGACCCGTCGCGCGAGGTGGCGACGATGTCGACGAGGTCGCCCTCGCGGAGTCCGCGGTCGCGCATGTCGCGCTTGTTCATGAGCACCATCTCGCGGATCCGCTTGAGCCCGCGGTACCGGTCGTCGGCCGAGTAGATCGTGGTGTTCCACTGGTCGTGCGACCGCATTGTCTGCAGGACGAGCACGTCGGCGTCCTCGGGGATCACGTTCGGCAGGGGCGCGTGCGAGAACTCGGCGTTGCCGGACGGCGTCTTGAAATCGCGCTCACGCGCGGGCTGCGGGATCCGGAACCCGTACGGCTGCCGGACGAGCTCGTTGTACCCCTCGAACCCGGGGAGGACGCGCGCCATGATGTCGCGGATGCGGTCGTAGTCGGCGACCAGCTCCTCCCACGGGGTCTTGCTCTCGGGGAGGAGCGCCCGCGCGATGCCCGCGATGATCGCCGGCTCCGAGCGCAGCAGCGGCGAGGCCGGCCGGCGCACGCCCATCGTGAACTGCACGGAGCTCATGGCGTCCTCGGTGGAGGTGCCCTGCAGCCCCGACGCCTGCTCGTCGCGCTCGGTCCGCCCGATGCACGGGAGGATCAGTGCGACCCGGCCGTGCACGAGGTGGCTGCGGTTGAGCTTCGTGCTGACGTGCACGGTGAGGTTGCACTGCCGGAGGCCGGCCGCGGTGAACGGGGTGTCCGGCGCGGCGCGCACGAAGTTGCCTCCCATGCCGATGAACGCCTTCACCTTCCCGGCGTGCATCGCCGCGACGGTGTGCACCGTGTCGAGGCCGCGCCCGCGCGGCGACGTGATGCCGAACTCGGCGTCCAGCTTCTGGAGGAACGGCTCCTTCGGGTTGTGGTCGATGCCGCACGTCCGGTTGCCCTGCACGTTGCTGTGGCCGCGGACCGGCGACGGCCCGGCGCCCTTCTTGCCGACGTTCCCCCGCAGGAGGAGCAGGTTGACGATCTCGCGCACGGTGTCGACGCCGTGCTCGTGCTGGCTGACGCCGAGGCACCAGCTGAAGACCGTGCGCTCGGCCTCCTGGTAGATCTTCGATGCGCCGCGGATGTCGGCCTCGCTCAGACCCGACTGCTCGACCAGCTCCTCCCAGGAGGTGCGCTGCGCGATCTCGCGGTACTCGTCCACGCCCGTCGTGTACTTCTCGAGGAAGGCCGTGTCGAGCAGCGACGGGTTGCTCTCCGCCGCCTCGAAGAGCGCCTTCGCCATGCCGCGCACGAGGGCGAGGTCTCCCCCGGGTCGCACCTGCAGGTTGAGGGTGCTCGTCGGCGTCGACTTGTTCAGGGCCATGTCGACGAACTCGTGCGGAACGATGGTCCGCGTCGCGCCCGCCTCGATCAGCGGGTTGACGTGCACCACCTGCGCGCCGCGGTCGATCGCCTGTGCGAGCGTGGTCAGCATGCGGGGCGCGTTGGAGGCGGCGTTCACGCCGAGCACGAACAGCGCGTCGCACGCGTCCCAGTCCTCGAGATCGGCCGTGCCCTTCCCGGTGGCGAGGGAGGCGGTCAGCGCGCGCCCGGACGCCTCGTGGCACATGTTCGAGCAGTCGGGCAGGTTGTTCGTCCCGAACTCGCGCACCATGAGCTGGTACAGGAACGACGCCTCGTTGCTCAGCCGGCCGGAGGTGTAGAAGCTCGCCTGATCGGGGCTCTCGAGCGCGCGGAGCTCCCTCCCGATCAGGTCGAACGCGTCCTGCCACTCGATCGGGATGTAGCGGTCCGTGTCGGCGTCGTAGACGAGCGGCTCGGTGAGGCGGCCCTGGTCCTCGAGGTCGAAGTCGGTCCAGCTGGAGAGCTCGGACACGGTGTGCTCGGCGAAGAAGTCCGCGCCGACCCGCTTGCGTGTCATCTCCCAGGTGACGTGCTTGATGCCGTTCTCACAGATGTCGAGGGTGACGCCCTTGTCGTCGGGCCACGCGCAGCCCGGGCAGTCGAAACCGCGGACGGGGTGGTTCATCGTGAACATCGAGCGCGTCCCGGCGATCGGCTCGCGCTCCTTGGCGAGCACGCCTCCCACTGCTTTCGCGGCACCCCAGCCGGCGGCCGAGTGATGGTAGCGCTTGCTCGACCATTTGCCGTCGACGCGCGGGCCGAAGCCGCCCTGTCGCGGTTCGTCGGGCAGCAGGCCGAAGGCGGAGCCTCCATGCGGGGCCGCGCCCCCTCCGGGCTGGGCATCGAGACTAACCACGGGCTGCTCCCATCAGTTCGGGGTCGGCGATCGCGCCCGCGGGCACGAGGACGCGCCGGGGCTCGGAGTACACGTTCATGGAGGCGCCCCGCAGGAAGCCGACGAGGGTGAGACCGGCGGCCTCGGCGAGCTCCACGGCGAGCGAGGAGGGGGCGGAGACCGCCGCGAGCAGCGGGATCCCGGCCATGGTCGCCTTCTGGACCAGTTCGAAGCTCGCGCGTCCGGACACCTGGAGGATCGTCCCGGTCAGCGGGAGGCGGTCGTTCAGCACGGCCCAGCCGACGACCTTGTCGACGGCGTTGTGGCGGCCAACATCCTCCCTGAGCACGAGCAGCTCTCCCGAGGCGCCGTCGAACAGTGCGGCCGCGTGGAGGCCGCCGGTCTTCTCGAAGACCTCCTGCTTCTCGCGCAGCCGGTCGGGGAGGCCGGCCAGCAACTCGGCGTCGACCGCGAGGTCATCGTGTCGCACGTCGTACGACGAGACCGTCTCCACCGCCTCGATGCTGGCCTTGCCGCACACGCCGCACGAGCTCGTCGTGTAGAAGGCCCGCGCGATGTCCGGGTCGGGAGGGGCGACACCCGCCGCCAGCGTGACGTCGAGCACGTTGTACGTGTTCTCCGCGCCTCCTGTGCCCGGTCCGCCGCAGTGGATCGCCGAGCGGAACTCGTCCGCCCGCGAGATGATCCCCTCCGAGACCAGGAACCCGGCGGCCAGCTCGACGTCGTGGCCGGGTGTCCGCATCGTGACGGCGAGCGGACGTCCGCCGACCCGGAGCTCGAGGGGTTCCTCGACCGCCAGGGTGTCCGCGCGGTGCCGGACGCCCATGCCGAGGGTGATCTTCGTGATCGGCTTCCTCGCCGTGATGCGGCCCATGTCGCGAGGCTATACCTCCCGACCCGGAAGCGGGAGGGAACGGCGGCAGGTACGGTGGCGACATGATCCCGGTCGACGAGCACCGCGCCCGCATCCTGGACGAGGCGCGGCCGCTGCCGCCCGAGACCGTCCCGCTGGCCCTGGCGGCCGGCCGGGTCGTGGGCGAGCGCGTGCACACCCGCTGGCCGGTCCCGGTCTTCGACAACTCCGGGATGGACGGCTATGCCGTGGTCGCCGCCGATGCCCGCGAGGGCGTCCGGCTGCGAGTCGTCGCCGACGTCCCGGCGGGCTCCGCCCGCGATCCCCGGCTCGGGCCGGGCGAGGCCGCCCGCATCATGACCGGCGCACCCCTGCCCAGCGACGCCGACGCGGTCGTCCCGCTGGAGCACACCGACCTCGGCGCCCCCGCGACGCCCGAGCCGCCGCAATGGATCGTCGTCACCCGGGCCCCCGCGCCGGGCGCTCACATCCGTCGGGCGGGAGACGACG
The DNA here is from genome assembly GCF_009765225.1 of Leifsonia sp. AG29. NCBI lineage: Bacteria > Bacillati > Actinomycetota > Actinomycetes > Micrococcales > Microbacteriaceae > Leifsonia > Leifsonia sp. AG29. The sequence continues at coordinate 436,198 of NZ_VMSF01000001.1, read as the reverse complement.
CCCCGGCGGGCGCACTCGTCGCCGATACCGGCACGGAACTCGGACCCTGGCAGCTGTCCGCCATCGCCTCGGCCGGACGTGAGAGCGTCCGCGTGCACCGCCGGCCCCGTGTCGCCGTCATCTCCACGGGATCGGAGTTGGTCCCTCCCGCCTCCGCGCTGCGCCGCGGCCAGATCCCCGAATCGAACTCCGTCCTGCTCGGCGCCGCGATCCTCGAGGCGGGCGCCGACGTCGTGAGCAGCGAGGTCGTCCCGGATGACCCCGACCTCCTCCGGGCAGCGCTGGGGCGCGCTCAGGCCGACGTGATCGTCCTCTCGGGAGGGGCGAGCGTCGGAGCCCTCGATGTGGTCCGGGCCGTGCTCGGACGCTCCTCCGTCCGGTTCGACGAGGTGGCGATGCAGCCCGGCAAACCGCAGGGGTTCGGCGTCGACCCGTCCGGCGCACTGCTGCTCTGCCTCCCCGGCAACCCGGTCGGCGTCGCGGTCTCGTTCGAGCTGTTCGTGCGGCCCGCGCTCCGCCGGCTGGGCGGCCACGCCGGGATCGACCGGGCGAGGGTCGAGCTGCGCTCAGCCGAGTCGTGGCAGAGCAGGAGGGGGCGCCTCCAGCTGGTCCCGATCGTGGTCGAGGGCGGGGAGGCGCGACGCGTGTTCGGCGCGGGCGCGGGCTCGCATCGCGTGCACTCGCTCGCCGCGGCCGACGGCCTCGCGGTCGTCCCGGAAGAGGTCGAGCACGTCTTCGTCGGGGACACGCTGAGCGTGATGCTCGTCGGCCCGCGGGCGGCCTTGCCCCCGGTGCCGCCAGCGGTCAGTATCGGAGGATGACCGATACCCCCGAAGACCTCGACGCCTGGGTCGCGGAGCTGGCGAGCGCGCTCGGCCTCGACCCGGCGGGCGTCCCCACGGGTCTGCTGCTCGACCTGACGCGAGACGCCGCGCACGGCGTGATGCGGCCCGCCGGGCCGCTCACGACCTATCTGGTCGGACTCGCCGTCGCCCGCGGCATCCCGCCCGAAGACGCCGTCGCCACAGCGCGCGCGGCGATCGAGCGGCACCGGCACGCGGAGTAGCGACGCGCCTCCCCGTTCCGGCTAGGCGCCCAGCTCGATCTCGATGAATCCGCCGACGATGCGGGTCCGGAATGTCTGCAGGAGCAGCGACGGGTCGGAGAAGCACTCCCCTGTGCCCAGGTCGTAGACCTCCTTGTGGAGGGGCGACGCGACGGTCGGCCGGTCCCCCTTCGAACCGACGATGCCTCGGGCCATGACGGGCGCGCCGCCCATGGCCGGATCCTCGTGCGACACGGCGTACACCTCCTGTGGCGAGAGCAGGAACACGGCGATCTGCCGGCCCCGGAGCAGGACGGCCTCGCCCCAGGCCGGTTCGAGATCGTCGACCCGGCAGGCTCGGAGCCAGTCCGGGGAGGCCGGGACGGTGAGCTCGGCGGGCTGCGCGATGGTCATGCTCCGACGCTACGGAGGGCGTGTTTCGGGGGGCCGCTCGAGCCGTTACCGTCGCGTGAATCCCCGCTCACACCCTCCGGCGTGCCGTGTGCAACCCGTGTTAAGCGGAGGTTACACAGCCGAAACGGGAGGGAAACCGCCCCCGCATAGTGTCGGAAGGCACCGGGAGGGATCACGCCCGGCGCGGCGACGGCCGCACGCCAACGGAAGGGGCCCCCATGGCCGACCGAACGACCGTCATCGTGGGCGGAGGGCCCGCGGCCCATCGCCTGGTGGACGCGCTCGTCGCGCGCGACACTCAGCGCCGGCACGCGATCGTGCTGATCGCCGAGGAGCCGCACCGCCCCTACGACCGCGTGCAGCTCAGCAAGCGGCTCGCCGACACGACCGTCGACCTGACCCTGGAGCCCGCGTCGCACTGGGACCACGAGTCGGTCGAGCTCCGCACGGGCGAGGCCGTGCTGGCGATCGATCGCGCCTCCCGGACCGTGACGACCTCGGCCGGCGCGGTGGTCGCCTACGACGATCTGGTCCTCGCCACCGGTTCCTCGGCACCGGTGCCCGACATCCCCGGCTCGCACGCGGCCCGCGTGTATCGCACGATCGCCGACGTCGACGCCCTCGTCGACGAGATCGCCGTGCTGTCGTCGCGGCTGGGGCGCGCGCCCCGGGTCGCGGTCGCGGGAGGCGGCCTGCTGGGTCTCGAGGCGGCGGGCGGGGTCGCCTCGCTCGGCGCCGAGGCGGTCATCATCCACTCGGGCGGCTGGCTCATGTCCGCCCAGCTCGACGAGGGCGCCGGCCAGGCGCTCGGCCGACTGATCGCGGCGCGCGGGATCGACCTCCACCTGGGCACGCGGCCGCGGGAGGTGGTGCTCGCCGATACCGGCGAGGTCACCGCGGTCCGCTGCGCGGACGGCAGGACCGTGCCCGCCGACGTCGTGGTCTTCGCGATCGGCATCCGCGCGCGCGACGAGCTCGCCCGCGACGCCGGGCTGGCGACCGCGGAGCGCGGCGGCGTGATCGTCGACGAGGCGTGCCGGACCTCCGACCCGGCCGTCTGGGCCATCGGGGAGGTCGCGGCGATCGACGGCCGGACGGTCGGCCTGGTCGCCCCGGCGAACGCGATGGCGGAGACCGTGGCCGACCGGCTGCTCGGCGGTTCGGCCACGTTCACGACGATCGACGACGCCACGAAGCTCAAGCTGTCGGGCGTCGACGTGGCGAGCTTCGGCGACGCCTTCGCCCGCGAACCGGGTGCTCTCGAGATCGTCTACGCCGACCCGGCACGCGGCCTGTACCAGAAGCTCGTCGTCAGCGACGACGCGAAGACGCTGCTGGGCGGCGTGTTCGTCGGCGATGCGGCACCGTACGCGGGGCTCCGGCCGCTGCTCGGCCGTCAGCTCGACTCCGAACCGGCGACTTACCTCTCGGCGGCGGGTGCCGAGCCGCCCGCCGGGGCCTCCCTCCCGGACGACGCGCTGATCTGCTCGTGCAACAACGTGACGGCCGGGTCGGTCCGCGAGGCGGTCGGCGAGGGCTGCCACGACCTCGGTGAGCTCAAGGCGTGCACCCGCGCCGGCACCCAGTGCGGCTCGTGCGTGCCGCTCGTCAAGAAGCTGCTCGAGACCGAACTCATCAGCGCGGGCGCGACCGTCTCGCGCGCGCTCTGCGAGCACTTCGACCTCTCGCGGCAGGAGCTGTTCGAGTCGGTCCGGGTGCTCGGGCTCACGAGCTGGGAGGAGACGGTCGGCCGGCTCGGCCGCGGGCGCGGGTGCGACATCTGCAAGCCCGCCGTGGGCTCCATCCTCGCCAGCCAGCACGGCGAGTACCCGCTCGACGGCGGGCGGGGCCCCCTCCAGGACACCAACGACCGCGCTCTCGCGAACATGCAGAAGGACGGGACGTACTCCGTCGTGCCGCGCATCCCCGGCGGCGAGATCACCCCGCAGAAGCTCGCGGTCATCGCCCGGGTCGCCGAGGAGTACGGGCTGTACACGAAGATCACGGGCGGCCAGCGCATCGACCTGTTCGGCGCGCGGCTGGAGCAGCTGCCGGAGATCTGGCGGCAGCTCGTGGATGCCGGCTTCGAATCGGGCCAGGCGTACGGCAAGGCGCTCCGGAACGTGAAGAGTTGCGTCGGCTCCACGTGGTGCCGCTACGGCGCCCAGGACTCCGTCGCGATGGCCGTCGACCTCGAGCTGCGGTACCGCGGGCTCCGCGCACCGCACAAGTTCAAGTTCGGCGTCTCCGGCTGCGCCCGCGAGTGCGCGGAGGCGCGAAGCAAGGACGTCGGCGTCATCGCCACCGAGAAGGGGTGGAACCTCTACGTCGGGGGGAACGGCGGGTTCCAGCCGGCGCATGCGCAGCTGCTCGCCTCCGAGCTCGACGACGAGACGCTGGTGCGGTACATCGACCGCTACCTCATGTACTACATCCGCACCGCCGACCGCCTCCAGCGCACGGCGCGCTGGATGGAGGAGCTGGACGGCGGCCTGGACCACGTGCGCGATGTGGTCGTGAACGACTCCCTCGGCCTCGGAGCCGAGCTCGAGGCGGCGATGGCGAAGCACATCGACTCGTACGAGGACGAGTGGGCGGCCACGCTCCGCGACCCCGAGCGTCTGCGGCGGTTCCGGTCGTTCGTCAACGCGCCGGGCACGCCGGACCCGTCCATCGCGCGGGTCGTCGAGCGCGGACAGCCGCGGCCCGCGTCCGAGCGGGAGAGAGCGGAAGGGGCCGTGCTGGTGGCGGGGGCGACCCTCCCCGTGCGCGGCCGGGAGGAAGGACGATGACCATGACCGGATCCGTGACGCTCGTCGGAGGGGGCCCGGGCGACCCCGAGCTGCTCACCATCGCGGCCGCCCGCGCCCTCGCCGAGGCCGACGTCGTGCTGTACGACCGGCTGGCCCCCCACGAGGTGCTGGCCGAGCTGGCACCGCAGGCGCGACTCGTCGACGTGGGCAAGCAGCCCGGGCACCACCCCGTCCCGCAGCAGGAGATCGAGCGCCTCCTGGTCGACCACGCGCTGGGCGGCGCCGCGGTCGTGAGGCTGAAGGGCGGGGACCCGTTCGTGTTCGGCCGCGGCGCCGAGGAGGCGGAGGCGTGCCGCCGCGCGGGCGTTCCGGTCCGCGTCATCCCCGGGGTGACCAGCGCCATCGCCGTGCCGGGTGCCGCGGGCATCCCGGTGACGCACCGCTCGGCGACGCGCATGTTCACGGTCGTCTCGGGTCACGCGCCGCTGTCGCCCGGCGAGCTGGAGCACCTGGCCGCGCTCGACACGACCATCGTGATCCTGATGGGTGTCACCAACCTCCCCTCGATCACCGCGGGGCTCGCCCGCTTCGGAATGGACCCGGAGATGCCGGTCGCCATCATCGAGCGCGGCTTCTCGGCGCGGCAGCGGACGACGTTCGGCGACCTCCGCACCATCCTCACCGAGGCCGCCCGCGCGGGGGTCGGGTCGCCCGCCGTGGTCGTCATCGGCGAGGTGGTGCGCCTGGCCCGCGACGGCGAGGCGAGCGCGGTCGCGACCCTCGCGGACGCCGCAGCGGCGCCGGGGACCTGACATGACGGACGAGCGGGCAGGGGTCGTCCCCTTCCGGCCCGACCAGCTGGCGGGGTTCCGGATCGGGGTGACGAGCGATCGCCGGTCGGCGGACCTGATCGACGCGTTCGAGCGGCGCGGCGCTTCCGTGCTGCACGCGCCCACGGTGCGGATGGAGCGCGCCGAGGACGACGCCCCGGTCATCGCCGACACCCAGCGGATCATCGCCGAGAAGCCCGACGTCCTGCTCGCGACCACGAGCTACGGCATGCGCCGCTGGTTCGAGGTGGCCGACTCCGCCGGGCTCGGGGAGGAACTGCAGCGCACCCTCGCCGCGTCGACGATCCTCGTGCGCGGCCCCAAGGCGCGCGGCGCCGTGCGCGCGGCCGGGCTCGACGACGCGGGGATGAGCGACGAGGAGACCACCTCCTCCCTCGTCACGAAGGTGCTCGCCGCCTTCACCGAGGCCACCACGGTGGCCGTGCAGCAGCACGGGCAGAGCGACGAGACGCAGTTGGAGCGCCTCCGCGCCGCGGGGCACCGGGTGCTGACGGTGGCGCCCTACTCGTGGACCGTCGCCGACGACACCGACGAGCGCGCGACCCGGCTGGTGGAGGCGATCGCCGCACGCCAGCTGGACTGCGTCACCTTCACGAGCGCCCCCGCCGTCGACGGCCTCTTCACCGCCGCACTGGCCCGCGGGCGCTACGACGAGGTGATCGACGCGCTCTCCCACGATGTCGTCGCCGCAACGGTCGGGCCGGTCACCTCGGCGCCGCTGATCGCGACGGGCATCGTGCCCCTGCAACCCGACCGATATCGGATGGGAGCGCTCATCCGTCTTGTCTGCGAGCACCTGGAGGCGCGGCTCACGCGCCGCGTGACGACGCGCCACGGCGAGATCGAGCTCCGCGGCAGCCTGGCGGTCGTTGCGGGAACCCCCGTGCGGCTGACCCCGGCGTCGGTCTCGCTCTTCCGCGCCCTACTGAGCGCCAACGGCGCGGTCGTCTCGCGCCGTCAGCTCTCGGTCGCGCTCGGCGAGGAGTGCGACGAGCACGCCATGGAGGTGTCGCTGAGCCGCCTCCGGCAGAGCCTCGGCCGGCCGGGCCTCGTGGCCACGGTCGTCAAGCGCGGCTACCGGCTCGACGTCTGAGGCCGCCACTGCGTCAGCGGGCTGGCGCCTCGTCAGCCGGCAGCCGCGAGGAGGGCGGCGATCCGCCCGCGGCAGCCGCCGCAGCCGGTCCCCGCGCGGGTGTCCTTCCCGACGCATTCGACGGAGTCGCTGCCCGCAGCGATGGCATCGGTGATCCGGCCGGCGGTCACGCCGTTGCACCAGCAGACCGTCGCCTCCGGACCGGCCGGGTCGGTCGGCGCGGCCGCCTCGGCGTCCGGCGCGTCGAGTCTGAGGAGCGCCGCCGGTTCGGCAGGCAGCGAAGCTGCTCGCTCGAAGAGCAGGGTCAGCTCGGACCCCGCGCGCGGAAGGCCGACCGTCACGAACCCGGCCAGCGCGCCGTCGCGGACGACCGTCTTGAGGTAGGCGCCGCGGGCGCGGTCGATCCAGGTGCTGACCTCGGCGTCCGCATCCCAGGCGTCGGTGGAGGCGTCGCCTCCAGCGACCACGTCGACGCCCTCGGCCTTCAGCATCACAGCGGCGGGCCGCTCGGCGATGGCCGTCGTCCCTCCCAGGAAGGACACGCCGCGGGCCTCGGCGCTCAGACGGGCGGCCAGAGCGGCTGCCTGCCTCCAGCCGGGCCCGATCAGGCCGCTCGGTGCTCCGGGCACCCGGCCGCCGGCGTCGACGCTCTCGCGAAGGGCGACCTGCGCGCAGTCACCGATGGCGAACACATCGGGGTCGGTCCAGCTGCGGAGCTCCTCGTCGACGAGGATGCCGGCCGAACAGGCCAGTCCCGCGGCGTGGGCCAGCTCGGTGCGCGCCCCCACGCCGCAGGAGAGCACCAGGAGGTCGCCCGGGACGTACGTGCCGTCGGCGCAGATCAGACCGTCGAACTCGGGCTCTCCGTCGGCATCGGCCCGCAGGCTCACGCTCTCGGCGCGTGCGTGCGCGACCATGGCGACCCCGCGCGCGCGGGCGGCGCGCGTGAGCATGCGGCCGCCGTCGGCGTCGAGGTTCCGCGCCATCGGCGCCGCCCCGTGGTGCACGACGAAGACCTGGGCGCCGCGCTCGGCGGCGAGGAGGGCGAACTCCATCCCGAGCACGCCCGCGCCGAGGACGACCACCGTCCCGGCGGATTCGACAACCGGGGTCACAACCCGGGCGTCGGCGAGGTCGCGCAGGGCGACGACGCCGCTAGGGAGGGGTCGCTCGGCCCGGTCCGGCTCCGGCGTCGGGGCATCCCCGCGCGAACGGCGCGAGCGCTCCAGGCCGCCGAGGGTCGGGACGTGCGCACGCGCGCCGGTCGCCAGGACGAGACGGTCGTACGGGAGCTCCTCTCCCCCGGCGAGCACGATCCGCTGCTTCAGCCGGTCGAGCCCGACGGCGGTGGCTCCGAGCCGGATGTCGACGCCCGCCGCCCGGGCAGCCTCGGTGTCTGTGACGTCGAGGCGGTCCCGATCGGCCGCACCGACCGCGTACTCGGCGACGAGCACGCGGTTGTAGGCGTCCTCCGTCTCGGCACCGACGACCGTGAGCGCGACGGTCCCCTCCTCCACCGCCGGGAGCAGCTCTTCGACGAATCGCGCGGCCACGGGACCGTATCCCACCACCACGATGCGCAAGGGCCGGCCGGTCATGCCGCCACCCCGGCCGGTCATGCCGCGACCCCGGCCGGTTCGACGGTCACGCGCGTGCGTTTGAACTCCGGCATCGCGGAGAGCGGATCGACGGCGGCCTCGGTCAGCAGGTTGGCGCACTGGCGCCCGGCGAAGTGGAACGGCAGGAAGACGGTATCCATCCGGATCCCGCCGGTCAGCGCGGCGGTGGCGAGCACCTCCCCGCGGTCGTTGCTCACCCGGACGGGCTGTCCCTCCCCGATGCCCAGGCGGGCGGCCGTCGCCGGGTGCAGCTCTGCCTTCACCTCGGGTTGCGCCGCCATCAGCTCGGGCACGCGACGCGTCTGCGCGCCCGACTGGTAGTGCTCGAGAAGGCGGCCGGTGATGAGGGTGAGCTCTCCCGGTCCGCTGGCGGTGGTGAGCTCCCGCGGACGCACGACGACGAGCCGGGCACGGCCGTCCGGGTGGGAGAACCGGTCGGCGAAGAGGCGAGGCGTGCCTCGGGATCCCGCGGGGTACGGCCAGTGCGCGCCCTCCGCCTCCCCGTCGGCGGCATCGGCCTCTGCATCGAGCAGGGCGTGGCTGAGCCCCGAGTAGTCGGCGAGGCCGCCCGCGGAGGCGCGGGCGAGCTCGTCGAACACGGCCGCCGGCTCGGTCGGCCACTCCGACGGAGCCCCGAGGCGTTCGGCCAGCTCGGAGAGGATGCTCAGCTCGCTCCGCACACCGCCCGGCGGTCGCAAGGATCGACGCCTCCGCAGCACTCGCCCCTCGAGACTCGTCATGGTGCCCTCCTCCTCGGCCCACTGCGTCACCGGCAGGACGACGTCGGCCAGCTCGGCCGTCTCGGAGAGGACGAAGTCGCTCACGACGAGCAGGTCGAGCGCCTGCAACCGCTCACGGATCGCGCCGGCGTCCGGGCCGGAGACGACGATGTTCGACCCGTGCACGAGCAGCGCGCGGACGCCGCCCGGCCGGCCGAGCATCCCCAGGAGCTCGACGGCCGGGACGCCCGGCCCCGGGAGGCTCTCCGGGGGGACGCCCCAGACCGAGGCGACGTGCGAACGCGCCGCGGGGTCGGTGATCTTGCGGTACCCGGGGAGCTGGTCGCACTTCTGGCCGTGCTCGCGGCCACCCTGGCCGTTCCCTTGGCCGGTCAGGGTCCCGTACCCGGAGCCTCGCCGTCCGACGAGGCCGAGCACCAGCGCGAGATTGATCGCCGCCGTCGCCGTGTCGGTGCCATCGACGTGCTGCTCCACGCCGCGACCGGTGAGGATGTACGTTCCCCGCCCCCGGGCCAGCCGCCGGGCGACCTCCCGGAGCTCGGCCGCCGGCACCCCGGTGTGCTCCTGCACTCGCTCGGGCCACCAGGAGGCGACGCTGCGGCGGACGGCGTCGAACCCCGTCGTGCGTTCAGCCACATAGGCCAGATCAGCGAGCCCCTCGGCGAGCACGATGTGGGTCAGCCCGAGCAGGACGATCAGGTCGGTCCCCGGGGCGGGCTGGACGTGGAGACCGCCTCCCTCCGCCGTCAGCTGCGCCGTCTGCGAGCGCCGCGGATCGACGACGATCAGGCCTCCGGCAGACCGCGCGCCGGCGAGGTGCCCGATGAAGGGAGGCATGGTCGCCCCGACGTTCGAGCCGAGCAGGAGGATGGTGTCCGCCCCGTCCAGGTCGGCCACCGGGAAGGGCAGGCCGCGGTCGATGCCGAACGCCCTGTTGCCGGCGGCCGCCGCCGACGACATGCAGAACCGGCCGTTGTAGTCGATCCGGGAGGTGCCGAGCGCGACCCGTGCGAACTTGCCGAGCAGGTAGGCCTTCTCGTTCGTCAGGCCGCCTCCTCCGAAGACCGCGACGGCGTCCGGGCCGTCCGTCGCGCGGATCCCGGTCAGCGTCCGGGCGATGAGATCGAGCGCCTCGTCCCAGGTGGCGGATCGGAGGCTCCCATCGGTGCGGACCAGCGGCGTGGTCAGCCGGCCCGGCGTGGTGAGCAGTTCCGCCGACGTCCAGCCCTTCTTGCACAGTCCGCCCCGGTTCGTGGGGAACGGGCGGCCGCTCACCTCGACCGGCACCGCTCCTCCCGCCACGGGCGTGACGGTCATGGCGCACTGGAGGGCGCAGTACGGGCAGTGGGTCGCGGTCGGCATCCTGCCGCCTCCTGTCAGATCCGGACCCCGCGGCGGCGGCCGCGGAGCGCGATCGCGACCGTGACGGCGAGCAGCACCGCGTAGGCGAGCACGAACCAGGTGAGCCCTGCCGCGTAGCCGCCTGTCGATGTCTTCGAGAAGCCCAGCACCTGGGGGATGACGAACCCGCCGTAGGCGCCGAAGGCCGAGACGATGCCGAGCGCCGCCGCCGCGGTGCGCTGGGCCGAGATGTCACCCGCGCTGCTGTGGCCGTCGGAGGCTCCTGACCGGAGCGCGAAGAGCGTCGGGATCATCCGGTAGGTGGCTCCGTTCCCGACGCCGCTCGCGACGAACAGTAGGAGGAAGCAGCCCAGGAAGAGGGCGAAGTTGCCGACGGGGAGAGTCAGGATGACGGCGAGCGCGCCCACCGCCATGACGAGGAAGGACGCGATCGTCACCTCGCTGCCGCCGAACCGGTCGGCGAGGCGGCCGCCGAACGGCCGCGCCAGCGATCCGATCAGGGCTCCGAGGAAGGCGAGCGAGACCGTGGCCCCGGCGACCGGCAGCGCGCTGAACTGCGGGAACTGGTCGGCGATCAGCTTCGGGAAGACGCTCGAGAAGCCGATGAACGAGCCGAACGTGCCGATGTAGAGCAGCGCCATGACCCACAGCTCGGGGGCCTTCAGCGCCGAGAGCGAAGCCCTCACATCGGCGCGGGCGTTGGAGAGATTGTCCATGCGCCTCCACGCCCCGACGATCGCGACGAGGATGAGCGGGACCCAGATCCAGCCGGCGAGCGGCAGCTGGAGGGTCGCGCCGGCGCCGATCGTCACGGCGATCGGCACGGCGAACTGCGCGACGGCCGCGCCGATGTTGCCTCCGGCGGCGTTCAGGCCGAGCGCCCAGCCCTTGCGCCGCTGCGGGTAGAAGAAGGTGATGTTCGCCATCGAGCTCGCGAAGTTGCCGCCGCCGAACCCGGCGAGCGCCGCCACGAGCAGCATGACGGCGAAGGGCGTGTGCGGGTTCGAGACGCACAGGGCGAGCCCCACGGTGGGGAGCAGCAGGAGCGCAGCCGAGACGATCGTCCAGTTCCTCCCACCGAAGCGCGAGACCATGAACGTGTACGGGAAGCGCAGCGTGGCTCCCACGAGGCTCGGGATCGAGATCAGCCAGAACGTCTGCGCGGTGTCGAACGTGAACCCGGCCGCCGGGAGCGACACGACCACGATGGACCACAACTGCCAGACGACGAAACCCAGGAATTCGGCGAAGATCGACCAGCGCAGGTTGCGCTGGGCGATCGCCGCCCCCTGCGAGCCCCATTGGGCCGGATCCTCCGCGTCCCAGCCGTCGATCCAGCGGCCGGGACGGAACGAGAGCTGCGCACCGGGTGCCGGCGACAGTTCGGCGGCCGGCGTCTTGTGACCGGGGGCGCCGGTCGCGGTGGAGACGGATGGAGCGGTCATCGGGACCTCCAGCATCGGGAACTCGGGGACGGTACGTGCCGTCCACGCTAGGGACGGCGTGTTTCCGTCGCCGTCGCGCCCGATGAAACGGGGGTAACGAAGAGCTCTCGTGAGCTTGTGAGGGATGTGAGGTCGGCATCGCGCCGGGATCGGCGATCCGTCAGATGCGGTAGAAGCTTCGCGCCGCACCCGCGAACAGGAGGTCCCGCTCGGGTTCCGAGAAATCGGCGGTGATCGCGAAGAAGGCCTCGTAGAGCCGCCCGAATGTCGAGTAGAGCCCGTCGACGGGGAAGTTGCTGCCGAACATCGTCCGATGCGGTCCGAACACGTCGATCGTCTCGAGCACGATGCGGCGAATGCTGTCCGTCGTCCAGGCGTGATCGTTGGTGCCCAGTGCGGAGACCTTGACGGCCGTGTTGGGATGGGCGGCTAGCGCCTGCATTCCCTTGCGCCAGCTGCGGAGGCCGGTGTCGGAGCGGTCGATCGGCATGCCCGCGTGGTCGAGGACGATCCGCGCGTCGCCGAAGTCGGCGGCGAGTGCTGCCGCGTGCGTCAACTGGTCCGGGAAGACCTGCAGGTCGAATGCCAGTCCGCTGGCGGCCAGTGCTGTGAATCCACGGCGCCAGTCGGGCGCAATGAGGAGGTCGGCGCGATCACGATGCGTGTACAGCGGGTCCGGGTGCCAGTTGAGGATGTCCCGGACGCCCCGGACCGACGGCCTCGCGGCATGTCGAGCGATGAGGTCGGCCGCGTCGGGAGCTGTCAGGTCGACCTTGGCGACCTGAACAGTGGGAATGGCGCTGCTCCTGATCACGCCATCCACCCATTCGCTCTCCCAGAGCGAGTCCGCGGCCCCGTTCTCGATGTGGACGGAGCCGACCAATCGGGCTCCGAGCGTGGTGAGTTCCTCGGCGTCGGTGAGGTAGTCGGCCAGCTGGTAGTCGTGTCGGAGCGGCAGGTCGTCTCCGTGGTAGCGCGGGACGGGCGCCCCCTCCAGCCAGGGATAAGAGGCCTGGCTGAGCAGGCACAGGTGGTGGTGGGCGTCGATCACGTCGAGCGTCATGCGGGGAGTTCCTCTGCTTCGGCTCTCCGGAGCGTCAGCTCGAGGGCCGAGTGGTCAAGCTCACCCAGGCCCGCGGCGACCATCCGCTCGAATTGCTCCGTCACGGCTCGCGAGACTGGGAGATCGAGGTCGTGGTCCGCCGACACGGCCTCGACGAAGCGGAGGTCCTTCAGCTGGTTGTCCGCGCTGCCGCCGCCCTGGTAGTCGCTAGTGACCCAGCGTTCGCGCTTCTGCCGGAGTACCTCCGAGGCGGCGAGCCCGCCACCGAGCACGTCCAGCAGCTGCGTCCGGTCGATGCCATTCGCGTCGGCAAGGGCCAGCGATTCCGAGATGGCGGCGATCGTCGTCGCGACGACGATCTGGTTGCAGGCTTTGGCGAGTTCCCCGGCTCCGGGGCCGCCCAGCACGACGACCGTCGAGCCGACCAGGCGCAGCACCGGCATTGCAGCCGCCACAGCGTCGGGGCTGCCCCCGACCATGACGCTGAGGCCGCCCGATTCGGCGCCCGCGACGCCGCCGCTGAGGGGCGCATCGACAAGCAGCACTCCCTCATCACGGAGGCGCGCCTCCAGGCGAACGAGTTCGGTCGGCGACACCGTGCCGTGCACGACGAGAACCGGGTGCTGGACGCCAGCTCGGCGCCAGCCCGCGAGGAGGCCGTTCTCACCATCGAGCACCGCCTCCACATCGCCGAGGTCGGTGAGCACCGTCAGTGTGATCGGCGCTGCCGCCTCGCTAGGTGTCGCCGCCCAGTCGGCACCGAGCTCCACAAGCGCCGTCGCCTTGGCCGCCGTCCGGTTCCAGACGGTCAGACTCCCCAGTTCGTCGAGCAGGCGCCGGGCGATGGGTTCGCCCATGCGGCCGAGACCCAGAATGGCGACCATGTTCATGCGGCCACCTCCTCCAAACCGACAAGGAGATCCTCGCCGAGGTCCTCCAGATGGACGGTCGCGCGGAAGCCCAGGTCGCGCTCGGCGCGCGCGAGCGATACCGGAACGGCGCGTCCACGGATTTCATCCCTCGGCACGGCGGGCGCGAATCGGACGAGCGCGGTCTCGGTCGGCTCGCGCAGGTAGGTGTTGGGGTTGGCGACGAGGATTCCCGGCCAAGCAGGAGCGTCCGACGTGAGCGCCAGGACGGTAGCGGTCGCGGCATCCCGGACGTCCAGGTAGGTCCAGCCTTCGCAGGCCTGTCGCCGAGGATCGTCGCGCATCGCGGCCCGCACGTGGCGTGCGAACACGGTGCCCTCGTCGACGGTGATGTCGCGCACCAGCGGGTACCGAAGGCCCACGACCGCGACGTCATAGCGGCGGTGGATGGCCAGGGCGGCAGCCTCGTTTGCGTGCTTGGAGAGCGAGTACGGGTCTGCGATGGCGGGAGGCTCGTCCTCGTCCCAGGGGTACCGCTGCGGGAGCACCGCATGAGGGTTCAGCGGGAGGCCGTTGGCGTTGATGCTGGAGGCGTAGACGATCGAGCGGACGCCGGCTCGCGCGGCCGCGTCGATCACGAGGAACGTGCCGAGCGTGTTCGTCTCGTAGATCTCTGGTCCCGTCCCCTGGTCGAGGCCGGCGCGCCCAGCGAGGTGGACCACCCGGTCGGCCGTGGAGACGGCTCGCTCGACGGTCGCGAGATCGGTCACAGAGCCGGTGATCCAGTCCGAGGCCAGCTCGTCTCCTGCCGGGCGGTCGCCTGCGTCCAAGACGATCACGTCGGCGCCGCGCTCCCTGAGTACGCGAACGACGGCGCGGCCGATGAGGCCGCCACCGCCGGTCACGAGAATGCGTTCGGCGTTCACCGGGCCTCCTGTCGCTCGGCCGTCGTGTTCTCGGCTGCGACCGCCCGAGTCGACTCTGCGGCCTCCGGCGACCCCGCGAGGACCGAGGCAGTCAGGGGTGCCGGTTCGGCCTTGTCGCGGCCGCCACGCTTCAGCATCGGCCAGCCCTTACTTCCCTGGTCGATAGCGACAGCGATCAGCACGACGAGGCCGGTGACGATCTGCTCGTAGAAGCTCGGCACGTTGAGCAGGACCAGGCCGTTCGTCAGGGCGCCGAGGATAAGGGCGCCGACGAGGGTGCCGGCGATGCGGCCCTCTCCTCCCATGAGGTTCGCACCCCCGATGACGGCCGCGGCGATCGCCGTCAGCAGGTAGGGGCTGCCGGCCTCGGGCTGCGCGGCCGAGATGCGGGCCACCACGACCAGGCCGCCGAGGGCCGCGAGGATGCCCGAGATGCCGTAGACCAGGATCTTGACCCGGGTGACGCGGACGCCGGACAGCCACGCGGTCTCCTCGCTGCCGCCCGTCGCGATGACGTTCTGGCCGAAGACCGTGCGACGGAGGAGCAGCCAGGCGACGACCGCGACGACGATGACCACGATCACGACCATAGGGATCCCGCCGATGTAGCTGTTGAGGAGCAGGACGAAGCTCTGGGGCACGTTGTATACCGGGCTGCCGTTGGTGACCACGTAGGCCAAGCCCTGGTAGACGCTCATCGTACCTAGCGTTGCGATGAACGGCGGCAGCTTCAGGAAGGTGATCAGCATGCCGTTGATTGCTCCGGCGATGAAGCCGAGCACCAGCCCGGCGAGCAGCGCGGGGACCGCGGGAACGCCGCTCGCGACCATCATGTTGGCCGAGACGATGCCGACGAGACTCGCGATCGAGCCGACGGAGAGATCGATGCCTCCCGTGATGATGACGAACGTGAGACCGATGCCGATCAGCGCGTTGACGCTGGCCGAGACAGCCACGTCGCGGAGGTTGTCGAGGGTGAGGAAGTTCGGGTTGAGGATCCCGAACACGATGAAGATCACGGCGGCCGCGGCGAAGATGCCGAGTGCCTGCAGGTTGATCGGGGTCCGCTGCGTACGGCGTGCGACGGCGGTGTCGTTGCTCATGATTGTCCCTTCGCGATGCCCATAGCGCTGGCCACGAGGCTGTGTTCGTTGATGTCGTCCCCGACGTGCTCGGAGATGAGGCGGCCGCCCCGCATGACGAGGGCGCGGTCGCTGAGAGAGATGATCTCGGGGAGGTCAGAGGAGACCACGATGACCGCGTTGCCCGCCGCGGCGAGCCGGTCGATCATCCCGTAGATCTCGGCCTTGCCGCCGACGTCGACACCCTTGGTGGGCTCGTCGAAGAGGAAGACCTTCGAATCGCGCCGCAGCCACTTGGCGATCACGATCTTCTGCTGGTTCCCGCCCGAGAACTGGCGGGCGGCGAGGCGGACGTTGGCCGGCTTGAGCGCGAGACTCTCGCCCATCTCGGTCGCGACCCGGATCTGCGTGCGCGGGCTCGTGAACGGCCCGCGTCCGACGAGGTCTCGCGCGCCGGTCAGCGCCATGTTGGCGTAGGCCGGCATCTGCAAGGCGAGGCCTTGCTTCTTGCGGTCTTCAGGGATGAAGGCTATGCCCGCATCGCGGCTGTCGTTGGGCGTGTGAAGGTGGATGGACTTGCCGTCTATCGTCACCTCGCCACCGCACCCCGGATCGGCCCGGACGATCGCCCGGAGGAACTCGGTGCGTCCCGACCCGACGAGGCCCGCGATGCCGACGACCTCCCCGCGCCGCACTTCGATGTCGTTGGTTGCGGCGCTGTCGGGCCGCGAGATCCCGGTGGCTCGGAAGAGGACCGGCGCGTCGGGCTCGACCGGGTGCTCCCGGTGGAAGCTCAGGAGTTCCCGGCCGACCATGTTCCGGACGATCTCGTCGACGCTGGTTGCGTCGATCGGCGCCTCGAATCCGACGCGGCCGTCGCGAAGCACGACGACGCGATCTGAGACGGCCATCACCTCGGGCATTTTGTGGGAGACGAAGATCACCCCGACGCCGCGCTCCGCGGCGAGCTCGCGCACCCGGTGGAGGACGGCCTCCACGTTGTGTTCGAGCATGGAGGTGGTGGGTTCGTCGAGTGCCACGATCTTGACGTTGAAGGCGAACGCCTTCGCAATGGTGAGCGCGTGGCGCTGGGCCGGGCTCAGCCGTCCCATCTGCGCGCGCCGGTCGAGCGGGAAGCCCATGGCCGCCACGTCCGCGAGAGCGCCCTCGACCGCTGCCCGCGCCTCTCGCCGTTCGTGGGCGTTCTTACCGAGCAGGAGGTTCTGCTCGACCGTCAGCTGCGGGACGATCGCCGGCTCCTGGTGGGCGATGACGACGCCCTCGGCCAGCGCCCGGCGCGGGGAGTACTCCCCGCGCCGGACGCGGTCGACCGTCACCGAACCGCGATCGGGAGCGAGAGCACCTCCGAGGATGCCGAGCAGCGTGCTCTTGCCGGCGCCGTTCTCGCCCGCGAGGGTGAGCACTTCACCGCGTCCGAGCGTGAAGCTCACGTCATCGAGGGCCCGCACGCCTGGGAAGGATTTCCCGATGTGCCTGATCTCGAGGAGGGTGTCAGTCATTTTCTTGTTTCCTGTCCGTGGAACTCGTGCCGGAGGCACTGATCAGGGCATGCCCGTCTGGTATTCGGACACGTTGGCCTTGTCCACGATGAACGCGGGCACGTCCACCCAGCCGGGGACCGTCTTGCCGTCCAGCAGCCAAAGCGCGACCTTGACGCCGGTAGCGCCCTCGGTAGTAGGCCGCTCGCTCACGGTGGCGGTGTAGTTCCCGGCGGCGATCTCCTTCTTCGCCTGCGGGATACCATCGGTGCCGACCAGCAGCACCTTTCCGGTCAGACCCTTTGCAGCGATCGCGGCCTGCACGCCGAGACCCATCCCGTCGTTCTGGGAATAGATCGCCTTGATGTCGGGATTGGCCGTGAGCATCGCGTTCGCGATCGTCTGTGCCTGGTTGGTGTCCCACTTCGCGGTCTGCGAGGCGACCAGCTGCAAGCCCGTGTGGTCGGCGACGCCGGCCTTGAACCCCTTGCCCCGGTTCAGCGCGTTCGACGAGCCCGGATCGCCCTCGACCATTGCGACCTTGCCGCCGCTGGGCAGCTGCTTGGCGATGTAGCTGGCTGCTGTCTGGCCGATCGTCGTCGCGTCCGGTCCGACGTAGACCACGCCGGGGACGGTGCCCTTCGCATCGTTCAGGACGATCGCGGGGACGCCCTTGGCGAGCGCAGCCTTGAACACGGAGTCGAGCCCGGTGGCTGAGATCGGGGAGGCGAGGATCGCCGAGCAACCCTGGTTGAGAGCGCTCTGCGCCTTGTCCAGCTGCTCTGTGATCGACGACTCGTCGTTGACCGCGAAGGTCTGGTACTTCACACCGAGCTTCTTGGCCTCCTTCTCGAAGCCGTCGCGCTCGTACCCCCAGAACTCGTTGGCCAGGGTCCGGGTCACATAGCAGAGCTTGACGCCGTTCTTCGCCTGCGGGGTGCCGAGCGACTTCTCGAGCGAGGCCACATCGACCTTCTTGCTCTGCTCGACCTGGGTGACGAGCTTCGCCGGCCCGTTCGAGCCGTCCGCGTTAGCGGAGCAGGCACTGAGGAGCAGGAGGGCCGCGGAGGCGGTTGCGATGGCGGCGATCCTGCCGGCACGTCGCGTCATGATGGTTCCTTTCGTCATTGGAAGGTGATTCCTTATGTGTTTCGGTGCGCCCGCGGTCGCAGCTGCGTGGTTCATTCTCCCCGCCGCGGGCTCCGGGAATTCGCGGCTAGGCCGCGACGCTGATGAGCGCCTCGGTCTCCCGACGCAGCTCGAGCGCGGTGGCCAGGGACTCGTCGATGACGACGTCGTCCCAGCTGACGCTCTGGCCCTTCGGTACGTCGTGGGTGAGCTCGACGTGGTGGGCGAGGGCGACGGGGAGGAGGCGGTTGCGCACTGAGGTCTCTGCCGAGACGAGCTTGCCCCAGACCGTGTAGCCTCCCTCACCGTCGAGAAACTCGCCGGCCTTCAGGTCCTTCTTGGCCGTCGCGACCACGTCGCCGTGGAACCCGGTCGGGGCGCCGGTCGCGATTCCGCGGAGCGCGGCGTTGGCGATGGAGATGTTCAGCTCCAGACCGACGTAGTGGTACGGGCGGTAGAGCGCGGCGTACTGGCCGCTGGGGTCCGGGTGCCACGGGTACTCGGTGAAGCAGCCCGAAACGTACTCGTTGGTCGCCTTGACGACGACGAAGACCCCCTCCTGGGTGTTGAAGGGGATCCAGTCGCCCTCTCGCGTCACGCTGGACATGACGTCGACGGATCCTTCGCCCGCAAGGACGCCGCCTACCGAGGCCGGACGACAGATGGTGGCGATTTCTTCCACATTGCCCGGCGTGAAGGTCAGTCCATCGTCGGACGGGGTGAGACCGGCGGCGTTGGCGACGGCGGCCATCTCGATGGCGGCTTTGGTGCCGTCGCGGAAGGAGGTGTGCATGTAGGGGTTCAGCTGCCCGGAGTCGGTGAGCTCCTTCGAGAACTCCCAGTTCTCCCAGACGTTGTCGGGGTTCATCTCGTGATAGTGCGAGAGGTACTTGGCGCCCTTGCCGGCGCAGACCACGTCGAAGCCGGAGGTGCGAGCCCAGTCGACGAGCTCCATGATGAGCGCCGGCTGGTCGCCGTACGCCATCGAGTAGACGACGCCTGCCTCCTCGGCGCGGCGTGCGAGAGCGGGTCCGGCGAGCGCGTCGGCCTCGACCGTCACCATGATGATGTGCTTTCCGGTCTCGATAGCGCGCAACGCGTGGTCGATACCCACGATGGGGTTGCCGGTGGCTTCGACGACGACGTCGATCTCGGCATCGAAGAGCGCTGACGCGTTCGGCACGATTGTCGTGGTCCGGTGGGCGAGCGCCTCTTCGATGCTGTCGGCCATCTGGCCGGCGGGCCAGTCGACTAGCGCGAAGGCGCCCTGCGCTCGGGCCACGTTGATGTCGGCGATCGCGACGACGTGGATGCCGGGAATGTTGCGCGCCTGGGAGAGGTACATGGTGCCGAAGCGGCCGGCCCCGATCAGCCCGACGCGGATGGGGCGGCCTTCGGCCTCCCGCTGCTGGAGGAGAGAGTGAAGATTCACGATCGCCTTTCTGAGTCCGTGGCGACGGCGGCGGGATCGTGTCGGCCTGGTGGCCCGACGCCCTCGTCGTTCGCTTTCCGTGTATTTCGCGTTCCCGAGTGGTAACGGTTACACTTTTGTACCACCGGCACAACACCGCCGTCAAACACGACGTTGCGGATCACTAGGCTGGGGAAGACCGAAGGAGGTTCCGGTGCACAAGTCGGCGACGATTCGCGATGTTGCCCGAGAGGCCGGAGTCAGTGTTGCCGTCGTCTCGCGCGTACTCAACGACACCGGGCCGGTCGCGCCCGCGACCCGGGCCAAAGTCGTCGAGGTTATCGACCGGCTCGCCTACCGCCCGCGCGATGCTGCCCGCGAGCTCCAGAATGGGGGGACCTCGACCATCGGGCTCGTCCTCGCAGACCTGACTAACCCGTTCTTCGCCCGGCTCGCCGACCGTGTCGTGTGGGAGGCGCGCGCCCGCGGCGTCCACGTCGTCCTCCTCACCACGCAGGAGGACCCGCACCTCGAGGCGGAGTCCATCGACACGCTCATCGGACGCTCGGTGTCGGCGGTGATCGCCACACCGACCGGGGGGAACGTCGAGAAGTGGTCGCGGCTCCTGGATCTCGAAGTGAGCGTCGTGTTCGTCGACCGCGAGATCGAGGAGCTCCCCGCCATCGACGTGGTCAGCATCACGAACCGCGAGTCGTCAGCCGTCGCCACCCAGCACCTCATCGATCTGGGCCACGAGCGCATCGCGTTCATCTCCGGGCCCCTCTCGACCTCCACGGGCCGCGACCGCCTCGCAGGGTTCCGCGAGACGATGAGCGCCGCGGGGCTCGTTGTCGACGACGAGCTCGTGCACCCGATCCCGTTCCGGGGAGACGCGGGCAGCGACGCGGTCGGAACCCTCCTCTCGCTCACCGAGCCTCCGACGGCCGTCATCGTCGGCAACACCGCCCAGGTGAGGTCCGCCCTCCGCCGGATCAAGCAGAGCGGGATCGACCTCCCGGACGCGCTGAGCGTGATCGTCTTCGACGACAACCCGTGGACCGAGCTCGTGTCGCCCCCGCTCACAGTCGTCCGGCAGCCCATCGACATGCTGGCACTGCACTCCGTCGAACTCGCCCTCGGGCGCGCGCGCGGCCACCTCACCGAACCGCGCCGCAGAGTCGACGTCGACGCCGACTTCGTGCGCCGCTCGAGCACCGCAGCCCTTGAGACCGCCCGGTCTCACTGACCGCCCGAATCATCCCCACCCGAAAAGGACCTGCCTTGACTGTTGTCGTCACCGCCGTCTTCCACCCGCTGGAGGGGCACCGCCCCCAGCTCGTCGACGCGCTCCGCATCGCCATCCCCGCCGTGCACGAGGAGGAGGGCTGCCTGCTCTACGCCATCCACGACGCCGCGGACGGCACGATCACGATGATCGAGAAGTGGACGTCGGCGGAGCTCCTGGCCGCTCATGCCGCGGGGGCCGCCGTCGCGGCGCTGGATGCAGCCGTCGGCCCGCACATCGCAGAGCCGACCACGGTCACCACCATGGAGCCGATCCCGGCTGGAACGGAAGCGCAGGGGTTGCTGTGAGAGTCCCTCCCGTCATCGTGGTGATGGGGGTCTCGGGCGCCGGGAAGTCGACCTTCGGTGCGGCTCTCGCCGCGTCGCTCGGGCGCGCCTTCCTCGACGCGGACGATCTGCACCCGGCGGAGAACAAGGCGAAGATGGCAGCGGGGATCCCCCTCGACGACGCGGATCGGGCTCCGTGGCTCGCGGCGGTGTCCGCCGCAGCGCGCGAGGCAGCACCAGTGGTCGTGGCGTGCTCCGCACTGAAGCGGGCTTATCGGGAGGCGATCCTGAGCGACGCCCCCGGCGCCTGCTTCGTCGAGCTCGTCGTTCCCCGCGCCGAACTCAAGCGCCGGCTCGCCCAGCGGACTCACGAGTTCATGTCGCCCGCGCTGCTCGACAGCCAGCTCGCGACACTCGAACCGCTGGGGGCCGACGAGCCGGGCCTGAGGTTCGACGACAGCACGGCTGACGGCCCCGCGCTTGCCGCGGATCGGGCAGTGCGTGCCTTGCGCGAGGCAGTCGCCGCCTCCACTCCATGTTTCACCGTGTGACAGCGCGCGTGACTGCGCGGCGCGATCTTCTTATGCTCGGTGCACGACGCGCGAACGGCGCGTTCCGCTACCCGTGAAGAAGGACATCGTGACCCGTCAGCCCAGCCCCGCCGCGAAGGACGCCCTGCTCCGGGCCGCTTCCGGGCAGGGCGCGGACATGTTCGACGACGGGTACGCCCTCCACCCGATCGCGCGCCGCGCGGCGCTCGCCACCCCGTCGCACTGGTTCGACGCGGTGGTCGTGAACGCGGGAGCCGACGGCTGGATCGAGGTCGCCGGGCTCGACGGCGGGTCGCTGCGGGTGTGGCACTTCGACGACCTCAGCACCGTGCTGACGCCCGGCTCCCCGGTCGCCGTGCACACGCTCTACGGGGTGCTCGCCGCGGGCGGCGAGCTCCTCAACATCGGCTTCGCGCGCAGCTGACGCCCCTCAGGACGCCATCATCGGCTTCATCGACGCCATCATGGCGTCGCACGCGTCGGCGCAGTTCATGCAGACCTGAGCGCACATCTTGGCTGCGGCGCTCGAGTCGCCCATGCCCATGCAGTCGTCCGCGCAGGCGCGGCACATCATGGCGGTCGCCTGCAGCATCGCCATCATCGCCGACATGTCCTTCTCGTTCATCGGCATGGGGCGCAGCATCATCCGCATCATGGTGTTGCACATCTCGGCGCAGCTCATGCACATCGCCGAGCCGCCCATCCCCTCCATCGACATGGAGCCCGCGCACATCGTGCACGCCTGTTCGCACGCCGAGCACGCCTCGATGCACTTCTGCATCGCCGACATGTCCATACCCGCCATCGGCCCCTGGGCCGACTCGCTTATCATCGACATCATCTGCATGGTCTCGTCCATCGCGCTCTCCTACCTCCCGGCGGCACGGGAGGCAGGAGCCTCGGATGGGCCGTGCCGTAACAGAACGTAACAATAGGAGGGGCACTACCGGGGCGCAAGGGGCGATGACGACGGTGGCGTTCACACCGTCGTGCTCAGCGGTTCGATCGCGATCGTGCGCTCGAACGCCTCCACGGTCCGGGCGACCACCTCGGCCGGTTCCGCTGCCCAGATCTCGGCGTTGAAGATCTCGACCTCGACATCGCCCGCATACCCGGTCGCTTGGACCGCCGCGGTCAGGCTACCGAAGTCGACGTGGCCGTCGCCCATCATGCCGCGCGCGAGGAGGGCGTCGGCCGGGATCGGGGTGAGGAAGTCGCAGACCTGGTAGCTCGCGATGCGCCCGGCCGCGCCGGCACGGGCGATCTGCGGGAGCACGTCCGGGTCCCACCAGATGTGGAAGGTGTCGACGACGACGCCGACGGAGGAGGGAGCGAACGGCTCGGCGAGGTCGAGCGCCTGGCGCAGCGTCGAGACCACCGCGCGGTCGGCTGCGTACATGGGATGAAGGGGCTCGATCGCCAGGGTCACCCCTGCCGCGCGCGCCTCCGGCTCGAGCTCGGCGAGCGCCTCCGCGACGCGGGTACGGGCGCCGGCGATGTCGACCGAGCCGTCCGGCAGGCCGCCTGCCACGAGCACGAGGACGGCGGCCGAGCCGGGCGCGCCGGCGGCCGCGAGTGCTGCGGTCTCCTCGATCGCTCGGCGGTTCTCGTCGAGCGCGGCGCGACGGGCCGGCCCCTCCTTGCTCGTGAAGAAGCCGCCCCGGCAGAGCGAGGACATCCGGAGGCCGGAGTCCGCGAGCATCCGGGCCGCGGTGTCGAGACCCGCCTCGGCGACCGGCTCGCGCCACAGGCCGATCGCCCCGACGCCCGCGTCGGCGGTGGTGCGCAGCGCGTCGGCGAGGCTCGCGTGCTTGATGGTCGCCTGGTTGATCGACAGGCGCGGATGGGCGGTCACGCGTTCACCCCGTTCAGCCGGAGGAGGTCGCTCCAGCGTCGCGCCGCGAGCTCCGGCCTCTCGAGTGAGCCGCACGCCGCCGCGAGCCGAACGATCTCGGAGAGGTGCGGGAGGCTGCGGGCGGCGTGGAGGCCGCCGACCATGCTGAACGCCTCCTGGTGGCCGTTGAGCCAGGAGAGGAACGCGACACCGGTCTTGTAGTAGTAGGTCGGTGCGGCGAAGATCTGCCGGGCGAGTGCCTCGGTCGGTCCGAGGATCGCGCGATAGCGCTCCCCGTCCGCCGCGTCCAGGGCCTGAATCGCCGCCGACGCGTTCGGGGCCAGCGCGGCGAACGCTCCCAGCAGGGCGTCGGAGTGCTCGCGGCCGTCGCCCTCGATGAGCCCGACATAGTTGAAGTCGTCTCCGGTGAACATCCGTACCCCCTCGGGGAGGCGCGACCGGAGCGCGATCTCGGCGTCCGCGTCGAGCAGGCTCATCTTGATCCCCGCGATCCTGTCGCCGCCGGCCTCGATGATGCGGAGGACCGTGTCGGGTCCGCCGAAGTAGCCCGCGAGTTCCGGGTCGAACGCCTCGCCGAGCCAGTGGAGGATGACGGGTGCGCCGGCCGCGGCGATCACCTCCCGGTACAGGCGCTCGTAGTCGGCCGCCGAGCGTGCCGCGCGCGCCAGGTGGCGGCTCGCCATGAGCACGACGCCCGCGCCCGCGTCCTCGGTGAAATGCAGTTGCTGCTTGTAGGCGTCGACGACGGCGTCGAGCGAGATGACCGGATCGTTGACGTGGTCGGTGTTGACCCCGGCGACGACGCGGCCGCCCGCCTCCCGGGCCAGCTCGGCCGAGCGCGTGATCAGCTCGCGTGTCGCGGCGGCGTCCAGCCCCATGTTCCGCTGGGCGGTGTCCATGGCGTCGGCGACTCCGAGCCCCCACGAGTAGAGGTGGCGGCGGAAGGCGAGCGTCGCCTCCCAGTCGATGTCGGCCGGGGCACCCGGCACGTTCTCGGCCCAGCGCTTCGGGATCACGTGAGCGGCGGCGTACGCCACCCGTGACTGGAGCGGGCCGCTCGGCTTGCTGAAGGCGGGCGTCTCCCCCAGGTCGAGCGGGGAGGTGGTGCCATCGGCCGCCAGGAGCGGGACGGCCTGCAGGGTCGCGGTCGTCATCGGGAGGCTCCGGCCAGCACGGGCTGCTGCGGCAGGACGACCTCGGGGAGCGCGATGCGCCGCCCCTCCCGGGAGGAGCGGAGGCCCTGCTCGGCCAGCTGCACACCGCGCGCCCCCGCGAGGAAGTCGTACGGGTGGGGTGCATCCTCCAGGACGTGACGGAGGAACTCCTCCCACTGCGTCTTGAAGCCGTTCTCGAACACCTCGTTGGCGGGCGACTCGATCCAGTCGGCGGCGTAGTCGTGCTCGTCGGCGAGGTCAGGGTTCCAGACCGGCTTGGGCGTGGCGTTGCGCGGCTGGATCTTGCAGCCGAACAGGCCGGCCACCGCGCTGCCGTGCGTTCCGTCGACCTGGAACTCGACCAGTTCGTCGCGGTTGACCCGGGTGGTCCAGCTCGAGTTGAGCTGGGCGGTGATCCCGCCCTCCAACTGGAAGATCGCGTACGCCGCGTCGTCGGCCGTCGCCCGGTAAAGGTCGCCGTTCTCGTCGATGCGCTGCGGGATCTCGGTGGCGGCCTGGGCGTAGACGGACTCGACCCGGCCGAAGAGGTTCTCCAACACGTACGACCAGTGCGGGAACATGTCCACGACGATGCCGCCGCCGTCCTCCGCGCGGTAGTTCCAGCTGGGACGCTGCGCCCTCTGCCAGTCCCCCTCGAACACCCAGTACCCGAACTCGCCGCGCACCGACAGGACCCGGCCGAAGAAGCCCGAGTCGATCAGCCGCTTGAGCTTCCGCAGCCCCGGGAGGTAGAGCTTGTCGTGCACGACACCGTTCTTGATCCCGGCCTCCTCCGCCAGACGCGCCAACTCCAGCGCCTCCCCGAACGACTCGGCGGTGGGCTTCTCGGTGTAGATCGCCTTGCCTGCCGAGATCGCCTTCTTGATCGCCGCGGACCGCGCCTTCGTCACCAGGAAGTCGGCGTAGACCGGCCAGCGGTCGTCCGCGAGCGCCGCATCCAGGTCGGTCGTGTAGTCGGCGATGTCATGCCGCTTCGCCAGCTCGGCAAGCTTCTCCTCGTTGCGGCCCACCAGCAGCGGGACGACCTGGACGCGCCGCCCGTCCGACAGTTCCACGCCGCCCTGGTCGCGAATCGCGAGGATCGACCGCACCAGGTGCTGACGGTAGCCCATGCGCCCGGAGACGCCGTTCATGATGATGCCGATCGACGACACGTGTACTCCCTTGTAGTGGTGTTCGCGCGTTGGAAAGCGCTTACCAGAGGATAGCCGCGGCTCGCGCCCGCTGTCAACGAGGTGCTCGCAAGTGCTGTCGACACGCCGCGCGCAGGCGCACCTACGAGCACCTCGACGAGGAGGCGCGGCCGCGCGACGCGGCCGCGCGACGCGGCCGCGCGACGCGCACGCGCGCGGCACGAGGTGCTCGTAGTTGCTCTCGGCCACGGCGTGTCGGGCGCACCTACGAGCACCTCGAGCTGGGAGCGCCGGCGGGCGGCAGCATCAGCGCCCGCGCGCCCCCGCTCAGCGCCCGGGCGTGGACGCCCGGAGCCGGACCTGAGCCGCGACCGGAGCGCTGTCCCGCTCGTCCGCTTCGTCGGCGAGGGCGAGCCGGAGGGCACGCGCGCCGATGTCCGCGAGCGGCAGCGCCACCGACGTCAGCGCCGGCGTCACATCGGCCACCAGCGGGATGTCATCGAAGCCCGCCACGGCGACGTCCTCCCCCGGGCGGATGCCGGCCTCGCGCAGCGCGGCCATCGCCCCGACGGCCATCACGTCGCTGACCGCGAAGACGCACTCGGGCCGCGCGCCGGAGTCGAGCAGGGCCGACATGGCACGGTGGCCGCCGTCCCGCGAGAACTCCGCGTGTTCCACACGCACATCCCCCACGACCGAGCGGAACCCGTCGACGCGGTCGCGCACGGTGATCAGTTCTTCCGGGCCCGCGATCACGGCGAAGTCGGTGTATCCGAGTCGGCGCAGCTCACGGGCGAGCTGGGCGGCGCCTCCCCGGTTGTCGACCACCACGGTCCGCAGCCCCGCAGCACCAGCGCCCACCACCGCGACCCGCTCGCTCATCGGCGGCTCCGCTCCGGCGACGCGGCTTCCGGCGAGGACGATGGCCCGGGGGCGCTGCTCGCGCAGAGCCACCAGGGCCGCGCGCTCCCGCTCGACGGACGCCTCGCCCGCATACGGTCCCGTCGCCGTGATGGTGACGATGAGTCCCCGCTCGTCCGCGACACGAACGACGCCCGACGCGATGGAGGCGAAATACGGGTCGGCGATGTCGCCCACGACCAGCGCGACGGTGTCGCTCGTCCCACGGGCCACGGCCTGCGCCTGCCGGTTGACCGTATAGCCGAGGGTCCGGGCCGACGCCAGGACGACCTCCTTCAGTTCGGCCTTCACGACGCGGGTGCTGCCGTTGAGCACCCGGGAAGCGGTGGCCAGCGACACCCCGGCGTGCGCGGCGACGTCCGACAGCGTCGGGGCGGCGTTGGGCTTCACATCGAAAACCGTAGCGCAGGGGCGCGGAGGGTCGACGCGAGCTGGACGGATCCGGCGCTTGACGATTGAATCGCTTCACGGCTACCATCGACGTACACAGCGCGGAAAGCGCTTACCCACACGTCGACGATGACAGGAGACAAGGATGTCCGAAGAGGTCACTTCGGCCGAGGCCCGGCGCATGCCGAGGCGCGCGGCCATGAGCGGATGGGTCGGCAGTGCGCTCGAGTACTACGACTTCTCGATCTACGCCGCGGCTGCCGCGCTGGTGTTCCCGCAGGTCTTCTTCCCCAGCGAGAGCCCCGCGGTCGCGCTCATCGCCTCCCTCGCCACCTACGGCGTGGGCTACGTCGCCCGGCCGATCGGGGCCTTCGTGCTCGGCAACGCGGGCGACAAGCACGGCCGCAAGCGCGTCCTCGTGTTCGCGATGATGGTCATGGGCCTCGCGACCCTCCTGGTCGGACTGCTGCCGACCTATGCGCAGGTCGGCGTCTGGGCCCCGATCCTCCTCGTCGTCCTGCGGCTCATCCAGGGCTTCGCGGTCGCGGGCGAGCTCGGAGGCGCGAGCGCCATGATCGTGGAGCACTCGCCCGACGGCAAGCGGGGCTTCCTGACGAGCTTCAGCCTCCAGGGCACCCAGGCGGGCAGCATCCTGGCGTCGGCGAGCTTCATCCCGCTGTCGACGTTCCTCTCCCCCGTCGCCTTCCAGACCTGGGGCTGGCGGGTGCCGTTCCTCCTCAGCGTCGTCGTGATCGCCGCGGGCCTCATCATCCGCGCGCGCGTCGACGAGACGCCGTCGTTCCGCCGGGAGGAGAAGGAGGCGCGGGTCCCGCGCGTCCCGGTCGCCCAGCTCTTCCGCGAGAACGGCGGGACGGTGTTCCGCGCGGTCTGCATGGGCCTCGCCAACGTGATCGGCGTGACGGTCGTCGTCTTCGGGACCGCCTACGCGACGCAACCCGCCTACGGCGTCAAGATGAGCCCCTCCGTCTACCTCTGGATCCCGGTGGTCGCGAACATCGTCGCGATCATCCTCATCCCGCTCTTCGGACGGCTCTCGGACCGGATCGGCCGCCGCCCGCTCATGATCTGGGGTCCGCTGAGCGCGGGGGTGCTCTCGTTCGCCTATCTGTTCGTCGTCCAGTCGCACAACGTGCCGCTGACGGTCGTGCTCGCCGTGCTGATCTTCGGCATCCTGTACCAGATGTGGAACGCGACCTTCGCGAGCTTCTTCCAGGAGCTCTTCCCGACCCGGACCCGCGTGACCGGCTTCGCGGTCTCGCAGAACCTCGCGCTGTTCCTCACCGGCTTCCTGCCAGCGATCTTCACCGCGATCGCCCCTCCCGGCAGCCCCTCGGTGCCGCTGGTGATCGGCGCCCTGACCCTGCTGCTGTCGCTCATCTCCGCCCTCGCCGCCTGGCGCTCGCGCGAGACCGCCAAGCTCGCGCTCGAAGAGCTCGACACGGTCCCGACGAAGGCCGCCCGTCCGGCCCGGCGCGAGACCCGTACGCAGCACGCGTGAACGGAGGACGGACGCGGTGTCGGCGATGGTGACGGATCCTGCCCGGGTGGCCCTGGTCGGCGCCCACGGGTTCGGCCTGATCCACCGCCGCAACCTCGCCCGCCTCGGAGGGCTCGGCCGCGCGACGCTCGTCGCCGTGGCCGAGCCCTCTCCGCTCGAGCCCGGCGAACTGCCCGAGGGCGTCGCCGTCCATGCCGGCCTCGCGGAGCTCCTGGAGGCGGGCCACGACCTCGACGTCGTCATCGTCTCGACGCCCCTCCACACGCACTTCGACCTCGCGCTGCAGGTGCTGCGGGCCAGGGCCGACCTCTACCTCGAGAAGCCGCCGGTCACCTCCCTCACTCAGTTCGCGCGCCTGCGCGCCGCCGCTCGCGAGAGCGGCAGGCTCGTCCAGGTCGGCTTCCAAAGCCTCGGCTCGCACGCGATCCCCCGGCTCCGCACCGCCATCACGGGCGGTGAGTTCGGGGAGGTGCGCGCCGTCACCGCGACCGGCTCGTGGACCCGCGACCGGGCCTACTTCTCCCGGTCGCGCTGGGCCGGCCGGCGTACGCTCGACGGCGTCGACGTCGTCGACGGGGTCGCGACCAACGCGCTCTCCCACGCCGTGATCACGGCTCTGGCCGTCGCCGGCGCGGTGCGCGCGGACGACATCGGCGAGGTCGAGGTCGACCTGCACCGCGCCAACCCCACCGAGAGCGACGATACGAGTGTCGTGCGGGTCCGGCGCCCCGGCGACGCGCCCGACATCACGTGCGCGCTGACTCTGTGCGGGCCGGAGGAGTCGGAGCCGTTCGTGACCGTGCACGGCTCGGACGCGACCGCCACCTTCTTCTACGTGCTCGACGATGTCCGGGTGGAGGGACGCGCCGGCATCAGCACGGAGCACTTCGGCCGGACAGACCTCCTCGAGAACCTCCTCGACGCGCGCTCCGGAACGGCGGAGCTGCTGAGCCCGCTCGACGGCACCGAGTCGTACATGGCCGTGCTGGAGGCGGTGCGCATCGCCCCGGACCCGCGCCCGGTGCCCGAACGGTACGTCGAGCGCCTCGGCACCGGCTCGGAGGAGCGGCTCGTCATCCGCGGGATCGACGAGGCGCTGGCTCGGGCGTGCGCGGCGGGGGCGACGTTCAGCGAACTCGGGCTGCCCTGGGCGGTGGACGACCTGTCGCACGCGGCCGAGGGACCAGAACTCAGCGTGCTCCGGGTCGCCGGGCGGCCGGTAGCCGCCTCCCGGACCGGTCGCGGCGTTGCCGCCGTGCTCGCGCCGCGCCCCTACCTCCACCCGGTGACCTCCCTTGCCGGTGTCGCGCTGACCGATCACTTCGCGCTCGACCACCCGTGGCACCTCGGCGCCGGTCTCGCCATGCCGGATGTCGACGGTTCGAACCTGTGGGGCGGCCCCGACTACCGGCCCGAGCTGGGCGGCTACCGCTGGCGCCGGACCCACGGCACGATCCGGCCGGCCACCGACGATGTCGTGACGGCGGGCTCGCTGGTGCAGTCGCTGACCTGGCACGGCGCCGATGATCGGCCGCTCCTCCACGAGCGGCGCGAATGGACCTTCACGCCGGTGGACGACCGCAGCTGGCGGCTCGTCCTCCGGTTCACCCTCACGGCCGCCGGGGCACCCGTCCGGCTCGGCAGCCCCGGTTCGCACGGCCGTGCGGGCGCCGGCTACGGAGGCTTCTTCTGGCGGTTCGCGCCCTGCTCGGCGGTGACCGTCCGCACCCCTGATGCCGACGGCGAGGAGGCGGTGAACGGCAGCCGGGCTCGGTGGCTCGAGTGGTCGGCCGAGTTCGACGGCGGCCGCGCCTCCATCCGCTTCTCCGCGCCTCCCGAAGCGGATGACCCCTGGTTCGTCCGCGTCGGCGACTACCCCGGGGTGGGCTCGTCGCTCGCGTGGGAACATCCGCTCGTCGCCGCTGCCGACCGGCCGGTCACCCGTACGCTCGAGATGCTCATCAGCGACGGCGCGGACGACACCTAGGAGAACACGATGCCCCGAGTCTGCTTCACCATGCACCTCAAGCCCGAGCGGGTCGACGACTACCTCGCCGCCCACGAGACGGTCTGGCCCGAGATGCTCGACGCGCTCCGCGAGACGGGGTGGCGCGACTACTCCCTGTTCGTCGACCGCGCGACCGGCCTCGTGGTCGGCTACCTCGAGACCGACGACTTCGAGGCCGCGCAAGCCGCGATGAACGAGCGCGAGGTGAACGCCCGCTGGCAGGCCGGCATGGCGGAGTTCTTCGCCGAGGAGGCCGCCCCCGACAGCACCATGCAGCCGCTGACGGAGTACTTCCACCTGGACTGAGCCTCCCCGTGACGGCCGGCGCCGAGACGCAGCGTGGAGGCCGCAGAATGGAGGCATGGGGTTCGTCCGGGTCGCCGATGTCGCAGCGCACGCGCGCGTCTCGCCGGGCACGGTCTCCAACTACTTCCACAACCCGGCTCGAGTGGCTCCCGAGACCGCCGAGCGCATCAGGCTCGCGATCGATGAGCTCGGCTACGTGCCCAACGACGCCGCGCGGTCCCTACGCCACCGCCAGGGCAAGACGATCGGCCACATCGCGTTCGAGGTGGCCAACCCGTACTCGGCGGGCTACGTCCACGCGGTCGACCGGGAGGCGCGCGCTCGCGGCTACACGGTGCTCAACGTCTCGAGCGACGCCGACCACGCTTGGGAGGACGAGCTGCTCGACACCTTCGCCCGGCAGCGGGTCGACGGCGTGCTCCTCAGCCCGATCGACGAGCTCAGCGATGCGGCCCGCCGCCTGACCGGCCACGGCATCCACCTGGTCCTCGCCGACAGCCTCGACCCGTCCGCCCCCTCGGTCTCGTACGACGACGAACTGGGTGGACGGCTGGCCGCCACCCACCTGCTCGAGCTCGGCCACCGCGACATCGCGTTCGTCGGCTTCGACCCGGAGATCGGCGTCATCGAGCGCCGCCTGACCGGGATCCGCGAGGAGATCGCCGCGGCCGGCGGCCGGCTCTCGACGTTCGACTTCGAGGTCCGGAGCATCGCGAACGGCCGCCGCGTGGGGGGCGAGCTGGCCGCGATGGACCCGGCCATCCGGCCGTCGGCCGTCATCGCCGTCAACGACCTGGTCGCCGTCGGCGTCCTCAACGGAGTGTGGGGGCGGCTCGCCGTGCCGGAGGACCTCGCCATCGTCGGCTTCGACGACATCGAGTTCGCCTCGGAGGCGATCACGCCGCTGACCTCGGTGGCGCGCCCGATCCCCGCCTTCGCGGCTCAGTCCGTGGAGGTGCTCGACGCTCAGATCCGCGGCGAGACGATCGCGACCGACCCGGTCACGCTGATGCTCGCGCCGAACCTCATCGCCCGCGAGAGCACGATCGGCGTGGGCCGCGCCCATCGCCCCGCCGGCTGACCGCTCCCGTGGCCGGCCCCCGGCCGCTGCGACAATGGAGCGATGAGCACAGCTGCCCGACCTCACGCGCGGACCAGAGCGTGAGGCGCGGCGTCTCGTTCAGCCGCGGCCTGGCTCTCCTCGTCGCGGCCACGTTCTTCATGGAGAACCTCGACGGCACCATCATCCAGACCGCCGCGCCGGCGATGGCCCGCGACTTCGGAGCCGCCCCCGCCGACATCAGCGTCGCGATGGTCGCCTACCTGCTGGCCGTGGCGGTCGGCATCCCGGCGACCGGGTGGCTGTCCCAGCGGTTCGGGATCCGCTGGGTCCTCCTGACCGCCATCGCGGTGTTCACGGTCGCGTCCCTCCTCTGCGCCGTCGCGCCGACGCTCGCTCTGCTGACGGCTGCACGGGTGCTGCAGGGTCTCGGCGGTGCTCTGATGGTTCCCGTGGGGCGGCTCGCGGTCCTTCGCCGGGCCGATCCGGCCGACCTCCTCGACGCCATCGCGTACCTCACCTGGCCCGCTCTGATCGCCCCCGTCGTCGCCCCGGCTCTGGGCGGCCTCCTGTCTGACACCGTCGGCTGGCGCTGGATCTTCCTGATCAACGTCCCGCTCGGCGTCGCCGCGGCCCTCGCCGGGCTCGCGCTGATCCCGCGCTCCGAGCCGGAACGCGGCCTCCCGTTCGACCGGCGCGGGTACGCCTTCATCGCGCTCGCGCTCGTCCTCCTGACGGCGGGTGCCGAGGGACTCAGTGCCGAGGACGCCCGGCTCCAGCTGGCGGGAGGCGCGGCCATCCTGATCAGCGTCGCCGTGGGGTGGGCGGCGATCGCCGCATCACGCGGCCGCGAGCACGCGCTCTTCGACTTCGGGCTGCTGCGCCTCCACTCGTTCCGGGCGGGGAACATCAGCGGCGGCGTCTACCGGATGATCATCATCGGGGCGCCGTTCCTCTTCACGCTCCTGTTCCAGCTCGCCTACGGCTGGAGCGCGACGGCGGCAGGCCTCGTCGTGATCGCGATCTTCGTCGGGAATCTCGGCATCAAGCCGTTCACCACGCCGCTGATCCGCCGTCTCGGGTTCCGCACGGTGCTGATCTGGTCGAACCTCCTCGGCATGCTGGTGCTCGCCGCCTTCGTCGCCGTCGGCCCGTCTGTGCCGCTGCCGCTCCTGCTCGTGCTGCTGGTCGCCAGCGGCGTGTTCCGTTCGATCGGCTTCAGCGCCTACAACACATTGCAGTTCGCCGATGTGGAGGCGCCGGACACGAGCAACGCGAACACGCTCGCCTCGGCGCTGCAGCAGGTGGCCACCGCGCTCGGCCTGGCGGTCGTCGCCGTCTTCGTGCGCGCCTCCACCACCGTCGCAGCGGATGTCACGGGCTCGCCTCTGCCCGGCTACCACTGGGCGTTCGGGCTCGCGGCCGCACTTTTGCTCGTGCCGCTGTTCGGGGCCGTCGGGCTGCCGCACGGCGCGGGTGCACGCGCGACGGCGCGTCGCTGAGCGGGCGCACCTCAAGCGCCGCGACCTGGGCGACACCGACTAGCGCGTCAGCCGACCGCGCCAACGCCCCCGATGCGCTCGGCGAGCAGGGACAGGAGCGCCTCCGCAGCCCGGCCGGGGCGGCCCCGGGCGATCGCGCTCAGCCTCCACTCGATCGGTTCGCGCAGCGGGAGGACGACCACCCCGTCCGCCGGGATGATGGTCAGTTCCGGGAGGGCCGCGACGCCGAGTCCCGTTGCAACGAACCGCGGGATCTCGCCCAGGTCGGCGAGCTCGGTGGGGATGCGCCGGGTCAGTCCCCGGACGGCGAACGCCCGGCCGAGCGCGACGCGGTTGCCGAAGCCGGCACGCGCATCCACCCAGGGTTCGTCCGCCAGCTCAGCGAGCGAGACGGTCCGCTGAGCCGCGCGGGGATGCGTCTCCGGGAGCACGGCGAGGAAGGACGAGTCGGCGAGCGGGATCGTCAGCAGATCGGGCACCGGGTCGGGGAGACCGTGGAAGGCGATGTCGAGCCGTCCCAGGCGCACATCCTCCACGAGACCGGTCGAACCGCTCGGGGAGGGTCCGAGCCGCAGGTCGACCTCCGGGTGGCGACAGTGGAACTCTCCCATGACGCCCGGCAGATCGATCGTCGTGAGGTTGGTGAAGATGCCCACCCGGACCGTGCCTCGCAGCGGCCCGTCGTGATCCGCGAGCTCGCGCATCCGCTCGACCGAGCGCAGCGCTGCGCGCGCCTCCGGGAGGAGTGCCTCGCCGGTCTCGGTCAAGCGGACTCCATGAGCGTCCCGCTCGAACAGCGCCGCCCCCAGTTCCCGCTCCAGGCTCTGGATGCCGGCGGACACGGTCGACTGGGCAGCGTAGACGCGTTCCGCGGCCCGCGTGAAGCTCGCCTCGTCGGCGACGGCCACGAAATACTCGAGTTGACGCGTGTCCACAGGTCAATCGTATTGCTCGATGCTCAGCATCGGTGATTTCCGTTGGACTCGATTCTTCGGCGGGAGCATGATCGCAGCATGAGCAGCACACTCGCCACCGAGAACGACAGCACGAGAGCGGCCGCCGGGGCCGTCACCCGGCCGTTCCGCCTGCGCCATGGCGCGGGCTTCTGGGTCATCGCCGGGGCGTTCCTCGCGGTGATGGCGTTCTCGACGATCCCGACCCCGCTGTACGCGCTGTATCAGGCGCGCGACGGCTTCCCCACCTGGGTGATCACCGTGATCTTCGCGGCGTACGCGATCGGCGTGATCGCCAGCCTGTTCCTCGTCGGCCACTTGAGCGACCTCGCCGGCCGTCGCCGCATGGTGCTCATCGCCGTGCTGATCGAGATCGTCGCGGCCGCCCTGTTCCTCGTGTGGAACGACGTCGCCGGCCTGGTCGTCGCGCGGACGCTCTCCGGCGTCGGCGTCGGCGCGCTGACCGCCAGCGCGACCGCGCACCTCAGCGAGCTGCGGGCGGTGGCACGACCGGAGGAGGGTCCGCGGCTGGCCGGTACGGTTTCGACCGTCGTCAACACCGGCGGCCTCGCCCTGGGGCCGCTGATCGGCGGCGCGTTCGCGCAGTTCCTGCCGCAGCCGCTCCTCCTCCCCTACGCCGTCTTCCTCATCCTTCTCGCCGTGGCAGCGGTCGCCGTCGCGCTCGTGCCCGAGACGGTGGAGCGCGCGGAGGAGCGTCCCCCTTACCGCCCGCAGCGCATCTCCCTCCCGATGGAGGCGCGAGGAGCGTTCTCGGCCGCCGCCGTAGCCGCCTTTGCCGGGTTCGCGGTGTTCGGCCTCTTCACCTCGCTCGCCCCGAGCGTGCTGGCCGGGACCCTGCACCAGACGTCGCACCTCCTGGCCGGTGCTGTCCCGTTCGCAGTGTTCGCCGCATCCGCTCTGTCGCAGATCGTCTTCGTCCGGGTCGCAGCGCGCCGACAGCTGATCCTCGCGCTCGTGCTGATGCTGCTCGGGCTCGCGGGCCTCGCCTTCAGCGTGCTCGCCGCCTCCCTGCCGGTGTTCATCGTGAGCGGCGTGCTCGCCGGCGCCGGGGTGGGTCTGCAGTTCCGCTCGGCGATCGCGGTCGCCGCCTCTCTGGCTGCGCCCGACCGCCGCGGGGAGGTGCTGGCCGCGATCTTCCTGATCGCCTACATCGGCCTCGCGCTGCCCGTGCTGCTCGTCGGAGGAGCGCTCGTCCTCTGGCCGCTGGTCCCCGTGCTCGTCGTGTTCGTCACCGCGATCGCCGTGCTCTCCGTGCCCGCCGGGTTGCGGATGCTCCGCCGCGGCTGACGCGCTCGGGCCGGTGCGCTACTGAGAGTCGGGTCGCACGGAGATGGCCGGAGTCTGACGCAGCTCGAGCAGCGGGCAGGCGAAGGGATCCTTGTCTCCGAGACCCACCCGGTTGATGTGCCGGGTGACGATCGCGTAGGAGTTCAGCAGCCCGGTCTCAGTGTAGGGGACGCCGTGCTCCTCGCAGTACGCCCGGATGGCGGGGGCGGCCCGGCGCAGGTGGGGTCGCGGCATCGACGGGAAGAGGTGGTGCTCGATCTGGTAGTTCAGGCCGCCCATCACGAAGTCGAGGAACCGGCTGCCGCGGATGTTCCGGCTCATGAGCACCTGCCGCTGGAGGAAGTCGAGCTTCACCCCGCGCGGCACGATCGGCATCCCCTTATGGTTCGGTGCAAACGACATTCCCATGTAGAACCCGAAGAGACCCAGCTGGACCGCCAGGAAGACCGCCGCCTTGTCGGGAGACAGCACCCAGAACACGAGCCCGAGGTACCCGAAGATGCGGGTGGTCAGGAAGGCGATCTCGACAGGACGGCGCTTGACGGGCTCGCGGGCCAGCACCCGCCGCACGCTCGAGGCATGGAGGGAGAGCCCCTCCAGCAGCAGGATCGGGAAGAAGAACCAGCCCTGGTGGCTCATCAGCCACCGCAGTGCGGTCGCTCGATCGGACGCCTGCCGGGGGGTGAAGGCGATCACCGGCAACTCGATGTCCGGGTCGGCGCCCTCCTGGTTCGGGTTCGCGTGGTGCCGCGTGTGCTTGTGCTGCCACCAGCCGTAGCTCATCCCCACGAACAGGTCGCCCACGATCAGGCTGACCCAGTCGTTCCAGCGGCCCGAGCGGAAGATCTGCCGGTGCGCGCTGTCGTGACCGAGGAAGGCGATCTGGGTGAACAGGAAGGCGAAGGCGACCGACGTGAACACCTGCCACCAGGAGTTTCCGATCAGCACGAAGACGAAGACGAGTGCCCCCGTCAGCACGGGTACGAGCGCGATCTTCGTCCAGTAGTAGCCGTAGCGGCGCCGGAGGAGACCGGAGGCCCGGATCATGGAAGCGAGAGCCGTGTAGTCGCCTCCCGCCGACGAGACGGGCAGTGATTGCGGCCGGCCGGCCGGGACCTCGGACATGGGCGACTCCCGTTCTCGCTCGGCGTCGAGGTCTGGGGCGCCCTTTGCTCTCACGATACGCGCAAATCGCGCACGGCGAACCGGCGCGCTGCCTCCGTCGTGCGGCGGATTTACCTAGCCGAGGCAGTTGTATTCGGGGACGCCCGGGGTTAGCTTTCACCTGATAGACCGCGCGAGACAGAAATGATGACCCGGTTGCCGCCCAGACCCCGCTTTTCCGCCTCCTCGCATCCCTCGCGACCTCGCTCGGTGGACGGAGGTCGGCCATGTCTGCGACACCTCGCCACTTCTATGACGACGGTCGGAGCTACACCCTCTACGCCTTCGGCGACGACCCGCTCTGGAGCCTCTACGAGGAGTTCGGCGACGAGTCGGCGCTGGTGGGGATCATCGCCCGGCGCGGGGCACAGTACAGCGTCGAGTGCTTCTGGAAACCGGAGTCGGCGCTCCGGGATGTCGATGCGACGACGCTCGAGGAGGCGACGACCGCGCTCCTCCTCGTCTCGGCCGGGGAGGACCCGCGGGCCCACTGACGGGGTTCACGGACCGGATCAGGAGGCGGAGACGAGGTCGTCCTCGTGCGGCACGCGCTCGCCGGGCGGCTCCGGCCGGAGGTGGATGTTGCCCCGCTCGGCCCCCACGGCGAGCGCCTCGATCCACGCCCGGTTCAGTTCGGGCGACCGGGCGGTGGTGTACAGGAAGACGAGTTCCGTGGCATCGCTCACCCAGACCGTGCGCCGCACGCCCTGCTCGTCGTCCAGCGGCTCGCGCCAGGTGAGCGCGAACGGCTCGCGCCGCCGCATCTTGGAGAGCATGGCGACTTCGAGGTGAGCGAGCAGGAGGTCGTCGATCTCGATCTCGCGGGCTTGCGCACCGTACAGCAATGTACCCATGACAATCCCCCTCCCTCTTCGGGACCGAGGACGTTCGAGGAGGGTGCCCGACATCCGGGGTCTCGGGATGTTCCCTCAAGAATCCCACCGTCCGGCGGAGAACGCGAGGGCGCCCGCAGCGATCCTGCTCCTCCTCGGTGCCGACCGCGTGCGTGCGGCCCTACGCCGCGGCGACCGCCGTCTCCTCTTCCAGCGCGGTCGCCGCGACCGTGTCGTCGGCGGCCCGCCGGCGCCGGAGGGTCAGGAGGTGGCTGATCCCGATGAAGCCGAGGCCGGCGACCGCCCAGAGCGCCAGCCGCAGCCCGTCGAATCCGAACTGCTCGCCGGGGAAGTAGGTGAGCGCCCGCGCGGCGTCGAGCCAGGCCGCCCCGGTCCAGAACGTGCTCAGCCCGGCGAAGAAGGGCGGCTGCATGTTCTGCGGGAAGATCCCTCCGCTCGTCGTCACGTTGAGCATGACGAACAGCAGGGTGAGGACCGGCGTCGTCCAGCGGCCGAGCACCGGATGCAGCCCGACCCCGATGGTCACGATGCCGAACACGTAGAGCGCGGCCAGCAGCCAGATGCTCCACTCGTTGCCGTCGAGCACGTGGAAGAGCGGCCCGGCGACCACGGTGCCGATGGCAGCCACCACGAGCGCGGTGCCCGCCGAGACGGCGATCCGCCACGCGACTCCGAGCTTCGCGGTCACGGCGGCGATGGCGATGGCCGACGAATAGCCGCCCACGCTGAGCGCGACCATCAGGAAGAAGAGTCCCTGACCGGTGGCGTCATCGGCGGGCACGGGCTTCACGTCGTCGATCGTGACCGGGAGGTGCTGCTGGTACGCGATCGGGAGGAGCAGCTCCTCCGCCGCAGAGGCCTCACCCGGCGAGGCCGCCGTCGAGACGACGATCGTGGCATGCGTCTGGTCCGTCGCGTAGGCGGCCGCGATGCGCTGGTCCTTCACCGCCGCGCGTGCGGCATCCAGCGTTGCGACCGTCGTGACGTCCAGCTTGTCCGGCGCCTTGTCGTTGAGCGTCTGCGCGAAGACGTCCGCCGCCGGTCCCTGCCCCACGATCGCCACGGGGATGTTGCTCGGCTGCGGCGCGTGGAAGGCGCCGAGGTAGGCGAGCGCCATCCCGGCCGCGAGGAACAGCGGGATCAGGAGGTGCGAGCCGAGCGCCTTCCAGAAGGCCGCCGGCGGCCAAGGGGAAGGGCGGCGTGCCGCGACGGGGACGGGCGTGATGCGATGCGCTGACATGGACAGGGCGGGGTTTCCTCTCGTAAGTTGCAAAGCACAACTTAGCCCTTCTATGTTGCGCAATGCAACTCGCCGCGGCTACCCTGGCGGGATGGGCCTCCCCGATCGCGACGACACCATCGGCCGCATCCAGCGGGAACTGCTGACGATCGGCCGCCGCGGCACCGCGCGGGTGAGGCGGGAGAACGAGGCGCTCTCGGTGGTGGACCGCTCCCTGCTGTCCTTCATCGACGAGAACCCCGGGTGCCGCGCGATCGACATCGCCGCCCACTTCCAGCTCAACCGCTCGACGGTCTCGCGCCAGCTCGGCGCCCTGTTCGAGCACGGCTACGTCGCCACGACCGACGGCGGCACCGTCGGCGGCCGTGGCGTCGGCCTGCGGTTGACGGCGGAGGGCAGCATCGCGCTCGAGCGGTCTACGCGGTCGATACAGGCCTCGGTCGAGCATCGCCTCCAGCGATGGAGCGAAGCCGACCTGGACGTCTTCGCGCGGATGCTGGAGCGCTACAACTCGGGTGACGAGGCTACTGGTCCTCAGGGAGAGTGATCGACCCGGTCTTCGCGAGGACGGCCTCGGCGCCGAGGCTGCTGTTCTCGACATCGCGGAGGGTGCGCTCGATGTGGTCGCGGAGCGAGCTCATGGGGGTGGTTCCTTTTCGTGCTTCGGGTGACCGAGACATGCTGCGTCATCGTTCCTATGGAACAGCCGACTACACGCGCGGCCCGAGCAGCGCCGTCGTGACCTCGGCGACCTGATCCTTCAGATCCACCCCCCAGTCCAGGTCGGGTTTGTGCAGCCGCAGCGACACGATGCCGTGCAGCGCCATCCAGAGCGTCAGCGCGGTGTGCCGGGCGGCCTCCCCCGGCCGATGCGGCTCGATCAGCTCCACCGCGGCCTGGATGATCGCCTCCCCTTCATCGCCCGGCTGATGGTTCGGGATGCCGGTGCGTTCGGCGCTCTCGAACAAGAGCTGATACGCGCCGGGATGCTCGAGACCCCACACCGCATACGCTTCAGCGAAGGCGGCCACCGGGGTCGCTGATCCTTCGACCGCAGCAGAAGTGGCCGCACCCAGGCTCGCGATCTGCGCATCAACGACAGCCTGGATCAGCGCGAGCTGCGAATCGAAGTGGAGGTACACGGCGGCCGGCGAGACGTTGCAGGCCCGGGCGACCGCGCGGAGCGACGGCAGGGCGATCGCCTGCGGCCGGAGCAGCATTTCGCTCGCTGCCGAGACCAGCTGATGACGAAGGGCGTCGCCCTCACCTCGAGCATTCGGTTCGCGCTTCATCGTCCTGCTTTACAAAGTCGGTGTACATGTGTAAACCTAGTCGATGAACGGGTGTTCACCAATCGAACCAGGAGGATCATCCAGGATGAAGGACTATCGAGGCACGACCGTGCTCATCACCGGCGCCAGCTCCGGATTGGGCGCCGAGTTCGCGCGCCGACTGGCGTCCCGCGGCGCGAACCTCGTGCTCGTCGCACGTCGCCGCGACCGCCTCGAGGACCTCGCGGCCGAGCTGATGGCAAAGCACGGCATCGGTGCCACCGTCGTCGCGGCAGACCTGGCGAAGCCGGGAGCCGTCACCGCGCTGGCACGCGAACTCGGCGACATGGGCGTGCAGATCGACAGCCTCATCAACAACGCCGGATTCGCCACCCGCAATGCATTCAAGGACGAGGACGCGGAGCGCATCGCCGAGGAGGTGGACCTCAACGTCGGCGCGCTGGTCGCCCTCACCCGCCAGTTCTACCCGCGGATGCTCGCCGAGGGCCGGGGCATCCTCGTGAACATCGCCAGCACTGCGGCATATCAGCCCGTGCCGCACATGGCCGTCTACGGAGCGACCAAGGCGTTCGTGCTGAGCTTCACGGAGG
This sequence comes from Leifsonia sp. AG29, assembly GCF_009765225.1. Taxonomy (NCBI): domain Bacteria; kingdom Bacillati; phylum Actinomycetota; class Actinomycetes; order Micrococcales; family Microbacteriaceae; genus Leifsonia; species Leifsonia sp. AG29. The sequence continues at coordinate 395,505 of NZ_VMSF01000001.1, read as the reverse complement.
CGCTCTGGTACGAGGCGAAGGGCAGCGGCCTCTCGGTGCTCGCCCTCTCCCCGGGGGCCACCGAGACCGAGTTCTTCGATGTGGTCGGTCGCGACGCCCAGGTCGGCGGCATGAAGACACCTGCCGAGGTCGTGGAGCTCGCCCTGTCGACCCTGGACAAGCGCGCCCCGGGCCCGAGCGTGATCTCCGGCACGCGCAACGCGCTGACCGCGACGATGACCCGCCTCCTGAGCCGGCGTGCGCTCGCCAACGTCAGCGGACGCGTGACGGCCGGGTGACGGACGGACCCGCAGCACCCAGCATTCATGGTCCGTCGCATCGGACGTATGGTTAGCGCCATGAAGCGCAGCTGGCCGTTTGTGGTCCCCGGCGTCCTCCTCGCCGCCGCGGGCCTGGTGTGGACACTCCAGGGCGTCGGTGTCCTCGGCGGCTCCGTGATGAGCGGGTCCTCGTTCTGGGGGATCGTCGGGGCGACCCTCCTGGTGGTGGGCGCGGTCCTGATCGTCGTGGGGATCGTGCGGAGGCGACCGCGCCGCACGGGCTGACTACAGCGCGCGGAGCACGTCCGTCGTGAGCTTGTCGAGCGACTGGTGCATGCCGGCGTAGGCGAAGACGGACATCAGGCTCCGCGTCCACCCGGTCTCGGTGATGGTCAACTCGGTCAGGCCACCGACGTCGGCGAACTCGACGACCGTGCGGATGCCCTGCGTGAACCCTTCCGGAAGCTGCCCGGCGGGCAACGGCACGCCGTCCGCGTCAGTGATGCTCTGTGTGAACTCGAGCCGCTCCAGCGGCACGACCGCCGTGTAGACGCCGCCCGTGAAGCTCTCGGCGCCACCCTGGTCCTCGGGCGCCCGCATGCTGAAGAGGTAGGAGCCGCCCTCGCGCAGGTCGACGCGGGCGGACGGCGACGTGTAGTCCTCCGGCCCCCACCATTCCGTGACCAGCTCCGGTTCGGTCCATAGCCTCCACACCGTCGCGACCGGTGCGTTCAGGATGCGCCGCACCACGACGTCCCTGGTCTCGCCTCTCGTGCTCTCGTCGTTCGTCATCGGAGTCCTCCCTCGTCTCGTGTCTTCTCGATGTAGGCAGCCAGTGCGTCCACCCGGGCGTTCCACTGCCGGGCACGGTCGGAGAGCCACGCCTCGGCCGCGGCGAGCGCGGTCACGTTCAGTCGATACACACGCTGCTGAGCCCGCTTCTCCACGGTCACGAGACCCGCCTCGCGGAGCACCTTCAGGTGCTGGGAGATGGCGGACGCGCTGGACGTGAATTCTGCGCCGATCTCACCGGCGGCCAGCTCGCCCCTCCGGGCGAGCAGGTCGACGATGGCCGCCCGGGTCGGGTCGGCCAGGGCGGCGAACGCGGAGGCGGGGCTTGTGCTCACGCCCTTGACGCTACAGCAAACGCTTAATTAAGGCAATGACCAAATACGCTTCACAGCGGCACCCCGACCCCCGCCTCCACGAACTGCCGGAGGCTCCCGATCACGAAGTGGTCCCACCCGGCCGAGCACGCGCCATAGCACTCCTTCGCGGGCGTCAACCCTTGGTGAGTGAAGGTCAGACGGGTCCCGCCGCCGGACGGCTGGAGGTCGAAAACGATCCGGGTGCCGGTCCAGGGGTCGGGCTCGGAGACGAAGCTGAGGTCGCTGTCGACCACGTCCCACACGATGCGGCGGCCCGGCAGGAACTCGGTGACGCGTTGCGTACTCGCGTGGATGTCCTGGTACCGGTACGTGAACTCGGCACCGACCCGGTCCGCCTGGCCGGTCACCTCGCCCAGCCACCAGTCGCCGACGTCCGCGATGGCGGCGAAGACATCGTCGGGGCTGCGGCCGAGTTCGATCGTGGCCGTGTAGTCGGGTGCCTTGGCTGTCGTCATGATGCTCTCCGTTCGTTTCGCGGATCCGGGATCCGCGCGGTTGTCGATTCGCATGGATGGACGCCGAGCGGCTCCGAAACTGGTCGCTCCGGGCGCGACCGGTTCTGGACGCCTCCGGTGTCGACACAGGTGAGGCGGACGACCAGAATCGGATCGCCGGAGAGCGAGGGACGATGCAACACGATCTGCTTCAGGAGGCGCTCGGGGGCGATCGCGCCGCATTCGACGCGCTCGTCGACCCTCACCGCCACGAGCTCCACGTGCACTGCTACCGGATGCTCGGATCCGTGCAGGATGCCGAGGACGCCGTGCAGGACACCCTGCTGAGCGCCTGGCTGGGCCTCCCCGGCTTCGAGGGCCGCTCCTCCCTGCGGACCTGGCTCTACCGCATCGCGACGAACCGCTGCCTCAACCTCCTTCGGGCCGGTCGCCGCCGGCCCCAGGAGGTCGACCCTCCCCCCGCCCGCCCGAGCGCGCTCGGCGAGGTGTCGTGGCTGGAGCCGTACCCCGACTCGCTCCTCGACGGCCTCGCGGACGACGCCCCGGGACCCGAGGCGCAGTACGAGTCGCGGGAGGCGATAACGCTGGCGTTCACCCGCGCCCTGCAACTGCTGCCACCCTCGCAGCGAGCCGCCCTCATCCTGCGCGACGTGCTCGGCTACACGGCCGTGGAGGCCAGCGGCCTGCTCGACGTGACGGTCGACTCCCTGAACAGCTCGTTGAAACGCGCCCGCGGCGCGCTCGCCCGCGCCCCGCGCTCCGTCGACCCGATCGACCCGGACCCGGAGCTCCTGGACCGCTTCGTCACCGCCTTCACCTCCGGCGCGGTCGACGACCTGGTCGCGCTGATGACGGACGACGTGTGGGTGCGCATGCCCCCGCTGCCGTTCGAGTACCACGGCCGCACCGCCGCGACCGCGTTCTTCGGCACGGTGACGGCGCACCGGCGCACGATCGAACGGATGGTGCCGACGGGCGCCAACGGTCAGCCCGCGTGGGGCGAGTACATCCGCGACGGGGTGTCGGGGCACCTCCACCTGGTCGGCGTGCTGGTGATCGGGGTCGCCGACGGGCGGGTGAGCGAGGTCACTCACTTCGAACCGGGTGCCGGCGCGTGGCTGGGGTTGCCGCGGCGGCTGGAGGGGTGAGCGGCAGGTGTGAGCGGCTGCGGGGAGTGAGCGAACCGCCGCTCAGGACTGGCCTCTGGACGGCTCGTTCGCCGTTGTGGAGGCTGCTGAGCTGCACCTAAACTACACCGGTGCCACGAGCCTCAGGTGCGGTCGGCCTGGTCAGACCCAAGCTGCAGGATGTCGCCGCTCTGGCCGGGGTGTCCCCCGGCACCGTTTCGAACGCGCTCAACCACCCGGAGAAGGTCGCTCCGGAGACGATGGAACGAATCCAGTCAGCGATCGGCGAGCTGGGGTTCCGACGCAACAGCGCGGCGAGCACGCTGGCATCGGGCAAGAGCACCGTCCTGGGACTGGTCGTGATCGACCTGATGAACTCGCTCTTCGTCGACATCACGCGCGGCGCCCAGGAGACCGCTCGGATGAGTGGATTCGACCTGCAGTTGGCGGACAGCGACAATGACGAATCGCAGCAGGGATCTCATCTGCAGTTCTTCGAGAGCGCCGGCGTCGCGGGAGTGCTTCTGGCTCCGGTCCACGAAACGCACGCGAGCGTGGAGTTTCTCCGCGCCCACGACGTCCCTGTCGTCCTCGTCAATCATTTCTCCGAAGCGGACGCGTGTTGCACGGTGCTGATCGACAACGAGAAGGCCGGCTATATGGCGGCGCGACATCTCATCGAGCTCGGACGGCGCAGAATCGCGTTCGTCGGCGGCCAGACGCCGGTCCAACCGGTGCAACAACGCAGGAAGGGAGTCCTGCGCGCACTGAACGAGACGAACGGCGCGGTCGAACTGCTTGACGTACCCACGGCGGATCTGAACGGCGGCAGTGGCGCCGCGGTCGGCGCACGCTTCGCCGCCATGAGCCCGCGAGAACGGCCGGATGGCGTCCTCGCGGTCACGGATCTCTTGGGCTCAGCGATCATCGGCGAGCTCATGACTGGTGGGATCACGGTTCCGCAGCAGGTTGCGGTTATGGGGTGCGACCACAACTCGGTCGCGTGGGGCGGGGCGATGCCGATGACATCCGTCGCGATGCGCGGTCGTGAGATGGGGCGGGCCGGTGTGGAACTGATGGTGAGGGAGCTGCGTGATCGAAACGGCGCGCATGAGCACCGGACGATCGTCCTGGAGCCGGAACTCGTTCGCCGAGAGAGCACCATCGGTCGGTAGGCGACGGATGGAGGGGTGAGCGCGCGGCTCACCCCTCCATCGTCGAGCGTGCTCCTAGTCTCCCGGGGTCACCGTGAAGCTGCCGGACAGCGACGCAGTCGTGCTGTCGTTGCCGACATGCACTCCGTAGACACCCGCGTCGGTTGCCCAGCTGTGACTGTCGACGCTCCAGTAGGACAGGGGCTGGCTCACGTCCGTGCGCCTGATCGTCTCTGTCACTCGCGTGGTCTGGCCCGGGTTGAGCGAGACCTTGTCGAATGCGACGAGTCGCTTGCCGGGCTCACCAGTGCTGCCGGGAAGCGTCAAGTAGACCTGCGGTGTGGCCTGACCGGCGGTTGTTCCCGTGTTGGTGATCGTGAAGCTCACGGTGAGCTTCTTGGCCGAGTGAACGTCGACCGAGGGGGTGACCGCCAGGTCGCTGTAGGCGAACGAGGTGTACGAGAGGCCGTAGCCGAACGGGAACAGCGGCTGGATCCCCTTCGCCTGGTACCACTTGTAACCCACTGCAAGGCCCTCGCTGTAGGAAACCTGTCGAATCGACTTGTCTCCTGCCGCACGGGTGGTGGAGCCGTCCGCGAAAGTACCCGGGTATTGCGCCGGCGTGCTGGTCGGCGTGTCCGCGAGCGACTTCGGGAACGTCATCGGGAGCTTGCCGGTGAAATTCACGTCGCCGTAGATCAGCTTGGCGAGCGCAGTGCCCTGCTGATCCCCCGGATACCACGCTTCGATGACGCTCTTGACCTGGTTGAGCCAGGGCATCGTGGTCGCGGAACCCGTCTCCAGGACGACGACCGTGTTCGGGTTCGCCGCCGCCACGGCCGAGATGAGTGCATCTCCGTTGTTGTCGAGCGCGAGCGTCGTGCGGTCGGAGAACTCACCCTGCATGGCGTAGCCGAAGACGACAGCGACCTTCGCGGACGCGGCGGCCGCGGCTGCAGCCGTCAGGTCGGCCCCGTTGTTGAACGTCACCGTCGCACCGGCCTGAGCCGCGCGGCTCGTGATCGCGTCAAGCGGAGCAACAGGGTTGGGGCAGGCGCCACCTCGACCCTCATTGCACACGGTCTTCGCGCTGACCCCGTTCGTGGGCGTGTTCGAGACTGTCGGGCCGATCACGGCGATCGAGGTCGTCGACTTGCCGAGGGGCAGCACACTGCCATCGTTCTTCAAGAGCACGGAGCCCTCTTCCGCGATCCGTTCGGATACCGCCTTGTTCTCGTCGTTGGACGCTGACGTCGATGGCGTCGTCGGCAGCGGGTGGTCGAACAGTCCGTGCTCGATGTACGACTTGACCACTCGGAAAGCCGCCTGGTTTACCAGGTCGACAGTGATGGACCCGTTGTCGATCGCAGCGTGGATCTTCGCCGGGGCGTAGTAGTTCGGCGCGTTGAGCTCCTGATCGAGACCCGCTTTCAGCGATTCGACCGTCGAGTGGACGGCACCGAAGTCGGAGACCACATAGCCCGAGAGCTGATCGCTGTCTTTCAGGACGTTGTTCAGGATCGGGTTCTCACACGCGTAGACCCCGTTCACCTGGTTGAAGGAGCACATCGCGCTCGAGGGGTTGCCCTTGTCGATCGCGATCGCGAACGGCTGGTTGTACACCTCGCGCAGGGTCCGCTCGTCCAGGTTGGAGGAGCTCGTCGTCCGATCGAGTTCCTGCTCGTTGGCGATGAAGTGCTTGATCTCCGCGCCGACCGGCTCAGTCGGGTTGCCGGTCTGAATGCCGTTGATCGTCGCTCCGGCCAAGGTGCCGCTCAGGAGGCTGTCCTCACCCAGGTACTCCGGGGTGCGACCGGCGAGTGGGGTGCGCGAACTCGATACGCCCGGGCCGAGCACCACATTCTTGCCCGACCGGAACGCCTCATCCGCTTCAGCCTTTCCCTTGTCGTAGGCGAGCGTGCTGTCGAACGACGCGCCCAACGCGATCTGGGAGGGGAAGACGGTCACGCCCGCGCTGCCGCGCACATAGTCCGGACCGTCCGTGTACACGACCTTGGGCGTGCACGGAACCTGCGCAGGGTATGTGGCCCCGCCTCCGAAGAAGCCACCCGGGAAGACCGTCTGTGTCGGGTTGTTCGCCGCTTGTTCATCCAGCCAGCGGATCTTCTGGTCGAGCGTGCTCGCCGCGAGCAGTTCATTCGCGCGCTGCGTGGGGGGTTGATGGGTGTTCATCCACGGGCAGTCGGCCGGAATCGACCCCCCGCGATCGGCGGCTGCCGCCTGTGCCGGCACGGTGGACAGACCAGCCAAAGCCAGGGCGACGACCGTGCTGAGCGCGAACGCACCGCCCAGCCTGCGTCGGTTCGACAACGTCATTTGCGTTCCTCCTCATTGAGTTGCGAGGGCACGTCGCCCCCGGCCCGACGTCAAATGCATCGTTTCATTAAAGCGCTTTAATGCCGAGCAGCTTGACCTTAGCGGCCGGCGCAGAACATCACAAGAGAAAACGAGAACATGCGCGATGGCACCCCGTGGGTACCCGGGACCGGGGATACGGAATCGAGACGGCGTACGCCCGTGAGCCAGTCAGTCGAGCCGCTGATGACCGGTTCCACGTCGGTCCCTGGTGCCGACGGGCGAGTACGACCTAGCATCGCGGATATGCCTGACATCGAAGTCGAGCGTCACCTCTCTGCCGAGCCTGACGCCGTATGGCGCGAACTGACCCAACCCGAGTCCCTATCCGCGTGGTTCTGGCCAGCGTCGTTCGACACGGACGCGGTGATCGAACCCCGCATCGGTGGGCGGACACGAATCGCATCCCGCGCGAACGGGATGAGCGTGACGGGAGAGGTCGTCTCGGCCGAGCCCGGGCGGCAGCTCAGCACGACATGGCAGTGGGGCGGAGAAGACGAGGTCACCTCGGTCAGCTTCACCCTCGCAGCGGCCGATAGGGGAGGCACGACCCTCCACGTCCAGCATCTCGGGTTCCCCGATCGCGCCACCGCCGACGACCACGTACTGGGGTGGAACGACTGCCTGGACCGTCTGGCGGCGCGCCTCGGCCGAGTCCGACCACCCTCCGCGCGCAGAGTGCGCCTTCGTCGATCGCGCGGGCCTTGTCAGATCCGCCGCCGAAGGGTTAGAGTCTGCTAACGTAAGCACACGCTAACTAAGGAGGTCATCATGGGGAACCCGATAGCGATGGTGGAGATCATCAGCCGCGATCACGAGCGGGCGCAGCGCTTCTACTCGGAACTGTTCGGATGGAATGCCGAGGCCGACCCCGCGATGGGCGGCTACGCGCTCGTGGACACCGTGTCCGAGCCGATCCAGGTCTCGGGCGGCATCGGGCCCTCGATGGACGGGACGGACACCGGCGTCAAGTTCTACGTCCGCGTCGACGATCTCGCCGCCACCCTGGATCGAGCAGTCGCACTGGGCGGCTCGCGGATCGCAGAACCCGCTGAACTGCCCGAGGGGTATGGGTCGTTCGCCGTCGCCGGCGACCCTGACGGCAACCCGGTCGGTCTCTGGGCGTGACCGCGGCCGCAGCATCGTCCGCGGACGACGACACAGACGCGGTCCTGCGGGCCCTCGCCGCATCGCACCGTCGAGCCATCCTGCGCCTCGTCGCGAACGACGAGTTGTCCGCCGGGCAGATCGCGGCCGAGTTCGAGATCACGCGCCCGGGCGTCAGCCAGCACCTGACCGTGCTGAAGGAGGCGGGACTCGTGACCGAAAGGCGGGTCGGCACCCGCCGGCTGTATCGCGCTCGGCAGGAGGGCTTGTCGGCCTTGCGTGCCGAGCTCGAAGGGATCTGGGGCAGCGCGCTGACCGCTGCGAAGGCGCTCGTGGAGTCCGACCGTGACCGGTGAGGTCCTGGACTTCCGGAGGCCGCCGGTCCGGCAGGCTGTCTCCGTCGAGAGCACGCTCGAGCACACGTTCGACGTCTTCGTTCGAGAGCTCGCCGCCTGGTGGCCGCTCGACCCGTTCTCGTTGGGTGGTCGCGATCGCATCAGCAGAATCACGGTCGACCGGGCCACGGGCGGTCGCGTGACCGAACACTGGCACGACGGCAGCGAGCACGACTGGGGCGTCATCCTCGACTGGCGCGAGCCCTCCGGCTTCACGATGACGTGGAACGTGACCGGGGAACCGACCGAGGTGGAGCTTCGCTTCGTCGCCCTGGGACCGAACCTGACCCGGGTCGAGGTCGAGCACCGCGGCTGGGAGAAACTGACCGAAGAACAACTCAGCGCGGCGTGCGCGCTGCCCGGCGGTTACCGGGGCGGCGCCTTCACCCGCGGCTGGGCCCTCATCTTGGGAGGTTTGAAGGAGCACATTCGTCCATCAGCCGAACACCGCTTCACATAGCCGGCCGGCTGGGGCACCTCACTTCCGCAGCATCTGCGCCCGCTGCGCGACCAGCCCGTCATAGGTCCCGTTCTTCTCCGCCCAGCGGTGCATCTGCACTCCCTGCACCAGGATCTGGTTCGGCGTGGGTTCGAGCGAAAGCAGATCCATGACCTCGGTCGCGAAGGCGTCGAGGGGCTGGGCTTGCGGGTTCACGTTCTCCTGGCCGCCGGTGGCGACCGCAGGGGGCACGAGCTCCACTACGTCGATGCCGTTGCCGGCGAGTTGCACGCGCAGAGCTTCGGAGTAGGCGTGCACGGCGGCCTTGGAGGCGGCGTAACTGGCCATCGGCGGGAACGGGAGGTACGCGATCCCGGAGGTCACCGTGACGATGGTCCCTCCGCCGCGGGCGATCAGGTGCGGCGTGAACGCGTCGATGATGCGGATGGTGCCGAGCAGGTTGGTGTCGATGGTCACCTCCGTCGCAGAGAAGTGCGCGGGGTCGCGCAGGTCCTCCAGCAGCATGACGCCGGACATCGTCACGACGGTGTCCAGTTCAGGATGGGCGGCGAGCACGGCGTCGCGCGCCTCCGCGGCCGACGTCGAGTCGGTCACGTCGACGCGGACCGTGCCGAAGCCCTCCGCCGCCAGCTCGGCGAGGGCGGTGTCGTCGCGACCGCCGATCACGACGGTGCTTCCGGCCGCGGCGAACCGGCGGGCGAGCTCCCGGCCGATGCCGGAGGTGCCGCCAACGATGAAGACGGTGCGTGCGCTGATATCCATGGGATGTGTGCCTTTCCGGGGTGATCGGCCCGGCGACTCACCGGACCCGTCACCGAGTGTGCGGCTGCTCCGGCGGCCGCGGCAGAGTCCCGTCGAGCCGGGGGTCCACCAGGGCATCCCCGGGCGTTGCACGGCCGGGCTAGCGTTGCAGCGTGACCGATGAGGACAGGACGAACCGGCTCGGCGCATACCTGCGGGCGCGCCGCGACCTCGTCACGCCCGCCCAAGCGGGCCTTCCCGCGGGCGACAACCGGCGCGTCCCGGGACTCCGCCGGGAAGAGGTGGCGCTCCTCGCCGGCATCAGCGCCGACTACTACCTCCGTCTCGAGCGCGGGAGGGACGCCCATCCGTCCGTCCAGGTGCTCGATTCGCTGGCCCGCGTCCTGCAGCTCGACGAGGTCGAGCGCGCCTACCTGCTCGGTCTCGGCTCCGACAAACCGCGCCCGTCCCGCCGGCGCAGGGAGGAGCGCGTGCCGGAGCGGCTGGACCACCTCCTGGCCACGATCGGGGTGCCCGCATTCATCGAGGGTCGCTCGTTCGATGTGCTCGCCTCCAACGACCTCGCGGTCGCGCTGTCACCACGGCTGCGCCCCGGGTACAACCGGCTGCGCTCGCTGCTCCTCGACCCGGAGGAGCAGGCGTTCCAACGCGACTGGGCCGCGGCGACGGCGGGGATCGTCGCCGCGCTCCGCGCCAACATCGCGGACGACGTCGACGACGCCCGGTTCGTGGAACTGGTCGGGGAGCTCGCCATCTCCAGTGAGCGCTTCCGCTCCCTGTGGGCGCGCCACGATGTCCACAACCTGGAGGGTGGAACGGCACTCATCGACCATCCGCTGGTCGGAGAGTTGCAGTTGCACCGCGACAAGCTCCCCGTCGACGGCGTGATCCTCGTGGTGTACTACCCAGACGCGGGAAGCGAGAGCGACGAGAAGCTCCGGATGCTCGCCGGGCTCGCGCAGATGACGGACACATCCGCTGCGTCCAGCGAGGATGTGGAACGCAACGCTCGCTGACGCGCTCCCGCACTGCCCCGACCGGCCGCGTTCCCCGACACGCCCTCGATCGCCAGACCCGCGGCTCGATTCCGGCGACACTGGCCACGTGCAGCACCTGCGAATCATCGCCCCCGCCACCCTCGTCGACCAGGTGCTCACGACCCTCCAGGACGACGTTGCGACGACCAACATCGTGCGCATCCCGAAGGCCGCTACCCGTCCTGCCGGCGACCTGGTGCTCTGCGATGTCGCCCGCGAAGGGCTGAGCACCCTGCTCGACCGGCTTCAGCGACTCGGGGTGCAGCACGAGGGCTCGATCTCCGTCGACGACATCGGCATCGAGATCTCGGATGGGGCGAAGCGCGCGAGCCGCGCCGCCCCCGGCCACGCTGCTGACGCGGTCGTGTGGCAAGAGATCGAGCAGCGGACACACGAGGAGACCAGCCTCTCCCCCACCTTCCTGACGTTCATGTCCGTCGCCACCATGATCGCTGCGATCGGCGTGGTCTTCGACGAACCCATCCTCATCGTCGGCGCCATGGTCGTCGGCCCGGACTTCGGCCCGCTCGCTGCGCTCTCGGTGGGCCTCGTGCGGTGGCACCGTCGGATGATCGCTCAATCCCTCCTGGCCCTCGCCGTCGGATTCGCGGTCGCCATTGCGATCACCATCCTGTTCACCTTGCTCCTCACCGCGCTCCACCTGATGTCGCCTGCCGATCTGCTGCACTCCAGGCCGCTGACCGACTTCATCTGGAGGCCGAACGCGCTCAGCTGGGTGATCGGCCTCCTCGCCGGAATCGCCGGCCTGCTGTCTCTGTCGACCGCGAAGTCGGGCGCGCTCATCGGGGTGCTGATCTCGGTGACCACGATTCCGGCCGCCGCGAACGCCGCCGTCGCCCTCGCCTACGGGGCGACCGAGCAGTCCGTCGGTGCGCTCATCCAGTTGGTCATCAACCTCGCCGCGATCACCCTCGGCGGGGTGGCGACCCTGATCGCGCAGCGCGTGAACCAGCGACGGCGCGCAGCGCAGACGATCACCGGGCAGCAGCACGGCACGGGCTGAACGCTCGTCAGGTGCCGTGGTCACGTCCCCACGGCACCGTCGCCGTGCCGCGATCAGCCGTCAGCATCCGCAACCTCGACGAGCTTGCGGATCGCTTCCGGAAGCGTCGAGGCGATCATCGTCACTTCGGGTCTCCACCACACGGCCACCTCGAAACCGTCATCCTTGGGGATGATGGTGCCGAGGCCCTCCGCTTCTTCGCCGTGTTCCTCGAAAAGAACGAAGGACCCGCCTCCGTACAGGGTGAAATGCCGCCCCCGCATCTCAAAGTCATCAAGCCGCCACAGGACCATCGCCCTCTTCCCCCTCCAGCCGCCCGACGGGTCACCCTGCAGAAGCAGCGAGCGAGCAATCGGATGAAGCGTTTCCGGCGGTCTGGGTTTTCGGGAGGGAGAGTACGCGCGTGAGCGCGAGCAGTCACTCAGCAAAGGCTCAGCGTGTTCGTTTTCGACACCACCGCAAACTGTCGCTTGAACGCGCAGCCGACACTTCGCGTCGGGACGACCGCGTCGACCGCCGCAGCGGTCGCCTGGCCGGCACCGGCTACCGGCGGACGCCCGGACTGATCGCGGTCGCCCCGCGCCTCAGGTCAGACGGCTGCGGATGCGGCGGCGACGATCGGAGTGCACGCGTCGCTCGGGCGGCGGGAGGGATCGATCACACCGAGCAGGGCGGTTGAGATCTCACCCAATTGCGCGATCTGACTCGCGGTCAGCGCCGAAAGCAGGCGCTCCCGCACGGCCTCCAGGTGGCCGGGAGCCGCGGTCGCCACCAGTTTCGCGCCGTCTTCGGTGAGCACCGCGTTCGTCGCCCGCCCATCCTCCTCGCACGGCACACGGGCCACAAGGCCGCGGCCTTCGAGCCGGGTCATCACGTGGCTGAGACGCGACATCGAGGCGTTGGTGGCCGCCGCGAGCGCGCTGAGACGCATCCGGTGGGTCGGCTCATCGGCGAGGCGAGAGAGAACGAAGTATTCGTAGTGATTCGACGCCGACTCTCGCGACGCCTCACTGTCCAGCAGCGGGGGAAGCAACTGAGTCAGTGCGATCAGGCCGAGCCACGCCTCGCGCGCACCCGCAGTCACCTCGGTCTCGTCGCTCATGGGAACCAGTGTAGCAAACAACTTGACGCTTCAACTAAACAGGTCTACCATTACTTGAAGATTCAACTAAAGGCTTCGGCTGGGAAAGGAAATCACATGACCACCGTCTCGATCATCGGCAAGGGCTCCATGGCCAACGCGATCGGAGGTGCCATCGCGTCCGGCGGCACCACGGTCGAGTACCTGGGACGGGAAGGCAGCACCGTCGATGGCGACATCGTCGTGCTCGCCGTGCCCTATCCCGAGGTCGACGCCGTCATCGCCGCATACGGCGACGCGCTCGCCGGCAAGATCGTCGTCGACATCACCAACCCGCTCGACTTCGCGACCTTCGACTCGCTGGTCGTGCCGGCCGACAGCTCCGCCGCCGCGGTGATCGCCGAGAAGCTCCCGGCCTCCACCGTGCTCAAGGCGTTCAACACGACCTTCGCGGCCACCCTCACCTCGAAGACCGTCGGCGGCCTGCCGACCACGGTTCTCATCGCCGGTGACGACGACGCGGCCAAGAAGACGCTGGCCGAGCTCGTTACGGCGGGCGGCCTCCGCACCATCGACGCCGGTTCCCTCAAGCGCGCCCGCGAGCTCGAGGCGATCGGCTTCCTTCAGATCAGCCTGGCCGCCAGTGAGAGCATCTCCTGGACCGGCGGGTTCGGCATCGCCGCCTGAACGGCCCCCGGCGTCGGGGGCGGTGTGCTTCACAGCCGCCGTCCCCGACGCGACCATCCGAGAACCACCGAATGTGAGCAGTGACATGTCCGAACTCCTTCCCGCCGACTCCTCGATGGGCGCGGTGACCCTGCGCGTCGCCGATCTCGACGCGATGACCGCCTACTACCGCGACGCCGTGACGCTCTCCGTGCTGGCCGCAGAGGGAGGCCGGGTCATCCTGGGCCGCGGATCGACACCGTTGGTGATCCTGGAGCACGCGCCGGAGCTCAAGCACGCGTCGCCCGGTCAGGCCGGGCTCTTCCACACTGCGATCGTGTTCGACAGCCAGGAGGCGTTGGCCGCGGCGGTGTATTCGGTCGCGCGTCACGCGCCGGGAACGTTCACCGGCAGTGCCGACCACCTGGTGTCGCAGGCGTTCTACTTCACCGACCCCGAGGGGAACGGCGTGGAGCTGTACTGGGATCGCGATCGGACGCAGTGGAGCTGGACACACGGGCAAGTGGAGATGGACACGCTCTACCTCGATCCGAATGCGTTTCTGCGTGAGCACCTCTCCGAGCGTGGTGCGGCGCTGGCGGAGGCGAGCGGAATCGCGGGGTCCGACGGGCTCTCCGGCCGGTTCGGTGACGCGGTCGTCGGCCACGTGCACCTCTCCGTCGGCGACGTCGCGACGGCACGCGAGTTCTACGTGCACCGACTCGGCTTCGAGGCGACGGCATCGATGGGAAACTCGGCGCTCTTCGTCTCGGCAGGCGGCTACCACCACCACATGGCGATGAACACCTGGCAGAGCCGCGGCGCGGGTCGTCGTGCACCAGCACTCGGCCTCGGCGAGGTCAAGATCCGAGTTCCCCGCCCCGACGATCTGGGCGAACTCACCGAGCGGATGCGGCACTACGGCGTACAGACCCGCGACGACGGAGCCTCAGTCGGCTTCGACGACCCGTGGGCGAACTCGGTTCGCGTCGTCGTCCGGTGAGCTGGTTATCAGTTTTCTATCTGCGATACAGGACCTTCGCGGTCGCACCGCACGTCGGCAGCCTTACCTGGGCCAACGGCGTCATCCCCACCTCGTATGGGCCGATCGACGTGAGCTGGAAGCAGATCGGCAAGCACTACTCACTGAGGGTTACAGTTCCCGCGGGGACCACCGCACAAGTCCGCATACCGCGACACGACGACACCACGACGGGTCTGGTCGGGACGCAGCTTGCCGGCCAGACCCGCCTCATCGATCGTTCCGCCACACCGAAGTTCCGCCTACGGCGATCCCACCATCGGCGGTGATTTCAGCAGCCCCTGAGTAACGGTGTCGATATCCGCCTCCGCGGGGCGTGGCCCAGGCCATCTCTCCTGGTTGGCCCCTTTGATGACACCGCCCTAGACGACGGCGGACCTCCCCGCATCCACGAGGACCTCCCGCACGACCGTCGCCGAAGCGACGGCATCCGAGGTGTCGGAGTGGATGCACACGGATTGCACGCGGACGGGCAGCACCGACCCGTCCCGAGTCGTCAGGGAGCCGTCGACCACGGCCTGCCGGGCGCGCCTCTTCACTTCTGCGGGATCCCTCGAGGGCGGGTTGCGTTCGACGATGAGGTTGCCGTCCTCGTCGTAGTCGAGGTCGACGTAGAACTCGGAGACGAATCCCACGCCCGCCGCGGCCGCCGCGCTTTCGTGCGCTGTCCCCGCCACGCCGAAGACGGGCACGCCGTATTGCGCGGCGACCTCGCACACGCCGTTCATCAACGCCTCATCGCGCGACGTCATGCCGAACAGCGCGCCGTGGGGCTTGATGTGGTCGAGCGGGACTCCGAGCGCGTCGAGGAACCCGACGAGGGCGGCGACCTGATACCGGACCAGGTCGCGCGCCTCCTCAGGGGTGATGGCCATCGCTCGCCGCCCGAAGCCGGCGATGTCGGGGAGCCCGGGGTGGGCTCCGACCGTCACACCGGCCGCCGCGGCGGCCCTCACGGTTCTCGCCATCTGGGTCGGGTCGCCGGCATGCATGCCGCAGGCGACGTTCACCGTGTCGACGATCCGGAGGAGCGCGTCGTCATTGCCGAACGAGTGGACGCCGACCGACTCTCCGAGGTCGGCGTTGATCGTGATCGTGTCGGTCATGGCGCGTCAGAGCTGCGGCGCGTGCCGGCCCTGCAGGACGCTCTCCACGCCGGCCGCGACCTCGAGCAGCGGACGCTCCGCGTACGGGGCTGCCATCAGCTCGAGCCCGACGGGCAGCCCGTCGCCGGTGAGGCCCGCGGGCACCGTGATCGCCGGGAACAGCAGCTGGGAGGCGATGACCGTGTTCGTCGGGTAGGTGAGGCAGGTCCACCGGTCGGCGAAGATGTCCTCGTGCGTCGGCGCCGGCAGCTTCGAGTCAGGGAAGGCGATCGCGTCGAGGTCGTTCCGGGCCATGATCCCGAGGACCTGGCGCTGGAAAGCGGTCTGGGCCAGGACGCGTTCGACATAGTGGGGATCATCGGTCGGGTTCAGGGGGCCGGCGACGATGCCCTCCAGGAGGTCGAGCTTCTCGTGGTACTTCCCCTCCTCGATCAGGTAGCGCATGGAGGGGATGCCGAGGCCCGGTCGCGCCGCGACGAACTCGTTCATGTCCTGCTGGGACCGGGTCGTATAGAGGGAGGTGAACCCGACCTGCTCGTCGAGGTCGTCGATCTCGATGTCGATGAGCTCCGCTCCCGCTCGGGCTAGGGCGTCGAGAGCCCGCTCCACGGTTTCGTTGACGCGCGCGCCGTCAGGGTCGGCGGGGTCGCCGAACGCCTGCCGGAGCACGCCGATCCGCTTGCCGGCCACGGAGGCGCCGCTGACGCTGTCGACGTAGGGGCGCCCCTCCCCCGCGACCACGACCGCCGCGGTGTACTCGTCGGCGGGGTCGTACCCGACGAGCACGTCGAGCAGCCGAGCTGCGTCCTCGACGGTCCGGGTCATCGGACCCGAAGTGTCCTGCGGCTTCACGAGCGAGGACATCCCGGCCCGTGAGATCAAGCCCGGGGTCACCCGGAGTCCGACGAGCCCGCAGAAGGACGCGGGCAGGCGAATCGACCCACCCGTGTCCTCGCCGATCCCGACCAGCGACAGGTTGGCGGCGACGGCCGCCGCCGTCCCGCTCGAGGAGCCGCCGGGGTCGCGTGCCAGGTCATACGGGTTCTTGGTGAGGCCGCTGCGGGATGACGTCGAGAACCAGGAGGTCGCGAAGTCTGGCATCGTGGTCTTCCCGAGGATGATCGCTCCGGCATCCCGCAGCCGGGCGATCGCCGTCGCGTCCCGCTCGGGCCGGTAGTCCCCCGAGGCGACGCTGCCGAAGCTGGTCGGCAGGTCGGCGGTCTCGATCTGGTCTTTGACGACCACCGGGATCCCGTGGAGGCGCCCGACGAGCTCGCCGGTCTCGGCGAGTGCGGCATCGAGGCGCCTGGCCTGGTCGAGCGCCGTCTCCGAGACGGAGATCAGCGAGTTCAGCTCCGGTCCGGAACGGTCGAGGTGCTCGATCCGGTCGAGATAGGCGGCGATGAGCTCTTCAGCGGTGAACGCTCCCGATCGGTACGCGTCGTGGACGGCGGCGATCGACAGGTCTTCGAGCGGCAAGGCGATGGTCATGATTCCTTCTGTTCCTTCTTCGTCGTGGCGACGACCGGGAGGCGTCGCTTCAGCGGTTCTGTGGAGGAGGCGGAGCGGCGGCGGCGCACCACCCGCACGGAGGCGAGGGCGGCGATGATGATGACGCCCTTGATGATGTTCTGGAAGTACGGGTCGATGTCGAGCAGGTTGAAGCCGTTCTGGAGGGTGGCGAGGATCCCGACCCCGACCGCCGTTCGCCAGATCGCCCCTCGGCCCCCACTGAGTGAAGTGCCCCCGACGATGACGACCGTCAGCACGTCGAACACGAGATTCGGGTTGAGGTTCGCCTGCGCGGAGCTCAGCTGGGACGCGGTGATGACTCCCGCCACACCCGCGCAGAACCCGGAAACCGCATACGTGCTGGCGGTCACCGCACCGACCCGGATTCCCGCGAGCCGGCTGGCCTCGGAGTTGCCCCCGACCGCGTACACGGAATGCCCGTAGGCGGTATAGGCGAGTACGAGGCCGCCGAGGATCATCAGCCCGATGGCGAGCAAGCCCGAATACGGGATCCCCGCGAGCCGGCCCGTGCCCAGTGTGCCGAACGGTGCGAAGTCGACGACGAAAGGCCGATTGCCCGTCAGGACCAGCGCTATTCCTGACAGGACCAGGGAGCTGCCCAACGTCGCGATGAACGGGTTGACCCGCAGAACGGTGACGACCGCCCCGTTGAGCAGTCCCGCCACGAGCCCGACCACCAGCGCGAGCGCGAAGGCGACGATCGGCGCCTGGGTGCGGCCCACCGCCGCCGCGACGACGGCGCTGAGCGAGTAGATCGACGCCACCGAGAGGTCGAAGCCTCCCGTGATGACCACGTAGGTCATGCCGACGCCCATGATGGCCACCGGTGCCCACTGGCTGAGGATGTTCGTCACGTTGCCGTACGCGAGGAAGTTCGGCTGCGCCACCGCCACGACGACGACGAGGACGAGCAGTGCGACGGCGACGCCGGCTGAGCGCAGCCGGCCGATCAGGGCCGACACGCGGGAACGACGCGGGCCGAGCGCATTCATCGTGGAAGCGGTCACGCTGCTGCTCCTTCCGTGGTTGCGGTCGCCGCGAAGGCGTGCGCCAAGATCTCGGGGACGCTCGCTCCCTTGGGCAGTTCGGCCACGACCCGGCCGCCGGCGACCACGACGATCCGGTCGCTGTGCTGCGCCACTTCGGAGAGGTCGCTGCTCGACCAGATGACGGCGTGACCGGCGTCGACGAGGTCCCGGATGGTTCGGAAGATCTGCGCCTTCGCGCCCACGTCGATCCCCCGGGTCGGTTCGTCCAGCAGGAGGCAACTGACGCCACGCCCGAGAAGCCTCCCGAGCAGCAGCTTCTGCTGGTTCCCTCCCGACAGAGTGCCGGCGGCGGCGGTCAATCGGTCGGGGGCGAAGCCCACCGACTCGGCGAACGGGCCAGCCCAGCGGCGGATCCGGGAGGCGGTGACAGGCGCGCCTGCGCCGCGCGGAGCGAACCTGCCCACGGCGACGTTCCACGCCGACGGGCGATCGAGGACGAGTCCCTGGCCCTTGCGGTCCTCCGGGGCGAGCATCACCCCGGCGTGGAGCGCCTGGCGCGGATGACGGGGCCAGGGGCGCTCGCGACCCTCACGGATCATCGAACCGTGGTCGACCCGATCGGCGCCGGCGATCGCTCGGAGCATGCGGGTCCGGCCGGAGCCGACCAGTCCCGCGACGCCGAGGATCTCTCCGCGGCGCACGTCGAGCGACGGGACATCCACGCCAGGTGCCCGGAGGCCGCTGATCCGGAAGAGCTCCGGGCGCTCGCCGCCCTCGTGCCGGGGCGCGCCCGCGGAGACGAGCGGCACCCCGCCGACCATGGCGGCGACCAGCTCTGGAGCGGTCCACTCGCTCGCCGGCCGCGTCGTGACGACGCGCCCCTCCCGGAGAACGGTCACGTCGTCGCAGACATCGAGGACCGCCTCCAAGTCGTGCGAGACATAGACGACGGCGAGTCCGCGGTCGCGCAGCGACCGGATGACCGTGTGCAGGCGCTCGATGTCCGCCGGGCCGAGGGAGGCGGTCGGCTCGTCCAGGATGAGAACCCGCCTGTCGTGACTGATCGCCCTCATGATCTCCAGCTGCTGTTGGGCGCTGGTCGAGAGGCTACCCGCCCGCGTTCCCGGGCGCGTCGTCGCTCCGATGGCGGCGGCGACCCTCCGATACGCGCGTCGAGCCTCCGTCCGGCGGACGACGCCGAATCTGGTCGGCAGCGCACCCAGGAAGACGTTCTCGAGCGCTGTGAGGTCGGGCACGATAGTGAGCTCCTGATAGATCATGGCGACGCCGGCCTCGGCGGCGTCGTGCACGCTTCCCTCGACCCGGCGGCCGCCGACGATGACCGAGCCCGCATCCGGCTTCTCGGCTCCGGCAACGCACTTCATCAGAGTGGATTTTCCCGCTCCGTTCTCACCGACGAGACCATGGACCGTCCCGGCCGCGACCGCGAGGTCGACCTTGTCCAGCGCCACGACTCCCGGGTAAGCCTTCGCGAGCCCCTCGATGACGAGACCCTGCTCATCGCGTCCCGTCATCTCAGTACTCCGGGGAGAACTTGGACGCGTTGTCCGCGGTCACGAAGATCGAGCCCGGTCCATTCACGACCGCGGGCGCCTGAGCGAGGTAGGCGAATCCTGGCGTGCCCGCACCGGTCTCGAGCTTGCGGGCGAGCTGGACGATGCCGTAGCCCGACTCCTCGTACGGCAGGAGGACGCTCGTCTCGGTCCAGCGTCCGGCCTGGACGGCCGCGACGCCGTCCTTCGTTCCGCCCACCGAGTAGATGCGCACATCCTTGCCGGGAGTCTTCCCGGCGGCGGTGATGGCCTGTTCGACTCCCCGGGTCATGTCATCCCACGACGAGAGTACGAGGGTGACGTCGGGGTGCGCCGAGAGAGCGTCCTGCACGACGCCGAGCGCCGTCTTGGGGTCGAAGCTTCCCGGCTGGTTGGCGACCACGGTCACTTTCGGGTACTTCTTGCCCGCCGCCGTGATCGCGTCCTGCCAGCGGGTGAACAGATCGCTGCCGACGTAACCGCCCACGGCGACCGCTTTGCACGGGGACGTGCAGCTCTTGAACGCGTTCTCCACGTGCTCCTGGAAGAACGACTCGGTCTGCATTCCGACGAATCCGACGGTTCCCTCGGTGTAGTCCGCACTCCCGCACATGGGACTGTTAATCGTCGCGACCGGCTTGCCGGTCGCCTTGAGCAGCTTCCAGTCCGAACACCCGCTCGTCGAGGCGACCGGGGAGAACACGAAGCCGTCGAAGCCGCGTTGAACGGCGTCCTGGACCTGGCTGAGCTGAGTGTTCGGGTCGAAGTTGGCGTCGAACACGGTCAGCTTCACGCCGGCCTTCTTCGCCATGTCCTGTGCGCCGGCCAGGCGCGTCTGGCAGTAGGAGTTCGCGGCCGCGCATTCGGCGAGATAGGCCACGGATTTGCCCTTGAGTTCGGGCAGGCCGGCGTCGAGGTAGGCGAGAGTCTGCTTCATCGCGTCCGAGCTGGCGGTCGCCGCGGTCTGGGCACCCGCGGGGGTGGCGGCCGGGGTAGGGGCAGAGCAGCCGGCGAGAGCGACGCCCAGCACCGCGAGAGCGGCGACGGCGACGATGGCACGGGTTCGGGTCATGGTTTCTCCTTGTTGACGAACTTCATTGTCCAACATTCAACATACGAATTATTACCTTGGTGTGTGAACCTTGTAAAGGGTGTGTTTCCATTGACTGGGAGAGGGAGGGACATGAACGATTTCCAGCCGGAGCAACTGGGCCGCAAAGACGCGTCCGGGCAGATCGCGCGCCAACTGCGCAACGCGATCTCACAGGGGGTCTGGCAGCCGGGCGAGAGACTGCCGACTGAGCAGGAACTCGCCGACACGTTCGACGTGGCCCGCGCGACCGCCCGCGAAGGGCTGAAGCTCCTCTCCGCAACAGGTCTCGTGATCTCCGCGCGCGGGAGCAACGGGGGCACCTTCGTGGCGATCCCGGACGCCGAAGAAGTCGCCGAGCAGCTGAGCGACGCCATCCAGCTCTGGTACCGTGCCGGCAATGTCTCGCTCCACGACGTGGATGAAGCGCGCTGGGTTCTCGAGATGCAGTGCGTCGACCTGGCCGCCCGCCGGAGGACAGACGAGGATCTGTCCGCGATCAGTCGACCCGTGGAGGCGTCGCGGGACCTCGAGATGGACATCGCCGACTGGCTCGACCTCGACCTCGAATTCCACACGGCGATCACGAAAGCCGCCAAGAACAAGATCCTCGAACTCGCGATGACGTCCGTGCACCTGGCGCGACCGGCGACGAACTCGGTATTCGTGGAGTACCTGGACCGCGAGTCGGTCACGAACCAGCACGAGGCGATCTACCTCGCAATCCGGGACGGCGACCCCGACGCCGCGCGGGCCGCGTTCCAAGGCCACGTCAGCTACCTGGACCAGACCCGGCGCGAAGCTCTCGACCAGACAGACGCTGCCGACATCCTCGTCGCTACCCTGCCCGAGGTGCGCCACTCCGCCGCGGAGAGACCGCGGGCCTGATCGATCAAGCGAACGGGATCTCGGGATTCTCCGTCGGGATGTTGCTGAGATCACGCTCGCTGCGATCGCGCGCCTCGGCTTCCGCTTGACGGTTGATGGAGCGCGCTCCCACGTACACGAAGATCGTCGCGACGAACGGGATGATCGCCCCCTCCGCCCGAACTGAGCGCGGGACTGGATCATCTGAGTCCGAGGTGTCCGCGTCGTAGAGCGGGAGAGCGAGCACGTCCTGAAGGAGTCGGATGAAGGGGCCGGATCACTCCGCAGTGTCCGTGATCTCCCCGATGAGCCGACCGATCTTGTCGCGGACGTCGAGCTGCTCCTCGGTGGCATGCGTGAAGAGGATCCGGTAGATCACCGGGGCGACGACCACATCGACCACGCGATCGGTGGGCGGAGGCGTCTCGCCCCTCTCGATCGCCCGGGACCGGATCTCATCGATGTGCCGGCGCAGAATCTCGTAGTAGTCGGTGGTGACATCCCTGTCCGCGATCATGTCGCGAAGCACTTCCCGACCGAGGTCGGTCGAGAATTCTTCGACGTAGGGCACGAACCAGGCAAGCAAGTCGCCTTCCAGGGTCCCGGTGTCCTCCACCTGCTCTCGAGCGAGCGAGTTCGACGCGACCGCGGCCAGTAATCCCTGGAGGTCACGCCAGCGACGATAAATGGTGCTGGTGTTGACGCCTGCCCGCTTGGCGATCTCGGGAATGGACAGGGCGGTCCGGTCCCCGCCGTTCTCCTCGAGCAGTTCAGTCACGGCCGAGTGCACCGCCAGCTGGATCCGTGCGCTGCGGCCTCCCGGGCGGGCTGTCGGTGCGGTGGCCATGCATCGATTCTAGAGTTCCTCTCACTAACGCACAAAATGTGCGTTAAGGTTTAGGATGCCTTAACGCACAGTTTTTGCTTTAAGGAATCGAGGTTCAGATGAGACGCCGCCACGCGGCATTCTGGTTGCACGCTGCGGTGCTTATCGTGTTCATCGGCGGATCTGCGGCGCCGTCCCCGCTTTACGCGCAGTACGCGCACGAATGGGCACTCGGGCCGATCGCTGTCACCGCAGTCTTCGCCGTCTACGCAGCCGCCATCCTCATCACCCTGCTGATCACGGGTTCTCTTGCCGATCACCTCGGCACGCGGCCGGTGCTCATCGTGGCGATCGTCCTCGAGATCGCAGCCATGCTCCTCTTCGCAAGTGCAGCCTCCCCTGCCGCCCTCATCGCCGCACGCGTCATCCAAGGGGTAGCCACCGGGGCGACGATGAGCGCAGCCGGGTCCGCCCTTATGGCGTTCGAGAACCCGGACCGTCCGGCCGGATCGCTGCTGAACAGCCTCGCCTCACCGGTCGGGCTCTCGAGCGGCGCGCTCGGGTCGTCCCTCCTGGTCGGCTTGGCCCCCGCACCGGCGCAGGTCGTCTATCTCACGATCGCGGCACTGCTGGTGGTGCTGGGAATCCCGCTCGCCATGCATCCGCAGACCGGGGGCACGCTGCCGTGGACACCGCGATCGCTCGTTCCGCGACTCCGGATCCCTGCTGCGGCCGTGAAGACGGTCGCCACGGCGATGCCGGTCGGCGCCGCGACGTGGGCGCTCGGCGGGTTCTACCTCTCGCTCGGACCTTCGATCACTCGTTCACTCACCCACAATCCGGCGGTCATCATCGGCGGTCTCGCGCTGTTCGCCCTGTTCTTCCCGGCCGCGATCACCGTGTTCGCGCGGCGGTGGTCTGACCGGACCACCATGCTGGTCGGGGTCACCTGCCTTGTCACCGGCGTATCGGTCACCGCACTCGCCGTGGTCTCCGGCTCCGCGCTCTTGTACTTCGTCGGGACGATGGTGGCGGGATGCGGTTTCGGCAGCGGCTACTCCGGGTCGCTACGGGTCACCCTGCCGCTCGCCGCACCCCACGAGCGCGCCGGCATGTTCTCGGCGGTCTACGTCATCTGCTACCTGGGGTTCAGCGTCCCGGCCGTCGCCGCAGGCGCACTCACCACGACGCTCGGCCTCAAGACGACGACCCTCATCTACGGCGCAGCGCTCGTGGTGGCGGCGATCCCCGCACTCATCACCAACCTCCGTCCGGCCCGGAAGCGCCGGACCGCGGTCGCCACCACGACCGGCTCCCTCCGCGCTGTGCTCGGATCGACCCCCTCGCTCTGACCCTCTCGCAACCTTTAAGGAGACAACCATGTCCTTCACCCTGCCCACTCACGTCGACACCCGACCCCTGGCGGTGATCGGCGGCGGCACCCTCGGCCGACGCATCGCGCTGATGCTCGCCCTTCACGGAGCGGACGTGCGTGTCTACGACACCGCGCGCGCGACCGCCGACACCGCGGCGGCCTTCGTCCAGGCGGCGCGCCCGGACCTTGCGGCGGCACTCGGAGGCACGACCAACGGCGCCTTGACCGCGTCCACCGACCTCCGCACTGCGCTCGACAACGCGTGGCTCGTCATCGAGGCTGTCCCCGAGAAGCTGGCCCTGAAGAAGCAGGTCTTCGCCGACCTCGACAGGCACGCCGCCCCGGACGCCATCCTCGCGAGCAACTCCTCCTCGTTCCCCACCTCGGCCTTCCGCGACAGCGTCGCCGATCCCGCCCGGCTCCTGAACACCCACTTCTACATGCCGCCCCAGGCACGCTCCGTCGAACTCATGTCAAGCGGTGCCACCGCCGACGCCGTCATCGAGTTGGTGAGTGCCGAGTTCAGCCGCTACCACCTCCTCCCGCACATCGTGCGCAAGGAGAGCACGGGCTTCATCTTCAACCGCATCTGGGCGGCAATCAAGCGCGAGGCCCTCTCGGTCGTCGCCGACGGCATCGCGGACCCCGCCGACGTCGACGCCCTGTTCGCCGACCTGTTCCGGGCAGAGCTAACCCCGTTCCGCTTCATGGACCAGGTCGGGCTCGACGTCGTCCGCGACATCGAAGACCACTACGCCGCCATCGCAGGCCGCGAGAACACGCTCGCTCCCTTCCTCCGGTCCTACATCGAACAAGGCCGACTCGGCGTCAAGACCGGCCGCGGCATCTACGACGACTACGCCTGAGCCCAGCACGCATCAGGACGTCGTGGACGAGCGCTCCCTCAAGACTGCGGCGATGCACCTGAATGCTTCCCTATGAGGTGAGTGTGTCCGAATTGTGTCCAATCGCCCTCCCAACGACGAAACGGCGGCTGATCATCAGCCGCCGTTCCCGCGTTTTCAAGCTATGTAGCGAGGGCGGGACTCGAACCCGCGACACCACGATTATGAGCCGTGTGCTCTAACCACCTGAGCTACCCCGCCGGGGCCTCCCGTCGTCGCGACCGGGAGACGGAGCCCCCTGTGGGAATCGGACCCACTACCTCTTCCTTACCAAGGAAGTGCTCTACCAATGAGCTAAGGGGGCGAAGCCAGCACGGAGCCTTCCGCGTTTTGGCAACCAGAAGAGAATACCATCCGCGCGGGGGTGCTCTGTACCACCGGAGCACCCCCGCGACGCTATGCAGAGGGGTTCCGCAAGCTTGCGCTCAGGCCGCTTTCGCTGCGGCCGAGGCGCCGTCAAGCACCTCCAGCTCGCCGGCGGCCAGCTCGAGCTCGACCGACGCGAGCAGGTCGGGCAGCTGCTCGGGCGTGCGGGCGCTGGCGATCGGCGCAGTCACGGTCGGCTGGGCGGCGAGCCACGCGAGCGCAACCGTGGCGACGGAGGCGTGGTGCGCAGCGGCGACCTCGTCGAGGGCCGAGAGCACGGCCCGGCCCGTCTCGTCGAGGTACTTGGCGGCACCCTGAGCACGGGGGCTGTCGACCGTCGCGCCGTCGCGGTACTTGCCGGTCAGGAAGCCGGCCGCGAGCGCGAAGTACGGCATCACTCCGAGGTTCTCGCGCTCGGCGAGGGCGCGGTACCGCGTCTCGTAGGCGCGCTCCACGAGGTTGTAGTGAGGCTGCAGCGCCACGGCGCGATGGAGGCCCTCGCGCTCGGTGATGCGGAACCACTCCTCGATCCGCTCGGGCGAGTAGTTCGAGATGCCGATGTAGCGGACCTTGCCCGCGTCGACCAGACCGGACAGCGCGGCGACCGTCTCCTCCAGCGGCACCGTCTCGTCGTCGAAGTGCGCGTAGTAGAGGTCGATGTAGTCGGAGCGGAGGCGCTCGAGCGATGCGTCGGCCGCACGGCGGATATTGTCTGCGGCGAGGCCCTTGAAGTCGGGGTGCTGGCTGACCTTGGTGGCGAGGACGACCTCGTCACGGTTGCCGCGCGCCTCGAACCACTCGCCGAGGATGCGCTCGGAGTCGCCGCCCGTGTTGCCCGGCACCCAGGCCGAGTACCCGTCGGCGGTGTCGACGAAGTTGCCGCCCGCGCTGAGGTACTGGTCGAGAACGGTGAACGACGTGCCGCGATCGGCCGTCCAGCCGAATACGTTGCCACCGAGCGAGAGGGGATAGACCTCGAGATCGGAGCCTCCGACAGTGCGGCGAGGTGCGGTCATTCTTGTTCTCCTTGAGCTGAGGCGGACGAGAGCGGGCCTGACCGACGGTGTGATCGTCGATTCTTGACCCGGTATTCGACGGTAACGCGACGAGCCTCGCGCTATTCCGGGGCTGAAGGATCTGTGAGCAATCGCAGACGCTGCACCTACTGTTGAGGTGTGGAAATCCAAGCGCCGGACCTCCAAGCGCCCGACTTACGAGCGGACTGCTCCCGCTGCGTCGGGCTCTGCTGCGTCGCCCTCGCTTTCGCGCGATCGGCCGACTTCGCCATCGACAAGCCGGCCGGCGATCCCTGCGTGAACCTGGCCGACGACTTCCGTTGCACGATCCACCCGGTGCTTCGAGACTCCGGGTTCAAAGGCTGCACCGTCTTCGACTGCTTCGGCGCAGGCCAGCAGGTCACGCAGCACACGTTCGGAGGCGCGACCTGGCACGACGAGCAGGTCCGCCCCGACATGTTCGCCGTCTTCCCCGTCATGCGCCAGCTCCACGAAGTGCTTTGGTACCTCGCCGAGGCTCTTGAGCTGGTGGAGGCGTCACCCCTCCACCCTCGGTTGCGCCGCGCAGAGCGCGAGGTCCGGGAGGCTGCTGCCGCCCCTCCCGAGGCCCTGCGCGAACTCGACGTTGAGGCACTGCGCGCCCCCGCGGCGGCCCTCTTGCGCGACGCCGCGCGCCTGACGCGCGAAGCCGGCCCGATCGGCACGGGAAACCTCCGCGTCTCGCGCACCCGACTGCGCCCGGGCGCTGACCTGGCCGGCGCCGACCTCCGCGGTGCGGACCTGCGCGGGGCCGAACTCCGTGGCGCCCTTCTCATCGGCGCCGACCTCCGCAAGGCAGACCTCTCTCGCGCCGAACTGATCGGAGCCGACCTCCGCGACGCCGATCTGGCCGGCGCAGACCTGAGCCGGGCCGTCTATCTCACCCAGATGCAGGTCAACGCTGCAGCAGGCAGCACGACGACGCGTCTGCCGGAACGCCTGCAGCGCCCGGCCCACTGGCGCTGACTCAGGCCGTCGGCACGCTCGGCGCCGGCAGCTCCCACGCAACGAACGCCGGCCCCTCGACAGCAAGCTCGAGCTCACCCGCGTCGGTGACCGCCAACGAACCCTGTCCGGAGAGCAGACGGGCCGACTGCGCACCGGCAACGGCGTGCTGCGGAAGCGTAACCGTGACCGGCTCGCGAGCCGCGAGCACCAGCACGGACTGCTCGCGACTCTCGCGCACGAACACCAGAACGTCCTCGTCGGCGTGGAGCCAGCGCATCCCTCCCCCGTTCAGGGCCGGGTGGTCGCGCCGGAGCCGCAGCATGTCGCGGTAGAGCGTCATCGCGCCCTCGGCCGCCGGGTCGCCCCACGGCAGCGGCGTGCGCGACGCCTCGCCGTCGACGCCGGTCAGCCCGAACTCGTCGCCTGCGAACACCGTGGGGATGCCGGGAAGAGTCGCCGAGAGGCCGAGCGCGACCGGCACCGCGCCCGGTCGGGCGGAGGTTGCGAACCGGGGCGTGTCGTGCGTGTCGAGGGCGTTCATCATCCCTACACGCGTGCGCCACGGGAACCCCGCCGTGAACCGCGTGTGGGCGGCCAGCACCTCCCGACCGCCGTGCTGCGGGATGCCCGCGACCGGCAGGCCGAAGAAGTTCACCGCTTCGCCACGCTCCGACAGCCACGACCACACGGGACGCGTGAAGTTCGCGTACGTCATCGCGCCGTGCCACGCGTCCCCGCGGAAGTCGCCCGTCGCATCGTTCGTCGACTCCGCCAGGAGGATCGTGTCGGGGTTGATCTCGATCATCGTGCGCCGGATGGCCTGGCGCACCTCCGCGTTGAGGTCGTCGTTGCGGTAGCGGCCGGTCATATTGGCGACATCGATCCGCCACCCGTCGAGCGAATACGGCGGCTGCAGCCAGCGGCCGACGACGGAGTCGGGCCCCTCGATGAAACGACGGCGCAGCTCGGCCGAGTTCCAGTTGAACTTCGGGAGGCTCGGCACACCCAGCCACGAGACGTACTCGGTGTGCTCGTCGTTCAGCCAGTAGAAGAAGTCGCTCTCGGGTGCGCGTGGGTCGCCGTAGGCCGACTGGAACCATTCGTGCCCGATGCCGCAGTGGTTCGCGGTCAGATCGCCGATCACGGTCAGTCCGCGCTCGTGCGCGGCTTCGACCAAGCGGATGAGCGCGTCGTCGCCTCCGAGCAGCGGGTCGACGGAGCCGAAGCTCGACGCGTCGTAGCGGTGGTTGGACCGCCCCGGGAAGAACGGGGTGAGGTAGATCGTCGTGGCCCCGAGCTGCTCGATGTGGTCGAGACGCTCGACGATGCCGTCGAGGTCGCCGCCGTAGAGCTGCTGCGACCGGCCCGGCTGGAGCAGATCGACCGGGTCCGACCAGTCCGCGGGGATCGCCCAGCCCGGCAGCGGCCTGCTGTCGGCGCGGGAGGAGCGCGCGAACCGATCCGGGAACACCTGGTACAGCACCGTGCTCGCGAGCCGCTCGGGAGGCGCGGGGTGCGTCACGAGCAGGAAGTCCTCGGAGTCGAGGGTCTCGAGCTCATGCACACCGGTCGCGTTGACCCAGACGGCACGCCCGTCGGCGCGATTGATGAGGAAGCGGTATCCGTGCTCCGGGTTCTCGACGAGGACCGGCGCCTCCCACCAGTCGTGGCCGTCGCCTGCGCCCACGATCCGCGCCTCCGTGTAGCGCGGCTCCCGGTCGGGGTTGGACCGTGTGCGGACCGACGCGACCTCGCCCCAGGCGTGCGGCACCCGCAGCCGGACGCGCACCTCCTCCCCCAGCTTCGGCGCGGCGGTGGAGACGTGGAGGGGCGAGCCGTCGTGGTGCGGCAGCAGTGCGGCCGCGGTCACTTGACGCTCCCCGCGGTGAGGCCTCCGACGATGTACTTCTGGAGGAAGAGGAACAGGGCCATCACGGGCAGCGCCGCAAGCACGGCCCCGGCCGCGAAGAGACCGTAGTTCTCGGAGAACTGCTGCGACACGAACTGGTACAGCCCGACCGCGAGGGTCTGCTTCTCGGGCGAGATTAGCACGGTGCTCGCGATGACGAACTCATTGGTCGTCCCGATGAAGGTCAGCAGCGACACCACGGCCAGGATCGGCGCGACGAGGCGTAGGATGATCGTGAAGAAGATCCGCGCGTGGCCCGCGCCGTCGAGCTTCGCCGCCTCGTCGATCGACACCGGCACCGTGTTGAAGAAGCCGTACATGAGGTACGTGTTCACGCCGAGCGCCCCTCCGAGGTAGACCATGATCAGCCCGATCTGGCTGTCGAGCCCCAGCGGCGGGAAGACGTCGCCGATCCCGTTCAGCAGCAGGAAGATCGCCACCATCGCGAGCAGCTGCGGGAACATCTGCACGAGGAGGAGGGACAGGAGCCCCACGCGGCGGCCGGTGAAGCGCATCCGCGAGAACGAGTACGCGGCCAGCGCGCCGAGGAACACGGAGCCGACCGAGGTCGCGATCCCGATCACGAGCGTGTTCGCGAACCACGCGGCATACGGCTGCTGCGGAAGCTGGAACAGCCGCACGTAGTTGCTCGGGTCGAGCGAGCTGAACGGGGCGTTCGCCGTCATGAGCGTGCCACCCGGGCGAAGGGAGGCGGACAGCACATAGAGAAGGGGGAACGCGGCGAAGACCACCATGACGACGCCGACGAGGTGGCGCCAGCCGGTCTGCCGGAACCAGCGCCCGAAGGTCGGACGGCGACGGGTGGCGGACGTGGCGGTCATGTCAGCTCCTCGAGGGCCTTGGTCTGTCGGAAGCTGATCGCCGAGATCGCGGCGACGAGCACGAAGATGATGATCGAGAAGGCGCTGGCGAGCCCGTAGTCGCGGTTGGCCCCGACGAACGCGACCTTGTAGACCATCGAGATGAGGATGTCGGTCGACCCGACGTTGATCCCGGCGTCGGGCAGCTGGGGGCCGCCGTTCGTCAGCATGTAGATCAAGTTGAAGTTGTTGAAGTTGAACGCGAACGAGCTGATCAGGAGGGGCGCGAGCGACACGAGGAGGAGCGGGAACTTCACGCGCCGGAATGCCTGCCAGGCGGTGGCCCCGTCGACGCGGGCGGCCTCCTCCAGTTCGCTCGGGATCGCCTGGAGCGCACCCGTGCAGACGAGGAACATGTAGGGGAATCCCATCCAGAGGTTCACGAACAGGATGCTTCCCCGCGCCAGCCACTCGTTCGTGAGCCACGGGATCTTGGCCCCGCCGAAGAGCACCTGGTTGACGAAGCCGAAGTCGGGGTTGAGCATGCCGGCCCACACCAGCGCCGAGAGGAACGCGGGGAACGCGTACGGCAGGATCATCGCGACCCGGTAGAACTTGCGCCCGCGCATCCTCCAGTCGTTGAAGACGAGCGCGAGGAAGAGTCCGAGCACGAAGGTCGTCAGGACCGAGAGCACCGCGAACGCGAACGTCCAGACGGTGACCTGCACGAGCGGCCCGCGGATCGACTCGGTGCCGAACGCGCGGAAGAAGTTGTCGAGGCCGACCGGGATCTGCCAGCCCGGCAGCAGCTCCTTGCCGTTCGGGGCGGTGAACGCGCCGCGACCGGTGTCCGAGTAGACGACGCCGCTCTTGGTATCGGTCATCGTGTCGGCCTTGGCGTCGTAGACGAGGGTCGACCGGTAGAGGTAGGCGGTGCTTCCGTCGGACGTCCGGAGGGTGCCGTCGTTGGCGTCCGCGCTGACGGGGACCGCGAGGCCGGCGATCGCCTCCTGCTGGCTGATCACCTGCGAGAAGTCGAGCTTGGTGTACCCGGCCGGCAGGGAGCCGTCCACCGGGTGGAGGGGGTGGGTCGCGTCACCGAGCGAGACGCGCCCCTTCGGGTCGGTCACGAGGAACCCGAGACCGTCGGGCCCGCGGACGACCGTGACCTCGTAGGTCGCCGAGTCCGGCACGCGCGTCTCGGCCGACTGGAGGAGCGCGGTCACCGCGTCCTCCTTGGAGGAATTGTGACCGGTGCCGTAGTTCGTGAAGGCGATGTACCCCGAGTACCCGACCACGAAGAGCTGGAACACGACCAAGAACAGCGCACCCGGCACGAGGTACTTCGCGGGGAGGCGCTTCCGGCTCAGGTAGACCGCGTTCACGATCGCGGCGATGGCGAGCACGACCACGAAGGCCGTCCACTGCGCTTTGCCCGCGAGGACGATGAGCGCGTACAGGCTCGTGGCGTCGACGAGACCCAGCAGAGCGATCTTCGCGATCAGTGCCGGGACCCCGATGGAGGCGCGCTCCGCTACGCGCGCCGCGCGCGCCGAGCGCTTGGCCCGGACGGGCGGCAGTGCGCCGCCGGGTGGTGTGTCGAGATCGTCGTCGATCTCCGTCTGCGTCGTCATTCGACCCTCCTCATGGCCGCGGTCCGACCCCGGCCGGACGCGAGAGCGCCCGGCCGGGGTCGTGCCGTCACTGCTGGATGGCCGCCTGGATGTCGCTGGTCATCTTCTGCCAGAGCTGCGCCGGGTCGCCCTTGCCGCCGATGATCGACGCCTGGGTGACGCCCCAGAACTGCCAGACCTTGCCCATCGCGGGGATGTTCGGCATCGGCTGGCCGGTCGCGCCGACCTTGCCGAAGCCCTCGATGATCGGGTCGCTGGCGGCCTTCTTGAAGGCGGCGGTCAGCGCCGGCGGCCGGGCGCCCACCTTGAAGAGCTCGGTCTGGACCTTCTCGGTGCCGATGTAGTTGGTGAGGAACTCGTTGGCCGCGAGCTTGTTCTTGGTCTTCGAGCTGATGAAGAAGCCCTGGACGCCCACGAACGGGGTCGCCGGCTTGCCGCCGGCGGACGGGATCGGGTCGACCGCGAGCTTGATGCCCGCCTTCTGCGCGTCGGCCACGTTCCACGGGCCGGTCAGGAAGAACGGGGCCTTCCCGGCGAGGAACTGCTCCTTGGCGATGTCGCCGGTGACGGAGGTGCTGAGCACCCCGGCCTTGCCCTGCTCCGCCAGCCAGGAGGCGAAGGCGTCGCCGTTGGTGCCGCCGAGCTCGAGCTTCTTGGGGTCGTAGCCGCCGGTCGAGTTGGTGCCGAACACCGGGGCGCCGAACGAGGCCTGGAACGGGTACAGGTGGTACGGGTCGGACTGCGGGCCGACCTGGACGAGGAAGCCCTTCGACACCATGTCGGCGTACGAGGTCGCGGGCTCGGGGGCGAGAGCCGTGTTGCGGAGGATCGCGATGTTCTCGATCGAGTACGGGAGGCCGTAGGTCTTGCCCTCGTAGGTCATCGCGTCGACGGCGACCTTCTGGAAGCCGGAGGCCTTGTCGCCGAGCTCGATCGGCTGGACGACGCCGTTCGCGACGAAGTTGCCGGTCCAGTCGTTGGCGCCGATCGTGATGTCGGGGCCCTTGCCGGTCGGGACCTGGGCGACGAACTGGTCCTGGATCTTGCCGAAGTCCTTCTGGACGAGCGTGACCTTGACGCCGGTCTCCTTGGTGAAGGAGGCGGCCGCATCCTTCATGACCTTCGCGCGGTCGGCGTCGACCCAGACGGTCAGCGGGGTCTTGCTCGCGGAGTCACCCGAAGCGGAGGACGACCCTCCGGCCGAGCAGCCGGCGAGCGCGAGGACGGCCGTCAGCGCGGCCGCGGTGGTCAACAGGATGCGGGGTCTCACCGTCATTGGTGTGCCTTTCGGTTGTGAATGGTGCAAGCGCTTTCATTGATATCAGGCGCCACCGACAGACGCAAGTCCGCCAAAATCCGGACATTACCCGGCCGCGACGCCACTTGAAACCTCTGTTCTGCGATGTATTGTGCAAACGCTTGCAACAATTGTCCTGCCGGCTCTCAGCCCGCCACTAGGATCGGATCGACCCGAACGAGGATGAGTGAACATGGCGGGCATCGACGATGTCGCACGGCTGGCCGGCGTCTCCACGGCCACGGTGTCGCGCGCGCTCAGCGGCAGCGTGAAGGTCTCCGACGCCACGCGACTCAAGGTGACCGAGGCCGCCGACGCCCTCGGGTACGTCGTCTCGTCGTACGCCTCGAGCCTCGCCTCCGGCCGGACGCGCAACGTCGGAGCCGTCGTCCCGCATCTCAACCGCTGGTTCTTCGCGTCCGTCATCGAGGGCGCCGAGCGGGCGCTCCTCCGGCGCGGCTACGACCTGACGCTGTACAACCTGAGCGGCGGAGGCGAGGAGCGGCGGACGGTCTTCGAGCGGCACCTGCTCCGCCAGCGCGTGGACGCGGTGATCGCCATCTCGCTCGAACTCACCGACGAGGAGATCGGCCGCCTCCTGCGCATCGGCAAGCCGCTCGTGAGCGTCGGCGGCCCCCTGAAGGGCGTCCGCTCCCTGTCGATCGACGACGTCGCCGTGGCCCAGCTCGCCACCGCGCACCTGATCGCCCTGGGGCACCGGCGGATCGCGCACATCGGCGGCGGCCGCGAGTACGACCTCGACTTCCACATCCCGACCAGTCGCCGTCACGGCTACGAGCGGGCGCTCACAGCCGCGGGCATCCCGATCGAGCCCGCGCTGTACCGCACCGCCGACTTCACGATCGCGGGCGGTTACGCCGCGGCGAAGCAGCTTCTCGGCACGCCCGGCGACCGGCCGACGGGAATCTTCGCCGCCTCCGATGAGATGGCGATCGGCGCCCTCCTGGCCGCGCGCGACCTCGGCATCTCCGTCCCCCACGACGTCTCGGTGGTCGGCATCGACGACTACGAGCTCTCGGAGTTCTTCGGTCTGAGCACGGTGGCGCAGTTCCCCGGGCGCCAGGGCGAGCTCGCGGTCGACCTGCTGATGCGCACCCTCGAACCGTCGGGCGAGCACCAGCCCGATGCGGCTAGCATGTCCTCCAGCGCCGACGCCGGTGCAACGATCCCGGTCCCGTACGAGCTCATCGTGCGAGGGAGCACCGCCGCACCAGCGCTCGGCTGACACCCCAGGACCGCCCCAGACCGACCCTCGCCGAAGACAGGTGATCCGTATTCCGACCACGACCCCTCCCACCCGCGCCCTCTCCCCCTCCACGCCCGGCCGCGAGTGGTGGCGCTCCGCCGTCATCTACCAGGTGTACCCGCGGTCGTTCGCCGACGCCGACGGCGACGGCATGGGCGACCTCCCGGGCATCACCCACCGCCTCCCGGCCCTGCAGCAGCTGGGCGTCGACGCCGTCTGGCTGTCGCCGTTCCAGACCTCGCCGCAGCGCGACGCGGGCTACGACGTGGCCGACTACCGCGACGTCGACCCGCGCTTCGGCACCCTCGCCGACTTCGACGCCCTTCTGGAGACGGCGCACGGACTCGGCATGCGCGTGATCATCGACATCGTCCCCAACCACTCCTCGAGCGACCACGCCTGGTTCCAGGAGGCGCTGGCCGCCGGCCCGGGAAGCCCCGAGCGCGACCGCTACATGTTCCGCGACGGCAAGGGCGAGAACGGCGACCTCCCGCCCAACAACTGGCAGTCGATCTTCGGCGGCCCGGCGTGGACGCGGGTCACCGAGGCCGACGGCCGTCCGGGCCAGTGGTACCTCCACCTGTTCGACAAGTCGCAGCCGGACCTCAACTGGGAGAACCCGTGGATCTGGGAGCAGTTCCGCGGCATCCTCCGCTTCTGGCTCGACCGCGGCGTCGACGGCTTCCGCGTCGATGTCGCCCACGGCATGGTCAAGGAGGCGGGCCTCCCGGACTACACGCCTCCGGAGAGCGCGGGCTCGATGGGCGCGGGCCAGGTCGGCCCGGGAACGGGCGGCATCCCGCTCGAGCCCGAGATCGGCGGCCACGGCGAGACCGAGCCGGCGACCCCGCCCTACTTCGCGCAGGACGGCGTCCACGAGATCTACCGCGACTGGCACAAGGTGCTCGAGGAGTACGAGGGCGATCGCGTGCTCTGCGGCGAGGCCTGGGTGGAGCCGCTCGAGACGCTGGCCCACTGGGTCCGCCCCGACGAGATGCAGCAGACCTTCAACTTCGGCTACCTCGAGACCCCGTGGGAGGCGGCGCCCCTTCGCTCGGTGATCGACCGCTCCATCAGCGTCTTCGGCAGCGTCGGCGCGCCGAGCACCTGGGTGCTCTCCAACCACGACGTCGTCCGTCATGCCACGCGCCTCGCCCTCGAGAACATCAACGTGCAGGGTCACGGCATCGGCCCGAAGACGACGGGGATCGCCGACCCGGCCTTCGCCCTGCGG
The DNA here is from genome assembly GCF_009765225.1 of Leifsonia sp. AG29. NCBI lineage: Bacteria > Bacillati > Actinomycetota > Actinomycetes > Micrococcales > Microbacteriaceae > Leifsonia > Leifsonia sp. AG29. Next base: position 360,615 of record NZ_VMSF01000001.1, on the reverse strand, counting down.
CGCGCCCGCGCGGCGACCGCCCTCATGCTGGCCCTCCCCGGCTCGGCCTACCTGTACCAGGGCGAGGAGCTCGGCCTCCCCGAGGCGATCGACCTGCCCGACGAGGCCCGTCAGGACCCGACCTGGTTCCGCACGAACGGCGAGCGCTACGGCCGCGACGGCTGCCGCGTGCCGATCCCGTGGGAGGGCACCGAGCCCTCGTACGGCTTCGGCCCGTCCGACCGCAGCTGGCTGCCGCAGCCTGCGTCCTGGGCCGAGTACACGCGCTCCTCGCAGGAGGGCGTCCCCGGCTCGACGCTGACCATGTACCAGGAGGCGCTGGCCGCCCGCCGTGAGCACGACCTGGCCTTCGGCGAGCTCGACTGGTTCGACCTCGGACCGGACGTCCTCGCCTTCCGCTCCGGCGGTGTGACGGTCGTCAGCAACCTGGGGACCACGCCGGTCACGCCTCCCGCGGGCCGGATCATCCTCGAGAGCGGCCCGCTGGAGAACGGCGCACTCCCGCAGGACACCACCGTGTGGCTCGTCTGAGCTCTTCGGGCTGAAATGCGGCAGGGCGGTCTCCTTCGGGAGGCCGCCCTTCGGCGTCTCGTGCGCGGTCAGCCGGGCTTCCGCGCCTCACCAGCGCGTGTAGTACTCCTGCACAATCGGGTCGAGCTGCTCGAACAGGTCCGGCGCCGCGGCGACGATGAGCTCGCGACCGCCGGGCGCCTCCCCCAGGCCGCCGATCCGCGCGCCGGCCTCCTTGGCGATGAGCGCTCCAGCGGCGTGATCCCACGGGTTCAGCCCGCGCTCGAAGTAGGCGTCGAGACGGCCCGCCGCGACGTTGCACAGGTCGAGGGAGGCGGCGCCGATCCGCCGGACATCGCGCACCTTGCCGATCAGCTCGGCGACGAACCGCGCCTGCTTGAGCCGCACCTCGGGGTCGTACCCGAACCCGGTGCCGACGAGCGCGAGATCCAGCCCGACACCCTCGGTGACGTGGAGGGGCGTCCCGTTCAGGCGAGCACCGCCTCCCTCGTACGCGGTGAACACCTCGCCGAGCACCGGATTGACCACGGCGCCGGCGAGCGTGCGCCACGTCGCCGGGTCGGGGTCTCCCTCCACGACCGCGACGCTCACGGCGTAGGCCGGGATCCCGTAGAAGTAGTTGACGGTGCCGTCGATGGGGTCGACGACCCAGGTGAGGCCGCTCTCGCCCGCCTCGCCGCCCGACTCCTCGCCGAGGAAGCCGTCGCGCGGCCGAGCGGCCTCGAGAGCACCGCGGATCAGACGCTCCGCCTCCCGGTCGGCCTGCGTCACGATGTCGCTGATGGTCGACTTGGAGGCGGCGACCTCCACGCCGTCGTATCTCCGCTGCTGCGCCAGGGCGGCTGCCCGGCGTGCGACGGTGACGGCGATCTCGAGAAGCTCGGCGGAGGAGGTCATGCCTCCACCCTGTCAGACGCGGCGCCCCCGCGCGCCTGCATCCTCCTGGGTCCGTCTCGTCGCCCGCCGGTCGATGCCAAGGGAGGAGACCCCGCCCCGATCGCGGCCGCAGCCCCTCCCTAGTGCGCAGCACACGGCGCGCCGCGACCGACCATCCTCCGTTACCGACTGCCGCACCCGCGCCCAGCTCGCGGAAAACACGAAAGCCCCCGGTCGAACCGGGGGCTTTCACAACGCGGCGAGTGAGGGATTCGAACCCCCGAAGTCGTAGACAGCTGATTTACAGTCACTGAAAACGAGATTCCCCGAACGGCACCGAGCGGCCTCGCCCAGTCATTACAAGGGATCGCGGTCGACCGACAGTCAGGCGACCATCCCCGAGTCTGCATGTTCGGCCGCAAGTCTGCTCACACAAATGCACACACAGAATGCCCCTGACCGCGAGAGAGCCCCGGTCCGCAGTCTGTGCGGGCCGGGGCTCTCGTTGGGGGGTTGGTTCTACGACGCTGCCCGCTGCAACAGCGACGAGGCTGCCTCCGCAGCATCGCGGTTTGCGTCTCGGAGGAGGTGCCCGTAGAGGTCCGAGGTGATCGAGATGGTGCTGTGCCCGAGCCTCTTGCTGATCACCGCGAGCGGGACGCCGGCAGCGATGAGCAGCGACGCGTGGAGGTGCCTGAGATCGTGGAAGCGGATCTTAGGCAGCTCGGCCTTTGCCACCAGCGACGCGAACACCCGGGAGACGTGATCGGGGCGCAGCTGCTCCCCGTTCTCGTAGGTGAACACGCGGCCCGACTCGACGTAGTCCGCGCCCCACGCGTCGCGTTCCATGTCTTGCCGCAGCTTCCACACCATGAGCGCGCCGATGGCCTCCGAGTCGAGGGAGACGGTGCGGTCCTGGCCTGACTCCGTCTTGATCGGCCCCTCTGCGACTTTCCCACGGACCTGAGACAACTGCACTCGGGCGTGGAGTTCCCGGTTATCGAAGTCGACGTCGGACCAGCGCAGGCCGCACAGTTCCCCACGCCGCAACCCGGTGCGAACCTCGAGCTCAAACATCGCCCCGAGGCGATGGCCGCCGGCAGCGGTGAGGAAGGTGTTTGCGAGGCTCGGCTCCCACATGGTGATCTTCGCCTTGGTCACGGTCGGGAGCGCGACTTTCGCAGCAGCGTTGTAGTCGACCAGGTCGAGTGTCTCGGCTGTGCTGAGCGCGCTGGACAGCGTGGCATGGATGCGGCGGATGGTCGTCGCTCCGCGGCCGGCGCGCTCGAGGTCGCGGATGAACTTGTCGACCTGAGCTCGGCGCAGCTCAGCGAGCCGCAGGCGCCCGAGTGCAGGGATGATGTCCTGCTCGACGTACCGGCGATACATCGCGGCCGTGGAGGGCCGTCGCTTGCCGTCCACGCGGTCTCGAAGCCACGCGATGAGGTACTCGCCGACCGCTGTGGTCTGGTGGCCCTTCCACCGCCCCGACGTAACTTCGGTCAGCGCGGCGGCACGTTCCTTCTGTGCTTCCGCCTTCGTCGCGAAGCCCATCTTGCGCGGCTGAACCCGCTTTCCGGTCGCTGGATCGACACCGCCCGAGATGGCGTAGCCCCATGAACCGTGTTTAGGGTCGCTCAGCAGCCTCGGGCAGGTCCGTGCCTTCGCGTCCGCGCTCGCCCGGTCGGGGAGCGGCGGGTACAGCTTCCCCGCCGCGTCCCGACAGCCGCACCGGCGGTAGATGTCACTGCTCATGCACTCATCTCCTCGGTGAGTTCGTACGCGACCCCAGCCTGAAGGCGGATCGCATCCGCGAGGCTGAGGGCGTCTTCCGCGGACAGGGGCGCCACTCGCACGTCCGCCTCGACGTACCAGCGATCTTCATTCTCGAACTTGGTGACCCGCACCCGGTAAGTCGGGTATCGCCCGTCTGCCTCGGATGCCTCGATCGCCGCCGTTTCGTGGAATGCCCGGTCCTCGGGGTCAGATCGGTCAACTTCGTGGAAGTTGTGAATGCACGCTGATTCGAGGCATTCCTCACGAGTGTGGTGTGCTGCGATAGTTGTCATTGTCCGGTCTTCCTTTCATGTTGTCGGACGATGCCCTCGGCCCGCGGCTACGGGTCGGGGGCGTTCTATTCCAAGCTGAGGCGCTCCGCGTTCTTCACCGCATCCCTCAGCCGGTCTTTGTGCCTATCGATGGCGCGCGAGCCGCGCCTTATTTGCCCCTCTGGGTCACCTTGTGGGCGCCCCTCGGGGTGCTGACGCCAGTAGGAGTCGAGAGCGAGCACCGCGCGCCTGTAGTCCGCGTCAGCCTTGGCGCTGAACTCTTGAGCGAACTCCCACGCGGCCGTGGCGTACTCCGCTCGGTTCTGCAGGCGTGCGATCTCTTCCTGGGCGTAGGCCTTGGGCTCCACGAGTTGCGCGAGGGGCACCTGCAGCACGCGGGCGAAGGCAACGAGTTCATCCACCGACAGACGCCGGCTTCCGTTCAAGGTGTCACTAACTGCCGACGCATGCATCGGGCACCCCTCCTCGCTGAGGAGTTCCGCCAGCCGGCGGACAGAGATGCCCTGCGCTTCCCGCTCCTCGGCGAGCCGGCGCACGGCTGTCTGCTCGGCGTATATAGTCGGCTGTCGTTTCGCCCGGGGCATCCCTGTGTCCTTACGTTCGGATCTTACGAACAGTCACGTTACCAATATCTCCCCATGACTGCAAGCATCTCCCCATAGGAACCAACCGGTTCCGCTGAAGGGAGCCAAAGTCGTGGAGCGATTGCTCACCATCCAGGAAGTCGCCGAGGCGTGCAGAGTCTCGGTCGACACCGTGCGCTTCTGGCGCAAACACGGCACCGGACCGAAGGGATTCCGCGTCGGCCGAGTCGTCCGCTACGCCGAGAGCGACCTCAAGGCGTGGATCAACGAGCGCCGACAGGGGGCTGACAAATGACCCTCAACGACGTCCGGGATCGCGCCACCACCACGCCGGAAGAAGCCGCCGATCTGCTCGGGATGGGCATGCGGCAGACGTACGCGGCCCTCAAGGACGGCTCGCTGCCCAGCATCCGCCTGTCGCGCCGTTACCTCGTCCCCGTGCCGGCCCTGCTCCGCCTCCTCGGGGAGGACAGCTGACGTGGGGTTCAAGGCGACGGAATGGGCATACGGCCTTCATATCGCACCCGCGACGAAGTCCGTACTCCTGGCTCTTGCCCACCGCGCCGATGACAAGACGTTCGAGTGCTTCCCCGGCCAGCAGGTCCTCGCGAGCATGACCGGAGCGTCACTCCGGACCGTGTCACGAGCCCTCAACGAGCTCGAGGCACAAGGTGCGATCACACGAAAGCAGCGTCGTCGGCCAGGGGGATCTCGAACGAGCGACCTCTGCATTCTCAACCTCTCGTACGCGACGCAGAGTCACCAGACAGAGAGTCATGTGACAGAGAGTCACGAGACAGAAGGACCGACCTCACCGGACACAGAGTCCAAACTCACCGGACAGAGTGGCAGGCATATAGAGGAAGAACAATCAGGGGATCACTCAGAAGATCACTCAGATACTCGCGCTGCGCTCGAGGTCGACGCCGAGGGCATCGACCGCCAGACCGCAAGGAGCGCAAGTTGACCCGCTACATCAAGAACGAGAACGGCGGGGTCCACTCCGTCGACGACGAGCACGTGGAGCGGTTCCTCACCGCGTACTCCGACAACGGCATCCCCTACCTCAAGCACGGCATCACCGAGATCTCGGAGGAGGAGGCCCGCGAACTCAACCCGCAGCTGTTCGGTGCGAACGATCCGCAGATCACGTTCACGGACGAGGAGCTTCGGTGAAGATCAACCGCCAGCGGATGCTCGACGAGCTCTTCGGCACAAAGGGGGCGTGACCATGGGCACCGCCAGGCACAACCCCACCACGGTCACGCCGGCATCGATCATCGCCGACGCGGAGGAGCAGCTCCGGGAAGCCGACAAGCTCGCCGCTGACCTCGAGTCCGCCGCTCGCAACGGTGACGAGTCGGTGACCATCGACGACCTGCAGGAAGCGAAGCAGCGCGCCGGCTGGGCACGCATTCGCCGAGACGCAGCCACCAAGAAGGCCGCCCAGCGTGCCGAGGAGCTCCGTCACGAGCAGTACGCGAACCTCCTCAAGAACTACCTGGACGCAGCCACCAAGGACGTCTCCGCCGAGGTGTCCGCCGAGCTCGAGCAGGCACGCCCGCACATCGAGAAGGCGCTGGATCTGCTGATCGAGCGCAACAGGGCCGTGTGGGCCATCACCGAGTACGCCGGCCACGACGTCAACTACACCGACCCAGAAGACGCCCTCCAGTCCCGGTTCTTCCCGAACGTACCGGGAGCGTCCTGGTTCACGTTCCGCGGCAAGCGCTATGACTTCATCCCGGCGACGACTGTCGTCAAAACCCTGCTCGCCCCGCTCAAGTCCCGGATCCGGGACCAGTCCGGCGGAGTCGCGGGCGACTGGATCAAGGAGATCTGATCATGGCCGAACTCGACTACAACCACCTCAGCCAGTTCGGCAACCCGACCAAGGTCGCCGACATCAGCGGACGGGTCGTCACCCACCAGCAGCTGTCCAACCCCGACTTCTACGCCCTCGTGAAGGGCGAACTCATCGCAGGTCGGGTCGACGTGATCGACCAAGGCTGCGACCGAGTCCAGCTGCCGAACGGGGATCGCGTGGGCTTCGACGACCCGCAGGCCGCAGTCGAACTCGCGAAGTCTCAGATGCGCTGGGTCAGCCAGACGCCGTCGCCCTCGGAGATCTTCGACACCCTCGGTCTCGACTGGTTTGACATGCAGATCGACAGCCTGAAGTTCGAGCAGCAGGACCGGACGCTCAACAGCCTCGGAAAGACCGACTGATGGCCGAACAGCGAGCCGGCGGACAGGAGACGACCGAGAAGACCGCCGAGCCGGCCGCAGAACGGGGGAAGCGCAACAAGAAGGCACCTCCCCTCGTCGCTGACGACCTGTACCCCTCGGACGACCTGTACCCGGCCGACGATCTGTTCCCCGGCTAAGGAGCCCGCATGCCGTACACGAAGTCAGGCCCCTTCAATCTCGGGCTCCCCCCGGCGTTGAACCCAGACCATCTCAACAACATGGAGACGCAGTACTCCTCGGCCATGTCGGACACGGCGGCCCTGTACGGCCTCGACGTTCGCCCGTGGGCTCCGAGCACGCAGTACACGGCGGGCCAGATGGTCATCAGCCCGTTCTCCGGCGCAATCGTCAAGGCCAAGACGACGCACACGTCCGGGAGCACTTTCAGCGGGTGCGGCACCAGCGGCAACTGGACCTCCACTGCCACGAACATCGACGTCCGAGACTACGGCGCGAAGCTCGACGGTGCCACCGACGACAGTGGGGCCGTGCAAGCCGCCGCGAATGCCAACCCTGGCCGGGTTATCACCGTCCCGGCTGGGGTGAGCGTGTGGGCGTCCGGTGTCACCCTCGGCCACGGGCAGACGTTGCGCGGTGCGGGACAACAGGACTGGCGCGACCGGACTGGCGCGTTCGGTGACAGCAACTACGCGAACAACGCGAACTACAACGGCACCGTCATCCGCTTCTCCGGCACCACGGGCACGGCGATCACGATCCTGGACACGGAAGTGAACTCCGGTGGGGTGGAGGACTTCACCCTGATCGGCCCCGGCTCCGGGACCAGCACCGGAATCGCGGTCGGCTCGTCCAGCATGAGCGTCGTGAACCTGAAGGTGTCCCGGGTCAAGGTGGCGAACTTCTACCTCGGTGTGTGGACGCAGAACGTCAACGAAGCCACGTTCACTGCGCTCATGATCCGCGGCTGCTCCACCGGCATCAACCTCGACACCGCCACGAACAACAACGCGTTCACCATGCTCGACATCGAGCGCTGCGGCAACGGTGTCATCATCGGGTCGACGTCGTGGGCGAACTCGTTCTACTCGCTGATCGCGCAGAGCTGCTCCGGCATCGGTGTGCAGGTCTCGGGCCAGCTGAACGCGTTCTACAACCCGTACTTCGAAGCGAACACGGGCGGCTGCTTCAACGTGCTCTCCGGGGCGCGCGGCACCGTCCTCGACGCCCCCATGTACGGCGGGTCATCGGGGGCGTTGGCGAACGCAGTCACCATTGCCAGCGGGGCCCTCTACACGGCGCTTCGCTCGCACTCTTCGAACCCCGCCGCGATCATCACCAACGCGGGCACAGGGACGCGGGTCGACGGCGCGATGGGCACTGGGCAGCTTGTGGACTCTGGTACGGGCACGATCCTGATCGACAGTGCCACCGCAGGCTCGGCGTTCGGAACGTCGCTTGCCATCTCGAATCCGACCGTGACGGGATTCACTGTCGGTAACGGCTCGGTCCTGGCGAAGTACAACAAGGTCGGCAAGCGGCTGTTCTGCGAGATCAAGATCACCCTCGGGTCGACCAGCGCGATCACCGGGGCGATCAGCGTCGCCACCGGGCTGACTCTGTTCAACGCGCGCATCCCCGCGAACGCGATCATGGTCAACAGCACCAGCGGGGCCACCTATCAGGGCATGGCGCACGTCACCAGTGCGGGCCTGGTCACCATCGGGGTGATGAGCCTCACCGACCGGAGCATCCAGGCGCTCAGCTCGACGGTCCCGTTCGCGATGTCCACGAACGACTGGATCGCGGTGAGCTTCACCGCCGACACGCCGTGACGACCGCGTAGGCGCAAGGAGAACCGATCATGCCCGATACCCACACCACCGAAGGCTCGATCGTCGCGTACCTGCGACTGGACAAGTCCGACTGGGACCGCAAACTCGACGAAGCCGAGGCCCGGGCCCGGGAGTTGGGTCGCACTGACCCGAACATCAAGGTCAACGCGGACGTCGCCGAGGCGATGGCGAAGATCGAAGCGCTCCGAGCGGCGGAGGGCAGCCTCACCGGTGTCAACGTGGGCGCGAAGGGCGGCTCGGGCGCGTCGAAGATCGACGAGGTCACTGCCGCGCAGAACCGTCTCACGGCGGCGGAGGCTGCGTCCGAGGTCGCCACCCAGCGGGCCATCGTCGCGCAGATGCGCCTCGACGAGCGCCGCGACAAGACCCGCATGACGGATGGGCAGCTCGCCGCCGCGGAACTCGGTGTGCAGGTTGCCATCCAGCGGTCCGAGGCGGCGGCAGCACGCGCCGCCACTGCGGAGGACGCTCTCACCGCCGCGAAGGCACGCCAGGCGGAGGAGTCCGACCGGTCCGCGGTGGCTGCGCTGCGTGAAGCGGCAGCCTTGGAAGCTGACCGCAACGCCACCGACAAGGCCGCCCAGTCGAACCAGAACAACGTCGGGCGCCTCGGCCTTGTCGTCGCGGGCATCGCCGCAGCGATCCCCCTCGCGTCGCAGCTCGCCGGTGCCGCGGTCGGTATCGCTGGTGGTATGGCGGGAATGGGCGCCGCCGGTGTCCTCGCGATCCTTGGCATCAAGCAGCAGATGCAGGACGGCACCCAGGCTGGCAACGAGTACCGCGCCGGGCTGCAGATCCTCCAGGGTGACCTGCAGCAGCTTGAGACAACCGCGTCCAGTGGGGTGCTCAACGGGTTCGACCGGTCCCTGTCGGCCGTGCACGACGAACTCCCGGCACTGAACGACGAGATCCGTGTGTTCTCGGGCGAGCTCGGCACCGCCGCGTCTGTCGTCACCACCGGTGTCGTCACGGCGCTGCGGGTCATGAACCCCCTGTTCGTGCAGGCCGGGTTCTACGTTGAGCAGCTCGCCGCCGGGTTCACCCACTGGACCCAGGACGGGGGGCTGGCGAAGTTCACACAGGACGCCATCACCTCGCTCCCGCAGGTCACGCAAGCGCTCGGCAACCTGCTCCACGGCATCCTGGACCTGATTCAGGCGTTCTCGCCCCTCGGCCCTGTCCTGTTGGGGACGATTAGCCTCATCGGTAACCTGCTGTCGCTGCTCAGCATGCTCGGGCCCGCGTTCCCGCCGATCCTCGCCGGCGCGATCGCCGCGTTCACCATGTTCATGAAGTGGGAGGCCATCGCGCCCGTCCTCGAGGATGTGGCGTGGCGGCTCGGCGCGGTCGGTGTGGCCGCGGACATTGCCTCCGGCCCGGTCGGGTGGATCATCGGTGCCGCGTCGCTCCTCGCTGCTGGTCTTGTCGGCATCGCTGTCGGGGCTGGGCAGGCCACTCAGGCGACCGAGGACTATACGGCGGCGGTGCAGCAGGACAACGGTGTGATCGGCCAGCATGTGCAGGCTCAGGCGGCGGACAACCTCCAGAAGTCCGGTGCACTCGACCTGGCGAAGAAGCTGAACATCAGCACGAAGGAACTCACCGCAGCCACGACCACGGACGACGCCGCCCGGCAGAAGCTGATCAGCACCCTGCAGAAGCAGGTGGACGCCGGCTACAAGATTGAGGCGTCCGGCTACCGAGCCATTCGAGTGCAGACCGATCAGGGCAAGGCGGCGCAGGAGCTGATCGGCAAGCTGAACGGCACGCACGGCGCGATCTCCAGCCAGATCCAGGCGTACAACGATGTGGCTCAGGCGCAGGGCCAGTCGACGATCTCCTCGGCGGCGCAGCTGCGTGCTGCGCAGGCTCTCGCGGCCACGTACGGCATGTCGGTGCCGCAGATGCTCGCCGCGAAGGGGGCGCAGCAGCAGAACGCGGACCAGGCGGCGGCGACGACCCGGCAACTGCAGTTCGAGAACGACGCCGCGACCCTGCTGACGAACGCGTTCACGCTCCTCAACGGTGGCATGCTCTCCGTCGCGCAGGCGCAGACCGGTGCGGCCGCGGCGGGGAACACGCTCCTCGACTCGCTGAAGCAGAACGGCACCGCGATCGACGGTAACTCGAAGGCCGCGGTCGCGAACCAGCAGGCGCTCGAGCAGAAGGTCGCGGCGGACCAGCAGGCCGCGGAGGCGATCGCGAAGCAGACCGGCTCCACGGAGGCGGGCACGAAAGCGTTCGCCGCGTCGAAGCAGGCTCTCATCGACCAGCTCACCGCGACGGGGCAGCTGACCCCGGCGATCCAGGCGCTCATCGACAAGTACTACGCGGTGCCGCCTGTGGTGAAGACGCAGGCTGAACTGGACGCGGACGCGGCCTCGGCCAAGCTCGCAGCGTTCAAGGCTGAGCTCGCGTCGATCCACGACCAGACCGTCACCCTGACCGTCGTCACGAACAACGTGGGCGCGCCGGCTCAGATGCCCGCCAACACCACCGGTGGGGCGTACAAGTTCGCGCACGGCGGCGACGTCATGGCGTACCGGGCTTCCGGCGGGCCGATGAACTACCTCGCTGTGGGTGGGCACGGCATGTGGCAGCCGCAGGGCACCGACATGGTCCCGGCGATGCTCACCGAGGGCGAGTTCGTGGTCAAGGAGAAATCCGCCAGCTACGACCCGCAGTTCATGAAGGCGTACAACGACAACCCTGCCGCGGCTCTCGCATCGGTCGGGCCGAAGAGCGGGGACCGGCCGATCTTCATGGACGGCTCCCTGTTCGGGGTGCTTCGTGAGATGGCGAACGGTGAGGCACAGATCGTGGTCAATCAGGCGGCGGCTCGTCAGCGGGCTGGGCTCCGTTCCGGGATGCAGAAGGTGGCGTACTGATGGGCGCGTTCACTGGAGGCGCCCGGGCGCGAGATCTCTTCGACAAGGGCCTGGGCTGCAATGCCATCGCCAAGGAGCTTGGGGTTTCCCCCTCCACTATCTCGGCGTGGGCGAAGCGTGAAGGTCTCGAATTCGACCGGGCACAGGTCAAGGCTGCCAACCAAGCGCGCGAAGTAGACGGGAAGGCCCGCCGGCTGGAGCTCAAGCTCCGGGCATACAAGCGTGCGGAAGCGCTGTATGACCGGCTGGAGGCACCGACCTTCAAGACCCTCGTACGCACCGAGGTAGGGGTAGAAAAGGCGCGGGAGCTCGATTTCGTGCCCGCGCAGAACGAGCGCGACATCGCTCAAGCGATCCAGACCCACATCACAGCTGCGATGAAGATGGAAGCGGCCGACGGTACCCCCGGCCTCGACGACGCCACCAGCCTCCTCAGCCGCTTGGGCGACGCCCTGGGCGTCACGTCTACGCACTCAGCTTGAACGCTCGCGTCGCCAGTATCGAGAAGCCAAGGTAGTAGTGAGCGAGGCCGATAGCCGCCTCGAGGAAGTTCAGGTAATCGAGTTCAATGATGAGCTCGCTCTCGCTCTTGCGGAAAGCCTGGAGTGCCTCTCGCTTCTCCCCGTAGTGGATGTATTCCCCGTACATGTATCGCGAGATTAGTTCTGTGGGCCGCGCGTGCTCGAACGGTATAGGGGTGGGAGAGTCACCCTGCCCCACGTATGCACTGTTGACGTGCTTGCGCGCCACGATGGCTTCGACCCGCTGTTGGAGCAAGCGCCCGTGCGCCCGTCTCCAGGCGCTGAGAATGTCCTGGCGTCGATCCTGGAAGGAGTCAGTGGTGGTTCGGGTGAGGCGGGAGATGATGCCGACGACGTCACTGTAGCTTGCGCTCTCGTCTTTGGCATACAGCTGCCTGAACTGAGTTATGAAGCCGCCGACATTCTCTCGAGGGCTCTTTTGAGTCTGAATGTCTGCGGTCCCGTCCGCCTTGATCGTGAATGTGACACCGTCATGAGCGCTCATGAGTGAGTAACTCGCGAGGTCCCGGCACGTCGACACGAATCGTCGTGCTCGCGCAGCCTCATCTGGGTCGAACGGTTCAGGAAACGCGGGGAAAGCGGCCGGGTCTGGCAGATCGAACGCGTAGCTTGCGAACTGCCAGAACCGCGAAAAAGCCTGAGGGTCGGCGGCGAGATGAGCGTAAGGGGGCGCAAATCGCAACGGTTGAGGAAGGACCGCGTCATGGAACGAGGTCCCTTGGTATGTGACCGTCCCTTGGCTGTCTTTGCGCCCCATCCGACTCAGCAGCCTGCCGAAGTATCTGCAGACAGGTTGAGCGCAAGCCGAATCCGCTGGGCCGCCGCGGCCGCTCCGTTGTCCACGTAGCCGTTGGATGTGGCGGACGCCGCCTCGAATGATTGCGCTGTCGATATAGCGTCGTAGTTCGAGATGATGGCGAAGTCTGCGTCGGTGATGAGCTTGATGTCGGCCGAGGAAACGGCAGACGGCCAGACCACCGTCGTGTCCGTGAACGCCTTGGCTTCTGCCTGATACGCATCCCGCGCCGAGGCCGCCGTTTGTTTCACCGCGGCGAGGTCCTGCGCAGCGAACGCGGCGCTGTTCGCTGCCGTCGCTTTATTCGCCGCACAGACGCCAGCGAGGTAGTACTTGGCTGCCTCGTCGAGGCTCATCGTGTGAACCGTCGGCGTCGGCGTCGGGCTCGCTTCGGCACTGCGGGTGGAGTCGCTCGGCTGAGCGACCGTTTCGCCGTGCGCCGAGCAGCCGCTGAGGGCCAGCACCGCCAGCACCAGTGCGATCAGAGACTTCCTCATAATTCGCTGATCGTAGCGGCCAGACCAGACTCTTCGGTACACCCCGGACGGGGCAGTGGCGGCCGACCCTTTACGTTCAGCGAACAGGTCACGTGAGATCTGACCTAATAGCGCCCGGCGAGGACACCGCCCGTGGGCGAAGATTGCCGTGCGGCAAGGAAACCTTCACCGAGGGCAATATCCCAGGTGAGCGGGCAAAAACGCTCTGGCCCCCCGCCATGGATCAGGGGTACGGTGCGTCCATGTCAGTGCACTGGAACAAGCCAAAGATGCGAGTCGGACAGGTGTGGGCGTGGCGTCCGGAAAAGGGAAAGCCGATCGAACGCGCACGGTTACTTGACGTCGACGACAACGTCCACGTCCGCGCGGAACTCATTGACCGGCCGGAGCCGTGCGAGGTGGTCGATCGGGCGGGGACCTTCTGGTGCCCGTGGGACCAGCTCGGCGACGAGCTCGAGGAGCGCGTGGCAATTGGCGTGCGGCTTGAGATGGCGCGCGCGGGCGTCCTCGAGGCGACTAGAGCGGACGCGGTGAACGAGGGGCCCATTGCCGTAAAGGTGCGAGCGCCCGGCGAGGCTTCGGCTCGCGTGGCGTACTCCCTGGAGGACGCGGCCCTCGAATGCGGCGTCTCCCCGAGCTTCCTGCGCAGCTTTGTGAGACGGAACGACCTCGTCGTGCACTATGCGCTCAGTAAGGCCATCATCTTGGCCGAGGATCTGCGGGCCTGGGTTCAGTCCCTACCGGAGGAAAGGTGACGGATCGAGCAACGGTCCGTTGTTCGCACACCGCTCACACATCGGGCCCCGAACAACGAGAAAGGGGACCCGGATAGTCCGAGTCCCCTTTGTTTTCCTGGCGTGGCGAGTGAGGGATTCGAACCCCCGAAGTCGTAGACAGCTGATTTACAGTCAGATCCCTTTGGCCGCTTGGGTAACTCGCCGGCTGCACCGCGGTCTGCCGACCGGATGGCGCCAGACAAGAATACTCGTCGCGCGCTCGCAGACGAAATCAGCGCCGTTCCAGGGCGTTTCGGAGCATTCCGGCGCGGTTCGGAGCGGTTCGGAGCGTCAGGCCGCGAGCGCCACGACCGGCGCGGCCGCGTCGGCGGAGGAGGCTGCAGCTGCGTCGGCCGTCTCCGCACCGGTCGGCAGGAGGCTGATCACCGGGGCACCGGCGAACTCGGCCGCGACCGCGGTCAGGAGATCGCGCTCCGACACGTCGAGCTCGCGGCAGAGCGCCGCGACGATCTCGGACGACGCCTCCTTGCGACCGCGCTCGATCTCGGAGAGGTAGGGGATGGAGACGCTGGACCGCTCGGAGAGCTGACGCAGGGTCGTGCCCCGCTCCGTCCGGATCCGGCGGAGCACGGTGCCGAGGGCGTGCCGCACAAGCATGGCGACAGCCTAAGCCGCGGACACGCGATCCGCGCCGCCCCCGTCGGCGCGTTCTGCTCTGAGCAGAATCCGAGCGTCGCGCTCGTCGTCGGGTTCGGGGCCATGGAAACGGATGCGCGACACCCCGATGCGGGTGCGGGCGCTGTCGGTGGTCGGGCGCAGAATCGTGGGCATGAGAACGGTGGAGATTTGCGAACGGTGCGACGGCACGGGGGCCGACCCCAACCAGCACAGCGAGGAGATCGTCCTCTGCGTCGAGTGCGCCGGCGACGGCTGCCACGTGACCTACTACGCCGAGCTGGCGCAGACCGCCTGACCGGGGATGGCCGGACGGCCGGACCGTCCGAGTCGGGTCTGCCCGGCGACAGCCCGATCGGTAGACTTGTCGTTCGGCAGATCGAAGGGATCGGGAATATGGCAGACTCCTCGTTCGACGTGGTCAGCAAGGTCGACAAGATGGAGGCGGACAACGCCGTCAACCAGGCTCGCAAAGAGGTGGAGCAGCGCTACGACTTCAAGAACGTCGGAGCGGAGGTCGACTGGAGCGGCGAGAAGATCCTCCTGAAGGCCAACACCGAGGAGCGCGTGAAGGCGGTCCTCGACGTTCTCGAGTCGAAGTTCGTCAAGCGCGGCATTTCGCTCAAATCGCTCGACGCGGGGAAGCCCTACGCGTCGGGCAAGGAGTTCCGGGTCGAGGTCGGGCTCAAGAACGGCATCGAGCAGGATGCCGCGAAGAAGATCAGCAAGCTCATCCGCGACGAGGCGCCGAAGAGCGTGAAGGCGCAGATCCAGGGTGACGAGCTGCGCGTGAGCTCGAAGAGCCGCGACGACCTCCAGGCGACGATGTCCCTGCTCAAGAACGCGGATCTGGACGTCGCGCTCCAGTTCGTGAACCTTCGCTGACCGGCGCGTACCCGCTGAGCCAGCGCTCGATGCGCCGGTAGGCGATCTCTCGGACGGGCTCCGGGGACAGGAAGACGTCGTGCAGCGCGCCGTCGATCCACGCGATCGTCACGGTGTCGCCGAGACGCAGCGCCTGGGTCGCGATGTCCCGCACGACGAGGACGGAATCGGACCGGCGCATCTCCTCCGACCAGTACGGCACCAGCGTCGACCGCTTCGACAGGAGGGTCAGCACGGGCGCATCGATCTCGAGGCCGGCCGCCACCCTCGTGTGCCCGACGAGCACGGCCCTCAGCCACGCGGGATGCACCGGGAACCCGCGCGCCGGGCGCCACGCGAGGTCGTAGTCCCACTCGCCGTCCTGTGTCCTCGAGACGGTGCGCGTGTAGAACCCCAGGTCGACGTTCGGCATGGGCGCCTTCGGGTCGATGCGGGCCTGCAGGTCGACGAACGGGGTGAGCGCCGACCGGCCCGCGGAATGCGCCTGGAATTCGAGCCACGGGCTGTTCAGGATGAGAGCCCGGGCCCGGCCGGGGTGCCGGGCCGCCCAGAGGCTCAGCGTGAGGCCGCCCGTCGAGTGGCCGAGGAGCACGAGGGAGCGCTGATGGTCGCGTCCGTTCGCGCCGTGACCCATCGCCTCCAGAGCGGCCTCGATGTCCTCGTCGTAGGTCGCCAGATCGTCGACGAACCCCGGCGTCTGCCCCGGTCTCAGGCTGCGGCCGTACTTGCGGAGGTCGAGTGCGAAGAATCGCGCGCCGGCATCGTGCCAGAAGCGGGCGAGGTGCGACTGGAAGAAGTAGTCCGACCAACCGTGCACGTAGAGCACGTCGATCCCGGAGGCGACGGGCCGATGGAGGTGCAGGTGCGGTGCGGCGGCGTAACGGACGAGGGTGGCGACCACGTCGCCTTCGACATCGGGCTCCAGCGGCAGCGTGAGCTGCTCGAACGGGTCGCCGAGCACGTCGGGCCGCCACTCCGCTGCGCTGCTCACGCCTTCAGCCTGCCAGGGGGAGCCTCTCCGGCGCGAGTGGCTCGTCGCAGTCAGTCGACGGCGGGCACCCCGTTGGAGACGCGGACCATCTCGTCGCGCGGCACGACCTTGATCCGTGCGCGGCCGCGCTCGCTGCCGAGCGCCTGCTCGTGGGCGTCGAGGTTGTGCCAGCCGTCGAGGTTCGTGTACTCCACACCCCGCTCGCGGAGCAGCCTCTCCACCGATTCCTCGGAGGGGTCTGCCGGCGACCACCAGTTGCCCTGATCGTTGATCACATGCTTGATCGTCTCCATGGCGTCGGACTTCGTGTGACCGATGAGTCCGACCGGCCCGCGCTTGATCCACCCCGTGGCGTACACGCCGTACATGCGCTCGTTGTCGCCCTTGCGCAGCACCTGACCCTCGTGGTTCGGGATGACGCCGTGCCGCTTGTCGAACGGGATGTCGGGCAGGGGCGATCCGAAGTAGCCGACGGCGCGGTACAGCGCCTGGATCTCGACCTCGCGGATCTCGCCGGTCCCGCGCACACCGCCCTCGCCGTCCGGCGCGGTGCGCTCGTAGCGGAGTGCGGCCACGTTGCCGTGCTCGTCACCGACGACCTCGAGCGGCTTCGCATAGAAGTGGAGGTGCAGCCTACGGCTCGCGGAGCCCACCTCACGCTGGCGCCACGACTGCAGCACACGGTCGATCACCATGACCTGCTTGTTGCTGGCGACGGCAGAGCGGGACTGCTCGTCGTAGTCGAAGTCCTCGTCGTACAGGATCATGTCGACGTCGCGCAGCTCACCCAGCTCGCGCAGCTCGAGCGGCGTGAACTTCACCTGCGCGGGCCCGCGACGGCCGAACACGTGGACGTCGGTGACCGGCGAGTCCTTGAGGATCTCGTAGACGTTGTCGGGGATCTCGGTCGGCAGGAGGTCGTCGGCGTGCTTGGCGAGGATCCGCGAGACGTCGAGCGCCACGTTGCCGTTCCCGATGACCGCGACCGACTTCGCTTCGAGCGGCCACGTGCGGGGGACGTCCGGGTGACCGTCGTACCAGCTCACGAAGTCGGCCGCCCCGTAGGAGCCGTTGAGGTGCATGCCGGGGATCTCGAGGGCGGCGTCGCGCACGGCACCCGTGGCGAAGATGACGGCGTTGTAGTGGTGCTTCAGGTCTTCGAGCGTGATGTCGCGGCCGTACTCCACATTGCCGAAAATACGGATGTCGCCGCGATCGAGCACCTCGCGCAGGGCGCCGATGATGCCCTTGATGCGCGGGTGGTCGGGGGCGACACCGTAACGGACCAGGCCGTACGGCGCGGGAAGCTGCTCGAACAGGTCGATCGACACGTCGAAGTTCCGCTCCGCGCGCAGGAGGATGTCGGCGGCGTAGATGCCGGCCGGGCCGGCGCCGACGATGGCCAGTCGGAGTTTGGTCATGCGAAGCTTCCTTCTCGCTCAGCTCGAACGTTCGACGATCGTGTCCGCGAAGCGGATGAGGGCCTTCTTCACCGGGCCGTCGGGCAGGGCGTCGAGCGCCTCGACCGCTTCCCGCGCCCAGCGGTGCGCCTCGGCCAGCGTATCCGCGGTCACCGGGTGGTCGCGGAGAGCTGCGATGGCGGCCGTGGCCTCCGGGGTGATCTCGCCCTCCTCGGCGGTACCGATCACGTCGCGCTCCAGCCGTTCCAGCAGCGCGGCCGCCGCGGCGTCCGTCTCGGCAAGCTGACGCAGACGCAGCACGGGCAGCGTCGCCACGCCGGCGCGCAAGTCGTTGCCGGGGGTCTTGCCGGTCTCTTTCACGCCCTGCGCGGAGAGGTCGATCACGTCGTCGATGATCTGGAAGGCGACCCCGATCTTCTCCCCGAAGACCACCACGGGCTGCTCGTAGCTCTCGGGAGCGTTCGAGAAGACGATGCCCATCTGCGCGGCGACGGCGATGAGCGAGCCGGTCTTGTCCTCGAGCACCCGGATGTAGTGCTCGATCGGGTCCTCGCCGTCCTCCGGTCCGATCGTCTCGTGGAGCTGTCCCAGGCAGAGTCGCTCGAAGGTGTCGGCCTGGAGCTGGATGGCGCGCTCCCCGAGGGTCGAGACGAGCTTGCTCGCGCGCGCGAAGAGCAGGTCGCCGGTGAGCACGGCGACAGAGTTACCCCACACCGACTGGGCGCTCGGCACGCCGCGCCGCATCTGGGAGTCGTCCATGACGTCGTCGTGGTAGAGCGACGCGAGGTGCGTGATCTCGACCGCTTCGGCGGCGCGGATCACCCCGGCGAGGTTGCCGTCACCGAGCTGGGCGGCGAGCAGCGTCAGCATCGGCCGGACCCGCTTGCCTCCCGCCTCGAGCAGATAGCGCGCGGTCACGTCGGCGAGGTTGTCAGCGAACTGCATCTCGCGGTGCAGGCCCTCCTCGACCTGGGCGAGGCCGGCGTCGACGGCGTTCGCGAGCTCTCGGTCCTCCCCGCGCGCGAAGATCCGCTCGGTGAGGCCGAGCTGACTGGTCAGCGACGGCGGGCGCCGGACGACCGGAACGCTTCGGGCCACTACTCCCCCTCAGGTGGGATGGACGATGGGTCTTCGGAGCGCGCCGGCCGATCGGATTCGGTCGGTTTCGCAGTGCCGGTGCCGGATGCGGAACCGGTGGAGGTGCGGGTGCGCGGCTTGGTGCCACTCGACTTCGCTGCGGCCGGCTTGGCAGCGGTCGACTTCGCGGCAGCCGGCTTGTCCGCGGTCGGCTTCGCGGCAGCCGACTTGGCAGCCGTCGACTTCGCAGCAGCAGACTTGGCAGCCGTCGACTTCGCAGCGGGCGACTTCGCAGCCGTCGACTTCGCAGCGGGCGACTTCGCAGCGGTCGACTTCGCAGCGGGGGACTCCGCAGCAGGCTTGGCAGGAGTCGGCTCGGCAGGAGCCGGCTTGGCCGCAGCCGGCTTGGCGGCCGTCGGACTCGCTGCGTCCCCCTGGGCAGCGGTCTGTGTCGCAGCATTCGACTTCACAGCAGTCGGCGCCGCCGATGACACAGCGAGCGGTTTCCACCCGCGGTGCAGCGCCACGATGCCCGCGGTGAGGTTGCGGTACGCCACGCGATCGAAGCCCGCCTCCCGCAGCCAGGCCGCCAGCTCGGGCTGGCTCGGCCACGCCTGGATCGACTCCATGAGGTATTCGTACGCGGCAGGGTTCGAGCTCGCGGCCTTGGCGAGAACGGGCATCCCATACCGGAGGTACGCGTTGTACCCGGCCCGGATGGGGCCGAGCGGAGGCCGCGAGAACTCGCAGATGACGACCCTCCCGCCGGGCTTGGTCACGCGGAAGAACTCGGCGAGCGCCGCACGCGGGTCGACGATGTTGCGCAGGCCGAACGAGATGGTCACCGCGTCGAACGAGTCGTCCGGGAAGGGCAGCGCCGTCGCATCCGCCTGCACGAAGGAGACGTACGGGTTCCCGGCCTGGCGTTCGCGCCCGACCTCGATCATCCCGGCCGAGAAGTCAGCCGCGACGACGCTCGCACCGTTGCGCGCGAGGGATGCGCTCGAGGTGCCGGTGCCGGCCGCCACGTCGAGGATCCGTTCGCCGGGCGCCGGGGCGACCGCTCGCGTGGTGGCCACGCGCCAGAGGGCCGCGTTCCCCATCGAAAGGACGGTGTTGGTCCGGTCGTAGTGGGTCGACACCTCGTCGAACATCGCGGCGACCTGGGCGGGCTGCTTGCTGAGGTCGGCCTTACTCACCCCACCAGCTTAGGCTGCGGCGCACACCCGTGCATTTCCGCGTCCGAGCCGCCCCCGCGGACCGCCCCCGCGCGCACATCATGCCCCCAGCCACCCCGCAACAGGCGCACAGGGAGCCGGGCGTAGGCTGAGCCTGTGACAACCGTTCCGACCACCCGACGGGCGGCCGCGCAGACGGTCCTCCAGGTCGCGACGACACCGCTGGACGACCTCCGCAGCCTCATCCCCTACCTCGACTCGCGCACGCCCCTCCTCTGGCAGCGCAAAGGCGACGGGATGGCCGGCATCGGCGAGGCTCTCCGGCTCGAGTTCCGCGGCCCGGACCGCATCGCCGAGGCATCCGCCACGTGGCGCGAACTCGCCGCCGCCGCCCACGTCGACGACGCGGTGCGCACGCCCGGCACCGGGCTCATCGCCTTCGGCACCTTCGCGTTCGCCGACGACAGCGACGCCGTCAGCACGCTCATCGTCCCCGAAGTCGTCATCGGGCGCCGCGGAACGCGCACCTGGATCACGCGCATCCACCGGGCGGGCGACCCTCCCCTCACCGACCGATGCGAAGCCCGCCCCCGCACGACGCCACTCGGCGACGAGTACCGGCTGACGCTCCTCCCGGGGACGCTCGGCAAGGAGGGCTACCAGCAGGCAGTCGCTCAGGCGGTCGAGAAGATCCGCGAACACGACCTCTCGAAGGTGGTGCTCGCGCGAGACCTCAAGGCGCACCTCCCCCAGGAGTCCGACCTCCGGCGGGCACTCGTCGAGCTCGGCCTCGGCTATCCCGACTGCTGGACGTTCGCCGTCGACGGCCTCGTCGGGTCCTCCCCGGAGACCCTCGTCCGCGTCCACCACGGGACGGTCACCGCACGAGTTCTCGCCGGCACGATCTCGCGCGGCCGCGACGCCGCCTCCGATCGCGATGCGGCCATCGCGCTCGCCACGAGCACCAAGGACCAGGACGAGCACCGCTTCGCCGTCGCGAGCGTCATCGACGCGCTCCGCCCGCACAGCGCCGACCTCGCCGCGAGCGACCTGCCGTTCACCCTCAAGCTCCCGAACCTCTGGCACCTCGCCACCGACGTCGCCGGCACCCTGAGCGACGGCGCCAGCTCGCTCGACCTCGCCGATGCGCTCCACCCGACAGCGGCCGTCGCTGGCACCCCGCGGAGCGAGGCGATCGAGCTCATCCACGAGCTCGAGCCGTTCGACCGCGGCCGCTACGCCGGACCGGTCGGCTGGGTCGGCGGAGACGGCGACGGCGAGTGGGCCATCGCCCTGCGGTGCGCTCAGGTCGCCCCGGACGGCGGCCTCACCGCCTACGCCGGCGCCGGAATCGTCGCCGACTCGGACCCGGAACGCGAACTCGCCGAGACGACCATGAAGTTCCGGCCGATCGTCGAGGCGTTCGGCTGATCCGTCCCTCCCCCGCTCACGTCGCTGAGAGCTTCTTCCGCTCGATGTCCACGTCATAATCGGCCGTGGGCCACTCGAGGCCCAGCGCCTCCAGGGCGGCGATGAGGAGGTGCTGCACCGCCAGGCGCGCATACCACTTGTGATCCGCGGGCACGACGTACCAGGGCGCGAACGAGGTGGAGGTGTGCTCGATCATCAGCTGGTAGGCCTCCTGGTAGTGATCCCAGAGGAGACGCTCATCCACGTCGGCCGAGTGGAACTTCCAGTGCTTCTCGGGCCGGTCGAGCCGGTCCAGGAGGCGCGTCTTCTGCTGCTCCTTCCCGAGGTGCAGCATGACCTTCACGATCCGCGTGCCGGATTCCGTGATGTTCCGCTCGAAGTCGTTGATCGCGCGGTACCGGCGATCGATCTCCTCCGGGAGCGCGAGCTGCCGGACGCGCGCGATCAGCACGTCCTCGTAGTGCGACCGGTCGAACACACCCACCTGGCCGGCACCGGGGAGGCGCCGGTGAACGCGCCAGAGGAAGTCGTGGCCGAGCTCCTCCGACGTCGGCGCCTTGAACCCGTAGTAACTGACGCCTCCCGGGTTCATCTGCCCGATCACGTGCGTGACGATGCCGCCCTTGCCGGAGGTGTCCATGCCCTGCAGTACGAGCAGCACCGACCGTCGCTCTCCGGTCGGACCGGCCGCATACAACCGGGACTGCAGTTCCGCGAGGATCGCGCCGCCGTCCGCCAGCGCTTTCTCGCCCGCGGCCTTGTCCCCGGCGAATCCGGGTGTCGCTGCCGTGTCGTGACCCGCCAGGGTGAACTTCTTGCCCGCGTGCAACAGCTCGTCCGGCTGTTCCGTCCAGTACGTCTCTCGTCCCACCGTGCCTCCTCGCTCGGTGCCGCCCCCGGCGTCGCGCCGCGTGCCGCCATAGTACGTCCGGTGCGCCTTTCGGCCAGTGCGTGAACACTCCCCGGGGCCGCATTCCACGCCCGCGGATCCGATCGAACGCGCTTGCCGGCCCGACTGCGACCTCCCGCAGGCCCAGCCGCACGCGCCCCTTCATTGCTTCTAGCCAACCCGGCACGGGCGGCGCTACCGTGTGCCCCATCGAGAGGGAGGTTTCACCGTGAACGGTTTCTGGGGCTTCTTTTGGATCCTCTTCGAGGCGTTCGTCTTCGTCGCGTACCTGATGGTGCTGTTCACGATCCTGGTGGACCTGTTCCGGGATGAGAAGCTGAACGGCTGGTGGAAGGCGCTGTGGGTGATCTTCCTCGTCTTCGTACCGTTCCTAACCGCGCTCGTGTACCTGATCGCCCGCGGGCGCGGGATGGCCGAACGCACCGCGCGTCAGCGCCAGACGGTTCCGGAGAACGACGACTACTACCGCACGTTCACCCCGTCGAGCACGCCGGCGGCTGACATCGCGCAGGCCCAGACGCTGCTCGACCAGGGCACCATCAGCCAAGGGGAGTTCGACGCCCTCAAGGCGAAGGCGCTCGGCCAGCGGTTCTGACCCTCCACGGCTCGCCCGCACCACCCGGCACGCTGTGCAGGTGCACCTCGCATGCGTTCGCGTGGATGTAATATTCATGTATGCCTGTACCCAGCACGGAGGCCGTCAGCCCGCGCCGACTCATCCGCGACGAGGTGTTCATCCGCCTGCTCGACGCCATCGTGGAGGGGGATCTCACCCCGGGCGAGCAGCTCTACGACGCCGAGATCGAGAAGTGGGTCGGCGTCTCGCGCACGCCTGTCCGCGAGGCGCTCAACCAGCTCGCGGCGATGGGGCTCGTCGAGATCCTGCCGCAGAAGCGCACCCGCGTCACGACGATCGACCCCGAACGGCTGAGCGGGCTGATCCGGACGGTCGGCACGCTGTTCAGCGGGGTCGTGCGCGACGTGACGCCCCTCCTCACCGACGAGGACAGGGCGGCGCTCCGCGACCTCTCCGAACGTCCCGAACTGGAGGAGCTGGCCGGCATCGAGCGCGACCGCTTCGTCACCGAGAACTTCCTCGCCGTGTTCCTCCGCCGCTTCGACAACCGCACCCTGGCGCGCCTCCTCAAGCGGCACCTCCCCGAGGTCAGTCGCGCTCTGGTCGCGGCGCCGTCGAACGTGCCCTTCGAGAAGGCCGCACCGCACCTCCGGGCCACGGCCCAGGCCGCCGCGGCGGGCAAGAGCGACAAGGCCGCTCGCGCGATGGGCGATTATTGGGAGAAGGGGCTGCTCACCGTCGCAGCCGAATTCGCCGAACTCGAGAGGAAGGACGGCTGATGCCGCTCCCCGTGAAGGACAGCGCGCCGGTCGAACGCCAGCTGCTGCGCGATGTCGTCTACAACCGTCTCTACGACGGCATCCTCGACGGCACGCTGGAGCCCGGCGAGAGCCTCCTCGACGAGAAGCTCACGGCCTGGCTGGGCGTCTCCCGCACCCCGATCCGCGAAGCCCTGATGAAGCTCGCGGACATCGGCCTCGTCGAGATGGCGCCCAATCGCTACACGCGGGTCGCGCCCATCGACCTCCGCGCGCTCGACGAGGCGGTGTACACCTCCGGATTGCTGTTCGAGTACGCGACGCGTACGGCCGTTCCCACGATCGACAATCCGGTCGTCTCGCGTCTCGACAAGACACAGCGGGAGGTGCGCAAGGCGGCCAAGGCCGGCGACCGTCCCGCGCTCGGGCGTGCCCTCAACGCGTTCTTCCTCGAGCTCGCCCGCGCCGCCGGGAACGAGCCCCTGCTCGCGGTCGCGGACGGACTCGGGCCGCAGCTGCTCCGGTACGTCGGAGCCTGGCAGTCGCCCTTCGGGACGGACGACATCGCCGAGCGCATCGCGGCGATCGTCGCCGCGGTCAAGGAGCGCGACGGCGACACGGCGGGAGACCTTGTCCACGCGTTCTTCGAACCGGCACGGGAGCAGTTCCTGTCCGACTACCGGCGCAGCGACGCCGAGATCGACGAGAGCCCGGTCTTCTGAGCGAGAGGTCTCAGACCTCGTAGTCGACCGCTGCCCGGCCGGCGACGACCGAGCGGATGTAGGAGGCGACCTCGGCATGCGCGGGGTGCTCGACGTACGCCCGGAGGTCGTCGTCGCTGTCGAAGTCGCTGATGAGCACGACATCGAAGTTGTCGCCCGCGAGGGCGTTCACGCCGACCTGCAGGAACCTGATCTGAGGGATCACGGCCGGGAGGGACTCCAGCCCGAGCTTGATGCCCGCCGCATGCTGCGCGCGCTCCTCCGCGTCGGTGGTGGCGAGCTTCCACGAGACGACGTGGCGGATGGTCATCGGTCCTCCAGGAGGGCTGAGCGGAGACGGTCGGGGTCGACGCGCCAGTAGGTGTGCATCCGTCCGTCGATCAGGACGACCGGGATCTCCTCGACGTACTTCTCGTAGAGGTCCGGCTCCTGCAGGATGTCGCGCTCCTCGACGACCACGTCGGGCGCGCCGTCCGGAAGAGCGCCGACGACCTCCCGGACGGCGTCGCGAGCGTCATCGCACAGGTGGCAGCCGGGCTTGCCGATGAGCGTGAGGGAGACGGTGGGCACCCCACAACTCTAGGCGCAGCGGGTACTGCGCTGCGCTGACAGCGGGTACAGCAAAAAGCGCCGGGCCGATCGGACCGACGCTTGAGCCGCAGACCCGGGGTCTACTTCTTGTTGCGACGCTGGTGACGCGTCTTGCGAAGCAGCTTGCGGTGCTTCTTCTTCGCCATACGCTTGCGACGCTTCTTGATAACGGAACCCACGTAGACCTCACAAAAATTCGGGGGGTTTGCCGCGGGATGCGCGGCGACACAAGGAGCAAGTCTACCGGAACTCACGCGGAGTCCGCGACGCCGTCCTCGGAGAGCGGTGTCACTGCCTGCAGAGCCTGCCTGACGGCCGACTCGGGGACGCGGAAGGAGCGGCCGAACCGGATGGCCGGAAGCTGCCCCGCGTGGACGAGACGGTAGACGGTCATGCGCGAGACCCGCATCATGTCGGCGACCTCGGCGACCGTCAGAAAGCGCACATCCCTCAGATCGTGAGCCATCTCCCCGTCCTCTCCCCGGTCATGCTACCCGCGCGGGGCGCCGGGGTGAATGCGGAGTCAGTCGCGCCGCCACTTCCGCGGGGTGACCCGGTGCCGGGTGTCGGCGAGGACCTTTCCGACCGTGCTGGCGAACTCCCTCGTCTCCTCGGCGAGCTGCGCCCCGATCTCCTCCGCGCCGAGGTCGGATGCCGTGAACGGAATGATCCAGTCCTCGACGGCCTCGAGGGGCGTCGAGTCGAGTCGGTAGTAGCGGTGCTGTCCCTCCTCGCGGACCGAGACGAGCCCCGCCTCCCGGAGGACCTTGAGGTGCTTCGACACGGTCGGCTGACTGAGCTCGAGCCGCGCGACGATCTCGGAGACCGATATCTCGCCCACGGAATGCACTGCGTTCGTATGCCGGTCGAGCAGTACAGCGAGGATCTCGCGCCGCGTGGGGTCCGCGATCACGTCGAAGATGTCGGCCATTCCCCCAGGCTAGCCACTCGCCCGGCCCAGTTCCATGTCCGTCGCCCGCAGTAGCATGGCGGAGGCCCGAGGGGAGGGGATCGAGGACCATGAGCACCACCCGAGCGCGCGGGACCCGCGCCCGGTCCGCACCGACGGCGGCGCGCCTCCGCGCGGCGCTCAACGGGTTCGCGACGCGGAGTCCCTCCCGGTTCGCGATCCTCGTGTTCGCCCTCCTCATCCTCCTGTTCACGGCCCTGTTCTCGCTGCCGATCGCCTCGGCCGAGGGCACGGTCACCCGGTTCCCGGACGCTCTGTTCACCGCCGTATCGGTGATCTGCGTGACCGGGTTGTCGACCGTCGACATGGCGACGCACTGGTCGGTGTTCGGCCATCTGCTCGTCTACCTCGGCGTCCAGATCGGCGCGGTCGGCGTGCTGACCATGGCGAGCATCCTCGGCATGGTCATCTCGCGGAGGCTCGGGCTGCGCGCCAAGCTCATGGCCGCGAGCGACAGCAACCCGCTGCGGATCCACGCGGGCCCTGTCCCCGAGGGGCAGGCCGTCCGCCTGGGCGAGGTCGGCAAGCTGCTGCGGACCGTCGCGCTGAGCATGGTCGTCATCGAGGGCGGCGTCGCGCTGCTGCTGTTCCCGCGCATGCTGATCGCCGGCGTCGACGTGCTGACGGCGGCATGGGAGAGCGTGTACTACTCGGCGATGGCGTTCACGAACACGGGCTTCGCGCCCAACGTGGAGGGGCTGTCCCGCTTCGCGACGGACTACTGGTTCCTCGGCGCGCTCATGATCGGCGTGTTCCTCGGCGCGATCGGCTTCCCGGTGATCCTGGCCATCGCCTCCAACCTGCGCCGCCGGCGGCGGACCTGGTCGATCCACGTCAAGCTGACGCTGATCACCTCGCTCGTGCTCCTCGTCGCCGGGGCGGTGCTCTACGTGCTGCTCGAGTACGACAACCCCCGCACCTTCGGCCGGCTCGATGCCGGGCACACCGTGTTCCAGTCGCTGTTCCTGTCGACGATGGCCCGGTCGGGCGGGTTCGCGACGATCCCGATCCAGGACCTCCACGGGTCGAGCCTGCTCGTCACAGACATGCTCATGTTCATCGGTGGAGGGTCCGCCTCCACGGCCGGCGGGATCAAGGTGACGACGCTGGCCGTCCTGTTCCTCGCGGGGCTCGCGGAGGCGCGCGGAGTGGAATCGATGGACGCGTTCCGGCGGCGCATCCCGATCGACGTGCTCCGCTTGTCCGTCGCCGTGGCGCTCTGGGGTGCCACGATCGTCGCGGTGTCGAGCATCCTCATCCTGCAGATCACCAAGGCGCCGCTCGACCACGTCCTCTTCGACGTCATCTCGGCGTTCGCCACCTGCGGCCTGTCCACGGGGCTGACCGAGCGCCTCCCCGACGCCGGCGTCTTCGTTCTCGCAGCGACGATGTTCTGCGGACGCGTTGGTACAGTGACACTCGCCGCAGCCCTGGCCCAGAGCCAACGGCGGCAGCTCTACCAGAACCCCGAGGAGAGGCCGCTCGTTGGTTGACCGGATCAAGCACAACGCTCCGGTGCTCGTGATCGGGCTGGGCCGGTTCGGCACCGGGGCCGCCGTCGAGCTCGACCGCCTGGGCCGGGAGGTGCTCGCGATCGACACCGATGCCGCGCTCGTCCAGACGTGGGCCGACCGGGTGACGCACAGCGTGCAGGCCGACGCGAGATCGATCGAGACGCTGCGGCAGATCGGCGCCGAGGACTTCTCCATCGCGGTGGTCGCCGTCGGGTCGTCGATCGAGGCGAGCGTGCTCATCACGGCCAATCTCGTCGACCTGAAGGTGCCCCAGATCTGGGCGAAGGCGATCTCGCAGTCGCACGGCAAGATCCTCGAGCGGATCGGCGCCAACCACGTGATCTACCCCGAGGCCGAGGCCGGCGAGCGCGTGGCCCATCTCGTCTCGGGCCGCATGCTCGACTTCATCGAGTTCGACGACGACTTCGCGCTCGTCAAGATGTACCCGCCGAAGCCCATCCGCGGTCAGCGCCTCGGCGACTCGGGGGTGCGGTCGAAGTACAGCATCACGGTGGTCGGCGTGAAGAGCCCGGGCAAGCCGTTCACCTACGCGACCGCCGACACGGTCGTCTCGAACCACGACCTCGTGATCGTGTCCGGCGCCTCCGGCGACATCGAGCGCTTCGCCGCCCTCGAGGCCTGACGCGCGCCGCGGCGCTCGCGCCCAGCGCTGAGTACGAAGTTACTCAACGCTTTCAGCGCCTGAACGTTGAGTAAGTCCGTACTCGACGGGAGGAGTCCGCCGAGATGCGCGGTGGCCTGTGGATAACGCCGTTTCGGGAACCGCGAGGTGGTGGACTGACGCGATGCACCATGACGCCTTCAGAAGCGCCGACGCCATCGCGAGCGGAATGCCGCTTCGGACCGTCTACGGCGCGCAACTGCACCGGCCCTTCCGTGGCGTGCGGACGGTTGCGCCTCCGGACGACCACCGTGCGCTCTGTGCAGCAGCCGCGCTCGTGCTTCCGGAAGCCGCCGTCTTCAGCCACCGATCGGCCGCCGTGCTGCACGGGCTGCCGCTCCCTGCGGCAGCACTCCCGGCCGCGGTGGAGGTCTCGGTATTCGAACCGGCCAGGCCGCCCCGACGGAGCGGCGTCGTCGCCCACCAGCTGAAAGCGGACGACCACCGCCTGGGAATCGTCCGCGGGCTGCGGGTGATGTCCCCTCACGACACCTGGGCGCAACTGAGCTCGCGGCTGCGCCTGCCGGATCTCGTCGTGATGGGCGACCACCTCATCACCGGCGACCAACCGTACTCGGGTGCGCCGCCGCGCTGCACACGGGCCGATCTGGAGGCCGCTGTACGGCGTCATGGGCTGCGGCGGGGCGTGCGAACGCTCCGCCTCGCTCTGGAGCGGGTCCGCTACGGCTCGCTCTCCCCGCAGGAGACCCTGCTCCGGTTGGCCCTAGAGGACGCCGGGCTTCCGAGCCCCTCTCTGAACCACTCGGTAACGGCCCCCGGGAAGGACAGGACACGCGCGATGATCGACCTCGCCTACCCGTCGGAGCGAGTGGGCGTCGAGTACTTGGGGGACCACCACCGGACGGACAAACGGGCGTACCGGGAGGACATCGCGCGCCGGGAGTGGCTCGTCGAGCGGGGCTGGCAGATGATTTACGTCACCGCCGCCGACGACTTCAACGCGGTCGCGCGTCGCGTTCGCCACACTCTCGCGCGCCACTCCCCTTCATCGAGTCCGCACGTTCTCAACGAATTCGGGTGACAAGCGTTGAGTAAGTGCGGACTCGAGGGGGGGCGGAGCGCAGCGTGGGGGGAGCGCAGCGGAGGGCGGAGCGCAGCGGGCGCGAAGCGCCGGCGTCAGCCGGCGAGGAGGTGCAGCGTGTCGACGACGCGGTTCGAGAAGCCCCACTCGTTGTCGTACCAGGCGACGACCTTGACGTGGCGGCCGTCGACGCGGGTCAGGGCCGCGTCGAAGATGGAGGAGGCGGGCTGCCCGGTGATGTCGCTCGACACGAGCGGCTCGTCGGCGTAGTCGAGGATGCCCCGCAGCGCACCGTCGGCGGCGGCGCGGTAGGCGGCCAGCACCTCCTCGCGGGTCACCTCGCGTGAGACCGTCGTGTTCAGCTCGACGATCGATCCGACGGGGACGGGCACGCGGATCGAGTCGCCCGACAGCTTGCCGTCGAGGTTCGGGAGCACCAGGCCGATCGCCTTGGCGGCGCCGGTCGTGGTCGGCACGATGTTCACCCCGGCGGCACGTGCGCGGCGCAGGTCGCGGTGCGGTCCGTCCTGGAGGTTCTGCTCCTGCGTGTAGGCGTGCACCGTCGTCATGAACCCGTGCTCGATGCCGGCGAGGTCGTCGAGAACGGCGGCGAGCGGCGCGAGCGCGTTGGTCGTGCAGGAGGCGTTCGAGACGATCACATGCGTCTCGGCGTCGTACGCGTCGGTGTTGACGCCAAACGCCAGTGTCACGTCCGCGCCGTCGGAGGGCGCGCTGACGAGGACCTTCCGCGCTCCGGCGGTGAGGTGGGCGCGCGCAGCGTCGGCCGAGGTGAAGCGCCCGGTCGACTCGAGCACCACCTCCACGCCCAGCTCCGCCCACGGCAGGTCGGCAGGGTCGCGCTCGGCGAGCACGCGGATGCGGTGCCCGTCCACGACGAGGTCGCTGCCGTCGACCTCGACGGTGCGGCCGAGCCGGCCGAGCGAGCTGTCGTACTTGAGGAGGTGCGCGAGGGTCTCGGGCGCGGTCAGGTCGTTGATCGCGACGACCTCGAGGTCGGAGCCGCGCTCGAGCAGGGCGCGGAGGGTGTTGCGGCCGATGCGGCCGAATCCGTTGATGGCGATGCGGGTCATGGAGGTTCCTTTCCGCCCTCCATCGTGCGAGAGCGGGAGGCTCGACGACAGTGGCCGGAGCGACACTGTGCGCAAGGATCTCGCCTGGTGCAGGGTCAGCGCCCGCAAGGATCCCGCCACCGCTCACTCGGCGGAAAGGGAGCGGAAAGGGAAGCGGCACAAGAGCCGCAGGGACGCGCGAACCTCAGGCCGCGAACGTGTGCCGGTACTCGGTCGGCGACGTCCCGAGGATGCGCTGGAAGTGCAGCCGGAGGTTCGCCCCGGTCCCGAGACCGGCTCGCGCCGCGATCTGCTCGACAGTGAGATCCGACCGCTCCAGCAGCTCGCGCGCGAGGTCGACCCTGGCCCGCAGCACCCACTGCATCGGCGTGTAGCCGGTGTCTTCGCGGAACCGGCGAGAGAACGTGCGCGCCGACACGTTGGCGTTGCGCGCCAGCGACTCGAGGGTCAGCGGCTCGGCGAGGTGCGCCAGCGCCCACTCGCGCGTCTCGGCGAACAGGTCGCCGAGCGGCTCGGGCACGCTGCGGGGCACGAACTGCGCCTGGCCTCCGCTGCGATACGGGGCGGCGACGAGCCGCCGGGCCACGTGGTTCGAGAGTCCGACACCGTGGTCGCGGCGGACGAGGTGGAGGCACAGGTCGATTCCCGAGGCCGCCCCGGCCGAGGTGAGCACGTCGCCCTCGTCGACGAACAACACGTTCTCGTCGACGGTGATGCGCGGGTGCTTCGCTGCGAGCGCGTGCGTGTAGTGCCAGTGCGTCGTCGCTCGCTTGCCGTCCAGGAGGCCCGTGGCGGCGAGCGCGAACGCCCCCGTCGAGATCGCGGCGAGCCGGGCGCCCCGCTCGTGAGCGGCCAGCAGCGCTTCGACGACCGCGGCGGGCGGCTCCGTCCGCGCCGGCTCGCGATAGCCCGGGATGAAGACGGTCTGCGCCTCCCGGACCGCGTCGAGCCCGTCCGCGACGTGGTACGACAGGCCGTCGCCTCCTGTCACGAGCCCGGGCGACGCGCCGCAGACGCGGACCTCGTAGGGCATGCTCGGCCGCGTCGAGAACACCTGAGCCGGGATGCCCACGTCGAGCGGCTTCGCACCCTCGAGGACGAGCACCGCCACGCGGTGGTTCCTGCGGCTCATGGCTCGGCCGCCTACGCTCCGGCGGCGAGCTCGCGGGCGCGGGCCAGGGCGGCGTCGGTCGCGCGGGCGAACAGGTCGGGGAGGTCCGCCTCCTGGAGCACCGCGATGGCGCGCTCGGTCGTGCCGTTGGGGCTCGTGACGCGCCTCCTGAGCTCGGCCGGCTCCTCCCCGGAGGAGACGAGCAGCTCGGCCGCGCCGAGGAAGGTCCCGTTCACGAGCGCGGCCGCCTGCTCGGGCGTGAACCCCTTGCGGACCGCCGCGTCGGTGAGCGCCTCGATCAGGAGGAAGACGTACGCGGGCCCCGAGCCGGAGATGGTGCTGAGAGCGTCCAGCTGCGACTCCGGCACCTCCACGACCTCGCCGACCGTCTCGAAGAGCGTGCGGACGAGGGCCAGGTCCTCGGGCTCCGAGCGGAGGCCGGGGCTGATGCCGGTGACGGCACGGCCGACGACCGCCGGGGTGTTGGGCATCGAGCGCACCACCGCGACCGAGTCCGGGAGGAGCGACTCGAACGTCGCCGTCGTCACGCCCGCTGCGACGCTGACCACGACGGCCCCAGGCTGGAGGGAGTCGGCGATCTCGGTCAGGAGGCCGGGCACCATGCCGGGCTTCACCGCGACGATGACGAGCCGAGCGCCCTCGACGGCGCGACGGTTGGCGTCGGGGTCGGACGCCGTGGCGTAGGCCGTGACGCCGGGGAGTCCGGCGAGCTCGGCCGCACGCTCCTCCGACCGGTTCGTGACCCGGATGCCGCCCGACACCGAGACGGTCGGCTCGAGCAGCCCGCTGAGGATGGCACGGCCCATCGAGCCGGCACCGAGCATCGCGATGGTGGGGAGGGTCGCCTGCGCGTCGTCCATGGGGCCATCCTAGGATGAGGACCATGAGCGCATCCGGTGGCACCCGAGCGATCGTGGCGGCCCTCGCGGCCAACCTCGGCATCGCCCTCACCAAGTTCATCGCGTGGGCTTTCTCCGGCTCGTCCTCGATGCTGGCGGAGGGCGTGCACTCGGTCGCCGATTCGGGCAACCAGCTGCTCCTCCTGCTCGGCGGCCGCCGATCGCGCCGCCGCGCCGACCGTTCGCACCCGTTCGGCTACGGGCGCGAGCGCTACGTGTACGCGTTCGTCGTCTCGATCATCTTGTTCTCGGTCGGCGGCGTGTTCTCGGTCTACGAGGGCATCGAGAAGCTGACGCACCCGCATCCGCTCGAGAACGCCTGGCTGCCCATCCTGGTGCTCATCATCGCGATCGGCCTCGAGTCGTTCTCGCTCCGCACGGCGATGAAGGAATCCGGCCCGCAGCGGAACGGGCTCTCGTGGGTGCAGTTCGTGCGCCGCGCCAAGGCCCCTGAGCTCCCGGTCGTACTCCTGGAGGATGTGGCCGCGCTGACCGGCCTGGTCTTCGCCTTCATCGGGGTCGGGCTGACCATCGTCACGGGAAACCCCGCCTGGGACGGCATCGGCACGCTCCTCATCGGCGCGCTCCTGGTCGCGGTCGCCATCGTCCTCGGGATCGAGACGAAGAGCCTCCTCGTCGGCGAAGGTGCGAGCGAGGCCGACGAGGAGGCGATCGCGAAGGCGGTGCTCGCCGGCGGGGAGGCGGAGCGCATCATCCACATGAAGACCCTCTACCTGGGCCCGGACGAGCTGCTCGTCGGAGCCAAGCTCGCCTTCGCGGGCGAGCACCGGCTGGCCGATGTGGCGGGCGCGATCGATGCGGTCGAGCGGCGCATCCGCGACGCCGTGCCGATCGCGCGCGTCATCTACATCGAGCCCGATGTCTGGGTCGACCCCGCCGAGCAGCACCCGACCACCGACACCATCGTCATCAAAGGACTCGAGTGACCCGCACCGCCCTGATCCTCCAGCACGACCCGAGCATCCACGTCGGCAACATCGGCCCGACGCTCGAGGCTCACGGCTACGAGCTCCGCGTGGTCGACGTGACCACCGAGGACGTCTCGGCGATCGACCCGGCCGAGGCCGAGCTCGTCGTCGTGCTGGGCGGCGAGATGGGCGCTTATCAGACGGAGGAGTACCCGTTCCTCGCCGCCGAGCAGCAGCTCATCCGTTCTCGGATCGACGCCGAACGGCCGACGCTCGGGGTCTGCCTCGGCGCGCAGCTCATGGCGGGCGCGCTGGGCGAGCGAGTGTACCGCGGCGACACCATGCAGATCGGGTTCCGTCGGGTCGAGCCGACCGAGGCCGGTGCCGACTCCCCCCTCCGGCACTTCGCCGGGGTACCCGTGGTCGAGTGGCACGGCGATACGTTCGAGCTGCCGGAGCGTGCGGTCCGCCTCGCCTCCTCGAGCGACTACTCCAACGAGGCCTTCGCGATCGGCGACTTCGCGCTTGCGGTTCAGTTCCACCCCGAAGTCACCGACGAGATGCACGAGGCGTGGGTCGCCGACGGCTACAACGAGCTGGACGAGCTCGCCATCGACCCCGACGCGCTGCGCCGCGACCGCGAGCTGTACTCGGCGCGCATGCAGGAGGCGTCGCGAGCGGCCTTCTCGGAGTGGCTGGAGCGCCTCCCGGACTGACGCGCGCCGCGCCTCCCCACCGACCGCGCTCAGCGCTTGGCGCGGAAGAAGTCGAGCAGCAACTCGGCGCAGTCCTCCGCGAGGACGCCGGGGTACACCTCGACCTGATGGTTCAGCCGCCGGTCGCGGAGCACGTCGTACACCGAGCCTCCCGCACCCGCCTTCTCGTCCCACGCCCCGAAGACGACGACGGGGAGGCGCGCAGCGAGCACCGCGCCCGCGCACATCACGCAGGGTTCCAGCGTGACGACCAGCGTGCAGCCCTCGAGGTGCCAGTCGGACCGGGAGGCCGCAGCGTCGCGCAGTGCGAGGACCTCAGCGTGCGCCGTGGGGTCGTTCCGCAGCTCTCGCTCGTTGCGCCCGGTGCCGATCACCTCGCCGCGCTCGTCGATCACGAGGGCCGCGACCGGCACGTCGCCGGTGCCGAAGGCGAGCCGGGCGTCGGCGATGGCGCTCCGCATCCACCGCTCGTAGGCGTCGGGCACGGGCAGGCTCACGGGACCTCCACGGAAGGATGTTCGGATAGCCTTGAGCCTATGCGAGTGCACGTTGCGGACCACCCTCTCATCACGCACAAGCTGACCGTGCTCCGAGACAAGCGCACCCCGTCGCCGGTGTTCCGGCAGCTCACCGATGAGCTCGTCACGCTGCTCGCCTACGAGGCCACCCGCGATGTCCGCGTCGAGCCGGTCGGGATCGAGACGCCCGTCACGGCCACGACCGGTCTCGCTTTGAGCGAGCCGCGTCCGCTCGTCGTCCCCATCCTCCGCGCCGGGCTCGGCATGCTCGAGGGCATGGTCCGGCTCATGCCGACCGCCGAGGTCGGCTTCCTCGGCATGGTCCGCAACGAGGAGACGCTGCAGCCGACGACGTACGCGGAGCGCCTCCCGACCGACCTGTCCGACCGGCAGTGCTTCGTCCTCGACCCGATGCTGGCGACGGGAGGCTCGCTCGGCGCCGCCATCGAGTTCCTGTTCCAGCGCAACGCGGTCGACGTGACCGCGATCTGCCTCCTCGCCGCCCCCGAGGGCCTGGAGGCGCTCGAGAAGGCCACCGAGGGCCGCAACGTCACCATCGTGCTGGGCGCCCTCGACGAGCGCCTCAACGAGAACGGCTACATCGTCCCGGGCCTCGGCGACGCCGGCGATCGCCTCTACGGAACCGTCTGAAACATTCCGTCACGATTTGACACGGCGAGTCACGGTCCGTTTTACTTTTTGACATGACTCTCTACTCGCGTACCTTGACCTCCTTCGAGGCTCTGGGGAATGCCGGCATGATGATGGCCGGCTGCGAGTCCATGTGCCGAATGTGTCGCTGATCTGACGACCCTTCGCTGAGCCGAAGCCCACGACGCGACCGACGTCGTCCGGGCAGCGAGCTCCCCGGGAGCGCCACACCCACGCACCCGAGCACCGGCCCCTTCTGAACAGGGCCGACAACACCCATCCCGCGAATCCGCTAAACCGGCGACACCGCTCCTCCCCGCTGCTGAGACGGTGGCATCGCCGTACCGGGATCCGCGAAGCATCATCATCACGAAGGACCTCCCTCCCATGTCTCTCGCCACCATCGACGCCCCCTACGCCACCACCGCCGCCGCCGCCCGTCGCTCCACCTCGCCGCTCCGCGCCGCCGCCCCGGCCGAGACGGAGAGCGCCGCCGTCTCCTCCGCGCCCCGCATCCGCGCCGTGCCCGAAGGCACCGAGGCCCGCGGCTTCGTGCTCTACGTCGGCATCGACGAGGCGAAGGCCGCCGCCGACGGCACCGACCTCGGCCGCATCGTGGAGGCGCTCAAGCGGCTGACCGCCGAGCTCGCCCCCTCCGCTGAGACCTACGCCGCGGTGGCGCTCGCCCCCGCCGGGGCCGGCGGCCGCGACGTCGACGTCGTGCGCCTCGCCCTGCAGGACCCGGCCGCCATCGCCAAGCACCGCCACGCGACCGTCGTCGATGAGGACGAGGACCGCGCCGCCTCCGGCGTCGTCGTCGACATCTCGCGCAAGCGCCTGGTGCTCGACAACCAGACCGTCGCGCTGACGTACAAGGAGTTCGAGCTCCTGCAGTACCTGGTGCTGCGCGAAGGCCGCACGATCGAGCGCTCCGAGCTGATCGCCTCCCTGTGGAGCAGCGCCGACGAGGAGGACGTCCCCAACGAGCGGACCATCGACGTGCACGTCCGCCGCCTCCGGTCGAAGCTCGGCCGCTACGAGGACATCGTGCGCACCGTCCGTGGCGTCGGGTACCGGTTCGACCGGCACGCCGACGTCTCGATCCGCTACGCGAGCGCCCCCTCCCCCGACCTGTTCTGAGGCGGGGCGGCGGGCTCGCTCCGCGCGCCTCGCTCCGCGCGCCTCCGCCCCCTCCATCGAGTCCCCTCAGAGTGCACGAATCCCGGCCCCGTACGCGCACTCTCAGGGGACTCGATCGCGGGGGCGCACCCGCCGACAACGAGTCCCCCAAGAGTTCACGGAATCGCCCCCAGCGCGCGCACTCTGAGGGGACTCGATCGCGAGGGGCGCACGCGCCGATAACGAGTTCCCCGAGAGTGCACGAAATCACCTCCGGAACGCACACTCTGAGGGAACTCGATCGCGGGGGGCGCACGCGCTGACAACGAGTTCCCCGAGAGTGCACGAAATCACCTCCGGAACGCACACTCTGAGGGGACTCGATCGCGGGGGGCGCACGCGCCGATAACGAGTTCCCCGAGAGTGCACGAAATCACCTCCGGGACGCGCACTCTGAGGGGACTCGATCGCGGGGGCGGGGGCGCGAGAGGGGCGGGGGCGCGAGAGGGGCGGAGGGTAGCGAGCAAGGGCTTCTCCGAGGCTGGCGTGGAGGGGGTGCGCACCGCCGGCGTTAGCATGGGGAGGGCCCTCGGTGACTGTTGACGCAGGCTCCGCTTCGGCGGGGCGTCGAAGGTCTTGATGGCCGGGGAGTTGCCGCTCTCCGGCCATCCTCGTGTGCGCATGCGGCTCGGATCCGCACGGGGGCCGGCCGCGGCCGCCTGACCGCGAGCGACGCGGGGCACCCGCTGGGGCGCCGACGATAACCGGCCCGAGGCGATAGCCGACCCAAGAAACCCGCGCCGGCACGCACGCACGTGCGCCTCGGCCTTCCTGGTCTCGCGGCTCGCGGCACTCGCGGCACTCGCGCCACGACATCCCTGGCGTCCCACCAACGCTCCACCGGCACGCACGAATGCGGCAATTCCGCATCGCCTGTTGTTTTGTGTTGCTTCATGTTGTATTGTTTGGGAATCTTCCGACGAAGGGAACCGCGGTGTACGCAATGGAGCGGCAGGAGCTCATCGAACGCATCCTCCTCAGCGAGGGCCGCGTGGCGGTGGTCGAGCTCTCCGAGCGGTTCGGCGTCACGACCGAGACCGTGCGCCGCGATCTGGACGCACTCGAGCGAGCCGGTGCGCTGCGCCGGGTCCACGGCGGCGCGGTCGCCATCGAGCGCGGCAGCACGACCGAGCCGTCCATCCTCGAGCGCACCAGTCTCCGTGCCGGTTCGAAGGAGCGCATCGCGGTCCGGGCGCTCGACGCGCTCGGCGAATCGTTCCGCGGCTCCCTCTTCCTCGATGCCGGCACGACCACGGCAGCCGTCGCCTCCCTGCTCCCGGCCCGGCTGGTCGCGCTCGACGGGGAGGCGGAGGTCGTCACGCACTCGCTGACCCTGGCGCCCGCCCTCGCCTCGGCCGAACGGATCTCGCTGTCGGTGGTCGGTGGCAGGATCCGCGGGGTCACCGCCGCCGCGGTCGGCGCCTCCACCGTCCGCACCATCGAGTCGCTCCGCCCCGACGTGGCCTTCGTCGGCGTCAACGGCCTCTCCGCCGGCTTCGGCGCCAGCACGCCCGACCCGGACGAGGCGGCGGTCAAGGAGGCGATCGTGCGCTCCGCGCGGCGAGTCGTCGTGGTCGCCGACGCGAGCAAGTTCGGGCAGGAGTCGCTCGTCTCGTTCTGTGGGCTCGACGCGGTCGACGTCCTCGTGACCGACGAGAAGCCGGACGCCGAGCTCGCTGCCGCCCTCGAGGCGGCCGGGACGGAGGTGTGGACCGCATGATCGTCACCCTGACGGCCAACCCGTCGCTCGACCGGGCCATCGCCCTCGATGCCCCGCTCCAGCCCGGAAGCGTGCAGTCCGCTCTGGTCTCGCGC
The DNA here is from genome assembly GCF_009765225.1 of Leifsonia sp. AG29. Classification (NCBI taxonomy): domain Bacteria; kingdom Bacillati; phylum Actinomycetota; class Actinomycetes; order Micrococcales; family Microbacteriaceae; genus Leifsonia; species Leifsonia sp. AG29. The sequence continues at coordinate 322,677 of NZ_VMSF01000001.1, read as the reverse complement.
GAGGACGCGGGCGGCAAGGGCATCAACGTGGCGCGCGCCGTCCAGGCCGCCGGAGTCGACGCCGTCGCCGTGCTGCCCCTCGCCGCGGACGACCCGTTCGGCGCGGCCCTGCTCGCCACCCGGGTGCGCAGCCGGACGGTGCCGATCACCGGCCACGCTCGCGCCAATCTCACCATCACCGATCCGGACGGCGTCACGACCAAGCTCAACCTCCCGGGCGCCTCCCTCAGCGAGGCGGACGCCGACGCGCTCGTCGCCGCCGTCGTGGAGGCGAGCGAGGGCGCTCGCTGGCTCGTCCTGGCAGGGTCGCTGCCGCCGGGCGTCGGCGACGACTTCTACGTCGCCGTCATCCGCGCCGTGCGGGCCCGCTGGGGCTCGTCGGCTCCGCTCATCGCGGTCGACACCTCCGGGGAGGCGCTGCGCGCGGTCGTCGAGCACGGTCACCCCGATCTCATCAAGCCCAACGACGACGAGCTCGCCGAGCTCACCGGCACCGCCTTCGATCCCGAGGAAGACCTGGGCCGCGCCGTGCTGGGAGTGGCCCGCCGGCTCGTCCCCGAGTGCGTCGGAGCGGCCCTGGTCACGCTGGGCGCGCGCGGCTCGGTACTGGTGACGCCCGACGAGGGCTACATCGCCCCCGCGCCCGTGATACGTGTGCGGAGCACCGTCGGTGCAGGCGACAGCTCGCTCGCCGGCTACCTGCTCGCCGACGTCGCCGGCGAGCAGGCGCCCGACCGGCTCCTCTCCGCCATCCGCTACGGCTCTGCCGCCGCAGCGCTCCCCGGCACCCAGCCGCCCCGCCCTTCCGATCTGCCGGACGTCGACCTCCGCGTCGCCGCCCTGCACGCCTGACCCGCGACCGCCCGCACACCCGGCGCGCGGAACCGAACCACCTGAACAGCCCCGACACCTGAAACCGTATGGAGGAAACCGTGTCATCGAAGACCATCACTCCCGAGCTCGTGAGCCTCGACGTCGGCCTCGGCGACGACAAGAGCGCGGTCATCCGCGACCTCGCCGCCCGCGTCGCCGCGCAGGGCCGGGCGAACGACCCGGAGGCCCTGTACGCCGACGCCTGGGCCCGCGAGCAGAAGGACGAGACGGGCCTCCCCGGCGGCATCGCCATCCCGCACGCCAAGAGCGCCGCGGTGACGCAGCCGTCGCTGGCGTTCGCCCGCCTCACCCCCGGCGTCGACTTCGGCGCCCCGGACGGCCCCGCCGACCTCGTGTTCCTCATCGCCGCCCCCGACAACGCGGCCGAGACCCACCTGGCTATGCTGTCGAAGCTCGCCCGGAGCCTCATGCGGGAGGAGTTCACCGACGGGCTCCGGTCCGCCCGGACCGCCGCGGACGTCGTCGCTCTCGTCGACGAGGCGATCGGCGAGGGCGAGGCCGCTCAGCAGGCACCGGCGGCCTCCGCCGCGTCGGAGGCTCCCGCGCCCGCGCCCAGCGCCTCCCCCGGCGACGCCTACCTGATCGACGGGCGCCCGGCGCGGATCGTGGCCGTGACCTCCTGCGCGACCGGCATCGCCCACACCTTCATGGCAGCCGACGCGCTCACCGCCGCGGGCGCCAAGGCGGGCGTCGACCTCATCGTCGAGCCCCAGGGCTCGAGCGGCTACCAGGCGCTCCCGCAGAGCGTCCTCGACGAGGCCGACGCCGTGATCTTCGCGAACGACGTCGACGTGCGCGAGGAGGCGCGGTTCGCCGGCAAGCCGGTCGTGCGGTCCGGCGTCAAGCGCGGCATCGAGCAGCCCGACCGCCTCATCACCGAGGCGATCGCCGCCGCGAAGGACCCGAACGGCCCGCGCGTCACCGCGACCGCGGCCCAGGGAGGGACGACCCAGCCGCAGCAGCTGTCGTGGGGGCGCAACCTCCAGCGCATCTTCCTGACGGGCGTCAGCTACATGATCCCGTTCGTCGCGGGCGGCGGTCTCCTCATCGCGATCAGCTTCCTGCCCTTCCTCGGCGGCTACGGCATCGCCCTCGCGCACGGCTCGTCGGGCGTCAACAACGCGGTGTACACGCTCCAGCACTACGCCATCTGGAATCTGCCTCCGGAGGGGCTCGGCTACTATCTCGGGGCCATCGCCTTCGAGATCGGCAGCGTCAGCCTCGGATTCCTCGTACCCGCCCTGTCCGGTTACATCGCATTCGCGATCGCCGACCGGCCGGGTATCGCGCCGGGATTCGTGGCCGGCGCCATCGCGGTCTTCATGAACGCGGGCTTCCTCGGCGGCCTCATCGGCGGCCTCCTGGCCGGTTACGCGGCGTACCTCATCGGCAAGCCGGCCGTGCCCCGCTGGCTGCGCGGCCTGATGCCGGTGGTGATCATCCCGCTCGGAGCCTCCATCATCGCCTCGGGGTTGATGCTGCTCATCCTGGGCGCCCCGATCGCCTGGCTGATGACCCAGCTGACCGCCTTCCTCAACGGCTTGAGCGGTGCCGGAGCCATCGTCCTCGGCATCATCCTCGGCCTGATGATGTGCTTCGACCTCGGCGGCCCCGTCAACAAGGTGGCCTACGCGTTCGCCGTCGCCGGTCTCGCCCAGCAGACCGACGCCTCGTTCCAGGTGATGGCGGCGGTCATGGCGGCCGGGATGGTCCCCCCGCTCGGCATGGCCCTCGCCTCCACCGTGCTGTACCGTCGCGGGTTCACGCAGGTCGAGCGCGAGAACGGCGCGGCCGCCTGGCTTCTGGGAGCCTCCTTCATCTCGGAGGGCGCCATCCCGTTCGCCGCGGCCGACCCGCTGCGCGTCATCCCCGCCAACCTGGTGGGAGGCGCCGTCACGGGCGCTCTCGCCATGGCGTTCCACGTCCAGTCCCGCGCTCCGCACGGCGGCATCTTCGTCTTCTTCGCCATCGACCCGATCTGGGGCTTCCTGATCGCCCTGGTCGCGGGGGTCGTCGTGACGGCGGTGATCGTCGTCGCGCTCAAGCGGTTCGGGACCCGGACCGAGCGGGTCGAGACGAAGGACGCGACCGCTGCCGTCCCCGAGCCGGTCGCGGCCTGACCCGGCACGAAGAAGGAAAGAGGATCGACATGACCGAACGCACGGCGACCGTGGGCAGCGCCTCCGGGCTCCACGCACGACCCGCGAAGCTCTTCGTCCAGGCGGTGCAGGAGACCGGGATCCCGGTCACCATCGCCGTCGGCGACGGGCCCGACCTGAACGCCGGCAGCATCCTGTCGCTCATGGGGCTCGCCGCCAACAAGGGCACCGTCGTGACCCTGAGGTCCGAGGCTCCCGGGGCGGAGGCGGCCCTCGACGGACTGGTCTCGCTCCTCGAGCGCGACCTCGACGCCGAGTAGCGACTCCGAGACCGCACAGGGGCGCATAGCGAACTCGCAGAAAAAATAACGGATTGGTAACTAGCGCCCGTTACCACTTCGTTATACAGTTCAAGAGCAATGGTTGTTTGCTGTGGCAGCCATCGCGGAATGTGATTGCAGGACACTCTTGGTGCAAGGGAGAGGGCCGGCCGCTAGCCTCTGCGGCCGGCCCTCAATCTTTTAACCGCCTCCCCGGGCACACCAGGCGACGTGATCGCTCCGCGAATCCCGCGCCGCCTGCCGTGGTAGCACGGATGCCCGTGTCGGACGATGATGAGAAGATGCGAATGCATTGAGGTCCGTCCCCGGGAGGCACCATGGCTGAGAGCGCGACCGCCGCGCCCGCCAAGCACACGCGCACGAGTGCGGTCACCGCCTGGGAGTCGCTGTTCCGCGCCCAGGTCGCCGTGATGCGCACGCTGGCGGCAGAGTTCCCCACCCGCGACATCTCCTTCAACGAGTACGACGTGCTCTTCAACCTGTCGCGGCAGCCCGACCGGCGCCTGCGGCTGCGAGACCTGAACAAGCACGTCCTGCTCACCCAGCCGAGCGTGAGCCGGCTCGTCGACCGGCTCGTCGCCCAGGGCCTCGTGGCGAAATGCCCGGAGCCGTCGGACGCTCGCGGCGCGGTGATCCAGCTCACCGACAAGGGGTTCGAGATGTTCCGCCGAGTGGCGGTCGAGCACACCCGCACCATCTCGGAGCGGGTCGGCACCAAGCTCTCCCCCGAGGAGCTCGAGACGCTCGCGCGGCTGTGCGACAAGCTGCGCGACGGCGCCTGATTACTCTGTGAACGGACTCTCCACAACCCGGGCCGCGCGAGCGGGGTGCACTCACCTCCTCCGCGTATCATGGCGCGCATGACTCCCGAGAGACGCAGCAGATGGAAGTGGGCACCTGCCCTCCTCGGGTTCGTGGCGCTGAGCGGCGTCGCCGGCCTGCTGGCCGCCGCCGCCGTCACTCCGGCGGTCGCACTGACCGGGTCGGCCGCCGATTCCACGATCAGCGTCTTCGACAGCCTCCCGGAGTACGTCAAGGTGGAGCCGCTCGCGCAGGCCTCGACGATGTACGCCCTCACCGGCGGCCAGTGGGCGCCGATCGCGACGTTCTACTCGCAGAACCGCATCGAGGTCGGCTGGGACCAGATCTCGCAGAACCTCAAAGACGCCGCTGTAGCCACCGAGGACCCCCGCTTCTACGAGCACGGCGGCGTCGACGTCACGGGCACCATCCGCGGCGCTGTCCTCACGGCCCTGCACAAGTCGGTGCAGGGAGGCTCGTCGATCACGCAGCAGTACGTCAAGAACATCCTCGTGCAGCGCTGCGAGAGCAAGCAGCCCGACCCGACCGCCTCGGCCGCCGTCCAGAAGAAGCAGCTCACGGCCTACGAGTCCTGCTACAACGACGCGACCAAGGTCGACCCCTCCCGCAAGCTCAAGGAGATGCGGTACGCGATCGGGCTCGAGAAGGAGTACTCGAAGAACCAGATCCTGCAGAGCTACCTCAACATCGCGCTCTTCGGCGGGCGCGTCTACGGGGTGCAGTCGGCCGCCGAGTACTACTTCGGCGTCTCCGCGCAGCAGGTGAACCTCCAGCAGGCCGCGACCCTGGTCGCGATCCTCAACAATCCCGACAACCTGCGCATCGACCGGCCGAACAGCAAGGACAACGGGGCGGCGAACGGCTATCAGGCGACTCTGAACCGCCGCAACTACGTGCTCGACCGGATGCTCGTCAACGGCAAGATCACCAAGGCCGAGCACGATGAGGCCAAGAAGACGAAGATCGAGCCGCACATCAGCACGATGCAGAACGGCTGCATGACGGCGCAGCAGTTCAACGCGGCCTTCTTCTGCGACTACGTCGAACGCCAGATCGAGCAGAACCCGATCTTCGGCAAGACCGAGGACGACCGCAGCGGCTTCCTGACCCGTGGCGGCCTCAAGATCTACACGTCGCTGAACCTCGACCTCCAGGGCGCAGCGCAGCAGGCCCTCAGCAGTTACATCCCGCCGACGAGCCCCAACCTCGACCTCGGCTCGTCCAACGTGTCGGTCGAGGTCGGCACCGGCCGCATCGTGACGATGGTGCAGAACCGCCCGTACGACAACACGGCCGATCCGGCCCCCGGCACGACGGCGGTCAACTACAACACCGACTACAACGACGGCGGTTCGGAGGGCTTCCAGACCGGATCGTCGTACAAGGCCTTCGACCTGCTCGAGTGGCTCCAGGAGGGCCACTCCCTCTATGAGACGGTCAACGGCACCCAGCACCTGTTCCCGCAGAGTGCGTTCCACGAGAGCAACCCGTGCAACGACATCGGCGGCGCACCGTGGTCCGTCGCGAACGACGAGGGCGAGTCGGTGACGGCGACGACCGTCATGAACGCGACCGCCGCCTCCATCAACTCGATCTTCGCGAAGATGGCGACCATGATCGACCTCTGCGGCATCAAGGAACGCGCGCAGGATCTCCTCGTCCACGGCGCCGATGAGGCCACGAACCGCTACATGGCGAACCCCTCCTCCGTGCTCGGCACGAACTACATCGCGCCGATCACGATGGCGACGGCGTACGCCGGCCTCGCCAACAACGGCGTCGCGTGCAGCCCGGTCGCGATCGACCGGATCATCCAGTCGGACGGCACCGATCACCCGGTCCCGAAGAGCGTGTGCTCGAGCACGCCGATCGACCCGGGCATCGCGGCGGCCGCGATCTACGCGCTCCAGGGCGTGCTGCGCGGCGGCGGGACGGCGGCGTCGGCCAACCCCGGTGACGGCGTCCCGATCTTCGGCAAGACCGGAACGACCGACAACTCGATCGAGAACTGGCTCGTCACCTCCACGACCCGGATCGCGCAGGCGACGTGGGTCGGCAACATCTCCGGCCAGGTCGCCCTTCGCAGCCAGCAGTTCCAGGGTGTCGGCGGCGGCGACGTGAAGTTCGCGATCGTGAAGCGCATCCAGACCGCGCTCGACGGCATCTACGGAGGTGCGGCCTTCCCGGCGCCGCCCGCCAAGTACATCAACGCGCCCGCGGCCAAAGCACCCACCCCGGCCGCGCCCGCGCCCGCACCGGGGGCTCCGACGAACCCGGCTCCCCCGGCACCCGGCGGCAACGCCGGCCAGGGCAAGGGTAACGGCAAGGGCAACGGCTGATCGCCTGAAAGCTCGCGCAGGCTCCGAAACTACTAGTCCCGCGGGAGATACCCGAAGCTATCGTTATCGCTATGGGACGCACACCCGATCCGAATCGCAAGCCCGAGCTGCTGGCCCGAATCATGGACCACGTGGCCACGGAGCCGCTTTCCCGTATGACGTTCCGGAGTCTGGCCAGCGCGCTGGGCGTCAGCACCTACTCGTTCGTCTACCATTTCGGCTCGCGGCAGGAGATGATCGACGCGATCCTCGAGGAGGGGGTGCGCCAGCAGTCCCAGTCGCTCGAGGGCGTCGACGTCACGTCCTTCTCGCCGGAGCAGTTCCACGACTGGTACCGGGAGGCGTTCCGGCACTCGCTCCGCGACAACAACCGGACGGCCCTGCGCCTGCAGTTCGAGGCGGGCGTGCTCGAGCCGATCGACCCCGACATCGGCAAGCGCATCACGACCGCCTTCATCGCCTGGCGCGACCTCGTCAAGACCTGGATCAAGAAGCAGGGCGTCGACACGCGGAGAGCCGGGGTGCTCGCCCACTGGCTCGTGGACAGCGCCGCCGGACTCCACTTCGGCTATCTGCTGAGCGGCGACCGGAACGGCACGGTCGCAGCCTTCGACGTCTTCCTCGGGGCCTTCCTCACCGAGGTGCGGCAGAGCGCGGCGCTGGAGCCCAAGGCGCAGACCGCTAAGGCCGGTTAGCCCCGGCGGCCTGCCTCTCGGCGACGGCTTTCACGCCCGCGAGCATGGCCGCCCAGTTGTCCTGCGAGTGCTGCGCCGCCTCACGGGTGGGGTTGTTGTCCTGGTCGAGCGTCACGTGCGTCCCCTCCGGCGTCTCGTCCAGCTCGAAGTGGAGGCCGTGATAGTTCTCGGGCACGTCCGGCTGGCCGGTCAGCGGGCTGAAGTGGGTGAGCACCAGCCGCCACGGCTCCTCGCGATCGTCGAGTTCGAGAACCCGGCCGTGGTCCTCGAAGGTGCGTCCCTCCCACTCGCCTCGCCACACGATGCGCGAGCCGAGGCGCCACTCCGACTCGATCTCGGCGCCGAACATGATCTCCGGATGCGAGCCGTTCGACGTGAGGAGGTTCCACACGATGCGCCGCGGCGCCCGCACGTCGACCTCGGCTCGCGCGACGAAATTCCCCATGACAGCCTCCCCGGTTCGTGCCAGCAATCACACACCCGCGGGGCGGTGTGCGCAAGAGCGGTTCGCGTCAGCGCGCGAGAACGACCGCCTCCCACGGAGCGAGTTCGCCCCACACCGACGCGGCGCCGGCGGGTCCGCTGCGCAGCACCGGTTCGGCGGAGTCCCACCCGGGGAGGGACTTCGTGTCGAAGCGCACGGGCTCGCTGCTGACGTTGGCGAGCACCAGGAGGGACCGCTCACCGAGGCTGCGCGTATACCCGAAGATCGCCGGGTGCTCCGGCAGCACGAGCTCGTAATCGCCGACGGCGACGACCTCGGAGGCGTGACGGAGGGCGATCAGCCTGCGATAGTGCGAGAACACCGACTCGGGGTCCTCGCGCTGGTCTGCCGCGTTGATGGAGGTGTGGTTCGGGTTGGGTGCGATCCACGGCGTCCCGGAACTGAACCCGGCGTTCGGGCCGGCCGACCACTGCATGGGCGTGCGCGCGTTGTCGCGGCTCGTCCGCCGCAGCGCCGCCAGCACCTCGTCCGCCGGCTCGCCGAGCAGGTCCACCGCCTCCGCGTAGTGGTTGAGGGACTCGATGTCGCGGAAGTCGTCGATCGAGTCGAACGGCACATTCGTCATGCCGAGCTCCTCGCCCTGGTAGACGTACGGGGTGCCGCGCATGAGGTGCAGCACCGTGCCGAGCGCCTTCGCCGACGCAGCGCGGAACTCCGGCCGGTCGTCGCCGAAACGGCTGACGACCCGCGGCTGGTCGTGGTTGTTCCAGTAGAGGCTGTTCCAGCCGCGCTCGGCCAGTCCCTCCTGCCATCGCGTGAGGTTCTGCTTGAGGTCGACGACCGTGATCGGCCGGTGGTCCCACTTGCCGCCCGGACCGTGGTCGAGGTCGACGTGCTCGAACTGGAACACCATGTCGACCTCGGCGTTCGCCGGGTCGGTGAAGCGCTGGGCGTGCTCGATGGTCACGCCGGGCATCTCGCCGACCGTCAGATAGCGGTCGTCGCGCCCGCCGAACACGCGCTCGTGCATCTCGTGGAGGAACTCGTGGATCCGCGGTCCGTCGGCGACCATCGGGTGCGGCGACGCGTACAGCGCACCGGGCTGCACCGGGCCGTCCGGGAGGGACGTGTCCTTCGAGATGAAGTTGATGACGTCCATCCGGAACCCGTCGACGCCGCGGTCGAGCCACCAGTTCATCATGTCGTAGACGGCGTCGCGGACCTCCGGGTTCCCCCAGTTGAGGTCCGGCTGCTTTCGCGAGAACAGGTGGAGGAAGTACTCGCCCGTCGTGGGATCGAGCTGCCAGGCGGGCCCCGAGAACGACGATCCCCAGTTGTTGGGCTCCGCTCCGGCCTCGCCCGGACGCTTGCCGTCGCGGGGCGGACGCCACCAGTACCAGTCGCGCTTCGGGCTGTCGAGCGAGGCGGCCGACTCGATGAACCACGGGTGCTCGTCGGAGGTGTGGTTCACGACGAGGTCCATGACGAGCTTCATCCCGCGGGAGTGGAGGCCCTCCAGCAGCTCGTCGAAGTCGTCGAACGTGCCGAAGAGCGGGTCGATCGCGCGGTAGTCGCTGATGTCGTAGCCGTTGTCGTCGTGGGGAGACGCGTAGATGGGCGAGAGCCAGACCACGTCGACGCCGAGCTCCTCCAGGTGATCGAGGTGCTCGATGACTCCCCGGAGGTCGCCGATGCCGTCGCCGTCGCTGTCCGCGAAGCTGCGGGGATACACCTGGTACACCACGGCCGAACGCCACCACTTGTCACTCACGCGCCCACCCTACCCGGGGCGAGGCGGCCGTTCCTCCTCCGGCGCCCGGCGTCCCGGGGCTGCGCGCGGCTCGGGTACAGTGAACGGCCGGAGAGGGAGGCGCCGTTGAGCACACCGCATGACCCGGCCGAGGAGCTGGAGAACCGTCGCGAGCACCTGGGCGACGTCGGCCAGGCCGTTCAGGACTTCTCGAGCGAGCAGGAGGGCTACCACAAGGCGCTGTCGTCACGGCAGCTGCAGATGATCGCCATCGGCGGCGCGATCGGCACCGGGTTGTTCCTCGGCGCCGGCGGGCGCCTCGCCGACGGCGGCCCGCTGCTCGTGCTCGTCTATGCCGTGTGCGGCTTCTTCGCCTTCCTGGTGCTCCGCGCCCTGGGCGAGCTCGTGCTGCACCGCCCGTCCTCGGGGTCGTTCGTGTCGTACGCGCGCGAGTTCTACGGCGAGAAGATGGCCTACGTCGCCGGGTGGATGTACTTCCTCAACTGGGCGATGACCGCGATCGTCGACTCGACCGCCGTCGCCCTGTACGTGAAGTACTGGAGCCTGTTCTCGGCCGTGCCGCAGTGGCTGCTCGCCCTGATCGCCCTCATCGTCGTCGTCAGCCTCAACCTCATCTCGGTCAAGGTGTTCGGCGAGATGGAGTTCTGGTTCGCGCTCATCAAGATCGGCGCGCTCGTCGCCTTCCTGATCGTCGGGATCGTCGTCCTCGCGGCGGGATGGCCGACCGATGAGGGGCCCACGGGCGTCGCCATGCTCGCCCGGAACGGATGGCTGCTGCCCCACGGCGTCGCGACGATCGCGATGGCCGTCGTCCTGGTGCAGGGCGTCGTCTTCGCCTACGCGGGCGTCGAGCTGGTCGGCATCGCGGCCGGCGAGACGGCCGAGCCCGAGCGGATCATGCCGCGCGCCATCAACAGCGTCGTGTTCCGCATCGCGGTGTTCTACTGCGGTTCCGTGCTCCTGCTGGCGCTGCTCCTCCCGGCCAGCGCGTACAGCGGGAGCGAGAGCCCGTTCGTCACGGTCTTCAGCCACCTCGGCGGCCCGCAGCTCAGCGCGATCATCGGCTCGGTCATGAACTTCGTCGTCCTGACCGCCGCGCTGTCGAGTCTGAACGCCGGCATGTACTCGACGGGGCGCATCCTCCACTCGATGGCCACCACGGGTGCCGCGCCGCGCTTCACCGCCCGCATGAACAGCCGCGGAGTTCCCTACGGGGGCATCCTCCTCACCGCGTGCATCGGAGTCCTCGGCGTCTTCCTCAACCTGGTCGTGCCCGAGCAGGCGTTCAACATCGTGCTCAACGTCGCCTCCCTCGGGATCATCACGAGCTGGGGCATGATCGTCCTCTGCCAGATGCAGCTGCGCCGGTGGGCGCTGACCGGGCGGATGGAGCGGCCGGCGTTCCGGCTCTTCGGCGCGCCGTTCACCGCGTGGCTGACGCTCGCCTTCCTCGCCTCGGTGCTCGTGCTCATGGCGTTCGACTACCCGACCGGGACCTTCACCGTGGCCTCGCTCGTCGTCATCATCCCGCTGCTCGTGCTCGGCTGGTACGCGCAGCGCTCGCGGATCATGGCGATCGCGAAGGAGCGCGAGGGCTACACCGGAGCGCACCCGGTCGTCCCCGCACGGCGCGGGAGCAGCACGAGGAGCCGCGGAGGCGCCCGGTAGCCTGAAGGCATGCTCACCCCGCCCACCGCACCGAAGCACCCCGTCGCGCGCGCCCACCACGGCGATGTCTACGTCGACGACTACGAGTGGATGCGCGAGAAGGACGACCCCGCCGTCATCGCGCACCTCCACGAGGAGAACGCGTACACGAACGCGAGGACCGAGCACCTGGCACTGCTACGCGAGCAGATCTTCGACGAGATCAAGGCCCGGACGCGCGAGACGGACCTGAGCGTCCCCACCCGCGAGGGCGAGTGGTGGTACTACACGCGGACCGTGGAGGGGAAGCAGTACGGCATCCACTGCCGCGCCCCGATCGCGGCCCCCGACGATTGGACGCCTCCGTCGCTCGACGAGCAGGCGCAGCGGGAGGGTCTGCCCGGCGAGCAGGTCCTGCTCGACGACAACGCGGAGGCGGAGGGGCACGAGTTCTACGCGCTCGGCAGTTTCGACGTCAGCGCCGACGGCACGCGGCTGCTCTACGCGGTCGACACGGAGGGCGACGAACGGTACACGCTGCGTGTCCGGTCCCTGACGGACGACGGTGCCGTGTTCCCGGACGAGATCGCGGGAACGGCGTCCGGCGCCCTGTTCGACCAGACCGGCGAATACATCTTCTACACGACCGTCGACGAGTCGTGGCGACCGGACACCGTCTGGCGGCACCGGGTGGGCGACGGGCCGGGGACCGCCGATGCGCAGGTGTTCCACGAGCCCGACGAGCGGTACTGGATCGGGGTCGGGCTCACCCGCAGCCGCCGGTACCTGGTGATCGAGGCCGGGTCGAACGTCACGAGCGAGAGCCGGCTGCTGCGCTCCGACGACCCCACGGGCGAGTTCCGCGTCGTCTGGCCGCGCAAGGAGGGGGTCGAGTACGACATCGAGCACGTCGTCGTGGGCGGCCGCGACCGCCTCCTCATCGTGCACAACGACGGCGCCGTGAACTTCGAGCTGGTGAGCGTCGCCGCCGACGACCCGGAGGGGCCGCGTCGCACGCTCCTCCCCCACGACCCCGCCGTGCGCCTGGAGGGAGTCGACGCGTTCCGCGACTTCGTCGCGCTCGAATACCGCCGCGAGGGCATGACCCGGGTGGCGGTCGCGCGCCTGCCCGAGGGCGCGGCGGCCGAAGGCGGTGCCGGCGCTGCTGCTGACGACACGCTGCACGAGCTCCCCTTCGAGGAGGAACTGTTCACCGTCGGGCTCCGCGGCAACCCGGAGTGGGAGCAGCCGTACCTCCGTCTGGGATACGGCAGCTTCGTGACCCCGTCGAGCGTCTACGACTACGACGTCCGCACCGGCGAGCTGCACCTCCGGAAGCAGCAGCCCGTGCTCGGCGAGTTCGACCCCGAGCTCTTCGCGCAGCGGCGCGAATGGGCCGTCGCGTCCGACGGGACCAGGATCCCCGTATCGCTCGTCTACCGCCGCGACCTCGTCACCCCGGGCGAGCCGGCCCCGCTCGTGCTCTACGGGTACGGCTCGTACGAGGCGAGCATGGATCCGTCCTTCAGCATCCCGCGCCTCAGCCTCCTCGACCGCGGCGTCGTCTTCGCGATCGCGCACGTCCGCGGCGGCGGCGAGCTCGGGAGGCTCTGGTACGAGCACGGCAAGAAGCTCCACAAGAAGAACACGTTCACCGACTTCGTGGCGGCCGCCCGGCACCTGGTCGACCAGGGCTGGACGAGCCCCGACCGGCTCGCCGCTCAGGGCGGGAGTGCCGGCGGGCTGCTCATGGGCGCCGTGGCGAATCTCGCTCCGCGGACCTTCGCGGGCGTGCTGGCCGAGGTGCCGTTCGTCGATCCGCTGACGAGCATCCTCGACCCGAGCCTGCCCCTCACGGTGATCGAGTGGGACGAATGGGGCGACCCGCTGCACGACGAGGACGTGTACTTCTACATGAAGTCGTACTCGCCCCTCGAGAACGTGCACCCGCACCCGTATCCGCGGATCCTCGCGATCACGAGCCTCAACGACACGCGCGTGCTCTACGTCGAACCGGCGAAGTGGGTCGCCAAGCTGCGGGACGTCGCTCAGGCCGACGCGCTCCTGAAGATCGAGATGGCGGCCGGTCACGGCGGCGTCTCGGGCCGGTACGCCGCGTGGCGCGAGCGGGCCTTCGCGCTCGCGTGGCTGCTCGACGTGGTGGGGGCGCACCCCTCGGGCGAGTAGGGCGTTTCTGCGCCCTTGCGGACGGGCGGGAGACGCCGCCGCGGTCAGCCGAGGTCGTCCGGGTCCTTGCCGGTTCGCTCGCCGGTCTCAAGGGCCGCGATGGCGTCGAGGTCGTCGCCGTCGAGCTCGAAGCCGAAGACGTCGATGTTCTGGCGGATCCGCTCGGGGGTCGTCGACTTGGGGATGACGATCACGCCGAGCTGCAGTTCCCAGCGGATCACCACCTGTGCCGGGGTCACGCCGTGCTTGGATGCGACCCGCTCGAGGGTCGGGTCCTGCAGGATCCTGCCGCGGGCCAGCGGCGACCATGCCTCCGTCGCGATGCCGTGCGCGGCGTCGTACCTCCGCACCCCCGCCTGGGGCAGCCACGGGTGCAGCTCGACCTGGTTGACGACGGGCACGGTGGCGGTCTCGCGGGCGAGGCGCTCGAGGTGGTGCGTGTGGAAGTTGGCGACCCCGATCGAGCGGGCCCGCCCCTCCTCGTGAACCCGTTCGAGCGCACGCCACGTCTCGACGTACTTGTCGCTGCGCGGTGCGGGCCAGTGGATGAGGAAGAGGTCGATGGTGTCGAAGCCGAGTCGCTCGAGGCTCGCGTCGAACGAGCGGAGGGTCGAGTCGTAGCCGTTCTCGGTCCACCAGACCTTGCTCGTCACGAAGACGTCGCCGCGGTCGAGGCCGCTGCGCCGGATCCCTTCGCCCACTCCGCGCTCGTTCCCGTAGAAGGCGGCCGTGTCGATGTGCCGGTAGCCCGCCTCCAGCGCGGCGAGCACCGCCTCCGGTGTCTGGTCCTCGGGGATCTTGTACACGCCGAAGCCGAGCTGAGGGATGGCATTGCCGTCGTTGAGAGTGACCTGCGGAATGGTTGTCATGGGTTCATTCTCCCGCGGCCGCGGCGTACAGCTGGGAGCACGGAAGGAGAACTACACATGGCAGTGAATGACAAGACGATCGCTTTCCTGGTCGGCCCCGAGGGCATCGAGCAGGCGGAGCTGACCGGCCCGTGGCAGGCGATCACCGAGGCTGGCGGGACCGCGAAGCTGATCTCGAAGGACGCGGGCGAGGTCCAGGCCTTCAACCACCTGACCCCGGCCGACACCTTCCAAGTGGACGTGACGCTCGACCAGGCGGACGCCTCCCAGTACGACGGGCTGGTGCTCCCGGGAGGTGTGGCCAACGGCGACCAGGTCCGGATGTTCCCCGAAGCGGTGTCGCTGGTGAAGGCGTTCGCCGACGCCGGCAAGCCGATCGCGGTGATCTGCCACGGCGGCTGGGTGCTCGTCGAGGCGGGCGTCGTCGACGGGCGCACCCTGACCAGCTGGCCGAGCCTCCAGACCGACTATCGGAACGCGGGCGCCACATGGGTGGACGAGGAGGTCGTGGTGGACGACGGTCCGTTCACGCTGATCTCGTCGCGCAAGCCGGACGACATCCCGGCATTCAACCGGGAGCTCCTCGCCGCGTTCGAGTGAGCCGTACCGCCGGGTGAGTGCCACGTGAGTGTTCCCTGGCAATGACGGGAGCGAGGGTTGCGGGTTCCGCCTGAGCGCGGAATCGTGGACGGCTCCTGAGCAATCGAACGGAAGGAGAGCGCATGCTCACCCTCACGGAGAACGCCAGCACGATCGTCAAGACACTGACGGAGCAGGCACCGCAAGACGACGCTGGCCTGCGGATCAGCAGCAGCAACCCGGAGCACACGGCCTTCGCGGCGGAGGTGGCCGCCACCCCCGACCCGGCCGACCAGGTCGTCGAGTCGGGAGGCGCGCGCCTCTTCCTCGAGCCGGGCGCAGCGGTGGCGCTCGACGACAAGGTCCTCGACGCGTCGGTCGACGACCAGGGCGGTGTGAGCTTCGCCATCGGCGCACTCGCCTGAGCCCGCGCTCGCCTGAGACAGCGAGAAGCCCGGAGCCGGTCCGCCGGCTCCGGGCTTCTGCGTGTCTGCGGCGCGTCCGCAGCGCGTCTTCGGCTGCCGGTAAGGCTGCCGGTCAGCCCTCGCCCGCGTCGAGGAGGAACTCCACGGCCGACGTCCACTGGGCGCAGATGCGCATGGGAGGGATCTCCTCCTCACCCGGGAAGTGCGTGGCGAAGTGCACCTCCGGCTCGCCCTTCACCGGTTCAGCCGCGGCGATGATCCCGAAGTAGGTGTCGTCGTCGTCGGACACGACCCGCCACCGCCCGGTCGTCGATCCGTCCGGCTCGATGCGGACGTGGTACCCGCCGTACTCGTACTCCGGGCCCGGGGGGAAGGAGGTGCCGTCGACCTTGCTCATGAGCCAGTTGTACCGGTCGCAGGTCGCGCCCTCAACTCGTTCACCTGCCTAGCAAAACGGTGTATGCGCGTCGTCCGCCTCGCCTCCCTTCCCTTCGCCTCGCCTCCCATCCCCGAGATTCGTGCCGAATGTGGGCCCTGCGCGCCTCGAAGCCCACATTCAGCACGAATCTGTGCTGCGAACTACGGGGTATTCGCCTTCCGCCTCGCCGAGATTCGTGCCGAAGGTGGGCCCGGGGCGAGTCGAAGCCCACACTCGGCACGAATCTGTGCCGGAACTTACGACGCAGGGGCTCCCGCGGTCACGCCCTCCTGCAGGGCGAGCTCGGATTCGGCGTCGTCGCCTCGGAACTGCGTCATGTAGAGGTCGTAGTACGCTCCGCGGCGCTCGAGGAGGGTGGCGTGGTCTCCCTGCTCGACGATGCGGCCGTTCTCCATGACGAGGATCGTGTGCGCGTCGCGGATCGTCGAGAGGCGGTGCGCGATCACGAACGAGGTGCGGTCGGTGCGCAGCGCGGCCATGGCGTGCTGCACGAGCAGCTCGGTGCGCGTGTCGACCGATGACGTGGCCTCGTCGAGGATGAGCAGCGACGGGTTGGCGATGAAGGCGCGGGCGATCGTGATGAGCTGGCGCTCACCCGCGGAGACGTTGCCGCCGTCGGAGTCGATGAGGGTGTCGTAACCGTCGGGGAGCTGGCGCACGAACCGGTCGACCATGGTGGCCTTGGCCGCCGCGATCACCTCGTCGTCGGTGGCGTCGAGCCGCCCGTAGCGGATGTTCTCGCGGATGGTGCCGGAGAACAGCCACGCGTCCTGGAGGACCATCCCGACCTGGCCGCGGAGCTCCGCGCGCGACAGGTGCGTGGTGTCGACGCCGTCGAGGCGGATCGCTCCGGCGTTGAGCTCGTAGAACCGCATGATGAGGTTGACGAGGGTCGTCTTGCCGGCGCCGGTCGGGCCGACGATGGCCACCGTCTGGCCCGGCTGGACGGACAGGGACAGGTCGCGGATGAGCTCCGTCTCGGGGTCGTACGAGAAGTCGACGTGCTCGAGCTCCACCCGGCCGTCGGCGCGCTCCGGGAGGTGCTCGGCCTCCGTGTCGGCCGACTGCTCCTCCGAGTCGAGGAACTCGAACGTGCGCTCCGCCGAGGCGACCCCGGACTGCAGCATGTTGGCCATGCCGGCGATCTGGCCGACCGGCTGCGAGAACTCCCGCGAGTACTGGATGAAGGCGGTGACGTCTCCGATGGTCATCTGGCCGGCCGTGACGCGCAGGCTGCCGACGACGGCGATGAGCACGTACGAGAGGTAGGAGACGAAGTTCATCGCGGGCATGATCATGCCCGAGACGAACTGGGCTCCGACCATCGACCGGTGGAGCTTGTCGTTCCGGCGGTCGAACTCCTCGAGCATGACCTCGTCGCGGCCGAACGAGCGCACGAGGTCGAGGCCGGAGTACGACTCCTCGATGTGCCCGTTGAGCGCGCCGGTCGAAGCCCACTGCGCTTTGAACAGCTTCTGCGAGCGGGAGCCGATCACGCCGGCGATGATGCCGGAGAGCGGAATGGAGATCAGCGCGATCAGGGCGAGCTGCCACGACACGATGAACATCATGATCCCGATGCCGAGGACGGTCAGCACCGACTGGATGAGCTGCGAGAACGCCTGCTGCAGCGCGGTCTGGATGTTGTCGACGTCGTTGGTCACCCGCGACATGAGGTCGCCGCGCTGACGCGTGTCGAAGTAGCTCAGGGGGAGGCGGTTGAGCTTCGCCTCCACCGACTCGCGCAGGTGGTAGACCACCCGCATCACCAGCCCGTTCAGCAGGTAGCCCTGCCACCACTGGAGCAGCGACGCAGCGATGTAGAAGGCGAGAACGATCATGAGGAGACGCCCGAGGGCGACGAAATCGATGCCGGCTCCGCCCTGTGCGGAGCTCGTGAAGCCCTGCACGATGATGTCGGTGGCCTGACCCAGCAGCTTCGGCGCGATCACCACGAGGGCGACCGAGACCACCGTGAGCAGCGTCACGAAGACCATCCCGAGCCATTCGGGCCGGAGGAGGCCGAGCAGACGACCGAAGGAGGGCCAGAAGTGCTGCGCCTTCTTGGCGGGGGCTCCGCCGAACATGTCACCGTCGGACTCGCCCGGCGTGAAGTCGTACTCCTCCTCGAGCTCGTCGAGGACGATCGCGGTGGCGGTCGGCTCCTCGGCGGGGCGACGTCGGTTCTTGCGCTGGTCGGTCCGGGTCATCTCAGGCCACCTCCAGGCTCAGCTGCGATTCGACGATCTCGCGGTAGGTCTCGTTGGTCTCGAGCAGCTCGTCGTGCGTGCCGCTGCCGACGACGCGGCCGTCGTCCATGACGATGATCCGGTCGGCCTCACGGATGGTGGAGACGCGCTGCGCGACGACGATCACCGTGGCGTCGCCGGTGGATTGTGCGAGGGCGCGTCTCAGCCGGGCGTCGGTGGCGACGTCGAGCGCCGAGAACGAGTCGTCGAACAGGAACACCTTCGGACGCGCGACCAGAGCGCGCGCGATGCACAGCCGCTGGCGCTGGCCGCCCGAGACGTTGGTGCCGCCCTGGGCGATCCTCTCGTCGAGGCCGTTCTCCTTCGCGCGGACGAAGCCGTCGGCCTGGGCGACGCGGAGCGCCTCCCACAGTTCGGCGTCGGTCGCGTCGGGCCGGCCGAAGCGGAGATTGGAGGCGATCGTGCCCGAGAAGAGGTAGGGCCGCTGCGGCACCAGACCCAGCACGCCGGAGAGCTGCTCGCGGGTCAGCGCGTCGACGGGGACACCGCCGATCCGCACCCGGCCCTGCTGGGGCGTGAAGAGATCGGCGATGACGGAGACGAGCGTGCTCTTGCCGGAACCGGTCGACCCGACGATGGCGGTCACCTGGCCGGGCTCGGCGGCGAAGGTGACGTCGTTCAGGACCGGCTTCTCGGCACCGGGATAGCCGAAGGTGACGCCCTCGACCTGCACGCGGCCGCCGGCCGGAAGCGCTGCCGCCGCGTCGGCCCCCCGGTGCGACGGGACAGCTCCGAGGACCTCGTCGATGCGCTCGGCGCACACCATCGCCCGCGGGATCATCATCGCCATGAAGACGCCCATCATGACCGCGACGAGGATCTGGAGGAGGTATTGCAGGAAGGCGGTGAGCGCACCGATCTGGATCTCGCCGGTGTTGACGCGCTCCGCGCCGAACCACAGCACCGCGGCCGTTGCGGCATTGAGGATGAGCATGATCACGGGGAACATCAGGACGAAGATGTTCCCCACCCGCACCGAGATGCGCGTGAGCGCGGCGTTGGCGTCGTCGTAGCGGCCGGTCTCGAACTTCTCGCGGACGAACGCGCGGATCACGCGGATGCCGACGATCTGCTCGCGGATGACGCCGTTGACGCCGTCGATCCGGCTCTGCATCTCGCGGAACATCGGGAGGAGCAGGGCGACGAGGACGCCGACGACGACGAAGAGGACCGCGACCGAGACCCAGATCAGCCACGAGAGCCCGGCGTCGACCTGTACGGCGAGGATGATGCCCGCCACGCACATGATCGGCGTCGACACCATGAAGTTCAGAGTCATGAGGAGCAGCATCTGCACCTGCTGCACGTCGTTCGTGTTGCGGGTGATGAGAGTGGGCATGCCCCACCGCGCGAGGTCGAGGGCCGGGAGGTCGTCGACCTTGCGGTAGAAGGCGCGACGCAGGTCGCGGCCCGTCGACATGGAGGCGCGGGCACCGAAGTAGGTGGCCGTGATCGCAGCAGCCACCTGGCCGAAGCAGACGATGAGCATGAGGCCCCCGGTCCGCCAGATGAAGTCGGTGTCACCGCGGAGGACGCCCTTGTCGATGATCTGGGCGTTGAGGGTCGGCAGGAACAGGGCGGCCAGCGTCGCGATCAGCTGTAGGACGACGACCGCGCTCACCGAGCGCCAGTACGGGCGCGCATAACGGAGCGATAGACGGAGGAGGGTCACGGTTGATTCCCGATTCGTGTTCTGGTGAGGTGACAAACCTAGCGCTGACCGGCGACATCCGAACTGGTGGATCCGGTGATCACCTCCGTGAGGGGATCACGCCCGCGAGTAGATGAGATGCAGCACGCCGTTGTCGTAGGCGTCGTACTGCCGGAGCCGGAGCACCGTCTCGGCGCTCCCCTCTGGGAACAGCCGCGCACCGGTGCCGCGGACGAGCGGGTACACGAAGAGGTGGAGGGCGTCGACGAGGCCGTCGGCGAGGAGGGCGCGCACGAGGGCCCCACTGCCGCTGATGTAGATCCCTCCCGTGACGCTGTCCTTGAACTCGCGGATGCGCCCCGCATCGTAGGCGCCCAGCGAGCGCGAGTTGCGCCAGGTGCGCTCAGCCGCGGCGTCGTCGAGGTTACCCGAGACCACCGCCTTCGGGGTGTCGTTGAAGAAGGGCGCGCCCGGGTCGTCGTCGGCCGTGCGGCCCGACCAAGCCGGGGCGAACATCTCGAACGTGCGACGCCCGAGCAGGATCGCGTCGGACGAGCGGGTGAGCCGCGCGATGTCCTCGCCCATGTCCGGGTCGAACCCGAACGGGACCGTCCAGCTCGGGTCCTCGAAGACGCCGTCGAGCGACACGAACTCGTGGACGCTGATCGTACCCATGGCGGACTCCTCCTGAGCGGCTCGGACGGACGGCCCCAGTCTAGGCGCGCCGATCCAGCGGCGGGGCAAGGGGTTGCTCCGGGCGCGGCCAGGAGTACTACTGGCCGCAAGACGCATCGCCCGCGGCAGCATCGCCCGTCGGGCCGGACCGGAGGGAGGGGTGCCGTGGACACCGTCCTGGCCGTCCTCGAACGCGGCGACATCGCCTTCGAGATCGAGTTCGAGCGGACCAGCGAACCGCCGTTCGAGCTGCGCCTCCCCTCCCACATCGGCGGTGCCGCCGTCGTGGACGTGTTCGACCTGGCGGATTCGAGCGAGTGGCCCGACCTCGTGCGGTACCGCTTCACCGAGTGCGTGCCGGTCGTTATCGGCTCGATCGACGACCTCTGAGCGCATCGCCCGATCACTCCTCCGCCGCCGCGGGCGCCTCGAGGTCGTCGATGCGCCGGCGGAGCTCGTCGTTCTCGCCCTGCAGCTCGATGACGCGCCCGATCCCGGCGAGGTTGATGCCGTCCTCCTGGAGGCGCGAGATCTCGCGGAGGCGCGACAGGTCCCCCTCGCTGTAGCGGCGGGTCCCGCCATCTGTGCGAGCGGGCGCGACCAGGCCCTTCTCCTCGTAGAGACGCAGCGCGGCGGCGGTCAGACCCGAGAGCTCGGCCGCGACCGCGATGCTGTAGAGCGGGGTGTCCTCGCCGCGATCCGTCATCCTCAAAGTTTGCTGGGAATGCGAGATTTTGTCAATTGTCTGGAGTAAAAAATCTGTTGCAAACACAGTAGATCTTCCTCGAGAAGACCAGTAGAGACACACGCATCCGAGTGAAAGGAGCCCACACCATGGCCATGTCGTTCGATCCTTTCAGCCAGCTCGACAGGATCGCCCAGACCATCTTCGACACCAGCCGCCAGCCGCGCATGATGCCGATCGACCTGTTCCGCGAGGGCGCGGAGTACGTCCTCCATGCGGACCTCCCCGGCATCGACCCCGGCTCGGTCGACGTCGACGTCGACGGCCACCTGCTGACGATCCGCGCCCAGCGCTCCGCGGGCTCGCACGAGAGCAGCCGCTGGCTGGTCCAGGAGCGACCGTACGGCGCCTACCTGCGGCAGTTCACCATCGGCGACGACGTCGATGCCGAGCGCATCACGGCCAGCTACGACAACGGCGTGCTCACCGTCGTCATCCCGATCGCCGAGCGCGCCAAGCCGCGCAAGATCGCCGTGGAGTCGGCCACGGAATCGTCGCGCGACACCGGGCAGAAGGCGGTCTCCGCGTAACCCGTCCCGTGTCCACCCCGCCCCTCGGCTCTCCTCGAGAGTCGAGGGGCTTCCTTTTGCGGCAGGCGAGAATAGGAGGCATGGCCCTCCCCGCAACCGAGCGCATCGTGCCGGTGACCGCCTCCCGGATCGAGCTGGAGGCCGAGATGCCGTTCGAGCGACTCCGCTCGGCTCTGGAGGCGGAGGTCCCGGCCGTCGACAGGAGGCTGCTGAGCGGGCTCATGCGCGAGGGCGCACCCTGGCGCCGCCTCGTCGCAGAGCTCGCCGGGCCGGGCATCCACGGGCTCGTCCGGTTCTGGGAGGAGCACCCCACCCCGGTCATGAAGGTCGGGGGAGCCGACACCCCGAGCGCGCTGTACCTGCTCGGCGAGTACGGCGTCATGGCGCGCATGTTCCGGCATGATCCGGGCGCGCTGCTTTACGCTCCGGTGCGCCTCGAATTGCACGCCCGGGGCGCCGGGCGCACCGTGCTGGCCTTCGAGCAACCGAGCGCCTCCCTGCGGACCTTCGGCAACAACAAGATCACCCAGGCCGGTTTCGAACTCGACCGCATGCTCGGCGACCTCCTCGAAGAGCTGGGTCTCCCCCGGCCCTCGGTGCTGCGCGCCTGAGCGCTCTCCTCATTGCCACATGTCCCGCGTGAGGCCACCCGCTCGCTCGCGTCGAGCAACCGCAACACCGCGAAGCAGCCCTGCGGAAAAGACGCTGAGTACAAGGGCGAGGCCTATCGGAACAAGAATGTGCTGCGCGCTTTGGAGGTACAGCGCCTCAGCCGACGACAACACCTGACGGTGACCGGAGTTGACGCTGTAGGAGGCGTCTCCCACCTTTTCAACTGTCGTCCCGCGCGGCAAAACGACGGCTCCAGCGGAGAACGTGAGCGCCGCGATCGTTCCGAGCAGCACGAATGTCACTCGGAAAGCACGGGAACCACGCCAGAAGCCCATGGCGAAGAGCTGGCCGATGAAGCCGCTTGATGCGGGCGGCCCCGTGACTCCTTTTACCGTGAAGTACGCAGCCGTCAACGACAGGACGAAGAAGATGACAGCGACAACGAGAATGCCGCTGACCAGGGGAAGACTCGACACGCCGGTGAGCAAGCCGACAACGCCCACACTTGCCGCCACCGCATAGAGACCGATCGGACCCCGGGCGAGAATTCTCATTGCGTGGCCGTCGCCGTGGTTGGCCACGCCCATCCGGGTTCTCCTCCCCATACCGTCGGACCTCCCCGAGTTCACGCGGGATGCGGACCCCGATTGGCTACTCCGTTCCGAAGCATACGGGTTCGGCCGCTCGTCGCGCCCGAGCGGCCGCACGCGAGCCGAGCCTTGCCCTTACGGCGTCGGCATCCCTCCCGTGACCGCCAGCGTCTCCCCGATGACGTAGCTCGACTCGGGCGAGGCGAGGAAGACGTACGCGGGGGCGAGCTCGGCCGGCTGGCCGGGGCGCCCGATCGGGGTCTCCTGGCCGAACTCGGGGATCGCCTCGGGCAGCTGCCCCTTGCTCACCTGGAGCGGGGTCCAGATCGGGCCCGGGGCGACGGCGTTGACGCGGACGCCCTTCGGCGCGAGCTGCTGCGCGAGGGCCTTGGTGAACGCGTTGATCGCGGCCTTCGTCGTCGCGTACTCCACGAGCGTCTCGCTCGGCTGGTAGGCCTGGATGGACGTGGTGTTGATGATCGCCGAGCCGACGGGGAGGTGCGGGAGAGCAGCGCGGGTCAGCCAGAACATCGCGTAGATGTTGGTCTTCATCGTGTGGTCGAACTAGTCGTCCGGGACGTCGGTCAGGCTCTCGGTCGCAATCTGCTTGCCCGCGTTGTTGACGAGGATGTCGATCCCGCCGAGCTCGTCGAGCGCGCGGCGGACGATCTCGTCGCTGAACTCGCGCTGCTTGAGGTCGCCGGGGATCGTGACGGCGGTCCGGCCGGCATCGCGGATCAGACCGGCGATGCGCTGCGCGTCCTCTTCCTCCTCGGGGAGATAGACGAGGGCGACGTCGGCGCCCTCGCGCGCGAACGCGATGGCTGTGGCGGCGCCGATGCCGGAGTCGCCTCCGGTCACGACCGCCTTGCGGCCCTCGAGGCGGCCGGAACCGACGTAGCTGTCCTCGCCGAGGTCGGCGCGCGGCTGGAGGTCGCTCTCCAGACCGGGCTCGGGAACCTGTTTCTCGTCCGGCTTGATCGCCGGGTAGCGGTCTACCGGGTTGTCGAAGGTGTACTGGGTCTCTGGCACGGGTCAGGCCTGCTCTCGGAGGTTGGTGGCGATCGTCTGCAGCGCATCGTCGAGCGCGTGCTGCATCCCGTCGACGTCGTGGGTCGTGTGGATGGTGAGCTCGACGCCGTCGTCGGTGATCCGCAGCGACCCGTGATAGTCGTGCGGACCGGGCGCGGACCACGAGATCTCCCGCGCGGCGCGGTCGACGTCGAATTCGGCCTCCGAGGTGACGGTCTCGTCCCGGCCGTCCCGGTCGGCGTCGACCCGGGCGGTCGTCTCCACCTTGCCGTCGGGGAGCTGGTGGGCCTCCGTCATGCGCGGGAAGTAGGCGGGCAGGTTCTCGGGACGCGACACGTAGTCGAGGTACTGATCGGCGTCGCCGTCGAGCGGGCGGGTGGCGGTGTAGGTCGGCATGCCGCAACGCTAGGGTCGCCGGCGCGCGCTCGGGACCCCATTGACGGGACCGGATCGGAGTGCCCCCGCTTCTATAATCGAACGCATGACTCCCGGCAGCGACGCGGCCTCCGCCTCCCCGCTGCAGACGCTGTCCCGCGGCATCCGCGCGCTCGAGATCCTGGCCGACGCGGGCGAGCCGCTCACCATCGCCGAACTGTCGGCGAGACTCGGCCTCCACCGCTCGATCGCCTACCGGATCCTCCGCACGCTGGAGGACCACGGCCTGGTCGTGCGCGACGCCGCCGGTTCCGTGCAGCTCGGTCCGCGGCTCGCCAGCCTGGCGCGGTCGGTCTCCCGCGACCTGCAGGCCGTCGCCCTCCCGCAGCTCACCGCGGTGGCGAACGAGCTCACGATGACCGCCTTCGTCGCCGTGCTCGACCGACACGAGGTCGTCACGCTGGTGACCGTCGAGCCGGCGCACGCCCACGCCACCGTGGCGCAGCGGCCGGGCACCCGGCATCCGCTCGCCTCGGGCGCTCCCGGGATCGCGATCCAGTCGATGCTCACCGACGCGCAGTGGCGGCAGCTGCCCGGTGAGCACGCGCGCGAGGAGGCGTCACTCGCCCGCGACCGCGGCTACG
Organism: Leifsonia sp. AG29; assembly: GCF_009765225.1. Lineage (NCBI taxonomy): Bacteria > Bacillati > Actinomycetota > Actinomycetes > Micrococcales > Microbacteriaceae > Leifsonia > Leifsonia sp. AG29. The sequence goes on along the minus strand of NZ_VMSF01000001.1, from coordinate 298,001 downwards.
CGACCAGCCACGACGAGGTCATCCCGGGCCTCGCGTCTGTCGCCGTGCCCCTCCGGGTGAGCGGTCAGCCGCCGGCGGCGCTGGCCGTGGTCTTCGTCTCGTCGGCGGTCGACGCAGCGGCGATCGGCGCACGGCTGACGGCAGCGGCCGACGCCATCGCCGCCGACCTGCACTGACGGCCGAGCCGACGGACGACGCGAGTCGCCGATCCCTGCAGAACGGCGACCCGCGTCCCGGAAGCACCGGCCGGACCACGGCGCGGCGATCACTCCGTGAAGGCGTCCTTGATGTCCTCGCCCGCGTTCTTGACCTTCGCGGCGGCCTGGTCGGCCTTGCCCTCGACGACCTTCTGGTCGTCGTGGGTGAGCTTGCCGATCGCCTCCTCGGCCTTGCCCTTCAGCTCCTGCGCGGTGTTCTTCATCTTGTCGGCAGCACTCATGGCTGTGTCCTTCCCATCTCGTGTTTCTTGGATCACGACGACCGGGCGGCCGTCGCGGTGTCGACCCGCACCGCCGAGCGGAGGCGGGCACGGAACCCGCCGACCAGCTGGGCGAACACGGGCGGCGTGGCACCGAGCGCGGCATGCAGCCGCAGCACGGCGTCGTCGATGGCGTCCACGACTTCCCGGGGCGAGGCCCCGCGACGGCAGCGGACGGTGAGCTTGAGGGCGCGCTCGCCGCGCACCCGGTAGGCGCCGACCCCGATCCCCGCGACTCCGGGCACGGACGCCAGCGCATCGGAGAGGAGTGCGGCCGGGACGGCGGTGTCGATCTGCACCTCGCCGTCGGCCGTCTCCATCCGCAAGACCGTGGAGGTCGCGCCTCCCCCTTGCCGAAGCATGAAGACCAGGAGCAGCACGGCCGTCGCAAGCGCTGCCGTGAGCGCGGCCAGCGCTGTCGCGCTGACGGCCGTTCCCGGCCCCAACGGACGTGCGAAGGCGTCATCGGCGGCCGCGACCAGGTTTCGCGCGGTGCGCGTCCACTGGCGGGCCGCACCCGGGACCAGCAGCAGCAGTGCCGCGGCGACGCCGACGGCGAGCGCGATCAGCCCGGCCACCGCGATGACCGTCCGGTTCAGCGCGCGGTTGGTGTCGTTCACGATCCCACCTTTCCTTTCGTCGAGACGAGGACGCTGACCCGCACCCGCTCGGTCGCACCGGAGCGCTCGAACTCCTCCGCGACCGCACGGCGGACGGCGTCGCGGTCGACCCGCCGGCCGCTGACGGGGACGATGCGAACCGTGCAGGCCCGGCGCCCGAGGGATGCGGACACCGCGTCAGGTGCCACTGCGGCCGTCTTCGCTGCGCGGCGGGCGAGAGCGGAGGCGAGCATGTCGTCGTCCGCCACGACGAGCGCCCGTTCGGACGCCAGGGGGCGACGCGCCCGCCGCCCCGGGAAGACCGCGAGCGCGACGAGCACGACCGCGATCAGGGATGCCGCGCTCGCGGTGGCGATGAGCGCGGGAGCGGGCCATCCCGGGGCTTCCGCGATCGCGGTCAGCAGCGCGCGGGGTGCCAGGAGCGCCGGGCGAAGCCCGAGCAGGGCGAGCACCCCCTCCACCGCCAGCCAGACGACCACGGCGAGAAGCACGGCAGCTACCGCGACGGCCGCCGCCGAGCGCGGCGAGTGCGTCTCGCGGCGAACGATCCGCGCTCCGGTCCGGGTCATCGGACCCTCCTCTCCGAGATGACTGCTCCGCTGGCCCGCACGTCGACGCGGGTGACCTCGAGGCCGGTGAGCGCGCCGAGGCGCGCCCGGATGGTCGCAGCCGCGTCCGCCAAGCGTGAGGCCAGCGGCTCGGCCGGACCCGCCTCCACTCGGGCTGCCCTGAGCGAGCGGACGGCGACCGGGGCGGTCACGCGGACCGCCAGCGAACCGGAGGCGTCGCGCACCCGGGCCGAGACGTCACGCGGGAAGACGCCGAGCTCGTCGGCGGCGACCGCCCGGGCGAGGTGCTCGAGCGCCACGCCCAGGAACCGGTCGCGACCTCCGGTCATGAGGAGGAGCGGCGGCCGCGCAGCGCGTCGGCCACCCGGGCCGGGTCGAGCTCGCCGCCGAGGATCCGCGCCGCCGCGGCGCCGACGAGCATGGCCGCGGCCACGCCCACGAACACCCAGAAGCCGAACGCGGCCCAGACGACGGCGAGGGCGCCGCCGATCAGTGCGCCGTAGCTGGCCTTCGTCACTGGACCCGGGCCTCCTGCTCGTCGTCGTCGCTCGGCACGTGCACGTCGTTGATCGTGACGTTGACCTCGGTGACCTCGAGCCCGACGATCCGCTCGATGGCCTGCACGATGGCCGCGCGCACGTCGGCGGCGACCTTCTGGAGCGCGACGGGGTACTCGGCGACGACGGTCACGTCGGCCGCCACCTGCTTCTCTCCGACCTCCACGCTGACGCCCTGGCCGAGGTCGGTCGCGTTGACCGCCTCACGGAGCGCGCCGAGGGCGCGAGCGGCGCCTCCGCCGAGCGCGTGGACCCCGGGGACCTCGCGCGCCGCGATGCCGGCCACCTTGGCGACGACGGCGTCGTTGATGACCGTCTTGCCGAGCGCCCGCTCGGTCGGGGCGGGGCTGGTCGAGGGGGTGGTGTTCGCCATGGTTCGTCCTTCCGTTCCTTCCGGCCCACGTCTGTGAGCCGCACATCTGTGACGGACCGGTGCGGGCGTTCGTCACGCGGAAAAGCTGAGAATTCGCTGATTTATCTAGCCGAGCTAGTTACTAACCGTTCTAACAGAAGTACGAATGGTCGCAGGTGGTCGGTGCGGTGAGAGGGAGGCGCGGTGACCCCCCAGAAACTGCGTGCCCTGCAGGAGGCGAGCGACGACACGCTCGCCGCCCGCGCGGCCGACGGCGACCCGGCCGCCTTCGAGGTCCTCGTCCGCAGGCACGGGCCCCTCATGCGCGCCTACGCGGCCCGGATGCTCGGGTCGACCTACGAGTCGGACGACGTCGTGCAGGAGACGTTCGTCACCGCCTGGGACCGGCTCGGGGAGCTCGAGGCCGGCGCTGCGGTGAAGGCGTGGCTGATGCGGATCCTGAGCCGGCGCTGCATCGACCGAATCAGGGCCCGGCGCCCGCACGAGGACATCACGGAGGTCGAGGCGCCCGCCCCCGCGACGCAGGGACCGGAGCATCTGGCCGAGGTCCGCACCGCCCGGGAGGCGCTGAGCCGGGCGCTCGACGACCTCCCGGAGCTGCAGAGGAGATGCTGGGTGCTGCGCGAAGTGGGACAGTACAGTTACGACGAGATCGCGGCGGAGCTCGGCATCCCGGCGTCCACTGTCCGGGGACAGCTCGCCCGAGGCCGGAGAAGACTGCTCGACGCGATGGAGGACTGGCGATGACCGACCCCCTCCTCCCCGGCGACGAGCTGATCGACGGCCACACCCTCGACGAGCTCAGCGACTACCTGGCGCGCGGACGGCGGCCGGCCGACCCGAGCATCGACGACTCGCCCGAGTGCCGGGCCGCGCTCGCCTCGCTGGAGCGCCTCAGCCGGACCACGGCCGAAGCCCTGGCGGCCGAGGCCGAGCAGAACCCGGTCGACGACGGGTGGGTGGCGCGCATCCTCGACGGCATCCGCCTCGACGTGAAGGCGGGACGGCGGATCCCGGTGGCGCACCCTGATCCGTCGGCGGATCTCGCCCTCACGGAGGGCGCCGTCCGTGCGCTGATCCGCGGCGTCGGGGACGGCATCGACGGCGTCATCGTGGGCCGCTGCCGCCTCGACGGCGACGTCGGGACCCTCAGTGCTCCGGTGGACGTGCACGTCGAGATCGCCGTCCGGTACGGGGAGCCGTTCGCGACGGTCGCAGCCGCGGTCCGGGAGGCGGTGGCCGCGGAGCTCGGACGGCACGCGGAGCTCACCGTCAGCTCGGTCGACGTCACGGTCACCGACGTGTTCGACGAGCCGCAGGATGAGGAGGAGCGCCCATGACGACCGCAGAACCCGGGACCGAGTCCGTGCTCGCGGCGCTGGTGGGAGCCATACCCGGCGTGGTGCGCTTGTACCCGGCCGGGGGCGTGATGGAGCGGGTCGGTTCCGCGCTCGGGGCCGCGCTCGGCGCCGAACCCGGAGACGGCATCTCGCTGACGCCGGCCCGCATCTCGATCCGCCTCGCCGTCGACGGGGAACGACCGGCCGCGCACGTGTGCCGCGACGTCTTCGAGGTCACGCGAGCGTGGGCCGACGCCAACGGGATGCACGATGCCGTCATCGAGGTCACCGCCGCGAGCATCGACACCGAGGGCGCGCCCGACAGGGTCTGAGCTCCGCCCCTGGCCTGCCGCGCACGGATGATATACGATCGCACGGCAACGTCAGAAGGGAGCACCGGTGCTCGACAGGATGACCATCGAGGCGATCGCCGATGAGTTGGCGGACGCCGAGCGCGCCCGGACGACGGTGCCGCTGCTCACCGCCCGCCATCCGGGGATGACGGTGGAGGACTCCTACGCCGTGCAGCGGGTCTGGGTCGAGCGCGGGCTGGCCGCCGGGAGGCGGCTGGTCGGCCGGAAGATCGGGCTCACCTCCCGGGTGATGCAGCAGGCGACCGGGATCACCGAGCCGGACTACGGGGCGATCTTCGCCGACATGGTCTACCAGACCGGCGCGGTGATCGAGCACGACCGGTTCTCGAACGTGCGCGTCGAGGTCGAACTCGCCTTCGTGCTCGACACCCCGCTGGAGGGGCCGCACGTCACCCTGTTCGACGTGCTCGACGCCACCTCCTACGTCGTCCCGGCGCTCGAGATCCTCTCCTCCCGGATCGAACTGGAGGGGCGCACGATCGTCGACACGATCTCCGACAACGCCGCGATGGGCGCCATGGTCATCGGCGGCCGCCCCGTCGCCCCCGACGCCGTCGACCTGCGCTGGGTCGGCGCCCTGCTCTACCGCAACGAGACCATCGAGGAGTCCGGGGTCGCCGCGGCCGTGCTCGATCACCCCGCGAACGGCGTCGCCTGGCTGGCGAACAAACTCGCCGCGCACGGCACCCGCCTGGAGGCCGGGGACACCATCCTGGCCGGCTCGTTCACACGCCCGATGTGGGTGCACCCCGGCGACACCGTCCACGCCGACTACGGAACCCTGGGAGCCGTCACATGCCGATTCAGCTGACCCCGCCACCCACCCTCGCCGACCGCCTCGGCGAAGCCGACCGGCCCCTGTTCGGCATCTGGTCCTGCTCCGGCAGCCCCCTCGTCGCCGAGATCTGCGCCGGGAGCGGCCTCGACATCGTCCTCATCGACGGTGAGCACTCCCCCGTCGGACTCGAGTCCGTCCTCGCGCAGCTGCAGGCGGTCGCCGCCTACCCGGTCACCCCCGTCGTCCGCGCGCCGATCGGCGACACGGTCGTGATCAAACAGCTCCTCGACCTCGGCGCCCAGAACATCCTCGTGCCGATGGTCGACAGCGCCGAGCAGGCGCAGGCGATGGTGCGCGCCGTCCGCTACCCGCCGGCCGGCGTGCGCGGAGTGGGCAGCGCGCTGGCGCGCTCCTCGCGCTGGAGCCGCATCCCCGACTACCTGGCCCGCGCCTCCGAGCTCGTCTCGCTCACGGTCCAGATCGAGACGGTGGAGGGACTCGACGCGGCCGCCGAGATCGCCGCCGTCCCCGGGGTCGACGCCCTGCTCGTCGGACCGGCCGACCTGGCAGCCTCCCTCGGGCTCCTCGGGCAGCAGAACCACCCGGAGGTGGCCGCGGCGGTCGAGCGCGTGATAGCGGCCGGACGGGAGGCAGGAGTCCCGGTCGGCGTCAACGCGTTCGACCCCGCCACCGCCGACCGGTACGCCGGGGCCGGCGCCGCCTACCTCCTGGTCGGGTCGGACGTGACGCTGCTCGCCCGCGCCTCCGAGGGGCTCGCGATCCGGTTCATCGGCGACGACCCTGCGGCCGCTGCGCCCGCGAGCTACTGAGGAGAACGAGATGAGCGAGTTCCCCCTGTCCGGGTCGGCTATCCGTCCCGGCAAGATCATCGCGGTGCACCTCAACTACCGATCGCGCGCCGAGCAGCGCGGGCGCACCCCGGCCCAGCCGTCTTACTTCTTCAAACCGTCGTCGTCGCTGGCGGTCTCGGGCTCCGAGCTGGAGCGGCCGGCGGGGACCGAGCTCCTGGCGTTCGAGGGCGAGATCGCCCTGATCATCGGGAGACCCACCCGCAGGGTCGCGCCCGAGGAGGGCTGGGCCGCCGTCGAGGCGGTGACGGCCGCGAACGACTTCGGGCTCTACGATCTCCGCGCGGCCGACCGCGGCTCCAACGTGCGGTCGAAGGGGGGCGACGGCTTCACCCCCCTCGGGCCCGGCCTCATCCCGGTCGCAGAAATCGACCCGGCGTCCTTGCGCATCCGCACCTGGGTCGACGGACGGCTCGTGCAGGAGGCGACGACGGAAGAGCTGCTCTTCCCGTTCGGGCGGCTCGTCGCCGACCTGTCGCAGCTGATGACGCTCGAGCCCGGGGACATCATCCTCACCGGGACCCCGGCGGGTTCCACCGTCGTGGAACCCGGCCAGACAGTGGAGGTCGAGGTCGATGCGCCCAGCGCTCCCGGCGCTCCGAGTTCCGGGAGGCTGGTGACGCGGATCACGCAGGGCACCCTCACGTTCGGCGACTTCGGTGCGAAGCCGAGCATCGACGAGACGCAGCGGGCGGAGGCCTACGGCACACCGGCCGCTGACGGCCCGTCGTTGACTCAGGAGGTGCGGGCGCAGCTCGCGACCGTGACCACGGCCACCCTGAGCTCGCAACTGCGCAAGCGCGGTCTCGACAACGTGAGCATTGACGGTCTGACCTCCACCAAGCCCGGCACGAAACTCGTCGGGACGGCGAAGACGCTCCGGTACCTCCCCAACCGTGAAGACCTGTTCGCCTCGCACGGCGGCGGCTACAACGCCCAGAAGCGCGCCATCGACGCGGTGGGCGAAGGGGAGGTCGTCGTGATCGAGGCACGGGGCGAGCGCGGGAGCGGGACCGTGGGCGACGTCCTCGCGCTGCGCGCCCAGGTGCGCGGCGCGGCGGGGATCGTCACCGACGGCGGCGTCCGGGATATCGCGGCGGTCGCCTCCCTCGACATCCCGACCTACCACGGCGGCGCGCACCCCGCGGTCCTGGGGAGGCGGCACGTGCCTTGGGAGGCGGACGTCGCCATCGCGTGCGGCGGTGCCACGGTGCTGCCGGGCGACGTCATCGTCGGCGACGACGACGGGCTCGTGGTCATCCCGATCGCCCTCGTCGCCGAGGTGGCGGCGGCCGCCATCGAGCAGGAGCGCGAGGAGGAGTACGTCGCCGAGCAGGTGGCAGCCGGAGAGAAGATCGACGGACTCTTCCCGATGAACGAGGCGTGGACGGAGAGGTACCGCGCGTGGCGGGAACAGCAGTGAGCGCGGCCGCTGCCGGCCCGGGAACCGGCCCCGCGGCGACGCCGAGCAAGTCGCAGCTCGCGTACGAGTTCATCCGGGCGCGCATCGACGACGGCCGGTACGGCTCCGGTCTCCGGCTGGTGCTCGGCCAGATCGCCGGCGAGCTCGGCGTCAGCGTCGTCCCCGTCCGGGAGGCGATCCGGCGGCTGGAGGCGGAGGGTCTCGTCACGTTCGAGAAGAACGTCGGCGCGCAGGTCGCGCTCCTCCACGAGGCCGAGTACACGTACACGATGGAGACGCTGGCGCTCGTCGAGGGAGCGGCCACCCGCCTGTCGGCTCCCCTGCTCACCGGGGACCAACTCCATCGCGCCCGCCTCATCAACCGGGAGCTGGTCGCGTGCCTCGACGACTTCGTCCCGCACCGGTTCACCCAGCTCAACCAGGAGTTCCACTCGGTGCTCTTCGAGGAGTGCCCGAACCCGCACATCCTCGACCTCGTCCACCGCGGGTGGAACCGGCTCACTGTCCTCCGCGACTCGACTTTCGCCTTCGTGCCCGGTCGCGCCCGCGAGTCCGTCGACGAGCACGAGCACATCCTCCAGCTGATCGAGTCTGAGGCCGATGCCCTCGAGATCGAGCTCGCCGCCCGGAACCACCGGCTGGCGACGCTCGACGCCCTCCATCGCGCCCAGGCGGCCGAGTCCGGCCGCGACGGCGACGATCACCGCTGATCCCACAGACCTCACGACCGCACGACCGACAGGAGCACGCGATGACGCAGCACGCAGAGCCCACCCACCACGTCCCCGAGAACCTCCCCGGCACCATCCAGCACTTCATCGACGGGGAGTTCGTCGACAGCGTCTCGGGCCGGACCTTCGACGTGCTCGACCCGGTGTCGAACGAGACCTATGTCACCGCCGCCGCGGGGCAGAGGGAGGACATCGACCTGGCCGTCGCGGCGGCGACCCGCGCCTTCAAGGAGGGCCCGTGGCCGCGGATGAAGCCGCGCGAGCGCGCCCGGGTGCTCAACCGGATCGCCGACGCGGTGGAGGCGCAGGACGCCCGGCTCGCGGAGCTCGAGACGTTCGACACCGGCCTCCCCATCACCCAGGCGCTCGGGCAGGCGCAGCGTGCGGCCGAGAACTTCCGCTTCTTCGCCGACCTGATCGTGGCCCAGTCCGATGACGCGTACAAGGTGCCGGGGAGCCAGCTCAACTACGTGAACCGCAAGCCGATCGGCGTCGCCGGGCTCATCACGCCGTGGAACACGCCTTTCATGCTGGAGAGCTGGAAGCTGGCGCCGGCCCTCGCCTCCGGGTGCACCGTCGTGCTCAAGCCCGCCGAGTTCACGCCCCTGTCGGCCTCGCTCTGGGCGGGGATCTTCCGCGACGCGGGCCTCCCCGACGGCGTGTTCAACCTCGTCAACGGCCTCGGCGAGGAGGCGGGCGACGCGCTCGTGAAGCACCCGGATGTCCCGCTCATCTCCTTCACTGGCGAGAGCCGCACCGGGCAGATCATCTTCGCCAACGCGGCGCCGTTCCTGAAGGGCCTGTCGATGGAGCTCGGCGGCAAGTCGCCGGCCGTCGTCTTCGCCGACGCCGACCTGGAGGCTGCGATCGATTCGACCTTGTTCGGCGTGTTCTCGCTGAACGGCGAGCGCTGCACCGCCGGGTCGCGCATCCTGGTCGAGCGGGCGATCTACGACGAGTTCTGCGAGCGCTACGCGGAGCGCGCGAAGAACATCGTGGTCGGCGACCCCCACGACCCGAAGACCGAGGTCGGTGCGCTGGTGCACCCCGAGCACCACGAGAAGGTGATGAGCTACGTCGAGCTCGGCAAGCAGGAGGGACGACTCCTGGCCGGCGGCGGCCGACCGGAGGGGCTGCCGACCGGCAACTACGTCGCGCCGACGGTGTTCGCCGACGTCGCACCCGACGCACGGATCTTCCAGGAGGAGATCTTCGGCCCGGTCGTCGCCATCACCCCGTTCGACACCGACGAGGAGGCGCTCGAGCTCGCCAACGGCGTCCGCTACGGGCTCGCCGCCTACATCTGGACCAGCGACCTCACCCGCGCCCACACCTTCGCGCAGAGCGTGGAGGCGGGGATGGTCTGGCTGAACTCGCACAACGTTCGCGACCTCCGTACCCCGTTCGGCGGCGTCAAGGCGTCCGGACTCGGGCACGAGGGCGGCTACCGCTCGATCGACTTCTACACCGACCAGCAGGCCGTCCACATCACCCTCGGAGCGGTCCACACCGCCCGGTTCGGCGCCACCGTCCATCAGCCCGAGGAGGCCGCCGAGGCCGCCGAGGACGCAGGGGACGCGTGACCCGGCAGTGACACGGCGGCGGATCGCCGCCACGCCCGCAGACCACTCGACGAAGAGGAAGCTCACCATGACCATCACCCCCGACTCCCCGGAGCCCACCGTGACCGACAGCGACCCGATCCCGGCGCCGACCGATCCCATTCCGACCCCGAAGGCGACACCGCCCGACATCGTGCGCTGCGCCTCCATGGAGCTGGTCGTCACCGACTTGGCCGCGAGCCGCGAGTTCTATGTGGACGTCCTTGGGCTGGTGGTGACCGAGGAGGACGAGAACGCGGTCTACCTGCGCTCGTTCGAGGAGTTCATCCACCACAACCTCGTGCTGCGCAAAGGCCCGGCGCCCGCGGTCGCGGCCTTCTCGTACCGGGTCCGGACACCCGAGGACCTCGACCGAGCCGTCGCGTTCTACACCGAGCTGGGCTGCCGGGTCGAACGCCGCGCCTCCGGCTTCACGAAGGGCATCGGCGACTCCGTCCGCGTGGAGGACCCGCTCGGCTTCCCGTACGAGTTCTTCTACGACGTGCAGCACGTCGAGCGCCTCGCCTGGCGCTACGACCTGTACACGCCGGGCGCCCTGGTACGCCTCGACCACTTCAACCAGGTGACGCCTGACGTGCCGCGTGCCGTGAAGTACATGGAGGACCTCGGCTTCCGCGTCACGGAGGACATCCAGGACGAAGCCGGCACGACGTATGCCGCGTGGATGCGCCGCAAGCCGACCGTCCACGACACCGCCATGACCGGAGGCGACGGGCCGCGCATGCACCACATCGCCTTCGCCACGCACGAGAAGCACAACATCATCGCCATCTGCGACAAGCTCGGCGCGCTCCGTCGCTCCGACTGCATCGAGCGCGGGCCCGGGCGCCACGGCGTCTCGAACGCGTTCTACCTCTACCTGCGCGACCCAGACGGCCACCGCATCGAGATCTACACGCAGGACTACTACACCGGCGACCCGGACAACCCCGTCGTCACGTGGGATGTGCACGACAACCAGCGCCGCGACTGGTGGGGCAACCCGGTCGTCCCCTCCTGGTACACCGAGGCCTCGACCGTCCTCGACCTCGACGGCAACCCGCAACCGCTCACCACGCGCACCGACGACTCCGAGATGGAGGTCACCATCGGCGCCGACGGGTTCTCGTACACCCGCAAGGAGGAGCAGCCGCGCGGGTTCAAGCTCGGCGCGCAGGTGTAGGGCCGCTTGGCGCGGTCTCAAGCCGAGACGGACACCGCAAGCACCGGCCGGAAGAACGCCGCGAGCTCGTCCGTCGCGCGGAGCGGCAGGACGTCCGCCACATATTGGTCCGGCCGCACAACGACGATCGCTCCGCCGCGGTCGATGCCGCGCTCCACGAAGATGTCGTGCTCCGGGTCCGCGGCGTACACCTTCTCGTAGTCGATGAGCTCGAACGGCCCGACCCGCGGGAGGAACGCCTCCGGCACCGCTCCGATGTCGACGCCCGTGTGGTCCTGCTGGTACACGACCTTCACGTCGAACCACGCATCCGGGTCGAGCCCGGCCGGCGTCGCGGCGAGAGGCGACTCCGGGGAGGCGGTGAGCCAGTCGGCGAAGTCCCGCACGGCCGACGCCTCGCCGGCCCGCGCAGCGTCGGCGAACACGTAGATCCGCCATCGGCCGTCGGCCCTGGCGTGGTGGCCGAGGTGGACCGGGTTGCCGTCGCAGACGCGCTCGACGGGCGCCGATTTGAACCGCTTGCCGATCGGGAACCCGGTCGCGAGCGCCTGGTGCTCCGCCTCGGCGACGATCAGCGACGGCGAGTACTGCGTCATGAAGCCGGCGGGGAATTCTGCAGTGCGGACGTAGAAGTCTTCGAGCTCCGTCGGGCTCGCGAACTCCTCCGGCTTCTTCGCCATGAGGGTCGACCACTGCTTGTCGAAGTCGATCAGCTCCTTCGCGACGACCTGGCGCTCGGCCGAGTACGTGGCGAGCAGCGCCTCCGGGCTGCGGCCGTCGAGCACATGGCCGAGCTTCCAGCCGATGTTGAAGCCGTCCTGCATCGAGACGTTCATGCCCTGGCCGGCTTTCGCGCTGTGCGTGTGGCAGGCGTCGCCCGTGATGAAGATGCGGGGCGTGCGGCGGCCGAGGTCGGCCGGCAGCACGTCGTCGAACCGGTCGGTCAGGCGGTGGCCGACCTCGTAGACGCTGTGCCAGGCGACGTCGCGGACGTCGAGCGTGTACGGGTGGAGGATCTCGTTGGCCCGCGCGATGATCTGGTCGATCGTCGTCGCCCGGACGGCCCCGTGGTCCTCGGGGCGCACCTCCCCCAGGTCGACGTACATCCGGAAGAGGTAGCCGCCCTCGCGCGGGATCAGGAGGATGTTTCCGGCCTCCGACTGGATCGAGCACTTGGTGCGGATGTCCGGGAAGTCGGTGACCGCCAGCACGTCCATGACGCCCCACGCGTGGTTCGCCTGATCGCCGGCGAGGTGGCAGCCGATCGCCTCGCGGACCTTGCTGCGGGCGCCGTCGGCTCCGACGACGTACTTCGCACGCACGACGCGCTCGGCGCCGCCCGCATCCTCGATCCGCCGCAGCGTCACGGAGACCGGGTACTCGGCGGCATCGTCGACCTCGAGGCGGACGAACTCCCAGCCGTAGTCGGGCCGCAGGCGCGTCGGTGCGTTGGCGGCACACTCGGCGAAGTAGTCGAGCACGCGCGCCTGGTTGACGAGGAGGTGCGGGAACTCGCTCACGCCCGTCGGGTCGTCGGCGGGCCGGGCGGTCCGGACGATGCGGGAGGGGTCGGCGGGGTCCGGTTTCCAGAACGCCATCTCGGTGATCCGGTAGGCCTCGGCGGTGATCCGCTCCGCGAACCCGAAGGCCTGGAAGGTCTCGACGCTGCGCGCCTGGATGCCGTCCGCCTGGCCGATCTCGAGCCTCCCGGGCCGGCGATCGATGATCCGCGTGTGGACCGAGGGGAACTGCGCGAGCTGGGCGGCGGCGATCATGCCCGCGGGTCCCGTCCCGACGATGAGGACGTCCATCGTGTCGGGGAGCTCGGCGGGCCGGTCGATACCGGTGCCTGCCGGGGGTTGGACCCTCGGGTCTCCGGAGACGTAGCCGTGGTGGTGGAACTGCACGGGGGACCTCACTTCATCGTGCGGTTGCTGTTCGATATCAGAACAAGGCGTTCTCATTCAGACACCTCATGGTACGGCGGGCCCGGGAGGCGCAGCAAGCGTCCCGCATCGGCTCCGCGGCCCACGCGAGGCTGGGCATCCCACCGGCAACCGACTGATGTTCTAGAATGATCACTCAAGGCTTGGCGACCGGGGGGATTCATCATGGCACGCCTGTTTCGGGGCACGAAGCGCAGGAACGGCACGGAGCGCAGGAGTGGCACGGAGCGCAGGAGTGGCACGACCCGCGCGACGCGCGCGACGAAGCTCGCGCGCTCGGCGTCCGCGATCCTGCTGGTCACCGTGCTGGCCCTCGGCTTCCTTGCCGTGAACGGCGAACTGTCTCGGAGCGGCCCGCTCTCCGCGCCCCGAATCGCTCTCGTCAACGAGGACCTCGCGGCCGACTTCAACGGCACCTCGTACACCTTCGGCGCGAACTTCGTCGACCGAGTCTCGAAGGACACGGAGTACAACTGGTCGGTGCTCTCGCGGCCGGTCGCCGAGAAGGCCTACAAAGACGCCTCTCTCGACGCCGTGATCTACATTCCGCAGTCGTTCTCACGCGACCTCCTGACCCTCCAGGAGGTCGACCCGACGAGGGCGACCGTCGAGTTCAAGGTGCGGCGTCAGGCCGACGAGCCCTCGGACCGGCTGCTGACGAGCAAGGTCACCGGCATCGTGCAGGGGTTCAACAAGAGTGTCGTGACGATGTACTACGCGTCGGTCGCTGGCAACATCGCACAGGCCGACGGCCAGATGAACGCAGCGCTGGGCAACCAGGGAGCACTGATCACCGCTTTGTCGTCGGACGTGGATGAGCCCTTCTCGAGGACGATCCCGAATTTCGAGGCATTTGTGGCGAGCGCCACAGCACTGAAGGGCATCGACGCGGCGACCGTCGAGGCGCGGAACGCCTTCACCGAGTCGGTCACCAGCACGCTCACCGCAACCAGTGGCGCTTTTCGCGATCAGCTGCCTCTTCTCGACGCGTACGCGCTCCGCCAGCAGGAGATCGCACGCCTCAACGTGACGAACAGCAACTCGGGCATCGCCGGTCAGGCCGTCTCGGATCGCACCTTCTACGGGATGCAGTTCGACGGCTTGAGGAACACGACCCTGTGCGCGCTCGATGGGGTCGGTGTGAACGACGACCCGGAGGCCTGCCTGACCCCCGAGGGAACCGTGCCACCGAGTCTGGCCACCGCACTCGGATCGCTGCGACAAGCGATGGCCCTCTACTCCGCCGAGCACTCCGCCGCCGTCGACGCCCTGGACGCGAACGCCACCGCACTTCGTGATGACCTCGCGACCAGGATCGCGAACCTCGAAGGGCTTGCAGCGGTCTTGAAGCCCCTCGCGTATCCGAGCGGTACCGAAGGCTCGGGCGGTCCCTCCGAGCCTGCTACCCCGCTCGTGGATCCTGCTGTGCTGCAGACGCTGAAGGCGGACATCAAGGCGCTCAAGAAGGTTCGGGGTTCCTTACCGTTCGACGCGCCAACTGCTCCGCAATTCGATTCCGCGTTGGCGAGCGTGGACACCGGGTTCGCCGACGTCGTCGCTGCCCTCAGGGGCGCGAACTTCTACGCAAGCGCGGTCCGGAGTCTCGAGATCAAAGACTGGGAGAGCTTCCGACCCGACGACCCGAACCTCTATATCGACACCAGTGACGAGTTGCACCGGAACCTCGCCGACCTGGTGACGCAATCCGCAGACACGAGCAGCAGGATCGCGGGCAGCGCAACGGCCGTGCCGGACAATCTCGCTCAATTCGACGCGCTGCTGCGAGGCGCCGATGTCACCTACAGCGACGCTTCGAGGATCCGGGCCGGGGTCGCTGAGCTGCTGACGAACGGGAACACCGGCCTGAGGAAGAACGAGCAGTTCTACCGCAACTTCTCGACGGTGCTGGCGAATGCCAGGACACCGGGTGCCGATCTCGGCAAGATCCAGGACTTCTTCTCGGCCCCCATCGCTGCGAAAGACATCACGCCGGCCCGCGTCGTCGGCCCGGCCTCTTTCGACCCTGCGTGGCTGATCGTCTTCGCCACCGGGCTGCTGTCCGGTGCGCTCGTCATGGTGCTGGCGCGGACCTTCCGCACCCGCAGGGGCGCCTGAGGCGGCGTGCTCGGGCAGGTTCACACCGCTTGAGGCTTGGCAGACCTAGCGCTCCGCTGCGACACTCAGCGCTTCGAGTACCCGACTAGAACGGAGACGTAAGGCGCGATGTCGTTGCGGACCAGATGATAGAAGGGGGTGTTCTGCTGCAGTCCGTTCACGTCCAAGGTCGCCAAGAGTTGCGCGTAGACGTGTTCGGCCTGAACCTCGAAGTCGCCGGTGACCATGCCGCTGAGCAGTGGCGAGACGTCGAAGTACGAGTGGAAGAGGAGCCCTTCTTCGGGTTGGACGGAGTCTTGACGAATCGGGAGGAACATCTCAATGTCGACCATCTCGTCCAACGGAACGTTGTTGAGGCTGTAGAAGAGGGGTCCCTTCGGGTCGTATCCGTTCTGCGTGATGGCGGAGGTAAACTCTCCGAACCGTTCACCGAGCTCGCTGTAATGGAACGTCGCACGGGAACTCAGGACGTTTTGGTAGGCCAGCCTCTTGCCGAACGCCGCGAGCTGCCAGGTGTTCTCCGTCACCGCTCGACCGCTTCGATGTACAGATCGAGCATGGTCTCGCCATAGACGTCGAGGATCACATGGTAAATCGTCTGCACTGTCAATCCGGCTTCCTGCAGCATCCTCTCGATGTCGTCGTAGGGCACCGGCTCATCGATGTCCACGTGCCGGTAGAAGTAGTCGGTGTCGAGAGTGAGTCGCTCATTGAACTCGAAGCCGGTGCCGTGGGCCCCCACCAGGTTCATCCGATTGCCCAGGGTGGTCATGAGCGTGAAGTCCCGTGAATCGGGTAGGGCGCGAAACACCGTTGGCCCTGTCACGTAATAGCCGTTCCGGACCAGCGCGCGTCGGAATTCGTCGACCGTTCCGTCAATGATCTCGAGCAGCTGGTCGGCGTCTTGGAGGTTGAGGGTCAAACTGACCACATTGTGCAAACTCAGCGTGCGACGCCTCAGCTTCAAGCGCGACGTTGCTTCCCTCTCCATTGCTAAACACCTGCAGAGAAGTTCTTGGCGAAGACCCAGAACAGCGCAAGGGCGACCGCGATCCCGAACACCCACATCGCGGTCTTCCTGGCCAACCTGCGACGCTCATCCTTCGGAAGCCGCGGAGGTCGGGCCTCCCAATAGGCGCGATCCTTGGACTTGAGATAGGCAAGATACGCGAACTCCACCGGAAGACTCGGCGTTACGCACGCGAAGAAGATGAGCCCCAGCGCCCCAAGGGAGTTCGCCAGGTACTGGCCCGAGGTCAGCACGTTCGGCACTACCGCCACCAGACCGAAAGTGATCCACACGATCTTCGACCTGTTCGACCGGGACACGGCCACGAAGTTGCCAATCGTGCGCTCCTCCGAATGCCCTACCCGCAACCGATGCCTCAACATCAGCGCGTGAACCACGACCGCCGCGGCCACGACGCCGAGACCGACGGAGCCGGTAACGGCGAACAACACTGTCGAGACTCTCTTGTCGGGCACGTTGACGAATGCCACCAGCGGGACGGTGAGCAAACACACGCCGTATACGAGGCCTAGTGCCATGCCCGCCAAGGCGACCGAGAAGAAGACTTGGAACTTGTAGAGCAGCTTTCTGAATACCGAAAGCGCCATGAACAGCGCACTTATTGCGATGATGACCACATTGACATCACGAACAAATGACAAGACTTCACGACCTTCGTCTGCGCTCAGCAGACTCAGTCCGAAGGTGACGATGCCGACCAGAAACATGATGAGAACTGGAAGCACCGAGAGGTTGCCCAGGGAGGCCCGAGAGTTGGCCAGAGCCTGAAAATAGATGCGATTCGCATCCCGAACAGATGCACTGTTCATCGCCTTTGCGGTCACCGATATGCCTTCCTGATGACTTGTTTTGCGAGCCCCGTCGGGGAGTCGCCCTCGATCCACGGAAAATTCAGCGCAACACCCACAAGCAATCCGACGCCCGCTCCCACAACGGTGCCGAGTGGCGGCAGGAAGAGTGAGCCGAACGCTGCCCCTACGCCGGTCGACGCTGCTGCGCTCGCGAGGTCGACGCCGGTGCCCACCGCAAAATCCTGGATGTCGTTCTCCTGCACGCCGTCGCGGAAGTAGGTGTCCACGATGCGCGAGGACGGTGCGTGCAGTACCGAGATCGCTCCATTGCTAAACACCCGCAGAGAAGTTCTTGGCGAAGACCCAGAACAGCGCAAGGGCGACCGCGATCCCGAACACCCACATCGCGGTCTTCCTGGCCAACCTGCGACGCTCATCCTTCGGAAGCCGCGGAGGTCGGGCCTCCCAGTAGGCGCGATCCTTGGACTTGAGATAGGCAAGATACGCGAACTCCACCGGAAGACTCGGCGTCACACACGCGAAGAAGATGAGCCCGATCGCCCCAAGGGAGTTCGCCAGGTACTGACCCGACGTCAGCACGTTCGGTACTACCGCCACCAGACCGAAAGTGATCCACACGATCTTCGACCTGTTCGATCGGGACACGGCCACGAAGTTGCCAATCGTGCGCTCCTCCGAATGCCCTACCCGCAACCGATGCCTCAACATCAGCGCGTGAACCACGATTGCGCCAACCAGGATCGCCGAAGCCGCTATAACAAAAATGACGAATATGTCTGAGCGATACTCTCTCTCCCCTTGGGTTTCGACGAAAGTCACCAAGGGAAGTGGGAGCAGACACACGCTGTAAACCAGCCCGAGCGCGGCGACTGCCATAACGGTCGAGAACATTGCCTGGAACCGGTAGAGCAGTCTCCTGAATACGGATATCAACAAGACAACTGCGCTCATCCCGATGAGGATCATGTTGACGTCGCGGACGAGCCACAGTACCTGGTGGCCTTGAGCTGCACTCGGTGCGTTGAAGAAGTAGCTCAAAGCACCCAGAAGCGCCAATATGAGGATCGCCAGAGTCGGGAGCTGTCCTAGCGATGCCCGACTTGTGGCCAAAGCCTGAAAGTATGTGCGGTTCGCGTCCTCGACGGATTTCTGGCCCATTTTGTTTACCTGTAGATCTTCTTGATTGTTTCTTTGGCGGCATCCGTCGGCGAGATCCCGTTCCA
The DNA here is from genome assembly GCF_009765225.1 of Leifsonia sp. AG29. NCBI lineage: Bacteria > Bacillati > Actinomycetota > Actinomycetes > Micrococcales > Microbacteriaceae > Leifsonia > Leifsonia sp. AG29. The sequence continues at coordinate 279,979 of NZ_VMSF01000001.1, read as the reverse complement.
CGCCGGAGCATCAATCACAGCGCCCGCGATCAACCCGACTGCGGCTCCAACGACGGTGCCGAGCGGAGGCAAGAAGAACGAGCCGGCTGCTGCTCCGATACCGGCGGACACGGCTGCGTGCGCGAGGTCGACACCGGTATCGACTGCGAAGTCTGGCCAGTCTGTGGCTTGAACGCCGTCTCGGAAGTAGGTGTCGGCATTACCGGCGACGGTGAGGACGGCGCCGGCTGCGCCGAGTCCTTTGCCGAGCTTGCCAAGAGCGGAGGCGCTCGACCAGCCGTGAAAGTCATCGAGGGGCGCAGCGAGGCCGCGCACGCCGGCCTTGATCGGCTGCCGATAGTGGTCGATCCGGACCTCGGTGGATTGGTTGAACTGCTTGCCGCGCGCATAGAGAAATGCTTTCTGCCCGCTGGCCTCCGGCCGGTAGAGATATCGATCACCCCACCGGAGCCGACCCGTTGCATCCTTCGTGATCTTCTTGTCGCCCAGGTAATTGAGAATGTCCCGCCTGGTAGCGAGCGTCCCGGCTCCGGTGCCGAGACTGCCGACGACGCTGAGCCCGATCTTGGTGTCGTCGAGCTGGTTCAGCAGCGCGACCGTGTCGCCGGTCGCCGCGGCAAGGTTGTCCAGCCGGTCCATGAAGAGACCCTTCGAAGCCGAATCGAACTGTTGGAGCGCGGTCAGCTTGCCTTCCAGATCGCGGATGTCGTTCTCCAGCTGGTTCAGCACCATTTCCAGCTGAGTGTTCTTTACTCGCAGCGCTTCGGACAGCGCCGGTACCGCTGTCAAGGAATTCGAGGCAGCAGTATTGACCTCGATCAGGTGCTCGGTCGCGTCCCGCTGGCGCCTGGTTGCTTCGAGCTGCTTCTTGAGCTCGTCCTCTTTCAGAACTCCGAAAGCACGAATCTTCGAGTCTTGGTACGAGTACCTCTCCAGGTCATCCCGGATGGCTCCGAGTTCGGCCTTCGCATCTGCGACACACGGTGCAATGACCTGCGCGAACAGCGATTGGACGGCGGCATAACCCCTGCCTGAGAGCTCTCCCGTGCCCAGCGCGGCTCTCAGGCGGCTCGTCGCACTCTGCACCGCATCGAGCACCGACTCGGCGGCGGCGAGATTGGCTGACAAAGCGGCCGTAATGCTGCTCGAATCTCCGGGATCGTAAATCAGTCCCACGATTCACCCGCTCTCCCCCCACGCAGCCGTTCCCGTTCCGTCTCGGCCTCCGCGCGCATTTGGCGCGCCCCCTCGTCCACCAGCTCTTCCAGTTCGTTTGCAAGCTGCCTCACGTACGCGTCGACTTCTCTTCGCGCCGCCAGCCCCCTGGCCACGCCATAGTCCTTCTCGCCGATCGCGTGTCCGGCCTCCTCATAGCGCGCAGCATCAAGTCGCATGACCTCCCGATACCGTTCCCACTCTTGCTCTAGGAGACGGAGCGTTGCGATCTGGTCTGCAGTGCGGCTCTCGCACGCCGGGATTTCTTGCTTGATGTCGTCATTGCGCGTTGACGGACCAGCGTTCATCGCGCTTCACCCCAGGCCGAGGCGTCCCGGTCATCGCGTGCCCCGACCTCAGTCGCGAGAGCGGTGATCTTGGAGGCTTGTCGCTTGACCGCCGACGCCAGCTCAGCGATGCAGTCCATGAGCGAGTTCGCAACGAGAGTCCCGTCTTTCATGCTCGAGACGTTGCTCGACCCGAGAGTGGCCGGCTGGACTTCTGGAGCTACCTCGACCTTCGTGAAACCCGCCACAGCATCCTGTGCAGCACTGAGATTCGACGAAACCTTCACGGTCTCTTCCTCCGATCTTCCTGGTCGGCCAGTCGTCGAAGCGCAATGAAGGGATCCCTCGCGACCTCCGCAGTGGCATCGTTGTTGACGCCATCCGGCGTCTCCGGGATGGCGGTGAGCGCCCCGGCGAAACGTCGCGCGGGCTTCGTCGCACGTCGGCCGTTCTGCATCTGGTCCAGAAGGTCGTCGAGGAAGGCAGCATCTGCGGCGTTCGTGTAACCCTCGAAGACGACCTCCTCGATTGCGTCGGCGAGGATCGGGAAGGTCTCCTGATCCGGCGCCTCGCCGTAGGGATGCGGCGCCACCAGATAGCGAGGCACCACATCGTCACGTTCCGTGTCCGGCCGGAACGCCCCGCGCGCGACGACGACGAACAGGCCGGAGACCTCCGCCGTCTCAAGCCGCACGATCGAGCCCAAGCCCATAAGTTCTCCTCGGAGCTTCAACGCCAACAGTCATTCCTCGCTTTCGCTCGCGGTCGGTACGACGATGTGGCTGAGCTCCTCGTCCTTCCACGAATGCAGGACGTTCTTGGCGTGCGCCTCCTGCTTCACGGAAAGCGGCAGGCCGCCGAGCAGGCGTTGCGAGCTCAAGTCGCCTCCGAAGAGGATCTGGGCGACGTTCTCCTTGACCACGCTAAGAAGCCCGAAGGCCCCCTCCACCTTGGACATGTGATCCAGGACGATCACTTGGAGGTCCGGACTGCCCGCGCCGAGAAGTTCCCCGATCTGCTCCGGCGGGAGCATCACCTTGTCAAAGGCGTCGACCATACCGTTGATCACCAGACACCGACGGGTCTCCGTCCCGCTCTCCGAGAGCCTGGTCAGCGCCGCCTTCACTTCGCTCGGATGGCTCCGAAGGAACGACTTTCCGATGTAGAGCGACGCTGCAGGCGCCAGAATCGACTCCACCGCACCGTTCGCGTCGATGACCACGAGATCTGTACCGGCAACCGCATCCGGGATCTGACCGGCCAAGAATGGATGCAGGAGAGCCGCCTGCCTCGGGTTTGCGGGGAAGATCGCCAGGGTATCTCCGCGAAACAGTTCGAAGACTTCGGGCGACGCGCTCGATTTGTTGAGGCCGAAAGACAGGGCATTCGGCCAGCTCGCTGCACCTTCGAGAGCATCCGTGGAGAGCTCGGAAGGCACCATCGGGATCCTGCTCGGACGCGCGCCCGTCCAGCCGGTGTTGAGTGCGGTGACCTGGCGCTCGAGCGCCGCGAGGGTCTCGGAGCCGTCCTCTCCGGGTGCGGGGAGGTAGAACTGGATCGCGGTCGGCCCGTCGGCGAGCAGCTGGCCCCGACCCGGGATGTCGGCCTGCAGCAGCCTCTCGCGCCCCATCAGTTGCGAGAGGTCGCTCTCGTCGTTGAGGTACAGACACAGTTTCGTCGAGATGTTGCTCAGCATCGTGGCGCGGACCGCGCCGACGCGACTGGCGCTGAAGACCAGGAAGACGCCCGATGCCGCACCCTCGCGGAGCACCTGCACCAGGAGCGAGTCGATGGCATCCTTCCGTCGGTCGTTCACCGTGAGGTTGTCGTAGCCGTCGAGAACGGTGAGCACGATCGGCAGATCGCTGCCCGTCTTCGCCCGGTACTGCTCGAGGTTCGTGACGCCCGCCTCCCTGAACAGCTGCTTCCGGGCGGCGATCAGGTCGGCGATGACGCCAAGCATCTTCCCGAGCTTCTCGGCCTCCTCCAGGGTGACGATGTCCGTGACGTGCGGAAGCTCCCTAACGGGCAGGAGGCCGTTGTTGCCGAAATCGATGAGGTTGATGTGGAGGCGTTCGGGCGTGCAGACCGTCGCGAGGCTCACGACGAGCGTCTGCAACACCGTGGACTTGCCGGAGCCGGGGCTGCCGAACACCGCGGTGTGCCCGTGCCGGGAGAGGTCGAATCTGTGCTCCTCCTGCGTTTGGCGCGAGGGGATGTCGAGCATGCCCAGCGGCACGGCCACCCCGCTCCCCGGGCGCGACTCGGGAACGGGGATGCGCACCGGGAGGTTCGGAAGCCACGGCTTGTCCGGTGTCGTGAGCGTCCCGTCGGCCGCGAAGGCGCGCACGATGACGTCGATGACCGCGTCCAGCTGGGAGGGAAGGTCGCTCGTGTCCCTCCCCTGCTCGACCTCCTCGTCGGGGTCGTGGAACAGCTCGTACTGGCCTACCTCGTTGATCGTGTAGATGCGCTCGTCGACCCGTTCGTTCACCACCGCGTCGGGGTCGTAGGGCACTCCCGCATAACCGCTCTGGAAGAGCTCGTACACCGCGTTGTGGCCGACCTTGAGGTATCCGCGCCCCGGGTTCGTGATGTGCGCGGCGTCTGTGGTCTTCAGCAGCTCGTTCGAGTCCTGCTCGCTCGCCATCTTCAGTGCGATCTTCGACGTGGAGTTCGCTTCGATCTGGTCGTTGACGACACCGCTGGGTTTCTGGGTGGCCAGGATGAGGTGGACACCGAGGCTCCGGCCGATCCGCGCGACCGAGGTGAGCTCGTCGAGGAACTCGGGGACGTTCGCCTTCAGTTCCGCGAACTCGTCGGACACGAGGATCAGGTGCGGGAGCGGTTTCGTCGGGTACGTGACGCCCGGCTTGGGGTCGTGCCGCTGCTTGTACAACGTCATGTACGCGTTGATGCTGTTCACGCCGTACACGGCGAACTCGCGCTGCCGCTTGTTCAGCTCGGCCTTGATGCTCGCGAGCGCCCGCGCCGTGCCGGCGCCGTCGAGGTTCGTGATGGCGCCCATGAAGTGCGGCAGCCGGTCGAGTGTGTTCGCGATGCCACCGCCCTTCCAGTCGATGATCAGCATCCCGATGTCTTCGGGTGAGAACTCGATCGCGAGCCCGATGAGGTAGGTGGTCAGGAACTCCGACTTGCCGGACCCGGTCGTGCCTCCGACAAGGGCGTGCGGCCCGTGCGCGCGTTCGTGCAGATCCCAATGCACCCGATCGCCTTTGCCGCGCCACCCGATCAACGACGCGATCGACTTGTTGGGCTCGGCACGCCTCCACCGGTCGGCGATCGCGAGCTCTTCGACGGTTCTGACTCCGTACTGCTCGAGGAGGCTGAGCGACTCCGGCACGGCGTTCTTCTCGACCTCGACGTGGTTCAGGTTCGACAGCCTCCGAAGGGAACGCTCAAGGTCGGTGGGCAGCACGTAGGGGGTGAACGGGGTCGCGACGTAGACGCCGTCGTCGGTGACGAGTTCGCCTCGAACCTGATTCGGCGCCTGGATGAGGGCGGTCACCGTCTCCGGCAGAAGCTTCGCGTCTTCGCTGCACCAGATCACCGTGACACCGAGGTGGCTCATGTCTTCGGCGAGGAGTTCATTGATCCCGTGACCGGCGAGGAGACGGTCCTCAGCGATCGTGAAGACGTAGTGGGGGGCGAACTGCGGCTTCTGCGCTCCGGCTTCCCTCCACTGATGCCGACGCTTCTGGAGGAGCTGGTAGAAGCTGTTCAAGACCACGTCGCGATGCCTCTCCGTATGGATCAGACCTCGCAGGTTGAGTTCTTGGAGGGTGAAGTGAGGTAGCAGCCTCCAGCGGTTCCACGTCGTGGCGTAGGAGCCGCGCGCGAGCAGCGAGACGAAGTTCACATCGCGGTACGAGTGGAAGAACGCAGCCTGGAACAGCAGGGACTGCACACACTCGGCAACGGCATCTGGTGGCCCCACCAAGCCCAGGGTCTGATCCGCGAGGCCGATCGGTGTCGGGACCTCGTGCTGTTCACGGAATGCGGCAGCGACCTCGACGACGTCACGCGCCTGAGTCCTGGCGTCCATTTCGTTTACGTCCGACGACACGTGCACGGCCGAGGGCCGATCGGAGAGGCCGAGCGAGACCGTCAGGAAGTCCTTGTTGTAGCGCTGACGCTCGTAGATCCTCCGGTCATACCTCTCGACAAGCGCCGCCAGCTGCTGCGGGCTCGGCTGCTGATACTGCAGGACCCGTCGTTCCGAGTCCGCCGCCCGGGAGGCGGCAGCGACGGTTTGCACCAGGTACTGGACGTAGGCGTCATCGGCGCGAGCAGCGCGTGCCCGGTGCTCTCTCGCATCCGTGAGGTACTGCGCCACTGTGAAGGACGCCGTCAGGACGCTGGCGAGGCCCATCCCGATCAGCATCACGGGATTGGTCCCCATGATCATCGTGGTCGCACCCGTCGCCGCGATCATCGCGAGCGGTGGCGCCACCATCCGCATGACTCGGTTCTTCGGCTTGGCGGCGGGATCGCCGGGCCCACGCAACGTGAACTCGTCCGGTTCGACCTCGAGATTCATCCGCGGCGAGCGCCGGTAGTCGGGGAAATCGGGCGGGAACTCGATCACCGGAGGCTGGGTCAGCAGTCTCGCGTGGCCGAACTCGAGCGGTGAACCGAACTCCGTGATCTTGAACTGGGTGGGTCGCCTCTCGAGCAGGAACCCTTCGGTCAGCACCACCATCCCCGGTGCGAAGGCGAACACCTGGCGACCGATGACCGCCTGGTCGTCGACGTACACGCGCTGGTCCCGCGCGTCGACGATCAGCGACCCGTCGCTCAGGATGAGGAGCGGGGAGTCGGCCGTCCTGATGTCGGCGAAGGGCACGTCTCCGATCGCGAACTCCGCGCCCCGGTCGATGGTGAAGAACTCTGTGCGGGAGCGGGACGCGGAGAGCACCACCCAGGTGAGGCCGCGCCGGCTGTTCGTACCATCGACGAACTGGTCGCCGTCGACATACAGTTCACCGTTGATCACGCTGAGCTTGTGACCGTCGTGTTCGAGGAACGGCCGCTCGTGGGTGAGCGCGAGCCGGGTCGCGCGGGCACCATCCAGCAGGTATACGAGGTACTGGAGTTCACTCGAATCCAGTCGGGAGTCGAGTGCGACCATCCGGGCCGCCTCTGCCCGCTCTGCACCGAAGACGCTCATCGCGGGGCCTCGCCTCCGCCAGCTCCCGCGAGCTTTGCCGTGAGGTCGTCGATCGCCTTGGCATACTCCTCGAGGCGTTGCTGCTTCTTCTCTCCGGCCATCCGGGTGTCGAGCTCGGTGGCGTGATACAGATCCGTGTAGGCCAGCAGGGTGAGCTGGTCGTCGCCGAGGTTCTGCGCGAAGTCGAGCGCTTGCTCGAACTCGCCGCGGCCGACGGCGATCCAGTAGCTCAGCGTCACGTCGTCTGATTTGGCGGAGATGGTGTTGAGGATCGCCTGCTTCTGCGTCGTGGTGAGGTCATCCAGCTGGATGCTCGACACCGCAAGCACGTACTTCGCGGACGCCGGCAACGAACCCGCCTGGTATCCCTCCAACGCTGTCAGCGCGCCCGCGAAGTCGTTCGCGACGAAGTGCGCCTGGGCCGCGATCACGGAGGAACTCAGACGATTGCGGCTTTCGGCCTGCCAGGCGAACACCCCGGCAGCGAGGCCGAGCGCGACGCCGGTGACTCCGAGCCCGCGATACCAGGAGTAGCGCCGCTTGGGGACACTGACCCGCGTCGCGGCGGCACCGGCTCGCTCGGCCCTCAGCTGCTCATCGAGGAAGGTCAAGAGCGCTCCGGGACCGGCGGCCTCCCAGATCGACGCGGAGAACGGATCCCTGAGCGCCCTCCCGCCGTCGAGAAGATGCTCGAAGGCGAGGTTGGGACGGAAGATCTGGAGGACCATCGCCTTGAGCGACCGGAGGACGAGGTCGGCGTCGAACGCGTCGGGGGCGAGGATGCGCTCGAGCCCCCAGTGCACCACCCGCGGGGTGTCGCCGTGGACGTAGATGTTGTCGGGATGGATCGCCGGCACACGGAACCCGCCCTGGCTCGGGACGCACGCCGCGAGCCTCTGGGCCAGCGTCAGACGATCGAGCCGCGAGGTCGTGCGTCTCACCGCCTCCCGAAAACTCAGCTCTTCGTCGCGGATCGGGTAGGCGAGCACCAGGCCCGTGTCGGTCTCGGTCGCGTCAGCATAGCGAGCGATGACGTCGAGGCACTCCGCGTCATAGCCGCCTTTCGGGATGGCGACGCGGAGAACTCCCTTGTCGGCGTGGAACTCGAGCCGGGTGTCGTTCATCTCGGTACGCATTGCTCAGTTCTTCCTTCGGACGTACAGGCGATCGCCGTTCCCCACACCGAACGACTCGATGATGTCGCCGCCGCTGATGACGAGAGCTTTGTCGGCGAGCGCGAGCGAGTAATCGGCGGGCAGAGCCACGTCTCGCGATGCAAAGCCCTCGCGGATCAACCGCTGGAGCCGGTCGAAGGTAGTCCGGCCGGGCACCAGCAGATCGAGCTCTTTCCCGTCGAGCACCAGGGTCACCTCGATCATGGGGATGCCCGCCTCCTCCGCGCCCAGAGCCTCCCGGCCGCAGCCCCGGTCAGCGCCACGAGAGGGGCGCAGATCGCGAGCACCGCGAGGGAGGAAATCGGACCGTCGCGCCTGTCTTCCGGCTGCACCGAGAGCGATCGGGCGGCGTAGCCGTCGAACAGGCGCGCCTTGAGCGCCCGATATTCGCCGCCGCTTGTTGGGGGCCGCGAGAACGTCAAGGTGCTGACGACGTCCAAGCGCGCAGCCGCCGCCTGCCGGCGCGCGTCGGCACGCTCGGCGACGTCATCGATGAAGAGTCGGCTTCGGACCGGGAAGTCGCCTGCGCCTCCGATGCCGGCCGACTCGTTGACCAGCACGTTCGGAGTGAGCACCAGACGCCCGTCGCCGTCTCGGTCGGGATCGCCGACGGCCCACGAGGTGCCAGGGGCGCCGGCCGTCAGACCGACGGCGAGCGCCCCGGCGAGGAGGCCGTGCAGACGGAGACGGGACCGCGGTCGCATCTGATCGGAGGAGTCGAGACCGGGCTAGAAGCCGAAGCTCTGCGCATCCTGCGCATCGCGCTCGGCGATGGTGTCGGCGTACTTGTTCAGCTGCTGGTTGATGTTCACCAGCAGGTCTTCGAACTTGCGAACGCTCTCCTGCAGCTGGCCGTACTGCTCGAGGTAGGCCTGGAAGGCCTGGCCCTTCCATTGCTCGGCGATGGTCGAGTTCATCCGGTCGACCTTCTGGATCGCCTGCTCGATCTCGTCCTTCGAGCGCGTATAGACCTGAGCCTGCTGCTTCAACTCTTCCGGCGTGACACTGATCTGACCCATGGCGGAACCTCCTGGTGGTGCTTGGTGTGGAGTCTTTCATGCAACATATCAGATGAGGAATCGGCGCCACCACGGCGTTCGAGCACGGATGACAACGAAGCGCGCGGCGCTGTCGAACGGGCAGGTCTGCGGCCTGCAGCGGAGGAGGTCCCGACAGATCCGAGTCGACCCTCCACGGTCCCCCACCGTCAGCAGACGCGACGGAACCGGGCCCCCTCCCCGGCGCGCGCCCAAGCGGTTAAACGACGAAACCCCCGGATGACCGGGGGTTTGTCACTGTCTCAACCAGTGTGCGCCACGAGGGATTCGAACCCCCAACCTTCTGATCCGTAGTCAGATGCTCTATCCGTTGAGCTAGTGGCGCATGGCCCCGCGTTCTCCGCAGGGCCGCATTAGAGCTTACATGACGGCCTGCGGGACCGCCAATCGGCCCGACTCGGCCGAACACCGTCAGTTCAGCCGAACACCTCGTCGAGGAAGCAGGCCATCGCCCGCCAGCTGCGCGCGTCAGCGACCGGCCGGTAGCTGTCGCCGCCCGGAATGGTGAAGGCGTGCGGCGCGCCCGAGTAGGTGGTGATCTGCCAGTCGACGTGCGGCGCGCTGCGCAGCTCGTTCTCGAAGGCGACGACCGCCTCGTCGGGAACCACGGGGTCGGATCCGCCGGTCAACACCAGGAGGGAGGCGGTGATCGCCGCCGCGTCGGACGGGTCGTGCGCGATGAGGCCGCCGTGGAACGACACGACCCCACGCAGCGGCGCCCCGGTCCGGGCGAACTCGAGGGCGGCGGTCCCGCCGAAACAGTAGCCGATGACGGCCAAGCGTGCCGGATCGACGGCCGGGTGCTGTTGCAGCCAGCTGAATCCTGCGGCGACGCGGGCGCGCAGGAGGGACAGATCGCGGTAGTACTTGCCCGCCTCGGCGGGCGCCTCGTCGCCCCGGGGCCGCACGCCGGCGCCGTAGAGGTCGGCGGCGAACGCGACGTATCCGCGGCGGGCCAGCATCTGCGCGCGCATCCGGACGTTGTCGGCGACTCCGTACCAGTCGTGGAGCACGAGGATGCCGGGCCGGCGCTCGTCCGCCTGCACGTCGCGGGCAAGGTACCCCTCGAGCGGTGCGCCCTCGTGCTCGTAGGCGACCGTCTCGGCCTCGATGACGGAGTGCTCGCCGACCGGGACCTGGGCGAGGAGTGCCTCGTGGGCGGCGGAGAGGGCGGGCTGCGGGGTGTCGATCGTCACTGGAGGGAGCTCCCGGGTTCGAGCGTCGCTCGGCGGCGGGCGCCGCCGGCGGCCTGGGTCTGCTGTGACGGGTCGCGGTCTGCGCGCGGGAGCCCTCGGGTGCGGGTCGGGTTACCGCTTCCGCCACGATACCGCGCGTCCGCACGACCCGGCGACGGATCGCCACGACCCGGCGACGGATCGCCCCGCGCCCGCGACGGATCGCCCCGAGCCGACGTACCATGGGCGCATGGCCACCGAGTTCAGCGATCAGACCGCGGAGAAGCGCTTCGCCATGCACGTCGACGGGGAGCTCGTCGCTGTGCTCGACTACAGCATCCTGGGCTCGGCGATCTCGCTGACCCGCGCCTTCACGGTGCCGGCGCACCGCGGCAAGCGCTACGCCGCCGACCTGACTCAGTACGCAGTCGACGAGATCGAGCGCCGCGGCGACCTGAGCGTCGTGCCCATGTGCTGGTACGTCGCCGAGTGGTTCGACGCGCACCCCGAGCGCGCGGGCCTCCTCCAGCGCCGCGCGGGCTGAGACCGGCGCAGCGCAGCATGGGAGGCATCGCCCGCACGTCCGCGCTCGTCTCGCGTTTCGGCGACCCCTCCGCGGTGGTGCTCGCCGCGCAGGAGGTCGCGCCTCCCTCCGGCAACGACGTCCTGGTCCGGGTGACCCACGCCTCCCTGGGGGCTACCGACGTTCTCGCGCGACGCGGGCGCTACGTTCTCCAGCCTGCGCCCGGGTTCGTCGGCGGCTACGACTTCGTGGGCGAGCTCGAGAGCGAGTCGGCCGTATCGGTCGCACTCGGGCTGCGGCGCGGCGCCCGGGTGGCCGGGGTCCTCCCACGGATGGGCTCCCACAGCACGCGGATCGTCGTCGCGCCCACCTTGCTGGTCGCCGTGCCTGAGAGCCTTTCGTCGCCCGACGCGGCCGTGCTGCCTCTCGACGGCGTGACCGCCTTCCACGCACTGGAGCTCTGCGGCCCGGCGCCGCACCTCCTCGTGCAAGGGGTTTCGGGGGCCGTCGGTCTGCTGGCAGCCCAGCTGGCCCTGCAGGAGGGCCGCTCAGTGATCGGCACGGCCTCCGCGCGCAGCCGGTCCGCCGCGGAACGACTCGGTGTCGAGATCGTCGACTACACACAGGCCGATTGGGCGGCCGCGGTCCGTCGCGTTGCGCTCGGCCCGGTCGGTGCGGCGATCGACCACACCGGGTCGGCGGCCGTCCGGGAGGCGGTGGGTCGCGATGGCGTGGTGGTACGGACCGCCTTCGTCGGGCGGCCGGGGCACGAACGAGCCGACTCTCTGCGGGGAACGGCCGATGCACTCCGGCGGCGGCACCCCCGCGAGCGCGTGTGCAGCGTTCCGCTCTATCTGGTCACGCAGCGCGCGGCTTACCGGCGGGCGCTGGCGCGACTGCTCGGCGCAGCGGCCTCAGGTGAACTGAGCACGCAGACGCCGGACGTCTTCCAGCTGGGTCAGATCTGGGAGGCGCACCGAGCGGCCGATGAGGCCCGGCCAGGGCGGAAGGTCGTGCTCGCGGTCGGGTGAGCGTCGGGGCGCGATCGGGATCCCCCGCCCCGGATCACCCCCTCCCGTCATCGCGGGCGCTCATTATGCTGTGCGCCATGAGCACCAAGAGCAGGCAGGTTCCGCAGTCCGAGGAGACCCTCCGCCTCGGCGCTCATCGCGGGATGTGGGGGGCGTTCGCGGGCATCATCACCGCGGTCCTGATCGCGTACCCGCTGTCGGCCAGCATCGCCTTCGCGACGCACCCGGCCACGCAGCGGCTCTTCACCGGGAGGCTCGAGTCGGCCTCGCAGGGAGGCTTCGCAGCCTTCTGGTGGATCGTCGCGCTCGCCTGCATCGCCCTCCCGTTCCTCGTCGGGTTCGGCATCGCCCGGATGTCGGCGCGGACGCTCGTCGTGGTGGGCGGCATCGTCGCGGTCTTCCTCATCCTGGTCCTCGTCCTGGGCCAGCTGTTCGTATTCTGAGCGCCCCTCCTCGCATCCGTTGAACGATTGAACGGTCACTCGTGGCCCCTCGGCACGGCGTGTCGCGGCCTGATGAGGGCACTCGGTGACGGCTCAGCTGGCGGACGCCTGAAGGGCTGTGGATAACCGGCCGCCAGGGACCGGGGGCCGGCGCGCCGCGCGCCTCCCCTCACCGCCCGCTCCCCCGCGCATCCTGCGCCGCCCGCAGGTCGGCGAGCGCCCGCTCGGTCTCCCGCGTCACGGTTCCGCCTCGCGCGAGGACCGCGGCCGGCAGCCAGTCGCTCAGCACGAAGCGGCGCCGTCGGGGCGGAAGCTCTCCGCCGTTCGTCCGAGCCGGGCGGGCCACCCACCCGTGCTCCATCCCTGGTACCCATGTCGTATTCGCCATGACATCAACGTTACGAACGTAAATATCCGGACACGAGGTGGCTTCAGGTCTATCTTCGTAAAGATCCGGCCAGTACACTGGCGGAATGATCCGTTCCGTCGCCGTCCCGCTCGTGGACGATTTCGCGATGTTCGAGTTCGGCGTCATCTGCGAGGTGTTCGGCCTCGACCGGAGCTACGCCGGACTAGAGCCGTTCGACTTCCGCGTCTGCTCGAGCTCGCCCGGCGCGGCGGTGCCGAGCACCGTCGGCGGGGTGACGGTCACCGCGCCCTACGGCCTCGAGGCGATGGAGGATGCCGATCTGATCGCCATCGCTGCTTTGCAGGTGCGCGACGAGTACCCCGAAGAGCTCCTGGAGGCGCTCCGCCGCGCCCACGCGCGCGGAGCCATCCTCCTCAGCGTGTGCTCCGGCGCCTTCGCACTCGGCGCCGCGGGCCTTCTCGACGGCCGGGAATGCACCACGCACTGGCGATACGCGGAAGAGCTGCAGCGCCGCTTCCCCTCCGCACGGGTCGACCCCGACGTCCTGTTCGTCGACGACGGCCAGATCATCACGAGCGCCGGGACCTCCGCGGGGATCGATGCGTGCCTCCACCTGGTTCGGAGGGAGCTCGGCAGCGCGGTCGCGAACACGATCGCCCGCAACATGGTGGTGCCTCCGCAGCGCGACGGAGGTCAGCGGCAGTACATCGAGAAGCCGGTCTCCGACTGCGACGACGACACCTTCAGCGAGCTGCTCGAGTACCTGACGGAGCGCCTCGACGAGTCGCACAGCGTCCCCGCCCTGGCGCAGCGCGTGCACATGTCGACGCGCAGCTTCTCGCGGCGCTTCGTCGCCGAGACCGGAGTCTCGCCGATGCAGTGGCTGACGACGCAGCGGATCCTCCACGCGCGGCTCCTGCTCGAGACGACCGAGCTGCCCGTCGACGAGATCGCCCGCCGCTGCGGCTTCGCGAGCGCGACCCTCCTGCGGCACCACTTCGACGCCGAGGTCGGGGTGCCGCCGACGCGCTACCGATCGGCGTTCGCGCGCGTCTGAGGCGCGCTCAGTGGAACAGCGTGCGCCGCGGGTGGGCGTGCGGAGGCGGGAGGTCCGCGCCGCGGAAGTGCCGCAGCCGCCTCCAGTTGCGCAGCGCGAGTTGCCCGCACAGCACGACGGTGACCGCGCCGCAGCCGATCACGCCCCACGCGCTCGGGTTCTCACCCTGGGTCGGGATGGCGATCGCGAGCGCGACGGTGGCCGCTGCGCTGAGGAGCCCGAGGAGGACCCCCGCGCTCAGGCCGCGCACCGCCCGTGCGCGATCGGTCCGATCGCCCATGCACCGGAAACTACTCCGGCGCGCGGGTAAACACCAGATGAATTCGCGCGCGGTGCCGGGCGGTGGCGCTCCGCGGCGGGCCGGACACGACGAAAGGCCCCGGCGCGACGGATCGCATCGGGGCCTTCGACGACATCGGCTCAGTGCTTGAAGGCGTCCTTCACCTTCTCGCCGGCCTGCTTGATGTCGGCCTTGGCCTGGTCGCCCTTGCCTTCGGCCTCGAGGCGGTCGTTGTCTGTGGCCTTGCCCGCGGCCTCCTTGGCCTGGCCTCCGGCCTTCTCGGTCGCGTTCTCGATCTTGTCGTCGAGTCCCATGGACGTCCCCTTTCGTCGGCGAGTTCGTCTTACCGAAGAGACGCTCCCACCTCGACGGGCCGGCGTAAACGGTGCACGACCGGGTGGGATCGTCAAGCCCTCCCCGCGGGGCCGCGGTATCACTCCGGAGGGGCACGCCGCTTTTCAAGCCCCTTCTCCGTCCGCGGCGCACCGGCCACAATGAGGCGGTGTGAGCACCTACCGCCTGCAGATCTCTCCCGCCTTCACCCTTCGCGACGCCGCTCAGGTGCTCGACCACGTCCAGCGCCTCGGCGCCGAGTGGGTCTACCTGTCGCCGCTGCTGCAGGCCGAGCCCGGATCGATGCACGGCTACGACGTCGTCGACCCCCACCGCGTCGACGAGGGGCGCGGAGGGGCCGCGGCGCTGCACGAGTTCTGCGACGCCGCCCACTCGCGCGGGCTCAAGGTGCTGGTCGACATCGTTCCGAATCACATGGGGGTCGCGACGCCCGCCCTGAACGCCTGGTGGTGGGACGTGCTGGCCCATGGCCAGGAGTCGCGCTACGCCTCCTACTTCGACATCGACTGGCCGTTCGGCGACGGGAGGCTGCGCCTCCCCGTTCTCGGCGACTCACCCGACGAGCTCGATGCCCTGACCGTGGAGGGCGGCGAGCTGCGGTACTACGACCACCGGTTCCCGATCGCGCCCGGCACCGAGGGAGGCTCGCCGCGCGACGTGCACGACCGGCAGCACTACGAGCTGGTCTCCTGGCGCCGCGCCGATGCCGAGCTCAACTACCGCCGGTTCTTCGCGGTCAACACGCTCGCCGGCCTCCGCGTCGAGGACGCGCGGGTCTTCGAGGACACGCACCGCGAGATCCGCCGCTGGGTGGACGAGGGGCTGGTCGACGGCCTCCGGGTGGACCACCCCGACGGCCTCCGCGAGCCGGGCGGCTACCTCGAGCGCCTCGCAGAACTCGCGCAGGGCAGGCCGGTCTGGGTCGAGAAGATCCTCGAGGGCGACGAGGTCATGCCCGACTGGCCGACGCAGGGCACGACCGGCTACGACGCGCTGGGCATCTTCGACCGCGTCTTCGTCGATCCGACCGGGGAGGAGCCGCTGACCGCTCTCGCCGTCGAGCTGGACGAGCGGGATGAGACGCAGGACTGGCAAGCGCTCGTGCACCGCCGCAAGCGAGCGGTCGCCGACGGGATCCTCCGGTCTGAGGTCCTGCGCGTGGTACGAGAGCTCGGCGAGGGGACGGACGCCGAGCTCGCCGATGCCGTGGCCGAGCTCGCTGCCTGGCTGCCGGTCTACCGGACCTACCTGCCCTTCGGGCGCGAGCACCTCGAGGAGGCGGTCGCCGCGGCACGCGACTCGCGCCCCGACCTGGCGGAGGCCTTCGACGCCCTGGAGGGACGCCTCGGCCACCGCTTCGAGCAGACCACGGGCGCCATCATGGCGAAGGGTGTCGAGGACAACGCCTTCTACCGCTACACCCGGCTCGTCTCGCTGACCGAGGTGGGAGGCGACCCCAGCGAGTTCGCCCTGTCGCCCGAGGAGTTCCACCGGCGCCAGGCCGACCGCGCCCGCCGCCTCCCCGAGTCGCTCACGACGCTGAGCACGCACGACACGAAGCGGAGCGAGGACACGCGCGCCAGGATCAACGTCCTCGCCGAGGTGCCGGACCGCTGGGAGCGCTTCCTCCGAACTGTCCGCGAGCGGGTGGGCTTCGGCGACGGGTCGCTCGAGAGCCTCCTCTGGCAGTCGGTTGTCGGGGCGTGGCCGGCCTCGCGGGAGCGCCTGCAGGCGTACGCGCTCAAGGCGGCCCGTGAGGCCGGCGCCTCCACCGGCTGGACCGACCCCGACGAGAGCTTCGAAGCGGCGATGGCAGCGGCGATCGACGCCGCGTTCGACGACGAGCGGGTGCGGGCCGAGGTGGAGGCGCTCTCCGCGCTGATCGACGAGCCGGGCGCCTCCAACGGGCTCGGCGTCAAACTCCTGCAGCTCCTGGCTCCGGGTGTGCCGGACGTCTACCAGGGCTCCGAGCGGTGGGAGCGGTCGCTCGTCGACCCGGACAACCGGCGGCCGGTCGAGTTCGACGCCGCGGCCGGGCTGCTCGCGCACATCGACGAGGGCTGGCAGCCCGACGTGGACTCGTCCGGCGCGGCCAAGGTGCTCGTCACCTCCCGGGCGCTGCGGTTGCGGCGGGACCGTCCGGAACTGTTCACGACCTACCGTCCCGTCTACGCCGACGGCCCGCGGGGCGGCCACCTGATCGGCTTCGACCGCGGCGGCGCGATCGCGCTGGCCACGCGCCTCCCCGTCGGACTCGCGGAGGCGGGCGGCTGGGGACCGACCGTGATCGACCTGGGAGACGACACCGTGCGCGACGAACTCACCGGACGCGAGCATCGCGGGCGCACGCCCGTCGCCGACGTCCTCGACCGCTACCCCGTCGCCCTGCTGGTGCGCCGATGAGCGCGCGCGACTTCGCGGTGTGGGCGCCGGTCGCCTCCTCGGTCGATCTGTTCGTCGCCGGCGGCGGCACACACCCGTTGACGCCGGCCCCGGTCGAGGAAGACCGGCCCGGTTACGGCTGGTGGCGCCTCGCCGAGCCGCTCGATCTCGGCGAAGAACCCATCGACTACGGGTACCTCGTCGACGGTGAGGGCCCCTTCCCCGACCCGCGCTCGCGCAGGCAGCCGGACGGCGTGCACGGGCTCAGCCGCGAGTTCGACCCCCGGCGGCACCACTGGTCCGACGGCGCCTGGGAGGGACGCGACCTCACCGGGACCGTCATCTACGAGCTGCACCTCGGCACCTTCACCCCAGAAGGGACGCTCGACGCCGCCGCCGGACGCCTCGACCACCTCGTCGAGCTCGGGGTCGACGCCGTGGAGCTGCTCCCCGTGAACGCCTTCAACGGCACGCACAACTGGGGCTACGACGGCGTGCTCTGGTACGCGGTTCACGAGCAGTACGGCGGCCCGGAGGCGTACCAGCGGTTCGTCGACGCGTGCCACGCCCGAGGGATCGCCGTCATCCAGGACGTCGTCTACAACCACCTCGGGCCGAGCGGAAACTACCTCCCGAAGTTCGGGCCTTACTTCGGCCACGGGCGGAGCACGTGGGGCGTCTCGCTGAACCTCGACGGGCCGCTGTCCGACGAGGTCCGCCGCTACATCCTCGACAACGCCGCCTACTGGCTGAGGGACATGCACGTCGACGGGCTCCGGCTCGACGCGGTCCATGCGCTGCCCGACGCGCGGGCGACGCACATCCTGGAGGAGCTGGCCATTCTCGCCGACGAGCTCGCCGGCGAGACCGGACGGCCCCGCACGCTCATCGCCGAGAGCGACCTCAACGACCCGAAGCTGATCCGCGCCCGCGCGCACCACGGCTACGGCCTGCACGCCCAGTGGGACGACGACGTGCATCACGCCATCCACGCCAACCTCACCGGGGAGGCGACCGGGTACTACGGCGACTTCGCCGAGCCGGAGGCGCTCATCCGGGTGCTCGAGCGCGGCTTCTTCCACGACGGCACCTGGTCGAGCTTCCGGGAGCGAAGTCACGGGCGACCGCTCGACCCCGACATCCCGTTCACCCGCCTGGTCGCCTTCAGCCAGGACCACGATCAGATCGGCAACCGGGCGGCCGGCGACCGGCTCACCGCGACCCTGGACCCCGGACGGCTCGCGGTCGCGGCGGCGCTCACGCTGCTCGGGCCGTTCACCCCGATGCTCTTCATGGGCGAGGAGTGGGCGGCGACGACCCCGTGGCAGTTCTTCACGTCGCATCCGGAGCCGGAGCTCGGCAAGGCGACCGCGGAGGGACGGATCGAGGAGTTCGCGCGCATGGGCTGGGACCGGTCGATCGTGCCCGACCCGCAGGACCCGGAGACGTTCCTCCGCTCGAAGCTCGACTGGTCGGAGCCCGACCGGCCGGAGAATGCCCGGATGCTGGAGTGGTACCGGACGCTGACCGGCCTCCGTCGCGGCATCCCGGCCGACGCGCGCGCGGAGCAGGTCGAGCTGGCCGACGGGGTGCTGCGGTTCGTGCGCGGCGGCGTGCTCGTGGAGGCGTCGCTCAGCGGACGGGGCCTCGGCGAGCCGGCCGACGCCTCCCGCACCCTCGCCGCCTTCGACGACGCCGTCCGCGCCTCCCGCACCTCCCGCACCTGACCACCCACCATCGAGTCCCCCAAGAGTGCGTCGCTTTCGGTCCAGAACGTGCATTCATAGGGGACTCGATAGTGGGCGGGTAGCGTGCGCGGGGGCGGCTTGTCAATGGGATGGTGGCGGCGCGCCGCGGCGGTTACGGTTGTGCTCTACCGATTCGGAGGCACCGTGCCCAAGCCCTGCCCCCTGCAGCACTCGCTGCCCGCCCGCCCCGGAGCCCACCGGTGAGCGGCGATTCCTTCCCGTATCCGCTCGGGATCACCCTCCGTGATGGAGGCGCAAACGTCGCCGTCTACAGCGAGCGTGCCGACAAGGTCATCGTGTCGCTCTTCGACCACCGCGGCCGCGAGACGCAGACCGCACTGACGACGCGGACCGGCCACGTGTTCCACGGGTTCGTCCCCGGGCTCGTCCCCGGCACCCGCTACGGCCTCCGCGTCGACGGACCGTGGGACCCGGCGAACGGGCTCCGTTTCTCACCCGCGAAGGTGCTCCTCCCGCCGCACGCGCGCGCGGTCACCGGCTCCTGGGACAACACCCAGGCGGTGTTCGGCCACCAGCTCGCGCGTCCGAAGCGCCGCAGCGACACCAACGGGGCGCGGCACGTCGCTCTCGGCGTCGCGATCGACCGGCAGGAGTTCGACTGGGGCGACCACGAGCGCCCGCGCATCCCGCTCAGCGAGACGATCATCTACGAGGTCCACGTGAAGGGCTTCACCAAGCTGATGGAGTGGGTACCGGAGGAGTTCCGCGGCACCTACGCCGGCCTCGCGCACCCGGCGGCGGTCGAGTACCTGAAGAACCTCGGCGTCACTGCGGTCGAGCTCCTCCCGATCCACCAGTTCGTGCAGGACTCCCACCTCGCCGAGAAGGGCCTCCGCAACTACTGGGGCTACAACTCGATCGGCTTCTTCGCGCCCCACAACGAGTACGCGGCCACCGGCGACACGGGCCACCAGGTCGACGAGTTCAAGGGCATGGTGAAGGCGCTGCACGCCGCCGGGCTCGAGGTCATCCTCGACGTGGTCTACAACCACACGGCGGAAGGCAACGATCTCGGTCCGACGTACAGCTTCAAGGGCATCGACAACCCGTCCTACTACCGGCTGGTGGACGGCGACGGCGCGCACTACTTCGACACCACCGGCACGGGCAACAGCTTCAACGTCAGCCACCCCGCTGCGCTGCAGGTCATCATGGACTCGCTGCGCTACTGGGTCGAGGACATGCACATCGACGGGTTCCGCTTCGACCTCGCGACGACGCTGACCCGGCAGGGAGGCGACGCCAGCCTCCACAGCGCCTTCCTCACCCTGATCCAGCAGGACCCGACCCTCTCCCAGGTGAAGCTCATCGCCGAGCCGTGGGACGTCGCGGGCTACCAGCTGGGCGGCTTCCCGGCCGACTGGTCGGAGTGGAACGGCAAGTTCCGCGACGACGTCCGCGACTTCTGGCGCGGCGAGCCGGGCGTCCTGTCCACGCTGTCGCAGCGCGTGCTCGGCAGCCCCGACATCTACGAGGACTCGCGGCGAGCGCCGCTGTCGAGCGTCAACTTCGTCACCGCGCACGACGGTTTCACGCTCGCCGATCTGACGAGCTACAACGAGAAGCACAACGAGGCGAACGGCGAGGACAACCGCGACGGCGAGTCCGACAACCGTTCGAACAACTACGGTGTGGAGGGACCCACCGACGACGAGGGCATCAACGCGTTCCGCAAGCGGCAGCGCAAGAACTTCCTCGCCACCGTCCTGCTCTCGGCCGGTGTGCCGATGATCCTCGGCGGCGACGAGATCGGGCGGACGCAGCAGGGCAACAACAATGCCTACTGCCAGGACAACGAGATCTCCTGGTTCGACTGGCAGAACGCCGACTGGGACCTCCACGCGTTCACCTCGAAGCTCATCCACCTGCGCCGGACCGAGCCGGCGCTCCGGCCGGAGTGGTACCGCCACGCGCCCGAGGTGGGCGGCCCGGACGTGGTCTGCATCCTGCGCGCCGACAGCGAGCCGTTCACGGACGAGGACTGGGGCGACCCGGAGGCGCGGTCCATCGCTTTCGAGCTGCGGCACGAGGGCGCCGACTCGTTCCTCCTCATGCTGAACGGCGCGTCGAACGGCGTCGAGTTCCGGCTGCCGGAATCGCTCGGGGAGGCGTGGGAGTTCGAGCTGTCGAGCGACCCTGAGCTCGCTCTCGGTGACGGCGACAGCGTCATCCTCGGCGAGCGCTCCTTCGCGCTCCTCCGTTCGAGGGGGCGTTGATGGCCGAATCCACCATCCCCGCTCTGCTCGGGCGCTACCGTCCGCAGCAGGTGATCGGGCGCGGCGGCGAGGCCAGCATCTTCCGCGCGGTGGATGAACTCCTCGGCCGGGAGGTCGCGATCAAGCTCTACCGCTCCGGCGGCGAGGAGGAGATGGAGCAGTACCGCACCGAGCAGGCGGCGCTCGCGCGGCTGAGTCACCACGGCATCGTGTCGCTCATCGACGCCGGCATCGACTACACGAGCCCGAAGGATCCGCGCCCGTTCCTCATCATGGAGCTGGTGCAGGGGACGGACCTGGCGACCGAGCTCTCCGAGCGCGAACTCCGCACGGAGGAGATCGCCGAGATCGCCTACGACATCGGGGAGGCGCTCGAGTACGTGCACGCGCACGGTGTCGTCCACCGCGACATCAAGCCGTCGAACATCATGCTCGTCACGTACGGCACGACGACCTTCCGGGCGCGCGCCCGCCTCACCGACTTCGGCATCGCGAGCGGCGTGATCCGGTCGCAGCAGCACGTGGAGGAGGGCAAGACGACCGGCACGGCGGCCTACCTCAGCCCCGAGCAGGCGTCGAAGCTCCCGGCGACCCCGAAGAGCGACATCTACTCCCTCGGTCTGGTGCTGCTCGAGTCGTTCACGCGCCAGGTGAGCTTTCCGGGGGACGTGATCGAGTCGGCCCTGGCGCGGCTCGAGCACGAGCCCCCCATCCCCGAGGGCCTCCCGGACGAGTGGACCGGCATCCTGCGCGCGATGACGGCCCGCGACCCGGAGGACCGGCCCACCGCCGCGCAGCTCACCCCGGTCTTCCGGGAGGCGGTCATCACCGCGGCGGGGCTGAAGGAGCGGGTGTAGGGCAGCGGCCCCGCGGCCGGAAACACGCCCGAAACCACTGTTCGGTACCGTGCCTGGAATGACCGCACCCATCGTTGTCGAGCGCGCCGACTTCTCCGACCCGGCACTGGCGAGGTTCCTGCAGGAGCATCTCGACGACATGGAGCCGACGTCGCCGCCCGAGAGCCGGCACGCGCTCGACCTCGACGGCCTGCGCCGCCCGCACGTGCGGTTGTGGACGGCGACCGACGCCGGGACGATCGTCGGTACGGTGGCGCTGGCGGGACTCGAGCCCGGCCATGAGGAGCTGAAGAGCATGCGGACCGACCCGCTGCGCCGCGGCCAGGGCATCGGTGGGTTGCTCCTCGACGCAGCCCTCGGCGACGCGCGGGCGCGCGGGGTTCGGCGAGTGTCGCTCGAGACCGGTTCGATGGATTTCTTTGCGCCCGCGCGCCGCCTGTACGAGCGGGCCGGGTTCGTGCCGTGCGCGCCGTTCGGGACGTACACCGACGATCCGAACAGCGCCTACTTCACGCTCGTGCTCTGAACCCGACTCGCCCGGTCACTCTCCGACGTACCGGGCGAGATGCTGTCCCGTGAGCGTCGACCCGGAGCGCACCAGGTCGGCCGGGGTGCCCTCGAAGACGACGCGGCCGCCGTCATGGCCGGCACCGGGTCCGAGGTCGATGATCCAGTCGGCATGGGCCATGACCGCCTGGTGGTGCTCGATCACGATCACCGACTTGCCCGCGTCGACCAGGCGGTCGAGCAGACCGAGCAGCTGCTCGACGTCGGCCAGGTGCAGTCCGGTGGTCGGCTCGTCGAGCACGTAGACGCCGCCCTGCTCGCCCATGTGCGTCGCGAGCTTGAGGCGCTGACGCTCTCCGCCGGACAGGGTCGTCAACGGCTGACCGATGGTGAGATACCCGAGACCGACGTCCGAGAGGCGCCGGAGGATCGCGTGAGCG
Organism: Leifsonia sp. AG29; assembly: GCF_009765225.1. Lineage (NCBI taxonomy): Bacteria > Bacillati > Actinomycetota > Actinomycetes > Micrococcales > Microbacteriaceae > Leifsonia > Leifsonia sp. AG29. The sequence goes on along the minus strand of NZ_VMSF01000001.1, from coordinate 257,649 downwards.
GCCGGCAGCTTCCCTTCGCCCGCGGCGAAGAACCGCTCGGCCTCGTCGACGGGCATCGCGAGCACCTCGCTGATGTCGCGGCCGCCGAGCTTGTACTCCAGGACGGAGTCGTCGAAACGCCTCCCCTCGCACACCTCGCAGACGGTCGAGACACCCGCCATCACCCCGAGGTCGGTGTAGATGACGCCCGCTCCGTTGCAGTTCGGGCAGGCGCCCTCGGAGTTGGCGCTGAACAAGGCCGGCTTCACGCCGTTGGCCTTGGCGAACGCCTTGCGGATCGGCTCGAGCAGCCCGGTGTACGTCGCCGGGTTGCTGCGCCGCGAACCGCGGATGGCGGTCTGGTCGATGGACACGACGCCCTCCCGGGGCGCGACGGACCCGTGGATGAGCGAGCTCTTGCCCGAGCCGGCGACCCCGGTCACGACAACCAGAACGCCGAGCGGGATGTCGACGTCGACGTCGCGGAGGTTGTGCTCGGAGGCGCCGCGCACTTCGAGCACACCCTTCGGGCTGCGGAGGCTCTCCTTGAGGCGCGCTCGGTCGTCGAGATGCCGGCCGGTCAGCGTCCCGCTGGCACGCAGGCCCTCGATCGTGCCCTCGAAGACGACCCGGCCGCCGTTGCCGCCCGCTCCGGGGCCCAGATCGACCACGTGGTCCGCGATCGAGATGGCCTCCGGCTTGTGCTCGACGACGAGGACGGTATTGCCCTTGTCGCGCAGCTGCAGGAGGAGCTCGTTCATGCGCTGGATGTCGTGCGGATGGAGGCCGACGGTCGGCTCGTCGAAGACGTACGTGATGTCGGTCAACGAGGAGCCGAGGTGCCGGATCATCTTGGTGCGCTGGGCCTCGCCTCCCGAGAGGGTGCCGGAGGCGCGATCGAGCGACAGATAGCCGAGGCCGATCGCGACGAACGCATCGAGCAGGTGCTGCAGGTTCTTCAGGAGGGGTGCGGCGGTCGGCTCGTCGAGCGCGCGTACCCAGTCGGAGAGGTCGGTGATCTGCATGGCGCACGCGTCGGCGATGCTCACCCCGCGGATGCGCGACGAGCGCGCAGCCTCGCTGAGCCTCGTGCCGCCGCATTCCGGGCACGGGGCGAAGGTGACCGCGCGCTCCACGAAGGCGCGGATGTGCGGCTGCATCGACCCGACGTCTTTCGAGAGCATCGACTTCTGCACCTTGGGCACGAGCCCCTCGAAGGTCAGATTGATGCCGTTGATCCGCACCTTGGTCGGCTCGCGGTACAGGAAGTCCTGGCGTTCGGTGTCGGTGTACTCGCGGATCGGCTTCTGCGGATCGAGGAAGCCCGAGTCGGTGAAGATGCGCACCTGCCAGCCGTCGGCCGTGTAGCCGGGGATCGTGATGGCGCCCTCGGCCAGCGACCTCGTCTCGTCGAACAGCTGCGACAGGTCGATCTCGCTCACGGTTCCCATGCCCTCGCAGCGCGGGCACATGCCGCCCAGCTGCGAGAACTCGCGCCGCTCCGTCTTGCCGCCCACGGTGATGGCTCCGCTCCCGGTGACGGAGGGGATGTTGAACGAGAAGGCCTGCGGCGAGCCGATGTGCGGCTGCCCGAGCCGGCTGAACAGGATCCGCAGCATCGCGTTGGCGTCGGTCACCGTGCCGACCGTCGAGCGCACGTTCGCGCCCATCCGCTCCTGGTCGACGATGATCGCGGTGGTGAGCCCCTCGAGCACGTCGACGTCGGGGCGCGAGAGGGTCGGCATGAACCCCTGGACGAACGCGCTGTAGGTCTCGTTGATCATCCGCTGCGACTCGGCGGCGATCGTGCCGAAGACGAGCGAGCTCTTGCCCGAGCCCGACACTCCGGTGAACACGGTCAGACGCCGCTTCGGCAGTTCGACGCTGACCTCTTTCAGGTTGTTCTCGCGCGCCCCCTGAACGCGGATCACGTCATGGCTGTCGGCCCTCGCGGTCATGCCCTCTCCCTCCCTCGAGCGTTGACCACGCTAGCGGACCGGTTCCGGCGGCAGCACCGTGTAGCGGAGGCGCGCGAACTGCCCGATGGCGGAGGCGGACTCGAGCCGCAGGCGCTCGGGGCCGACGCGCCGCGGGAACAGGGGCGCGCCTCCGGGCAGCACGGCCGGGGCGATCGACACCGCCAGCTCGTCGAGCGCCCCAGCGTCGAAGAATTGACCGGCCAGGTCACCGCCGCCGACGACCCAGATGTCGCCCCCCGCGGCCGCCTCGCGGATGGCCGGGAGGGCGTCGTCGACCGAGCCGGAGACGAACCGGATGTCGGCGCCCTCCGGCACGGGCAGCTCGTGGTGGGTGAAGACGAACGCCGGCTTCGTGCCGTGGAACTCCTGCCACCGCTCGGGGTGCGCGAGGATGTCGGTCTCGCGCAGGACCCACTCGTAGGTGGTGCGCCCCTCCACCATCACGGCGGCACCCGACGGCACCAGGCCCTCCGCGGGCTCGTCCCCTCCGGGCACGGCGAACAGCCACGCCAGCGAATCGTTCTCGTCCGCGATCCACCCGTTGATGGTCGCGGCGGTGTCGAAGATGATCCTCCCCATGCCGCGACGGTACCGCGCACCGCCGACACGGTGGGAGCATGGCCGCATGGATGCCGTCGACGCCCTGAACGAGATCGCCTTCTGGCTGGAGCGCGAGCTCGCTCCGACTTTCAAGGTGCAGGCGTTCCGCCGCGCCGCCGCCACGATCGCGCCGCTCGACCAGGAGGAGCTCGGCCGCCGCGTCGCGGACGGTCGCCTCAAGCGCACCAAGGGCATCGGCGACCGCACCTTCCAGGTGATCTCCCAGGCGGTGGAGGGACAGGTCCCCGAGTACCTCGCCGCCCTCCGCGAGCGCAACGCGGCTCCCCTCGACTCCGGCGGGACCGATCTCCTCGCGCAGCTGCGCGGCGACCTCCACAGCCACACGGAGTGGTCGGACGGCACCGTGCCGATCGAGGTGATGGCCGCCGCGGCCGCCACCCTCGGCCGCGAGTACCAGGCGATCACGGACCACTCCCCCACACTCACGGTCGCGAGCGGTCTCAGCGCCGAACGCCTCGCCGATCAGCTGGAGGCGATCGCCGCTCTGCCGGCCGTCTCGCGGGCCGACGGCGGAACCGTGACGCTGCTGACCGGCATCGAGGTGGACATCCTCGAAGACGGCACGCTCGACCAGACCCCGGACCTGCTCGGCCGGCTGGACGTCGTCGTCGGGAGCGTCCACTCCAAGCTGCGCGCCGACAGCCGCACCATGACCGCGCGGATGCTGGGCGGCGTCCGCGACCCGCACACGAACGTGCTCGGCCACGTGACCGGGCGTCTCGTGCAAGGGTCGCGCGGAACCCGACCGCCCTCGGAGTTCGACGCTGACGCGGTGTTCGCGGAATGCGCCTCCCACCAGGTCGCGCTCGAGATCAACTCGCGGCCCGAGCGCCAGGACCCGCCCGACGACCTCATCCAGCGCGCGCTCGACGCCGAGTGCCTCTTCTCGATCGACACCGACGCGCACGCGCCCGGCCAGCTCGACTTCCTGTCCTACGGGGCGGCGCGAGCAGCGGCCAACGGTGTGCCCGCAGAGCGCATCATCACCACGTGGCCGCTGGAGCGATTGCGCGGGTTCCTCGCGAAAGGGTGAGGGGGCGGCCTGCGTTTCTGGGGCCGCGCCTCCCTTCGCTCGAGGTGCTCGCAGCTGCGCACGACACGCCGCACGACACCGCACCTACGAGCACCTCGACGCCGGCACGCGGAGGCGCGGAGCCACGGGGAGCCCGCCCCGCGCGCCCGTGAACCCTACAGCCCCCAGGCCGACGCGGGCGCCTGCACGATCTGCACGGGCGCCGTGCTCCAGTGCGCCCCGTACGCGTAGTGGCTGGACGCCCACGGCGACGCCCAGATCGCGGCGGCGGTGGCGTTCGCGTCGTTGCCCGCGACGAGGCCGGCCACCACGGCCGGGTAGCCGCGCTGCAGGTTCTTCGCGCAGTACTCGGCGGCCGTGATGAGGTCGGGGTAGCTGCCGAGCCCGGCACCGCCTCCCGAGCCGTAGCCGTTGTTGAGGGGGTTGTTGCGGTTCCACCAGTCGGGCGGCCCGTTCTCCTGGCGCATCCACCGCAGCATGACGGTGACGTTCGCGTCGGTCTGCTGCCACCCGCCGAACATGAGCACGAGCCGCGCCCACGACTCGTTGGTCCCCTGGCGCGCGAGGGTCTGGAGGCCGTCCGTCGCGTTCAGGTTGTCGCGGTTGATGGGAGGCGCGGCGATGGTCGCGTCGACCGCGAGCCGCTGGACGGGGGCGACCGGCCCCGGGTGCCCGGGCGCCACGACGGTCGCCGGGGCCATCACGAGGGTCGCGGCCAGCGCATCGTCGGTGGGGACGATCGAGAACCCGCAGACCAGCCCGATCACCGCAAGGGCGACGCCGAGCCGGCGGTGCAGCGGGAGGCGGAGCGGTCTGCGCCCCTGCGGCCTCCGTGCCGGGGCGCTGCGGGGCGCTCGCGTGCCTCCCGCGGGCGCGGCGCGGCGGCGGCCGGACGAGCGACGGCCGCGAGCGCGTGCGGGCAGGGGGGCGGACTGCATACCCGATGTAGGGTACCAGGGCCCCGCCGAACCGGTACCCTGAGCCCCGTCCCGGCCGCCGCCGGCGACATCGGCCCGCCGCCCGATCACGCCGCGGAGGCGTCCCCGCCGCCCGCCACGGCCGGGTCGGCCACGACCAGCGGCACCGCCCGCGCGCGGCGCTCCCGCACGTCCGCCACGGTCATGGCGGCGACGCACACCGCGATCCCGGCGAACAGCACGAGGCTGACCGGTCCGGTGCCGAGGTCCAGACCGCCGCGGGCGTGCGACACGGCGAGCCAGTCGGCGAAGGAGGCACCGAGCGGCCGGGTGAGCACGTACGCGATCCAGAACGCGGCGACGCTGCCCAGACCCCACCAGCGGTAGGCGATGCCCGGCAGGGCGAAGAGCACCGCGAACACGACGCCCGAGAGCAGGTAACCCATGCCGAACGTCACCGCGGTGAGGTCGCCGACAGCGGTGCCGAGCGCAAAGGTCGCGAGCACCGCGCACCAGTAGAACGCCTCCCGGGCCCTGGTGTCGATGCTGTGCACCGAGAGCGTGCGCTGGGTGCGGTACCAGACCGTGAAGATGACTGCCAGCGCCACAGCCAGGACGAGCGTGGAGACGAGGTACGGGACTCCGAGTTCGACGTGGAGCACGTCGGCGACCATCGTCCCGAAGACGGCCACCATGAGCACGGCCGCCCAGTAGAGCCACGGGATGTACCGGCGCGCGGCGAACTGCCCGGCGAGCACCACCGCGAAGACGACGAACGCCGCGCACACCGCCAGGACCGGGTCGAAGTGCTTCACGAGGTAGTCCGACGCGGTCTCGCCCATCGCGGTCGTCAGCAGCTTCGTGACCCAGAACAGGACGGTGAGCTGAGGGACCTTCGTACGGAGCATCCCCCCAGCCTGCCGAACCCGCACTGGGAGACGCTGGGGCCGCACCCCCGCCTCCCTGAGAACTTCCGCATCCGGGCACTGCCGCCCACCGTCGAGTCCCCATCCGGCGAGTCCCCCAAGAATCCGTCTTCGGCAGCCGAATTCGTGAACTCTTGGGGGACTCGACGGATGGGGGCCGGCCCGCCCGCGGGCGCAGCGCCGCTCAGCGGCCCGCGTCGTTGAGCCGCGCCAGCAGCTCGGCGAGCCGGCGCACGTCCGCCTCGCCCCACTGCCGGAGGCTGCGGTAGAGCTGCGCCTGGTCGGCGGCGCGCACCTCCCCGACCTTCTCGATCGCCTCCGGTGTCGCGGCGATGAAGCTCGCGCGCCGGTCGGAGGGGTCGGTCCGGCGCTCGACGAAGCCCATGTCCTCGAGCATGCGCACCTGGCGGCTGATGACGCTCTTGTCTGTGTAGAGCATCGCCGCGAGCGCTCCGGCGTGGGTGGGACCGCTGCGGACGATGGCGCTCAGAAGGCGGAACCCTCCCGGCTGGAGGTCCGGGTGGATGCGGGCCGCCCGGTCGCGCATCGACATGCTCACCTGCGTGAACAGCCGGGTGAACTGCTCCTCGACGGCGGCGATGGCCTCGTCGGTGCCCGGGTCCGCGGGGAGGGAGGCGGCCGCCGCCGCCTCCCCTGCCGTCTGCTTCATGGCCGCGATCATAACGCGGCCGGTCAGCGGTCTTGTTGGGCGCGGAGGGCGGCGGTCGATCCCGTTGCGGGCGCCCCGACGAGCGCTTCGGCCACCTCGACCGCGTCGACCTCCGCGGCGGCCAGCGCGGGTCGCGCCGGCCTCGCGGGTCGCGCGGACCGCGCCGACGAGCGCACAGCGGCATCGGCCGGGGCGTCGCCCTCCTGCATCCGCTCGATCGCCGTCTTCGTGCCGAGCTTCTGGTTGGGGAGGAACAGGATCGCGATGATCGTGACCACCGCGAGCGGCACGGCGACGAGGAAGATGTCGGCGACGGACTGCCCGTAGACCGACTCGATGATGACGCGCACCCCCTCCGGCAGCTTCGACACCTCGGGCAGCTGGCCGCTCTGCAGCGACTGCGCCACCTCGAGACCCTGCTTGCCGAGCTTGGCGATCGCCGTCTGGAGGTCGGCCTTCCGGTCGGCGAGGAGGTTCGTCACCGTCGTTCCGAGGATGCTCCCCATCACCGAGACGCCGATCGTGCCTCCGAGGCTCCGGAAGAAGGCGACGTTCGAGCTCGCCGCCCCGAGCTGCTCGGGGCGTACCGTGTTCTGCACGATGAGGACGAGGTTCTGCATGACCATGCCGACGCCCGCGCCGAGGATCAGCATGTAGACCGAGACGAGGAGGTAGTCGGTGTCGTACTCGATCGTGCTCATCAGGAACAGGCCGACGGTGAGGAGGATCGACCCCGTCACCATGAACGCCTTCCACTTGCCGAACCGGCTGATCAGGTTGCCGACGATCATCGACGAGAGCAGCAGGCCGAAGATCATCGGCAGGGTGAGGAGGCCCGACTCGGTCGGAGTCGCACCCCGCGCCAGCTGCATGTACTGACCGAGGAACACCGACGTGCCGAACATGGCGACGCCGACCGAGATGGAGGCGATGACCGCCAGGGTGAAGGTCCGGTTCTTGAACATCCCCATCGGGATGATGGGCTCCTTCACGACCAGCTCGGTGACGACGGTGGCGGCGAGGAGGACGACGGCGCCTCCGACCATCCAGACCGTCTGAGCGCTCCACCAGTCGAAGTCCTTGCCGGCGAGCGACACCCAGATGAGAAGGAGGGACACGCCCGCAGCGAGCAGGATCGCCCCGAGGTAGTCGATGCGGACCCTGTCGCGCCGCCGGTCGGGCAGCTTCAGCGTGACCTGAAGGAGGATGACCGCGACGACCGCGACGGGAACCCCGACGAAGAAGTTCCAGCGCCAGCCGACGGAGTCGGTGAGCAGGCCGCCGATGAGCGGGCCGCCGACCGTGCCGACCGCCATGATCCCGCCGAAGAGGCCCATGTAGCGGCCGCGCTCCCGCGGGCTGATGATGTCGGCCATGATGATCTGGCTGAGAGCCGTGAGACCTCCGGCGCCGAGCCCCTGGACGACGCGGAACCCGATGAGCATGTCGGTGTTCTGCGAGAAGCCGGCGAGCGCCGAGCCGACCACGAAGATGCCGAGCGCGAGCTGGATGAGCAGCTTGCGGTTGAGGAGGTCGGCGAGCTTGCCCCAGATCGGCGTCGACACGGTCGTGGCGAGCAGGGTGCTCGTGACGACCCACGTGTAGGCGGTCTGGTCGCCGTGCAGCTCGGAGATGATCCGCGGCATGGAGGTGGAGACGACGGTGCCGGCGAGGATCGAGACGAACATGCCGAGGAGGAGTCCGGAGAGGGATTCGAGCACCTGCCGGTGCGACATTCTCGCCGCGGGCGCCTCGTCGACTCCGGTGAGAGTTACTGACATGTGTGTCCTTCGCATAATTGGTTGACGACTATCAACGATATATAATTAGATGACCGATATCAACTAACAATCTGCACCAACGCAAAATTTCCGACTATGCACACTTCTTCGCAGCCCTCCTCCGCCCTCCCGGGACTCCGGGAGCGCAAGAAGGCGCAGACGCGCTCCGAACTGGAGCGCGCAGCCGTCTCGCTCGCCCTGGAACGCGACTTCGACACCGTCACCGTCGACGAGATCTGCGCGTGCGTCCCGGTCTCTCACCGCACCTTCTTCAACTACTTCGACAGCAAGGAGGACGCGCTCTTCGGCATCCGCCGCGCCTGGGGCGACCCGGACCTGGTCGCCCAGCAGCTGGCGGCGGAGTACGACGGCAGTGTGCTGGCGGCCGTGGTGGAAACGCTGTTCCGCTCCCTCCCGGCCGAGCACAGCGAGCCGGGGCTGCAGGCCTCCCGGCTGCTCATCGCCTCCCGCCACCCCGGCCTCGTCGACGTCCGGACGCGCCGCCTGGAGAGCCTGCGCGCGGGACTCGTCTCCGCCGTGGCCGGGCTCATCGCGCGCGAGCGCCCGGAGATCGCGGCGCTCGACTCGTCGATCGACGGGGAGGCGATGGCCGAGCTGCTCGTGGTGACCGCGATCGCCGCCGTGCGGGTCGCCGTCCGCGAATGGGCGGCCGACGGCGCCCGCGGCGACATCGCCGACGTCTCCGCCCGGGCGACGCGGGTCGCGGGCGCCCTGGCCCCGCTCCTCCAGCCCCTCGCCTGAACGCTCTCGCAGCGGAGCGCCACGCGGGCCGGGCGCTCCTCGCAGCCGTCATCGCGTAGCGTCGGGGTGTGAACTCTGCCCTGCTCCGCATCCCGCGCCACTGGATCGTCTGGACCGTCGTCCTCTTCGTGCTCACGTTCGGGCTCGGCTTCGCGGCGAAGGCCGTCCCCGCCCTGCGGTTCGACAGCCTCGACGCGAGCGTGAACCGGGTCAACTCGAGTCTGCTCGACAGCCTGGCGCTGGTCCTCGACCGCCTGGATCAACCGGTCGTCGTCGCGGTGATCCTCGTGATCGTGTTCGTCATCCTGCTGTTCCTGACCGGGTGGAGGCGCGCCCTCGGCGTGTGTGTGGTCACCGGCTTCGGCTGGATCACGACGCTCGTCGTGAAGACCGTCGTCGCCCAGCCCCGCCCGACCACGCAGGGGCTCACCCACCTCCTCCACGTGAACCCGGCCACGCTCAGCTACCCGAGCGGGCATGTGGTCTTCGCGACCGCCCTCGTCGCCGCGCTCGTGATGGCGTGCCGCACGGTGGGGGTCCGCACCGCGGTGCTCATCGTCGGCATCCTGTTCATCCTCCTGGTGTGCTGGTCGCGGCTCTATGTGGGCGTGCACTACGGCACGGACGTCGTCGGCGGCGTGCTCAACGGCGTGGCCGGGGCTGTGCTGTTCGCGGGCCTCTGGAACCTCTTCGCCGGCCGGTTCCTCGGAGGTCGCACGCGCCGCACCGCCTGAACGCAGCGTTCACCGGAGGTTCGGATTTCCACACTCCCCGTCGGGGGCGGGCTCGGCCGACCTGCGGGTACTGGCAGAGCGCCTCGACCTGCGCGACGCCATCCACGTCGGGCACTCGACGGGTGGCGGGGAGGTCGCTCACTACATCGTGACGTACGGCGAGGACCGCGTCGCCCGCGCGGTGCTGATCAGCGCGGTCCCGCCGATCATGGTGCAGACGGAGAGCAACCCCGGCGGCCTGCCGAAGAGCGTCTTCGACGGCCTGCAGGCGCAGCTCGCCGCCAACCGCTCCGTCTTCTACCGCGACCTGGCCGCGGGGCCGTTCTACGGCTTCAACCGCGAGGGCGTCGAGCCGTCGGAGGCCATCATCGAGAACTGGTGGCGACAGGGGGTGACGGGAGGCGCCAAGGCGCACTACGACGGCATCGTCGCGTTCTCGCAGACCGACTTCACCGAGGACCTCAAGAAGATCTCCGTTCCGGTCCTCGTCATGCACGGCGAGGACGACCAGATCGTCCCCTTCGCGGACTCGGGCACTCTCTCGGTCAAGCTCGTGCAGAACGGCACCCTGAAGTCGTACCCGGGGTTCCCCCACGGCATGCCCACCACGCAGGCCGACACGATCAACGCCGACCTGCTGGCCTGGCTCCAGTCCTGAGGCGGCATACTCGTCTGCATGACCCCCGCCAGCCTCCTCGCCTTCGCCGGGCTCTGCGTCGTCCTCGCGGTCACTCCCGGGCCGGACACCTTCCTCGTCCTGCGCTTCAGCCTCTCGAGGCCGGCGGCGGGGCTGGCGGCGTCGGCGGGGTCCGCGATCGGGTCCGTCGCGTGGGCGGCGGCGGTCGCCCTCGGTCTCGCCGCGCTGCTGGAGCAGTCGGCCGAGATCTACCGGATCGTGAAGATCGTGGGCGGCCTGTACCTGATCTATCTGGGCATCGCCGCGTTCGTCGCGAGCAGGAGGCGCGCGACCGCCGGCATCGAGCCGACGACGCGCCGCACCTCCCTCTGGTCGGGCTTCTCGGCCGGGGCCGTGTCGACGATGCTGAACCCGAAGGTGGGGCTCTTCTTCCTGGCGGTGGCCCCGCAGTTCATCCCGCATGACGGCTCCGCCATCGGCAGCACGCTGATCCTCGGCGCCACCTACGCCTGCATCGGCTCGCTCTACCTCGCTGGCGTCGCGCTCCTGGCGTCCCGAGCCGTGGCGTGGCTGCGGCGCCCGGCCGTCACGACGTGGCTGGAGCGGGTGTCGGCGGGGATCCTCGCCGCCCTCGGACTCGGGACGATCGCGCTCAGCGTCGAGTAACGGGCCCGCAGCGCGAAGGCACCGCGTCCGGCAACACGCCGGCGCCAGCACCGGCGCTCCCCCTCGCGCCGGGCGGGAACGTCCCCGGCTCATGCCCCCGCTCGAGCCGGGGCGTTCTCCCCCGCGACGGCTGGGCCGTCGGTCTCCCCGCTATAGAACATACGGGGTGCCCTGTTTTTAATGCAAGTAAAGGGTCGGTGACGCGGCGGTGACGCGCGTCATCCGTCGAGCGACGACCGCACCATCCGCCACAGCCTCGCAACGTCGTCGTGGAGACCGTCCAGCCGGCCGAGTTCGTCCGCGATCATGTACGCGCCGAAGAACGCCTGCACCACGACGACCGCGATCTCGTCGGGGTCGAACCGCCGGCTCGTCCCCTCCTCCAGGTCTTGGGCGAGCAGCCCGCCGATGATGCCGCGCCAGCGGTCGTACGGGTTGTCGTCGACCGGGGGCGGCAGCACCGTTTGGCTGAGCTTCATGGCGGCCCTCACTCGGACATCGCCGACGAAGATGGCCGCGACCCGCTGGGTGAGCTCCTCCGCCGCCGCGATGCCGCGCAGCCCGGACTGAGCGACCGCGTCGATGATCACCGGCCAGTTCGCGTACTTCTCCTCGACCAGGGCTCGCGCGAGGTCGAGCTTGGAGCGGAAGTGGAAGTACACGGCGCCCTTGGTGGCGCCCGTCCGCTCGACGATGCGCTCCAGACGGGCGCCCTCGTACCCGTGCTCGTCGAATTCCACGGCGGCCGCGTCGAGGATCGTGACGCGGGTCCGCTCTGCGCGTTCCTGTCTCGGCATGCCGCTGCGGCCTGTCTGCTTAGGGAGGGGTGGGACGAGTTGACGATAGCGTGCCGGCGGCCCTCAGGAGGCGCGCCACAAGACCCTTCTCACAAGGTCCACAAGAACGCGCCGTCTACGGCAGACAGGTCGTTCATCCCCAGAAATGACCTGATCAACGGATGAAAAGCGAGTCACCCTCGCTCATCCTCGCGGCGCGAGGGTCCCGCGCACGATGCTGTCGCCGGAGTGCGCAGGATTGCCGTCGAGCGGCTGCTGCGAGACGTCGACCACCGGGTAGTCGGCCGCCGAGATGTTGGGAGGCATGACGAACCGTCCCTCCGAACCGTCGAGGAGCCCCACGCTGATCGACTTCGTCAGCTCGCGGTTCATGAGCCACACCTCCCGGAAATGACCCGACCCCGACGCCGTCGCCGGCGACGCCAGCTGCACGTCGAGGACGGTGGTCCCGTCCGGTTCGCGTTCCATCGTCGCCGACCCGTTCGACGACGACCAGGCCGGCAATCCGGCGAGCGCTGCGTGCGCCTCCACCGTCGCCCCCGGCCGCAAGACGAGCACGAGCGCAGCGCCGGCAGCGATGAGGACGACTGCGGCCGCGGCGATCAGCATGGTGAAGCGCGGAAGGCGACGGCGCGGTCTCCGCGGGCGCTGTGCGGGTACCCGGTCCGACAGGCTGACGACGGGAGCCGGCGCGACGGCGCCCGCCTCCACCTCCTCACGGATCCGGTCCCACACGCGGGTCGGAGGGTCGACGAGCTCCAGTTCGAACTCACCGTTCTCGCGCACAGCACGGGTCACCCGGGTGAGCCGGTCGAGCTCCGACCGGCACGCCGGGCAGGTCATCACGTGATCGACGTCGGCCTCCGACACGTCCGTCTCGCCCAGGGCCAGCATGGCGATGACGTCGGGATCGCTATGACTCATCCGCGTCCTCCAGCCGCGCTCGGAGCCGGAGCAGGCTCCGGCGGATGTGACTCTTGACGGTGCCGAGCGGCAGACCCAGCTTGGCCGCGATCTGCGTGTGGGTGAGCCGGTCGTAGAAGGCGAGCCGCATGATCTGCTGCGGTACCGGCTCCAGCCGCTCGAGCTCCTGCGTCATGGCGACGCTGTCGGCGATCTGGTCCGTCCAGTTCAGGGACTGCAGGTAGACCGCCTCCATGAGCGCCTCGAGCTCGCGCTGCCGCCTGACCCGCGCCTCGTGCGCGTCGACGATCTTGTGGCGCGTGATCGCCATGAGCCACGTGGCGAGCTTCGCCCGCTCCGGGTCGAACGACTGCCGCCCCTGCCACGCGGCGACGAAGACCTGCTGAGTCACGTCCTCCGCATCGGAGGCGTTGCCGAGGGACCGCAGCGCGAGCGAGTAGACCAGGCGCCCCCAGCGCTGGTACATCCGCTCGATCGCGTCCACCTCCCCGGACCGCAGCCCGGCGACGAGGGAGCGCTCCGTCTCGTCCACACCCTCATCATCGTGCCGGGAGGCACGGCGCACCAGATCTCAGGATCCGCTGCATCCGTTCTGGCAGAAACACCGAAGGTTTAGGTGAAGGAGGGAGATCTTCGCCATGACTCTGACCCAGACCCAGCCGCAGACGCCCCAGGAGAGCGCCCCGGCCACTCCGCTGCAGCAGGTGACCGCCGACGACATCGCACTCGCCGTCTCGGCCCTCTACGACTCCGGCTCGCTCCCGGCCGTCGAGGACATCGCCCGGCTGATCGCCGGAAGCAACCGCCGCGAGCGCGCCGTCATCACCGGCTTCTTCCGCCGGCTCGGGGCGGCCTGAACCGGCGGCTCGACGCGCTAGACGCGGTCGACGGCCCGGACGGGCCGGGACTCCCGGGCGGCGAGATGCCCGAGCACGGCCGCGCCTCCGGTGATCACCGTGGCGAGCCCGAGCGGCACAGCGATGTGGAGGCGCAGCAGCGCCGCCCCGGTCAGCGCGCCGAGCGCGATGAGCACGACCGCCGCGGCTCGGCGCCTCCACGGCTGGCCGCGGCCCCCGGCGAGCCACGAGTCCGCGGCCAGACCGGTGATGGTGGACGTGACGACCACCGTCGTCACGTCCTTGACGGCGAGGTGGCGCGCAACGGCCGCCTGGAAGCCCATGGAGGCGGCGAGCAGCATGGTTATGACGAGCTCCCACGGCTTCGGAGGAACGCCTCCCGCGATGAGGGCGACCACGGTCAGGACGAAGAGCGCAGCGGCGACAGCGGTGAACGACCAGCTCGTCCGCGAGTTCCAGCCCTCGTGCTCGCGGCGGAGCGTCCGACCTCCGACGACCGCGCCCGCCATGAACGCGAACAGCGCCAGCAGCGGACCCACCCACGGGAGGTGCTCGGCGCCCACGAGCGCCATGCCCAGGATGACGACGTTGCCCGTCATGTTGCCCGCGAAGACCTTGTCGAGACCGAGGTAGCCGACCGCGTCGACGATGCCGGTCGAGAACGTGAGGGCGAGCATGAGCACGAGCGTCATGTCCCGCTGCCGTCTGGTGTCGTCCGTCATCCGTTCCGTTCCTCCTCGTTCCGCCCCGGCCCGCGTACCAGGCTAGCCTCCACCTGGAAAAGCGCCCTGAGATCGCGCGGCCCAGCGGTCCCGCGGGCGCCGGACCCGGTATTCTGAGAGAACTCAAGGGGAGTACTCCCACCGGCAGCGGTTCCGTCAGTACGGGTGCCTTCGGCACCCCGGTCCGCGGCCCGGTCGCATCGGTCGGTGCGAGCGGGTGGAGGAGACCTTGGCGTCATCGTCCACGCCTACCCTTGGAGTCCCGGTGCAGGTCACCCCCGTCGTCTGGATCGTCACCATCGCCGTCACGATCGCGTTCTTCGTCTACGAGTTCTTCAGCCACGTCCGAAAGCCGCACGAGCCGACGATCGCCGAGTCGGCTCGGTGGTCGGCGTTCTACATCGGCCTCGCGCTGCTCTTCGGCGTGGGCGTCGGCATGGTCTCGGGCTGGAGCTTCGGCGGCGAGTACTTCGCCGGGTACCTCACCGAGAAGGTCCTGTCGGTCGACAACCTGTTCGTGTTCCTGATGATCATGTCCACCTTCGCCGTGCCGAAGGCGTACCAGCAGAAGGTGCTCATGATCGGCATCGTCATCGCCCTGGTCCTGCGCGGCGGGTTCATCGCCGTGGGGGCGGCGCTGATCGCCAACTTCTCCTGGGTCTTCTACGTCTTCGGGGCGTTCCTGCTGTTCCTGGCCTGGCAGCAGGCGTTCTCGCAGCACTCCTCCGACCCTGCCGACGGCCGCCTCATGCGGTTCGTCCGGAGGCGCCTCCCGGTCACCGAGGAGTTCCACGGCGACCGCCTCACCGTGAAGCTCGACGGCCGCCGCTTCGTCACGCCCCTGCTGCTGACGGTGCTCGCCATCAGCGTGGTCGACGTCGTCTTCGCCGTCGACTCGATCCCGGCCATCTACGGGCTGACGAGCGAGGCCTACATCGTGTTCACGGCGAACGCCTTCGCGCTCATGGGGCTGCGGCAGCTCTTCTTCCTGGTGGGCGGCCTGCTCGAGCGTCTCGTCTACCTCGCCCAGGGGATGGCCGTGATCCTCGCCTTCATCGGCGTCAAGCTGGTCTTCCACGCCCTGCATGTGAACGAGCTGCCGTTCATCAACGGCGGCCGGCACGTGGAGTGGGTCCCCGAGATCCCGATCTGGTTCTCGCTCGTCTTCATCGGGGCGACCATCGCGGTCGCGGCGGTCGCCAGTCTGGCGAAGACGCGGGCGGAACAGGCCGTCTCGTCGAATACCTCCTCAGACTGACGCCGCGGGCCGCCGGGAGGCGCATCCTGGGCTCATGTGGATCCGCAGGAGCCTCCTCGCCGTCGCGCTGTACGCGCTCTTCGTCCTCGCGCTCGGAACCGTGTACATCGTGGCGCAGCACGACGGCCGCAGCTCGGCCGAGGACGCACCACGCGCCCTCCTCTCCTCTGCCCGAAGCACCGGGGGCACAGGGGCCGTCGACGCGGCCGGGCAGCCCCGCCGACGTGACCTCGCCCACGATCAGGGCGTCTTCTGGATCCGCTACGACTCGAGCAACCAGCCGACGGCCGGGAACGGACTCCTCCACGGCAGCCTCGCGGTCGTCCCTCCCGGAGTGCTCGATTCAGCCCGGGAACGCGGCCAGGACGCCGTCACATGGCAGCCCGAGCCCGGTCTGCGTTTCGCCATCGTGGCGCAGCCCACGACGCACGGCGGAGTCGTCATCGCCGGGCAATCGCTGCAGCGAACGGAGCTGAGAGCCGAGCAGACCCTCCTCTATGTCATGCTCGCGCTCCTCGGCGGGCTCGCCGTCGTCGTGGCCTGGGTCGTCGTCGACTGGCTCGTCTCGCGCCCGCGACCCTGGCCCGATCGCGCCGGACGAGCCTAGTGTGGCGGCATGAGCCCGTCGTCGAAGTCCGAGACGTTCATCGAGGTCGGCGGTGAGGAGGTGCGCATCTCCAGCCCCGACAAGGTCGTCTTCCCGGAACCAGGGCTGACGAAGCTCGACCTCGCCCGGTACTACGTGGCCGTGGCGGACGGCGCCCTTCGCGGTGCCGGAGGGCGGCCCATGGTTCTGAAGCGCTTCGTGAAGGGGCTGACGCAGGAGCCGTTCTTCCAGAAGCGTGTTCCGGAGGGGCATCCCGCGTACATCGGCACGGCCACGCTCCGCTATGCGAGCGGCACATCCGCCGAGGAGGCGGTGGTCCGCGACGCAGCCGGCCTGGCGTGGGTCTCGAACCTCGGGTGTCTCGACCTCAACCCCCACGCGGTGCGCGCGGAGGACCTCGACCACCCGGACGAGCTGCGGGTCGACCTCGACCCGATGCCCGGCGTCGACTGGTCGCAGATCGTCGACGTCGCGTTCGTCGCGCGCGAGGTGCTCGCGGACCACGGGCTGGTGGGGTGGCCGAAGACGAGCGGATCGCGCGGCCTGCACATCCTCGTCCGGATCGAGCCCCGCTGGGGGTTCGCCGATGTGCGCCTCGCGGCCGAGACCCTGGCGCGCGAGGTCGAGAACCGGGCCCCCGGTCTCGCCACCGCCCGCTGGTGGAAGGAGGAGCGCGGCGAGAGCGTGTTCGTCGACTTCAATCAGAACGCGAAGGACAGGACCGTCGCGTCCGCCTACTCGATCCGCCCGCTGCCCGACGCCCGGGTGTCGACGCCGCTCGACTGGGAGGAGGTGCGCTCGCGCCGCCCGGAGGAGTTCACCGTGCCCACCGTGCTCGAGCGGTTCGCCGACCGCGGCGACCCGCACGCCGGGATCGACGGCGCCGCGGGCTCGCTCGACGCCCTCCTGGAGCTGGCGAAGCGGCTAGGCCCGGCGGAGAAGCCCCCTCGCGGCGGCGACGGCGGGGGGCGCCGCGTCTCGCAGATGCCGCTGATCGAGGTCGCCCGCACGAAGACGAAGCCGGAGGCGCTCGAGGCCCTCGAGCAGTGGAAGGCCGCCCACGCGGAGGCCGCCGCGCTCCTCCACCCGGCCGACGAGCTCGTCGACGGCATGCGCGGCTCGAGCTCGCTCTGGTACCGGGTGCGGATCAATCTCCAGCACGTGCCGGAGGCGCAGCGCCCCGGCCAGGAGGAGCTGGTCGCCGACTACGATCCGTGGTCCGGGAGGGACTGGCCCGGACGTCCCTGACGCAGCCGATCGGCCGCCTCGTATTTTGGAATATCAGAACCGGCTGCTACTCTGGGAGGGATTGTGAAATTCTAGTACGTCACAACGAGAGGAAGACATGACGAAGCGCGACCTCATCTATCTGGGCTGGCAGGGCTTCCGCAACTTCGGCGACGACCTGCTGCACGAGACCTGGCGCGCCGCCCTGGATCACCCTCTCGACGTCTGCGCCCCGCTCGGCCGCGACTACCTCCGCCGGGCCCCCTCCGTCGCAGTCGCGCGGCTTCGGGGTCTGGGGCGGGAGCGTCTCGTGCTCCTGGGCGGAGGGACGACCGTCGGCTTCGCGAACTGGGGGCGCAACGCTCGCCGGGCTCTGCGGGCCTACGGCGCGGACGCGCTCGTCGTCGCCGGTGCCGGCATCGCTGCCCGCGACGACGCTCACGCGCTCTCGACCCAGGAGCAGGACTGGTCGGAGTGGAAGGCGATCGACGAGGTCGCCCTCTTCGGCGTCCGCGGCCCGATCAGCGCCCGGGAGGCGACCGACTTCTGGCGCCGCGCCTCCATCGTCGGCGACCCGGCCCTGCTCTACCCGCGGGTCCGCCCGGTGGAGAGGCCGGGGGACCCGTTCCTCGGGGTCTCGATCGGCGCGGGTGGTCGCACCCGGTTCGACCTCGACGCCCTCGCGGAGGCGATCGAGGAACTGCGCGTGCTGACCGGCGTCATGCCGGTCCGCATCTTCCAACTCGCCGACGAGGACGCCACGGTATGCGAGGCCCTCCGGGACCGGCTCGGCGGGTTCCGGGTCATCCGGACCTACCGGGGCGACGTCCACGAGACCATGACCGATCTGTCGTCGGCGGCGCTCCTCATCTCGGAGCGACTGCATGGCGGGGTCGCCGCGGTCGCGCTCGGGGTCCCGACGGTCTCGCTGGCCTACGCCTCCAAGTGCGACGACTTCTGGAGGAGCGTCGCACCAGGAACCGACCCGGTCCGGGTGGGCGCGAACGCCGACGACATCGTGGCCGCGGCGTTGAGCGCACTCGATGAGCCGAACCGCCGGAGCACCATGGAGCGGGTGGACGACCTCACCGGGCGGCTCTCCGCCGTGGTGGGGGACCTCGCCGCGTGGCTGCGCGGAGACGTGGCCACGCAGGACTTGGCGGCCGACGCGGGCGCCATCGCGGCCTGACCGCTCGCAAGAGGCTTTCTCCGCCGCGCACCGACCTGGTGCGCGGCGTATCGCGCCGTGCGGCGCCCGGTGCGCGGCTTGTCGCGCCGTGCGGCGACCCGATCAGTCGCGCACAGCGTCCAGCACGCGGTGCGCCGTGTACCGTGCGGCCTCGACGAGCTTCCGCGGTCGAGTGGAGGTGCGGGCCAGGTACGGTCCGATCGGCTCCCGCTCGCCGCCGCTCCATGCCCGCTGCGTGATCGCCCGGCGGTGGCGCTCGTTCTGCCACCAGTAGTCCCAAGCCGGGAACACGCCCGGGACGGCGTACTCGAGCACGAACTCCTCGTGCGGCACGAACCGCCCCGGCTCCCAGCCTCGTGCGAACAGGTCGTAGTCCTCGGCGACGCGGAGCCCCGGGTCGTACCCTCCCACCCGCTCGAACCACTCGCGCCGGAACGCGCTCGCCCCGTGCGCGACGCCCATCTGGCCGCGGAGGAAGTCGTCGTCGACACCGGCCGTCGTGTCGGGCATCACCGGCCAGTGACGCACCTCGCCGCGCGGGGTCCGCGCCTGGATCCGCCCGAAGACGACCTCGGCCGAGGGGGCGCGGCCGAAGGCCGCCGCGTGGGCGCTGAGGCGGCCGGGGAAGGAGCGGTCGTCGGCGTCGCACGGGACGACGACGTCGCCGCGCGCCAGCGAGACACCCGCGTTCCGCGCGTACGCCCGCCCGCGATTCTGCGGCAGCCGCAGCACGCGCACGCGCGGATCGTCGATCGCTGCAGCCGCTTCCGCCGTCCGGTCCGACGAGCCGTCGTCGACGACGACGACCTCGTGCCACCCGGCGTAGTCCTGGGCGAGATTCGACTGGATGGCGTCGCCGATCGTTCCGGCGGCCTGATAGGCCGCGATGACGACGCTGAAGCGCGGCTCGGGCATGCGCCTCCCTCTCGGTTTGCCGGATTGTATGTTGAAATGTTAGCATGCTGTTGCATCACAACACGACTTCCGACCCGAAGCGCCTGGCGATCCGACCGCCGCCCGGGTGAGCCGCGACCTACCGAAAGGCCCCGACCGATGGAACTGCTCGACTACGTCCGCATCCTGCGGAAGAACTGGCTCCTCATCACCTCCGCCTCCCTGCTCGGCGCGTTCGCCGGGGGCGCGGTCGCTGCCACGACGACCCCGCAGTACACGGCCTCCACGCGCCTGTACGTCTCGGTCCGGGCCAGCGACACCGCGGTCAGCCAGGACCTCAACCAGGGCACGACCTTCGCCCGGCAGGCCGTCACCACCTACGCCGACGTCATCTCGAGCGCAATCGTGCTCGACAAGGTCGTCGCCGAGCTGGACCTCCCCCAGTCGTCCGCCGAGCTCGCGGGGAGCGTCCGCGCCTCCTCGCCGTCCGGCACCTCCCTCATCGACATCGCCGTCACTGACCCCGACCCCAGGCGTGCGGCCGACATCGCGAACGCCGCCGGCGAGACCTTCCGGGAGGTGCTCGCCGAGGAGCTCGAGAAGCCCACCGGAGGGGGCGAGTCGCTCGTCAACGTGAAGACGATCCAGCCCGCGGCGGCCCCGTCCAAGCCCAGCGCGCCCAACTCGCCGCTTCTCATCCTCGGTGGCCTCATCGCGGGGCTCGCCGGCGGCATCGCCGTGAGCGTCGCGCGCTCCCTCCTCGACACCCGGATCCGGACCGTTCGCGAGCTCGAGGCGATCAGCCGCAAGCCGTTCCTCGGCGGCATCCTCACCGACCCGGAGGCGCCCAAGCGCCCGCTCGTCGTCCACGCCGAGCCGCAGAGCGTGCGCGCCGAGAGCTTCCGCCGGCTTCGCACGAGCCTGCAGTTCCTCACCGTGCCCGGGGGCCGGCGCACGTTCGTCGTGACGAGCTCGCGGCCGAGCGAGGGCAAGAGCAACGTCGCTGCGAACCTGGCGATCGCCATCGCCGAGACCGGCGCCCGCGTCGTCCTCGTCGACGGTGACCTGCGGCGCCCCACCGTCGACCGCAACTTCGTGCTCGAGGGAGGCGCCGGGCTCACCGATCTCCTGATCGGGCGGGCCGAGCTCGACGACGTCATCCAGCCGTGGGGCACCAACGGGCTGGCGATCCTCCCCTCCGGCCGGATCCCGCCGAACCCGAGCGAGCTGCTCGGCTCCGAGGCGATGACGCACACCATCAGCGAACTGGAGGCGCGCTTCGAGTACGTCATCATCGACGCTCCCCCGCTGCTGCTCGTCTCCGATGCCGCCGTCCTCAGCTCGGCCGCCGCCGGGGTCCTGCTCGTCAGCGCCTCCGGGCGGGTGCGCCGGGCCGACCTCACCGGGGCCATGCGCATCCTCGAGGGGGTGAAGGCCGACGTGCTCGGCGTCATCGCGACGATGCTCCCGCTCCGCGGCCCGGACGCCGACGCGTACGGCGACTACTCGTACGCCGAGTACACGGCCTCCTCCGGCGAGCCGTCGCGGCGCCGAGGGCGGTTCGGACGGAAGCGCGCGAGCGACCGCCGAGCGGCCGGGCGCGCCGGGCGCGCCGGGCGTGTCGAGCGTGTCGGCGGTGCCCGGGGTGCCGGTGCTGCCGGCCGTGTCGGGCGCGCCGCGACGCGAACGGGGAGGACCGCCTGATGACCGTGCGCATCCTCGTCGTCTGCACCGGGAACCTCTGCCGGTCCCCGCTCGCCGCCGAGCTGCTGCGCGTCGCGCTGGCCGGCCTTCCGGTCGGCATCCGCAGCGCCGGGACCTCCGCGCGCGACGGCGAGCCCATGCCGCCCGAGACCCTGGCCTGGGCCACGGCACTCGGCGCCCAGGCCGCGGCGACGCACCGCTCTCGCCGCTTCCAGCCCGCGGATGCCATCGATGCCGACCTCGTTCTCACCGCGGGGCTGGACCACCGTCGGCACGTCGCGGAGGCTGCTCCGCAGGCTGTGCGCCGGACCTTCACCCTGCTCGAATTCGCCCGGCTGGCCGAGACGATGGAGGCGGTCCCTCGGCCCCTCCCCGACGCGCTCGCCGCGCTCGCGGCACGACGCCCGGTCGTGCAGCTCGATCCCGACTCGCTCGACGTCGTCGACCCGCACGGCCGCGATGAGGAGTTCCAGCGTCAGGCCGCCACGGCGATCGACGGCGCCTGCGACCGCATCGGCGCCTTCCTTCGCGGCACTCTCGCGGGAGGCACGCCATGACCGTGCTCGTCACCGGCGGTGCCGGTTACATCGGATCGCACGTGGTGCGCCTCCTGCAGGCCCGCGGCGAGAACGTGCTCGTGGTCGACGACCTGTCGACCGGTGCGCCCGCGCGCGTGACCGCGCCGCTCCTCCTGCTCGACCTCGCCGCCGACTCCGCCGCGACGGAGCTCGCCCGCGCGATGCGCCGGTTCGACGTCGACAGCGTCATCCACTTCGCAGCTGTGAAGGACGTGGGCGAGTCGGTCGCCGACCCGGAGCGCTACTTCCGCATCAACGTCGGCGGCGTGCGCACGCTCCTCGACGCCATGAAGGATGCGGACGTGCGCCGCCTCGTCTTCTCGTCATCGGCCGCCGTGTACGGCAACGCCGCCGACCCCGTCGTCGACGAGAGCGACCCGTGCGCGCCGATGAACCCGTACGGCCAGACGAAGCTCGTCGGCGAGTGGATGCTCGACGCCGCGCGCGAGGCGTGGGGCCTCTCGTTCACGGCGCTCCGCTACTTCAACGTGGCGGGCGCCGGCTGGCCCGAGCTCCGCGACACGGTCGCCCAGAACCTCATCCCCATCGTCGTCGAGCGCGTCCGCTCCGGCGAGCCGCCGCTCGTCTTCGGCCTCGACCACCCGACCGC
Organism: Leifsonia sp. AG29; assembly: GCF_009765225.1. Taxonomy (NCBI): domain Bacteria; kingdom Bacillati; phylum Actinomycetota; class Actinomycetes; order Micrococcales; family Microbacteriaceae; genus Leifsonia; species Leifsonia sp. AG29. The sequence continues at coordinate 235,577 of NZ_VMSF01000001.1, read as the reverse complement.
CGACGGCAGCTGCATCCGCGACTACATCCACGTGCTCGACCTCGCTGAGGCGCACCTCGCCGCGCTCGACGCGCTGGCGACGGGTCGCGTCGCGGCCGAGCGCCTCAACCTGGGCACCGGGAGGGGCGCCTCCGTTCTCGAAGTCATCGATACGGTCGCCCGCGTCAGCGGCGAGCGTGTGCGGCCCGCGATCGGCACGCGTCGCGCGGGGGACCCGCCGGCACTCGTGGCCGACGCCTCCCGCGCCGGAGCCGTTCTCGGCTGGTCGGCCGTCCGCGGCCTCGACGAGATCGTCGCGTCGGCCTGGCTGGCCGCGACGCACTGAGCCTCGGGCCGACACCGGGCCACATTCGTGCCGAATGCTGCCCACGCGTGCCCCGCCGACCACATTCGTGCCGAATACGGCACGCGTGGAACCCGCTGCGGGCCACATTCGTGCCGAATGCAGCGCGCGCCTGCGCCAATGGCCACATTCGTGCCGAATGCGGCCTCCCGGAGGCGCGGAGACGCATTGCTGCGGGACACATTCGTGCCGAATGCGGCGCAGGAGCGGTCCGGGAGCCACATTCGTCACGAATGTGCGCCGGCGGAGTCAGCCACGCGGAGCGGCGCCACGCGGAGCGGCGCTCAGAGAACCGCCGCCACGAGAACCCCCGCTCCCGCGCCGGGCCCGCGCGTCAGCCGGCGGCGATCTCGGGCGCCGCGGGCACGCGACGCGCTCGCGCGAGCGCGTGCGCCGCCGGGACGGCGAACCACGGGATCGCGCCGACGATGGCGGCCAGGTTGAGGTCCCCGAGTGCGGCCAGCGCGGCGAACCCGACCAGGGAGGCGAGGAGCGTGACCGCCCGCACCACGCTGATCTCGGCGCTGGCGGAGCGGTACCGGGCGTACCCGGACCAGACGGAGGCGATCCACAGGCACGAGGTCAGCGCGCACACCCCGACGGCTAGCGCGGATGCCTCCAGAAGGGTCTGCCAGCCGAGCGCCCGGAAGACGAGGGACCCCGGGACGAGCACCGCGGCGAGATAGAGACCGCCCGCGACGGCCGCACCTCCGACGATCGCGAGGGGAAGCCGCAGCGACCTCCATCCCGAACCCGTCTCGGATCGCAATGCGCGCGAGCGGAGCGCTCGGAGGACGAGCGGGCCCAACCCGTTCTGCATCATCTGGAGGGGCCCGCCGAGCAGGGTTACAGCCGTGCGGAAGCGACCGGCAGCGCTGACGGAGTGCAGCGCGCCCGCGATGAAGACGAATGCTCCCATCGCGGCGGCCATGAGGAGGCCGTCGAGCGCCAGGAAGGGCATGTCGCGGCGATAGCGCCGGACGAAGTCGCCGAGCGCGACCGATCCCTCCACGGCGGTTCGGCCCGACGCGACCGCGGTGGCGCAGTAAGCGAGGCTCATCGCGAAAGGCAGGAGGTAGGCATGGCCGGGCACGAGGCCGGTACCGAGCGATCCGGCGACGAGGACGACGAGGAGCGCAGCGTCGACGATGACAACGCTCCGGTACATCCCTGCGGCCATGCGCGCGGACCGCGCCGCTTCGTAGCGCGCGTACCCGACGAGACCGATCCCGAGGAGCACACCGGAGAGCGGGTCGCCCAGTCCCCACCCCGTCGCGGCGACGATGAGCGCGCCGGGCACGGCCATGAGCGAGGCGATGCTCATCGCCGGCCGCATCAACGCGAGCGCCAGCGCGCGATCGCCTGACGCGTGCACCAGCACGGGCAGTGAGCCCGCGCCGCGCACCGCCGCCATCACGACGAAGAACTCGGCGAGGAGGATCGCGATCCGGCCCCATTCCGCCGGCTGCAGGAGGGCCGCGCCGACGAGCGTCACGCTCACCTGGGCGGCGCTGAAGAGCGCCTGAGCGGCGAGCGGCAGAGCGAGGGCTCGGATGCGGCGCATGCTCCTCCTCCCGGTTTGTAGTTTTACTATGCTATAGTATCGAAATATCAGAGTACAAACCACGACGAGAGGAACGCTCGTGCTCGACACGCTCCCCCGCCGCGAACTCGCCGGCCTGCCCGTCTGCGTCACCACGCCGGATGAGGCCGTCACCGCCATCTGCGACACCGCCCTGAGCGGCCGCGGCGCCGACATCCACCTCGCCAACTCCTACGTCGTCTCGCTCGCGCACCGCGATCCGGCGTACCACCGCCTCCTCGCGGAAGGCGCTGCGGTGCTGCCCGACGGCAAACCGCTCACCTGGGCCTCGCGCCTGCTGCCCGGCGCGCGCCTGTCGCAGGTGCGCGGACCGTCGCTGTTCGACGATCTGATGGACAAGGGGCGTGAGCGCGGCATCCGCCACTACCTCCTCGGCAACACCGACGAGGTGCTGGCCGACCTGCGCGCCGAGCTCGAGCGCCGCTACCCGGGAGTGACGATCGTGGGCTCGCACAAGTCCTATTTCCGCCCCCTCACGCCTGCGGAGCTCGCCGCCCAGGATGCCGACATCCGCGCCGCCGACCCCGACATCGTCTGGGTCGGCCTCGGGACGCCGCTGCAGGACGCCGAGACGCGCCGGATCGCCCGCGAGCTCGGCAAGGTCGCCATCGGGGTCGGCGTGGTGTTCGACTTCGTCGCCGGCCGCAAGCCGGTCGCGCCGCGCATCATGACGACGCTCGGAATCGAGTGGCTGTTCCGTCTCCTGAGCGAGCCGAAGCGGCTGTGGCGCCGCTACCTCATCGGCAACGCCGTGTTCCTCCGTGCCGCCTTCGGACCGCGCCGCCGCACGGCGACCGCGAGCGGGTGAGCCGGATGAGCCGGGCTCCCCGCCGCCGCGTCGCCGTCATCAGCCAGACGCCGCCTCCCGTCCACGGGGCCACGCTCATGACCGCGCGGCTGCTCGACACGCTGCGAGCGCTCGGGCACCCGGTGCGGTTCGTCGACAAGCGGTTCAGCCGGGCCGTCTCCGACATCGGCGTGCCCTCGGTGCGCAAGGTCTTCGCCCTCCTCGGCCTGCTGGCCCGCACCCTCCGGATGGTCATCGGCTGGAGGCCGCAGGTCACGATCCTCTTCGCCACGACGCGTCCGGCATCCTTCGTCGTCGACTGGCTCGTCAGCGAGGTGCTGCGGCTCTCCCGGCGCTCCGGCGGCCGGATCGTGCTCTACTTGCATTCACAGGGGTTCCGGCAGCTGGCTGAGCGCGACGGCCCGTGGCGCTTCATGGTCGGGCGGCTTTTCGGCTGCGCCGACGAGGTCGTCTGCCTCGGGCCGACCCTGACCGCCGACCCCGCCCCCTTCGCGCGGTCGCCGATCAGCTGCCTGCCGAACACTCCGGCCGAGGAGCCGGTGCTCGACCGCTCCGCCGAGCCGTCGACGGTGCTGTTCCTCTCCAACCTCATCCGTGGCAAGGGAGCCGAGTCGTTCGCGCGCATCGCGGCCTCCGCGTCGGCGCGCCTCCCGAGCCTGCGCGCGGTCATCGCTGGGCACGCCGGTGAGCCGGCTGTCGAGCGGGCTGTGCGTGCGGAACTGGAGGAGCGTTCCGCGACCCATGCGGTGTCGCTCATCGGCCCGGTCGCTGGCGAGGCCAAGTGGCGCGCCCTGAACGGCGCGCGCTCCCTCGCGTTCACGTCGGAGCTCGAGGAGGCGCAACCGCTGACGATCATCGAGGCGATGGCGTGCGGCGTGCCGGTCGTGGCGTTCCGTCGCGGCGGCATCGCCGACCTGATCGAGCACGGCGTCACCGGATACCTGGTCCCTCCCGGCGAGGAGCTGACCTTCGCCGACCACGTCCTGCGTCTCCAGACCGACGACGCGCTGCACGCCCGGCTGTCAGCCGGCGCGCGGGAGCGCTTCGCCGACGTGCATTCGGCGCAGGCCTTCTCCGAAGCATGGGAGGAGACGATCAGGAGGGTCGCCTCATGACGGTGCACGCGCTCGCGGCTCCCCGGCGGAGGGACGTCCGGGCCGTCGCTCCCGCCGAGCGCACCCCGGCGCCGTGGATCGCCGTCGTCGCGGCGGTCATCGCGCTGCTGGTCGACCTGACCGGGCGCGTCGGGCTCGGGCCCGTGTCCGGCTCGGCGGCGGTCACGCTCGGTGCCGCGGTCGCGCTCGCCGCCCTCGCGCCCCTCCTGGCCGGAAGCCGCGCGCTCGCCGTCATCCCCTGGCCGCTGACCGCGTTCGTGCTCTACGCGATCGTCCGGCTGTTCGCCGACTTCTCCATGGAGGGGCTGCAGAACATCGCGGTGCTGACCCTGTTCCTCCTGGGCATCGCCTTCTCGGCGCGGGCGTCGAGCGTCGAACGCGCAGGCGCCGGCCTGGTCCTGCTCGCGGGGACCGGGCTCGCGACCGCGACGGTCTTCCTCGTCCAGGCGGCCACCGGGGCCGTCGTGTACGGGACCCGCTCGTTCGCGCTGGCGGCGCTCGTGCTGCTCGCGGCAGCCGTGGCGACCCCGGGAGTGCGGTGGTGGTCGCGGATCGCACCGATCGTCATCGCGGGCGCGGTGCTCGCCAGCCTGTCTCGGACCGCCACCGTGCTCGCCGTCCTCCTCCTGTCGGGTCTGGTCGTGCGCATGCGCCGGGGGCGGCGGTCCCTGTTCGCGCTTGCGGGCGTGGCCTCCGCCGGAGCCGGCATCTGGACGCTCGTCACGGTCTTCCCTCCCCTTCGTGACCGCTTCCTGACCGGCGACAACGCCCTCGAGTTCGGCGGCATCGCGCTGAACACCTCCGGGCGGTCGTCGCTCTGGGAGGCGGTCATCGAGGGCATCGACACCAACCCGCTGTTCGGGCACGGGCCCGGCAGCGCGGTGCAGCTCGTCACCGCCCGGTTCGCGCCGATCCAGCAGCCGCACAACGACTACCTCCGGCTCGCCCACGACTACGGCTACACCGGACTCGCGGTCTTCGCCGCCGGCGTGATCTGGCTGCTGATCCGGATCGCTCGACGAGCGATCGTCACCGACCGGGCCGTCCACTGGGCCGCGCTGTTCGCCCTCGTCGCCGTCCTTCTTGCGGCGGCGACCGACAACGTCTTCGTCTACCCGTTCGCGATGCTGCCGCTCGGGGTCCTCATCGGGCTGTCGCTCGGGCTGCCGGCGCGGGAGGCGGGGAACACGGAACGGCCCCGGTGAACGCCAGAGCTTGGCGCCCACCGGGGCCGATCGAGGGGGAGGCGCGGGAGGACTCCCGCGGCCGCGCCTGCGCAGTTCCCTGCGCGCTCAGTGGCCGGAGGCGATGCCCTGCTCGGCCTGTTGCGCGAGCTGCTGGATGCCGGCGCCGTAGCCCCCGCTGAGCGCGGTGGCGGCGATCTTCTGAACGTCCGCGGTGCGAGCGGAGCTCGCCGCCGAGGCGAGCTGCGTGAGGTCGCTGCGAAGCGACGACGGGAGCTTGGCCGCGAGCTGCGCGTCGCCGGTCACCTCGACCGCGACGGCCGCACCGGCGGCGCCGAGCTCCGGGGACGAGAAATCGCCCGAACGGAGGTCGGAGACGAGCCCTTTCAGGCCGCTCAGTCCCTCCACACCGTGCACGTCGCGGTCGTCGTCGCGAGCCTCCTTGAGGTGGGTCGCGAGGTCCTTGATCGCGCTGCCGTAGCCGCCGTTCAGGGCGGTGGAGACGATCTTCTTCGCGTCCGCCACGCGGTCGTCCGCGGAGGCGTGGGCGAGCGACGTCACGTCCTTCTGGAGCGCGTCGGGCAGCAGCGCGAAGAGTGCCTTGTCGGCGATGACGCGCTTCGCCAGGGCCTGCGCCTTCGCGCCGTTCACGTGCCCGGCGAACAGGTCATGGCCGGCATCGGTCGACACCCACGCGTGCGCCGACGACTGCGAGGCCGAACCGGAGCCCGACGCCCCGCCGTCGACGGTCGTCGCGAATGCGCCCTGCGCTCCGACGCCCACCAGGGCGGTGGCGGCGACGAGCGACGCGGCGCCCACCGCGGCACGCTTGGCGGTGAAGGCGCTGCTCTTCCGAACGGAGGTGTTCTTCTTGTGGTCCATGGGATCCTTTCCGTGTCCCGCGCTGGCGCCGGCCGGTGTGCCGGCCCCTTCGGACCGCGGGCCCGAGCGACGTTACGGACCCCGTCTGGACCGTTCGTGCGGACACTCTGCGAGGTTGGAAAGGGTGGTTGACGCGGCTCGGCGCGTTTGGTTAACGCGCGGGTGCGGGGGCACGGAGCCCCGAAGGCGGGGCGGACGCGGAGCGGCCGAACCGCGGCCGCGCCCGCCCCGCCCCTCACGCCTCCCGGTGCTTCGGCGAGCGCTCCGCCGTGTGCGACGGGTCGCGCTCCACGGCGGAGCCGAGGACGTCGTCGATGCGGGCCAGGAGCTCCGCCGGGATCGTCACGCCCGAGGCCTTGACGTTCTCGACGACCTGCTCGGGGCGGGAGGCGCCGATGATGGCGGTCGCGACGTTGTCGTTCTGCAGGACCCACGCCACGGCCAGCTGCGCCGGGGTCAGCGAGAGCTCGTCCGCGATGGGCCGGAGCTCCTGGACGCGGGTGAGCACGTCGTCGGTGAGCCAGCGCTTCACGGCCTGGGCGCCTCCGCGCTCGTCGGTGGCGCGGCTGCCCTCGGGGAGGGGCGCACCGGGCGCGTACTTGCCGCTCAGCACGCCCTGCGCCACGGGCGACCAGACGATCTGCGAGATGCCGAGCTCCCGGGAGGTCGGAACCACCTCCGCCTCGATCACGCGCCAGAGCGCCGAATACTCGGGCTGGTTCGAGATCAGCTGGATGCCGAGCTCCTTCGCCAGGGCGGCGCCGGCGCGCAGCTGCTCGGCAGTCCACTCGCTGACCCCGATGTAGAGCGCCTTGCCCTGGCGGACGACGTCGGCGAACGCCTGCATCGTCTCCTCCAGCGGGGTGAAGTAGTCGAAGCGGTGCGCCTGGTAGAGGTCGACGTAGTCGGTCTGGAGACGCGACAGCGAACCGTCGATCGACTCGAGGATGTGCTTGCGCGAGAGACCGACATCGTTGTGGCCCTTCGGACCGGTCGGCCCGAACACCTTGGTGAAGATCTCGAGCGACTGGCGCCGCTCGCCCTTCAGCGCCTCCCCCAGCACCGACTCCGCCACGGTGTTCGCGTACACATCGGCCGTGTCGAAGGTCGTGATGCCGGCTTCGAGCGCGGCGCGGACGCACGCGGTCGCGGTGTCGTTCTCGACCTGCGACCCGTGGGTCAGCCAGTTGCCGTAGGTGATCTCGGAGATCTTGAAGCCGGAGTTGCCCAGATGTCTGAACTGCACTGTCATCGCCTTTCGCTTGCGGGGGTCGGAAGCGATGCTAGGCACTCCGATTCAGCAACTCCAACAGTCGTTCCTTCTAGGATCCAGCGCCCGGAGTGCTGAATGCGCCCGCGTCGACGGCGATCGCCCGGAGGGGTGAGCCGTCGCCCCCCGTGATGGCGAGGGGGAGGCCGATGAAGCGGTGGCCGCCGTCGCCGAGCTCGTCGAGGTGGGTGAGGTTCTCGATGATGAGCCCGCCTGCTCCGAGGAAGGCGGCATGGAACGGCAGGTCCGGCGCGATGTCCTCGGCCGGCGTCTCGTCGGGGTTCAGCGCATCCACACCCATCACCGTCACTCCGGACGACAGCAGCGCGACCGCCACCCCGGCGTCGAGGAAGGGATGGTCCAGGTACGCGGCCTCGCCGAAGTGCCGCGACCATCCGGTACGGAACAGCACGATGTCGCCCCGGCGGACCTCGGCGAGCTGTCCCGCGATGTCCGCCGCCGAGATCCGCGTGCGCGGCGGCAGCCCGACGACGTCGATCACCCGGAGGGGCCCGATGAGGCGGGAGGGATCGATCTCGTCGATCGTCGCGCCTCCCTCGATGGAGTGCGACGGGGCATCGACGTGCGTGCCCGAGTGGCTGCCGAGTTCGAGGCTCATGACGTTGGCGCCCGCCTCCGGGATGGACACCGCCGTGGCTATCCGCACCTCCGGGTCGCCCGGGAAGACGGGCATACCCGTGCTGAGCGGGTGACTGAGGTCGACGACCCTCACGCCGCCTCCCGGGGGGAGAGGTGCTCGTGCACGGCCAGCCAGACTCCGTCGCGCCGCTGCATGACGATCGTCTCGCGCTCGGTCACGGTGGTCCGCCCCTCGCCGTCGGCGAGCTCGGTCTCGACGTCGTGCGTGAAGACGGCCGCATCGTCGCCGAGGAGCTGCACCCGCCGCGCGGTCGACCGGCAGGCGAGCACCCGGAAGCCGTCCTGTTCCCACTTGTCCCACTCGGCCTCGTAGTCGGCGCGCGACTCGAGCCGGGCGGGCGAGGTGTGGAAAGCGAAGGTCGCGTCGTCGGCGAAGCCGGCGAAGTACGCATCACGCCGGTGGTGACCGAAGTCGTCGATGATCCGGTCGACCGCGGCGAGCACCGCCTCCTGCTCGCTCACGCGCCCGACTCCTGCGCCTCGATGGAGGCCGCCTTGGCGCGGCGCACGGCGTGGGCGCGCGCTGCGGAGGACCGCTCGTCGAGGCGGACGGCCGGGATCACCCCGTCGCGGGCGGGGACTCCCCGGGGGCCCTCGGCACCGAAGACGTACCGCGGCTCAGGGAAGGCCACGAGCAGCACGATGTAGATGAGGGCAGCGGCGACAACGCTCGAGAGGAGGCTGAGGTCGATGCCGCCCGCCAGGTTGCTGAACGGTCCGACGATGATCGGCGGGTAGTTGGCGAAGAGGAGGCCGATGACCGCAGCGGCGATCCAGGCCGTCATGCCCCTCCAGTTGACCCCGGCGGTGAACCAGTAGCGGCCGCCGGTCTCGCCGCGGTTGAACACCTGGAGGTCGGAGGGGTCGTAGAAGCCGCGGCGCACAATGTAGCCGATCGTCATGATGACCATCCACGGGGTCGTGGTGACGACGATCGCCCCGACGAAGGCGTTGACCGTGCCGAGCAGGTCGAACACCAGACGGCCGACGAGGATGAACACGAACGCCAGGCTGCCGATGAAGATGGTCGCTTGCACCCGGCTGAAGCGCGGGACGACCGACGAGAAGTCGAGGCCCGTGCCGTAAAGCGAGGTGGTCCCGGTCGAGAGTCCGCCGATGAAGGCGACGACGAGGAGGAGCAGGGCGTACCAGAGCGGCGACACCTGGATCAGCGACACGACGTAGTCGGACTTGCCGACGACGAGCGTGGCGGTGGCGACGCCGAACAGGAGCGGGATGAGCCCGAGGCCCTGGCCGATGACCGTGGCGGCGAAGAGCTTCCGCGCTGTGGTCGGGCGGGGGATGTAGCGCGACCAGTCGCCCAGGAAGGCGCCGAACGAGATCGGGTTGGCCATGACGATGAGAGCGGCGGCGATGAAGGTCGGCCAGAACGCCCCTCCGATCGCGAAGGCCTTGGGGCCGGGGTCGTAGCCCGCGTTGAAGACGCCGGCGTAAGCGCCGACGGCGAGGAGGATGAGGATCGTGTTGGCGACCACCGCGACCTTGTTGACCAGCAGCATGAACTGGTAGCCGTACACGACGACGATGATCACGATGAGCCCGATCAGCGCGTAGATGCCGATCCGGAGCCCGACCGAGTCGGGCACCCCGGCCAGCCGGGTGAGCGCGCCCACGATCGCGTCGCCGGACACCCAGACGGAGATCGAGTAGAACGCGATCGCGGTCAGCAGCGACAGGAACGACCCGACGACGCGACCGCGCACACCGAACAGCGAGCCGGAGGACACCGCGTTGTTGGTCCCCGTCTTCGGGCCGAACAGGCCCATCGGCGCGAGGAAGACGATGCCGACCGCGACGCCGAGCACGCTCGCGAGGACGGCCTGCCAGAACGACAGCCCCAGCGCGATCGGGAAGGTGCCGAGCAGGATCGTGGCGAAGGTGTTGACGCCGCCGAACTGGATGCGGGCGAGATCCAGCCAGGTGGAGGTGCGGTCGGCGTCGGGGATCGTGTCGATCCCGTGCGCTTCGACCTCGGTGACCTTGGGGCGACGGTTGAGAGCGGGAGCGACGTCGTCGTCGGACATGCGGGTTCTCTTTCTCGGGAGGGGTGGGGGCCGGGGGCAGGGGCGGCTGGGGGGCCAGTGCGTTGTCTGAAATGGAACCTTTGTTGCACGAGAGGCTACAACGCGGCAGCACGGCACGTCAACGGGCCGCCTAGGCAGGCTCCGAAAGGCCCCGAGGACCCCGAGACCACCGACGCAGCCGAGACGACTCGGCTCACGCCTCCGACGAGGCGAAGTCGCCGCCGAACTCCCGGCGGTACTCGCGGAGGAACGACTCCTCGCACGAGAAGCCCCAGCGCTCGGCCACCTCCCGGACGGAGGTCCCGGCGCTCCGCAGCTCGTCGGCGGCGCCGATCAGCCGCGCCCGGCGGAGATAGGCGGCCGGGCCGAGCCGCCCGTCGCCGTGCGAACGGAACGCGAGCACGACCTCCCCCACGGACGCGCCCGCGGCAGCGGCCGCGTCGTCGATCGTGATGGGCAGGGAGGCGTGATCGTCCAGGAACCGTGCGGCCGCCCGGAATACCCGGGCTCGCCGCTCCACGGAGGGTCTCGGCGTGGGGCGCTCGCCGGTCAGCCGGAACGTCTCCAGCGCCGCGACCGCCAGCTGGTGGTAGGTCTCCGCCCGCACGAGGTCGTTGGCCAGCGCTCCCGCCCGGCGGCGATTCCGCGCGACCTCGAGTGCCGCGAGCCACATCGCGGCGCGGCGGGCGTTGATCGGCCGCGGCCCGTCGAAGCTCAGCTCCAGCTCGGGCTGCCCGTACAGCTGACGGGCCGTGCGGGCGAGCTGCTCGGGCCGGAAGCCGACGACCCGGCCTTCGGTATCCGCCATCCGATGGAGGGAGACGCGATGCGGCTGGAACAGCGCGGGTTCGGCGGCGAAGCTGCCCGCCTCCTCCCCCAGCTCCCAGCCGCTCCCGGGCGTCCCGGCGGAGATCAGGATGACGTCGGTGCTGGTGACGCAGCGCGCCTGACCGAACATGGTCGCGTCGGCGAGGAGGAACTTGTCGTCGCCCACGACATGCTCGGCGTAACCGGCGAAACGGCTGCCGACGTCGACCAGCCCGAAGTGCCCCGAGAGCCAGTGCTGCGTCTCATCGCGGTCGCGCGAGCGGAAGCGGGCGTCGAAGTACGTGGACGCTGCCTCGCAGGCCCGGGTTCCCATCACCGCCTCCTCGGGCCGGCGCGAGCGGGATACCGGGGGGCCCTGCGTACCCGAAACGCAGGACCCCCCGTGGTGCCCGGTGCCCGAATCGGTGCGCACCGGGCGGAGCCGCCGCGGGGGGTCGGCGTCTCCGTGCCATGAAACTGACAGAAGCTCCGCTTCGATCGGAAGTATACGCCGAGATTGGAACTTTAATCCAGACTCCAGTTCCCGGCACCCGGACCGGCCGCTACCATCGGAACAGAAGCACAGGCGGAGAGAAGGTGGAGATGCCCGTCCCGGGGGCACCGGAGCTGCAGCCGGTGCGAGTTCTCGCCCGCGACCGCGCCTACGAGGCGCTTAAGACGGCGATCCTGGAGCGCACGATCCTGCCCGGCGAGCGACTCGACGACGGCGAGCTCCAGGCGTGGCTGGGCATGTCGAAGACACCGATCCGCCAGGCCCTCCACGCTCTCACCGTCGAAGGGCTCGTCGAGACGGCGGCCCAGTCGTACACCCGGGTGATCGAGCCCCGCCCGGAGGATGCCGTGCTGCACCTGCAGACGATCGGCGTGTTCGTGATCGGCGTCTTCGACCTGACGATCGGCGTCCTCTCGGAGGACGACCGCGACGGCCTGCTCGCGGAGATCGATGCGCTCATCGACGCTCTGCGCACTGAGGAGATCGAAGGCTCGCTCCGCGCCTCCCAGGTGTTCTACGAGCATCTGATGCGGCTCTGCCCGAATCGCGCGCTGATCCGGCTGGCGCAGCGGTCGCTCTCCGCCCGCGCCTACTACGTCGGGGTCGCCTACCGCGCGCTGGGCATCCAGTGGCAGGAGGCGGTCGACTCCTATTCGATGCTGCGGGAGGCTCTCGGCGCCGGCGACGCGGAGACCGTCTCCGCGGCCGCGGGGCAGGTCTTCCGGATCGACATGCCGCAGCTGACGAGACGAGGCGCGTCCTGATGCCGGTCCCCTCCGCACTCGAGCAGCCGACGCCCCGCGAGCTGGTGCGCGAGCGCGTCTACGCGCAGCTGCGCGACGCCATCCTCACCGGGGTGCTCCTCCCCGGCGAGCGCCTCGACGAGGGCGAGCTGCGGCGCTGGCTCGGGGTCTCCGGCACGCCGATCCGCCAGGCGCTGCACACGCTGACCCTCGAGGGCCTGGTCGAGACCTCGCCGCAGTCGCACACCGCGGTCATCGCGCCACGGGCGGAGGAGGTGCTCGAGAACCTCCAGACGATCGGCGTGCTCGCCGTCGGAGCCACAGTACTGACGCTCGGAGGCCTTTCCGAGAGCGATCGGGAGGCACTGGCGGGTCTGGCCGCCGACGTCACTGCTGCGCAGCGGACCGGTGACGTCCCGGCGATCACCGGAGCCGCCGAGAACTACTTCCGGCGGATGCTCGAGCTGTGCCCCAACCCGGTGACGGTCGGGCTCGTGGCGCAGGTGGGCCCCTCCCTGGGCTACCACGTGAACGTGACCTCCCGGGCGCTCGATGCCGACTTGGAGGCTCTGGGCAGCGACTACGCCGAGCTCGCGAGGGCGCTCCGGTCCGGAGAGGACAGCGAAGCCGTCGCCATCACGAGGCGGATCTTCCGGATCCGCTGAGGCCGGCGGCGTCCGCGGCCGTCCGGCCGTCGGAGCCGGACGCCTCGGACCGCCTCCTGCGCCGTGCAATCGAGGCCGCGGCTCCGCGAACGAACACCCATCCCGCGTAGAGCAGGAGGAGGACGCCGGCCGCGGGGAGCAGCCACGAGCGCTGGCTCGGGTCGAGCGCGCTGTTGACGTAGCCGATCAGCGGCACGCTGTACCAGACGACGCCCCGAACCTGCGCGGGCACGACGGGGGCGTCGGCGCGCGCGTTGTTGTCGCCCTTCGTCGTGAAGGTGAGGCCGTTCGTCGTCGAGCTCGTGATCGCGACGACCCGGTGCGAGATCACGGCAGGGTCGCCCGAGCGGATCTGGTAGGTCATGACGTCGCCCACGTGGATGTCGGAGAGGGGCTTCGGCCGGATCACGATGAGTGTGCCGGGAGGGAGGGTCGGCTCCATCGAGGTGGTCAGGACGGTGACCGGTGTGGCGCCGGCCGCACGGGGGATCACGATCGCCACGGCGGCGACGAAGAGCACGAGACCGAGGAGCCCCGCGCTCAGTCCGATGCCGAGGTAGTGCAGGAAGGACCTGGCAGGGCGCTGTCCGGCAGTGTCGTCGCTCATGGTGTCACCGGCCTCAGGGTGAAGGATTGCGTCGCCGTCCCGGCCGCGCACGTCGCGGTCGTGAGCTGGCCCCCTCCGCTCGCCGACGCGGTCGCGCAGAGGGTGGTCACGTTGCCCCAGCCGTTGCCGTTCCCGTTCCCACTGTCGCCCGTGATCGTGTTGCCGAGCGAGAAGGTGCTGTCCGACTGGAGGGTGAAGGTCCACAGGGTCGAGCCGTTCGAAGCCGCTCCCGTGGAGGTGACGCTCACCGGGGCGGTGCGCGATCCGGCCCAGAGGTACTGGCTGCTCGTCGGGAGGGGCAGCGCCGCCGTCACCGTGACCCCGGTGCCCGACGTCGTGACCAGCCACGCCTGCGCGTCGCTGAGGGGGCTCGCACACGCGGCCTGAGTCAGTGCGCCGCCGTTCGTGATGGGAGTCGGTGCGGTGACGCACTGGCCGCTCGCCGCGTTGACGATCTGATACCAGGAGCCCGAGCGGTACGAGCCGGTCGCCGTGACCGCCGCCGACGGAGTTGAAACGTTGCCTGCGGCATCGTTCGCCGTGACCGTGTAGCGATGCGCGCCGATCGGGAGCGCCGTGTCCGTGTACGAGGCCGCCGGAGCCGCGACCGTCGCGATCGCGACGCCGTCGCGGTACACCGTGTAGGCGGTGACGCCGACGTTGTCGGTCGCGCTGAACGAGAGCGAAGCAGAGGTGGAGGTGCTCCCCGTCAGCGTCAGGGACGGCTGGCCCGGCGGCGTCCTGTCCACGAAGAGAGTCGACCCCGCCGAGATGAGGCCGGCCGCATCGCGGGCGTAGACCGTATAGGTGTAGCTGGTGTTCGCGGCCGCTCCACTGTCCGTGAATGTCGGGACCGCCGTCGAGCCGATCGGTCCGGGGGTTCCTGAGCGGTACACGTCGTACGCGGCCACCCCGACGTTGTCGATCGATGCCGTCCACGTCAGAGCGACCGGGGTCGCCGCCGTCGTCCGCGCGATGAGTCCCGTCGGGGCCGAGGGGGCGAGGTCGTCGACGAAGGTCTGCGAGACAGCCGCGGTGGCCGTGCTCGACCACACCTGCCCGGCCGTGACGGTCGCCGAGAGCGCGAGGCCGACGCTCGAACCGCTCGCGATCCCCGTCGCCGAGGCGACGTTCATCGACTCACGCAGGCAGAACGTGAAGGTGGCGCCGGCGGCAAGCGTGCCGGCGATCAAAGGCGTCGCCGCCATCGCCGCGAGCGATCCGGTGAAGGCGCCGGGAGGGACCACCGCGCTCGGCGTGCACGACGCTGCAGAAGAGACCGGCCAGAGGCTCGCAGTGATCGCCGCCGACAGCGGAGCCGAGCCGGCAGGCGCGAGACCGACGCTCGACCGGAATGCGGTGCCGACGTTGCTCGTGTTGGTCACCACGACGGCGCCGGTGGTGGTCGTGCTGCCCGTCTTGAACACGGGGCTCAGCGGCTGGGCGATCGTCTCGGTGACCGAGACGGTCGCGGCGGTCAGCGTTCCCGCTTTCGCGGTGCTGGCGCCGTTCCACAGGGCGTAGCTGCCGCCGCCGGGCAGCAGGAGGAACGTGGCCGCCCCGGCAGCGAGAGCCGCCAGCGCCAGCCGGCCATGACGGACGCGCCGCGCGGGCAGAGCCCGCGACACCGGGGACCGGAGGCCGAGACGGTTCATGTCGCTCTGCCCCTCCCTCCGGGCCCCGGTGCCGAACGGGCTGTGTCCTGCTCGGGTTACTGCTGGGCCAGGGTGAAGCCCAGCGCGCTCAGGTCGACGGTGCCGCCCTGGGCGACGGTGCCGGTCGTAGTCGAGTCGAAGGGCAGCTGCACCGCGACGGTGAGGGTCTGTGCGCCCGCCTTGCCGCTGACCGTGTAGGTGTTGGCCGCGGTGCCGGCGGTGATGCCGGTCGGCAGCGGGGAGGTGACGGCAAAGCTCAACCCGCTCTTCAGCGCGGCAACGAGCGCGTTGTCGGCGGCCGAAGCGCTGTTGGCGGCCTTGATGGTGGACGGGTCGACGGTGAGGATCGCGGACAGGTTGTCGCCGATCGCCGTGATCTTCACGTTCTGCGTGAAGGTCAGCACGTCGCCCGGGACGGCGCGGAACGTGGAGATGTCGGCGATGGGAGTCGACGTGCCGGTGCCGTGCACGACGCTCCACGAGCCGGCGGCCGTGTCCGTCGCGATGGTCATGGTGCCCGACTTGACGGAACCGGCGGCGGCGCTGGCCGTGCCGTTCCACAGCGCGAACGTACCCGCGCCGCTGAGGAGGAGAAGGATCCCGGCTGCTCCGGCGATGGCGCCCTTGGCGAACCTGTTCATGACGAGCGTGCTCACAATCTGTTGTGGACGCCGTCCCGCACGGGAGCAGGCCGGACGCGCCCACGGGTGCCGCGGGCGGATCCGGCCCTCACGCCGTTCGGGTCGACGTTCGAGCTGGGGGCCTCCGGCGAGCCGGAGGGGTGTTCACGAGGGGAGGGTCGGGTTCCCTTCAACGGACCACCCAGCGCCGATTGTCGGGTTGGCACTGCCGGTCCTTGGTAGAGAGTACTTGTCCCCCTTTTCGCGGACAAGCAGCTCACTGCACCCAGATCGGGGGACACATCGAGAGCGGACTGAGCGTATGAAGCGGCGCTTACGCCGATTTCGTGCGTGGCGCCCGGCTTGAACGGGCGGAATCAGGCGCCGGGGTGATTCCTTGCCCCGCACTCCGATCGCGCCGTCAGGTGCTGCGGCCCCCGCGCAGCGCGACCGGCAGCGTGAGGCGCTCATGCCGGTGGCCCGGCCGCGCCTCGCCCAGCACCAGCCGGATCGCCTCCTCGCCCATGCGATTGCCGGGGACGATGACGGAGGTGAGGGGCACCCAGTCGGAGCGCTGACCGTCGTGCGCCCCGTCGAGCCCCATCACGCCGACGTCCTCGGGGATGCGGACCTCCGGTCGTTCGCGGAGCACGCTGAGCGCGCCGAGCGCGAGTTCGTCCGTGGCGCCGAGGAATGCCAACCGCTCACCCGGTGGGGCGCTCCGCAGGATCTCCTCCGCGGCGCGCCGGCCGTCGTCGAACCAGAGGCCCCCGGCGGTGAACTCGATGAGGTCGAGCCCGAGGCGGGACGCCGCATCCCGGACGCCGGCGCGCCGGTCCGTGAGGGGCTGCGCGACATCGGGAGGCGACACGAAATAGACGCGGCGGAAACCGCGCTCGTGCAGGTGCTCGCCGCCGAGCCTCCCCGCCTGCTGATTGTCGAGGAGGACCGAGCACCAGTCGCCCGGCTGGTCGTAGTTGATCACCACGACGGGGCGGACGTGACCGCGGATGCGGTTGATGCCGGCCGTCGGGTCGCTCATGGCGGCGTACAGGATCCCGCTGACCCGCTCCTCCGCGAAGAAGTCCAGGTACTGATCCTGCTGGTCGTCCGTCGCCAGGGGCTCGAAGGACGTGAACCGGTAGACCGCGTTCGCCATGAGGAGGCTGAGGCCCTCCCGATTGGAGGCGAGCTGCGCGCCGCGGGCGATCTCCACGAACAGGCGGTTCAGGATGTCCGGGACGATCAGCCCGATGCCGTCGTTCCCCTGGCGCTTCAGGTCGCGCGCGGCGGCGTTGCGGATGTACCCGAGCCGGTCGATGGCCGCCTGGACCTTCACCCGGGTGGCGGGCGCGACCAGCGAGGGCTGGTTCATGTAGTTCGACACGGTGCCGAGCGAGACGCCCGCCTCCTCGGCGACCGTCTGCATGGTGGGGACCTCAGACGGCATCGGTGTCACCCTCGCTCTGCACTCGCGACCTCCAGACAGTCTGAGATCACCATACGGCCGGGCGGCGAGGTGCTCGTAGTTGGGGCCGACACGCCGTGCGCGACGACAGCTGCGAGCACCTCGAGCGGCCGGGGGCGCGCCGGAGCTCGGCGTCACGCTCGGGTGTCAGTGCGAGGTACGACCAGACCAGGTCCGGAGGCCTCCGGGGCGGTACGCGGTGCAGGCCCTTCCGACACGGACGGAACCGCCGCGCCGACTTCGGACCGTCGCCGCGCCAGCCAGACGACGTCGCGCCCGAACGACTCGACCAGCAGCCCGAGCGCGATGACCACGAGCATCACGGCCACGCCGGGCAGCAGCCCGGACGCCGCGAACGCGAGCGCGATGCCGGCGAACGCCGTGACCACCTTGCGCCAGTACCGGTACGGAAGGCTCCGCCGCATCCACGGGAGCGCCCAGCCGGCGACCACGAACGCGTACCGCAGGAGGCCGATCGCAAGAACCCAGCCTCCCATGCGCGTAGCGGCATATGCACTCAAGACCAGCAGGAGGAAGGCATCCACCTCCATGTCGAACCGCGCCCCGACCTCGGTCACGGTCCGCGTGCGGCGAGCGACCCATCCGTCGACCGCGTCCAGCGACAGCGCCGGAACCGTCAGAGCCACGAGCAGCCACGCGGGCACGCTCACGACGAGGGAGGCGACGACCAGTGCGGTCACGAAGCCGACCAGGGTCGAGCGCAGAGAGGTGACGACGTTGGCGGCCCCGAAGCGCTCCGCCCCGGTCCGTCGCAGCGCGCGCGCGAGCAGCGCGTTCGAGATCGCGAGGTACACGAGGGCGACGAACAACGCGGGCACCGCTGCTCGCGAGATCTGCGCATCCACCGCGAGCACCGCACCGACCAGGACGACGCCGGCGCCCGCCCCTGCGGCGGCCCAGCCCAGCGCCTCCTGTTGAACCCTTTTCATGCGCGCCTCGTGTCCCTCATACGACCGGCTCTGCGCTTAACACGCCGCCGGCGCACCGATGGTTCACCGGCGTTCGCGAACCGGAGAGGGGATGGGGACGTGATCGAGTCCACCGCCTTCTGGGTGGAGGAGCCGGGCAGGGGCGCGCTCCGACGCCGGCCCGTCGCTGCCCCCGCCGAGGGAGAGGTGCTCGTCCGGACCCTGTACACCGCGGTCAGCCGGGGCACGGAGTCGACGGTGTTCCGCGGCGGGGTCCCCGGGAGCGAGCACGAGCGGATGCGCGCGCCGTTCCAGGAGGGCGCCTTCCCCGCCCCGGTCAAGTACGGATATCTGAACGTCGGTGTCGTCGAGGAGGGGCCCGCCGACCTGGCCGGGCGCACGGTGTTCACGCTGTTCCCTCACCAGTCAGCCTTCACGGTCCCGGCCACCGCCGTCGTCCCCGTCCCCGAGGGCATGCCTGCACGCCGTGCCGTGCTCGCCGGGGCGGTCGAGACCGCCATCACCGTCCTGTGGGACGCCTCCCCGCTGCTGGGCGACCGCATCACGGTCGTCGGCGCGGGCATGATCGGCTGCTGCGTCGCGCGGCTGGCCCGGGGCATCCCCGGCGTCGACGTGACCCTCGTCGACACGACGTCGTCACGGAAGAGCGTCGCGGACGCCCTCGGCGTGGGATTCGCGTCCCCCGCGGACGCTCCGCGCGATCGCGACCTCGTCGTGAACACCAGCGGATCGGAGGCGGGTCTCCGGCTGGCGCTGGAGACCGTCGTGACCGAGGGCGAGGTGATCGAGGCCAGCTGGTACGGCGACCGCCCGGTGACGCTACCGCTGGGCGCGGACTTCCATTCCCGGCGGCTCACGATCCGCTCGAGCCAAGTGGGCGCCGTCCCTCCCCGGCGGCGCGACCGCCGCACGACGGCCGACCGGCTCGCGCTCGGGCTCGACCTGCTCCGCGATCCCGCTTTCGACGCCCTGCTCACCGGCACCTCGACGTGGCGCGAGCTCCCCGGCGTGATGGCCCGCCTGGCGTCGGCGCCCGGAGCGGACATCTGCCGCACGATCGATTGGAGGGACGCCTGATGCCGTTCACCGTCACCGTCCGCGACCACATGATGGTCGCGCACAGCTTCACGGGCGAGTCCTTCGGCCCGGCGCAGCGCCTCCACGGCGCCACGTTCGTGGTCGACGCATCGTTCCACGCCGACGAGCTCGACGCGGACGGCGTCGTGATCGACATCGCCCGCGCCGCCGAGGCGCTCCGTGCGATCACCGCCTCCCTCGGCTACCGCAACCTCGACGACGAGCCGGAGTTCGCCGGGATCAACACGACGACCGAGGTGCTGTGCCGCGTGGTCGCCGACCGGCTGGCCGCGCGCATCGCTGCCGGCGCCCTGGGGAGGGACGGCTCGTTGACAGGCGTTACCGTCACCCTCCACGAGTCGCACATCGCGTGGGCGAGCTACGGGAGGCCCGTGTGATGGCTGCTGTCGCATTCGTCGTGCCCGACGCGATCGACGACCCGGAGCGCGTGAGCGGCGGGAACGTCTACGACCGGCGAGTCCGCGACGGCCTCCGGGCGGCCGGGTGGGACGTGCGCATGCTGCACGTCACCGACCGCGGCAGCGGGTGGACGCACCGTGCGCTCGCCCGGCTGTCGGACGGGGCGCTGGTCCTGCTCGACGGGCTCCTCGCGGCCCGCGAACCCGAGGCCGTGGCGGCCCACGCCCGCCGCCTGCGACTGGTCGTGATCGCTCACATGGCCCCGGACGATGCCCAGCTCGCGGTGTACCGCGTCGCTCGGCGTGTGATTGCGACGAGCCAGTGGACCCGCACAGCACTGGTCGCTGTCGACGGCGCGGATCCGTCGCGGGTCGTGGTCGCGTGGCCCGGGGCCGACCGCGGAGCGATCAGCACACCGTCCCCGACGGGAGGCAGGCTCCTCTGCGTGGCGGCGGTCGCGCCGCACAAGGGCATCGATGTGCTCGTGCGCGCTCTGGCCGCGCTGGCGGACGAGCCGTCGTGGACCTGCACGATCGTCGGCTCGCTTCACCTCGATCCCGACTTCGTCTCCGCGCTCGCGAGCGTGGTCGACTCGACCGGACTGGGCGACCGGATCCGGTTCCGCGGGGCGCTCGACGGCGACCGGCTCGAGGCCGCGTATTGCGAGGCCGATCTGCTCGTCCTCCCCTCCCGGTCCGAGAGCTACGGGATGGTCCTCGCGGAGGCGCTGGCCCACGGCGTCCCGGTGCTGACCACCGACGTCGGCGGCGTCGCGGAGGCGATCCCCCGGCCGGACGCCGCCATGACGGTGCCGCCGGACGACGCGTGGGCCCTTCGTGTCGTCCTTCGGCAGTGGCTGGGCGATCCGAGCCGACGAAAGGCGCTCGCCTCCGCGGCCCGCGCGGCACGCGACCTCTCCTGGTCCTGGGGCAGCACGGTCAGCACGGTCGGCGCGGTGCTCGGCGAGCTCGCCGACGAGAAGGACGCGGTCGCCCCTCCCCCGCCCTCGTCGTTCGGAACGGCGGCCGCGCGATGACCGGGGTCGTCGAGGTCAGCCCGGACTGGCTCGCGCTCCGCGAGGCGGAGGACGGGCGCGCGCGGTCGCTCGCTCTCGTCGAGGCTCTGCGGCCGGCTCTCCCCCCGGGCCCCCTCGACGTGCACGACCTCGGCAGCGGCACCGGCTCGATGATGCGCTGGCTGGCTCCGCTCCTCCCCGGCCCGCAGCGCTGGGTGCTCCACGACTGGAATGCGGAGCTCGCGCGGCTCGCCACACAGGACACGCCGCGCGATGCGCAGGGAAGGCCCGTCACCGTCGATCTGCACGTCGGCGAGCTCCAGGACCTTCGGGCCGCCGACCTCGCGGGGGCGTCTCTGGTCACCGCGTCCGCCCTGCTCGATGTCATCACGGCCGAGGAGGCGCATGCCATCGTCGACGCGTGCCTCACGACGCGAACGCCCGCGCTGTGCGCCCTGACCGTCACCGGCGATGTGGAGCTGCACCCGTGGGATGCACGCGACGTCGGGTACGCGCGGGCCTTCAACGCGCACCAGCGCCGGGAGGCGGACGGACGCCGCCTGCTCGGACCTTTCGGCGCTCCGATCGTCCAGGGGCTCTTCGCCCGGGCGGGATGGCACGTCCGCAAGGCCCTGACCACCTGGCGCCTCGACGACCGCGAGCCCACGCTGCTCGCCGACTGGTTCGACGGTTGGGCGGACGCCGCCGAGGAGCAGGAGCCGGGCTTCCGCGAGGAGGCGCGCTCCTACCGGCGGCTGCGCGAGGAGCAGCAACTCCGCGGCGAGCTCTCCGCTGTCGTGTACCACCTCGACGTCTTGGCGTGGCCGTGATGGACGGCGCGCGCTCGCGATGGATCCGTCCGGCTCTCCGCGCGGGGATCGGTGCCGTCGTGCTGGTCGCCGTCGTCGCTCGCGTCGGCGCGGGCCCGTTCCAGGCCGCGCTCGCTGCGATCCAACCGGTTCCCGTCACGGCGGTGATCGGCCTCATGGCGGTGGCCACCGCCGCGTCCGCCTGGCGGTGGAGGCTGATCGCCCGCCGCCTCGGCGTGGATGTCGGGCTATGTGCCGCGATCGGCATGTACTACCGGTCGCAGTTCCTCAACATGGTCCTCCCCGGCGGCGTCGTCGGCGACGTGCATCGGGCGGTCGACCACGGGCGCACCACGGGACACACCGGGACGGCGATCCGAGCGGCGGCTCTCGACCGCGTGGTCGCCCAGGGCGTGCAGCTGGCGCTGACCGTCGGCGTCCTCCTGTGGGCGGCGGTGGCCGCCCCTCCGGCCGCGATCGGAGGCGACGGCCCGCCGAGTGCCGGTCCCGGCCCGGTCGCTCTTCTCGCCATCGCGGTCGGCGTGACGGCCGTCGCGATGGCGGTCGCTGTCGCGGCACTCACGGGGAGGCGCATCCGGCGGACGCTCCGACGGGAGTCCGCCGAACTTCGCGCCGCTCTCGGGTCCGCGGGCACGCTCATCCGGGTGGTCGTCGCCTCCCTCATCGCCTGCTGCTGCCACCTGGCGACGCTGTGGGTGGCGATCGCGGCCGTGGGCGCGGCCGTCCCTCCCGCGCAGCTGCCGACACTCGGCGTCGTCGTGCTGCTCGGGGCCGCCATCCCGGTCAACGTCGGCGGCTGGGGTCCCCGGGAGGGGGTCGCCGGCTGGGCCTTCGCCGTCGCCGGACTCGGCGTCTCGACCGGAGTCGCCGCGGCGACGCTCTTCGGGGTGCTCGCGCTCATCGCCGTCGCCCCCGGCGCGGCCGTCGCCGCCGCAGCCCTCGTCCGCAAGGAGGAACACCGTGATCCAGCGACCCTACGTGGTGGTCAACTGCGCCATCTCCCTCGACGGCTACCTCGACACGGCCCAGCCGCCGAGGCTCGTGCTCTCGAATTCCGCAGACCTGGACCGGGTCGATGAGCTGCGCGCCGCGGCCGACGTGATCCTCGTCGGCGCCCGCACCGTGCGTCGCGACAATCCGCGCCTCCTCGTGCGGAGCGCCGACCGTCGCGCCGAGCGGGTCGCGTCAGGCCTCGCGCCCACGCCGGCGAAGGCGACCGTCACCGCCACGGGCGACCTCGACCCGCAGGCAGCCTTCTTCAGTGTGGGAGACACCGCGAAGCTCGTCTACTGTCCCCGTGGCGAGGAGCGGCGGATCCGGCGGAGGCTCGGCGGCCCGGCGACCGTCGTGCCCCTCGGCGAGGAGGTGGCGATGGCGGACCTGCTCTGCGACCTCGGCGAGCGTGGGGCCGGGCGTGTGCTGGTCGAGGGAGGCGGCTCCACGCTCACCCAGTTCCTCGGCGGCGACCTCGTCGACGAGCTCCACGTCGCGGTCGCGCCGTTCTTCGTCGGCGACCGTCGCGCGCCGCGCTTCGTCGGCGACGGCGCCTTCCCGTGGACAGCCGAGCGGCGCGCCCCACTGATGGAGGCGCGGACCATCGGCGACGTCGTGCTGCTCCGGTACGCGTTGAGCGACCGGGCTGTGCTGGGCTCCCCGGCCGCGCACGCCGCGTCCTCGGGCAGCCGATGACGCGCGGTGGGATACCGCCGCGGAAGCGGATCATCGGCACGGTCGTCTCGGCCGTCGTCGTCTTCGTCGTCGCCCTGGCCCCCGGGCTCATCGCTGCCGGCTCCCCGCTCGCCGCCCTCCGCCTCCCGATCGAGTGCGTCGTCGTGCTGGCCCTGCTGCTCCTGCTTCCGTGGCGAGGCGCGCGGGTCGCCGTCGCGGTGGGCGCCGCCGCCCTGCTGGTGCTCGCCACCGTCGGTGCCGCCCTCGATCGGGTCTTTCTCGCTGAAGTCGGCAGACCCTTCGACGTTGCCACGGGCTGGCAGGAGCTGACCGACGGCTACGGCGTCGTCAGCGATTCCACGGGCTCGATCGCCGCCTTCGTGCTGCTCCTCCTCGTGAGCGTCCTCGCCGTCGGGCTGGTCGCCGCGGTCAGCGCCTCCTTCCTCCGACTCGCGAGTGCGCTCCGGCCGCGGCGGCGCGCCGCTCTGGTCGGCGCCACGGCCGCGACGGCCGCGTGGGCGGTGCTTTCGATCGCGGCCGTCCAGGTGCTCTCCGGTGTGCCGGTCGCGGCGGACGACGCCGTGCAGCAGGTCGTCGCGAAGGCCGGCCAGGTGGCCGTCGCGGCTCGTGACAAGGCCGTGTTCGACCGGGCCGCCTCCACCGATCCGTACGCGCACCTCCCGGCCTCGGACCTGCTCACGGGCCTGCGCGGCAAGGACGTGGTCGTCGCCTTCGTCGAGAGCTACGGTCGATCGGCCGTGCAGGACAGTTCGTTCTCGGCCGGCGTCGACGCCGTTCTGCGGCGCGGCGAGCACCAACTCACGGCCCACGGCTACGCCGAACGCAGTGCGTTCCTGACCTCCCCCACCTTCGGAGGCATCAGCTGGCTCGCGCACTCGACCCTCCAGTCCGGACTGTGGATCGACTCGCAGCAGAAGTACGACGAGGTCACGGCCGGGCGGCGGCTCACGCTGGCCGGCGCCTTCCGCAAGGCCGGCTGGCGGACGGTCAGCGACGTGCCGTCGGACACGAAGCCGTGGGCGGTCGGGTCGAGCTTCTACGGGTACGGCACGGAGCTGAACGCGACTAACGTCGGCTACCGCGGACCCGCCTTCAGCTATGCGCGCGTCCCCGACCAGTACACCTGGGCCTACTTCCAGCAGCACGAGCTGTCGCGGCCGCACTCGCCGCTGATGGCCGAGATCGACCTCGTGTCGTCCCACACACCGTGGACGCCCCTCCCGCGCCTTCTGCCGTGGAGGTCGATCGGCGACGGGTCCGCCTACGACCCGCAACCGGCGGAGGGACAGCCTCCGAGCGTCGTCTGGCAGGACCCGCGTCACGTGCAGCAGCTGTACGGGCAGTCCATCCAGTACTCGCTGGAGTCGCTGTTCTCGTTCCTCACGAACACGGACGACCCGAACCTCGTCGTGGTCGTGCTCGGCGACCACCAGCCGGCGAGCGTCGTGAGCGGAGCGGCGGCCGACCACGACGTGCCGATCAGCATCATCGCGAAGGACCCCGCCGTGATCCAGCGCATCGGGGGGTGGGCCTGGCAGCCCGGCATGCTGCCGTCGCCGACCGCGCCGGTGTGGCGGATGGACGCCTTCCGCGACCGGTTCCTGCAGGCCTACGGCCCCTGACGGTGAACCTTTTCGGAGGCGGGCTCGTGTTGACGGTGTGGCCTCCTGTCGGTGGAGGCTCAGACCGGAAGCTGGTATTCCCATGGCTCAGAACCGCCAGGGGCCGCTGTGGCTCCTTCGAATCCTCAGCGCGATCATCCTCGCCGCGATCGCCGGCATCCACCTCTTCCTCGTCGTCGACGGGGTGGGCGGTCTGCTCGGGACCATGTTCGTGCTCAACACGATCGCGGGCTTCGTCCTCGCGATCGGGATGCTCGCCCTGCGCGGCGCCTGGCTGCGCACGGCGACGGTGCTGAGCCTCCTCTTCGTCATCGCCAGCCTCGCGGCGCTGCTGCTGGCGCTCACCGTCGGGCTGTTCGGCATCCGGGAGGTGTGGAGCTTCACGCTCGTGCCGGAGACCGTGATCGTCGAGGTGATCGGCATCGTCGTGCTCGGGATCACCTCCGGCGTGGAGCTCCGGCGGAGGCCGCAGCTGGCCTGACCGGACCCGGCCCGGGCGGCCGTCAGTCCCGAGCCCGCGCGCCCCACTCGCCGGCGAGCAGCGACCACACCTGCTTGTCGTGGAAGACGCCCTCGACCGGCCACGCCTCCCGCAGCACCCCGTCGAGCGACATCCCGATGCGTCGCGCGACGGCCGAGCTGCGTTCGTTGTCGCTCCGGCACCTCCACTCGGCCCGGTGCATGCCGCGCTCGTCGAAAGCGTACGCGAGCAGCTCCCGCACGGCGGCGGTGATGTGGCCGCCGCCCTCGGCGCCCGGCTCCAGCCAGCAGCCGACCTCGAACGAGCCGGTCGCGGTCGAGAACTCGACGAACATCACGCCGCCGACGAGCGTGCCCGCCACCCAGATCCCGTAGATGCCGGCACCGTCGCGCGCGGCGCGCTCGGCGTACCGGTGGAGGGTCGCCCGGGCACCGGCCACATCGGTCGTCACGAACGACGGCCCCACCCACGGCCGGATGTGCTCGCGCGCCCGGTCGAGGTGCGCCGCGAACTCCTCCGCGTGCCACGGTTCGAGCGCGCGGAGCACGCCGCAGGAGGTGAGGGTCTTCGAGAACATGGGGCCACGTTACCGGGCGGCCTGCGCCTCGCGCGTCTGCGCCTCCGCGGGACGGCTGCGCCCGCGCGCGCAACGGCAAATGTCCCGGGGAGGCGCAGAAGCGGCGCCGGCAGCTTTCGCGTGGCGGCGGACTCTCCTCCCGGCGCCCGGCGTTCGCTATCGTCGACGCATGACGAGCGGCGAGTCCGGCATCGGGTCCAGCGGCGGCGACGACTTCGAGGAGCGCTTCCGCTCCGAGGGCGACAGGCTGGCGCGCCTCCTCGGCCGGATCTACGGCGACCATCCGGCCCTGGCCGGTTCGCTGGAGGCGGCGCTCAGGCTGGCCCGCACCTCCTGGGAGGAGCGCTCCCCCGACCTGAAGGAACTCGACCGCCGCCGGCTCGAGCACCCGGACTGGTTCCTGTCGAACGACATGCTGGGCGGCTTCTGCTACGCCGACCTGTACGCGGGAGGCATGGCCGGCCTCCGCGAGCGCATCCCGTACTTTCGTGAGCTCGGCCTCACGTACCTCCACGTCATGCCGCCGTTCAAGGTGCCGGAGGGCAACTCCGACGGCGGCTACGCGGTCTCGAGCTACCGCGAGCTGAACCCGCGGCTCGGGACCATCACCGACCTGCGGCTGCTCGGGGAGGCGCTCCGCGCGTCCGGCATCTCGCTGGCCGTCGACTTCGTGTTCAATCACACCGCGAGCGACCACGAATGGGCCCGCCGCGCCGCGGCCGGAGACCCGGTCTACCGCGACTACTACTGGATGTTCGACACGCGCGAGCTGCCGGACGCCTTCGAGGCCACCACGCGCGAGATCTTCCCCGACGACCATCCCGGCTCGTTCGTGCAGCTCGACGACGGCACGTGGGTGTGGGCGTCGTTCCACTCCTTCCAGTGGGACCTCAACTACGCGAACCCGGCCGTCTTCGTGGCGATGGCCGGTGAGATGCTCTTCCTCGCGAACCAGGGCGTGGAGGTGCTGCGCATGGATGCGGTGCCGTTCATCTGGAAGCAGCTCGGCACCTCCAGCGAGAACCTCCCGCAGGCGCACCTGCTCCTACAGGCGTTCAACGCGGTGTGCCGGATCGCCGCCCCCGCGATGCTGTTCCTCTCCGAGGCGATCGTCCACCCCGACGACGTCGTCGGCTACGTCCGCCCCGACGAGTGCCAGCTCAGCTACAACCCGCTGCAGATGGCGCTCACGTGGGAGGCGCTGGCCACCCGCGATGTGCGCCTCCTCCACCACGCCCTCGCCGAGCGGCACCGCCTGCCCGACGGCACCGCGTGGGTCAACTACGTCCGCAGCCATGACGACATCGGCTGGACCTTCGCCGACGAGGACGCCGTCCGGCTCGGCATCGACCCCTCGGGGCACCGGCGGTTCCTCAACGACTACTACACGGGCCGCTTCGAGGGCAGCTTCTCGCGCGGGGTCGCCTTCCAGTTCAACCCGAAGACCGGGGACAGCCGCGTCTCGGGGGCGACCGCGTCGCTCCTCGGTCTCGAGTCGGGCGATGCCGGCGCGATCGACCGCATCCTGCTGGCCTACTCGCTCGCCCTGTCGACGGGCGGCATACCCCTCCTGTTCCTGGGCGACGAGGTGGGCCAGCTCAACGACTACGGGCAGCTCGAGGTGGAGGGGCGCAGCGGCGACTCCCGCTGGGTCGGCCGCCCGAACTACCCGGCCCGCCTCTACTCGGAGCGCAACGACCCCTCCACCGACGCGGGCAAGGTGTACTCACGGATGCGCCGGCTGATCCAGCTGCGCAAGGAGAACAGCCAGTTCGCGGGAGGGGAGCTCCGCACCATCGACTCGGGCAACAGCCGCATTCTCGCGTTCGAGCGTCCGGGAGGGGGCAAGCCCCTCCTGGTCCTGGCCAACGTCGGCGACTACCCCGAGCAGGCCGCCGATCGTGCCTTCGCCGACTTCCCCGGAGCCTGGACAGACCTGATCTCCCGGCGGTCCCGGACGCTCGGTGATGGTGTCGCCCTCGCCGCGCACGAGGTGCTGTGGCTCGTACGGGCCTGACCCCGGCATCCTCCGAAGCGGGTTCTGCCGTGCTGCGGGACATCCGCGCCTCGGCGCAGCGCCGCACGCGTCCCAACAGAGGGCAGTCGTCGCTGATGTTCGTTCTAGGCGGGCGGCGTCACCAGCCAGGCGAAGCCGTACGGCGCGAGCCGACGGCCGTCCCATCCCTCCGCGAGCCAGGTCTCGTAACCGTCGCGCACCTCCACGGCGACCTCCTCCGCTGAGAGGTTGTGCAGGGTGAGGAGGCCGTCGCGGCTGAAGGAAATGACCGCCGGGTGACCGCCCTCGGCCGCGGTCCAGCCTCCCGCGGCCGCGTGGAGCTCGCGGCGCAAGGCCACCACGCGTCGCGTCAGCTGGAGGAGGGAGGCCGGGTCGCGCTCCTGATCGCGAGCATTGACGGACGCGAAGCCGAGAGGCCCCCCGCTCTGCGCCGGAAGCGTCAGCGGTGAGTCCTCCGCCGTCGTGAAGCCACCCCAGCGCGAGTCGTCCCATTGCATGGTCGTGCGGGAGGCGGCCCGCCCCTCGACGGTGAGGTCGTCCCCGACGCCGAGCTCCTGGCCGGCCATCAGCAGCGGCACTCCGGGGAGCGCCTGGAGGAGGCTCATCGTCATGCGGACGCGCTCCGCAGGCTCGAGCATCGGCGCCCACGCGCGGCGGATCCCGCGGCCGTAGACGAGCATCGACGGGTCGGCCGCGAAGTGCGCGAACGCCTCCCGCCGCTCTTCGTCGGTGAGCTGCTGCAGGTCGAGCTCGTCGGCGTTGCGCACGAAGTTCAGGCGCGCCTCGGGCGGGATCGTCTTGTCGAGACGCTCCAGCACATCGAGCAGCGGGCGGGCGCGCCCCCGCGTCAGGGCGAGGATGAGCGCGTTGTTCAGCGTGAAGTCGATGACCGCGTCGAACCGGTCGTGCTCCACCAGCGCGGCCATCAGCTCGGGAGGCTCATCCGCCTCGGCGATCAGGGCGACGTCGGGCCGCACCTCCCGCAACCGCGCCCGCAAGCGGTCGAAGAACCGCCCGTCGTCGACATCGGTGCGGGGCCGCCCCTTGCCCTGCACCAGGAGGAGCGCCGCATCGATCCGGAAGCCGTCGGCGCCCAGCTCGAGCCAGTGGGTGAGCACCCGGACGATCTCGTCGAAGACGTCCGGATCGGTGGCGTTCAGGTCCGGCTGGAACGAGTAGAACTGATGGTGGTAGAACCGGCCCGCGCGCTCGTCGCGGGCCCAGACGCGGTCCTCCTCGCCGGGGAACATGGGGTGGTCGCCCGGCTCGACGGCGTCGTCGTCGCTCCACACGAAGAACCGCCCGGCCAGGCCGTCCGGATCCTCCCGAGCCGCCAGGAACCAGTCGTGCCGGTCGGACGTGTGGTGCAGCACGGCGTCGAGCAGCACGCGCATCCCGAGGTCGTGAGCGCGGTCGAGGAAGCGGCGGAACGCCTCCAGGTCGCCGAACCTCGGATCGACCTCGAGGTGGTCGTCGACGTCGTAGCCGTTGTCGCGGCGCTCGCTCGGGTAGAAGGGCAGCAGCCAGATCCAGGTCACGCCGAGGCGAGCAAGATGGTCCAGATGCTCGATCGCGCCGGCGAAGTCGCCGAAGCCGTCGCCGTCGCCGTCGGCGAACCGGGACAGGTCGAGGCCGTAGACGAGCTCGGCCGGGTCGGGAGCCCATCCGCCGTGCGATCCCTGGGGTTTCTCTGCGGTGGTCACCACTCAGTAATACGCCCCCGGGCGCAGGACGCGCCGCCTCGCCCCGTACCGCCAACACTCAGCAATCGAGAATACGCTTGAGATCATCTTGGGCGTTCTGCCCGCATCCTCGGCTGGGAAGTCGTCGCCATCCAGCGGAGGAACAGTATGACCGCACCCACTCTCGGCCCCGTCCTCCGGACCAAACCGCGAGACACCACCCGTCCGCCGGTCACGAGCACTTACAACGAACTGCTCGGGCGCATCCGCGGGGAGGGGCTCCTCGAGCGCACGCGCGGCTTCTACATCGCGGTGTTCTCCCTCCTCACGATCGCGCTCGCCGGCGCTGCCGCCGGGTTCGTCCTCCTGGGCGACTCCTGGTTCCAGCTGCTGATCGCGGGCGCGCTCGGCCTGATCTTCACCCAGTTCGCCTTCCTCGCGCACGAGGCCTCGCACCGCCAGGTGTTCGCGTCAGGGCCGGTCAACGACCGGGTCGGCCGGTTCATCGGCACCTGGCTGGTCGGCATGAGCTACCAGTGGTGGATGACGAAGCACACGCGCCACCACGCGAATCCGAACACGGTCGGCAAGGACCCGGACATCGCCTTCGACACGATCTCCTTCACCGAGGAGGACGCCGCGAAGCAGCGCGGGCTGATCGCCGCGATCACGCGTCGCCAGGGCTACCTGTTCTTCCCGCTGCTGCTTCTCGAAGGCGTCAACCTGCACGCCACCTCGATCCGCTCCCTGCTGGCCCGCGGGCCCGTCGAGCGTCGCGGCACCGAGCTCGTGGCGATCGCGCTGCGCCTCTCGGTCTACGTCACCATCCTCTTCGTGATGCTACCGGTCGGCATGGCCTTCGCCTTCCTCGGGGTGCAGCTCGCCGTCTTCGGCGTCTACATGGGCGCGTCCTTCGCGCCCAACCACAAGGGCATGCCGCTGCTGCCCGACGGCGCCCGCGTCGACTTCCTCAACAAGCAGGTCCTCACCTCCCGGAACATCCGCGGCGGCTGGGAGATGAGCGCGCTCATGGGCGGCCTCAACCACCAGATCGAGCACCACCTCTTCCCGAACATGCCGCGCCCGCACCTGCGGCGCGCCCGCGAGCTCGTCCGCGAGCACTGCGCAGTCCACGACATCCCCTACACCGAGACCGGGCTGGTCGCCTCCTACGGCATCGTCATCCGGTACCTCAACCGGGTCGGTCTCTCCGCGCGCGACCCCTTCGACTGCCCCGCCGCGCAGAGCCTCCGACGCGTCTGACCGGCCCGCACAGCATCCCGGGCCCGCACAGCATCGGGACGACTACGGCGTGCCCGCACCGTTTCCGGCGCGCACGCCCCGCCGTCGCCCCTGCTGGGAAATGCAGTTCACCGGCCCACGTCAGAGTGGGTACGATCTGCCTTCCAGCAGTTCAGAACCCGCAGGCGTCTCCTCGTCGATCGGATCCGACAAGTAGGCGTCGTGCGCCTTCTGAATCCTGTCCGGGTCGTCCCGGCGAGAGGATCTCAGCGATTCCCAGGCACGCTCGATGCGACGCTCCGTCTGCTCGGGTGAATCCTCCGGGAACAGCGGTTCCGACATGGCGACCCTCTCCCTGACCGACACGGATCCGATCAGCTGTGCGAGAAGCCCCCGGGGTCGCACACCACCGGCCGGCAGAGATCGCCTCAGGAGGAGCCCGCTTCTTCAGGCTACGCTGCGGCACCCCCGATGGCTATGAAACCCGGCTAACGCGGAGGGACGATGAGCGCCGTCAGTGCTCGATCAGCGTGACCCGGTCCTTCCCCCGGCTCTTCGACCGGTACATGGCGCCGTCGGCTTCGTGCAGCAGCTCCGAACCGCCGAGGATCGCCGCTCCGGCGCCCACCGTGACGCCGATGCTCCCCGAGATCGATCGCTCCCAGCCGTCGCCGACGATCGGTTCCCGGATGGCGAGGCGGATCCGTTCCGCGATCTCGGCCGCGTGCTGCTCGTCGGTGTTCCGGCACACGACGATGAACTCGTCGCCTCCGTAGCGGCAGACCAGGTCCTCCGCGCGCACGGCCGCGACGAGACGGCGCGCGACCTGCCTGAGGAGTTCGTCTCCCGCGGCGTGGCCGAGCTCGTCGTTGATCGTCTTGAAGTCGTCGAGGTCGACGAACAGGAGGGCCAGAGGTTGCTCCCGCTCTTCGGCTTCCACCACCGCGGCCGCCAGCCGGCTGCCCAGGAGGAACCGGTTGGCGAGACCGGTGAGCGGGTCCTGGAGGGCGATGGCCGCCAGCTCTCCCTGCAGGCGGATGCGCCCGAGCGTCTGCACCGCCTGTCTGCCCAGCGCACGGACCATGTCGAGCCGGTGCTCGTCGATTTCCGGCTCCCGGGCGAAGTAGCAGGCGATGGCGCCGGCGGCCGTTCCGTCCCGAATCAGCGGGACGGAGACCGCGGTCTCCAGGCGAGCCGCTCTGAGCCCACGGCTCACCGTCGAGTCGGCGTCGTCTCGCACCGACCAGGTGCGGATGTCCTGCTCGTCCAGCAGGTCGGCCGTACCGCCGGGCAGCGTGGTGATGGCGACGGGGATCGGCCCTCCGGCGACGGCCGGCTCGGAGCCGGCGAGGTGCACTGCGACGACCGTCGCGTTCAGGGCGGAGCGGACGATGTCGGCGAGCGCCTGGGCGAGGGAGGCGTCGGTGCGGCTGTCCGCGAAGGCGGCGGTCGCGTCCTGAAGCACCCGGGTGCGCGCCTCCGACTCCTCCGCGCTCCGCCGGGCGATGAGGAGCTGCCGTTCGTAGTCCCTCCGCTCGGAGCCGGGGAACAGCGCATAGAGCGCGACGGGCTCGCCCTCGCTCTGCGGATCGAGGGTGGCGTTGACCATGACGAAGAGGTCGTCGCCATCGGGAGCGATCAGGGAGAGGGCGACTTCGCGCACGTCACCTCGCAGCCCCAGCGACGGGAGCAAGCGCGTCTCGTAGAAGATCCGCGATCCGGGCTCGAGCAGGTCGGCCAGAGCGGTCCCGCTCAGCTCCTCCGGGGTCCGGCCGAGCCACCCCGCGAAAGTCGTGTTCGCACGCAGCACCCGGCCGACCGCATCGGTCACGAGCAGGCCGCACGGGACGCGCTCGTACAACTCGGCCGGCGACAGCGCCCTCTCGGCGGAGGACAAGACGTCGTCGCTCACCTGAGGTGCGCCCTGATGGCCCGCGCGAGCTCGTCCGGTCCGGAAAGGCTGGGCGTGTGACCCGTCGCCGACAGCTCGACCAGCCGGCTGCCCGGGATCTGCTCGTGCACGTAGTGCCCGACGGCGTCCGGCGCGATCACGTCCTCGGCGCACTGGAGGACCACCGTCGGCACGGTCACGTCCCGGAGGTCGCGCCGGTTGTCGGAGAGGAAGGTGACGCGGGCGAACTGGGAGGCGACGTCCGGGTCGGTCCGGCAGAAGCTCGCCGACAGTTCCGCCCCGATCTCCGGACGATCCGGGTTGCCGGCGATGACCGGCGCCATGTCGGCCGACCAGCCGAGGTAGTTGGCGTCCAGGGCCTCGAGCAGCTGGCGGATGTCCGCCGTGCTGAAGCCTCCCCGGTAGTCGCCGTCGTCGATGTACCTCGGCGACGGACCCACCAGGAACAGCTGGCCGAAGCGGTCGGGAGAGATGTTCGCCGCCAGCACGCCGATCATCGCGCTGACGGAATGGCCGACGAACGCGACATCGTGGAGGTCCAGCGCCTCCATGATCTCGAGCAGATCGTCGGCGTAGCCGTGGAGCGAGTCGTACTTCGTCCGGTCGTACGCGCTCAGGTCCGACCGGCCCGACCCCACATGGTCGAAGGTGATCACGCGGTGGTCGTCGAGGAAGTGCGGGACCACTCGCCCCCACAGCTCCTGGCTGCAGCCGAAACCGTGGGCGAAGACCAGCGGCCGGCCGGACGGCACGCCCCGATCGCGGACGTCGTTGCGCCGAACCACCTCAACGCTCACTGTTCTCGCCTCACCCGCGCCTCCCCGTCGATGAGGAGGGGCGTCCGCTCATTATGGACGCTGAATCGCGGGTGGCTCAACGCGCGGGACCCGGGTGGGTCCCGAGGATGAAGCCATGCTCACCCGTCCACGGGTGTCGCGGTGACGATGACGTTGTCGCGGTAGTGCCCGGTCGAGTCGTCGAAGACGCCGCCGCACGTGATCAGCACGAGCCGGGTCGGGCCGGTCGGGGTGAAGTACCCGGCGAGAGATCCGGGCGCCTTCTGAGGCTGGGCCACGCCGTCGACACGGAAGGACCGGCTGCCGTCCGCGCCCGAGAGTGCGACCTCCATCCCTGCCGCGGCGTCCTTCAGTCGACTGAAGGGGCCGATCCCGTCCCACGCGTCGATGTGGGAGACGACGACGATCGATCCGGTCCGGTCTCGGAGGCCCGAGGAGAAGCGGTACCAGCCGGCCTTGTGCGATTCCGGAGGGATGCTGACGTCCCCGGTGGCGTCCAGCCCGACCGAGACGACGGGCATGTCGATGCCCAGGGCGGGGACGGTGACACGCACCGGCGGCTCGGCCGGCAGCCCCTGCGGGTCAGCGCGGCTGTCGATGTCGGTCCGCGGGATGTCCGTGATCGCCGGCGCCGGAGGGGAGGGCGGCGTCGCCGACGCCGTGGGTCGGGGAGCCGACGTCGCGGTGGAGGACGGGGCGCCCTCCGCGGCGCACCCGGCCAGCGGGACCAGCGTGAGGGCGGCGGCCA
This sequence comes from Leifsonia sp. AG29, assembly GCF_009765225.1. Taxonomy (NCBI): domain Bacteria; kingdom Bacillati; phylum Actinomycetota; class Actinomycetes; order Micrococcales; family Microbacteriaceae; genus Leifsonia; species Leifsonia sp. AG29. Next base: position 201,529 of record NZ_VMSF01000001.1, on the reverse strand, counting down.
CGGCCGCCGCCCCCACACGGGCTCGGAACGACAGGCTCATCCGCGGGCGTTGGCCGCGCGCTTCCTGCGTGCCACGATGCCCGCCGTGAGCGCACCGGCGAGGAGGAGCGCAATCGCTCCCACCCACAGCCCGGTCTGCTCGAGCTGAGCGGCCTGCTCGGCGCGGTACGCCGCACCGGTGGTACCGGCCTGCACGCCGTTCGGCGGGGTGCCCAGGCCGTCGATCGTCTGGATCATCAGCGCGAGGTTCTTGTCGGTGGCGCTGCCCCAGGCGTACACGATGGTGTTCGTGCCGTCCTTGATGGTCACGTCGGCCGGCCCGATGAGAGCGGGCTGAGTCGTCCCGGTCGCGGTCACGCTCGCCGACACGGTGGAGGCGGGGAGATCCAGCTTCTGCTCGTTCGGGTTGGTGAGGTTGCTGATCACGGCCTTCCCGCCCACGACGACGTCCACGGCCGGCGCCGCGGCGACGTGGCGAACCGTCAGTCGCCCCTGGCCCGCAGCGGTGGCCGAGGTGTCGTTGGTGAACAGCGTGGCAGTGGGCTTGCCGTTGGCGTCGAGATGCGCGACGGCCGAGTAGTTCCCTCCGGCCGCCAGCGACAGGTCGATCGGGCCGATCACCGGGTTGTCCGTCGCCGAGGCGGCGCCGACCTTCGTGATCGACACGCTGTAGGTGCCGGGAGCCAGGTCGAGCGGGCCGGCCATGGTTCCGGGCTGGAAGTTCTTGACGGTGTCCGTACCGTTCACCCACACGTCGACCGGGGTTCCCGGCACTCCGTGGATGACGGACAGCTGGGCGTTCGAACCGGCCGCGGTGGCTGGTGCGGCACCGACGGCGAGGGCGAGGGCCGCAACCGCTACCGCGGCGGCGGAGACTGCTCTGATCTTCATCGATCCTCCTTGGGTAAGGGCGCGGGTTCGCGCCGCATGCCTATACGTTCCGGAGGATCGGGGGTTCGGATGCATCGAGTCCCCCAAGAGTGCAGGTGGGACCGGTCAAATCGCGCACTCTGGGGGGGACTCGATAGCCGGGGGGGGCGTCGAGCCCCCCAAGACTGCACGCGCGAGGCGTGGACCGGCGCATTCTGGGGGGGACTCGGTGGCGGATGCGAAGCGCCGCCGTGTCTCAGTCGAGCGAGTCGGCGATGGTGCGGATCAGCGAGTGCTGGCGGCGGACCTGCTCGATGGAGCGCCACGGGTCGCGCTCCCCCTCGTATTCGCTGGAGAGGTATCCGGTGTAGCCGGAGTCTTTGAGGGCCTGGAGGACAGGTCGCCACGGGATCTGCTGATCCTCGAGGTTCTCGTCGATGTCGTGGAATTTCGCCTGGATGAAGACGACGTACTTCGCGATGTCCTTGAAGTCCTCCGGGTCGACGCCGATGCCGTCGAGGAACGCCGGGCGGGTCTCCCGCGTCTCCCCCTCGCGGAGGGGAATCGGCCGGTCCTGGAAGATCCCGGTGTCGATGAGCAGGCCGAAGTGCTTCGTGCCGGTGCGCTCGATCAGGGCGATGTAGTCATCGACGACGGGGTGCTTGATGGGCGTCGGCGAGTGGATCTCGGGGCAGATCACGATGTCGAGCTCGGCCGCGAGGTCGAGGGAGCGCTCCACGGCCTCCGTCCAGATCGGGTCCGGGATGAGGTCGCTCGACACCACTCCGATCTTGGGGCGGATGGTCGTGAACCCGAGGCGGCTCGCGAGCCGCAGGTCGCCCCGCAGCTTCTCCGCTCCCTCCAGGGCGGTCATCGGACGGGCGTTCGGGCCGCGCGAGTGAAGCCGGGTGTCGATCCAGGAGCCGAAGTTCGTGGGCTCCAGCGAGTAGGTGTCGAGCAGGGCGAACCACGCGTCGATCCAGTGCGTGGAGGGTTCCGGATAGTTCTCGACGTGTCCCTCGCCGAGGATCTCGACACCCGTCGCACCGACATCTGCGACGGCGCGCAGGGAGCTCTCGGGGTCGAGCACCGTTCCGAAGTCGGTCGTGAAGCTGTACAGCGAGACGCCGTACTTGAAGGGAGCCCCGCCTCCATCGGGAGCGAGTGTCACGTGCTTGGTCTCGCGGAACACCGATGGCTGGTGCTCCTCGGGGATGTACGACATGCGGAGGCGCAGGTCGATCGCGACCTCGTGCACGCCCTGCGGCAGACCACCCTCGAACGGCACCGTGACCACCGCCGCCTCTTCGAGCTGCCAGCGCACCCCGTCGCTGTCCCAGAGCTCCTGCAGCGTGTAGGTGCGGTCGCCGAACGTCCACCGCGGCACGTCGGCCGGGACGTCGACGAGATCGCCGACCCTCACGGCCACACCATCGATCAGGGAGGCGGCGAGCCCGCGGTAGTTCGGCATGCGAAGCCGCAGTTGGAACCCGACGACCCGGTCGCCCTCCCGGACGTTGCGGAAGCCGACGGACTGGATGAGGTCTCTTTCGAGAAGCATCGGTGCTCACTCTCTTGCTGGGGCCGCTGCGGATGCGGGCTTGAGCCATTCTGTCCGTTTCCGACAGAAGAATGCAAGGTCTGGACACAACTGATCGAGCCAGCCAGGTACATCGAACCGTCAGTCACCGTGAAGTCCGGTGCACGTCGACGTTCATCTTCGGTGGACGGTCGTGAAGGACACCGAACACACGTAATCTGTTCGGGGGGCCCGGCCGCCGCTCTCAGCCGGCGGGCGCTCTTCCAGCACCGGCCCCCTCGGGAGGAATCATGTTCTGCCGTCCGACCGCGTCCTATCGATTCGCGGCCGCCGCGCTCTTGTGCGGCATCCTCCTGACCGGCTGCACAGCTGCTCCTTCTTCCACACATTCACCGGTCGCGCGCGAGTCAACCCAGAGCGCTGCGCCTGCAACGACTCCCTCTGCGACTCCGACCCCGACGCCGACCGCGACGGGAACGTCGGCCACCGCCAATTCGCCGCAGGTCGCCGTGTTCGAATCGCCGGGCGGCGCTGTCGCGGAGTCGTTGGCGAACCCGCAACCGTCCGGAGCCCCGCTGACCTTCCTCGTCGCCTCGAGCCAGGGCGACTGGCTGGAAGTCGACCTCGCCCAGCGCCCGAACGGCAGCACCGGGTGGATAAAAGCAGGCACGGTCACCCTCCGCAGCCTCGTATACAGCCTGCAAGCGTCCACCGAACAGAACACCCTGACTCTGCTGAAGAACGGGACTCCGGTGAAGACCTACGCGGCCGCCACGGGCACGGGTGGCACACCCACGCCGCACGGATCGTTCTACATCACGGAACTCCTCAAGCCGACGAACGACGGCTATGGGCCCTACGCGTTCGGTCTCTCCGCGTTCTCCGATGTCCTCTCCAGCTTCGGCGGCGGACCAGGCCAAATCGGACTCCATGGCACCGACGACGCCGCCAGCATCGGCCACGCCGCAAGCCACGGCTGCATCCGCCTGTCCAATGCCGACATCACCGAGCTGGCGAGCCTCCTCCCCCTCGGGACACCCGTCGTCATCGGCTGACTTGGCGCGTCCCGCGAGTACCTGACACGACCCGCGAGAGGGACCTCCGGGGTGACTCGCGGACGAGCGTCCCGGTCAGCCGGTGAATGTCGCCGGCGCGTTCACGGGAGTCGCCGGGGCTGCGACCGGTGCAGGAGCCGAGACGACCGGGTTCGCGGTGACCTCGAACGAGAGAGGAGCAGCCTGAATGTTCAGGGTGTCAGTCATGGCGCCGAGGCCGTAGGTACCCGGATTCGCGTAATTGCTACCGGGCTTGGGGACGAAGTGAAGCGTAACGACCCCGGAAGCGCCCACAACGACATCGGGACCGGCCGGGTCGCCCATCACGGGTGTGTAGATACTGAACTGGACGGTGGAGCCCGGGGCGAATCCCGAGAAGGTCGCTGTGACTCCCGTACTCAGGTAGTCAGAGAGTGCACTGGTAGCCGGGCTCACCGACGATGTCGGCTTGGTGATCACATCGATCGTCGCGGTGGCGGACGGCGAGCTCGCTCCGGTGACCGTGATCGTGTGGGTGCCGAGGGTGGTGCCCGTAGGGATCACTGCGACTCCGCTGTATTTACCGGTCGCATCCGCGGACTCCGAAACCTGCCCGTACGTGGGGAGCGGGTCGGAATCGAGCGAGAAGGCCAGCGCCTCGCCCGCCGTGAAACCCGCGGCAGTGAGCGTGACCTGGCCGTTCGCGGTGACCGTCGTAGCGCTCGAAACGAGGGTTGTGGACGGCACCGCTTCTGCAGCGACGGGAGCCCCGATGGCCAGCCCCAGGGCGAGCACGCCCGCCGAGAGCAATGCTGCCGTTCGCGTCACCTTTCGGCGATCCGTGGTCCCGAGGGCGGTTGAGCGTGACGACATGGGTGCATCCCCTTCGATGGTGTGCAGTCGCAGTCACACACAGCGCTGACGGCGGCGCGGCGCCCCTTCCGTCGGGCCCGCTCGACATGAGTCTAGGGTCCGCAGCCCGCTGGGCCAGCAGCTGAGAGAGACAACCTCGCCTCCCTCCCCCGCATTGGGGGACCGCGCACGGACCGCTCCCCCACCGCCCGACGCCCAGCAGAACAACGCGCCTCGGCGGCCCGAGCCGGCCTCCCCACCGCTAGGAACCCGTTAGCATTCCGCTCGCTTCCGTATGGAGATCGCGAGGATCCCCCGCGCGCGCGGGAACGCGGCGCACGCTGGAAGCATGAACGAGTTCCTTCGGCGCCTGACCGAGGGCCGCGCCCCCTGGGGGACCCTCGACGTGTCCCCTGCGAGCCGGGGCCTCTGGCAGCGCGTCCGGCTGACGGTCTACCCGCCGGGAATCACGCACGGGGAACGCCGCGCGTTGCATGTCGCGCACATCTGGCCCGTCGCGGGCGGGATCCTCTGCCTGTTCGGCCTCGTCGCGCTGAGCGGCGCGGGCCCCGTGCTGAGCTTGGCGGCCGTGCTGGCGGCTTACGGGGCAGGCTTCGCCGTTACCGCACGGCTCACCCGAGACCTTCGCGGACGCAGCCGAGTCCTGACGGTCGCTTCAGAATACGTCGGCGGTGAAGTGCGCGAATTCGGCGACGTCCACCTCCTGCGGACTTCCGTCGGCCGGCTGACGGAGCTGGAGAACCGGCGGAGATCCGGGGACGTGACCGCGGTCACGTACGAAGCGGAGTGGGCGGCTGTGTACGACGCACTGCCCGCGAAGACAGCTCCGGCCCTCCAGGATCACTGAGACAGGACGCCGAGGAGAACCACAGAGAGCAGGAGCGGCGCCGGCACCGGAACGACCGGCGGCAGCGGGATAGGCAACGGCGGCGGCTGGACCGGCACCGGGGCTGGGGCCACGGGTGGCTGCGGAGCGGGCGCGGGGCTCGACGGCCCGGCACCGGTGGTCTGCGCCGGTGCCGGTGCCGGTCCGGCAGGCACCGAACCGCCACTCCCGGCAGCACCCCCGCCAGCCGTTCCGCCTGCAGTTCCCGCACCGCCGGAGCCGGCCCCGGCGACTCCGCCCGTCGCCGAGGTGCCACCGGGTCCTGTCGGTCCGGGGACGGTTACCGCTGCCGAGGAACCTCCGCCGTTCTGCGGGGGCGTCGTGCCACCCGTCCCGGCCGGTGCGACAGTCAGGACGACCTTCGTTCCCATTGCTGCGCGCTCCCCCGCGCTCGGGAATTGCCGGATCACGACGCCGCTCGTCAGGGCGGTGGCCTGGCCGCCGGACTCGGGGCGCACCTCCGTCCTGAACCCGCTCGAGCGCATGACGTCCGCGGCGCGGGGCTCAGTGAGACCGACGACATCGGGTACGGATCGAGCGACCGCAGGAGCCGCCGCCGGCGGCACGGGGGCACGGGAATGATCAGGTGCGGGCATCAGGCCGCTGATGCCGAGGGGCGCGACCACCAGTGCCGCCACCAGCGCGGCGGTCACCACGCCTCCGGTCGAGAACGGGTGCGAGACGATGACAGCTCCGATGCGGCCGAGTCGCCTGGGCCGCTCGACGTGCCTGCCCGCCATGACCTCTTCCTGCCCGATCCGAGCGACCGGCAAGGCGCCGGCCGACTTCCGGAGACTGTACGCCGGGCGCGCGACATTCGGGAGGGGCGCGGATGGTCCTGTCGCCGCCCGGGCATCTCCGCGGCTGTTCGTCCCCTGTTTGGGGGCCTACCTTCGCGTCCCAGCCGTGGGAGCCTCCTATTATGAGGAATGCTCGGGTTAACTCCCTGGACCCGATACGGGGGCGGCGTCGGCTCCGTACTGTCCTCATCGGCGCGATGGCGGCCATACTGATGACCTCGGGCGTGGTGGCCGCCGGGCCGCCGGCGCACGCGGACGATGGATGCAATGCGGCAGCCAATCCCATCGTCTGCGAGAACGCGCTTGCCGGCGCTGACCCGTCGGTCTGGGACGTGGACGGGTCGGGCGATGACACGATCCAGGGATTCTCGACCGATATCAGCGTGAACATCGGCGGCACGATCGGGTTCAAGATCAATACGAACGCGCCCGCCTATACGATTCAGATCTTCCGGACGGGGTATTACCAGGGGCTCGGTGCGCGCAAGATCGCCGATGTGACTCCGTCGGTCTCGCTGCCGCAGACGCAGCCGGCGTGCTATTGGGACCCGACGGTCGAGCTCACCGATTGCGGGAATTGGGCGCTTTCCGCGTCGTGGTCCGTGCCGCCGTCAGCCGTCTCGGGCGTCTACATCGCGCTGCTCACCCGCACGGACACGGGCGGCAAGAGCCAGATCACTTTCGTCGTGCGCAACGACGCCAGCCACTCGGATGTGCTGTATCAGACCTCCGACCCGACGTGGGAGGCGTACAACACGTATGGAGGCTCGGACTTCTATCAGGGAGCGGCGAACGGGCGCGCGTACAAGGTGAGCTATAACCGGCCGTTCGCGACCCGTGGCAACAATGCGGGCCGGGATTTCTACTTCGGGGCCGAGTACCCGGAGGTGCGGTTCCTGGAGAAGAACGGCTACAACATGTCGTACTTCTCCGGGGTCGACACCGACCGGTACGGGTCGCAGCTGCTGAACCACAAAGTGTTCCTCTCGGTCGGGCACGACGAGTACTGGAGCACCGGGCAGCGGGCGAATGTGCAGGCGGCGATCAACGCGGGCGTGAACGCGCAGTTCCTCTCCGGTAATGAAATGTACTGGCACACCCGGTACGAACCCTCGGTCGCCGGTGCGGCCACGAACTACCGCACCCTGGTGACTTACAAGGAGACCTGGGCCAACGCCAAGATCGACCCCTCCACGACCTGGACGGGGACGTGGCGGGATCCGCGGTTCGCCTCGACGGCGAACGGAGCGGGGCTGCCGGAGAACGGCGTCACCGGGACGATGTACATGTCGAACTTCTCCGACCTGCCGATCACGGTCACGGCCGCTCAGGGCAAGACCAGACTCTGGCGCAACACCAGTCTGACCTCGCTCGCCGCCGGGTCGACCAGCGCACTCGCGCAGCACACCGTCGGGTACGAGTCGGATGAGGACCTGGATAACGGGTTTAGGCCGGCCGGGCTCGTCGACCTGTCGACGACGACCGGCGCCGTCCCCCAGTACCTGCAAGACTTCGGCAACACCGTCGCGCCGGGCACAACCACCCACCATGTAACGCTGCACCGAGCGCCGAGCGGGGCGCTGGTGTTCTCAGCAGGCACCATCCAGTGGTCGTGGGGTCTGGACGCCGAGCATGACGGCACCGGCGCGGCCGCCGACCCGCGCATGCAGCAGGCGCAGATCAACCTGATGGCCGACATGGGCGCTCAGCCCGGATCGCTGCAGAGCGGGCTGACCGCCTCCACGAAGAGCACCGACACGACACCCCCGACCGTGACCGTCACGTCGCCGGCGGCCGGGGCGAGCATCGCGAACGGCGCGTCGGTCACGGTGACCGGCACGGCCTCCGACGTCGGCGGCGTGGTCGCCGGGGTCGAGGTGTCGACCGATGGAGGGACGAGCTGGCACCCCGCATCCGGAACGAATTCCTGGACTTACAGCTACGTGCAGAACGGTCTCGGCACGCAGACGATCCAAGTCAGGGCGACGGACGACAGCGGCAACTACCCATCGTCGCCGACAGCGGTCCCACTCACGGTGACCGGCCCCGCGTCGATCCTGGGGTCACAGGTCCCGGCGGTGGCGGACTCGGGTGACGCTTCCGCGGTGGAGGTGGGATTGCAGTTCACGGCGCAGCAGAACGGCTTCATCAGCGGGGTCCGGTTCTACAAGAGCTCCACGAACACCGGCACCCACACCGGATCGCTGTGGGACACCTCCGGCAACCGGCTCGCGACCGTGACCTTCTCCGGTGAGAGCGCCTCCGGCTGGCAGACCGCCTCCTTCACCTCGGCCGTGGCCGTGACCGCGGGCACCAAGTACGTCGTCTCCTACTCCGCCCCCGCCGGCCACTACTCGGCAACCTCATGGGCGTTCGCCTACCGCGGACTCTCCGACAACGTCTACTCGGTCGCCGGCGGCTTCGGCGCCCCGGCGGCTGGTGTGTACAGCAGCGCGCTGGGCACCTACCCGCAGAGCAGCTACAACAACGCCAACTACTGGGTCGACGCCGTCTTCACCACCGTCGACAACTCACCGCTGACCGCCTCCAGTCAATGGCCGCTCCCCGGCTCCTCCAGCGTGCCGCTCAGCACCACCATCGGCGCGGTCATGTCGAAAGCGGTCGACCCGGCCAGCATCGCCTCCACCGTCAAGGACGCCAACGGCGTCACCGTCGCAGGCACCGTCACCTACACGGCCTCGACCCGCACCGCGACCTTCACCCCCACCTCCGCGCTGAATGGGTTCGTGAACTACACCGTCACCATGACCGCCAAAGACCTCTACGGAAAGACCCTGTCCTCCGGAGGCGCCTGGAGCTTCACCACCGTCAAACCCGACCCCGCCCCCGGTGTGTGCCCGTGCAGCCTGTTCACCGACTCGACCGTTCCATCGATCCTCGAAGTCAAAGACTTGCCCGTCACGCTCGGCGTCAAGTTCTACAGCACGGTCGCCGGAGCTGTTACCGGCGTGCGCTTCTACAAGAGCGTGAACAACACCGGCACCCACGTCGGAACCCTGTGGACCTCGTCGGGGCAACAGCTGGCGACCGGCACCTTCACCGGCGAGTCCACCGCCGGCTGGGAGACGCTGACCTTCTCGACGCCGGTCAACATCGCCGCTAACACCGACTACCTCGTGTCGTACCGCTCTCCCACGGGGTTCTACTCGGCGACACCGGGCGACTTCTCCGGCTCCGGAATCACGCGGGCGCCGCTCGTGGCGGGCAACGCGGTCGCTGCGTACTCGTACTCCGACGGCTTCCCGAGCTCCGCATCCACGACGAACTACATGGTCGATGTGGTGTTCGCTACACCCGCCAGCCCGCTGACGGTCGTCTCCGAGTCGCCAGCCAGCGGCGCGGTGAACGTCGACCCGGCGACCAAGGTGTCGATCACCGTCTCGGGCCCGGTCGCCAGCGGGTACGCACTGTCGGTCTCCGCCGGAGGCTCGGCCGTCGCGGGAGCGGTGTCGCAGTCGAGCGACGGCTCGACGATCACCTTCACCCCTGCGGCCGCACTGCCGGCCGGGGCAACGATGACGGCGACGCTCTCCGGTGCCCGATCCGCGGGAGGGGCGACACTCGCGACACAGAGTTGGTCATTCACGGTCAAAGCCGCGGCGCCCGCATCGCTGACGCTGGGCGACTTCAACTCCGACGGCCACGCCGACGTGCTGGCCCGCGACGGCAGCGGCGCCTTGTTCCTGTACCGCGGCAATGGCGCGGCCGGCTGGCTGAATCCCGCAGGGGTCCAGGTCGGTTCCGGATGGAACATCATGACCGCGATCGTCTCGCCGGGCGACTTCGACGGCGATGGCCACAACGACGTCCTCGCCCGCGACGCCGCCGGGGCGCTTTGGCTCTACCCCGGAAACGGTGCGGGAGGGTGGGGTACGCCTCGACAGGTCGGCTCCGGCTGGAACATCATGACCAGGATCGTCGCCGCGCACGACTTCACCGGCGACAGCTACCCGGACATCGTCGCGGTCGACGCCTCCGGTGCGCTGTGGTTGTACCCGGGCAACGGGCACGGTGGCTGGCTCGCCCCGCAGGCTATCGGTTCGGGCTGGAACGGGATGACCTCGATCGTCGGAATCCGCGACTTCGCCGGCGACGGCAACCCGGGCCTGCTGGCGCGCGACCCGTACGGCCGGCTCTGGTTCTACGCCCACAGCGCCTCAGGCTGGAAGCCGCCGGTCGTCGTCGGAAGCGGCTGGAACATCATGACCGCCATCGTCTCCGTCGGTGACTTCACCGGCGACGGCCACGACGACATCCTCGGTCGCACCTCGAGCGGCGCATTGGTGGTCTATCCGGCGAGCGGCCTCTCGGGCTGGGGACCCCCGGCCCAGGTCGGCTCCGGCTGGAACATCATGACCTGGATCGGCTGAGGGAACGGCGCGACGGTTCCCACGCGGATTAGAATCGTGCGCGTGCCGTCGCCGCTCGGCGAGTTCCTCGCCCACAGCCGGTCCCGGGTCGACCCGTCCACGGTCGGGATCGAGAGGGGCGGCAGGCGCCGCGTGCCGGGGCTGCGCCGCGAGGAGGTGGCGGCGCGCGCCGACGTGAGCGTCGACTACTACACGCGGCTGGAGCAGGGGCGCGAGGTCTCGCCGTCACCTGCGGTCGCGGAGAGCATCGGCCGGGCGCTCGCACTCGACGAGCACGGGATCGCGCACCTGTACCGTCTCGCCGGGCTGACCCCGACGCGCGGGGAGGCGACGCCCGCGACAGTGGACCCGCGCCTTCACGCCCTGCTGGCGGAGTGGCGCGAGCACCCGGCGGTGATCCTCGGTCACGCCTTCGACGTCCTCGACACGAATCCGCTCGGCGAGGCTCTGTTCCTCGGCTTCCCGCAGAGCCGGAACATGCTGGCGTCGCTGTTCGTCGACCCCACTGCCCGAGACCTCTACGCCGACTGGGAGCAGATCGCCGAGAGCACGATCGCGGGCTTCCGGCTGCTGGAGTCGGCTCAGCCGCGCGACCCGCGCATCGTGGAGCTCCGGGATGGCCTGCTCGCCTCCTCGGCCGAGTTCCGGTCCTACTGGAACGAGCACCGCGTGCAGGGGCGCCGGCTCGAGGTCAAGCGCTTCGCGCATCCGCTCGTCGGTGACATGACACTGAGCATCCACTCCTTCGACGTCCGCGCAGCGCCCGGGCAGGAGCTGGTCGTCTACCGCGCCGAGCCGGGGACGGTCTCAGCCCGGCGGTTGGGGCGGCTGCGCGCGTCCCTCGATCGCCCGAGCGGCTGAGCCGCTGAGCGGGGCGGCACTCCGCCACCCCGCCCGGGGAGTCGCCGCCTACTGCGCAGTCCACCCGCCGTCCACCGCGAGCAGGGCGCCCGTGATGAACGATGCTGCCGGCGACGCGAGGAACGCGACCGCCTCGGCCACCTCCGCCGGTGTGCCGATCCGGCCGATGGGATGCGCGGGCCCGAAGGACGCGAGCATCTCACGGCCGTTCTCGACCACGCCCTCCATGATGTCGGTATCGATGACTCCGGGCAGCACCGCGTTACTGCGGATGCCGTGTACGCCGCCCTCGATCGCCAGCACACGCGTGATCTGCGCGAGCGCTCCCTTGGAGGCGGCGTAGGCGGTCTGCGTCGCGAACGCGACGATGGAGGACACGGAGGCGATCGAGACGATCGAGCCGCTGCCGGCCTGCTGCATCACACGGAACGCCTCCCGCGCGTGCAGGAAGTTGCCGCGCGCGTTCACCGCGAGGATGGCGTCGAACTCCTCGGCGCTGGTTTCGGTGATCGGCTTGTTCAGGGTGCGGCCAGCGTTGTTGATCAGGATGTCGAGCCGGCCGAAGCGCTGCGCGGCGAGGTCGATCGTCGCGCGGGCGGCCTGCTCGGACGACGCATCGCCGACGTAGGTGGCAACGTCCGGGGCATCGAGGTCGCGGACGGAATCCGCGATGTCGCTGACGACCAGCCGCGCCCCGCGGCTGCGGAGCAGGTCGGCGGTGGCGCGGCCGATTCCACGGGCGCCACCGGTGACCACGGCGACCTTGTCGGTGAGGTCATAGAGCGATGAAGTGTCGGGCACGGTGATGAGTCCTTCCAATCAGGGGGTCTTCATCAACGATGCCGGGACGGTGGAGACGCGAGAAGGACGGGGTCCTCCGGGGTGCGGCGCACCCCCCTTGCCGGATGCGGCGTGCGGGGACGACGGGCCGCGCGCCTGACGCCTCAAGCCGCCGCTCCGCGGACCGGGCAGTGCAGACCGTGCGCCGCGGGCCAGCTCAGACTAGATTGTGGTCACCGGCCGCTGGCCGGCGGCGTCCCGACAGTGAGGGCGGTGAGCCACGTGATGCCTGATCCCGCTGCGACCGAGGAGAGAGCGCCCGCAGGCAGCGACGACCGCACGGTCATGGTGCATCCGAAACGCACCTTCCATGGCATCCTGCGGGCGGGCGCTCTCGCCTCCGTCCTCCTCGTGGCAGCGGTCGTCGTCGCGCTGGTGTGGGCGAACATCGGCGGGTATGAGGCCTTCTGGACCGAGCCGGTCGGAATCACGGCCGGTCGGTTCGCACTCTCCTTCGACCTGCGTACCTGGGTCAACAGCGGACTCATGACGCTGTTCTTCTTGGCGGTGGGGCTGGAGGCGCGCCGGGAACTGGATCTGGGCGACCTTCGCGAGCGCAGCCGCCTGATCCTCCCGATCACCGTCGGCCTCGTCGGCATGGCGCTCCCGGTCGCCGTCTACCTGCTCGTGAACCAGGGACTGGACTCGGCTCGGGCCTGGGGCGTGGCGATGTCGACGGACACGGCCCTCGCGCTCGGCATCTTGACACTGCTGGCCAGGCGAGCGCCGAAGCGCACCCGCACCTTTCTCCTCACGGCGTTCGTCGTCGACGATGTCGCCGCCCTGATCATCATCGCCGTGCTCTACAGCGGGCCGATCTCCCCGCTCCCCCTCCTCGTCGCGGTTCTGGCATTCGCGGGCATCATCGTCGCGCGGAGGCTCGACCGGACGATCGGACGCAGCCTGGCCATCGTCCTCGGCGTGCTGATGTGGCTGGCCCTGCTGCTGAGCGGTATCGACCCGGTGGTCTCCGGTCTCGCCATCGGCCTGGCGACGTCGGCCTACATTCCGGTTCGCGCCGACCTGGAACGAGCCACCGGGCTGGTTCGCGACTATCGCGAGAGCCCCAACGCCGAGCTGGCGCGGTCGGCGGCGGCCGGGCTCGCGGACTCGTTGTCCGAGAACGAACGGATCCTCTACCGGCTCAGCCCGTGGACCAGCTATGTCGTCGTGCCGATCTTCGCGCTTGCGAACGCGGGCGTGGTCATCTCGCCCGAACTGCTGGCGCGCGCCTCCACCAGTGCGATCACGATCGGCATCGTCGTCGGCTATGTGATCGGGAAGCCGGTCTCGGTCGCCGGCGGCTCCTGGCTGCTCACCAGGTTCTCCCGCGGGCGCATCCATCCACAGGTCGGCTGGCTCGCGGTGGTGGGCAGCGGCACCGCTGCCGGTGTCGGCTTCACCGTCTCACTCCTCATCGCCGGCATCGTCCTGACCGGGGAGGGGCTGGCCGAGGCGAAGATCGGCATCTTCTTCTCTGTGATCGGCTCCGCCGCGCTCACGTGGCTGGTCTTCGCGTGCGTGAGGTTCATCCCGGCGAACCGGCGGAGCCTCGCCCTGAACGGACGGCCCGACCCCACCCTCGACCTGTTGAGCCCCGTCGACCCTGAGGCGGACCATGTGCGCGGTGCCGAGAACCCGCAAGTGACCGTCGTCGAGTACGGCGACTTCGAGTGCGGGTTCTGCCGCCGCGGCGAACCGACGGTCCGTGAACTCCTGGAACGCCACCCCGACGTGGCGGTCGCGTGGCGCCACCTCCCACTGACGGACGTCCACCCGAATGCGCTCCGCGCCGCCGAAGCTGCGGAAGCGGCGGCTGCGCAGGGCGCGTTCTGGCCGATGCACGACCTCCTGCTGGCGCACCAGGACCGCCTCGGCATCCGCGACCTCGCGGGCTACGCTCAGCAACTCGGCATCGACGCCGAGAAGTTCCTGGACGACGTCCTCTCGCACGCTCACGCCGACCGCGTGCTGAAGGACATCGCCTCCGCGGATCAAAGCGGCGCGGCGGGCACCCCCACCTATTTCATCAACGGGCTCCGCCACGAAGGACCTGTCGACATCGACTCGCTCTCGAAAGCGATCAACGCCGCCCGCGCCGGTGCAGGAAACGCGCAGCGGTCTTAGCCGCGTAGCGCCTCACTGAAGCGACCGTCGTTTACCCGAGATCGACGCGCGCGTGACCTCCGCGAGCTTGGCATGCGCGAGTTCCGCATCACCGGTCTACGACCAGCGCCTCGTTTGGAGGCGCCGCATGCGCTCACCGACGCCATCGCCGGATTCATAGCTCGCGCCGCGCCGAACCTGCCATTCCCCGACATCACGGGAACGCGCGCTTGAACCTCTGGATCTGCAGTGCGGCGGACATGGCGAACAGAAGGGCGCCGACGATCACACCCACGACGATCGAGACTGGCGTCCCCGCGCCCATGGCCCCGATGAAGATCGCCACGCCGGAGCCGCCGACGACCGCATTCACCGCGCCGACCATGCTGGCCATCGTCCCCACGACCCATCGCCTCGACGACCGCATGCCCAGCATGGCGTACGCATCGGAGGCATCATCCCCGGTCGTCTCGAAGAACGCGGGCGCCTCGGGGTGCACGCCAGCGTAGTAGCGCCGGATACGCGCCATCCCGCGCAGAGCCCGGATGTTCTCGATCGCCGTGTCGATGAGACGGGCGATGGTGAACCAGCCAAGCACGAACACGGTCGTCAGGGCCGCGGCCGCGAACGGCAGGAACAGGCCGGGCGACGCCCCCGAGACGAAGCCCAGTGAGACAAGGGCGCTCGACAGCGTCACCAGGTACAGCGAAGACCGGCTGCTGGACTCGCTGATGGATGCGTTCGATGCGCCCTGCAACACGAAGTACTCGGTGTTCAGCACGCCGAGGAACTGGGCCAGATCGGCCCGCTCGTCACTCACGGTCACACCCTAACGGCACAAGAGGCCATCCGGGGCTTAGCTCCGGCCAGACGCGGCGCCCCTGCGGGCCGGTCTCCGGAGGTGGCGGTAGCCGCCGCCACACGAGGAGGCGTGGGCTGAACGTTGGCGGGAGTCGGTGGGGGGAGGCATACTCTAATTCGCCACAGAAATTTTAGAACATGAGATTTTGCGGCGATCGTTCTGAGCCGCAGTTGCTGTGGCAATCCCTCACCCAGAGAAAGCCCTGAGATGACCAACCCTCCTCCGATCATGCCTATCGTCGCCCCTGCCGTCGTTTCGCCGGCCAGCGCCGCGGACGCCCCGCGCGAGACTCCGACCGATGCGCTGGCGGCGCCGACCGCCCGTTACAACGTCCTGTCTTTGATCGGCGTCGTCGTGGTGAGCATGAACCCGATCCTCGGTGTCGTGCTCGCCCACATCGGCTTCGGCCAGCTGCGACGCACAGGGGAGCGCGGCCGCGGTCTCGCGATCACCACCCTCATTCTGGGCTACGGCCTCCTCGCACTCACCGTGGTGTGGGCCGCGGTGACGGTCGCCATCGTGATCGCCGATCCGGCCGCGTTCGGGTTCGCCTTCGACCCCGCCAGCGGCGACGGCACGAGCCACGGCTTCGACCCGAACGATTACTCCGACTCGGACAGCCGCACCGGCGGCTATTCCTCCGACGACTACGACTACTGACCGCGAACGCCAGGAACGAGAAGACCATGCCTAGTCACCTAACAACAGAAACGAAGGGCAGAACTGTGTCTGCCCACCCAACCGAGGAGCGAGCCATGCCGCGACGGCGTCTGCGTGCCGTGGGCGTCCTCGCCGCCTTCGTCGCAGGAGGCATGCTCCTGACCGGTTGCGTGCCCACTGCCGGCGGCGCGAGCGGACCCAAGACGACGGCGGCGTCTCCGCGGACCACGACGAAACCTCCGAAGCCGAAGGCGGAGACCCGTCCCGAGAAGGTGTCGCGCGCCGAGTCCGGATACACCTGGACCAACAGCCGGAACGTAGGTCTGGCTTCTGAACCGTCCAAACCCGCCTTCCTGAATCACCTGGCCACGTCTCCTGACTGGGAGGTCGTCCCGGAATCCACTCGGATGGACGCGGGCCAGTGGGTGTACAAGTCCAAGACGAACACTTGCGAGATCTCGCTGTTCCAGGGCGCCTTCACCGACGTCGCCTCCGCGGGCTCCGATGACCGCGCCTACACGCTCGACGTGTACCGCGCCCTGCTCGGGGAGCATTTCGCCGCTGACCAGATCACCGAGTCCCGCATCGGCTACGGCGTCAACAAGGCTCCGCAGCCCGGAGACCCCGGCGTGGACGGCCTGTCATTCATCGGCAACGGGAACCTCTCCGTCTGGGCGCGCGGATTCACCTCGATCGGTATGGGCCTGATCATCGTTGGGATGTGCGGGAACGCGGCCGACCTTCCCACCGTCACCGACACCATCCACGAGGTCGGCGTCGTCAACTTCTGAGCACCGACAACCGACTCGCCCCGCCGACGGGGGCCCGGGACCGCTCGGTCCCGGACCCCACCCAAACGCTCTGCGTGATGCTCTTTCCCGGTTCGGTGATGCCGAGCCTCCCGGTGAGTACGCCTATCTGGCCTACCTGAGATCCAAGGACCGCGTCTATTGGGAGGACAAGCCAGCCCGAATGCCGACAGAGGAAAGACGCCGGCTCACCCCGAAGACGGCGCTGTGGCTATCGGGGATCGCGGCCGCGCTCACCCTGTTCTGGGTGTGGGCCAAGTACTGGGTCTAAGTGACGACGCGCAGCGCCGACCATCAGGCCGCGCCCCTGCTGTTGGTGGGATGGCTCGAGCCGTTTCGCCGCGCCCATTCGGCCGGGATGGCGGCGAGCCGGCCGAGCGGAGTCTCCAGCGGCCCGCGCCGACCGACCAGCGCCAGAGCCGCACCGAGGGCAAGGAGAAGGCCGACATTGGCCAAGAATGCGGTCCAGCCCGTGAAGCGGGGGAGCGGCAGCCCTTCGATCATCCACACGCCGCTTGTGAGCGCCAGCAGGAGGAGGTGGGCGGCATAGCTGGTGAGGGGTGCGCTCCCGGCGGCGAGCACGGGTCGCAGGAGGATTGGGGCCGGCGTTCGGAGGGGAAGAAGCAAGCACGCGCCGATGATCGCGGTGGCGACCCCCACGCCGCGGGCAATGTCCAGCACGGTCCCGGTGTGGGGGACATCGAGGGCGAGAGCTGCCCACCCGGTGGGGGCGCCGTACCCGGTTCCGAGGAGGAACTCATCGATACGGTCCTTCATCGGTGCGAGTTGTTCCGGGTCGACCCTGGAGAGCAGGTCGGAGAGCAGGTCGTTCCGGGCAAAAGCGAAGTACGCCGCGGTGGAGAGCACGTGGGCGCTCATCGCGGCGGCGGCCCCGACGACGAGCGAGCGGACCGCGAACCGGTGGAGTGTTCCGGCCTGGATGGCGGCAAGGACTCCGCGCCCGAGGAGGATCCCGATCAAGGCGTAGACGATCCAGGTCGTCACCGGATAGGTGCCGGTCAGAAAGATCCCACGTGCGTAGGCGAGCGGATCGGCAACCAGCTGGTCGATCCCGGCCGAACCCGTCTCGTTGACCAGGCCGAGGCTCGTGCGTACGGCCACATTCACCGCGGGCCCGCCCACCGCCAGGACCCCTGCGCCGACCATCAGCACTCAGGAGCGCGCACGGATAAACGCGGCCATGACCACGAAAGTCACCCCCAGGTAGACCAGAATCACCACGGCGGGGGACGGCATCAGCCCGAGAAGAAGCCCGAGGCCGACCAGTCCGGCGCCACGGGCGACGAGCGCCAATCGAGCGGTGGCGGTCGCGCCGGCCTGGAGTGCGGCCCGGGAGGCCAGCGCTGCCCCCACGCCCGCGAGCACGGCGAACAGCGTTGACGCGTTCCCGTTCGAGAGGTCCAAGACCGGATTCGGGGCGGTCACCTGGAGTGTGTGCACGGCGATCATGCCCACAATTGCGAGGAACCGCGCCAAATCGATCCCCGGCATCCGGGACGACCGGACACGGCCACGGCGTTCCGGGTTCCGGCTCATCGCTGAACTCTCCGCCCGCTGCAATTGATACATTCAGAATTTCTGATGTGGTATCTCATAGTGAGATACTAGGTCGGAGGCCATGACGAAGAAAGCCGAACGACGTCGGCCCGACAAGCGTGCGAGAGGGAGACCACCATGTCCGAGGAGACCACGCCGTCACCCGCGCCGACCCCCGTGTATGGGCCGCCGGCTTACGCCGTGCCGATCTACGCAGCCGCGCGCGAGCCCAAAGGGCTCAGCATCACCTCCATGGTGCTCGGGCTCGTCTCGATCGCAGCCGGGTTCACCTTCGTGGTCCCGGTCGTCGGGCTCGTTCTCGGCGTCCTCGGCCTGCGCAAGGAGCCAGCGGGCCGCGGCATGGCCCTCACCGGTGCCATCCTGTGCTCGGTGATCCTTTCGGTGTGGGCCCTGCTCATCCTCGGCATCATGCTGATTTCTCTGCTCTTCCTCGGCGGGGCGGCGATCAGCACTCCCCACACATGAGCGCGGCGCCTTGCCCCTGAGCCGGCGCACGCGTCGACTGCGGTACTGGAGAACGGATGCGAGATCCTGCACCTGCTCCGCGGAATTGCGGTCGTGCTGTGCGAGACACCGGAGAGCCGGTGCGGGACCCCCCGCCTGCCGGCATCGAGAGCTTCGTCCTGACTTCCAACACGCCGAACCCCGATGACCGTCCACACCGTCGAGCACAACGGAGGAAAGAAGCAGCATGACCAACGCATCTCCTCCTTCGCCGCCCACGCCGCAGGCCACCACCCTCGGTCGCGACTCACAGACCTCCGGCACCAAACGCCAACCGGCAGGGCTGCTCAGTAGGCTCTCGCTGATCTTCGGAGTGGTCTCCGTTGTCGGTCTGGTCGCCGAGTTTGTCTATCCACCCGTCGGGATCTACCTCGTCGGCGGGGCCGTGCTGCTGCCGCTTCCCGGGATGATCCTCGCCACCGTCGCGCTGGTGCAAGAACGGTCCAGGCGAGCCCTACCAATCGTCGGCATGATCCTCTGCGGGCTGGTTCTTGCGTACTGGGTGTTCGTCATGTTCGCGACAGTGCTTTTCGCCGTCGCCGTGTTTGGAGTCAGGGCCTCATGAGCGCCGACACTACGACGCCGGCGGGCGCGCCCCCGCCCTCACCCCCGAAACGACGATATCGAGGCGTCTGGCTGAGCGTCAGCGCGCTGGCCCTCGCAATCGCGCCGGGACCCGGCCTGATCGGGGTTGTGCTGTTTCCGCAGCTGTTCGATTACGCAGTGTGGGCGTCCTTTCTGGTGCCGCTCACCGGCCTTGTCGTCGGGATCCTCGCGCTCTGCATCGAACGCCGCGGAAGGCCCCTCGGGATCGTCGCGGTCATCTTGTGCTGTCCGCTCCTCCTGACGTGGGCGCAGCTGCTAGGGACGATGATGCTAGCTGGGTTGTCATCCATATAAGCGCAGGGCCGGCGTGATATGCGGCCGGCCCTGCGCCGCTTGTCGCCGTCCTCGACTTCTGACCCGCGACCGGCTAGCCAATACAGACGGAGCTAAGGCCCCGGGGACCACCGGTCCGGTGCCTTAGCTGCGTCCGTGGTTCAGCGGGCGTGAGCGGTGACCATCTCGGCCCAGTGGGTCGTAGCCCTGGGGAGAGCGTCTCGCGGCGCATCTCGAACCCGGCCCACATCATCAACCTCGACACCGGAGAACTCATCCGCGAACTCGTCCTCGACCCCACCCGCGACTACCAACCCCAAAAAACCACGAAACCCCCTCCCGAAGGAGGGGGAATCAGGAACCATGTCCCGACACATCCCGGAAGGATGACTCGACACATGCCATGGCGGAGACGGAGGGATTTGAACCCTCGGTCCCCTTACGGGGACTCCACCTTAGCAGGGTCGAGCAACCGGGCGACCAGCCGCATTTTCGGAGACAAGCTGCAACAAATGCCTCCCGCTGCACAACATAGAGATCACTGCAACCGTCCCCTCGCTGTCCGCCTTTGGATCAAGCGGCGCCTACCTGTCGTGCGTAGCCGTTGGTGCCCGGACGAATCTGACGTAAAGGCGGAGGGCCGGCGGCGCTATCTAAAGACAAGCCTACGCTGTACGCCAACCAGGAGGACACGCGATCAGCTTCTGAAAGAAGGCTCGCACTCGGTCGCCGCGCCACAGCCCGCAGTGATCACGACCGAGCGTGACCACTGTCTTCGCAACAACGATCTTCGATGTGGATAGGTGCGGGTTGGGAGACCGCCGACACGCTCAGGCGCTCTCTTGCCACACGGGCCGCCGCCCGCGGCCAGTCCTTCCATCCAGGTGCTAGGACTTCCTCAGCCAAGTCCAAGATCCCGAGCGCTGCAGCCTCGACCGGTTGATCGAGTAAGCTCCGTAGTCGCGACGCTGCTTCGGGGAGGACACGCTCGATCCGGCGCCACCCGTCGAAAGGATCGGGATGGGGCTCGCCTGCGAGGTCGAGGAGCAGGTCCATGAGAGTGAGCGCCGCCTCGGATCGGATGATGTGTCCGCCGCTGAGCCGCTCACCCCGCCGCACTCGTCCGATCCCCGTGACGAGTTGGACCAGGAGCACCGCCGCTGCATCGCCACCGCGATTCCCGCTTCGAACGCGCGTGTTCGCCTTCGCTTGGGCGAGACCCTCCGCCAGCACGCCTGAGTCGTAAACGACGCTGAACGCAGAGACGGGGAAGGACCGCAATCGGATCGGGTCGGTGATGCCGAGTTCGAGGACCCGGCCGTCCCGGAACAGCACCTTGATTCCGTCGTGCCACTCGCGTCCGACTGCAACGAGCCGCTCGGAATCGGGGAGCCAGGAGAGATCGCCGCGGAGTTCGCTCACCGCGTCCGGGCGCGCCAGAACGAGGAGATCATGGTCCGACCATTCGTCGATCCGTGATCGTTCCGCTCCGGAACCTAGAAGCGCAACACCGAGGACCCGACGATCCCCGCGAGCCCCATCGACGACCCGTTGCGTGTACGAGTCGAAGGCGTCGACGGCGTCGATCACAGCCGGAAGACCGCGAGCAACTCGGTGGGCGCGCCGGCCGCGGCGAACACCGGGATGCGCGTCAACGGCGCGTCGACCTCGATCGTGCGGCCGCCCGAGACGGTATCGCCGGTCCAGACGTCCGTCCATTCGCCGTCCGGGAGGATCACCGGCCAGGTCGTCGCACCTGGCTCGACGACCGGTGCGACGAGCAGGTGCGCTCCGAGCATCCACCGGATCCCGGCCCATGAGGCCGGATCCTCCGGGTGATCGAAGAAGAGCGGCCGCATGAGCGGCCGATCGGACCGCACCGTCTCCGCCGCGGACGACGCCAGGTAGGGGAGGAGCCGTTCCCGCAGCTTGACGAAGTCCCGGAAGATCGGGATGACTCTCTCCTCACCCGAGCGCTCCGCGATGTTCCACGGAGTCCGGTCGCGCGAGGGAGTGCGATGGTGGTTGAACTCGGAGTGGTACTGCATGATCGGCACGAACACGCTGGCCGCCGTCGCGCGCAGGTAGAGCTCGGCGTCGGGGACTTCTCCGGAGAACCCGGCGATGTCCCATCCCCAGTACACGATGCCGCTGGCCGCCGCGGACAGGCCGGCGTTCATCGACCAGCGAAAAGCGTCCCAGGTGGAGTTCTCGTCGCCCGCCCAGAACGCACCGTGGGCCTGGGAGCCCGCGAACCCGGCCCGGCTGAAGGTGACGGGCGCTTTTCCCGCACTCCGAAGAAGCTCGCCGTAAGCCGCGGCGTACGCGACGGGGAACGTGTTGTTCTTCTCGTCCCCTCGCTTGCCGTCGAGGTAGACGAGCTCCGCGCCCCACGCGTGTTCGCCGCCGTCGGTCTTGAAGCCATCGACGCCGACCTCTTCGACGAGGTAGCGACGCTTCTCGGTCCACCAGCGTGCAGCTCGCTGGTCGGTCAGATCGGGCATGAGCGCGAGCGGGAACCACCAGCCCCGGTTGCGGTACGGGCGCCGGCCTCCTGCCGGCGTCGGCTCCGCGATCAGCACGTCCTCGGCGAGGGCGGCGCGCGCGTCGGCCGCCGCTTGTGCCTGCGGGTGGGGGCGCATCTTCAGCAGCGGGATCTGCCACAGATGGAGTCGGATGTCCCGGGAATGGAGTTCGTCGGCCATTCCCTTGGGGTCCGGCCATGCACCGTCGGCCGGGAACTGGAAGTCGGCGAGCCGATGCGGAGCGCCGTCCTCCGTGACGTCGTAGCGGGCGTCGCGGAACGCGGTGAACGTGGTCTCATCGCTCCATGCCTCGATGACGACCGAGCCAACCGGGATGTCGTGCTCCCGGTGCAGATCCATCTGGCGCATGACCTCCGCCTGTGTGTTCCACTCGTTACCGCTGGCCCAGAGGCGGAAGACCCAGTCGGGCAGCTCCTCGGCACGGCCCACGCCATCGAGGAAGCCCCGGAGGACGGTGAGCGGGTCGCCTTCGAAGAAGCGGACCGGAACAGTCCCCTCGGGACCCGCCTCCGCCTCCACCTGGATCGCTCCCGGCTCCCTCGCACCGAGGTCGAACCAGACGCGGCGGGAGGTGTCCACGTGGAACCCCCAGCCCGAGCCTCCGACGACGTGGGCGAACGGCATCGGGAGGTAGGTCTTGCGCTCCGCTCCCTGGCTCTTGTACTGCTCGAAGACCACCGAGTCGAGCGACTCACCGGCGTGATCGATCGCGTCGAACCTCTCGCCCAGCCCGCTCACGTGCTCGCCGGGAGCGAGCGGGAGCGAGAAACGCACGCGCCAGGCCCGCCGTCCGTCATCGAGGACGGACACCGAGTGGCGAAGCACCCGGGACGAGCCGCTCGCGATCACAGCATCCGCGGCCTCCCGCCAGCGCGCTGCGCGGAACGAGAACCAGCGGGTGTGTTCTTCACGACCGTCGTCGCGGGTTCCGGTGAAGCGGTACCGGTACTCGCCTCCGAAATCGAGGACCGGGGTCGTGACCTGCCAGCCCCCCGCAGCCCGGGACAGCCGTGCTTGGGCCGAGGCCAGATGACCGCCGTCCGTGGTGCGGCCACGCGAGGTGTTCGCTACGCGGGACAGGGTGAGCAGATCACGGTGTTCCTCACCGGTGTCCGCGCGCCACACGAGTTCGGCCGAAACGGCGACAACGGACGAATCGGCGCGAACACCGATCGACGCGGTGCCACCGGCTTCGGGCACGACGGGCCAGCGCTGATCGGTGTCGACGGAGTACGGGTGACCAGACCCGAGAGGCGAGTGGCGAATCAACGGGGTGCTCCTTCCTCGCGGCCGGATCGGGCCGCGAGGTTGTGCGGGGGAATGCGAGGATCGAGCGCTGCTCCGAGCCGGAGAAGCATGGCGTGACTCCAGAGCAGCGGAGTTGCGATGGACCCCCACCGTTCCACCCACTCGGCTCGCATTCCTGGTGCGATGAGGTGCCCCCCGACCTGCTCGGGCAGCTCGAGATCGGAGTTCGCCGTCGATGCTGCCCAGTCGTAGAGTTCTCGTGCGCGCGAAACATCGCCGGCGGCAGCATGGGCAAGGCCGAGGAAGCAGCTGAGGAGCGGCCATTGGCCGCCGCCGTAGAACGTGTCCCCCAGATAACGATGGGTTCCCCCGTCGACGGTCAACTGGCGTTCGAGTTGATCGATCGTTCGCTGGCCGACGATCGAGCGCGCTCCGACGAAGCCCAGAGGCGCGATCGCTGCCGCCAGGCTGCCGTCGAGGGCAGTGCTTCCGAGCCACTTCACGAGGTGCCCATCGCTAAGGCCGCGTTCAAAGACGGTGGCTTTGATCTGAGATGAGGCTTCTCGAGCTGCATCGACGAGCCCGGCCTCCATGACCCCGGAGGACAGTACCGCGTCCAGGCCGGCGCTCACGCAAGCCAGGGTCGACACGTGCACGTGGTCGCTGTGTTCCTCCCACCAGTCGTAACATGGTCGCGACCACGACGTAGTCAGATACTCGACGGTCATCGAGATCGCCGGCTCCCACCTGTCGAGATCCAGCGCGTGACGCCGACTGTGTTCGACGACCGCCCACAACCACGTCCCGTACCCGTCGAGCTGGAAATCCCACCACTCGTCGTCGCCGTTATGTCCCGCGAAGGTGAAACGTGCCGGCAGCATCTGATCATGGCCGGGAGGGCGCCCGGACCGGGCCTGGGTGATGATCCAGCGCACATGGTCGACTCGGTCGACGAGTACGCGGCTGCACCAGTCGAAGAATCGCGACGCAGACTCGATCTCTCCGATCACCGACATGCTGTCCGCGATGAAGGCGCCATCCCGGAACCAGCTGTAGCCGGCGTACGCTGAGAAGGTCGGGCTGGCTGGGTACGCCCCTTCCGGGGTTTGCAGTCTTAGTATGAGCTCCGCGCTGCGACGCGAGAGCGGGGAGTCGAGATAACGCTGCAAGATGCTGCTTTCTGCGAGAGAGGGGCCGGCCGCGCCCGAGGCGGGGGACTCTCGGGCGCGGCCGGGGTTGTGGTGGCTACTTGAGCAGGCCGGAGACCTGGTCTGACAACGCGGGAATCGCGGAGTCGACGGACTGGCGGCCGGCGGCGATCTCGCCCAGCGTGTTCGTCACGGCGTCCTGGATCTTCTGCGCGTTCGTCCCGAGTTGGGGGGCCGCAGCTACGCTCTCGAGGGAGTCGAACACTGCCTGACGGTTGGCGGGGGCGCCGGCTGTCAGGTAGGGCTTCAGCTGCGATTCATCGGACACTGTCGGGAGTTCCCACCCGGCTTTGATGCGCACGTCGACGGTCTCCTTGGAGCTGGCAAGGAAGTCGGCCCACTTCTGCGCCGCGGCCTTGTTCTTGGCGTCCTTCGAGACCACGACCGCGTTCGAGAAGGCAGCTGCGGCCTTCTGGGTGTCTCCCGGCTCGACGGCGATGTCCCAGCCGAACGGGAGCTGACCCAGCGTGCTGAACATCCAGATGCCCGAGTGCCACATGGCGAGCTTGCCCGCTTTGAACAGCCCGGAGTCGAAGTCGGCCGTGCTGGCACCCTGCGCCTCGGTCGGCATCACGGTCCCCGACTTTCCGGCGATCCACTCGGCCGCCTTCTTGCCCGCGGCCGAGTCGAATGCCGCCTCCTTGCCGTTCTTTCCGAGGAACTGGCCGCCGGCCTGCTGAACCGCCTTGTAGTACTCGTAATACGTGGCCGGCTGGAAGTCGCCCCAGACGCCGGCCGCCTTGTCCGTCAGCTTCTGAGCGGCAGCCTTTTCGTCGGCCCACGTCCAGTCCTTCGTCGGGTAGCCGATGCCGGCCTTGTCGAACAGGCTCTTGTTGTAGAACAGCACGACATCGGAGAACGAGGTGGGCAGCCCGTACTGCTTGCCGTCGGTCTTGTACGTGTCGAGGAGCGACTTGCGGTACTTGGACGCGTCGATCCCTGTGAGTGAGGCAAGCGACCCGCTCGATTGCAGGTTCGCGTAACTGCCGGAGTCGACATCGAAGACGTCGGACTGTGTGCCGGCCGCGATGTCCGTCTGAAGCTTAGTGAAGTAGTCCTTGTAGTCGGTGGTCGTCACCTTGACCGTGATGTTCGGGTTGGCCTTCTCGAAGGCGGCGACGATGGCCTGGAGGTTCTTCTCGTTTCCTCCGTTGGAGATGAAGTTCGAGTAAGTGACGGTGGCCTTCGCGTTCGAGTCGCCGGAAGAGCCGGACGCGCTACAACCGGCCAGGCCGAGTGACGCGAGCGCCGCGACCGCGACGGCCGCGACGAGTGTCTTCTTCATGAGGTGCAATCTCCTTCGATGCAGGGGGGTGGGGGTTGGGGTGGGGTGAATGCAGCGGCCTACTTGAGGCCGGTGCCGGCGACGCCCTGAACGATGTATTTCTGGGCGAAGACGTAGAGGGCGAACATGGGGAGGATGCTGATCACCGAGCCGGCCATCAGGACGTCCCACTGCGTGGAGTACTGGCCGACCAGGCTGGAGAGCGCGACGGGCAGCGTCTGCATGAGAGGGTCGCGCAGGATGATCAGCGGCCACAGGAAGCTGTTCCACGTATTGAGGAAAGCGAACACCGCGAGTGTCGCAAGCGCGGGCCGCACCAGCGGGAGAACGACTTGGAAGAAGATGCGGAAGTGGCCTGCACCATCGAGGGTCGCCGCCTGGTCCAGCTCCGGCGGTACTGTGCTGATCGCTTGACGAAGCAGGAAGACGCCGAAGGCGGACGCCATGGTGGGGAGGATCGCGCCGGCGTAGGTGTTGATCAGCCCGAGCGATTTCATCTCCACGAACAGGGGAACGATGAGCACCTGGAACGGGATCATCATGGTCGCCAGGTAGAGAAGGAAGATCGCGCCACGGCCGCGGAAAGGTAGGCGCGCGAAGGCATACCCCGCCATTGCGCTGGTCACCAGTTGAAGGCAGGTGCTGACAACAGCGATGATCAGCGAATTCAGAATGACCTGCGCGAACGGTACACGGTCGAACAGCGCCAGGTAGGGGGAAAGAGACGCGTTGTCCGGAATGAGCTTCGGTGTGGTCGTGAGGCTCGCGCCCGGGCTGATTGAGGTGACGACGGTCCACACGAAGGGGAAGATCATGACCAACGCGCCGACGATGACCGCCACGTAGAGCAACGTTCGCGCGACCGGGTTACGCATAGTTCACCCACTTCTTCTGCCCGTAGAACTGCACGAGGGTGACCAGGAGGATGACGAGGAAGAGCAGCCAAGACAGCGCCGAGGCCATGCCAGCCTGCCCGTAGCGGAAGGTCAGGTCGTAGACCTGCTGCACGACCACCTGACTGGAGTTGTTCGGTCCGCCTCCGGTCATGACGTACACCTGGTCGAAGACCTGGAATCCGTTGATGAGCGAGAGCACGATCACGAAGAACGTCGACGGAGAGAGCATCGGAAGGGTGATGCTGAACAGACGACGCCACCACCCGGCGCCGTCGATCTCCGCCGCTTCGTACAGATCGGGATTGATGGTCTGCAGACCGGCCAGCAGGATGACCATCACGAACCCGAGGTCCTTCCACGCCGAGGCCAGGATGATCGAGGGTATCGACCACGCCGGGTCCGTCCACCAGCCGGGCCCGTGGATCCCGACGAGTCCGAGCAGGGTGTTGACCACTCCGACGCTGGGGTTGAGGAGCCAGCGCCAGACGAGCGCCACGACGACCCAGCTGGTGACGACAGGCAGGAAGTAGACGCCGCGGAGGAGGGATCGCCCCTTGAGCCGGGAGTTGAGCGCGAGCGCCAGGCTCAGGCCTCCGAGATAGGCCAACGGCAGGTAACCGATGATGTAGTACACGGTGTGGAGGAACGCCTGTTGCGTCGCGGGATCGGAGACTAGATGGGCGTAGTTGTCGAATCCGACCCAGGTCATTTCGCCGATGAGATTCCACTGGTGGAGGCTCGTCCAGGCGGCAGAGATCATCGGGCCGATCACGAACGCCAGGAGCGGGACGAGACTGGGTAGGAGGAAGATGGCGACCGTGCCGGCGTAGCGCAGACGGTGTTTCGCCGGCCGTTTCCGCGTCACTTGTCCACGACCGAAGACCCGCACTTCCTCGGCCGTCGTTTGCCCAACCGAGAGGGCCATCAGAGCGCCTCCGCAGTCGCGACAAGGCGCTCACGCACCAGTCGTCCTTGCTCTCCAGCGATGCCGTCGGAGTCGAAGGGCGTGGCCAGCACGAGAGCAGCCGCGCCCTGCGCCCACCGATCATCTCTCCACGTCTCAACGGTCACCGCGACGCCGCGCTTGCCGGGCACGAGGGAGGCGCGGAGGGCCGGCTCGAACGTGCCTTCCCAATGCCGCCACGCTTCCACGCCTTCACCGAGGAGCACAACGAGCTCGGGATCGAGCACGTTCACCACGCCGGCGAGCACGCGCCCGAGCAGGCGGGCGGCGGAGGCGAAAATGGCCTGCGCGCGCTCGTCGCCAGCATCGGCGGCGGCTCGGAGCTGATCGATTCCCTCGTAACCTTCGATCACGCCGGCGGCTCGCGCTGCAGACACCAGAGCACCCTGTCCGATCAGCGCCTCAAGGCAGCCGTGGTTACCGCACTGGCACAGCGGGCCGTCCGCGACCACAGGAACGTGGCCGATGTCACCGGCACCGCCGGCGCGTCCGCGCAGGATCGAGCCGCCGGCGATGACACCCGCTCCGATGCCATTGCCGATTGTCACCACGAGAAAGTCGTCGAATCCTCGTCCCTGACCGAAGAGCTTCTCGGCCACGCTCAACGCGTTGACATTGTTCTCGACGACGACGGGGAGATCCAATGCGCGACGCAACGTCGCCCCGAGGGGCACCTGACTCCACCGCAGCTGGGTGGAGTCGACGACCCCAACACCCTGCTCGACGACGGTTCCCGGTAGCCCAACACCGATTCCGAGTATGCGGTCCCCCGTTGGCGCGGCGATAAACGCGCGAAGCCTCTCGACAAGCTTTGATGCGGCTAACGGTGACACTGCATCGAAATCTTCAACGGCGGAGCGCAGCACGTTGCCGCCAAGCCCCACCTCGACGAAAGCGACGTGATCCGGCGCGACCTTCACGCCGATGGCCGACAGTCCTGCAGAGGCAAGACCGAGCAGCCGACCAGGACGCCCACCACCTGAGACAGTGCTCCGATCTAGTTCCTCGATGAGACCATCCGCAAGAAGATCGCGAGAAAGCTGGGTCACCAGGGCAGGCGACACGCCGAGCAACCGCGCAAGCTCAGCGCGCGACGCTGGCCCCTGAGCTCCGAGGTGAGCGAGGATCGCGGTGCGGTTGACATCGGTGCGTGATGTGGAAGAAAGCGTCATTGCCTGCCTTTGTTCATGTCTAAATAAACACTAAAACATAGTCATGAACGAGTGCAAGACCGGATTTCTAACCGCGTCGCCACATGCGCGGAGCTCCGCTAACTACTGCGAAACACTTGGGCCTCCCACGCCGCGAGACGCCCCACGGACCAGAGAGGCGCGTCCACGCGATTAGCGAGTACCAGCTCGAGGTTCGCCCACCCCAGAGGCACCTCATACTCCGTCCAGTTCTCACTGAGATTTGCGAGGACGAGCAGGTGGCGGGCGCCCAAACGGCGGCTGAAGGCGAAAACGGTGGGATGCGCCGACAATTCCATACGGAACGTTCCGTGCGATACGACTGGCTCGGAGTGGCGCAGGGCTATCAAGGCCCGGTAGTAGGCGAATACAGAGTCGTGATCGTTCCTCTGGTCCTCGGCGTTGATGCGGACATGGTTTGAGTTGACGGCAATCCACGGCTGAGCTGTCGTGAAGTCTGCATGGCGACCGTGCGACCACTGCATCGGCGTCCGCGCATTGTCACGACTTGAGGCACGAAGCGCTCGCAGCACCCTCTCCGGGGCTTTCCCGAAGGTCCCAACCGCCTCAGCAAAATGGTTAAGAGATTCGATATCGCGATACTCCTCGATCGTCTCGAAGTTAGCGTTCGTCATTCCGAGCTCTTCGCCCTGGTAGATGAAAGGCGTGCCGCGCTGGAGATGCAGGACGGTCGCCAGAGCCTTCGCCGATTCCCGCCAGTGCAGTTGATCGTCACCAAATCTGCTGACGACTCGAGGCTGGTCGTGGTTGTTCCAGTACAAGCTGTTCCAGCCAACCTCAGCTAGGCCCTCTTGCCAGCGCTGGAACGACTGCTTCAGTTCCAGCGTGCTCACGTCGCGGAGATCCCATTTGCCGCCTTCGCCGTGATCGAGACCAACATGCTCAAACTCGATGGTGGAGTCTCGTACTCATATTCCCACCATCATCGAAAACGACGTGATCGCGTTCACGGAGGCAGAACACTGGTTCGGTTACGGGAGAGGACTCGAACGGTATGCGGTGATTACGCTCGGGGCCGGAGTCGGATACGGTCTGGTCATCCACGACGAGGTCGTCGCAGACGAAGACGCAGGTATCGGACTGATCGGGCACTTCCCGCTTGACCCCTTCGGACCTCTATGTCCCGCCGGCCACCGGGGGTGTGCGCACAGCCTGCTTACACTGAAAGCCATCACGGACCCTATAGATGCCGCCCTTAACAAGCGAGTCACCTACGAGGAGGCTCTTGCTATGGCCGCGCAGAACGTCGGAGCGGCTCGACGTGTAGTTCAGGATGCCGGGCGCGCGCTCGGTCGGCTGGTGGCCGCTGTCGCCAACTTGACCATGGCGCAAAGAATCATTCTCGGCGGAGAAGGCGTAGCCTTGCCCGGAGCCGACCGTTAGAGGCTCTTGTGCTTCGGTACCCCCAACGTGAGCCACTCGTCCAACGCTGCCCCTACGCCGCGCGAAACGCCTATCACGGAGGATGTCAAGCATGTCCTGAAGCTCGACCGGCCGGAGATGACGAGTCAGTCTTGATCCACTACGCAGCGTGACCAACCCGCACCAACCACTCGTAGGAGGGCGAAGTTGTTACAGCGGGTACCACTCGCGGCCAAGCGTAGCCCTGCGGACGGAGAGCAGAGCCGACTGGAAAAATCGATGAGACGATTCAGCCGGCATGACCCCAGCGACGTCTTGAGTTGGCGATCTGAAGCATGCGGGCACAGTATGCGCCCCGATCGAACCCTGTACTACGGACGTGCCATTCAGAGCGCGCCATTGCCTGATGGCGCTACGGAGACAAGAACCCCACGGTCCTCTTATCCACCTACACTCCCGTGCTCGGCGTCGATGCGAACCGAGCTGCACTTGCACTTCTCGACACGCCCGCTGTCCCAGCGCTGTCCTGGGGTGCAGTTCCTGAGAGCTTGAAAGGCCTCGACTAGGTCACTCGGGGCTGCAACAAACTGCCTCTGAGCAGCATTTTTCGGCGGAGACGGAGGGATTTGAACCCTCGGTCCCCTTACGGGGACTCCACCTTAGCAGGGTGGTGCACTAGGCCTGACTATGCGACGTCTCCAGCACGCCCGCGAGCGGACGCACGTCAGCCATCATAACGGACGATCCCTGTCCCTCCCGACACGGCCTCGCAGTCATGCCAAGCGACGAGCAGAGCGAGCGTCAGGAGTCGTGACCGACGGCGGGCTCCCCGACGAACTGGTGCGCCTCGCTCGCGAGCTCGGGCCAGTCTTCGGCGTCGGCCACGCGCACCCAGGCACCCTTGGGCTCGCTGCGGCCGGCGGGAACCTCGGTCGCCACCTCGCGCGCGACGAGGTCGCCGGCGCGGTCGGTCGGCAGGTCGACGGCGAGTTCGGTGCCGTCGAGGTAGGCGAACAGGCGGCCGTGCACGTGCAGGCCGGTCGCGGTCACCGAGACGTCGAGGTCGGGGTCCTTCAGGAGCTCGGCGGCGAGCAGTTCGAACGAGGGGACGGGGCTGTCAGTCATGCGATTCCTCTCGGGGGGGCGTGCGACCATCCAACCGGATGCCGCGCGGGTTGTCAGGCCCCGGACGGAAGATTTGTCGCGATGCTGCCCGCGATCTGCGCGGAGAGCACCGCCATCCACACGAGCATGATCGCTGTCGTGGCGATCAGGACGGCGATGGCCGTCCACAGCGGAGCCCGGCCCCTCCCCGCGACGCGGTGGACGATGACGCTCCGGCCGATCGGGTACACGATGCCGAGGAAGGCCCACGCCCAGTGGAAGGGGCGGTCCACTCCGCGACGGGTCAGCTCCCTCCAGTCGAGCCACGAGAAGACGATGATGGCCGCGCTGATGGTCCAGTTGGCGAACATGACGACGAAGTAAAGCGGGCCGCCCAGGAGGGCGAAAGGGTCCACGAATCCTGGCCGTCCGGAAGGGGAGGCCAGGAGATCGAGCTGCGGGTGAAGGAGCAGGATCAGCAAGCTGGAGACGAGCGGCAGCAGGACGACCAACCAGATCCACACCGTGTTCACCGACGTGGTCGCCGGCAGGGGACGGCGATCGAGCGCAGGCGCGGCATAGGGGTTCACCGCTGGCGCCGTGTGGGCCGTCCAGCGGAGGCCGTCCCACCATCGAAGGCCCTGCATCCCGGTGGGATCCGGGTACCAGCCTGCAGCGGCGTGCCCGCCGAGTTCCGTCATCGCGCCTCCCTCATGCCCCGCTGATCGTCGTGCCCGACAGGTCGCCGAGGTTGCCGCTCAGAAAAGTGGTCAAGAAGACGGCCAGCCAGATGCCACCGAGCACGAGCGCGAGGATCTGCGCGGCGACGGCGACCCAGATGGGCGCGAGACCGCCCCTCCCTCCCGCTGCACGACGGACGACGACGCTGCGGCCGATCACGTAGACGAGGTGCCCCAGCGGGTTGAACACCACCCCGATGAAGGCGAACGCCCACGGGAACGGCCGGCGCATCCCGCGCTGCTGCAGCCACCGGTAGTCGAGCCATGCGCAGACCACGGCGAAGGCGATGGCGAGCCAGCTGACCAGCGAGGTGGCGAGGAGGGCCGGGCCGCTCATGAGAGCGAACACGTCGCCGGGGCGCGGGGTCGCCGTAGCGAGGAGGTGCCTGAGGTTTCCCGACGGGAGCGCCAGGAACAGCAGCGACGGGCCGACGATCGGCAGCACGGCCGCGATCCAGATCCACGGGGAGTACAGCCCGGCACCCGGCTCGAGCCGGTCCGGCTCCGCGTAGAGGGAGGCGGGGGCCGCGTACTGCGGTGCCGGCGGCGTGGAGGTGTGCTCGGTCCAGCGCGCGCCGTCCCACCAGCGGAGGCTCGCCCCTCCATGCGGGTCCGGGTACCACCCGGCGGCGGGCTGTCCGCTCGAGTACGTCATGGCGCCTCCATTCGGGGTTCGGGTCCGAGACTAGCGGGCCGCGCCTCCACCCTGTCGCCGAGCGTGATGGCGCCGGCCCTGCGGACGTCGGCGTAGACGGCGAGCGCCATGCCGCGCTCCCTGGTGAGGGCCCTCAGCCACTTCGTGCCGGGGCGTGCGCCGTCCTGGTCGACGTCGATCATGCGGCAGCGCGGCACGCGCTCGACGATGTGGAGGCGCGCCGAGCCGATCTCGAGCTCGGCGCCCACCCAGGTCTCCTCGATGAACGGGTCATCGGTGTCGATCACGATGTTCGGGCGGAGGCGGCGCGGGTCGGCGCTCCCGCCCCAGCGGGCGGCGCACCAGGCGAGGGTCGCCGTGCCGATGAGCGAGACGGCGCCCATGTCCTGGTGCGGAACGTCGGCCTCGGGGGTGACGCGGACGGGTGCTCGCATCGCCTTGGAGAGGTGCCGGTCGAGGGCGGCGTCGCCCACCGTGAAGTGCGTACCGTCGAGTGCGCGGACCTCGACGCGGCCGTCGGGCGCGGTCGCGGCGTCGTACCCGAAGACGGCGTCGCGCCTCCGGAACCGGCGCGTGCTCTTGCCCGAGGCGAAACGGCCGTCGGCGTCCTCCACGGCGAACCAGCGGTCGCCGGCGAAGCCGCGGGCGTCGAGCTGCGCGCTCGTCAGCCCCTCGCCTCCCATCGACTTGACGGGGTAGCGCCTCAGGGCGGTGACGGTCGCGCTCACGCCCTCACCCTGCCACACCGGGCCCGCACCCCGCTGTCGAGTCCCCCAAGAGTTCAAGAAGTCGGCCCTAGGAG
Source organism: Leifsonia sp. AG29 (assembly GCF_009765225.1). Taxonomy (NCBI): domain Bacteria; kingdom Bacillati; phylum Actinomycetota; class Actinomycetes; order Micrococcales; family Microbacteriaceae; genus Leifsonia; species Leifsonia sp. AG29. The sequence continues at coordinate 168,015 of NZ_VMSF01000001.1, read as the reverse complement.
GCGGATTCTCGGGGGACTCGATAGTGGGCGGAGCCGCGCGGGGGCGGAGGCAGGCACGAGGCGCGGCCACCGCGGGCGAGTCAGACGCGGCTCGTCACGGAGTCGCCGGCGACGCGTTGCGAGATCCAGACGGGGATGATCGCGAGGATCGTCAGCACGGCCGCGACCACGTTCACCACGGGCGCCTGGTTGGGACGGAACAGATTCTGGAAGATCCAGATCGGGAGGGTCTGCACGGTCGGTCCCGCCGTGAACGTCGTCACCACGATCTCGTCGAAGCTCAGCGCGAACGCCAGCAGCACGCCCGCCACGAGGGCGCCCCGCACCTGCGGCAGCGTCACCCAGAGGAACGTCTGCCAGCCGCGCGCGCCCAGGTCGCTGGACGCCTCCTCGAGCGAGCCGCCCATGCGCCGCAGCCGCGCCTGCACGTTGTTGTAGACGATCACGATGCAGAACGTCGCGTGCCCGATGATGACCGTGGCGAGGCCGAGCGTCACCCCGATCGGCCCCAGTATCGCGGTGAACGACGACGCCAGCGCGATGCCGGTGACGATGCCCGGGAGGGTGAGCGGCAGCACCACGAAGAAGTTGACGCTCTGCCGCCCGAAGAACTCGAACCGCTGCACGGCGAAGGCCGCCATCGTCCCCAGGATGAGCGCGATCGCCGCAGCGCACAGCCCCGCCACGACGGAGGTGCCGAGGGCCGCGAGGGCTCCGCTCGAGTGCAGCGCGGCCACCCACCACTTCAGGGTGAGACCGGCCGGAGGGAACCCGAACGTCCGCGAGCTGTTGAACGAGTTGAGCACCACGAGGAGGAGCGGGATCCACAGCACCGCGAGCCCAGCCCACAGGCAGATCCCGACGACGAACCGGGCCGGCCCCGAGAGGAGTTTCATACGTTCTCCAATGCGCCCGTCCGGCGGACCGCGAGCAGGTAGAGCACCACCGCGACCAACGGGATGACCGAGAGCGCCGCCGCGAGCGGCTGGTTGTTCGCGGTGACCAGCTGGCCGTAGATGAGGTTCGCGAGCAGCTGCGTCTTCCCTCCGACGATCGTCACGGCGATGTAGTCGCCGAAACTCAGCGCGAAGGTGAAGATCGAGCCGGCGACGATCGCGGGGAAGACGAGGGGGAACGCGACGGACCGGATGGTCCGCAACGTCGACGCCCCCAGGTCGAAGCTCGCCTCGAAGAGGGAGTCTGGCACCCGGTCGAACCCGGCGTAGACGGGGATGATCATGTACGGCAGCCACAGGTAGGCCAGCGTGATGATCACCGCCGTCAGGCCGAATCCCGGGGTCGCGCCTCCGGTCAGGCTCGCGATCGGGCCGCCCGGCTCGAGCAGGATGCGCCACGCGTACGCCTTGACCAGGTAACTGGCCCACAGCGGCGTGGTGATGGCCACCAGGTAGATGGCCCTCCGGCTCGGCCGGGCGACCTTCGCGATGTACAGCGCCATCGGGAAGGCGATGACCGCGTCGATCAGCGTCACCACGATGGCGACGCCCAGCGTGCGCAGCGCGACGGTCCCGTAGACCGGGTCGCTGAACAGCGTGGCGAAGTTGTCCAGCGTGAACGTCGGCACCACCGCGCCCGTGAAGCTGTCGACCGTCCAGAAGGCCGAGACCAGGAGGACGGCGATCGAGCCCAGGTAGATGACGACGAGCCACAGGAGGGGAGGCCCGAGCAGGAAGCCCAGGCGTGCTTTCATCCCTTGATCTCCTGCCACTTGCTGACCCACTCGCTGTACGCGGTGCAGTTCGTGCCGCTCCCGTCGATGCACTTCGTCTGCGGGGTCGCCCAGTAGTGGATCTTCGCCGCGTAGGCCGCGTCGGTCGCGTGGTACGTCTCGCAGAAGGTCGGGTCCTGGGTGTGCTGGCACGCGAGCGTCTGGGCGGGGGCCTCACCGAACCACTCGGCGACCTGCGCGTTCACCTCGGGCGACGTGATCCAGTTCATCCACTGGTACATGCAGTTCGGGTGCTTCGCCTTGGCCGCGATCATCCAGGTGTCGGACCAGCCGGTCGACCCCTCCTTGGGAATGGTCGTCGCCACCTGGACCTTGCCGTCGCTCTGGATCAGGTTCGCGATCACCTGCCAGGTGGTGCCGACGACGCTGCTGCCCGACTCGAACGACTGGACGGCCTTCGTGTAGTCCGACCAGTACTCGCCCACCGACTGGCGCTGCTTCTTCAGGAGGGACACGGCCGCGTCGAGCTGCTTCTCGGTCAGCGAGTACGGGTCCTTGATGCCGAGCGACGGGTCCTTCGCCTTCAGGTAGAGGGCCGCGTCGGCGATGTAGATCGGCGAGTCGTACGCGGTCACCTTGCCCGAGTACTTCGAGGCGTCGTCGAACACGGCCGACCACGAGTCGGGCGCCGGGCTCACCACGGCCTTGTTGTACATGAGGAGGTTCGCGCCCCAGCCGTGCGGGATGCCGTACATCTGGCCGTCGACCGAGTTCCAGGACTTGTCCTTCAGGAAGCTCGAGATCGTCTTGTAGTTCGGCACGAGGCCCGTGTTCACGGGCGCGACCTCGCCGCCGTAGACGAGGCGGAGGGAGGCGTCGCCCGACGCCGACACACCGTCGTACGCGCCGGTGCGCATCAGCTGCACCATCTCGTCGGAGGTGCCGGCCACCTTCGCGTTCACCTGGCAGCCGGTCTGCTTCTGGAATGGCGTGACCCAGTCGACCTTCGGGTCGTTGGAGCCGTTCTCGGCGTAGCCCGCCCACACGATGAGGTTGAGCTGGCCCTCGTTGCTGCCGAGCTTCTTCGCCATCGGGATGTTCGGGACGGAGCCGGCCGAGCCGTTCCCGCCGCCCCCGCCTCCCGAGCAGCCGGCCAGGGCCAGCAGCAGCGCGGAGACGGCCGCGACGGCGGCGACGCCCCGGGCACCAGGGTGTGTCCGTCGGATCATGATTGTTGCCTCTCTTCTTCCCCCACGGTGCGGGCGACGTCTGACGCCCGGAGTTCGCGCAGGTCGCGGTCGTCCCAGGTCACGTGGACCCGGGTACCGCGGTCGTAGTCGGCACCGTGCGAGCTGTCGTTGCGTTCCAGGACGGAGATGCGCGGCCCTCCGTCGAGGTCGACCACCCGCCGGATGCTGCTGCCGACGTACACCGATTCGATCAGCGTCCCCGTGGCGTTCGGACCTCCGGACGCCGGGGAGCCGGTCGACAGGCTGAGCTTCTCGGGACGGATCGAGTACTCCCCGTCCCGGCCGAGGATGCTCCGAGCGTCGTCGCCGGCGAACAGGTTCGATGTGCCGACGAAGTCGGCGACGAAGCGCGACTGCGGGTTCTCGTACAGCTCGCGCGGAGTGCCGAGCTGCTCGATCCTCCCGTTGTTGAACACGGCGATCCGGTCGGAGAGCGTGAGCGCCTCCTCCTGGTCGTGCGTGACGAAGATGAAGGCGATGCCCAGGTCGTGCTGGATCTGCTTCAGCTCGACCTGCATCTGCTGGCGCAGCTTGAGGTCGAGGGCGCCGAGCGGCTCGTCGAGGAGGAGCACCTTCGGCTGCACGACGGTCGCGCGCGCGAGCGCCACCCGCTGGCGCTGTCCGCCCGAGAGCTGGGAGGGACGGCGATCGGCGAAACCGTCGAGGCGCACCTTGGCCAGCGCCTCCAGGGCCCGTCTGCGACGCTCGGACCGGCCGACGCCTCGCACGCGCAGGCCGTAGGCGACGTTGTCGATGACGGACATGTGCGGGAAGAGCGCGTAGTCCTGGAAGACCGTGTTGACGGCGCGGGCCGCGGCCGGCTTGGCGGTCACGTCCTGTCCGAAGAGCTCGATCGTGCCGGAGGTCGGCTGCTCGAAGCCGGCGATGCAGCGGAGGACGGTGGTCTTGCCCGAGCCGGACGGCCCGAGCATGGAGAAGAACTCGCCGGGCGCCACCTCAAGATCGAGGTGGTCGACCGCGAAGACGGAGCCGAACTGCTTGGTCAACTGCGTCAGTCGGATGGCCGGCTGCGTGCTCACACGTGTCTCCTTCGACCTCAGGGCGGCTCAATCATATGCGATCATATGTTCACCGTCCCTCCCCCTGTTTCCGCCCACTATCGAGTCCCCCGAGAGTTCGCGAAATCGGTCCTTTGAGACGGACTCTTGGGGGACTCGATAGTGGGCGGCGCGGGGAGGGGGCGGGGCCGGGAGGGGGCGGGGCGCGCGTCAGCGTTGGCGGAAGCCGATGAGGCCGATCGTGTTGCCCTCGCTGTCCTCGAGGAAGGCCTGCACCTCGTCGCTGCCCGCCGGGCCGAGATCGTCGTTCTCGTGCGAGAAGATCACGTGCGGCTCGCTCGTGACGACGGTGTGCTCGCGCATCCGCTCGACCGTCACGTCGACGTCGTCGACCTCGAAGTACACGAGGCTGCTCGGCGCAACCCGGTCGAGGAGGAGGCGCGAGCCGCCGCCGGCGAAGAAGACGAGCCCGGGAGGGTCGAACACCGCCGTCGGCGCCTGCCCCAGCAGCCTCTCGTAGAACGCGGCAGCGCGGTCGAGGTCATCGGCGTGCTGGGCGATCTGTCGGATGCGCATGTCATGTCTCCTTATCGCTTGGCTGGCATCACGTGGCGGCCGGCCCGAACAGCCGCGCCCACCCACCATCGAGTCCCCCAAGAGTTCACAAAATCAGCCATTCAGGACGAACTCTTGGGGGACTCGATGGTGGGCGGTTCGGCCTCCGCCGGCTCGTCGACCAGCGGGCGGAGGGCGATCGACGATTCGAGGCGCCGCACGGCCTCCAGGTAGTCGGCCGTCCAGACGATGCGGACCGCGGTCGCGGGCTCCGGTCGGCCGGCGGTGAGCGCGTCGGCGAGCCGCCCCTCCAACTCGCCATCGCGGGCATCGGGGGCCGGGAGGCGACCGGCGGCGACCAGGGACTCCCCGAGTCCGCGGTACCAGGCTCGAAGCTGCTCGACGCTCGGCGCCATGGCGGCGGACGCCGCCTCCCGGACCGGGTCGTCGTCGAACTGTCTGGTCCACAGGGCGACGACCGCGTCGGCGGCCAGCCGGACGCCCGCGACGCCGGTCACGGCCGCGGCGACCTCGGCGAGCGGCCGCTGCTTCGGCCCGCGCTCGGCGAGGTACGTCCGGAAGGCGTCGTCGAGCCGTCGCGACGCGGCGGCTGCGCGGACGCCTCCCGTCTGCGCATCGGACGCGCGGCCGGGGGCGCGCCCGGAGGCGCCGGGCCCCTCCACCGTCGAGGTCCCGACCCCGTCCGCGACGGCCGCGGCCAGATAGTCGATCGAGGCGGCATACGCCGACGCGACCGCCTTGCGCAGCGACGCCGACGCGCCCCGCGGCCAGAAGAGCGCACCGACCCCGAGGCTGACGGCGCAGCCGATCGCGATGTCCTCGATGCGGACGAGCCCGACGGTCCACCCGGTCGGCGCGATGATGTTGAAGAGGATGACGAGGAGGATCGTGAAGGCCGCCTGCCCCGCGGCGAAGGAGATGGCCGCGGGAGCCACCCCGGCGACCAGGATCGCGACCGGGAGCACCGCCCACAGCGCGACCGGGTTCGAGCCGATCACGATCACGGCGAGCGCGCCGAGCCCCACGCCGACGGTCGTCCCGGCGATTCCGCGGAGCACCGTCTGACCGGTGCTGAGCGCGTTCGACCGCAGCACCGAGAGCGTGCCGAGGACGACCCAGAACGAGTGCTGGACTCCGGTCAGGTTCGCGATCAGCACGGCCACGGCGAGCGCGATCGCCCCCCGGATGCTGTTGCGCAGCCAGACCGAGTCCCGCCCGATGAATCCGCTGGCCCGTTCCGCCGCCGCTGCGACAGGGCCGGGGAGGCCGCTCGGCTGGCGGCCCAGCACGCGCTGCCACCACGTCCGGCGCTCGGCCCGGGCGGTCAGGACGATGTTGCGCGCGACGGTCGAGACCGCGTACGCGAGTTCCTGCGCGCGGAAGGCCGGGTCGAGGCCGATCATCGCCTCACGCACCATCGAGCGGCTCGGGGCGGCGCGGGCGTCGGCGCTCGCGAGCGGGTGCGACATCGCGACCGCCTCGACGGAGGCTCGGGCCGCTTCGAGCCGCTCCAGACGGGTCTCGAGCGGTGACGGGTCGCCGCCGTGCCCGGCGAGGAGCGCCGCTCCGGTTTCGAGGGCGTCGGCGGCGGCCTCCTTGACCTGCCACGCGGCCGCGTGGGCGGGCTCCTCGGACGAGGAGACCATGCGCCCGTACCGGTCGAACTGGTCGATGACCGTGTTCAGCCACGTGAGCTCGTCCACCAGGCGCACGACCGTCCTCGCCGCGGCGCTCAGCCCGGTCGGGCGGTAGGGGGTCGCGACGAAGGTGCGCCCGAGCGCCGCCATCGCGGCCGCAGCCTCGGAGGCGGTCCGGTCCCGCTCCTCCGTCGCCGCGGGGTCTCCCCCGTGGAGATACGCCGACTCGGCCCGGAGGCGCGCGGCCGACGCGCGGCACGCCTCCACCGCCGCCCCGCGCAGCGGCTCGCGCGTCGGCGCCGGCCACAGGAGGAGCGCCGCAGCGATCGCGACGGCCGAGGCGATGCCCCAGCCGAGCAGGCGCGGCGCGATGGAGGCGATGCTCCCGTGCAGCGTCACGGGGAGGATGAACGCCAGCAGGAGCGCCGTGCTGGACGACGCCAGCGTCGAGCTGACCGAGCCCGCGAACATCACCGCGAGCCCCACCACGCCCATCGCCACGGCGGACAGCCACGGGGGCTGGGACGCGAGCGTTCCGAGGGTCACGAGCACCGCACCCGCGACGGCCAGCGCGAGGTACGCCTGCAGCCGCTCGATCAGGAGACCGCTGAAGTCGACGAAGAGCAGCATCGCGAGCGAGCCGAAAGCCGCGAAGACGGCCACGTCCGGGTTGCCGACCACCCGGCTGCCGAAGGCGAAGAGCAGCGGCATGACGATCGCCGCGCGACCGGCGCGACGCAGCGCGCTCAGCCCCGGATCGTGCCGGCTGAACCACCTCCCGACGCGCACGCGGCCTCCTCCCGCAGTCGACGCCACCCTAGCGGCGGTCGCGCGGTCAGTACAGGCCGAGCTCTGCGGCGGTGCGGTCGGCCGCGGCCATGCGCTCGGTCGCGGCCGGCCCGAGCCGTTCCAGCACGCCCGCGACGACGGTCTCGACGAGGGCGAGCACCGGGGTCAGCGCGTCGAAGGGCGACGGCGCCTCCGTCTCGCTCGGCAGCACCACGTCGGCATCGGAGGCGATCGGCGAAAGCCACGCATCGGTGAACAGGACGACCGGGAGGTGCGCGCGGTGCGCCTGCGCCGCGAGGGCGAGGAGGTGCGGCTCATACCTCCGGTAGTCGAAGACCACGAGGAGGTCGTGCCTGGTCAGGTCGCCGACCTGCGCCACCCGCGCCGACGGCTCGGGCGCGAGCACGCTGACGGAGGGACGCAGCTGCTGGAGGTGCTGGGCGAGCAGCTGGCCGAGCAGTCCGCTGTACCGGCCGCCGGCGATGAAGACGCGCCGCGCCTCCACGAGCAGGCCGATGCAGCGGTCGAGGTCGTGCGGGACCAGCCGGTCGAATGTGCGCCGCAGCGTGTCGACGGCGATACCGCCGGCGCGTTCGATGAGGTCGACGTGCGGATCGCCCGGGAGGCCGTCCCGCGCGAAGATCGCGCTGGGCGACGCCGAGCGCTGGTCGAGATCCTCCCGGAGCGCGCGCTGGAAGTCTGGGAATCCCGTGTACCCGAGCCGCGTGACGAACCTCACGACCGTGGGGCCGCTGACACCCGACCGTTCGGCGAGCCGCGCGACCGTCTCGAAACCGGCCGACGGGTAGGAGGCGAGCAGCACGCGGGCGACCTTGCGCTCGGCCGGCGAGCACTCCCCCATCCGCTGCCGAATCGACTCGGCCACCCCCGGCTGCGTCATGCCTGCACCTCCGGCTCCGACAGTATCGTCTCCGGCGGCGAGGGACGGCGCCGGGAGGCTCACGCGGGCGCCACCGCGGACGGCCCGCGGAGGATCAGGCCGCACAGGAGCGCCACGCGTTCCGGCACGCTGCCGAGGTCGAGCCACTCGGCAGGAGAGTGGTCGCCCCCTCCGATCGGGCCGACGCCGTCGAGCACGGGCGTCCCTCCCGCGGCGACGAAGTTCGCGTCGGACGCGCCTCCCGTCGCTGCGCCGCTCACCCGCACGCCGAGCTCCGCGCCGAGGTTCTCGGCGAGCGCGAGGAGGCGGCCGGTCGACTCAGGCTCCAGCGGAGGGCACACGTCGTCGCGGGCGACGGAGATCGCGGCGCCCGTCACCACCGGGCAGGCGGCGCGCGCGTCGATGGCGTCGAGCACGGCCTCCAGGTCGGCGCGGCGCTCGGCGCGCACCTCGATCGTGAGGAGCGCCTCCGCCGCGACCACGTTCGCCCGGGTACCGGCCTCGAGACGGCCCACGTTGACCGTGAGGCCGTCCCGGCTGCCGGAGAGGGCCTGCAGTTCGACCGTCAGGTGGGCCGCCTCCAGTGCGGCGTTGATCCCGCGGTGCGGCTCGACGCCGGAGTGGGCGGCGCGGCCGGTCACCCGGATGCGCACGTCGGCCACGCCCTTCCGGGCGGCGACGAGGTCGCCGTTCTCGCGAGCGCACTCCAGGCACAGGGCGAGGTCGGCCTCCGCGGCCAGCGACGCGAGGATGTCGCGGCTCGCCGGGGACCCCACCTCCTCGTCGGGCGTGAACGCGACGATCAGCTCGCCGTAGTCGTGGCGTCCGGCAGCGGTGAGCGTTCGTGCCGCGTGGAGTGCGGCGGCGACCCCGGCCTTGTCGTCGCAGACGCCGGGGCCGAAGGCGCGCGAGCCCTCCTCCCGGTACGGCCGGGCTTCTGCCGTACCCGCGGAGAAGACCGTGTCGAGGTGGGCGAAGAGCAGCACGGTGCCGGTTCCGTCCCCCCGCCGCCTGCCGACGACCACGCCGCCGAAACGCTGCGCGCCCACAGGCTGCGTCGGGATCGAGCGCACGTCGAAGCCGAGAGACGCGAGCCGTCCCGCGGTCCACGCGCCCGCGCGGTCGACACCCGCACGGTCCGCCGACCCCGAGTCGATCGCCACGAGCTCGGCCAGGTCCGTTGTGAACGACTCCATGGTGTCGGCCGCGAGAGCCTGGAGCACCGCCAGATCCGCGCTGGTCAGGAGGGGCGCGGCCGGGACCGTGTCCGTCACGCCGCTCACAGCACCTTCGAGAGGAAGGCGCGGGTGCGCTCCTCCCGCGGCTCGACGAGCACCTGCTGGGGCGTCCCCGACTCGACGACCACGCCGCCGTCCATGAAGACGGCCGTGTCGGCGACCTCGCGGGCGAACCCCGTCTCGTGAGTCACGACGATCATGGTCATGCCCGACTCGGCGAGCCCTCGCATCACGTCGAGCACCTCGCCGACCAGCTCCGGGTCGAGTGCGGAGGTCGGCTCGTCGAACAGCATGAGCTCGGGGTCCATGGCGAGCGCCCGCGCGATCGCGACACGCTGCTGCTGGCCTCCCGAGAGCGCCGACGGGTAGTGGCCGGCACGGGAGGCGAGGCCCACCTGGTCGAGCAGCGCCACCGCGCGGTCCCGGGCCTCCGACCTGGGGCGGCGCAGCACCTGGATCTGCGCCTCCATCACGTTCTCGACGGCGGTCATGTGCGGGAAGAGGTTGAAGCGCTGGAACACCATGCCGACCCGGCGTCGCTGCGCTGCGGCCTCCTTCTCGCGGAGCTCGAACAGCTTGTCTCCGCGGTCGGCATAGCCGACGGTCTCGCCGGCCACGCGGATGCGTCCGGAGTCCGGCCGCTCGAGGTGGTTGATGCAGCGGAGGAACGTCGACTTGCCCGAGCCGCTCGGGCCGAGGAGGCATGCCACCTGCCCGCGCTCGACCTCGAGCGTGATGCCCTTCAGCACCTCCACCGACCCGAAGCGCTTGCGGACGTCTTCGGCGAGGACCATCGGGGTCATCGGTCCGCCCCCTTCCAGAGGCTCGAAACGCGGTGGAGCAGACCTGGTCGATGCGCTGCGACCCCGCGTCCGAAACGTCGCTCCAGCCACATCTGCGGGATGGTCAGGATGCTGGTGAGGATGAGGTACCAGATGCCCGCGACGATCAGCAGCGGGATGATCTTGAAGTTCTGCGCGTACACGGTCTGGATGTTGCTCATCAGGTCGTGGCCCGCGATGACGGCCACGAGCGACGTCGTCTTGAGCATCGTGATGACCTCGTTGCCCATCGGAGGCACGATCACCCGCATGGCCTGCGGGAGCACGATGCGCCACAGGGTCTTCCCCGAGGTCATGCCGAGGGCGTGCGCCGCCTCCGTCTGACCCGGGTCGACGGCGAGGATCCCGGCACGGACGATCTCGCCCGCGTAGGCCATCTCGTTCAGGCCCAGCGCGAGGAGCGCGGCCACGGTCGCGGGGATCAGATCGGCCGTCGAGACCGACCAGAAGTGAATGCTCGTGAACGGGATGCCGATGACGAGCTTCGGGATGAAGGCGCCGATGAAGCCCCAGAAGATGAGCTGCAGCAGGACGGGCGTCCCGCGGAAGACCCACACGAACAGCCCGCTCACGACTCGGAGGACCGGGTTGGGCGAGAGCCGCATGACCGCGATCAGAATCCCTCCGGCGAGGCCGATGACCATGGCGGCCACGGTCAGGTAGATCGTCGTGGCCAGGCCGCTGAGCGTGGTCGGTGCGAACAGGTAGGCGCCGACGGTCGGCCAGTCCAGGTTCGGGTTCTGCACGAATCCGACCACGAGCAGGGCGGCGGCGATGCCGACGATCACGGCGGCGACCCAGCGGCCCGGGTGGCGGAGCGGGACGGTCCGGATCGGCGGACCGGCCGGCGCCGTCTCGGGGTACCGCGTCATCGCGGGGTGCGGGGTGACGGTCACTTGGCCGCTCCGTTGATGGTGGCCTTCGGGATCGCGATCCCGGCGACGCCGTAGTGGTCGAGGATCTTCTTGTACGTGCCGTCGTCCATCAGGGACTGGAGTGCCGCGCGGACCGCCTCGGCGAGCTTGTCGCCCTTGACGACGCCGATGCCGTTCAGGGTCGAGTCGTAGCCGGTCGGGGCCGCGGGGTCGTCGATGACCTGGAACGTCTTGCCGCCGTTGGTGGACTTCGCCACGTAGCCCGCACTCGGCTTGGTGGCGACGCTCGCGACGACCTTCCCGCTCGTGATCGCGAGCTGGCCGTCGGAGTCCTTGGGGAACTGCGAGAGCGCGATCGGCTTCTTGCCGGCCGTGCTGCACTTGGCCTGCCAGCTGTTCACGAGGTCGACCTGCTTCGAGCCGCTCTGCGCCGCGACGGCCTTGCCGCACAGGTCTAGGAACGTCTTGATCCGCTGCGGGTTGCCCTTGGCGACGAGGATGCCGGTGCCCGAGGCGGAGTAGTCGACGAAGTCGAGCACGTCCATCCGGGCGACGCTCGAGGTCATCGCCGACATCGCGGCCTGGAACTTGCCCGCCTGCATGGCGGGGATGATGCCGTCGAAGGTCTGCTGCTTGAACTCGAAGGCGAGGCCCAGCTTGGCGCCGATCGCCTGCCCGAGGTCGTAGTCGACGCCCGTGATCTTGTCACTCCCGTCGGCGGTGAAGAACTCGAACGGCGCGTACGGCACGTCGGAGGCCACCTCGACCTTCGCGGAATCGAGGTACCGCTGGGGCACGAGCTTGCGGGCTGCGGCGTCGACGGAGATCTTGACGCCGTCGACGGTGACGGCCGAGGAGGAGGCGCCGCTCGCTGCGGGCTGCGCTGCGCCCTCGGAGGAGCAGCCCGCGACGGTCGCCGACAGAGCGGCGAGCACGATCGTCGCGACGGTGAGACGAAGTGGTGTGCGGAGGATGGGAGCCACGAGAGGCCTTTCCGGTGGTGGGTTCGGTCTCCGACAGTATGTAACAGACGTTTCTGATTTGCCAGCTTTTTACGTATTTGTAACATGCGCTTCCAGGAGGGGTGAGGGTCGAGGCGGGGTCGGGGCGGGACCGCGGCGCGGTCGGGGCCGCGCGGCGCGGCGTGTGGGCGCTTGGTGACGTCTCGGGGCGGTTTTCCACAGGTGGGGTGGCCACGCGGGGTGTGAGACGTCAGTAGGTGCCACCTCCCTGGGCTCGTCGGGTCGTGAGGGGGCCACAAGTGACGCCTCAGGGCGCGCGCCGAGCCGCGCGCACCCGCCGTCCGCCCGCCGCGCGCCCGCCGCCGCCGCGATCAGGGCTTTGCCCGCAAAGCGTGCCCCATCAGAATGGGCGCGAGCGACGCAGTGGAGGTCACCATGCCCGAAGGAACAGCGGACGACCCGTGGCGGCTGAAGACCGCGCCCGGCACCTCCGAGTACACGATGTGGAGGGACGACTCGGCCGACCCTCCCGCCCTCGTTTTGCCAGGTAGGCGCCACCCGCCTGAGCTACCGCGCGAGCGCGGTCGACGACCTCGTCGCCTGGCTGCGCGAGCAGGGTGACTGGGTGCCGCTCGGCGCCGCCGACGAGAACAAGCCCGCGGCCGACGGCACGATCGAGGCCTGGGGCCGCGACCCCGGCAACCCGGTCGGCGGTTGGTATGGCCTGCGCAAGGGCTACCGGGGACGGTTCGGGATGTACGTCCCTCCCCTCGCGGAGGCGCTCGGCCTCATCGAGCTCACCCACGACGCCCGCAACAACAAGGCGCGGGCGCTGTAACCGAGGGCGCTGCGTGCCTCGCGCGCGCTGCGCCTCCTCCCTGGCTCCGGCTGGGTGCACATTCGTCACGAATCTAGGAAAAGCGGCGCCGAGACGCACATTCGTGACGAATCTCGGCTGCGTTTGCGCGGGTCATTCCATCGAGGTGCTCGCAAGTGCCGACGACACGCTGAACTGCGGCGCATCTGCGAGCACCTCGACGGACCCGACTCGCCTCGTGCCGAAGTTGTCGACAACCGGAGGGCGCCACGGCCTGTGAGACGCCACCAAGTGCCCCGTCAGCCACCCCGACGGGGCCTCGTGGAGGCACGTGCCGACGTCTCCGCGATGCCACCCGCCACATTCGGCACGAACCTCGCCACGGGAAGCACGACGCCCCACATTCGGCACGAATGTCGGCAACGCAAGGGAGCGCGAGGCCCCATTCGGCACGAATGTCGCGACAGGCAGCACGATGCCCCACATTCGGCAGGAACTCACGTGCATCCGAACACCTTTCGGAACCGGAATACATCGGGTGGAGGCGGCACCGCCTCCTCATCGATGCGAAGGAGCACGAACATGAAGAAACGGACCTGGTGGCGCCTCGGCGTCGCCCTCGCCGCGATCGGCGCGCTGATCGGCGTCGCCGCCCCGGCCCAGGCCGCTCCCGCGGCGCGCCCCGCGTGGGCGCCGTTCGGGATCGCCCAGGTGTCGGTGTTCCACGGCGTGCCGAACACCCCCGTCGACGTCTACGTCGACCACGTCCGGGTGCTGAACGACTTCCAGCCCGGGACGTTCGCCGGACCGTACCTCCTGCCGAGCGGCACCTACCGTCTCGACATCACGGCCGCCGACGCCCGGGACGACAGCCACCCGGTGATCGGCCCCGTGAACGTCACGTTCGCCCGCAACACGAGCTACACGGTCGCCGCGCACCTGACGGCAGCGGGAGCGCCTACAGCGTCGGTGTTCACCAACGACATCTCGCCCACTCCGTGGGGCACCGGTCGGCTCATCGTCCGCCACACGGCAGCGGCCCCCGCGGTCGACGTGCTCGCGGGAGGGATGCCCGTGATCCGAGGGCTCACGAACCCGAACCAGGCGGCGCTCACCCTGCCGGCGGGGACCGTGCAGGCCAGCGTGGCTCTCGCCGGGACGACGGCACCGGTCATCGGGCCGGCCGCCGTTCCCGTGACGAACCGCACCGACACGATCGTGTACGCGTGGGGCAGCGCGAGCGCCGGCAACCTGACCGTCGCGGTGCAGACGCTGCGCCAGGGAAGCCTCCTCTCGTTCCCCTGGATGCCGCGCCACTGAGGACCGCTCGGTTCTGCCTCTCGTGAGGCTCGCGCTCCGGGTCGGGTTCCGCGGCCCGGAGCGCGAGCGCTTCGCCGGTTCACAGCAGCTTGTCCCAGACCCACGCGAGCGATGCGACCCTCTCCTCGGGAGGAACCGGGTCGCGTCCCGGCGCCCGCGACAGCATCAAGGAGGCGCCGAGCTGCGTGACCACCGCCGCGGCATCGTCGATCGATCGTTCCGACGCTTCGGGTTCGAGTTGGCGCAGCTTCAGCCGCACCACGGCCTGCACCTCGCCGACCAGGGGCAGCATCCTCACGGCCTGCCGTTCGGCGAGCGCGGGCGAGGTCGACAGCACCTCGAAGCGCGCGGCCGCCAGGGCTGTGTCGGCGGGGTCGTCGGTGCCCGGCAGGACGACCAGGCGGAGCGCGCCCGTGAGCACTCCGACCTCCGTCGCGGCGAGGTATTCACGGACCCGCTGCTCGTCGAGGCGAGGAAGCTCGCGGCCGAGGATCGCATCCTCCTTCGTCGCGAAGTGGTTGAAGAAGGTCCGCTGCTTGATGCCCGCTTCGGCGCAGATTCGATCGACGGTCAGCCCGGCCACGCCGACCTCCCGCGCGAGCCGGACGGCGGCCTGCTCGATCGCTTTGACCGTTGCCCGGCCCCGCGCGTTCCCCCGCGCCCGCTCACGCGCTCCCGCGTCCCTCGGTCCGTCCACCCTCTATTCGTACCCGACTATTCGTAGCGGAGCGCGTCGATCGGCGCCTTCCGCGCTGCCCGACGCGCCGGCAGCGTCCCGGCGAGGAAAGCGATGAGCACGATCAGGATGATGACGCCGACGATCCCGGACGGCTGGAAGAGGAGGAGCCGCAGGCCTTCCAGGCCCTTGAGCGGCCCCGCGGCGAGCGCCGAGTTCACCGGCAGGCCCACCAGCACGGCGACCACGACGCCCAGGGCGCTGCCGAGCAGGCCGATGATCGCCGCCTCCAGGCTGAAGAGCGCGAACACGCGGCCGCCGCCCATGCCCATCGCCTTCATGAGGCCGATCTCTCGCGTGCGCTCCTGCACGCTCATCAGCAGCGTGTTCACGATCCCGAAGGCCGCGGCGAGCAGCGCGACCACCGCGAAGGCGTTGAGCACCCCGGTGATGCCGCTGATCACCGTCTGGATGACGCCGAGCTGATCCTGGATCGTCTGAGCAGACATGCCCTTGCGTGCGATCTCGGCTTTCAGGGCGTCGATGCTCTCGGGGGAGGCGGCCGCCGGGAAGTGCGCGACGGCGACCTGATAGCGGTCGGGTGCGCTCGAGCCCGCCTTCTGCTCGGCGGCGATCGCGTCGACCAGGGCGGCGTTCGCGCCCGCGCCCGCGCTGAGGAGGCTCGCGTTCGAGACCCCGACGATCGTCGCCGTGATCTGGTGCTGCTTGCCGAGGACGTCCGTGAAGCCCAGCACGACCGCGCGCCCGACGGCGTCCGCGGGGCTCCCGAGCCCCAGCGCCTCCACGTACTCCTTCGGGAGGACCAGCTCGGGGTCAGTGCTCCCGCCGTGGAGCTGGCGACCCGCCGCGAGGTCGGAACGCCCGATGGAGGAGGTCGGCGCGATGGAGAACCGATACTTGGCACCGCCGGCCGCCTGGATCCAGTCGATCGCCACCGGAGATACGGGATGGACGTCAGTGAGTCCGTCGATCGACCGCAGCGTCTCGATGTCGCCGTCCGTCAGTGTCTGCGTGGAACCTGTCAGCGGGTTGCCCGTCCCGCTCGACGGGCCGGAGCTCTCGGGGTCGTATCTCTCAGGCCCGGTCGCGTTGCCGGCGGCCGACGCCTTCGATACGAGGAACACGTCCCCCGCGCCGAGGGAGGCGACCTGCTTGGTGACGTAGTCGGAGACCCCCGCGCCGAGGGCGGTCGTCAGGGTGAGGGTGAACGCGCCGACGAACAGCGCGAGAACGGTGAGCGTCGTCCGCAGCTTGCTTCGGAAGGTGCTGGACAGCGCCGAACGGATCAGGTCGGTAGTCCTCATGCCGCCGCCTCCAGCGCCTCGACGATGCGCCCGTCGCCCACGTGGACCTGCCGCCGGCAGCGCGCCGCCAGCTGGGCGTCGTGGGTGACCACGACGAGAGTGATCCCCTGCTTCCGGTTGAGCGCGAACAGCTCGTCCTCGACGACGGCGCCTGTGGCCGAGTCGAGGTTGCCCGTGGGCTCGTCCGCGAAGACGATGTCCGGCTCGGCGACGAGCGCACGCGTCAGCACGACCCGCTGCTTCTGACCGCCGGAGAGATCCGTCGCTCGGTTGGACGCCCTGTCGGCCAGTCCGAAGCGGGCCAGCGCCTCCATACCCCGCTGTCTGCGCTCCCGCGGGGGGACTCCGGCGATCAGCAGGGGCAGCGTCACGTTCTCGAGCACCGACGCGCCGGGAGTGAGGAAGAACTGCTGGAAGACGAAGCCGAAGCGGCGGTTCCGCAGCCGATCGACCTCGCGCTTCGGCAGCCCGGAGGCGTCGGCCCCGTCGATGAGCACGGCCCCCTCGTCCGGCCGGTCGAGGAGCGCGAGCAGGTGCATGAGCGTCGACTTGCCCGAGCCGCTCCTCCCGACGATGGCCACCGACTCCCCGCGCTCGATCCGCAGGTCGACGCCGTCGAGCGCCTGGAACCGGCCGTCGCCCTTTCCGTACCACTTCGAGAGCCGCCGAGCCTCGATCAGGGGCTGCTCTGTTTGCGTTGCGTGAGATGCATCCATGCGAACACTGTAACTTAAATAGGCAGTAACTGCCTATACTCCTGGCTTGTCCGGGAGGCCACGCGGATACCCTGACGAGAGACACTGAGACCGCGCCGACACATCCAGCACAGGAGGACCGCATGGGCTTCGAGGGGTTCCCGTCGGCGATGCTCGCGTTCTACGACGAGCTCGGCCGCAACAACGACCGCGCCTGGTGGCAGGCCAACCTGGAGCGGTACCGCCGTGACGTCGACGAGCCCATGGACCGGCTGGTCGGCGACCTGGAGCAGGTCTTCGGGCCCATCAAGCGCTTCCGGCCGTATCGCGACGTTCGCTTCTCGGCCGACAAGCGTCCCTATCAAGAGCACAGCAGCTTCGCCGCTTCCCGACCCGGCGGAGTCCTCTACGCGCAGTTCGGGGCGGCCGGGGTCACGATCGCCGGAGGCCGATGGCAGCCCTCGCCGGCAGAGCTCCGTCGCTTCCGCGAGCTGGTCGACGACTCCCGAACGGCTTCCGATGTGGAGGCGGAACTCGCCGAGCGCGCCCAGGACGGCCTGTTGCCCGACGAAGGGTCTCGGCTGAAGACCGCTCCCCGGGGCTTCCCCCGCGACCATCCCCGCCTGGACCTGCTCCGCCTGACCCGGCTGTCGATCTCGACCCATCTCCCACCGGGCCCGTGGCTGGAGTCGGTCGAGGCGTTCGACACGATCACGCGACTCTGGCGGTCCGCCGACCGCTGGAACGAATGGCTGGGTGACGCGGTGCCTCCGGACCTCGAGGGCCACGCACGCGAGGCGCGGTCTCCGCGATCTCGTCAGTGAAGGCCCCGCGGACCGGTGACCCGATGGGCCCGGTCCGCGGAGCCTCCCGGGTCAGAGTGCGACGATTCCTTCGCCGCCCGCGCCGCCCGGCACGACGACGGATCCGGTGCTCGTCAGCGATCCGTCCGCGTTGACGCGGAAGCCGTCGACGATCCCGGCCTTACCGGCCTCGACGTAGAGGAAGCGACCGTCCGGGGTCGCCGAGGCGTCCACGGTCCCCGCGTCGGTCGCGGTCGTCCCGGCAGCGGTCAGCGACCCGGTCCCGGCATCCGCATAGCCGGAGAGCGAGCCGCTGCCTGCGTTCGACGCATAGAAGAACGACCCGTCGCGGGCGATCCAGCACGTGGCGCCCTGGCCGGTGGCGGCCGTCGCGATCGGGGTCACAGTGCCGTCGGCGTTCACAGTGAAGCTGGCGACGGAGTTCGTCCCGGCTTCCGCCACGAGGAGGTGCCCTCCAGCGTCGAAGCTCATTGCGAACGGCACGGCTCCTGCCTCCACGTTGACGACCGGCTGCTGAGTCAGTCCGCCGAGCGGGTTGACGCCGAAGACGTCGATCGCGCTGGTGTTGCCCTTCGTCGTCACGACGAGCTTGGAGCCGTCAGGCGTGAAAGCGACCTGACCGGGAGTGTGGGTGAACTCGGGCGTCGCCGTGGGGTCGAGACCGAGGGGTCGGTTCCAGACCGGGACCCGCACCAGGAAGTCCGCCACGCGGACGTATCCCTGCACCGACCCGCCGGACCGCGCGTTCAGGACGTAGACGAGGTTGCCGTGAGTCGTCACGCTCACAGGGAACGCGCCTCCCGACGAGATGACCTCGCGGCGCACCAGCTGGTCGCCGTGCACGGCGAACACCGTGACCGTGTCGCTTCCCGCGTTCACGGCATACAGGAGTCCTCGGTCGTAGACGAGTGATCCCTGAGAGGCGAGATGGTCGACGACGGACCCGGTGAGCACTCCCCCGAGGCCACCCGTCTGGTACGTGCCGGCCTGATGGAGGGAGCCGTCGGGCGACCGGTCGTAGGCGACGATCGCGTTGCCGGCGACCCCGTCGGTCTGGGCGAAGACGACGGACGACGCGTGCCCGGCGAGGTCCTGGTCGTCGGCATGGGCTGGCGCGGCGAGCGCCGGGGAGGCGAACAGGGCCGCAGCGGCGAGCGCGGCTGCCGACCCGATGGCGAGACGAAGAGCGGTTCTCATGATTCTCCTTCGATCGATCGCGGGCGGCTCCGGACCGGCTCCGCCCGACGAGCGCAGCGTGCGCGCTCGACCCGTTAGTGACGAGAGACGGCCGATGCTTACGAAACCGGTGCATCCTGATCCGGGGCTCGGGCGGGGAGGCGCAGGTAGCATCGGCGCATGGATGCCGGAGACACGACGCCAGCGCTGCGGCGATCGTCGTCGGACCCTCCGGCCGACACCGATGCATGGCGGCGCGCGCTGACCGGAGGCGGCGCGGCGAAGCGTTCCGCCGAGGAGCACCTGTACCGGATGCTGCTCGGCGTCGCGCGCGGGGAGTTGCGCCGGCGGTCGGCGTCCCTCCCGTTCTCAGGCCCCGAGCTGGACGACATCGCGCACCAGGCGGCAGCCGATGCCGTCATCGGCGTCCTGCGGCGCCTGCACGAGTTCCGCGGCGAGAGCCGCTTCACGACCTGGGCGTACACGTTCGCGATCTTCGAGGTGTCGAGCAAGGTCGGCCGTCACTTCTGGAACCACCCGGCGGTGTCGCTCGACGCGGCGGGCTGGGAGCGCCTCCCGGACCGCCTGGGGATCAGCCCGGAGGAGCAGGGCGTGGCCCGAGACCTGCTTGCGGCGCTCCAGCACGCGATCGAGACCGTCCTGACGCGGCGCCAGCGCGAGGTGCTCCTCGCCGTGGTGGTCAATGGCGTGCCCCTAGAGGCGCTGGCCGTCACGCGGAAGACCACCCGGGGCGCCCTCTACAAGACGCTCTTCGACGCGAGACGAAAGTTGCGGGGCTACCTTGTCACTCATCATTATCTGGACGACGACCGGCGGGAGGTGACATGAGCGCTCGATCGCGCGTGGGCGACTTCCTCCGCACCGACCGTGCGGACGCGGGCTGCTCCAAGACCATGTCGCTGATGCACGTCTACGCCGAGCTCGTGCTCTCGGGTGCGGATGCGGCCGCCCGCTACCCGGGCGTCGCCATCCACCTCAAGCGCTGCCCAGCCTGCGGGCAGGACTTCGACGGGTTGCTCGCGGCGCTCCGCGGCTGAGTCTGCTCCCGGCGCAGCGCCGTGACAGGGGTGCGCCATCCCGCCCTCCGGGGATATCGTCGGCGCATGTGCCGGAACATCCGTTGCCTTCACAATTTCGAGCCGCCCACCACCGACGATGAGGTCCGGGAGGCGGCGCTCCAGTTCGTCCGCAAGGTGAGCGGGTCGACGCATCCCTCCCGCGCGAACACGCCCGCGTTCGAGCAGGCCATCGACGAGATCGCGCAGGCGACCCGAAGGATGCTCGATCAGCTCGTCACGAACGCCCCGCCGAAGAGCCGTGAGCTGGAGGCGGCGAAGGGCCGCGAGCGCCACGAGAAGCGCATGGAGCGCGAGGTGAGGATCCGCACGGCTTGACCTTGACCGGCGGGACAGGGTTTACGGTCGGACCCGGAGGGTGCGATGAGGATCGGTGAGCTGGCGCAGCGGGCGGGCGTGACGCCCAAGGCGCTGCGGTACTACGAGCGGCTGGGCCTGCTCGAACCCGGCCGGTCGTCGAACGGGTACCGCGAGTACGACGAGAGCCACCTCCGCGCCGTGCTCGAGATCCGGGGGCTCGCGGCGACGGGCATCAGCGCGCGCAAGTCCACCCCCTTCCTCGAGTGCCTCGCGTCGGGCCACGACCACGGGGACGACTGCGTGTCGTCGCTCGCGGCGTATCGCGACAGCATCACCGAGATCGATCAGATCATCGCGACCCTCCGAGCCCGCCGCGCCCTGCTCGTCGAGCGTCTCGACGCGGGCGCCTCCCGCACCTTCACGGAGGAGAGACCCATGACCGACTACACGACCTTGCCTGCCGGGCTGCCCGTCCCGGAGGACGACGGCGCCGCGGCGCACCTGCCCGGCAGGGCCCTGCCGTCGCTCGCCTTCCGCGCGACGGACGGACGCGAGATCGACCTCGGGCGACTCGCCGGCGGCCGCGCGATCGTGTACCTGTATCCGCTGACCGGCCGCCCCGGCGTCGACCTGCCCGAGGGGTGGGACGCCATACCGGGCGCGCGGGGCTGCTCGACCGAGGCGTGCGACTTCCGCGACCACTTTGACGAACTCGCCGCCGAGGGCGTCACTGCGGTCTTCGGCATGTCGAGCCAGCACACCGACTACCAGGCGGAGGTCGTCGATCGGCTCCGGCTGCCGTTCCCGATGCTCTCGGACGAGCAGTTCCTCCTCGCCGACGCGCTCAGCCTGCCGACCTTCGCCGCCGAGGGCCACGACCGGCTGTACGCGCGGCTGACCCTGGTGATCCGGGAGGGACGGATCGAGCACGTCTTCTACCCGATCTTCCCGCCGAACACGCACGCCCAGCAGGTGCTCGCCTGGCTGCGCGAGAACCCGGTGTAGCCGTCAGAGCAGCCACCCGTGCTCGGCCGCGATCGCGGCCGCGTCGGACCGGTTGCGTCCCCCGGTCTTCCCGATCGCGCTCGAGAGATGGTTCCGGACGGTTCCCGGTGAGAGGTGGAGGGCGTGCGAGATGTCCGCGATCGACCCGCCGAGCCTCGCCTCCCGCAGCACGTCCGTCTCGCGGGCGGTGAGCGGCGACGCGCCCGCCGCGAGGGACTCGGCGGCGAGCGCCGGGTCCACGACGCGGAGGCCGGCGGCGACGCGCCGGACCGCGTCCCCCAGCTGGTCCGGGGGTGTGTCCTTGACGATGAAGCCGCTCGCTCCCGCCTCCATCGCCCGGCGCAGGTACCCGGGCCGCCCGAAGGTCGTGACGATCAGGGACCGGCACGCGGGCACTTCGTCGCGGAGCTGCGCGGCCACGGACAGGCCGTCGAGCCCCGGCATCTCCACGTCGAGCAGGGCGACCTGCGCCTCCGTCCGCCGGGCCGCCGCCGCGACCTCGTCGCCGCGACCCACCTGCGCGACGACCCGCAGATCGGGCTCGAGGTCGAGGAGCGCCGCCAGGGCGCCCCGGATCAGAGCCTGGTCGTCGGCGATGAGGATGCGGACCGGATCGCTCACGACGCCCGCCTCCGGACGGCCAGCCTGACACCGCCGTGGGGGCTGGGAGCGATCTCGAGCGCGGCGCCGGCCGCCTCCGCCCGTTCGCGGAGGCCGCGCAGACCGCTGCCGCCGTCGGTCCCCTGCGCCTCGGGCGCGATGCCCGTCCCGTCGTCCTCGACGGTGAGCTCGGAGCGGGTCAGCCGGACCCAGCAGGTGCGGGCGTCGGAGTGGCGGATGACGTTCGTGACGCCCTCGCGGAGCACCCAGGCGAACAGGGCGCGGAGCTCGGGTGCCGCGGCGTCGCCGTCGGGAGGGAGGACCGCCGCGATGTCGGCCGCCGCCAGCGCCGCGCGCGCCGCGTCGAGCTCGGTGGCCAGGTCCGCCTCCCGGTAGCCGGCCACAGCGGCGCGCAGATCGGTCAGCGCGGACCGGGTGAGGCGCTGGATATCGGCCAGTTCCTCCTGAGCACGATCGGGATCGGCGGCCAGCAGGCGACGGGCGAGTTCCGACTTGACCGACACAACGGTCAGCGAGTGGCCGAGCACGTCGTGCATGTCGCGGGCGAAGCGGTTGCGCTCCTCCACCACCGCGAGGCGCGCCACCTCGGCCTGCACCTCGCGGAGCTCCCTGACGGTCCGGATCTGCCGGGTGAGCGTGAACATCATGGAGGCGATCGCGACGATGAAGATCCAGCTGAGCGACGCCGAGTCGGAGAAGTCGGTCGCGAATCCGTGCACCAGAGGGACCACGGCGAGCGCGGCGGTGAACGCCGCCGCGACCTTGACCTCCTCGCACAGCGTCCCGACCACGGCAGCCACGAGCGTGAACAGCCAAAGGCCGTCCCAGCCGAGGAGCGGAAGGACGGCCGCGGCGAACACCCAGTAGGCGATGATGCCGATGACGCGCTGGCGCAGCGGAGCCCACCACAGCATGGGCGGGAGGATCGGGAAGAGCGCGTAGAAGACGAGGAGGATCGCGGAAACCGTCACCTTCGAGCCGACCGAGCCCGGCGACTCCCAGACCGCGATGTAGATCAGCACCTGGTAGACGAGACCGAAGATGGAGCCGAAGTACCAGCCGCGCGCGTTGCGGCTGAGGATGCTCGCCCGGGCGTTCGCCCACCACGACCGGCTCCCCGAATCGCTCAGCACCGCCTCCACGTCCGTCACTGTAGCTGCTCGCGGGTCACGCGCGGGCGGCGTCGCGGCGGTAGCGCCAGACGATGAACGCGGCGAGGGCGACGGTCCAGGCCGCGAGCACCAGCGCGGGCGACAGGATGTCCCCGGACTGGTGCGCCCCCATCTGACCGAGACGATTGAGCCAATACGACGGGACGGCCCGGCCGACGCCCGAGACCCACGCGGGGAAGATCTGGAGCGGCACCCACAGGCCGCCGAGCAGCGACAGCCCCATGAACACGACCGTGAAGAGCGGCTGGCCGAACTCGGGCTTGGCGACCTGGCCGATCACGATCGCGATGAGGGCGAACGGGATCACTCCGCACCAGATCGCGAGCCCCGCGAACAGCCAGCCGAGAGGAGGGAGGGGCGTCCGGAGCGCGATCACGGAGATCGCGTCGATGACCACGATCGACATCGCCGCCACCGCCATGGCCGCGATCACCTTCGAGACGAGGTAGCCCGTGCCCGTGAGCGGGGTGACTCGCAGCTGTCGGTTCCAGCCGATGGAGCGCTCCGTGACGATGCTGAAGCTCTGACCCAGCGCGGCGACCATCGCCCCGTAGGCGGACATCTGGATGGTGAGCACGACGAGCCAGGGCAGCCCGGTCGAGGGGTCGACGGCGCCGCTGCCGCCGTAGGCGCCGCCGAACGCGAAGAGCATGACGATCGGGACGGCCAGGCTGAAGACCATGCTCCTGGCGTTCTTCAGCTGCCGCCAGGACTCGAGTCGGATGTAGGTGAGATTCATGAGCGGACTCCGTTCCCGGTCTCGGTGAGGGCGAGGAAGGCATCGTCCATGCTGTGCGAGGTGACCTCGATGTCATGGATGTCCGGATGGCCGGCCAGCAGTGCGCGCAGCGTGGCGTCGGAGTCCTCGCTCGCGATGGTGAGCTGCGCTCCCCGAGCGTCCGCCGTGCGAACGCCGGGGAGCGCAGCGATCGAGGCTGCGGACTCGGGCGTCCACTCGAACCCGATCGTGGCCCGGATGCGGCGGCCCGACACGACCGCCTTGATCTCGGTGGGCGTCCCGTCGGCGACCAGGCGCCCTCCGGCCAGCATGACGATCCGGTCGGCGTACTCGTCGGCCTCGTCGAGGTAGTGCGTCGCGAAGACCACCGTGCGGCCCTGAGACGTGAACTCCTGCATGGAACGCCAGAACACGCGGCGGGCCTCCACGTCCATCGCCGCGGTGGGCTCGTCGAGGATGAGCAGATCGGGGTTCGAGACGACGGCGACCGCGAAGCGTGCGCGCTGCAGCTGGCCGCCCGACAGCTTCGCGACCCGCTGACCGGCGATGTCCGCGCACCGGGCGCGCTCCAGCGCATCGTCGACGCTCAGCGGGCGCTTGTGCACCGAGGCGACGAGGGCGACGGACTGGGCGACGGTGAGGGTGGGCAGCAGACCGCCTCCCTGCAGCATCGCGCCCACCCGGCCGTCCGCGATCGCCGAGCGCGGCGGGAGGCCGAAGAGCTCAGCCGAACCGCGCGTCGGGGTGGACAGGCCGAGGGCGAGGTCGATGGTGGTGGACTTGCCGGCCCCGTTGGGGCCGAGCAGGGCGACCACCTCCCCCGGCTCGATGCTCAGGGTGAGGTCGTCGACGGCGGTGAGAGGGCCGAAGGTCTTGCTGAGACCCTCCAGCCGGAGAGCCGGTGCGCTGTTCATGGATCCATGCTGGCTCCGACGCGGGATAGACGATTATGCCGACCGGCGGCTTGTCGGCCTGACATTTGTCATGGACCGACGGGAGCAGCCGTCAGAACCGCGCCGCCAGGTCGGCGAGCAGCCGCGCCCCGTACCCGGTGGCCCCAGTGGCCCTCCACGAGTCGTCGCTCGCCGACTGCATGGTGCCGGCGATGTCGAGGTGCGCCCAAGGGTGGCCCGCGACGAACTCGTCGAGGAACAGCGCGGCGGTCGTCGCTCCGGCGTAGGGTCCGCCGAGATTCGAGATGTCCGCGATGTCGGAGTCGAGCTGCTTGCGGTAGCCGCGTTCCAGCGGGAGGCGCCAGAGCTGCTCGCCGGTGGAGGCGGCGGCCTCGGTCACGCGCCCGGCGAGGGTGTCGTCGTTGGCGAACAGCGCCGCGGTCAGCGGGCCGAGCGCCATGAGCGCCGCGCCCGTGAGCGTGGCGATGTCGACGATGGCGTCGGGCTCCCACTCGGTCGCGAGCACGAGTCCGTCCATCATCACGAGGCGGCCCTCGGCGTCGGTGTTCTTCACCTCCACTGTCTTGCCCCCGCGCGCGGTGAGCACGTCGCCGAGCTTGTAGGCCGAGCCGGAGGGCATGTTGTCGGTGCACATCAGCCACGCCGACACGTCGGCGTCCACCCCGACATCGCGGAACGCGGTGAACGCCCCGAGGATGGCGGCCGCGCCTCCCATGTCCATCTTCATGAGGAGGTGCATCGGGTCGGAGGGCTTCAGCGAGATCCCACCGGAGTCGTACATGATGCCCTTGCCTACCAGGGCGAGCCTGCGGCCGGCGCCGCTGCCGTAGCTCAGCCGGATCATGCGCGGTTCCTCCGCGCTGCCGGCGTTGACCCCGAGGAGGCCCCCGCAGCCGAGCTCGATCAGGGCCTCGCGGCCGAACTCCTGGACGGTGAAACCGAAGGAGGCGCCGAGTTCGGCGGCCACCGCGGCCAGGTCGACGGCGGTCAGGTGACCGGGGGGCGTGTTTGCGAGATCGCGCGCGACGCAGGAGGCGCGGACCGACGCCACGGCGGCCACCACACCACGGTCGACCTCGGCGGCGTCCGCCCCGGGCAGCGCCAGCTCGAGACGGGTGAGCACCGCCTCCTTGTGCTCAGCGCGAAGGACGCGGTAGCGATAGCGGGCCAGCACGGCACCCTCGATGAGAGCGCGCGCGGCGGCCGTCGCGTCGACCCCGCCGCGGCCCTCAACGCGGAGGCCGATCCGAGCGTGCCGTGCGGTGGCCCGCGCGAAAGCCGCCGCCACGTCTCTCAGCGTCGCAGGAGACGCCTCCCCCGCGGGGCCGGCGCCGACCAGCACGACGGCCGGCCCCGACGCCTGCGGCACGACCAGCGTCTCTCCCTTCTTGCCGGTGAACCCGGCCCGCTCGAGCGCAGCCAGGTCGAACTCCAGCTCGGCCGGCGCGTCGCCGCCCTCCCAGATCGCGAGACCGAGCGCGTCGAGATCGCCACCGGATCCGTCGCCGACGCCGATGTCGAGCGCCTCCAGCCACGCGACGGACGGCACCGGCGTGAACGTGTCGGGGATGAGCTTCTCGGGCCGTCGTGCCGGCATCATCGGGCCTCCTGCTTCTGAGTGGAGAGTTCGTCGTCGTTGTCCTCGTCGTCATCCACGACGGCGTCGGGGTCGTCGGGCTCCACCTGCTCCGGGAGCTCGTCGCGCAGCTTGTCGGGCATCCGGGTCGCGGGCACGATCGCCAGCAGCGACAGGACGGCCAGCGACAGCAGCGAGATCTTGAGGGCCTGCAGGCGGGCGTTCTCGTTGATCCCGACCGCTGCGTCGACCTCCGACGCCGACGCGTCGGTCTTCGAGAGCACGTCCTTGAGGTGGTCGTTGGTGACGAAGTTCACGTTGTCGAGGTTGACCTGGGCCACGAGCGCGGGCCGCAGTTCGGGATGGTCCTGCGCCTGCGCGGCCACGAGTCCGGTGAGCACGCTCACCGCGAAGACGCTGATGACGGCGATGCCGACGCTCCCCGACAGGTTGTGCACGAGACCGCGCCACGCGCCGACGTCGCCCGCCAGCTGCTTCGGCGCGCGCGACAGGAGGGTGTTGAACACGAGCGCGACAATCGAGCCCTGGCCGAGGCCGAGCAGCACGAGCCCGATGACGACGAGCGCCTGACCCCACTCGTTGCGGATGGCGAAGGCCAGGAGCGCGAGGGCCAGCGCGACCACGACGAAACCGGCGGCGCCGAGCTGGCGCGGCGAGAACCTGCCGTACAGCGTCGCCACGAACGTGGAGGCGAGGAAGATCGAGATCGTGTACGGGATGATCGAGAAGCTCGTCTCGATGCCGGTGAGCCCCTGCACCACCTGCATGTAGAGCGGGATGAGGAAGTTCGCCGCGGTGCCGACGAACAGCATGATCGCCATGCAGGCGGTGATCGCCAGCTCGGAGCGCGACCGCAGCACGCGCAGGTCGAAGATCCGCGGCCGGCCCGCCTTCTGACGTCGCCGGATCCACACGAAGAACAGCTGGCCGCCGATCAGTCCGAGGATCACGAGGATCGGCGCCGGCGACAGGCCGAGCACGCTGAACGGCGCCCCGTCGGACGCGATGACGAGACCCCACGGCTCGAGACCGCTGAAACCGAAGCTGAGCAGGATGATCGAGACGGCGGCGATGATCGCGCCGGTCCAATCGATCGAGAGGAGGGGCTGGGACGGCACGCGACGCAGGGTCGTGCTGAGCGCCAGATTGATCGCACCCAGCGCCACCATGAGGAGGAACGACCACCGCCACCCGATCGTGGTCGCGAACGTCCCGGCGATCAGCAGCGCGAGCACGCCCGCCAGCGGGATGGCCGCCGCGAGCAGACCGATCGCGGTGGCCTGCTGCCTCCCGTGGTAGTTCGTCGCGATGAACACCGTCAGGGCCGGCGCGATGAGCGCGATCACCGCGCCGGAGGCGGCCTGGGCGACGAACAGCACGGTCCCGTTGGGCGCCAGGGCGACGCCGAGCATCGCGAGCGCATGCACGGTCACGGCGATCTGGAACACGCCCTTGCTGCCGAATCGCGAGCCGACCTTCGCCCCGAGCAGGATGAACGCCGCCATCGCGAACGTGCCGGCCGTGATCGCGGTGCCGACGCTCGTCGCCGCGATCCGCAGGTCGTGCGTGATCCCCGCCATCGAGACGGTGAGGGCGTTGACGGCGAAGGACGCCTGGACCTGGGTGAGGACCACGATGACCAGGGGGAGCCAGCTGGTCCGCGCCGCGGTCGTCTCGGTGCTCAACGGTTCTGCGCTCAACGGTTCTCCCTCCGCCGGGCCGGCCGGGTGGCTCACCGGGTGCGCTCAGTATGGCGCGGGCGGGCCGTCCAAAAAAGGCTTCTTTCCGCGGCGGGGCGTTGCTAGGGTGCGCCCATGAGCGCCTCGGCCATCACCGTGGTCATCCTGCTGCTTGCGGTGGTCGCGTTCCTGAGCGGGCGCATCCCGACCGGGCTCGTGGCCGTCGGCGTCTCGCTCGCGCTGCTCGCCACCGGGGTGCTCGACCTGCAGCAGGCGTTCGCAGGCTTCGCCGACCCCGCCGTCATCCTCATCGCCTCGCTGTTCGTCGTGTCGGAGGGCCTCGACTCGTCGGGCCTCACGGCCTGGACGGGACGGCAGCTCGTGCATAGTGGCGGCGGGGAGGCGCGGCGTCTCACGTTCCTCGTCATGGCCGTGGTCGCCGTGCTCTCGGCGCTGATCAGCGTCAACGGCGCGGTCGCCGCGCTGCTGCCGGTCGTCGTGGTGATCGCCTCCCGGATCTCGGTGGCGCCGGGGCGGCTGCTCCTCCCTTTGGCGTTCGGCGCGCACGCCGGCTCGCTGCTGACACTCACCGGAAGCCCGGTCAACGTGCTCCTGAGCGAGTACGCCGCCGCGTCGGCGGGCCGGCCGTTCGGGTTCTTCGAGTTCGCCCTCGTCGGGGTGCCGCTGCTCATCGGGTCTGCGGTGCTGTGCATCCTCTTCGGGAGGCGGCTGATCCCTGACCGAACGCCCACCGCGATGAGCAAGGACCTCAGCGAGCACACGCGGACTCTGGTGCGCGACTACCCGTCACTCGACCGGGAGGCGCTGATCGGCGCCGACGCGGGTGTCGCCGAGGTGCTCGTCCCGCCCCGATCCGCGCTCGTCGGCTCGCGGGCCTTCCCCGGCATGGTGACCGACAGCGGCGACCTGGTGCTGCTCGCGGTGCAGCGCCGCGGCGAGCAGGTGGACGCGGAGACCCTCCTCGAGCCCGGCGACGTGCTGCTGCTCGAGGGCCGCTGGGAGCACCTGGACGCCAACCTCGCCGACCCGGACGTGCTCGTCGTCGACGAGCCGGACGCGATCCGGCGCCAGGCGGCCCCGCTCGGCTGGCGGGCATGGACAGCGCTCGTGATCCTCGGGGCGATGGTCGTGCTCCTGGCGACAGGGGTGTTCCCTCCCGCCGTGACCGGCCTGCTGGCCGCCGGCGCGATGGTGCTCACCCGGGTGGTCTCGGTGGAGCGCGCGCACCGGTCGATCTCGTGGACGACCCTCCTGCTCGTCGCCGGGATGATCCCGCTCTCGACCGCGATCACGCAGACCGGCACGGCGGCAGCGATCGCCACGGCGCTCATCGGCTGGGTGGGAGGCGCCGGGCCGACCGCTGTGCTCGCCGCACTGTGTGTTGTGGCGGCCGTCTTCGGACAGCTGATCAGCAACACCGCGACCGCCCTGATCATCGCCCCGATCGCCGTCTCGGTCGCGGCGACGCTGCACGTCTCGCCTCTGCCGTTCCTCATGGCGATGGCGGTGGTCTGCGCCGCAGCCTTCCTCACGCCGGTCGCCACGCCCGCGAACTTCATGGTCATGGGTCCGAGCGGCCTGCGGTTCACCGACTACTGGAGGCTCGGGCTGCCGCTCCTGCTGCTGTTCCTCGTCGTCGCCGTGGCCCTGGTGCCGGTGATCTGGCCGTTCTGATGCGCGTCCGTGCGGTCGACCTCGTCGACGTCTTCGTCTACCTCGTCGTGCTCGGCGTCTTCATCCAGCTCTTCCCCCAGGTGATCTCCGAGACCTTCCTCATCGCGCTGCTGACCGCCGTCCTGCTGAAAGCGGTGCTGGAGGTCGTGCTCACGGTCAAGAAGCGCATCGTCGCGCGGATCCGCGGGGCGGGGAGGGCCTGGGTGCGAGCGGTCAACGTGATCGCGCTGCTCCTCGTGCTTCCGGGCAGCAAACTGCTCGTGCTCGAGCTCGTCGATCTGGTGTTCGGCGACGCGGTCCACCTCGGAGGGTTCTTCTCGGTGACACTGCTCATCGTGGTGCTGATGCTGGCACGCGGCGGTGTGCGGCGCCTGCTGCCCCGCGACGGCGCGTGACGAGCCTGGTGGAGGGGCACTTCAGAAGTGCCTAGGCGCTGCCGCCGAGATCTTTCAGGCGCAGGGGACGGTCGAACTGGAGGACGCCGCGTTGGAATGTCCGGATCGCGAGCTGCAGGATCACGGCTCCGATGAGCAGAAGGCCGAGACCGATGCCGACGCCGACGAGTGGGTGGAGGGCGCCGGTGGCGTTGAGGAGCAAGGCCGTCATCGGCGCCGTCAGGGGGAAGTAGGTGAGGACGTGTATCACCGGGCTGTTCGGGCTAACCAGGATGGTTGAGATCAGGTACAGCGGAACGATCGTGAAGAGGACCACCCCGGTGTAGTTCGGGGCGGCATCCTTGGCGGTCGGCATGGCCGCGCCGATCAGGACGAGGAGCCCGGTCATCACGAGCACCCCACCGACCAGCAGGAGCAGCCCGACGCCGATGCGGACAGGGTCGAGCGTCACCGTCGTGATCCCGATCGCGTCGAGTTTCAGCCACGAAGAGGTGGAGATGTAGATGATCAGGCACCCGACGGCGAGGATGCCGATCTGGATGAGACCGACCAGCGCAAGGGCCAGGATCTTGCCCATGATCAGCGCTCTGGCGGGAAGGGAGACCAGCAGCATCTCACTGATGCGGTTCTCCTTCTCTTCCACGGTGGAGTTGAGCATCTGGTTGCCCAGCAGGGACACGATCAGCACCAGCAGGATGGCCAGCAGACCGGGGACGATCATGGCTCCGAGTCCTGCGGCTGGTTGTCCCGCAGCGAACGTGCTCAATTGGGTTCGCGGGGTCGCCCGAACCAGCTCCACAGTCTTCGGGGAGTCGAGTGTGGCGTCGACGCTGGCCGTGAAGAGCTGGCCCGCCACGGCGGCGTAGTCGCCGTTGGCGATGATTCCCCGGTCCTGTGCAACGATCGTGACCGGCTCGCGGAGCGGATCGACGGGAAAGACGATGTATGCGTCGATCTCTCCGGCCTGCGCCCGCCCCTGCGCGCCCGACCGGGCGGGAGACCCTCCCAGGGCCGAGGCGACGGTCTCGGAGATCAGTCCGGAGTGGTCGCGGTACTCGAAGGAGACCGGCTTCGTCGCCTCGGGCCGCGCGTCTCCTGCCCATGCGACGATCAGCACGGCAGCCGCCATGATCGCGGGCAACAGCAGGGCGGTGACCCAGAACTGCGGTTTCCGGAGCGTGCGGGTCAATTCGAACCGCGTGACCACGCCGAGTGCTGCGCGACTCACGCCCACCCCTCTCGTATCCATGTCACATGTGACATATTGAAGCCTAGCCGGTCTTGCGGTCGCTCGGCTCCTGAGGGCGTGAGTGGACCTGCGCCGCACAGGCCCCCCTAGCGCGGCGCAGGTCCGGTCGCCGGGGTTCCATCCGCCCCACTTCGATCGCGGGTGCGGGACGCTCCGGCGGCCACGTTTGAAGGATGTCGCACAGGCGATCACCTCCAACAGGGCCTAAAGCCCCGCGCGGGTCTTTCGACCCTGCTCGCCCGCGGTCGTGAACGGGAGGCTCGGTACCGGGCGGCGCAAGGGCGCCGCCCGATACCGGTCCCAGATGCGGAGGCCCCGTGACCACGACACTGCGTTTCCTCGGCGCCACGGACACGGTCACCGGGTCGCGCTACCTCCTCGAGTCGGAGGCGTCGCGAATCCTCGTCGACTGCGGACTGTTCCAGGGCTACAAACAGCTGCGCGAGCGCAACTGGCGTCCGTTCCCCATCGACCCCGCCGAGATCGACGCCGTCATCGTGACCCACGCGCACCTCGACCACACCGGCTACCTTCCGGCCCTCGTGCGCGACGGTTTCCGCGGCCGCATCCACTCGACCTACGGCACGCTGGAGCTCAGCCGGCTGGTCCTCCGCGACAGCGGCCGTCTGCTGGAGGAGCAGGCGCAGTACTCGGACCGGCACCACACCTCCAAGCACTCGCCTCCGAAGCCGCTGTACACGGAGGCGGACGCGGAGGCGGCCCTCGCCCGGTTCGAGCCCCATCCGTTCGACGAGCGCTTCACCGTCGGCGCGGTCACGGTCCGGTTCGCGCCCGCCGGCCACATTCTCGGCGCCGCGCAGGCCCTCATCACGACGACCGACGGCCGACTGCACTTCACGGGCGACCTGGGCCGCGTCGACGACGCTCTGATGCAGCCGCCCCGTGCGCTGGAGGCGACGGACGTCCTCGTGTGCGAGTCCACCTACGGCGACCGGATCCATCCCGCGGTCGACGCCGCGCAGGAGCTCGGCCGCATCGTCAGCGACGTCTGCGGCCGCGGAGGCGTGGTGCTGCTGCCCGCGTTCGCCGTCGGCCGCGCCGAGACGCTGCTGCTGCATCTCAGCCGGCTCCGCGCCCGCGGCGCCATCCCCGCGGTGCCCGTGTTCCTCAACAGCCCGATGGCCGTCGACGCCTCCGAGATCTATGCGCGCTACCCGCAGGAGCACCGCCTCCGGCCCGACGAGTTCCGGGCGATGTACGGGCTGGCGACACTCGTCCGCTCGGTCGACGAGTCCAAGCTGCTCAACCTGCGCGGCGGTCCGGCCGTGATCATCTCGGCGAGCGGCATGCTCGAGGGCGGCCGCGTTCTGCACCACGTGGCCGCCTACGGCCCCGACGCGCGGAACGCGATCGTGCTGACCGGCTTCCAGGCCGGCGGGACCCGCGGCGCCGCGCTGAAACGGGGCGAACGGTCGCTGCGGATCTACGGCAAGGACGTCCCGATCCGCGCCCGGGTGCACAGCCTCGAGATGCTCTCGGCCCACGCCGACGCATCCCAGCTCATCGACTGGCTGCGGACGGCCCCGGCCGCGCCCCGGGCGGTCTACCTCACGCACGGCGAGCCGGGCGCGTCGGACGCCCTCCGCATCCGGATCGCCCGCGAACTCGGCTGGCACGCCCGGGTGCCGGACTTCGGCGAGACGGTCGACGCGGCGGCCACGACTCAGCCCTGAGAAGGAGACACCATGTTCGCGGATCGCATCCAGGCCGGACACCAGCTCGCGCAGCGCCTGATCGATCTGCGCGGATCCGAGTCGGTGGTCCTCGGGCTCCCCCGAGGGGGCGTCCCGGTCGCCGCGCTGGTCGCCGAGGCTCTCGAGCTCCCCCTCGACGTGATCGTCGTCCGCAAGCTGGGTCTCCCGGGCCAGCCCGAGGTCGCCATGGGGGCGATCGGCGAGGGCGGCGCGCGCGTCCTGAACCCCACGATCGTGTCGCGAGGCTGGATCTCGGAGCAGGAGATCGAGGACGCGGAGCGGACCGAGCGCCGCACCCTGGAGGAACGG
Source organism: Leifsonia sp. AG29 (assembly GCF_009765225.1). Taxonomy (NCBI): domain Bacteria; kingdom Bacillati; phylum Actinomycetota; class Actinomycetes; order Micrococcales; family Microbacteriaceae; genus Leifsonia; species Leifsonia sp. AG29. Next base: position 134,916 of record NZ_VMSF01000001.1, on the reverse strand, counting down.
CTCGCGATGTTCCGGGAGGGACGGCCTCCCGTCGACCTGCGCGGGCGCACGGCCGTCATCGTCGACGACGGGATCGCCACCGGCGCGACCGCACGGGTCGCCGCCCTCGTCGCCCGCCGCCTCGGCGCCGGCGAGATCGTCATCGCCGCGCCCGTGATCGCTCCCGGCGCGGTGGAGGAGCTCGAGGATGCGGACCGGCTCTCCTGCGTGCTGCTCCCCGCGGGCTTCCGCGCGGTGGGCGACTACTACCGCGACTTCGCGCCGACGCCGGACTCGGAGGTCGTCCGGCTCCTCCGCGAGGCGTCCCTCCGGCCGGTGCGCCGCCGTGCGGAGCCGGGCGACCCGCAGGACCGCGAGGCGGCCGAGGACGTGATCGAGCTCGCCGCCCCGCTGACCACCGCCGACGACCTGGAGGCGCTCGCCCGCCGGGCGGCGCGGTCGCGGTTCATCTGCCTCGGCGAGGCCTCCCACGGCACGCACGAGTTCTATGCGTGGCGGGCGGCGCTGACCAAGCGCCTGATCGAGGGGGACGGCGTCCGGTGGATCGGCGTCGAAGGGGACTGGCCGGACTGCTTCCGGATCGACCGCTGGGTGCGCGGCCACGTCGAGCAGTGGCGGGACGCCCGCGAGCTCCTCCGCGAGTTCGATCGCTGGCCGCGCTGGATGTGGGCCAACACCGACGTGGCCGACTTCCTCGACTGGCTGCACACGTACAACATGGCGCGCCCGGCGGAGGAGCGCGTCGGCTTCTACGGGCTCGACGTCTACTCGCTCTGGGAGTCGCTCGAGGCGGTGATCGACTGGCTGGCGGCGAACGCGCCGGACGACCTCCCCGGAGCCTTGCGCGCCTGGCGCTGCTTCGAGCCGTACGGGGAGGACCCGCAGGAGTACGCCTGGGCGACCCGGCTCGTCCCGCGGTCATGCGAGCCGGACGTGGTCGCCCTCCTGACCAGCGTCCGCGAGCGCGCCGGACTGCCGACCCCGGGGTTCGAGGACGACGAGTCCCGGCTGGACGTGCTCCAGAACGCCCTCGTCGCGGCCGACGCGGAGCACTACTACCGCGTGATGCTGCGCGGGGACCGCGACTCGTGGAACGTCCGCGACATCCACATGGCGGACACGGCCGATCGGCTGGCGGAGCACACGGGCCCGGGCAGCAAGGGCGTCATCTGGGCGCACAACACGCACGTCGGCGATGCGCGCGGAACCACGATGGGCGGCGACGGCATGGTCAACATCGGTCAGCTCCTGCGCGAGCGCCACGGCCTCGACGACGTGTTCCTCCTGGGCTTCGCGACCCGACGCGGGACGGTGCTCGCCGCGCGGTCGTGGGGATCGACCGAGACGGCGTACCGGCTGCCGGGCGCCCGGGCGGGCAGCCACGAGGATCTTCTGGGCCGGACCCTGACCGGCCCAGCGGTCCTCTCGTTCGCCGCGGCGACCGGCCGCGAGTGGCTGACGCGCGAGCGCGGCCACCGCGCCGTCGGCGTCGTCTACGACCCGCGGCGCGAAGCGGGGAACTACGTGCCCACCGTGATGGGCCGGCGGTACGACGCCCTGATCTGGATCCCCGAGACGACGGCCCTGACGCCGCTCAGCCACGAGGCCGAGCCGGTCTCGCCGGAACTGGAGACCGAGCCGACGGGGTTCTGACCGTCAGAGCGCGTCGACGCTGCCGACGGCGTCGACGCCGCCGACGGGGACGGTCTCGACCGGGCCGAGCGCTGCCTCCAGCGCCTCGACGTCGGTCCGGTGGCACAGCTCGGTCCCCGGCATCGAGACCGCGGCGCTGCCGGCGGCGACCGCCGTCCGGAAGGCGTCATCGAGGGACCTCCCCTGCGCGAGCCGCAGCACGAACCCAGCGACGAAGCTGTCCCCCGCGCCGACCGTGCTGGCAGCCGTCACATGAGGGGCCGGCAGCCGCATCACGCGCTCCGCCGACACGAGCACCGCGCCCCGGTCGCCGAGCGTCAACGCCACATGATCGGCGGCCCCCTGCGCTATCAGCGCGCCGGCCGCCTCCCGCTCGGCTCGTTCGCTGTCGAGCGCCGAGCCGACATGCCCCTCCAGCTCGCGCCTGCTGGGTGTCACGAGGAACGGCCGCTCGGCGAGCGCCGCCGCGAGCGCAGCCCCTGTCGCGTCCACGATGCAGAAGGCACCGACATCGCGTGCGAGGCGCACCACCCGGGCGTAGAAGTCGTCGGGCACACCGGGCGGGAGGCTGCCGCTGGCGACGACGTACCCTCCCGCGGTCGCCGCTTGGCCCACGAAGTCGAGGCACGCCTCCCACTCGTCGGCGTCCAGCTCCGGGCCACCGAGGACGAACCGGTACTGCTCGCCGGTCGACGCCTCGTCGACGGTGAAGCTCTGGCGGGTGCCTCCGCGGATGGGGACGACCAGGCTCGGGACCCGCTCGGCGTCGACCAGGCGCCGGTACGCCTCCCCCACCGGGCCGCCGGCCGTGTAGACCGCCAGCGTGCGGCCGCCGAGCCGGCGCACGACCCGGGAGACATTGACGCCGCCTCCGCCCGGGTCGAGCCGGCTCGCGCTGCACCGGAGCTTGTGCCCGCTGATCACGCGGTCGGTGGAGGCGCTCACGTCGAGCGCCGGGTTGATCGTCAGCGTGACGATCTGCTGGGCTCCCGGACCTCCCGTCATCGCACCGGGAGCCGTTCCTGTCGCGGCACCGTGGTCACCTCGAGCGCCATGCGGTTCTCCTCACGGAGTCGCCCGGACAGGGCGTTGCGGAGGCCGCGCACGACGAGCCCCGCTCCGGAGAGATCGCGGTACACGGGCCGGCGGGAGGTCACGAGCCCGACGATCGGACGAGCCGCGACGGCCGGCGTCTGGCCCCAGAGCGCCACCACGATCGGGAGCGCGGCGAGGCGCCGCTCGTATCCCGCCTGCGCTGTGACGTGTCCCAGCAGGTCCGTCATGACGAGGCCCGGGTTCATGCCGTGCACCCGGACCGGCGTGCCCTTCGTCTCGCGCTGCAGGGTCTCGGTGAACTGCCGCACCCAGCGCTTGCTCGACGCGTAGGCGTTCTGCATGGCGACGGGTCCGTTGTCCCCCTGCCCCCAGAGGTTGACGAGGTCGCCGGATCCCTGCTCGAGGAAGACCGGCAGCGCCACGCGCGCCCCGTGGAAGGTGCCCACGATGTTGGTGCGGATCACCCGCTCGAAGTCGTCGACCGGGGTGGACGCGGTCGGCCCGTAGACGCCCGCGACACCCGCGTTGTTGACCCAGATGTCGAGGCGGCCCCGCTGCTGCGCGTGGTCCCGGAGGGCCTCCACGTCGTCGAGCTCCCGGGTGTCGCAGCGCACCTCCGACACCTCGAGCCCCTCGTCGCGGAGCGCCCGGACCGCCGCAGCGACGTGGGTCTCGGACCGGGAGGCGAGGACCACCATCGCCCCGTTCCTCCCGAGCTCGCGCGCCAGCGCGAAGCCCAGGCCGCGCGTCGACCCGGTGACCACGGCGACGCGGCCGTAGAGCGACCGTCGCCTAGCCACGCGGCATCACGGGTTCCGCGGCCGGAGCGCTGAGCGCCTCCGCCTGGGCGATCGGCCCCACCGTCCGCAGGAAGCTGTCCGGGTTGAGCGAGATCGAATCGATGCCGTTCGCGACGAGGAAGGCGGCGAAATCGGGGTGGTCGCTGGGCGCCTGCCCGCAGATCCCGATCGGGATGCCCGCCTCGTGCGCCTTCCGGATCGCCTCGGCGATCATCCACTCGACGGCGGCGTCGCGCTCGTCGAACAGGGCCGCCAGCTGCTCGGAGTCGCGGTCGACGCCGAGCACGAGCTGGGTGAGGTCGTTCGAGCCGATCGAGAAGCCGTCGAAGCGCCGGGCGAACTCGGAGGCGCGGATCACGTTGGAGGGGATCTCGCACATCATGTACACCCGCAGGCCCGCCTCCCCCCGCGCCAGCCCGTTCGCGGCCATCTCGTCGAGCACCCGGTCGGCCTCGCCGGGCGTCCGGCAGAACGGCACCATCGGGATGATGTTCGCGAACCCCATCCGCTCCCGTGCCCGTTTCACGGCCGCGCACTCCAGCGCGAATCCCTCCCGGTAGCGCGGGTCGTAGTAGCGGGAGGCGCCGCGGAAGCCGAGCATCGGGTTCTCCTCGGGCGTCTCGAAGGAGGATCCGCCGAGGAGGTGCGCGTACTCGTTGGCCTTGAAGTCGCTCATCCGGACCACGACATCGTGCGGATGGTACGGCGCCGCCAGCTTGGCGATACCGAGGGCGAGCCGTTCGACGAAGAACTCCCTCGGGTCGTCGAATGCGCGGGTCAGCTCGGCGATCCTCGCCCGGTCCGACTCATCGGTCACGCGCTCGGGGTGCACCAGCGCCATCGGGTGGATGCCGATCAGGGTGTTGACGATGAACTCCATCCGCGCCAGCCCCACCCCGGCCGTCGGGAGGCGCCACCACCGGAACGCCGCGTCCGGGCTGGCGACGTTGACGCACACCCGAGTCCGGGTCGCGGGCACCCGGGCGAGGTCGATCTCCTCGGTCTCGAAGGCGAGCTCGCCGTCGTAGACGTGGCCGATGTCGCCCTCGGCGCACGAGAGGGTGACCGTCCGGCCGTCCTCGAGCGTCTCGGTCGCCGTTCCCGTGCCGACGACGGCGGGGATGCCGAGCTCGCGCGCGACGATCGCGGCGTGGCTCGTCGAGCCTCCGTGGTCGGTGATGATGCCCGACGCCCGCGCGATGATCGCGACCCAGTCCGGGTCGGTCATCTCGGCGACGAGCACGGCGCCGTCACGGAACCGCGCGATCTGGGACGGGTCGCGGATCACGCAGGCCGTCCCGGTCGCTATGGAGTCGCCGATCGCCGCGCCGGAGAGCAGCAGGGGCCCCGTGCCCGTCAGGTGATGCTGCGTGAAGACCGAGCCGCTCTTCGCCGATTGGACGGTCTCGGGTCGCGCCTGCACGAGGAAGAGCTCGCCCGTCGCGCCGTCGCGCGCCCACTCCATGTCCATGGGGCGCCCGTAGTGCTCCTCCACCGACCGGGCCCAGCGGGCCAGGAGCAGGATCTCGTCGTCGCTCAGCACGAAGGCCCGCCGTTCGCGCACCGGGGTGTCGATCGTGCGGGTCCGGGCGGTTCCGCCCCCGCCGTAGACCATCTTGTGGGCCTTGCCGCCGAGCGACTTCTCGATGATCGGCCGGGCGCCGGGCTCGTCGAGCAGCGGCTTGAAGACCTGGTACCGGTCGGGGTCGACCGAGCCCTGCACGACCAGCTCGCCGAGACCCCAGGCTGCGCTGATGACGACGGCCTCCGGGAAGCCGGTCTCGGTGTCGATCGAGAACATGACCCCGGACCCGCCGAGGTCCGACCGGACCATCGTCTGGACCCCGATCGAGAGGGCGACCTGGAGGTGGTCGAAGCCGCGCACCTCCCGGTAGCTGATCGCCCGGTCGGTGAACAGAGAGGCGTAGCACCGCCGGCACGCATCCATCAGGTCCCGCTCGCCCGTAACGTTGAGGAACGTCTCCTGCGCACCGGCGAAGCTCGCCTCCGGCAGGTCCTCGGCGGTCGCGCTGCTGCGCACAGCCACCGCGGGAGCGGCCGACCCGGCGCGCTCCCCCAGGGCCCGGTAGGTCGCCACGATCGCCTCGGCGATGTCGGCCGGGAACTCGCCCGCGAGGAACAGCCGGCGCAGCGCCTCCCCCGCCTGCCGGAGCGTGATCGTCCCCGCGCGATATTGCGCGACGTGCTCCCGGATGGCTGGCTCGATCCGGTTCGCCGCGACGAACGCCCGGTACGCGGAGGCGGTGGTCGCGAAGCCCCCCGGCACCCGGATGCCCGCGGTCGACAGCGACCGGATCATCTCGCCGAGCGATGCGTTCTTGCCGCCCACCCGCGGGACGTCGCCGACCCCGACCTCCTCGAACCACACCACGTACTCGTCCACGGGCTTCCTCCGATCGTCGGCCGCGGCGCACCACGGCGCAGGGCGCCATCGGCGGCACGCTACGGCCGGGGACGCCCGGGCGGACAGGGGCTTTCGACCCGCTGCCGCGCCCCCGGGACGGCAGGGGACGCGGAGGACGGGACCTCCGGCCCTCCTGCCGCACCCGGCCGCACCGTAGGTTCGGGGGCGGGAGGCGATGCACCATGTACGCGGACCGGTCGCAGGCGGGGCGCCGGCTGGGGGCGCGCCTCCGGCCGCTTGCTGCGGAGCATCCGGTCGTGCTCGGCCTGCCGCGCGGCGGGGTCCCCGTCGCCTACGAGGTGGCGGCGGCGCTGCACGCGCCGCTCGACGTCCTCGTGGTCCGCAAGCTGGGGGTGCCCTACCAGCCGGAGCTCGCGATGGGCGCCATCGGCGAGGGCGGCGTGCGGCTCCTCGACGACGCCGTGCTCCGTATGACGGGCGTGCCTCCGGAGGAGGTGGAGGCGGTCGAGCGCCGGGAGCGGGCGGAGCTGGAACGCCGGAGCCGCCGCTTCCGGGAGGGGCGGCCTCCCCTGTCGCTGACGGACCGCACGGTCGTGATCGTGGACGACGGCATCGCCACCGGCTCCACGGCGCGCGCGGCCTGCCGCGTCGCGCGGTCGCTCGGCGCAGCACGGGTCGTGCTCGCCGCACCGGTCGGGCCCGTGGAGGCGGAGGCACGCGTCCCGGAAGCGGACGAGGTCGTCTGCCTCGAGCAGCCCGAGGAGTACTTCGCGGTCGGCCAGGCGTACCGCGACTTCACGCAGACCGACGACGAGGACGTCGTCCGGCTGCTCGCCCGGGCCGCCGCGGCGCCGTCCGGGTCCTGGGCGGCCGCGTCCGACCCGGAGGTCACCGTGCGGTCGGGGTCGGCCGAGCTGGCCGCCTCGCTCACCGTCCCGGAGGACCCGGTCGGCCTGGTGCTGTTCGCCCACGGAAGCGGCAGCTCGCGCCACAGCCCCCGCAACAGGTACGTCGCGTCGGTGCTGAACGGCCGCGGCATCGCCACGCTGCTCCTCGACCTCCTGACCACGGAGGAGGAGCACGACCGCCGGCTAGTCTTCGACATCGACCTGCTGGCGGAGCGGCTCGGCGTCGCCACCCGGTGGGCCCGCGACGAGGCGGCCACCGCGAACCTCCCGGCCGCGTACTTCGGTGCCAGCACCGGAGCGGCGGCGGCGCTCACGGCGGCCGCCGAGCCCGGATCGAGCGTCACGGCCGTCGTCTCGCGCGGCGGACGCCCGGACCTGGCCGGCGACCGTCTGGGACGGGTGCGCGCTCCGACCCTCCTCATCGTCGGCGGCGCCGACACCGAGGTGCTCGAGCTCAACCGGCTCGCCCAGTCGCGCATGCACTGCCCGACGCGGCTCGAGATCGTTCCCGGCGCCACGCACCTCTTCGAGGAGCCCGGCGCGTTGGAGGAGGTCGCCCGCCTCGCGTCGTCATGGTTCGCCGACCACTTCGTCCCGACGGGGAAGCCCGCCTGAGCCGCTCGGCGGCCGGTCACCCCTCGCGCGACGCCTCTGCCGCGCTGGACGGCTCTTCCACGGGGAGCGCGGAGTCGTAGACGAACACGAGCCGCGCCGGCACCTCCCCGGCGAGCACCTCGGCGACCGCGCGATTCACCTGGCGGATGTCGCGGGGCGCGGCCACGACGCGCGTGCGGCCAGCTGCGTGCAGCGCGAACACCTCGGCGAGATCCTGCCGGGTGCCCACGATCGAGCCGATGATCGAGATGCCCCGGAGCACGGTGTCGAAGACGGGGACCGTGAAGCTCCCGCCCGCCGGGAGGGACACCAGGACGAGCCGCCCGCCCCGGTTGAGCGAGCGGAACGCCTGGTCGAAGACGCCCGGGGCGACGGCGAGCACGATCGCCACGTCGGCGCCCCCGAGATGCCGGATGGCCTCCGCCGGGTCGACGTCGTGCGCGTTGACGGCGTGATCCGCCCCCAGCTCGACCGCGAGGTCGAGCTTCTCCTCGCTGACGTCGACGGCCACGACCTGGGCACCCACCAGCCGTGCGTACTGGATCGCCAGGTGGCCGAGGCCGCCGATGCCGAAGACCGCGACGCGCTCGCCCGGGACGACCCGGGCCGCCTTGACGGCCGCGTAGGTCGTGACGCCGGCGCAGGTGAGCGGGGCCGCCTCCATCGGGTGGATCCCCTCGGGGACGGGAACGGCGAAGCGGGCGTCGGCGAGCGTGTACTCCGCGTATCCGCCGTCGCGCGAGTAGCCGGTGTTGTACTGCTGCTCGCACAGGTTCTCGCGCCCGTCGACGCAGTAGCGGCACTCCCCGCACGCGTGACCGAGCCACGGGAGCGCCACCCGCTGCCCGAGGATGCGCGTGCTCACGCCGTCGCCGAGCCGTTCGATGATGCCGACGCCCTCGTGGCCGGGCACGAACGGCAGCGCCGGCTTGACCGGCCAGTCGCCGTCGATGGCGTGGATGTCGGTGTGGCAGAGGCCGCACGCCTCGAGCCGGACCAGCACCTCCCCGGGTCCCGGTGCGGGGATCGGACGGTCCTCGATCGTGAGAGGCTCATGGAACTGGGTGACGACGGCTGCGCGCATGGCGGTGCTCCCTCCGGTGATGCCGCCCAGTCTCGGCGCCCGGCGGCACGCTGTGGAGGCCGAAGGTCCCGCACGCCGGGGCGGTCCCGGCCCGAACCCACGGGACATTGGGCCCTGGCGGACGGCGCGGGCGCCGGTTTGGCTGACCCCATGACGGTGCAGAGCAGTACGGAGCAGCGCATCATCCGCAAGGACCTCATCCGCATGCGCGTGGCCCCGAACCTCCTCGACTACGAGGCGGCCTACGAGTCGTTCACCTGGGAGGCGGAGCGCCGTTCGCTCGACGGCCTCCCGGGTGGCGGGCTGAACATCGCCTACGAGGCGGTCGACCGTCACGCCGCCGGCCCGGGCGCCGGCAAGCACGCCCTGCGGTTCGTCCGCAGCGACGGGACGGTCGAGAGCACGACCTTCGCCGAGCTCGCCCGGGCCACGGATCGCTTCGCGAGCGTGCTCCGCGGGCTGGGCGTCGGCCGGGGGGAACGCGTCTTCTCCCTCCTGGGCCGCCGGCCGGAGCTCTACACCGCGGCGCTCGGCACGCTGAAGAACGCGAGCGTGTTCTGCCCGCTGTTCTCCGCGTTCGGACCGGAGCCGATCCGGCAGCGCATGACGCTCGGCGGGGCCCGCGTGCTCGTGACGACACGGGCGGCGTACCGGAGGAAGGTCGCGGCCGTGAGGGAGGCGCTGCCGGACCTCGCCCACGTGCTCCTCGTCGACGGCGGCGAGGGCGGCGAGCTCCCGCCCGGCACCCTCGACCTGCAGCGCCTGATGCTCGACGCCGGCCCGTCCGCGCCCATCGTCCGCACCGATCCGGAGGACATGGCCCTCCTGCACTTCACCAGCGGCACGACGGGGCGCCCGAAGGGGGCGATCCACGTCCACGACGCCGTGGTGGCGCATTCCGCCACCGGGCGCCTCGCGCTCGACCTGCACCCCGACGACGTGTACTGGTGCACGGCCGACCCCGGCTGGGTGACGGGCACGTCGTACGGGATCATCGCACCGCTGGTCCGCGGGGTCACGACGATCGTCGACGAGGAGGAGCTGGACGCCGAACGCTGGTACCGGATCCTCGAGGAGCAGCATGTGACCGTCTGGTACACCGCTCCGACGGCGCTGCGCATGCTCATGAAGGCCGGCGAGGAGGTCATCGGCAGGCACGACCTGTCGCGCCTGCGCTTCGTGGCGAGCGTCGGGGAACCGCTCAACCCGGAGGTCGTGCTCTGGGGGCTGCGCACGCTCGGCCTGCCCGTGCACGACAACTGGTGGCAGACGGAGACGGGCGGCATCATGATCGCGAACCTGCTGGCGGCCGACATCCGTCCCGGCTCGATGGGGCGACCCCTCCCGGGCATCGTCGCCGGAGTGGTCCGCCGCGACGACGCCGGCGCGGTCGTGGTCCGGGACGGGGAGGCGGAGCTGGTCGCCGAGCCCGGAGCCGTCGGCGAGCTGGCGCTGCGGCCGGGCTGGCCCTCGATGTTCCGCGGGTACCTCGGCGACGAGGACCGGTACCGGGCGTCGTTCGCCGGCGGGTGGTATCTCACCGGCGACCTGGTCAGCCGCGACGAGGACGGGTACTTCTGGTTCGTCGGCCGCGGCGACGACGTGATCAAGTCGTCGGGGCACCTCATCGGCCCGTTCGAGGTCGAGAGCTCGCTCATGGAGCACCCCGCGGTCGCCGAGGCCGCCGCCATCGGCGTCCCCGACCCGGTCGCCGGCGAGATCGTGAAGGCGTTCGTCGAGCTGAGGAGCGGATGGACCGCCTCCGACGAGCTCCGGCTCGACATCATCGGGTTCGCGCGCAAGCGGCTCGGACCGGCGGTCGCTCCCCGGGCGGTCGAGTTCACCGACGCGCTGCCCCGCACGCGGAGCGGCAAGATCCTCCGGCGCCTCCTCAAGGCCCGCGAGCTCGGGCTGCCCGAGGGCGACACCTCGACGGTGGAGGCGCCGCGATGAGCGCCGACGCGGCCGAGCCGGTCGAGCTCCTCACCCAGATGGTGCGCATCCGGCGACTCGAGGAGAAGTGCGTCGAGCTGTACAGCGCGGCCAAGATCCGGGGCTTCATGCACGTCTACATCGGCGAGGAGGCCGTCGCGGCCGGCGTCATGGCGGCGGTGCGGCCGGACGACGCGGTCGTGGCCACCTATCGCGAGCACGGGCACGCCCTGCTCAAAGGCGTCTCCGCCCGGGCGATCCTCGCCGAGATGTACGGCAACTCCGAGGGGTGCTGCCTCGGCCGGGGAGGCTCGATGCACCTGTTCGACCGCGACACCCGCTTCTACGGCGGCAACGCCATCGTGGCGGGCGGCCTTCCGCTCGCGGTCGGGCTCGCCCTCGCCGAGCACCTGTCGGGGCGCGACCGGGTCACCGTGTGCTTCTTCGGCGAGGGCGCCGTGGCGGAGGGCGAGTTCCACGAGGCCCTCAACCTGGCGGCCCTGTGGCAGCTGCCCGTCCTCTTCTGCTGCGAGAACAACCTCTACGCGATGGGCACGGCGCTCGACCGCTCCGAGTCGGAGACCGACATCGCCCTGAAGGCGTCGGCGTACGAGATCCCCGCGTGGGCGGCGGACGGGATGGACGCGGAGGCGGTCGCCGCGACCGCCGCGCGGGCCATCGACGCGGTGCGCTCCGGCGGCGGCCCCCACTTCCTCGAGCTCCGCACCTACCGGTTCCGCGCCCACTCCATGTACGACCCGGAACGGTATCGCGACAAGGCCGAGGTGGAGGTGTGGAAGGAGCGCGACCCGATCGACGCGCTCCACGCGCGGCTCGTCGCGCGCGGGACATTCTCGGACGCCGACCGGAAGACCCTGGAGGAGGCGGTCGCCCGGGAGATCGACGACGCCGTCGCCTTCGCCGAGGCGGGCACGCCGGAACCGGTGACCGACCTCGAGCGCTACGTGTACAGCGAGGCGCGGTCATGAAGACGACGTACCGGGAGGCCATGCGCGCCGCGATGCGCGACGCCCTCCAGCGCGACGAGAGGGTCTTCCTGATGGGCGAGGACGTGGGCCGCTACGGGGGCTGCTTCGCCGTGAGTCTCGGGCTGCTCGAGGAGTTCGGTCCCGAGCGGATCCGGGACACCCCGCTGTCGGAGTCGGGATTCGTCGGCGCCGGCATCGGAGCCGCCCTGGGCGGGATGCGCCCCATCGTCGAGATCATGACGGTCAACTTCAGCCTGCTCGCGCTGGATCAGATCATGAACAACGCCGCGACCCTGCAGCACATGTCGGGCGGCCAGTTCAGCGTGCCCCTCGTCATCCGGATGACGACCGGTGCCGGGCGGCAGCTCGCCGCCCAGCACTCGCACAGCCTCGAGGGCTGGTACGCGCACATCCCCGGGCTGCGGATCCTGGCGCCGGCGGTGCTCGCGGACGCCCGCGGAATGCTCTGGACGTCCCTCCAGGACCCGGACCCGGTCCTGATCTTCGAGCACGGGTCGCTCTACCCCGTGAGCGGAGAGCTGCCCGAGGACGCGGGCGCGGTCGACATCGAGCGCGCCGCCGTTCGCCGGCCCGGCACGGACGTGACCCTCATCACCTACGGCGGCACCCTCCCCTTGACACTCGACGCGGCGGAGACGCTCGCGACCGACGGGATCGAGGCCGAGGTGATCGACCTGCGCGTGCTGCGCCCACTCGACGACGCGACGATCCTCGGCAGCGTCGCGAAGACGCACCGCGCCGTGGTCGTCGACGAGGGGTGGCGCAGCGGCAGCCTCTCGGCCGAGATCGCCGCGCGTATCGCGGAGGAGGCGTTCTACGACCTGGACGCCCCGGTGGGGCGCGTCTGCAGCGCCGAGGTCCCCATCCCGTACGCCAAGGACCTCGAGGCCGCCGCGTTCCCGTCGGCCGAGCGCGTCGTCGCGGCGGCCCGTCAGGCGGTGGGTCGTGGCTGAGTTCACGATGCCGGCGCTCGGCGCAGACATGGAGGAGGGCACGCTCGTCGAGTGGATGGTGAAGCCGGGCGACCTGGTGCACCGGGGACAGCTCGTCGCGGCGGTCGACACCGACAAGTCGGTCATCGACGTGGAGACCTTCGAGGAGGGGGTGGTCGCCGAGCTGCTCGCCCACGAGGGCGACCGGCTGCCGGTGGGCGCCCCGCTCGCGCGGATCGTGCCGACCCCGGCGTCCGCCGGCGCGACCCCCGCGCCGCCGACCCACGCCGCGCCTCCTTCCCCCGCCGCGCCTCCCCCTGCCGCCCCCCACGCCGCGCCTCCTCGGGCCACGCCACCGGTGCGCGAACTCGCTCACCGGGCCGGTGTCGACCTGCGGACGGTCCACGGGACCGGGACGGCCGGGGCGGTCACGCGTGCCGACATCCAACGGGCCGCCCAGGCCGCTCCCGCGCGGGCCGCCACCTCGGCTGCCGGGCGTCGCCGCTCCTCCCCGCGGGCGCGGCGGCTCGCGGCGGAGGCGGGAATCGACCTGGCCGGCGTAACGGGAACCGGGCCCGGCGGCGCCGTCACGGAGGCCGACCTCGCACGCCCCGAGGCGCCGGCGGAGCGCCGCACGACCGAGCCGCCCCCCGCGCCGACGCGCGCGCCGGCGCCCGCGCATCGACCGCCCGAGGGCGCGGCCGCCAAGCGCACCGCGGGCCTCCGCCGCACCATCGGCGCCCTCATGGCGCGGTCGAAGAAGACGATCCCGCACTACTACCTCACCTGCACCATCGACCTGCGCGCGGCGATGACCTGGCTAGAGCAGGCGAACGCCTCCCGGCCCGTCGCCGCGAGACTCGTCCCCGCCGTGCTGCTCCTCCGCGCCACGAGCCTCGCCGCGCGGGAGATGCCGGAGATGAACGGATTCTTCACGGACGGCCGCTTCGTGGCCGGCGCGGGCGTCCACCTGGGCGTGGTCGTCTCCCTGCGCACCGGGGGCGTCATCGCGCCGGCCATCCTCGACGCGGATGCTCTCCCCCTCGACGAGCTGATGGAGCGGTTCCGCGACGTCGTCGGCCGGGCCCGGTCCGGGCGCCTGCAGCGCGCCGAGATGACGGAGGCGACGATCACCGTCACGAACCTCGGCGAGCTCGGTGTCGACAGCGTCCTCGGCGTCATCTACCCGCCCCAGGTCGCGCTCGTCGGCTTCGGCCGGGTGAGCGAGCAGCCGTGGGCGCACGACGGGATGGTCGGGGTCCGGCCCGCGGTGACGGCCACGCTGTCGGCCGACCACCGGGTGAGCGACGGGATGCGCGGGGCGCGCTTCCTCAGCCGGATCGACGAGCTTCTCCAGAAGCCCGAAGCCCTGTGAACAGAGGAGGACCGATGGACACCGGACAGGCCCGAGCCGCCGTCCAGGCCGCGTTCGCGGAGGTGGCGCCCGACGTCGACCCGGGCGAGCTCACCGACGGAGCCCGGCTGCGCCAGGATCTCGAGATCGACTCGTTCGACTTCCTGCGCCTGGTCCAGCTGATCGCCGACACGACCGGGGTGGACACGCCGGAGCAGGACTACCGCCGCCTCGACACGGTGGGCGGCTTCGTCGACTACGTGGCGGCGCACGCCCGATGAGCAGCCCCTCCTCCGGTCCTCCGCGACGGCGATCCTGGATTCTCTGGCTGCTCACCGCGTTCCTCCTCATCGGCGCGGGAATAGCCCTCTTCCTCCCGGCCGCCGCGGGGCAGCAGACGAAGACGCTCACCTACTCCGCCTTCCTCAACGATGTGGAGGCGCACAAGGTCGCCACCGCGACGATCGGCACCGACGGGACCGTCACCGGCGACCTCTCGTCCGGAGCGCCGTACACGACGGTCGTGCCGGTCTCGCTCGCCGGGGAGCAGCTGCTCGGCACCCTCCACGCGGGCAAGGTCGACGTGACGGCCGAGCCGGCGAGCCAGGGATCGATCTGGTCGTCCCTGCTGACCTGGTTCCTCATCCTGGCGCCGATCGGGCTGATCATCTGGTTCTGGTCGCGCATCTCGAAGAGCGCGTCGCGCAGCGGCGGCCTCTTCGGGGTCGGCCGCTCGTCCGCCAAGCTGTTCACGCCGTCGCCCGCCCAGACGACCTTCGCCGATGTCGCCGGCTACGAGGGGGCGAAGGCCGAGGTGTCGGAGATCGTCGACTTCCTGCGGAACCCGGAGCGGTACCGGAGGCTCGGCGCGAAGGCGCCCCGCGGCGTCCTGCTCGTCGGGCCGCCGGGCACCGGCAAGACCCTGCTCGCGCGGGCCGTCGCCGGGGAGGCGCAGGTCGCGTTCTTCTCGGTCGACGGCTCGAGCTTCGTCGAGATGTTCGTCGGTGTCGGCGCCTCCCGGGTGCGCGACCTGTTCGAGAAGGTCCGGTCGAGCGCACCCGCGATCCTGTTCATCGACGAGATCGACGCGATCGGTCAGCGCCGCTCCAGCGCGAGCTCGTTCGCCGCCAACGACGAGCGGGAGCAGACGCTCAACCAGCTGCTCGCCGAGATGGACGGCTTCGAGACCTCCAGCGGCGTGGTCGTGCTCGCAGCGACGAACCGGCCCGATATCCTCGACCCCGCTCTGCTCCGTCCCGGCCGGTTCGACCGGCACATCACGGTCCCGCTCCCGAACGCGGCGGAGCGGGCCGCCATCCTCGCGGTGCACTGCCAGGGCAAACCGCTCGACTCCGACGTCGACCTCGGGCAGATCGCCCGGGCGACGCCGGGGTTCTCAGGAGCCGACCTCGCGAACCTCGCCAACGAGGCCGCCATCGAGGCGGTCCGGGCGGGGCGCACCTCCATCGCGCGCCGTGACTTCGGGGCCGCGCGCGATCGCCTGATCCTCGGGAGGCGCGAGAGCTCGAGCGTGCTGCTCGCCGAGGAGAAGCAGCAGGTCGCCGTCCACGAGTGCGGCCACGCGATCGTGGCGGCGCTGTGCGACCGGGCGGATCCCGTCGACCGCATCACGATCCTCCCCGCCGGCGAGACCCTCGGCGCGACCGAGCAGCTCCCGGTCGCCGAGCACCGCATCCAGCAGGAGGGAGCGCTGCTCGACCGCCTGACGACCGAGCTGGGAGGGCGCGCCGCCGAGCTGATCGTCTACGGGGAGGGCTCGACAGGCGCCGCGGCCGACCTCGCGGCGGCCACCTCGCTCGCCACGCGGATGGTGCGCGACTTCGGCCTGTCGGACGAGCTCGGCCCGGTCGGCTACCCGACCGGCGAGGACCCGACCGCCAGCGGCGCGACGCTCAACCGCCCCTACTCCGAGCAGACCCAGCGCGCCGTCGACACCGAGGTGTCGCGTCTCCTCCGGGAGGCGGAGAGCCGCGCCGCCGACCTCATCGCGACCCACCGCGGGGCTCTCGACGCCCTGGTGGCGCGGCTGATCGAGGCCGAGACGCTGGATGGCGCGGTCGTCTACGACATCGTCGGCCGGCCGGCGCCCGAGCGCGTCCCCGACCTCGCCGCGACCCCGCCGTCAGCGACGGCTCCTCCGGGCGCCGCGGCGGCGCCCGAGCCACCGCACGAACTCGTCGGCGGACCAGACGATGACGGGGCACGGAATCAGTAGGAGGAGCACCCAGCCGGGGAGCGCGGCGGTGCCGAAGATCGCCTGCAGCGGCGGCAGGTAGCAGAAGGCCGCCACGAACAGGAGCTCCACGAGGATCGCCCCGAGCAGCGGGCGGTTGCTCAGGACGCCCAGCGCGCGCAGCGAGGAGCGCTCGGTCCGGGCCGCGAACGCGGTGCCCACCTGGCAGGCGACGATCGTCGCGAACGTCGCCGTCGTCGCCTGGAGGTACACGCCGTGGAGCGGGCTCGCGGCGTCGACCGGGGCTCCGGGGTACCAGCCTCCGGACCGGAGCACGATGAAGTACACGCCCAGGGCGAGCGCGGCCGAGATGGTCCCCATCAGCGCCCAGGCGCGGACGAGCAGGCGCCGCGTGATGAGCGGCTCGGAACGCGGCCGCGGCCGGCGCGACATGAGGTCGGGCTCGCCCTTCTCGCGGCCCAGCGCCAGCGCGGGGAGGATCTCTGTCCCGAGGTCGATCGCCAGGATCTGCAGCACGGTCAGCGGCAGCGGGACGAGACCGCCCGCCAGCGCGAAGAGGAGGAACGGAGCGACCTCGGGGACCGCGTGCACGAAGATGTAGAGCACGAACTTGCGGAGGTTGTCGTACGCGCGCCGCCCCTCCCGGACGGCGGTGACGATCGTGGCGAAGTTGTCGTCGGTGAGGATCATCGTGGCGGCCTCGCGGGCGACATCCGTCCCGGAGCGACCCATGGCGACGCCGATGTCGGCCCGGTGGAGGGCGGGCGCATCGTTGACGCCGTCGCCCGTCATCGCCACGGTGTGGCCGGTCTCCTGAAGCGCCTCCGCGATGCGCAGCTTGCCCTCGGGCGAGCTCCGAGCGAAGACGATCTCGCCCGGGGCCCCGAGCAGCTCGTCTAGCTGCGGCTCCGACATCGCGTCGGCGTCCGGCCCGTTGACGACGCGCTCCGCGCCGATGCCGACCTCCTGGGCGATCTCAGCGGCCGTGGAGCCGTTGTCGCCCGTCACGACGTGGATGGTGATCCCGGCGCTGTGACAGGCCGCCACCGCCGCCGCGACCTCGGGCCGCGGCGGATCGAGCAGCGCGACGAGCCCGAGGAAGCAGAGGCCCGACTCGGCGGCTTCGGCTGAGGGAGGCACGACCTCCACCTCTTTCGCGGCCAGCGCCAGCACCCGCAGTCCGCGCCGGGCGAAGCCGTCGACCGCCTCCAGCACCGCGTTGCGACCGTCGCCGGACATCGGCTGCCGCGCCCGCCCGTCGTAGGTCGACGCGCACAGGCCGAGCAGCATCTCGGGCGCTCCCTTGACGAGCACGGTGAGGGCCGCCCCGCGCCGGCTGACGACGCTCATGCGCTTCCGCTCCGGGTCGAAGGCGAACGTCGCCACGCGGGGAGCGGGCTCGACGCCGAGCTCGGCGGCGCCGTCGCGCAGCGCCACCTCCATCGGGTCGGAGGTCCGCTCGAGCTGGTTGCAGTCCGCCATCACCTCGGCGAGCGGCTGGAGCACCGGGTCGCGAGCGGCCGCGTCGTAGCCGGCGCCCCCGCACCACAACTGATTCACGCGCATGGCGTTCTGCGTCAGGGTGCCCGTCTTGTCGGTGCAGATGACCGTGGTCGAGCCCAGCGTCTCCACCGCCGACAGCTGCTTCACGAGCGCGCCCTGCCGCGCGAGCACCCGCACGCCCACGGCGAGCGCGAGAGTGATCGTCGGCAGCAGTCCTTCGGGGACGTTCGCGACCAGCAGGCCGATGGCGAAGATCGCCGCCTCGGAGAAGGAGAGCCCCGCCCACAGCCCGAGCGGCAGGAAGAGGAGGCCCACGCCGACGGCCACCCCGGCGATGAGCCAGGTGGAGCGCCGGACCTGACGTTCGAGCGGGCTGGCGGTCGGGCGGCCCTGGCGGGACAGGGTCGCGATGCGGCCGAGCTCGGTGGAGGCGCCGGTCGCGAACACGACGGCCCGCCCCTCCCCCGAGAGGCACTGGGAGCCGGAGAAGAGCGCGTCGGGGGCGTCGACGAGCCGGTCGGCCGTGTCGACGGCGCCGGCCGACCGGCTGACGGGGACCGATTCCCCGGTGAGCGCCGACAGGTCGACCTCGACGCTCCCCGCGATGAGCCGGGCGTCCGCGGACACCCGGTCGCCCTCGCCGACGAGCAGAACGTCGCCGGGCACGAGCTCGATGGCCGCGACGGTCGCGACCGCGCCGTCGCGCAGCACCGTCGCCTGCTGCGGCAGGTAGCGGGCGAGGGCCTCGATGGCGCGCTGCGCCTGCCGCTCCTGCAGGTAGGCGACCGCGGCGTTGATGGCGATGACGCCGAGGATCGCCCACGACAGCACCGGGGTCCCGGCGATCCAGGCCAGCACCGCGGCCGCCCACAGCAGCAGGGCCAGGGGGTGCGTCAGCTGGCGGAGGACCTCGGCGACCCAGCTCGCGCGGCGGCCGCGCGGCAGGGCGTTGGGCCCGGAGACCTCGAGCCGGTGAGCGGCCTCGCGGCTGCCGAGCCCCTCCCGTCCCGTCTTGAGATCGCGCAGCAGCAGCTCGATCGGTTCGCGGGTCGGGCGCTCCTGCACCGGCGCGGTCACGGGTCCAGCGTGGTCAGCCACCACCGGGCGCCGTCACCGCTCGTGAGGACGAAGACGTGGTGCTCGCCGCCGGGTGCGCTGGCCGCGACGCTCCAGCCGGTGACGAAACGAGGGTCGGCCTCCTCACCCTCGGGGGTGTACTTGAGGCGCCCGCGCGGCACCGGGGGCTCGTCGACGTAGAACCGCGAGCCGTTCCAGTCGATCCGCACCGGGACGGCCTCCTCCAGGACCACCGTCACGGGGTCCTGTCGCGGGGTATCCGTGGAGTACAAGGCGAGACCACCTCCTGGCGGCCATGGTCGTCGCAGGGGGCGAACCGGGTGAAGAGTCGTTGGTCCCCCGGACGGGGCACACGCAGCCGCGTGACCTTCGACCTATGCCGGACGGCCCGCGGATGCGCACGGTAAGAGCATGAGCAGCTCGAACGCCGAGCGCGTGACACCGCCCCAGCCGCGTGGCGACGACTACGCGGCGGTCCCCTACCTGCGCCGCCTGCAGCACATCTCGCTGATCCGGTGGTCGATGCGGGAGGGCGAGTGGAGCTACTCGACGCTGGCCGCCCAGTACCTCCGGCGCGACGAGCAGTTCTGGTACCTGCTCGTCCGCGGCGCCCACACCCAGCTCCGGCGCGACGAGTGGTCGATCTTCACCTGAGCGTCCCCGACGGTTCGGGGACCGCGGACGCCGCGCCGGGAAGCGGGGCCGGGATGACGCCGCTGCTGCCCCGCGCGCTCGCCGGCGCTGTGCTCGACATGGACGGGGTGGTCACGAACACGCGGGTGCTGCACCTCCGCGCGTGGACGATGCTGTTCGACGCCGAGCTTCCGGAGCTCGCGCCCGCCGCGCCTCCTTTCACCCCGCGCGACTACGCGACCTCCGTGGACGGCCGGAGCCGGGAGAGCGGCGTCCGGACCCTTCTCGCGGCCAAAGGGGTCGGTGCCGACGCGATCACCGGGCGCCTCGTCGAGCGGCTGGCGAGCCGCAAGCAGCAGCTCTTCGAGAACCTCGTCGCGACCCAGGGGGTCGCGCTCGAACCCGGGGCCGCGCGGTTCATCCGGTCGCTCCGCGACGCCGGGGTGCGGGTGGCGATCGCCACGGCCAGCAAGAACGCGAACCGCGTGCTCGAACCGACCGGCGTGCTGTCGCTCGTGGACGCGCTGGTCGACGGGAACGACGCGGAAGCCCTCGGGCTGCCCTCCAAGCCCGACCCGGCGCTGTTCGTCGAGGCGTGCCGGCGGATCGGCGTCGCACCCGAGGAGGCGCTCCTCGTCGAGGACTCGGAGGCCGGTGTCACCGCGGCGGTCGCGGCCGGGTTCGCGGTGGTGGTCGGCCGCGCCGCCGAACCCGCGCACGCCGCCGGGCTCCGGCGTCGGGAGGCCGACCTCATCGTGCCGGACCTCACGGCGCTCGGGGCCGAGCCGCCGGGTCTCATCCTCGCGCGCGACGGAGGCGACCCCTGGCTGCTGCGCTTCACCGGGTACGACCCGGCCGCCGAACGGACGCGGGAGAGCCTGTGCACCCTGGCCAACACCTACTGGGCGACCCGAGGAGCGGCCGAGGAGGCCCGCCGCGACAGCCTCCATCGGCCCGGCACCTATCTGGCGGGCGTCTACGACTCCGGCGAGGGCGGCTCCCATGCCGACGAGGCCCTCGTGAACGCGCCGAACTGGCTCCCCCTGCTCTTCCGGCCCGAGGGCGGAGACTGGCTCCGCGCCGAGGATGCGTCGCCTGCGTCGTTCCACCAGGAATTCGACCTCCGGCAGGGCCTTCTCACCCGCTCCTTCACCGTCCGGGATGAGCGGGGGCGCGAGACGTCTCTGCGGTTCCGGCGCATCGTCTCGCAAGCGGACCGCCGCATCGGCGCCGTCCAGGCCGTCATCACCGCGCGCAACTGGAGCGGCCGCCTGGCCGTCCGCACCGGTGTCGACGCGGGAGCCGATCGCACTCACCTCACGGTCCGCGACCTGCGCGCCGTCGCCGAGGACACCCTCCTCTGCGAGAGCGAGACGGTGGCCTCCGGCGTGCACATCGCCCTCGTCGCGCGGACGCGCGCCTACCGCGGCAGCGCGCTTCTCGGCGTCTCGCCGGAGTCCGTGACGGACGACTCGTCGATCGCCCAGGAGTTCGACATCGAGCTCGAGAAGGGCCGCCCGCTGACGGTCGAGAAGGTCGTCGCCGTCTCCACGTCGCGCGACCGGGCGATCCGGTCCCCCGAGGCGGCCGCCCGGGCCGCGGCCGGCCGAGCCCCTCGCTTCGCCGAGATCCTGGAGGAGCACGCCCGCGCCTGGGAGGAGCTCTGGTCGGTGTTCGACGTGACGACCGAGCCCGAGGGCCCGCTCGGCGTCGCCCTCGCTCTCAACACGATGCACCTCCTCCAGACCCTCGCCGGCGCGGACCCCGATCTCGACGTCGGCGTCCCGGCGCGCGGCCTTCACGGCGAGGCGTACGGCGGTCACGTCTTCTGGGACGAGCTCTTCGTCTATCCGGTGCTCACCCTCCGCCGCCCGGGCCTGACCCGGGAACTGCTGCGCTACCGCCATCGGCGGCTGCCGCAGGCGCGCCTCGCTGCGGCAGCAGCCGGACTCGCGGGCGCTCTCTTCCCCTGGCAGAGCGCCACGACCGGCGAGGACGTCACCCCCGACCGCCTGTTCAACCCGCTGGCCGGCGCGTGGATGCCGGACCACTCGCACCTCCAGCGGCACGTCGGGCTCGGCGTGGCCTACAGCGCGTGGCAGTTCTATCAGACCACCGGCGACGCCGAGTACCTCGCCGAGGAGGGCGGCGAGCTCATCGTCGAGATCGCGCGGTGCTTCGCGTCGGCGGCCGAGTGGGACGAGGCCACGGGCAACTACTCGATCCGGGGAGTGATGGGGCCCGACGAGTTCCACGACGGTCCTCCCGACGCCGCAGGCCGCGGACTGACCGACAACGTCTACACCAACGTCATGACGGCGTGGGTTCTGCTGCGCGCGGCGGACACGGTCCGCCTCCTCTCGGCCCGGCCCGATACCGGCTGCTACGACGCCCTCCGGATCTCGCCCGGCGAGCTCGACGAGTGGGCGCGCATCGCCCGGCGCCTGAGGATCGTCTTCAACGCCGACGGCACGCTCTCGCAGTTCGACGGCTACGACCGGCTCGAGCAGCTCGACCTCGACGCGTACCGCGCCCGCTACCCGAACATCCAGCGCATGGATCTGATCCTCGACGCCGAGGGCGACTCGACCAACCGGTACCAGGTCTCGAAGCAGCCCGACTGCCTCATGCTCCTCTACCTCTTCTCGGCGGAGGAGCTGCGGGAGCTGCTCGCCCACCTCGGGCACGCGCTCGACCCCGACGTCATCGTCCGGACCGTCGAGCGCTACTCGCGCACCTCCACCTACGGCTCGACGCTCTCGAACGTGGTGCACTCCTGGCTGGAGGCGCGGCGCGACCGCGAACGCTCCTGGCGCTTCCTCGAGCGCACCCTCCAGAGCGACCTCGCCGACATCCAGGGAGGGACGACCCGCGACGGCATCCACCTCGCGGCCATGGCCGGCTCGGTCGACCTGCTGACCCGCTGCTATGCCGGGCTCGAGACGCGCGCCGACATGCTGTGGTTCCACCCGCTCCTCCCCAGCGAGCTCGAGCGCCTCGAGTTCGGCGTGCTGTACCGGTCGCACCGGCTGCGGCTCGTCGTGACGCACAGCTCGCTCGAGATCCGCTCCGCCCCGGGGTACGCGGACCCGGTCCGGATCATGGTGGAGGGACAGCCCGCGCTCCTCCACACCGGGGAGGCCCGCACGTTCGAGCTGTGACCGGCGGCGGCCGGCGCACGCGGGACCTTCGGCCCTGAGGCCGCGTCACCGCGCCCGGATACCGTGACGGCGTTCCGAAACGTCACAGGAGGGCTCCAGCATGAGCACACACATCGTCGAGGGGCGCTTCGCCGGCGCGCGCGTCATCGTCACGGGCGCCGGTTCCGGCATCGGCAAGGCGACGGCCACGCGGCTCCTCGCGGAGGGCGCCACCGTGATCGGAACCGACATCAGCGTGCAACGGCTCACCGAGCTCGCGAGCGAACTCGGCTCCGACCGGCTGCTCACGGTCGCGGGCGACATCAGCGACGAGACGGTCGTCGCCGAGGTCGTGCAGATCGCGGACGGCGAGATCACGTCGCTGGCGAACGTGGCCGGCATCATGGACGACTTCCTGCCTCCCGCCGAGGTCGAGGACGCCCTCTGGGACCGGGTGCTCCGCGTCAATCTGACCGCGGTCATGCGCCTGACCCGGGCCGTCCTCCCCGGCATGCTCGAGCGCGGCGCCGGGACGATCGTCAACGTGTCGTCGGAGGCGGGGTTGCGCGGCTCGGCGGCCGGTGCGGCCTACACCGCGTCCAAGCACGCGGTCATCGGCCTCACCCGCAGCACGGCCTTCTTCTACGGCCCGCGCGGGGTCCGCTGCAACGCGGTGGCGCCGGGGGCCACCATCACCAACATCCAGGCGGAGTTCCGCTCCCCCTATTCGACGGAGCGGATGGGTCCGTACCTTCAGACGAACGTGCCGCAGCCGGCGAGCGCCGAGGAGCTCGCCGCCGCGATCGCCTGGCTGCTCAGCGACGACTCGTCCAATGTGAACGGCGCGATCCTTCCGAGCGACAACGGGTGGTCGGTGATCTGAGAAGACTGCCCCGGGTCCTGCCCGGCCTCACGCTGCGCACGCTGCCCGGGGAGGCGCTGGCCGGCGTGACGCTGCTCGCGATCTCGGTGCCCGTCAACATCGGATACGCCCAGATCGCCGGCCTCCCGCCCACCGCCGGGCTCTACGCCCTGATCGTCCCGGCCGTGGTCTACGCGCTCGTCGCCTCCTCCCGTCAGCTGGTCGCCTCTCCGGACGCCGCGGCCGCAGCGCTCGTCGCGGCGTCGCTCGGAGGTCTCGCGATCGCGGGGACGGCGCACTACCTCGTCCTCGCGATGGTCCAGGCGATCATCGGCGGCGTCATCTTCATCCTCTTCGCGGTGCTCAACCTGGGGTTCCTCGCCGATTTCCTGTCCAAGCCGATCCTGGTCGGCTTCGTCGGCGGCCTCGCCCTCGACATCCTGCTCAGCGAGATCGCGACGATGCTCGGCGTGCCGATCACCAGCAGCGCCGACTTCCTCACCCGTGGGGCGGAGCTGTTCCGCGGGATCGTGCGGCCGAACATCTGGTCCGTCGTCATCGCGGCCGGCTGCCTCCTCGTCCTCCTGCTCGGGAGGCGGTTCGCGCCGCGGCTCCCGTGGGCACTGATCGTCCTCGTGATCGCGACCGCGGTCGGGTTCCTGGCCGGCATCGAGCAGCACGGGGTGTCCACGCTCGGGCCGGTGAAGCAGGGGGCTCCGACGTTCGCGTGGCCGGCGGTCGGACTCTCCGAGTGGATCGGGCTCGTGCCGTCGGCGCTCTCGCTGACCATGGTGGCCATGGGCGAGGCCCTGCTCGTCGCGCGCGCGTTCGGCGAGCGCCGCGGCTACCGGGTGAATCCGAACCGGGACCTGCTGGCGTTCGGCGCCGCCAATATCGCCTCGGGCCTGACCGGCGGTTTCACGATCGGCTCGTCGACCTCGCGGACGGCGGCGATGGACCACGCGGGTTCGCGCACCCAGCTGCCCGCTCTCGTGACGGCCGCCGGAACACTGCTGCTCATCGTCTTCGGCACGACGCTCCTCGAGCACATCCCCTCGCCCGCGATCGGCGCCATCGTGGCCGTGGCCGTGCTGCCCCTGCTCGACGTCCGCGAGTTCGTCGAACTGTGGCGCCTCTCGCGCTTCGAGCTCGGCATCGCCGTCGCCTGCTTCCTGAGCGCGCTCCTCATCGGCCCGGTCGCCGGGATCCTCATCGCCGTCGTGCTCGCCCTCATCAACCTGGCGCGGCGCGCTGCGAACCCCGCCGTCGACGTGCTGAGCACCACCGCGTCGCCCGACCACTCCCTGCTGCCCGTGGAGGGGCCGGTCACCCAGACCGCGCCCGGGCTGATCGTCCTCCGGTTCGCTGCGCCGCTGTTCTTCGCCAACGCGGACGTCTTCGAGAACGCCGTCAAGCGGGCCGTCACCGAGGCGGGACCGGACCGCCTCCACGATCTCGTGCTCGACCTGGAGGCGGTCACCGACATCGACATCACGGCGGCCGAACGATTCCACAGCGTCCAGGGCTGGCTCGCCGACCAGGGCGTCACCCTCCACTACTCGCGCGTGCGCCCCGACCTGGAGCGGCGGCTGGAGCACTTCGACCTCGTCGGCGGGCGCACGCTCTACGGAACGAACCAGGCGGCCATCGACGCGCTCGAGCGGTGAGAGACCGAGACGGCCGCGCGGATCAGTCCGTGGCGTCGCCCGGCGCCAGCAACCCGACGAGCTCGCCGATGTTGTGCTCCTGGTCCATGGGGTGCCGCATCGGCATCTGCGGGTTGAGCGTGTAGCGGTTGCGGCGGCCGTCCCGCGTGCGCGTGAGGTAGCCCGCCTCCTCGAGCTCGGTGACGATCCGGAGCGCGGCCCGCTCCGTGATCCCGACGGTGTCGGCGATCTCGCGGAGGCGCATCTCGGGCGCTTTCGCCACGCAGAGCAGAACATGCGCGTGGTTGGTGAGGAACGTCCACTGCGCCATGGGGTCCATGCTAGGCCACTCCCTCCCGCCACTCGGACATTCATTACTGGACAATCTTTACACGACATCCATTTCCGGTTATGGTTCTCGCGTATCACAATTCGAGAAATGAGGTGCTCATGGAGGTCTCCTGGGGTCTGCTGTCCTGGGTTCTGCCGATGCTCCTGGCGATGACGCCGCGCATCCCGGGGGCTGTCGTCGCCCGCGTCGGCGTGGTCAGCTCAGCGCTCGGCGCCATGCTCGGTGCCGCCGTGCTGGCCGGGCGCCCGCTCGGACTCGTGGCGCTGCCCTGGTTCGCGGTCATCGCGTGGCCGTTCATCGCCGGCCTGAGCGTGTGGGTCCAGTGGTTCTCGGTCCGCCACCTCCGGGCCGACCCGGGCCAGCGGAGGTTCGTGGGCGCGGTGAACGCGCTGACGGGCGCCTCCGTCGGCGTGGTGATCGCGCCGAGCGTGCTGTGGTTCGCCGTCGCCTGGTCCGCCGCGGGCGCGGCACTGCTGACGCTGCTCGCGAGCGGTCCGGCTTCCGGGCAGGCGCGGTCGGGCATCGTGCGGACCGGCGTCGCCCTCCTCGTCGGCGACGCGGCGCTCTGGGCGGCGGTGGCGCTGCTGGCCGCGGGGTCGGGTGGCGACATCCCGTGGACCCGACTCGCCGGGTCGGTGACCGGACTGCCGGTTCCCGTGCGCGCGGCGGCGGCCCTCCTGGTCGCGATCGCCGCTCTGTCGCGGTCGGCGCAGGCGCCGTTCCATCGCTGGTTGCCCGCCACGCTCGCCGCGCCCACGCCGGTCTCGGCGATCATGCACGCGGGCGTGGTGAATGCGGCGACATTCCTGGCGCTGCGCTTCGCCGGCGTGCTGACCGCCGTGCCCGCCGCGATGATCGTGCTCCTCGCGTGCGGGTCGTTCACGATGCTGGCCGGAGCCGCCGGGTACCTCCTGAACGGCGATCTGAAGGGGCGCCTCGTCGCCTCGACGGCCGCGCAGATGGGGTTCATGGTGATGACCCTCGGCGTCGGGGCCTGGGGCGCCGCGGTGTTCCACCTCATCGGTCACGGCATCTACAAGGCCCGGCTCTTCCTCGGCGCCGGCGGCCAGATCGACCGGATCCGGGCGGCTGCCGGTGCTCCCGATGCTCTGCGAACCCCGTCGCGCGGACACCGGCTCGGCGCGATGCTGACGGCGGCCGGCGTCCCGGGCGCGGCGATCGCCCTGACGGCCGCTGTCGCGGGAACCGACACCTCCGGCCTCGTGCTCGCCGTGTACGGGTGGATCGCTGCGGCCGTCCTCGCCGAGGCACTCCTGACCCGCACCGCCTGGGGGCCCGCCAAGAAGGCTCTCGTCGTCGCCGGCATCGCCGCGGGTTCCGCAGTCTACGTCGAGGCCGTGCACGCGTTCTCCGCGCTCATCGCGAGTGACGTCCCGGGGGTCGGATGGGTCGCACCGGGGTGGGTCCTCCTCCTCCCGTTGGCGCTGGTGGCGCTCATCAGCCTCGCTCCGCGCCTTCGCCCCGCCACCGCCTCCCCTGTGTATGCCCTGCTCTCCCGCATCGCGGTGACCCCGCTCCGGCCGCTCCGGGCGCGCGGCCGCCGGCGTCCCGCCCCCACGATGCAGCCCGCCTTCGTCCTCCACCCCTCCGAGGAGCTCGCATGACCCTCTACTCCGCTCCCGAGATCCGTGCGCACGTCGCCCGGACCGCTCGATCCATCGCACCCGTCTGGCCCCTGGGGTCGTTCATCGCCGTGAACCCGCTCGCCGGTTCGGTGGCCGTGCCGTTCGCCGAGCTCCCGCACGGAGCCCCGACCCGGGCGGAGGCGGCGTACCTCCGGGAGTACGAGACGGGATCCATCCCGCCATCGGCCCTGCGGACGGCCATCGGGATGCTCCTCCCCGAGGTGGCGGCGATCGGAGCACTCACCGCCGGTGACCGCACCGCGACCGGGATCGACATCGCGATCTGCGCGTTGCTGCACGCGCCGGCGGACGACCCCGATCGCGGTTCGCGCGAGCACGAGCAGGCCCGCGACGTCGACGACTACCTCTCCCACCTGCTGAGCCGGCTGTACGGCGACCCGTACTGGGCGCCCCCGCGGGCCGACGGCCTGTTCGCGCGCTTCCTCGCCGTGGCGGAGGGCGACCGCCTCCTCCCGCGATCCGCGCGACGGGTGCTTCGAGCGCTTCCACGTGACGCGGGCGACGCCATCGCGACCGTCCTCCACCGCAACGGCTGGGACGGCCGGGGCGTCGACGATCTCGATCGACTGCTCGACGCTCAGCTCGACGGCCTCCCCGGGTGGGCCGCACACCTCGCCTGGCGCGCGACGCGCACCGGCGACGCGACCCTCACCGACTACCTGGCGATGCGCCTGTCCCTCCTCGACGCGCTCGGCCACGACCTGAGCGCCCCTCCCCCGCCGGAGAGCGCCGGCTGGCGACCGGACGCGTCCTGGGTGGCGGACGTGAGCGACCACTGCTTCGGGACGCAGGCCGGTCGCGCCCTGTCGTTCCACGTCGTCGCCGCCCTCGACCCGGCCACGCGGAGGCTCTTGTGGCAGACCGCCGCCGAGTGCGCCTACCGGTCGGATCTCCTCCGCCGCCTCGAGACGGCCGCGCCGTCGACCGCGGAGCCGGAGTCCCAGCTCCTGTTCTGCATCGACGTGCGGTCGGAGGGCATGCGGCGCCAGCTCGAGCAAGACCCGGGGATCAGCACTCTCGGCATGGCCGGGTTCTTCGGCATCCCCCTCCTCCACACCGGGCTGAATTCGACCGTGACGAGCGAACAGTTCCCGGCCCTGCTCAGCTCCGGCATCCCGAGCGGGGAGGTGGCGGTCGACCGGGAGGAGGCGCGGCACCAGGGCGGGCGTCTGAGCGATCGCGCTGCCCGCGCCTCGGCCGGCCGGACCGTCGCCTCCACGCCGATCGCCTCCTTCAGCTGGGCGGAGATCTCGGGCTGGGCGGCACCCGTCGCCGCGATCGTGCGGTCGCTCACCGCGCGCACCGGCCGCGACGGCGCTGCCGCGGTGGCCACGACGGTCGACATCTGCGAACGCCTCGACCTCGAGGAGCGGATCGCCCTCGCCGAGACGGCCTGCCGGATGACGGGCCTCACGGCGTTCGCCCCCCTCGTGGTCTTCGTGGGGCACCGCTCGACGACGACGAACAACCTGTACCGGGCTGCTCTGGATTGCGGCGCCTGCGGCGGCAACCCGGGCGGCGTCAACGCGCGCGCCGCGGCAGCGGTGTTCAACGACCCGGAGGTCCGGGCCGGACTGGCCGAGCGGGGCATCCGGATTCCCGAGAGCACCTGGTTCGCTGCCGCCGAGCACGACACGACCACCGACCGGCTGACCCTTCTCGACCCGCACCTCGTGCCCGCGTCCCACCGCGAGCGCGTGTCGGCCCTCGAGCGCGAGGCCGAGCGCGCCGCGGACCGGCTCACCCGGGAGCGGACGGCGGCGCTGCCGGGTGCCCGGCGCGGCTCGCGGCCGTCCTCGGTCCGCGCGCGGGCGAACGACTGGGCCGAGATGTTCCCCGAGCTCGGGCTGGCCGGGAATGCCGCCCTGCTGATCGGCCCGCGATCGATCAGTCGCGGCGCCGACCTGCAGCGACGGGTCTTCCTGCACGACTACGACCCCGCCGCCGACCCCGACGGGTCGGGGCTCGAGAACATCATGACCGCGCCGCTCATCGTGGCCCAGTGGATCAACGCCCAGTACTACTTCTCCACGGTGCTGCCCGATCGCTACGGCGCAGGCAGCAAGACGGTGCACAACCCGGTGGGAGACATCGGGGTGCTCGCCGGGCACCTCGGCGACCTGCGCAGCGGTCTCCCCTGGCAGTCCGTGGCGGCCGGCAGCCGCCTCCTGCACCAGCCCCTGCGGCTGAGCGTCCTCATCCAGGCGCCGCTCGACCGCATCGGCCGGATCGTCTCGGCCGAGGACACCCTGCGCCGGCTGCTCGACGGCGGCTGGATCACCCTGCACGCCCGCGCCACGACCGGCGACGTGTGGCACCGCTACACCCCATACGGATTCACCCCCGAGGAAGGACAACCCGCGTGACCGAGCTCACCCCCATGACGCGCATCGAGGTCATCACCCCGGCCGCCACCACCGCCGCCGTCCGCGAACTCATCGCGTCGGCCGGCGCCACCGGCTACACGAACGTGTCGGGCGTCTCCGGCGTCGGCCACGGCGGGGCCCACAACGGACCCCACCTCTTCAACGATCACGACGCGCTCGGCATGACGATCACGGTGCTCCCTCCCGACCGGGCCGAGCCGCTCATCGACGCGATCCGAACCCTCCTGAGCGGCGGGAGCGGCGTCATGTTCGTGTCCGACACCCGGGTCTCCCGGCCGGAGTACTTCCGGTGAGCGCCCCCTCCGGGTTCCGCGGCGTGACGATCGTGTTCGCCACGCGGCACGGCAAGGAGGAGGCGGCGCGCGAAGCGTTCGCGGACCAGCTCGGCGCCCGGGTCATCGCACCCGCGCGGATCGACACCGACCGCTTCGGCACCTTCACCGGCGACATCCCGCGCACCCTGAGCCCGCGGCAGGCCGCGCTCGCGAAGGCGCAGCTGGGGATGGTCCTCACCGGAACCCGGTACGGGCTCGCCAGCGAGGCGACCTACACGAGTACCTTCGGGGTCCTGACCCTGCATCACGAACTGCTGCTCTTCCACGACCGCGAGAGCGGCCTCACCGTGACCGAGAACGCGCGCGTCACGACCGCCGGCTACGGGACCGCGACCGCCTCCAGCCCCGAGGAGGCGTTGAGCGCCGCCACACGGTTCGGCTTCCCCGCCACGGCCGCGGTGCTGAGTACCGACGCCGACCCGCCGGTTCACCGGAAGGGGATCCGGACCGCGTCCGAGCTGGAGTCGATCGCCCGCCTCCTTCTGCGGCGAAGCCCCCGCCTCCGTGTCGAGGCTGACTACCGCGCGCACAACAACCCACCCCGCCGGGATGTGATCCGCGACCTGTCCTACCGGATGACGAACCGCCTCGGGCGGCACTGTCCCGACTGCGGCACCCCGGGTTACGGCGCCGTGGACGTCCAGCGCGGACTGCCCTGCAGCGTCTGCGGGCAGCCGACCGCCGCCATCTCCGCGGACATCCACGGCTGCGCGTTGTGCCCGCGCCGGGAGGCGGTGCCGCGGCCCGCGCATAGCATCGACCCGCAGTGGTGCGATAGCTGCAACCCGTGACGCTGGCCGCGCGGGGACCGCAACGGCGGATCGATCAGGGGCTGACGACCCCGAACACGCGGAGGAGCTGAGCGACTCCCGACCCGAAGAGCGACCCGGTCGCGGTGAGCGCCACCCAGCCGACGCCGAACATCAGCACCGACCACGCGGCGGAGACGAGGAGCATCTCGAGCAGGGCGAACCGGGGGTGTCCCCGGTCGTCGTCCCCGAAGGTTCTCGAGCGCTTGCCGTCACGTGTCCTCATGCGCTCAGGGTCCGCCGATCGGAGCCGGGGCGGGGAGGGACGTAGGTCCCGCCTCCGCGCCTCGCATTCTCCGCTCCGACAGGGCCGCCGGTGAGGCACGTTCTCGGAGCGAATACAAGGGGCATCGAATTGTTGCGTCCGTGCGGGATCGTGGTAGTGATGTCAGCCGCAGAGGGGGTCGGGATGCCGAACGAGACGTGGCGCTCCCTGTTCCTCCGGGCGGCGCAGGGCGACCGCGACGCGTTCGCGTCCCTGTACGACGCACTGAGCGCCCAGATCTACGGTCTGTGCGTCGACCGGCTGGGCGCCGCCGCCGACCCGGCGTTCGAGCGGATCTGGACCGAGCTCTGGGCCGAGGCCGCTCGCTTCGCCGACGAGCCCGGCCGCGTGAAGCGGCGGATCGTCGAGATCATCGACGAGCACGCCGTGCCGCAAGCCTCTCCGGCGGCCGACATCA
The DNA here is from genome assembly GCF_009765225.1 of Leifsonia sp. AG29. Lineage (NCBI taxonomy): Bacteria > Bacillati > Actinomycetota > Actinomycetes > Micrococcales > Microbacteriaceae > Leifsonia > Leifsonia sp. AG29. Next base: position 103,877 of record NZ_VMSF01000001.1, on the reverse strand, counting down.
TCGAGAGCCTGTCGCCCGCTCTGGGCGGCTCGACAGCGGCGCCGGCCTGAGACCGCGCATCATGGACTCATGACCCCCGTGGACCCTTCGCTGCCCTCGCCACTGCGCCGGACCAACGACGACGCGCCGATCGCCCTCGTCACCGGCGCGAACCGGGGGATCGGCTTCGGCGTGGTCCGGGCGCTGGCGGAGCGGGGATTCCGGGTGATCCTGGGTGCGCGCGACCTCGGCCGGGGCGAGGAGGCCGTTCACAGGCTCGGCGAGCTGGCGAGCGCTGTGAGCGTGTGCGCCCTCGACGTCGCCGATGACGGCAGCGTCGCGGCGATGGCCCGCTGGGTCGGCGAGCGGTACGACCGTCTCGACGTCCTGGTCAACAACGCGGCGATCGACTACGACTCCGACCAGTCGGCTGTGACGGCCGACCTCGGGCGGGCGCGCACGGATCTCGACACCAATCTGTTCGGCGCGTGGCGGACAACCCAAGCGCTCCTCCCCCTGCTGCGTCGCAGCGCGCACGGCCGGATCGTCAACGTCAGCAGCGAGGCCGGATCGATCGCCGGGATGACCGGCGGCCTGCCGGCCTACTCGATCTCGAAGGCGGCTCTCAACGCCCTGACCCGGCTGCTCGCGGGAGAGCTGCGCGCGGATCGCATCCTCGTGAACGCCGTCTGCCCGGGCTGGACGAACACCGAGATGGGTGGAGGCGGCCGCCCGCTGGCCGAGGGGGCCGCAAGCGTCGTGTGGGCGGCGACCCTCCCGGACGACGGCCCGACCGGAGGGTTCTTCCGGGACGGAGCGCCGCTCGCCTGGTGAGGATCCGTTCAGCCTGACCGCGACCGTCGTTCCGAGGCGTACGGTGTGCGCGTGAGCATGCGAACGACGAACCGGGACCCGAAGCGGCAGGGCGGCTGGCTGCCCCAGGGGCAGGATGAGCTCGAGCAGTGGCTGGACGGGAGGATCGACCGTCTCGGCGACGAGGACGAGCCGTTCCGGCACCCGGTGATCCAGGAGTTCGCCGACCTCGTCGAGAGCGACGGGATCATCCGCATGTACTTCACGCGGATGATCGAGGAGGTCCCGAAGACGCGCCACTACAGCAAGCGTCACATCACGAGCGTCCGTCAGCTGCTGCACCTGATCGACGAGGTGCTCTCGACGGCGCCCGAGTTCAGCGAGGGCGCCATGGTGACCACGCCGCTGACGGGCATCCTCGACTGGACCATGGCCACACCGTCGGGAATGGCCGCCTACCGGGACCCGCGGGTCAACGCGATCCTGAAGAAGGTCCTCGACGCGTGGGCGGAGTACCTGAACAGCCCCGCCTCCCTGTACGTCCTCAACGACTCCCCCGAGGGCTGGATGTCCCCGAAGGCCCGTGAGGTCGTCGGCATCGACCAGTTCCAGCACGACCCGGAGGACGCGCACTGGGGCTTCACCTCCTGGAACGACTTCTTCACCCGCCGGCTCGCCGACGGCGCCCGCCCCGTCGCCGATCCCGACGATGACTCGGTGATCGTCAGCGCCTGCGAGTCCACCCCCTACCGCATCAGCCGGGAGGTGGCCCGCCACAGCGAGTTCTGGATCAAGAGCCAGCCCTACTCGCTGCAGGACATGCTCGCCGACGACGAATCGGTCGACCAGTTCGTCGGCGGCACGGTGTACCAGGGGTTCCTCAGCGCCCTGAACTACCACCGGTGGCACAGCCCCGTCGCGGGCACGATCGTCCGCGCCTTCGTCCAGCCGGGCACCTACTTCTCCGAGGCCGACTCGGAGGGGGCCGAAGCGGTGGAGGCGCAGGTCTCGCAGGGCTATCTGGCCCACGTGGCGGCGCGCGCCATCATCCTCATCGAGGCCGACAACCCGGCGATCGGCCTGATGGCCGTCGTGCCGGTCGGCATGGTGGAGGTGTCGTCCTGCCTGATCGGCGAGGACATCGTGCCCGGACACCACGTGGAGAAGGGCGACGAGCTCGGCTGCTTCCAGTTCGGCGGGTCGACGGAGTGCCTGGTGTTCCGGCCGGGCGCCGTCGAGGAGTTCTCCCTGGCGGCCCTCCCGGAGATGAGCGCCGAGACCCCGCCGGTGATCAAGGTGCGGTCCAAGCTCGCGGTGGCGCCGCGAGGGTGAGGCAGGGTAGCGGTTCCGTCCTCACGTCGTCGCTTCGATGCGCGACAGCTCGAAGACGATCTCGTCCACCTTCTCGCGGGCGTCGCCGAAGAGCATGCGGGTGTTCTCGCGGTAGAACAGCGGGTTCGGCACGCCCGCGTACCCGGAGGCCATCGAGCGTTTGAACACGACCACCTGTCGCGCCTCCCACACCCGCAGTACGGGCATGCCCGCGATCGGGCTCCCGGGGTCCTCGGACGCGGCCGGGTTGACGGTGTCGTTCGCACCGATGACGAGGACGACGTCGGTCCCCGCGAAGTCGTCGTTGATCTCGTCCATCTCGAGCACGATGTCGTAGGGCACCTTCGCCTCGGCGAGGAGCACGTTCATGTGCCCGGGCAGGCGCCCGGCCACCGGGTGGATGCCGAACCGCACGTCGACGCCGCGGTCGCGGAGCCGCTGGGCGAGCTCGGCCACGCCGTGCTGCGCCTGCGCCACAGCCATGCCGTACCCGGGGGTGATGATCACCCGGGAGGCATCGGCGAGCGCGTCCGCGACCGACTTCGCGTCGGTCTCGGAATGCTCCCCGAGCACGTCGTCGCTCGGTTTCGGCGCCTCGATGCCGAACCCGCCCGCGATGACCGAGAGGAAGGAGCGGTTCATCGCCTTGCACATGATGTAGCTGAGATAGGCGCCCGAGGAGCCGACGAGAGCACCCGTGACGATCAGTAGATCGTTGTCGAGCAGGAAGCCGGCCGCGGCCGCCGCCCAGCCGGAGTAGCTGTTCAGCATCGAGATGACGACCGGCATGTCGCCGCCCCCGATGGAGGCCACCAGGTGCCAGCCGAGCGCGAGCGCGACGAGGGTGACGACGACGAGGAGCCACAGCTGCGGGGTGACCACGTACCAGACGGTCAGGATCACGAAGAGGACCAGCGCACCGACGTTGAGGAGGTTCTTGCCCGGCAGCATCAGCGGCCTCGACGGCATCCGCGCCGACAGCTTGAGGAAGGCGACGATGGACCCGGTGAACGTCACCGCGCCGATGAAGACGCCGACGAACACCTCCGCGTGATGCACGCCCTGCAGCGCAGACGGGACGCCGGCGTCGTAGAGGGCGCCGTTCCAGCCGACGAGCACGGCGGCCAGGCCGACGAACGAGTGCAGCAGCGCGATGAGCTCGGGCATGCCCGTCATCCGGACGACGCGAGCCCGCCAGAGCCCGATCGCCGCACCCACGATCACGGCGACGACGAGGAGGAGCAGCCCGGCGACCGTCTGCGGCTCGCCCCACGCGCCCGACACGACGAGGGCCACCGTCGCCACGAGCGCGATCGTCATGCCGGCGATCCCGAAGCCGATTCCGCGGCGGCTCGTCTCGTGCTTGCTCAACCCGGCGAGGCTCAGGATGAACAAGAGCGCGGCAGCGATGTAGGCCGCATTCGCGATCGCGCCCGCCGCCGTCATCGCGCCTGCCCCTTCTGGAACATCGCGAGCATCCGCCTCGTCACGGCGAACCCGCCGAAGATGTTGATGCTGGCCAGCAGCACCGCGATCGCGGCGAGCACCTGCACGAGCGGGTTCGGCACCAGGAGCTGAACCATGGCGCCGACGATGATGATGCCCGAGATCGCGTTGGTCACGCTCATCAGCGGCGTGTGCAGCGCGTGCGCCACGTTGCCGATCACGTAGAAGCCGACGACGACGGCCAGGGTCAGCACGAGGAAGTGCTGCGGAAGCGGTGGAGGCGCGAAGGCGCAGACGGCGAACAACGCGGCGATGCCGAGCGCCACGAGAGCAGCGCGTCTTACCGGCGACGCCGTCTTCTGTTCGGCGGGCGGCCCCTCCACAGGTTCCGGCAGTGCGCGCGCGGGCGCCGCCGAGACGGCGACGGGAGGCGGCGGCCACGTGATCACGCCATCGCGCACCACCGTCGCGGTGCGCTGCACGACATCGTCGAAGTCGAGCGTCAGCGTGCCGTCCTTCTCGGGCGTGAGCAGCTTCAGGAGGCTGACCAGGTTGTTGGCGAACAGCTGGGACGCCTGCTGCGGCAACCGGCCGGGCAGGTCCGTGTAGCCGAGGATCACGACCCCGTTCTCGGTCACGACGCGCTCACCGGCGACCGATCCCTCCACGTTGCCGCCCTGGGCCGCGGCCATGTCGACGATCACGCTCCCCGGGCGCATCGACGCCACATCGGCCTTCGTGATCAGGCGCGGTGCCGGCCGGCCCGGGATGAGCGCCGTCGTGATGATGATGTCGACGTCGGCGGCCTGCTCGGAGTACAGCTCCGCGGCGCGGCGGTCGTAGGCCTCGCTCGTCGCCTTGGCGTATCCGTCCGCCGATGCCTGAACCGACTCCTCCGGTACCACGACCGGGAGGTACTCGCCGCCGATGGATGCCACCTGGTCGGCGACCTCGGGCCGCGGGTCCGTCGCCCGCACGATCGCGCCCAGGCTGGAGGCGGCGCCGATCGCCGCCAGACCGGCGACCCCCGCGCCCGCGACGAGCACCGTGGCGGGCGGCACCTTGCCCGCCGCGGTCACCTGCCCCGTGAAGAACCGGCCGAACTCGTTCGCCGCCTCGATCACGGCCCGGTAGCCGCTGATGTTCGCCATCGAGCTCAGCACGTCCATGGACTGCGCCCGCGAGATCCGCGGCACGGCGTCGAGAGCGATGGCGGTGAGGCCTCGCGTGGCGAGGGCGGAGAGGAGGTCCGGGCTCAGCGCGGGACTGAGCATCGCGACGAGCACCGCCCCGTCCGAGAGCCGGTCGATCTCCGCCCGGGCCGGCGGATTCACCTTGAGGACGATCGGCGACGCCCACGCGTGCGCGCCGTCGACGATGGTCGCCCCCGCCTGCGCGTACGCGGCATCCGAGAAGGAGGAGCGCTCCCCGGCCCCCGCCTCCACCACCACCTGGTAGCCGAGTTCGACCAGTCGCGGGACGGTCGTGGGAGTCGCCGCGACCCGGTTCTCGCCGGGTGGCTCGGCGACGATGCCGATGCGAGCCATCGATCACCTTCCGCTCAGTGGAGGCGCGCCGGGCGGGCGGCGCCAGTGCCTGAGAGAAACGTATCTCTTCTCCCCCGCATCGTGAGGAGTTCGAAGCTCCGCGCTAGCCGCTGCCGTACGCGCGCAGGAAGGCCGCGACCCCGGCGTCGATCACGGGGGCCAGGTCGCTCTCGTCGACGGGCTTCGCCGTCACGGCGAACATCGCCCGGTTGCTCGGGATCCACAGCAGCATCCCGGCGAACTGCTGCGCGGCCAGCCCGGGTCGGGGACGCGGAGCAATCCGCGCTGGTCGAGGATCGAGAGACAGCGCGCGACGGAGTCGAGCATGCGGAGGAAGCCGCGCTCCCAATACAGGGCTCCGAGGTCCGAAAAAAGAAGACCGGTCTGACGCCGCGTCAGCTCGTCGGGATAGCGCATGAGAAGGGCCTCGACGCCCCGGGGACGAAGGCGGGCGCGATCCTCGCGTGGTTGAAGGACGACTACGAGCTCGGCCGCGGGCACGGCATGGCCCTGGTCCATGTGATCCAGAAGGGACCGACCATCAGCATCAAACACGTCGGAACCGACGGCGTCCACCGGGACGAGTCCGAGACCCTCTGGCTCGACGGCGTGGCGACGAAGCCCGCCTGATGTCGCGATCGGATGAAGGTGCTCACACGTCCCGGGCGAACAGGTCCTCCCACGTCTCCCGCCGGATGACGGCCCGAGCCGCACCGTCGTGCGCGAAGACCACGGGCGGTCGCCGGTACCCGTTGTAGTTGTTCGCCATGGTGTGCGTGTACGCCCCGGTCGCCGGCACGGCGAGGAGGTCTCCGACCCGCGCGGCGGGGAGGCGCAGCGGGTCGATGAGCACGTCGCCCGACTCGCAGTGCCGGCCGACGACCACCGCATCCTCGGCGTCCTCGTCGTGCATGCGGCAGGCCAGCACGGCCTCGTACCGCTGGCCGTACATCGCCACCTCGAGGTTGTCGCCCATGCCGCCGTCGACGGCGACGAAGGTGCGGGCGTCCCGTTTGACGGTGGTGACCGTGTAGAGGGTGAGCGCCGACCCGTTCACCATGCTGCGGCCGGGCTCGATGATGAGTTCGGCGTCGGCGGGCAGATGCTCCCGGGCGGCCGCGAGCAGCGCCTCCACGTACTCGTCGACCGACGCCGGCCGGTCCTCGTAGGTGTACCGGGCGCCGAGGCCGCCTCCCAGGTCGTAGACCGGGAAGGCGCCGAGTGCCGCGAGCGGCGCGACGGCCGCGGCGAGCTCCGCGGCGTCCATGATCTGCGACCCGACATGCGCGTGCACGCCACGCATGTCGAGCAGCGGGCTCGCCTCGATGCGGGCGATGAGGAGGCGCGCGGCCGCGGCGGTCAGCCCGAACTTCGACCCCACCTGCCCGGTCTGCACGTGCGGGTGCGTCGACGACGCGACCTCGGGGACCACGCGGACGAGCACGCCCTGGACCTTCCCGGGCGCGACCAGCTGCTCGAGCCGATCGACATCGTCCGCGTTGTCCACCACGACGAGCCCGATCCCGGCCTCCACCGCGATCCGCAGCTCCTCGGTCGTCTTGGCGTTGCCGTGCATGACGACGAGCGCCGGGTCCACGCCCGCGCGCAGCGCGCCGAGCAGCTCGCCGCCGCCCGCGACGTCCAGGCCGAGCCCCTCCTCCACCATCAGACGCTGCACCGCGGTCGCCGGGAAGGCCTTCGAGGCGAAGACCACGCGCGCGTTCGGCCGGCGCGACGTGAGGGCGGTGCGGTACTCGCGCGCACGCGCCCGGAGGAAGCCTTCGTCGACGACGATCGCGGGAGTGCCGAACTCCCGGGCGAGGTCGTCGACCCGGCAGCCGGCGATCACCAGGGTGCCGTCGCGGTCGACGACAGTCCCGGCCGGGAAGAGGTCGAGGATGGGGTGCGGCATGGCTGAGTCCTTCGGTCGGAAGCGGATCAGGCGGCGCCTGATTCCCGGGCGGCGACGCCGTGCGGGACGACGACGACCGGCACGGGCGAGTGGCGGACGATCTTGGCGGCGTGGGAGCCGAGGAACACGCGTGCGATCGGGCCGAGCGTGCTCGAGCCGACGACGAGTACCTCGTCCGGTTCCCACGCGACGTCCGCCATGGCCGACTCCCACGTCTCGCCCATCCCGATCGCGACGCCCGCTACGGCGGGAGCGTCGTCGAGCTCCGACACCCGGCGCACCACCGATGCCGCGTGCCGCTCGACGTCCGCAGCCCAGGTGTCCGCGATGGCCTGCTCGGCGTCGAGCCCGGCGCCCGATGTGCCCGAGTCGGGCGGTACGACGGCGAAGGAGGCGATGCGCAGCTCAGCCCCGACGGACGCAGCGACCGCGGCCGCGCCGAGCACGAGACCGGCCGAAGCGCCGGTCCCCCGGTAGGCCGCGGTGACGCGGCTGACACGCGAGCCCTGCTGCGTCCGGTAGCCCCGCGGTGCGATCGCGACGGGAACCGGTGAGGCGTGGAGGAGCGTGTCGCTCTCGGCCCCGAGCGCGATGCGCCCGATCGGCCCGTCGGTCGCCGAGCCCACGACGATCAGCGCCGCCTCCCGCTCCTCGGCGAGCCCGACCAGACCGCGCCGGGCCGACGGGGCCTCGTGCAGGACGTATTCCGCCGCGACCGAGGTGCCGAGCACCGCGGCAGCGTGGTCGAGCGCACTGTCCGCGTTGTCCCGGGTGTAGCGGCGCCACTCGGCGTCCGCGCCTCCCGCCGTCGTCGGCCAGGCGGGAGGGACGACGGCGGCGACGAGCAGGCCGGTGCCGGACGACCGCGCGAGCATCGCGGCGAGATGCAGCGCCGAGGCCGAGCGGTGCGCGGGGTCCACCCCGACGACGATGCTCATCTCCGGCCCGCCTTCCGGCGCTCGGCCGCCTCGCGGATCTCGCTCTTGCTCGGCTGCGCGACGTTGCTCGTGTAGGGAGCCTCTTCGACGACCGGCTGCCCCACCTGGAGCCTGGAGTGCTTGCGCCCGTAGAACCAGTAGAAGACCAGGAAGGCGGCCGTCCAGATCAGGAACACGATGATCGTGATCAGCCGCAGCTGCGTAATGATCGCGATGCAGCCCGCGATCGACAGGAGGGGGATGGTCCAGCCGAGCGGGAGGCGGAAGCCGCGCTCCAGTTCCGGCTCGCGCACGCGCAGGATGATGACACCGAGCGACACCACGAGGAAGGCCACGAGCGTGCCGATGCTCGTCATCTCGGCGAGGAAGTCGATCGGCACGACGGCGGCGAGGATGCTCGTGGCGATCATGACGATGACCGTGTTCTGCACCGGCGTCATCGAGCGCGGGTCGACCTTCGCGAACACGGGCGGGATCATCCCGTCGCGCGACATGGCGAACAGGATGCGCGTCTGCCCGTAGAGCACGACCAGCGTCACCGAGAAGATCGAGATGATCGCCCCGATCGCCACGATGGTCCCCGGCCAGGTCGCGCCGATGATGTGCTGGAGGATCGCGGCGAGTCCCGCATCCTGGTTCGCGAACTTCTCCGGGGCCTGGGCGCCGAGGGCCGCGAGGCTCGTGAGCACGTACAGCACGACGATGATCAGCAGCGCGAAGATGATCGCCAGCGGAAGGTTCCGCTTCGGGTTCTTCGCCTCCTCGCCGGCCGTCGACACGGAGTCGAGGCCGACGAACGAGAAGAAGATGATCCCCGCGCCGCCGACGATGCCGGCGAAACCGGCTGGCGCGAAGTTGTGGAAGTGGTCGGCGTTCCACCCCGTGAAGGCGACGGCGCAGAAGAACAGCACGACGGCGATCTTGATGACCACCATGATGCTGTTCACCGTGGTCGACTCGCGCGCGCCGCGCAGGAGCAGCAGCGAGCACAGCACGATGACGATCACCGCGGGGATGTTGACGATGCCTCCCTGCTCCGGAGCCTGGGAGAGCTGCACCGGGAGCTGCCAGCCGAGGAGGTTCTGGAGCAGCTGGTTCACGTACTGGGACCACCCCACGGCGACCGCTGCCGTCGAGACGCCGTATTCGAGCAGCAGGCACGCTCCGACCGCCATCGCGGTGCCCTCCCCGAGCGTCGCGTACGCGTACGAGTAGGTCGACCCGGAGGCCGGGACCGCGCCCGCCATCTCGGCGTAGCACAGAGCCGTGAGCCCGGCGACCACGCCTCCGATGACGAACGACCAGATCACCGCCGGCCCGGCGACCGGGACGGCCTGGGACAGGATGAAGAAGATCCCCGTGCCGAGCGTCCCTCCCACGCCGATCATGGTCAGCGAGAAGAGGCCGATGCTGCGTCTCAGGTGCACCTCCTCGGTCCCGGGAGGCGTCGTGGGCTTTCGGCGCAGCAGCTGCTGAGCGATGGTGGGCATACCAGTCTCCTTTGATTGGTGGGGTCGCCGTCTCCGATCGGGTGTGGGGCCGGCGTCGCTGTCCTCGTGCCGGCTCAGTCCGGACGGGTCACCCGGAACCGCTCGACTCTATGATCGACCGCGCCGCGCACGAAACCCGACGGGGAGGCGGCGACCGCTTGAAGGAAGGCCACGGTCGGCGCCGTGATCTCCTCGCCGGGGATGAGGTTCGGGATCCCCGGCGGGTAGGCGGCGAGGGTGTCGGCGGAGATCCGGCCCACGGCCTCGGCCGCGGGCACGAGCTCGGTGTCGGCGAAGAAGGCGTCACGGGGCAGCATGCGCAGCGCGCCCGACTCGGGCAGCGCGGGGAACTCGTGGGCGGCCGTCTCCGCTCGCTCGGCGTGTGCCTCCTCCGAGTCGACCGCCGCCGCAAGCGCCCGGTGCGCCCGCCCGAGATCCGGGGTCTTGCCCGCGCCGATGAGAGCGACGAGGGAGGTCGCGGTCGACATCTCGAAGAAGATCCTGTCGGCGTCGATGAGGCGCTGACGCAGCCAGTGGCCGCTGACCCCGGTCCCCGACACGTCGATCGCCACGCGCAGCGGATCGACGGCGACGATGTCGCCGAACGCGCCGAACCCGTCGCTGAGCACGCCGAATCGCGGGTCGCTGCGCAGCGCCTCCCGGAACGCGTCGGCGACCGCGATCGACCGGCCGATCAGCTCCGCGCCGGTCGCGAGCGAGTGCCGGGCGATATCGAGCGAGGCGAGCAGGAGCGCGGACGTCGAGGTGGAGGCGGTGATCGAGACGGCCCGTTCGACGAGCGGTTCGAGCGCAGCGGCGAACGGGCCGTGGCCGAGGTGCAGCATGGCGGACTGCGTGAGCGAGCCTCCCAGCTTGTGGGTGCTCGAGACCACGAGATCCGCGCCGAGCCGCGCTGGCGACTCCGGGAGGCCGGGGTGGAACCCGAAGTGCGGCCCCCACGCGCCGTCGACGATCAGCGGAGCGCCCTGGGCGTGCGCCACCTGCGCGAGAGCGGCGACATCGGCGACGGCGCCGAAGTAGCTCGGCGAGACGATGTAGACCGCGTCCGCCGGACGTCCGCTGCTCGCCGCCGCGGTCAGCGCGTCGTCGAGCGCGGCGGGCGACACGCCGTGCGCCACGCCGTGGTCCGTGTCGATGGAGGGCAGCACGAACGAGGGCACCAGACCCGCCGAGAGCACGCCATCGCTGAAGCTGGAGTGCGCGCTGCGCTGCGACAGGATGTTCTCGCCGAGCCCGCGCACCGCCAGCGCGGCTACCCGGTTGGCCTGGGACGCGCCTCCGGTGAGGAACCAGGTGCGACGCGCACCCCACGCGTCCGCCGCGAGGTCGAGGGAGCGCCTCAGCGGCGAGTCCTCGCCGAGGTCGATGTCGTCGATCAGCATCGGGACGTCGAGCTCCAGCGGACGCGACCCGAGGAAGTCCGCCAGCCGTGCGGAGAGACCCAGCTCGTCGCCTCCGTGTCCCGGCACCATCAGCGCGAGGGGCCCGCGCGCGGCGTGACGCTCCAGAGCGTCGGCGTACGGCGTCTCCCAGTGGCGGAGGTCCGCGGCGGACGGCAGCGGACGCGAGCGGTCGATCGCTGAGGGATGCGAGGGTGCCATCCCTCCATGGTGCGGGTCGCGCTCCGCGGTCAGAATCCCCAGAACGTCGCCCTACCCACATACACTGTATGTGACTCCGCGCCCGACGCGGGAATCGCGCACACAGGACAGGGAGGCGACGATGGCCGATCTGCGCCAGTTCGAAGCTCTCAGAGCCGTCCACGCCGAGGGGTCGGTGACCGCGGCCGCCCGCCGCCTGGGGTGGGGCCAGCCCACCGTCGACTACCACCTGAAGAACCTGGAACGGCTGGTCGGCTCCCCCGTGCTCGCTCGTTCCCCCCGGGGCAGCCGGCTGACGCCTGTCGGCATGCTCCTCCTCGAGCGGGCGCAGGAGATCCTGACCCTGAGCGAACGGGCGATCGGCGACGCTCGCGAGTTCAGCCAGCTGGGGCGGGTGCGGCTCCGCTTCGGCACCTTCCCGACCGCGGCCGCGAGCATCCTGCCGTTCGTCGCCTCCCGGGTGGGCGACCTCGGAATCGAGATCGACGCCCTGCTGGAGGAGGTCCCCGCCCTCGTCGACCGGATCAACCGCGGCGCGCTCGACGCGGCACTCGTCTACACCGTGCCCGGTTACGAGCTGCCCTTCCGCCCGAACGTGGTGACGACGGAGGTGCACCGCGATCCGCTGATGCTCGCCCTGCCGGCGGGGCACCCGCTCGCGTCGCGCGCCCCGGTCGATCGCGCCGCCCTGCTCTCGTTGCGCGACGAGCGCTGGGTCTTCGCGACCGCCGCCGACGACGCCATGGACCGCATCGTCGCCGACGCGTTCGCGGCCGAGGGGCACAGCCTCGACGTCGCGATCCGGACGGACGACTTCCAGGTCCTCCTGGGCATGACCGCGGCACGGATGGTGATCGGCCTCATACCCAGCCTCGCGACGACCGCTGAGCACCCCGGCATCGTGCTCCGTCCGATCAACGACCCGTCGTTCGTGCGCTCGATCCTCGTGGCGACGCCGGCGGACGACGCGTCACGCCGCCCCTCCGCGGCCGCGCGGCAGCTCGTCGCCGCGATCCGGGACGGGTTCGCGGCGGTGCGGGCGGGGGTGTGAGCGAGCGGCACGAGCCGCCTACCACGGCACGCGGGAACCATCCCAGGACCAGAGCGACCCGCTCGGGCCGTCGTCTGGGAGGAGCGCGAGACGCACCGCGCCCCCGGCCGCCTCGGCCGGGTCGCCGCCCGCGGTCATACCGGGAAGGAGGTTCGTGCGCCGCAGACCGGGCGCCAGTGCGTTGACCTTGACCCGGTCGCCCAACGCCTGCGCGGCCAGCAGCGTCGCCGCGTTGACCGCGGTCTTCGAGATGCGGTAGGCGAAGCCGCCGCCCTTCACCCGCTCCCAGTCGAACTGAGGATTGGGCCCGCTGTTCCACGCCAGCGAGCCGGTGCCGCTGGAGATGTTCACGATCCGCGGATGCATGGATCGTTCCAGTGCAGGAAGGAACGCCTGCGTCACGGCGACCAGACCGAAGACATTCGTCTCGAATGCCCGTCGCAGCTGGTCGACGCTGGTTGCGGAGATGTCTTCTCCGCCCGGGTTGATCCCGGCGTTGTTGATCAGGATGTCCAGATCGCCGATCTCCGCCGCAGCCGCTTCGATGGTCGCCGGGTCGGTCACATCAAGCGATACGACTCGAACGGACGAGCCGAGCTCGCGCGCTGCAGCCTCCCCCTTCCGTCGATCGCGGGCCCCGATCCAGACCTCGACCCGCCTGGCCAGCAGCTCGCGGGCGATCTCGAAACCGATACCGCTGTTGCCGCCCGTCACGAGCGCCACCAACCCCGACCCCGCCAAGAGCTCATCCGCGTTTGCCAGATCCGTTCCGGTCATACATCCTCCAATTCCAACTCCAACGCTGTAGTTGGATTATAGCCACGGTCGAGCCGGGCGGCCAAGCACCCCCGGTAGGCTGCTCGTCGTGGCTTGGGACACCGAAGGGACGCGACGCCGGCTTCGCGACGCCGCGCTCTCGGAATTCGCGGAACGAGGTCTCGACGGGACCACCGTCGCGGCGATCGCCGAGAAGGCGGGCGTGAACAAGGAGCGCCTGTACAGCTACTTCGGCGACAAGCAGTCCCTGTGGCGCCTCGTGCTCTCGACCGAACTCGAACGCCTCGCCTCCGCGGTCGCGCTCAGCGGGGCGAGCCTCGATGACATCGGCGAGTTCGCGGGCGCCACCTTCGACTACCACGCGGCCCACCCGGCGCTCAGCAGGCTCCTCCAATGGGAGGGCCTCCAGGGAGGGACCCCCGCCGACCTCGACGGCCGGACCGCCCACTATCAGGACAAGGTCGCCCGCTTCGCGGCCGCGCAGCGGGACGGCGTGCTCGACAGCAGCCTCGACCCGGATCATCTGGTCTTCGCGATCATCGCACTGGCCGCTTGGTGGCAGACGGTTCCGCAACTCGCCGAGATGATCACGGGAGCGGGCCCGGACGACCTCCAGGAGCGCGCCCGACGCCGGCGATTCGTCGTCGAGGCGGCGCGCAGGCTCGCGTCACCTCCTGCCGGCGGATAATTCTCGAAGCCTCAGGCGGGCGCGGCCAGAGCTCCGGAGACCAACCACCCCACGGCGTCCCGCTCGGCGTAGCCGGGATCACGGCCGGCACCGATGCAGAGGTTCCCGATGCCCTTGAGGAACACGTAGGGGTCCGGGTGCGGCGCGTCGCCGGGGTGCCGCTCCTTGACGGCCGCGGCGAGCACCGCTCCGCAGACCGGGACGAGTGTCTCGACGAAGAACGAGTGAAGGGCGCTTGCATCGTCCTGCGCACCCTGTAGCGCGTTCGCGAGGCCATGCTTCGTCACGAGGAAATCAACGAAGAGGTCGACCCACCGCCTCAGCGCTTCCTCCGCGGTGGCGGATGACGCGAGAAGCAGCGGCCCGGCGTCCGCGCAGGCTCGGACCTGATGCCGGTAGACGGCCACGACGAGCTCGGACCGAGTCGGGAAATGACGGTAGATCGTCCCGACGCCCACCCCCGCCCGCACCGCGATGTCGCGGACCGGCGCATCCACGCCGGCACGGGCGAAGACTTCCGCCGCCGCGCTGAGCACCGCATCCTCGTTGCGCCTGGCGTCGGCACGCTTCCGCGAAGCTGGGACGGTTTCGCTCATGGCGGACTACCCTCCTACGATCGGTCATTGCTAAACGGAACATTGTTCCGGTAGTTTTCGGAACAACGCTCCGTTTGATTATCGCAGCCCGAGAAAGGTTCTTCCGTGTCCGTTTCCCTCATCGCCGACCTCGACAGGCCAGCCGGCCCCGCCTCCCCGGTGATCTCGGTCGCGCCCGTCGGCCTCACCGCCCCCGGCCGCCCCCTGCCTCTCCAGGTCCGGATCTCTGCACCCGTGGAGGGCACCCGCCTTCCCGTGATCCTCTTCTCCCACGGGAACGGCTGGCACCACGACGGCTACGCGCCGCTGACCGCGTTCTGGGCCTCCCGGGGCTTCGTGGTGATCCAGCCCACTCATCTCGACTCGCGCCGCAACGCGATCGGCTTCGACGACCCCCGGTTCCCGCTCATCTGGACCGAGCGCATCGCAGATCTCAAGCGCATCCTCGACCAGCTCGACGACCTCGTTTCGGCGGTCCCGGGGCTCAGCGGACGCGTCGATCCGGCGCGCGTGGCCGCGGTCGGGCATTCGTGGGGAGCGCAGACCGCGCAGTCCCTCTTGGGCGCCCGCGTTCTCGGACCCGACGGATCCGAGGGCGAAGACCTGTCCGACCCGCGCGTGTCCGGAGGGATCCTCCTTGCTGCGACCGGGGTCGGCGGCCCGCACCTGCACCCGTTCGCCCAGGCCACCTTCCCGTTCATGTACCCCTCGTTCAGCACGCTGACGAAGCCGACGCTCGTGGTCGCGGGCGACCAGGACCAGTCGCGCATGTCGAGCCGGGGACCCGACTGGTTCACGGACGCCTTCACGTACAGCCCGGGCGCGACACACCTCGTCACACTCATCGGAGGCGAGCACTCTCTCGGAGGGATCCCCGGCTACGAGGTGGCGGAGACGACGGATGAGAACCCCGACCGCGTCGCGGTCCTCCAGCGTCTGACGACCGCGTACCTGCGGACGGCCCTGTCCGTCGACACCTCCAGCTGGGCGGACGCAGCGTCGATCATCGACACCGCGGGCCGTGACGTCGCCGCGATCAAGCGCAAGGGCGCCTGACAGGCAGCGGCAGCGCGGTGAGCGATCACCGCGCTGCCGGACGGCGTCACTGGAGGGTGAGCACCGCCTTACCGTCGACGCGACCCTCGGCGAGCGCGTCGAGCGCCTGAGGGAGCGTCTCCCACGGGCCGGTGAAGCCGATGTCCGCGCGGAGACGCCCCTCTCGCAGCAGGCCCAGAAGGAAGGAGAGGTCACCGTTCACGGGGGCCTGCTCCGCGTAGGAGAAGTAGGTGCGGAGTGCCGCGTTCTCGTGGCCGAAGAAGTCCGTCAGGGCCACTCGGGCAGGCTCCCGCTCGGAAGCACCGATGAGGACAACCGTCCCGGAGGGTGCGACCTTCTGCACCGCCGCCTCCGTGGCGCGACCGCCGACCCCGTCCAGGACGAGGTCGAACAGCCCGGGAGCATCCTCGGTTCGGGAGACCACCGCGTCGGCGCCCAGCTCTCCGAGGTCTGCAACGGCGCCGGCGCGTCGGGAGACCGCGACGACTTCCGCGCCTCCCTGCGCCGCGAGCTGAACCTGGAAACGACCGAGTCCGCCTGCGGCCCCGATGACCAGGACGCGCCGGCCGAGCAGAGCGCCTCCCAGGCGGACGGTGTTCAGTGCTGTCCTCCCGGCGATCCCGAGGGTCGCGGCGGCGATGGTCTCGACGCCCGAGGGGATCTCGGCGAGCCGATCCGCGGCGACGGCGACCCGTTCGGCCCATCCCGCTTGCTCGACGAGGCCCACGACCCGGGAGCCCACGGCCGGCCCGGTTCCGTTCGCCGCGGCGCGGATCACGGTTCCGGCAACGTCCTGGCCGGGTCGCCACGCCGCCGGTCGCGTAGCGAGGAGGGCGAGCTCGCCTCGATTGAGGCTGAAGGCGTGCACCTCGATGATCGCCTCGTCCGGGGCGGGGTCCGGTTCGGGAGCGCCATCGCGAATGGCGACGCGCATCGGGTCCTCGGGGGCGTTGAATACTGCGCGCATGGTGATGCGTACCTTTCTGTCGTTTGCGTGACCACGGTAAGAAGACCGGATGCGGCCGACCAAGGGCCAGAATGGAATCGGAACGATCACTCCGCGTGATCGATCCCCGGCGGGAGGGCGAATGGAACTGCGTCAGCTCCGGTACTTCGTGGCGGTGGCCGAGACCCTTCACTTCGGTCGGGCGGCGGAGGACCTGGGCATCGTTCAGGCGGCGGTGAGCCAGCAGGTCGCCAGGCTGGAACGGGAGTTGTCCCTCCCGTTGTTCGACCGCTCCCATCGACGGGTGAGCCTGACCGCCGAGGGCATCGTCTTCTTGAAGCAGGCCAGAAAGGTGCTCGCTGCTGCCGAAGAGTCGCAGCGAGTGGCCGCGGATCTCGTCGCCGGCCGGCGCGGCGAACTGCGGATCGGCACGAGCGATGTGCTCGGGCCGCGACTCGACGCGATCCTCGGGGCCTTCCGCGCCGGTCACCCGGATGTCCGGCTGCGCTTCGACTCGAAGGCGACCGCGCGCAAACTCGATGACCTCATGACCGGCGCCCTGGACGTCGCATTCGTCCGCGCTGCGGAACGACGGGACGGCATCGTCGTGCGGCACCTGTGGACGGACGACCTGGTCGCCGCGGTGCCCGCGCGATGGGCCGACCCGTCGGGCAGCATCGACCTCGCCGACCTCGCCGCGCTGCCCCTCTCCCTCGCAGACGGCAGGCTGAATCCGGGCGTCCACGCGATCATTCTCGAAGCCTGCGCCGCAGCGGGATTCGCGCCGCTGCCCGGCCCGCCGTTCACGACGCCGCAGGACACCGTCAGCGGACATGTGGCGGCAGGCGAGTGCTGGACGCTGCTCTATGCGTCGACCCCGCTCGTGACGCCGTCGACGGTCCGGCTGCACCCGACTCGGCCCCGGATCGGCGTTCCGGTCCAACTGGCGTTCCGCGATCCCGTGCGGCGCCGGCTGATCGCGGACTTCGCGGAGGAGAGCCTCCGCCACCGGGAAGCTCCGTGACGGCGGGATCGGTCTACTCGAGCGCGATCACGAGCTTCTCAGCGGATACGCCCTGGCGCATCAGGTCGAGCCCGCGCTGAGCGGCGCCCAGATCGCTCCCGATCACCCGAGGCGACGGGACGGGTCGATGCCCGCCGGTTTCCAGCGCCACCGGCAGGTGCTCACCCCACACGACCGCCCCGACGGGGCTGTCCGCGATGGAACTCCCCCAGACGAAGCGCGCGCGAATCCCGTGAAGCGCGCACTGCGCCTGCAACCGGATGTTCGAGAGCACCAGACGCGAGAGGAGACGCGCCCGGCGCACGGAGAGGCCCCCGTGCCGGGGCTGGTCGTAGAAGGAGACGGAGGGACTCGTGAGCGCGACTCTTCGGGCCCGCGTCCGCGCGGCGATGGACACGCAAGGCTCGGCTGACCCCGCAGCGATGGCCACGACGCCCGCGACCGCCGAGCCTCCTACTGCTTCGGTGATCGCGCGCACGACATCCGGGGAGCGGTAGTCGAAGACCGCTTCAGCACCGAGCGCTCGCATCCGATCGTGATTGGCGGGAGACGCGGTCGTGATCACCCGGTAGCCGGCCGCCCTGGCCAGTTGGATGGCGTTGCCGCCCACCGATGTCGCGCCTCCCCAGATCACGACGATCTCGTCGCGAGGAGGAGCGGAGCCCAGGGTCGAGTGGTCCAGCCCGAGCTGCGAGCGCTCGAAGAGCGCCGCCGCTGCGGTTGAGAACGCGAGCGGAAGGACAGCCGCCTCCGTGAACGACAGGTCCCACGGGAGGCGCGCCGTCATGGACGCCTCCACCGCGACATAGTGCTGGAAACCGCCTCCCGCCAGAGCATCGCGCCCCTTCTCGATACCCATCGCGTAGGCGCAGACACGATCACCGACCGAGAAGGCGTCGACACCCTCGCCGACCGCGACGACCTCACCGGCGACGTCCTCCCCGAGCACCGCCGGGTAGTCGAGCCAGCCGTACATCAGCCTCCCGGTGGACTGCACGATGGCGTCGAGCGGATTGATCGCGACCGCACGGACCCGCACCGCGAGCTGACCGGCGGCGGGCTCGGGGAACGGGACCGGGCGCACGGACAGGTCGGCAAACGGACGATCAATCACGGCGGCGACGTTTGGAGGCGAGGAGGGGAGAGACACGGGAGTCCGTTCGTTTGATGACATGCAGTGTCATCACTGTACCTCTCATGACACGACATGTCATCATGGAGGCATGCCCCGCTGGTCGCCGAACGCCGCGCTCCGCCTCGAGGAGTCCGCCCTGGCCCTGTTCGACGAACAGGGCTACCAGGAGACGACCGTTCCGCAGATCGTCGAGCGCGCCGGCCTGACCACGCGCACGTTCTTCCGTCACTTCGCCGACAAGCGCGATGTGCTGTTCCTGCGGGAGAGGGAGTTCCCGAAGGTCGTCGGCGCGTCGCTCGCCGCCGCCCCCGACGGCGCGCGCCCGAGCGAACTGGTCAGATTCGGCCTGCGGGGCGCCGCGCTCGAGCTCGAGTCGCTGCGCGAACCGATAGCTCGGCGCCATCGGATCATCCGGCGGGAGTCGCAGCTCCGGGAGCGCGAGCTCCTCCAGTACGACCGGCTCGCCGATGCCGTTCGCGCGGCGCTCCTCGACCGAGGCGCGAACCCTCGCGAAGCGCTCCTCCTCGGCCGGCTGGCATCGCTCGCGTTCGAACTCGGTCTCGAGCAGTGGCTGAGCGACGCGTCGCGCCCCCTCGCCGATGCCGTCGACCAGACTGCCGCGGAACTCGTTTCGATGCCCTGAACGTCCTCTGCCGAACCGACGCTCCCGAGGTCCGGCGATCACCGCGAGGGGGCGGCTATCCCCTCGAGCTGCAATGCCAGGAACCTTCGCCAACCGGTGTCGACATCCATGTTCGCCATCGCTCCGCGCGTGATGAGCACGAAGTCGGCGGTCGTGAAGTCGTCGCGGAGGACCCCGGCGCGGACCGCGCGCTCGACGACCGCCGCGACCACACGGTTGAACGCGCGCTTCTGCGCCGCGATCGTCTCCCACGCAGGCGTCTCCGAGCCCAGGATGGAGACCCGGAACGCCGCATCGGACTCGGCGGACTCGAGGTAGCCGTAGAGCAGAGTCTCGAACGCCACGAGCGGGTCCTCGATGCCGGACGCCGTCTCGGCGAGTTGTGTCACGGCGTCGAACCGGCGCGCGATGATGGCGGCGCGGAGCGCCTGCTTATCGGCGAAATGCCGGTAGAGCGTGCCGACACCGAGTCCCGCACGGGCCGCGATGTCGTCCATCTGGACGCCGTCTCCCCCGACCGCGAAAAGCTCGCTGGCGGCGTCCAGGATCATCTCGCGGTTGCGGCGCGCGTCCGAGCGCAACGATCGATCAGCCAGAGCCATGGACTCTCACTCTAGTTGACCGACGGAGAACGATGTGGTTTGATCCGTAACCGGAGTTCCGGTTCCGAATACGAAGAAGGAGAGTCCATGATCGCCGTCACGACGCCCACCGGGCGCATCGGAAAACAGCTCGTGTCCCGCCTGCTCGATCGGGGAAGCGACGTCCGGGTCATCGCTCGGGATTCGTCGCGCCTGAGCGAGGAGGTCGCTTCAGAGGTGGAGCTCGTCGAAGGGTCCCATGCCGACCCCCGGGTGCTCGACCGCGCGCTCGCGGGCGCAGACGCACTGTTCTGGCTGGTGCCGCCCGACTCATCGGCGCCGAGCGCGATGACGCACTACCTGCGGTTCGCCCGCGCCGCCGCAGACGCCGTCAGACGCCATGACGTGGGCCATGTCGTCTCGATCACGAGCGCGGGCCACGGCTGGACGCAACCGGCGGGAATCCTTTCAGCAGCCTTCGCGATGGACGACGAGCTGCGAGCGACGGGGGCGGCGTTCCGCGCCCTTTCCCTGCCGTTCTACATGGAGAACCTCCTCGGTCAAGCGAGTTCCATCCGCACCGGCGGGATGTTCTCGCTCACCTGCAATCCGGCTGAGCCCCTGCCGACGATAGCGACGAGAGACATCGCGGCCCGTGCCGCTGAGCTGCTCACCGATCTTTCCTGGCGAGGGCAGTCCGACCTGCCGCTTTTCGGACCCGACCGCCTGACGCCCACCCAGATGGCTCAGACGATGAGCGACGCGCTGGGCCGCCCGATCAGCTACCGCCAGATGTCGACCGAGGACTTCGCGGCCCTGCTCCGCTCGCGCGGCGCGAGCGAGCAGGCCGTGGAGGACACCGTGGCGATGTTCACCGCCCAGGCAGACGGGATCTACGACGCCGACTGGAAGAAGGCCGACGTCGGCCCGACGGATTTCCGGACCTGGTGCAGCGAGGTGCTGGCGCCGGCGGTTGCGGCCGGGTGACGCCCCTCCGCGGGTGAATCCGCGCTGTACGCGAGGAGCCCCTCACCCCCGATGCGAGCTCATCGTCACGTCCGGAACCCCCGAGCGAAGGTTCTCGAGCACGACAGCCTCGGGTGAGTCGGGCTCAGCCGAATAGAGGACGATCCGCAGGTCTCCGCCGCCGATCGTGAGCACGTCGCAGTCCAGCTCGACGGGACCATGAACGGGATGAACGATGGTCTTGCGCGCCGGAGCCGTCGGCACGCCTTCGAACCGCGCCCACCGTTCGGCGAAGCGCGGGTTCGTCTCGATCAGCGCGGCTATGAGCTCGGAGACCGCCCGATCATCCGGGTAGCGGTCCATCGCGCGACGAAGATCCGACACCATCTCGCGCTCGAACGCGTCTTCCTCGTCCGGGTCCCTTCTGACACGGGAGGGGTGACCCGCCGGCTCGGCGAAATGCCGCCAGACGAGGTTACGGTCTCGGCCGTCCATTGCCGCGGGATCGCCGACCAGTTCGGCCCACAGGGCGTTCCACTGGACGATGTCCCACGCTGCCGTGAACACCGCGACGGGGGTGTCGCTCATCCGGTCGAGCATCCTCCGGACGCCGCGCGGCACCTCACGAGGGACCGACCCGGACGGTGGAGGCACCGCCCCCGCGAGCCGATAGAGCGTCTCCCGGTCCGACCCTCCCAGACGAAGCGCGCGAGACAGAGCGGCGAGCACCTGCGCGGACGGGTGGGTGGCGCGTCCCTGCTCCAACCTGACCAGGTAGTCGACCGAGATGCCGACCAGCAGCGCCAACTCCTCGCGACGGAGGCCTGGGACCCGGCGATCGCCTCCCCCGGGAAGGCCTGCCTCCTGCGGACTCACCCTCTCGCGCCAGGCGCGCACCGCCGCACCCAGTTCGGTTCGTGTCGTCACACCTCCAGTGTGCTCCTTCTTGCTCCTCCGCGCGTCGGACGCGGGTGGTACTGCCAGTCCCACGGACGAGTGGTGCCTGGCCCGGTCGAACGACCGATCGGACGATGAAAACATGACAACCACACTGATCACCGGGGCCAACAAGGGCCTCGGCCACGAGACCGCACGCCGCCTCCTCGCCGCCGGACACGACGTCTGGATCGCCGCGCGCGACCGCGAACGCGGAGCCGCCGCGGCCCAGGCGCTGGGGGCGCGCTTCGTCCCGCTCGATGTGACCGACGACCAGTCCGCGGCCGCCGCGGCCGACACCGTGCGTGCCGCCTCGGGCCACCTCGATGTGCTCATCAACAACGCCGGCATCACCGGAGGCCGGATTCCCGCGGACGACCTCACCGCTGCCGACGTCGAACGGGTCTTCGCCACGAATGTCTTCGGGGCCGTCCGGGTCATCCACGCCTTCCTCCCTCTGCTCCGCGAGGCCGACGCGCCGTCGGTCATCAACGTGTCCAGCGGGCTCGGATCGTTCACCGTGGTGACCACGACGGAATGGGGACGGTTCGTCACACCCGCATACAGCGCCTCGAAGTCGGCGCTGACGATGCTCACCGTTCAGTACGCCCACGCGCTCCCCGACATCCGCTTCAACGCCGTCGACCCCGGATACACGGCCACCGACCTCAACGGCCACTCCGGGACCCAGACGATCACGGAGGGCACCGACGCCGTCGTCCGGCTCGCAACGCTCGGCCCCGACACGCCCACCGGCGGATTCTTCGACCGCACCGGGCCGGTGCCGTGGTGAGGAGGGACTGCTCCTCGAGCTCGCCCGAGGCTGCGCGGGAGGCGCGTTCCGGGCATCCCCAACCGACGAGTCCTAGTTGGTCGACGGCGGCGCGTACAGGTTGACCAGGTTACCGTCAGGGTCCCGCACCAGGGCGGACCGGTTTCCCCAGGGCATTGTGCGGGGCTCCATCACCAGTTCGCCCTCGCCGAGTGAGAGACCCTGAATGAGGCGGTCGACGTCGTCGACGAGGAATTCGATGATCACGCTGCGGTTCGCCGCGGCGCTGAGATCGGCGGGGGACATGGCCGGTACGGTCTTGTCGCTTGCGATCGCAATAAGCCCCGTGGGTCCGGGAATCTGAGCGAAGAGCGGGTTCGGGCGCAGCACCTCCAGTCCCGTCAGCCGACCGTAGAAGGCGGCCAGCTGGTCGACGTCCGAGGTGATGATGCGGATGGATGCGAAGTTCACGGGATCTCCTTGTTCGGGGGGGTGATTTCTTTGATGACGGTACGGGCCAAACCGGACACAATCAGTCCGGTATAGATAAACTGCGGTGATGAGCCGCCCAACTGCCCGGGTGCTCGCGCTCCTCGACCTGTTGCAGACCGGCCGCGTCTTCACGGTCAAGGAACTCGCGACCCGGCTCGATGTCGACGAGCGGACCGTGCGTCGCTACATCGGCCACCTCGCCGACCTCGAGATCCCGGTGGAGACGATCCGAGGCCGCTATGGCGGCTATCGGATCGGGGCGGGTCACCGACTCCCGCCATTGATGCTGACCGAGAACGAGGCGGTCGTCACGATGGTCAGCCTCACGACCGCGGTCCACATCGGCCTGCAGGGTGAGACAGAAGCGACGGAGACCGCCGTCTCCAAGATCCGCAGGGTGCTCCCGGCAGCGCTCGAGCGGCGCGTCCGAGCCCTTCTCGAAACGAGTGCGCGACCCGTGGCGGCCGCGGAAGACGGCACTGCGGCGTCTCCGGTCCTCCTGACCGTCGCCGAAGCGGCATACGATCACCGCCCGCTCGATATCGAGTACCGCAACCGCAGCGATCACATCAGCTCCCGCACGATTCTTCCCTGGGGAATCGTGGCGCACGGCGGCAACTGGTACGTGACCGGCCCGGACCTCTCCAGCGGGCAGCTTCGCACATTCAGGATCGACCGCATCCAGCGCGTCGAAGTCGCGCCAGGGCACTTCACCGTGCCCGAGCAGTTCGACCCGACACGCCAAGTGCAGCAATCCCTGTCCCGCACCCCGTGGCGATACGAAGTATCGCTCCTTGTGCGGGCGACCGACAGCCGGATCCGGTCCCACCTTCCTGCCAATGTTGCTGAGGTCCGCGACGCCGGAGCCGAAGCCCCCTCGGGCAAGGCCGCCGAAGAATGGCGGCGCGTCCGCCTGCGTGCGGAGCGGCTCGACTGGGTCGCCGCAGCCATCGTGAGCATCGACGCTCCCTTCATCATCAACAGCCCTGCCGAACTGAGCGAAGCCGTCACGGCGCTCATCAACCGCACTGCGGAACGACTCCATCGACCCGAAGGTCGCTAAGGCTTCGCAGTAGAACCGCACCTAGCCGCCTCGGACGCCCTCCGCCACGACTCGACTGTCGATCCTGCCCACGCCCTCAACCTCCACCGCGACCTCGTCACCCGGCTGCAGGAAGACCTGAGGGTCGCGACGGAAACCGACTCCGCCCGGCCAGCAAGATCACGCGTTCAACGCTCTTCTCGAGGGGGGCAAAACCTTGGACGTGACAGGGCCTTGCGGCGGTCGCCTGCGCCAGGCCAGGATGCGACTACCACGGGCTGACGCTTAGCAGGGCGAAGAAGGGGATGCGGATGGACGAAGCCGAACGGATCGCAGGTGAGGCGTACGTGTACGCCTATCCGCTGGTGCTGATGCACGTCAGCGGCCTCGTCTCCACGAATGTGGCGCAGCCGATTGGGCTGCTGTCCCCCATGAATCAGTTCGCGCACGGTCGAGAGTTCCCGGATCCGTCGTTCACAGTTGTGGTGCGGCCTAACGCGGACACGCTCTATAGCTCGATGAACTTCGATCTGAGGAATGAGCCGATGATCATCAGCGTCCCGGAGTCCGGGGGACGTTTCTATCTGCTTCCAATGCTGGACATGTGGACCGATGTGTTCACGGTTCCCGGCACCCGCACGACCGGGTCCGCTGCCCGCACGTTCGCCATCGTCGGCCCGCACTGGCAGGGTTCGCTTCCCGATGGCATGCCGTTCTATGTGGCGCCGACACCACGGGGATGGATCGGCGGCCGCACCCAAACCAACGGTGTCGAGGATTACGCGGCCGTCCACGCATTCCAGGACGGCATCCGTGCGGTGCCGTTGAGCGCGTGGGGCACCGACTACATACCACCCCAGGGGTCGGTGAACCCGGACCAGGATATGTCTGCTCCGCCGGACCAGGTCGAGCGGATGGATGCCGCCACCTTTTTCCCGCTCTTCGCCGACCTGCTCGCGGTGCATCAGCCGCACCCGAACGACTACCCGATACTGGACCGACTACGACGGATTGGGATCGTGCCCGGCCGCCCCTTCGCATGGGCGGATGCTCCTGCCGATCTCCGTCGAGCACTGGAGGAGGCGGTCCCGCGGTCGCTCGCGCGGATCAAAGCCGCCTGGGCCGCGGCCGGCGTCCTGCAGAACGGCTGGTACACCAACCTCACGGCGATCGGCACCTACGGCACCGACTACCTGCACCGCGCCGGCGTCGCCTACGGAGCGCTCGGGGCCAACGCTCCAGACGACGCCATCTACCCGACCGCGTTCACAGACTCCGACGGCCAACCCCTGACTGCGAACCACCGCTACCTCGTGCGGTTCGAACCCGGTCAGACACCTCCCGCACGAGCGTTCTGGTCACTCACGATGTACGACGAGCGCCAACTTTTCACGGAGAACCCCCTCGACCGATACACCCTGGGCGATCGCAACCCACTCGCCTACGGCGAGGATGGGTCGCTCGAGTTGCACATCCAGCGTGACGCACCCAGTGACGACCTGAAGCCCAACTGGCTCCCCACCCCGCGCGAGGGCACCTTCAGCATGAACCTCCGGCTGTACTGGCCCGATACCGCCGCACTCGACGGAAGCTGGCAACCTCCTGCCATCAAACGGCTCGATTGAGACGATCCGATAACCCCTGACGCTCGCAACCTTCTGTCTTGGGCGCCCTCTTTCGGCCGACGACGCCACACTAGTCCGAACTGCGCTGTGGCAATAATCGTCCTCACCGGGCCTTTCAACCGAGCGACTCCTTCCGCCTGGACCCGGGTTACGTCGCCCGGGCGCCACCATGTTCGACCTTCACCCACTGGCGGCTCACAGTCGGCACCGACGTCGAGATCCTGAACTGGCTGGACGACCACTCGCGCTACCTGCTCTTCTCGACCCCGACCACTACTACTGGCGAAACCAACAAAAAGCCCCCGGCCGATGGCCGAGGGCTTCCAACAATGAGACCTAAGACGCGACACAGGTGAGACCTATGTCGCGACTCAAGACACTGCGGAGGGCGTGGGATTCGAACTCTAGCGACGGACCCGCCATCTCCTCGCAATTGGCCAAGATCCGCGAGATCACGATGATCTCAGCGGGACAAAACGACGCCCAGTGCACTCCGATCTCGCCCGATTGTTGTCAAATGGTTGTCACGCAGACCGCAGCCGATGAGGTGGAACGCAATCGCGCGCTACACCATGACTTCGTCCATCGGGACATGACTCGACCTCTCCACTGGATCGCACTCCACACGCGCGGGCGTTCCCGCTCCGACCAATATTTGTGCGCGAGACGAGCGGTCACACCCCGCTCCACCGCCTATACCGACACTCCCACCGGCGTGCCACAGCGCTCCGAAACTCCACGCGTATCGGCCGACCCCCGGCGGGGTCGCCATCGGTGTACTTCTACGGAGCGGCATAGCCCTGCCAATCAAACAAGCGCACCCACCCGACTGCGTCGGCGCGATGCGATTGGATAGCGTGCGGGGAAGCCGCGATTCGGCCCTCCCTCACTGACGGACACCATACGGGCTCGCCCGCGGAAATGTTCGCTCTCGCCGGGGAGAGCTACCCGTCGCCAGCGTCGTCGGTTGGACGCCCGGGCGGCGTTAGCCTATGCGATCGACCGCGGACAGCAGACGTTACACCGCCCGTGCCAATCGCGGCGATGCGGCCTCGCGATCGGTGCTCCGGGCTGACGTGTGCCCTCAAGCGAACACGTGGTCACGACCAGTCCCCAGGAAACATCCCGCTGCCGCACGGTGGGACCGCCGTCGACCCCCGCGACGTTCCCCAGGTCGCCCTTCTTCCCAGCCCGACGATCACATGGCCATGGACACAAGAGTGTCCAGATTGTGTCGACGCGACCTCGCTGTGGGCGTGCTAGTCAAGCCGATAGCCGATCACTCTGGCTGTCTCCTACCTCTCCAGACCGCGGCTGGTGCGGATGGCCAGCGCCAAGTGACACTCCAGCGGCGGCGATGGCGACCGCCCAGCCGCATGATGACGACCGGAAAATGGAATGCAGGGCCTAGATGCGGTAGTCCGAGAACCGTCCCGCGACGGCCTCGGCTACCTGCTCCGGCCGGCTCAGATCGAGTGTCCGATTGTGCACGCCGGCGCCGGCGGCTGACGCGAGAGCTGCGACGTAGTCGCCCGCCTGCTCGCCCGAAACCGGTGAACCGGGACGCGTGCCATGGGGGCCGATGAACACTGTCAGCACGAGGTCATTGACGCGGGGATGCCCGTCCGTCTCGGCGGCGAAGCTGCGAGTGAGCTTGTCCTGAGCCGCCGAGACGACCGAGATGGGTCCGAGCCCCTGTCGCGGCGACGGCATGAACCCGGCGGGACCGTTGATCGTCGTATACGACCCGGCAGAGTCGACCAGCGGGAGCAGCGCCTCCGCAGCGAGGTAGTGAGGGTACAGCCGCGTCTCGATGACCCGCTTGAAGTCTTCGAAGCCGGCCTGGAGCATGCTGGGGGTCTGGTGCCAGCTCGCCGCCGCCACCGTGACCGCATCGAGTCTCGCGGTGGCATCCCGCACCGCAGCCTGAACGGCTCGTGCACCCTCCGGTGTCCCGATATCCCCGATGATCGGCGAAATCCGCTCCGCTCGGTCTGTACCCAGCCGCGCGGTCAGCCGGTCGAGATTGCCGGCACTGCGCGATACGACGAGAACCTCCGCCCCCGCCCTGATGAAACCATCGACCAGGTAGTAGCCCACATTGCCCGTGCCTCCCAGCACGAGCGCTGTCTTTCCTGACAGGAGTGCGCCGGGCGTCGTCATCGTGCCGCCTCCCGGCGGGACGCATCGGAGTATCCGACCCTCCGACGCTCGCTCGGCGAATGACCCGCACGGCTGAAGTCCCGCAATTCAGAACTCGCGACCGCCACGCCCTCGCGCCTCACCGAGACAGTCGCCCCGACGACGTTCGCGTTCGTCCTCAAATCAGACCCTCCCTCTCAACGCTGATGTTTCGGTGACTGCAGCTGTGTCAGCCCAACCTCGAGCACCTGCGAAACATTCCGGTACCCGAGTCAGCACGAGTCGGTACTCGCCCTGCTCAGCGCGCTGGCGTGCTCGACCGCCGCGGGCGCCGCACTGGACAGAGCTCGGGAGGGGCGCCCTGCGGGTGGCGCCCCTCCGGTCAGAACCGCCGGTCGACGGCTGTCTGCGACAGCAGCTTCACGGCTGCGGCGACCACCTCAGGAACCGGCATGCCGATGTCGACCGCGCCGCCGCGCTCGTCCGCGGCGAGCGGTTCGAGGGTCGCCAGCTGCGAGCCGAGGAGGCTGGCCGGCATGAAGTGGCCGCTGCGTCCCGCCACGCGGTCGGCGAGCACCTCCCGCGAGCCCGAAAGATGCACGAACACTGCTTGCGGACACCGGGCCCGGATGATCTCGCGGTAGCGGCGACGCAGCGCGGAGCAGGCCACGACGAGCCCGTCGGGCGCGGAGCCGAGCACCTCCCCCACCGCGTCGAGCCACGGTGCCCGGTCGGCGTCGTCGAGCGGGAGGCCGCTCGCCATCTTGCGGACGTTCTCGGCGGGATGGAGCGAGTCACCGTCGACGAACGGGACGCCCAGTTCGCTCGCGAGCAGTGCACCGATCGTGGTCTTCCCCGACCCCGACACCCCCATGACGACGATGCGCGGGGCGGACGGGGAGGAGTCCGATGCGCTCACCAGTCGTGCATGGAACCGTCGAGAAGACGGTTCACCGGCAGGTAGGCAGCCTCATAGGGGAACGCCCCGGCCACGGCGTCGTCGTATTCGACACCCAGACCGGCCGCCTCACCGGGCTTCAGCATGCCGTCCTCGAATGCGTAGGTGGTGCGGAAGACCTCGTGGGTGTCCGCGCTGTGCCGCATGTACTCCTGGATCCCGAAGTTCGGGATGGCGATGCCGAGGTGGATCGCCGCCGCGAGCCCCACCGGGGAGACATCGGTCGGGCCGTGCACACCGGACTTGATCTGGTATACGGCCGCGTAGTCGAAGATGCGGCGTAGGGCGGTGATGCCGCCGGCATGGGTGATGGGCGAGCGGACGTAGTCGATCAGTTGCTCCTCGAACAACTCGCGGTAGTCCCAGATGGTGTTGAACACCTCCCCGATCGCCAGGGGCGTGGTGGTGTGCTCGCGCACCCGGCGCAGGGCCGCCTGGTTCTCGGCCGGGGTGACGTCCTCCAGCCAGAACAGGTCGTACGGCTCGAGCGACTTGCCGAGCTTCGCCGCCTGGATCGGCGTGAGCCGGTGGTGCGCGTCGTGCAGGAGGGGCAACTCCGGCCCGAACTCGTTGCGCACGGCCTCGAAGACCGACGGCGCGTGCCGGAGGTACGCGCGAGTGTCCCAGCTCTCCTCCACCGGGACGGCGCTGCGCCGCGCCGGCTCGTAGTCGTAGCGGCTGTCCGTGCCGCTGTCCGCACCGGCGGAGGCGTTGCGGCTGGAGGCGACGCCGTACACCGACGGCAGGCCCGGGATGCCGGTCTGCACACGGACAGCCCGGTACCCCTCCTCGAGGTGCTCGGTGATCGAATCGAACAGCTCGGGCAGCTCGGCGCCCGACGCGTGCCCGTAGACGAGGAGGCCCTCGCGGCTGCGACCGCCGAGCAGCTGGTACAGCGGCAGACCGGCGACCTTGGCCTTGATGTCCCAGAGCGCGGTGTCGACGGCGGCGATCGAGGCCATGGTCACCGGGCCGCGCCGCCAATAGGCGCCGCGGTACAGGTACTGCCAGGTGTCCTCGATCTGGTGCGCATCGCGACCGATCAGGAGCGGCACCACGTGCTCGCTCAGGTATGCGGCCACAGCGAGCTCGCGCCCGTTCAGGGTGGCGTCGCCGAGACCGGTGAACCCGTCGTCCGTGGTGATGCGGAGGGTGACGAAGTTCCGTCCGGGACTCGAGATCAGAACGTCTGCTGCGGTGATGATCATGCGTTGATTCCTTGCCAGATTGTGCTGTCGGCCGCCGCTATGCGTGCCGCCAGCGGGTCGGTCAGATCGATGAGGTCGGGGGCGAGGGCCGCCCACACTGCGGCCGCCCGTTGTTCGGGCGAACCGCTCCGGCTCAGCTCGGAGATGAGGCTCGCGGCACCGGGGTCGCGCACGTCGGGCCCGGTGAGGTGCACGCACCATGCGGCCAGGACGCCCAGCTGTGCCTGACCCGGATCGCGGCCCGCGGACAGGCGCGAGCGGATCGCATCGACGATGCGCGGGCCGAGCTTCTGCGAGCCGTCCGACGCGATCTGGACGAGACGGTGCTCGATGCGCGCATTGCCGAACCGGGAGCGCAGGCTGCTCAAGGCGATGTCGATCGTCGCCGAGTCGAAGGGCAGCTCGGTTCCCTGCTCGCTCCACAGGGCCTCCAGCTCGGCCGCGACGGCGGAGTCCGACACGGCCTCCGCGACCGTCGCGTGACCGGCCGCCAGACCGTGGTAGGCCAGAAGGGAGTGGCCTGCATTCAGCAGCCACAGCTTGCGACGCTCGTACGGGACGATGTCGTCGACGAAATGAGCACCGGCAGCATCCCATGCGGGACGTCCCGCCGGGAAGTCGCCCGCCAGGATCCATTCGGTGAACGGCTCGGCGACGACGGGTGCGGCATCGAACAAGCCGGTCAGCAACAGCGCGGTCTCGCGATCCGCGTCCGTCGCCGCCGGCGTGATCCGGTCCACCATGGACGAGACGAACGAGACGTCCGTCCGGAGCCACGTGTCGAAGTCCGTGCCGCCCTCGACCAGCGCCAGCACTACATCTCTGATGACCTCCCCGTTCCGGGGAAGGTTGTCGCAGCTGACCACCGCTATCCCGCCCGCTCCGGCCTCGAACCGGGCGCGAAGTCCGTCGAGCACGCGACGGGCCGCGCTCGATCCCGCCTGATAGCCGGCCTCGGTCACGGTCAGAGTGAGGACGCCGACGTCCGGATCCGAGAGCGTGCGTCGCCAGGCGTCGGCGTCGCCTCCGTCGTGGACTCGGCTGAGCGCCTCCACGATCACCGCGGAGTCTCCGGCGGGCCCCCGCTCGATGAGGGTGTACATCGAGTCCTGGGCCGCCAGCACTTGCGCAGCGGCCGGTGAGCGGCCGGTGAAGGCCGCTATCCCCCAGCCCTCGCCGGCTCCCTCGGAGGCATTGGCGAGCTCGGTGTACCAGGCCTGATGCGAGCGGTGGAACGCGCCCAGCCCCAGGTGCGCCACCCGGACCGGATGACGCGCCCGGCGCGCGGACGCGATCGACTCCGGAGGGATCACGCGGTCACCGCAATCCGGGTCCGCTCCTCCACGGCGCGGAGGTAGCCGAGGTTGTCGCGCGTGCGCTCTTCGAGCGGCAGCACGGTCGAGAAGTCCTCGCTCGTCACCCATCCGTCGTATCCGAATTCGCGCAGCGCCCGGAAGTACTCGTCCAGATCGCCGACGCCTTCGCGAAGGGGGGCCCATTCGTGTCGCCAGCGCACGGTGCCGTCCGCCTCCGGGCCCCCGGGAACCCATGCGACGTTCTTGACGTGGACGTGGGCAAGATAGGGCCCGAGCAGCTCGAAGGCGGAGAGCGTGCGCTCCCACCCTTCGATCACGAGGTTGCCGAGATCGTGGATGACGCCGACCGTGGCGGGATCCAGGCCTTCCACCAGGCGGAAGGCTGCCGAGGCGGACGAGGTGATCGTCTCGTGGTGGAGCTCGACGAGCGCCTTCACCCCGAGCGACGACGCCGTCGCGGAGACGCGCTCCAGGTCGCGCCGCGCGGCGGCGAACAGGTCGCGGTACTCGCCCTCATCGGTCCGGGGCATGAGGACCCGCACCTGCCGCGCGCCGAGTGCGGCCGTCGCGGCGAGCATGCGGTCCACGTTCTCGTGATCGTCGCACCGAACGTAGCCCCCGATCCCGGAGATCTCGAGTCCGGCGCTCCGCGTGACCGCAGCGATCTCGGCGAGGGCGCCCTCCAGGCCCGAGAGGGGCCAGGTGGCCCGGTTGCCCGACCAGAATCCCGGCTCGTCGGCGGGCTGCTGGTCGACGATGCGCCACTCGACCCCCTCCCAGCCCTGCTGGGCGAGGATGCGGACGGCCTGCTCGGGCGTCCACTCCGGGGTGGACGCCGTGAAGACGGAGAACTTCATGCGTGCACCCCGGTGGAGACGACGACGTCGTCGAGTGCGCCGTCGAGCACCTCGTCGAGAAGCACCGGTCTCCCGAGGCTCGCCGAAAGGTAGACGCCGCGCACGACGGCGAGCGAGAGGAAGGCGTCAGCGACGGTCACGCCGGGTGCGCGCCCCTCGCGGATCGCCGCGACGATGTCCTCGTACTGACGCAGGTGGCCGATCACGAACTGATCGGGTCCGCGGTCCCCTCCGCGCACCTCACTCGCGGGCAGCAGGTCGGCTGCGATATTGCCCGGACTGTCCGGCGACCCGGCGTCGGGCGCCGAGAAGTACTCGAGCTGGTCGTCGTGGATGATCGCCGACCCCCGGTCTCCGTGCACCTGGATGCGCACGGAGAGTCCCGGATATGCGGCGGTCGTCGCGTGCAGCACGGCCAGCGCGCCCGAGTCGAAGCGGATCGTGGCGACCGCGACATCTTCGACTTCGATCCGCTCGTGTGCGAGGAGCGCCGTCCGCGCGTCGATCTCGACCGGCCTCCCGAGGAACCAGACGAGGAGGTCGACCGTGTGGACGCCCTGGTTCATCAGTGCGCCGCCGCCGTCGAGCTCCCAGGTGCCTCGCCAGTCGCCGGAATCGTAGTATTCCTGGCTCCGCCACCAGGCCACGGAGGCGACACCGCTGGTGAGACGACCGAAGCCCCCGGAGTGCGCCGCGTCAGCGACGACCTTCGATGCCGGGTCGAACCGGTGCTGGCTGATGACGGAGACGAGCAGCCCCTGCTGCTCGGCCCGCTGCGACAGGGTCAGGATCTCCCGCGCTCTCGGCATGGAGACGTCGAGCGGCTTCTCGATGACCACGTGCTTGCCGGCCGTGAGGGCTTCCTCGGCCAGCGCAACGTGGAGGCCGCTCGGCGTGCAGATGACGACCACTTCGAAATCCGATCCGGCGAGCGCGGCGGCCAACGAACCGAACTCGGCCGGCCGTGGCGTGCCATGCTCGGCCACGATCTGGTCGGCGAGGGCGGTGGCCGCCTCGGAGACGGCGTCCACGAGCGCCGTGATGACCAGGTCGGGATGCCGGAGAATCGCTCGGGCGTGGTTGAGGCCGATGATGCCGCAGCCGACGATGGCGACGCGCAGGGGCATGGAGGCGGTGCTGCCGGTCATGCGAGGGTGACTCCGATCTGGTCTGTGAGGCGACGGAAAGCACGGGCGGCGACGCCGAAGGCGGCGGGCCCGGAGAATCCCCCGAGGGCGTTCACGTCGGTGAGGTGCGGCTCGAGCGAGGCGAAGCCGACGTAGCCGTCGTCCCGCAGAGCGGTGATCGTCTTGAGCACCTCCCCGTCGCCCTCCCCGGCGGGGACGACCTCAGAGGTTGCCGAGAGGGCGTCCTTCACCTGGAGGTATTCGAGGTGCGGGCGGAGCAGCTCATAGCCGTCATCGAACGGGCGGCCCACGCCCACTTGAACGAAGTTCGCGCTGTCCCAGGCGAGCCGCAGTGCGCTCGAACCGACAGACTCGACGATGTCGAGGCATCGCTCGGGCGTGTCGCCGTAGATGTCCTTCTCGTTCTCATGCAGCAGCACGACTCCGGCGGCGTCCGCGGATTCAGCGAGCGCAAGCATCCGAGTGATGACGGCTTCGCGAATGCTCTCGACGGGAACCCCGGCGCCCCGGTAGAACGAGAACACGCGGATGTAGCGCGAGTCGAGCCGCTTCGCGGCCTCGATCGCACGGCCCAGCCGCTCGATCTCGTGCTCCACCGGCAGCGACACGTCGACCTTCCCGATCGGCGATGCGATGGCGGAGACGCGCATGCCGCGCTCGGCCAAGACGCCGGCGAGCCGGTCGAGCTGTGCGTTGTCGAGATCGACCACGTTGACGCCCCAGGCGCTCCGGACCTCGATGTGGTTCGCGCCCAGCGCCTGCAGAACGGCTACCTGAACAGCCGGGTCCGGGTCGATCTCGTCGCCGAATCCGGACAGCTGCCAGGACACCCCGGAAACGTCACTCACTTACTTCACTCCTCCACTGGTGAGGCCACCGATCAGGTAGCGCTGGAATACGAGGTACAGCACGACGACCGGCACGGCGCATATGAGCGATGCGGCCATCATCTGCCCGTAGATGGGAACGGCCCCGCCTTCCTGGGAGGCGGCGAACACCTGCAGTGCGACCGCCGCCGTGCGCGTCTCGGGATTGGTGAGGACCGAGGCGAAGAGCACGTCGTTCCAGCCGAGCAGGAAGGCGAAGATGCCGGAGACGACGATCCCGGGCCAGCTGAGCGGGATCACGATCTGGGTGAGGATGCGCCACGATGACGCGCCGTCGATGCGGGCAGCCTCCTCGAGCGCCTTCGGCAGCCCGCGGAGGTAGGTCACCATCACCCAGGTCGAGAACGGCAGAGCGAACGTGAGGTAGGTGATGAAGACCGCCGTGCGCGTCCCGATGATCTGCACGCCCAAGGCCGTGGCGATCGAGGAGAACAGCACGAAGACGGGCAGGAGCATGAGAGTGCCCGGGATCGACTGGAGCCCGAGGAGCCCGCGAAGGAACGTGAGCCGGCCCCGGAACTCGTAGCGCACCAGGACGTAGGCCGTGGCCACCGCCAGGAACGCGCAGACGACTGCGACGCCGCTGCAGATGATGACGCTGTTCATCAGGCCGGTGCCGAGATCGACGGTGCTCCACACCTTGAGGTAGTTGTCCAAGTGGAGCTCCGTGGGGAAGAACGCCCCCGAGGCGACGGAGACATCCGAGTTCACCGAGGAGAACACCATGTAGAGGACGGGTCCGAGCACCACGGTCAGCAGGACTGCGATGACCGCCACGAGCAGGGGGCGCGGCAGGAGCCTGGTGACGTCGGACGCAGGGCCGCGCCGGCGCGCCGGCTTCGGCGCGGAGACGGCAAGCATCGCACGCGTCTCGGTCATCGCTGCTCCTCCTCTCCGGAGTCGAGCTTCACGGCTCGAAGGTAGACGTACAGGGGGACGGCGATCAGCACGAGCGAGCAGACGGCCATCGCGGCGCTCAGGCCGAAACGGAAGCTCTGGAAGCTGGTCACGTAGGTGAGCACGGGCAGAACGTCGACATCCTGCGGTGCGGGAACGCCGAACAGCACGAACGGCAGCGTGAAGGCATTGATGTTGTGGAGGAAGGCGATGATCAGCGCGAGGAAGATCGGTCCGCGCAGGTACGGGAGCACGATGTCCCGCAGTTTGATCCACCAGGTGGCGCCATCCAGGGCGGCCGCCTCGTGCACCTCATGGTCGACCGATTGGAGCCCGGCCAGCACCAGCAGGTAGAAGAAGGGCCACGATGCCCAGATCTGGACGATGATGAGTGCCCAGTAGCTCAGGGGCCCGTTGAGCCAGAGCCCGGGGTGGATGCCGATGGAACCCAGCGTCGTGTCGACGACGCCTCCGGGTTGGAGCATGGTCCGCCAGAGGGTGCCGACCACGAATCCCGGCACCACGTACGGGATGAGGAACAGGGAGCGGACAAGAGCACGGCCGCGGAAGCGGTTCTGAGTCGCGAGCGCGGCGGCCACCCCGATCGGCATGGTCACCAGTGCCGCGATCACCGCGAACGAGACGCTGATTCCGATCGACCGCAGAAGGGGCGATGCCGTGACCGCCTCGATGTAGTTCCCGAGACCGATGAAGGGCGCCTGGAGCCAGCTCTGGAGGGTGTACTGGTCCAGATCGAGCGTCGTCATGATCACGGCGACGCACAGGGGCACCGCGATGACGATGAGCATGAGGATGCCGCCGGGGAGCAGCATCCAGAGCGGGCGGTTCCGCTCGCCTCTGCGCCGACGGGCCGGGCGGCCGCCCGCGGGGGTGTTCCCCGCGGGCGGCGCGCCCGTCACGACCTGGTCCGAAGACGTGGTCAGAGTGGAGTTCGACATCGAGCGCCTCGGATCACTTCGACTTGCTCAGCGCGCTCTGCGCGGTGTCCTGCGCAGCCTTGAGTTTTGCGTCGAGGTCGGCCGAGGAGACCTTGCCGCTCGACAGGCCCGGGATCGACTGGACCACCACGTTGACGAGGGCCAGCTGCGTGTCACCCCAGGCGCCGCTGAACGGAGTGCTGTACGCCTTCTTGCCGGCCTCGAGGATGGGAGCGATCAGCTCGTTGCCGTCCTCGACCTGCTTCGCGGCGGTCGCGTTCGTCGGGAGATCCCCGAAGATCTTCGTGTACTGCTCCTGGTTCTCGGCGCTCGTCAGCATCTTGATCAGGGCGAACGCGAGATCCTGGTTCTTCGAGTACTTGGCGACCACCATGTTGTCACCCGAGATGATCGTCGCGGCGCCCTTGCCTCCGGCCGGGAGCGAGGTCGACCCGGGAGGAACCGTGGGCATCACGGCGTAGGCGTACTTGCCCGCGACCGCAGACTTGTCCAGCGTCACGCGGGACGATGAGGAGACCATCGGCAGGAATGCGGCCTTGCCGGCGGCGAAGGCGGCGACCGCCTGCGCGTTCTTCCAGCCGACGGAAGCCGGGTCCACGATCTTGTCATCGGTCAGCCAGCCGAAGTAGGTCTCGTACGCCTTCTTCACCGCGGGGTCGTCGATCGTGGCCTTCTTCGTCTTGGGGTCGAGGATCGTGTTGCCCTGCTGCATCGACATCGCCCAGACGAACTTCCACGGATCGAACGTATCGGCATAGGCGATCGCCATGCCGTGCACGTCCCCCGAGGTGAGCTTCTTGGCCTGCTCGGCCAGCCCGTCCCACGTGGTGGCAGGCTTGTCGATGCCCGCCGCAGCGAGGAGGTCTTTGTTGTAGGCCATCACGAACGGCCGGCTCGCGAACGGGATCCCGACCTGGTCCTTGGCGTCGGGGCCCGAGATTCCGAGCGTGGCAGGCACGAAGCGGTCGCGGCCGCCCACCTTGGCCCATTCGGCGTCGGTGAGCTTGACGAAGGCGCCGGTCGAGTAGGCGGTCGGGGTGAAGGTGGTTCCCAGGCTGTAGATGTCCGGACCCTGTCCGCTGAGGACGGACGTCTGGATCTTGGTCAGCTCGTCGTTCGCCGTGGCGAACGTCTCGAACTTGACCGTGGCGCCGGTCTCCTTCTGGAACTGATCCGACACATCCGCGAACCACTGCTGCTGCTGGGTGGGGAAATTGCCGTTGGCGTTGACCATGACATCGAGGGTCTTGCCCCGTCCGTCGAGCTTGGCACTGCTGGTGGGCTGGCTCGTGCTCGCGGAACATCCCGCGAGCAGCAGCGCCAGGGCGGCGACTCCCGCCGACGCTGCCAGCGTGAAACGAGATCTCATCGTATGTCTCTCCCTTGAGGATGGTGATCGATATGGGGGCCCGGAAAGCCGGCTCTGTCCCGGGGGGCTTGAGCTGACTGTAGAGAGTGCGACAAATTTAACGCAAGCGATTGCCAAAGTTTGCCATTTCGTGATGGGATACGGATATGAGTTACCAGCCACCGTCGGCGGGTGCGGCCCCGGAGAGGCCCGCAACACTGGCGGACGTCGCCGCTGCCTGCGGCGTCGCGACATCGACCGTCTCGCGCGCCCTGTCCAATCCCGGTCGCGTCAACGCCGCGACGAGGGAGCGGATCCAGCGGGCCGCACGGGAACTCAACTACATCCCGAACTCTCAAGCTCGGGCGCTGACCAGCGGCCGGACTCGTGCCGTCGCGGTGCTCGTCATGGACGTGACCAACCCCTACTACTTCGGCATCATCCGGGGTACGCAGCATCAGCTCAAAGCAGCCGGATACACTCAGATCCTCGTCGACACGGAAGAGTCCGAAGAGCTGGAGGACGGCATGCTCCGGATGCTCCGTCCCTCCTTCGACGGGGCGATCCTCGCCGCCTCGCGGCTGACGGACCGGCGGCTGACGACGATCGCCTCGGAGATGCCCCTGGTCGCCGTCAACCGGCAGACTCGCGGCGTCCCCAGCGTGTTCATCGACACCCCCAACGGGGTCGAGCAAGCCGTCGGCCACCTGGTCTCGCTCGGCCATTCGGACCTCGTGTACGCGGCTGGACCCGAGAGCTCCTGGTCGGGCGAACGCCGCTGGCGCGCCATGGTCCGGGCCGCCGAGCTGTACGGAGTCAGAGCGCGCCGGATCGGCCCGTTCGCGCCGCGGCTCTACGCGGGCCCTGCCGCTGCCGATGCCGTGCTGCACAGCGGGGCCACCGCGTGCCTGGCATTCAACGATCTCCTCGCGATCGGCATGCTCCCCCGGTTCCGGGAGCGCGGGGTGGACGTCCCAGGCGACGTCTCCCTGGTCGGGTGCGACGACATCTTCGGCGCCGACTTCTGCAACCCGCCGCTGACGACGCTCACCGCCCCGATCGAACAGGCCGGCCGAACGGCCGTCGCCATGCTCCTCGGACGCCTCCAGGACACGCCGGCGCCGGCCACCCGTCAGGAGGCGACCTTGCCCACTCATCTCACTGTTCGCGCCTCCACCGGGCCGGCACCAACGAAAGGACGCGCATGACCGCGCTCGCCCCGCACCCGGATCGACTCTTCCCCGCAGACCCCGCAGAACGCGCGCTGGCGCGTCGGCTCCACGCAGCCGTCGCAGACCTCCCGATCGTCTCCCCCCACGGACACGTGCCGGCGTCCGTGCTGGCCGACGACGAGCCGTTCCCCGACCCGTCCGCCCTCCTGATCACACCGGATCACTACGTCACACGGATGCTGCACGCGGTCGGAGTCCCTCTCAGCGATCTCGGACTGGCCCGCGACGGCGTGCCCTCCGAGGTGCCCGGACGCACGGTCTGGAGGACGCTCTGCGAGCACTGGGATCTCTTCCTCGGCACGCCGGTGCGGTTCTGGTTCGAGTCGGAGTTCAGCGAGGTGTTCGGCCTCACCGAGCAGCCGTCGCCCGCGAACGCCGACGACCTCTACGACCAGCTCTCTGCGACGCTTGCTTCGCCGGAGTTCCGCCCGCGGGCGCTGTTCGATCGGTTCCGCATCGCGGTGCTCGCCACCACCGACGACCCGGCCGACGACCTCGAGGCGCACGCTCGCCTCGCGTCCGA
This sequence comes from Leifsonia sp. AG29, assembly GCF_009765225.1. NCBI lineage: Bacteria > Bacillati > Actinomycetota > Actinomycetes > Micrococcales > Microbacteriaceae > Leifsonia > Leifsonia sp. AG29. The sequence goes on along the minus strand of NZ_VMSF01000001.1, from coordinate 64,993 downwards.
TCCGACCTTCACGGGGCGCGTCGTCCCCACGTTCCGCGCCGACCGCTACATGCACCCGGAGGAGCAGGACTGGCCGGTCCGGCTCCGCGCGCTCGCCGAGCGAGCCGATGTCGACACCTCCACGTATGCCGGTCTGCTGGAGGCGCTGCGCGCGCGCCGAGCGGCGTTCGCCGCGGCGGGAGCGACGGCCACCGACACGGGCGTCCTCGACGCCGGCTGCGAACCCCTCGAGCCGGCGGAGGCCTCGCGCATTCATCGTGCCGCGCTCGACGGGTCGATGACGTCCGGGGAGGCCGTGGCCTACCGCCGCAACATGCTCTACCGGCTGGCGGAGATGTCCGCCGACGACGGACTGGTGATGCAACTCCATCCCGGCGTCCACCGCAACCATCACCGGCCGACGTTCGAGGCGTACGGCCCCGACACCGGACACGATCTCCCGGCCGTGGGCGCATTCACCGCCCCGCTCGCGCCGATCCTGCGCGACTTCGGCACGAATCCGACCTTCCGTCTCGTGCTCTTCACCGTCGACGAGTCGACCTTCTCTCGCGAGATCGCGCCGCTGGCGGGCTTCTACCCCTCGGTCTACGCCGGCGCCCCGTGGTGGTTCCTCGACACGCCTGCGGCGATACTCCGCTACCGCCAAGCCATCACAGACAGCGCCGGGTTCACCAAGACGAGCGGATTCATCGACGACACGCGCGCGTTCTGCTCCATTCCGGCCCGCCACGACATGTCGCGGCGTGTGGACTCGTCGTATCTCGCCTCGCTGGTGCTCACCCATCAGGTCTCCGAGGAGGACGCATTCCGCATCGCGCGCCGGCTCGTCGATGACGTACCGCGTGCCACCTTCCGCCTGGGCTGACGCCGGGGTGTGCCGCGGTCGTCAGGGGAGCCCTCCGACGATCGCGACACCCTGCGCCTCCAGCGTGCGACCGCTCGCGCCCGCCCCGGTGAGGAGGTCGGCGCCCGGCAGGTCGATCTCGACCGGTTCATCCGTGTGGTTGATGGCGATGAGATGACGTCCGCGGCGGACGACCTCCACCCCCGGCACACGGGGGCCCCGCTCGACGCCCGCCGATGTCATGATGCCGTCGAGGAGGACGAGGAGCGCGTCGTCATCGAGAAGGGTGGCGACGTACCACGCCTCACCCGAGCCGGAACGGCGACGGGTCACCGCGGGGAAGCCGTGGAGCACGCCACCGTCGAACACCACGCGCACCTCAGCGGAATCCGCGCGGACGTACTCGGCCCACAGCGACGCGGACCCGGTGCCGCCGATCGCATCGCCGCGGACCCGCAGCCTCGGCGGCTCACCGCCGCCGAGGGCTGCGAGGTCGGGTGCCGCGGGAGGCGCGAACTCCTCGATCCGGATGCCGAGCGTCTGCTGGAGCGCGCCCAGGTACCCTCCGGTCCGCACGTGCAGATCCTTGTCGAGGATGGCCGACTGGTAGCCGACGACCAGGGTGCCTCCGTCGGCCGCGTAGCCCGCCAGAGCCGCCAGCTGCGCGTCGTCCGCGACGAACAGCGACGGAACGACGACGACGGCGTAACGAGCGAGATCGTCCGTCGGCCGCACGAAGTCGACCGTGGCGCCCGCGGCGAAAAGCGCCCGGTACCAGGCGAAGACGCCGGCGAGATAATCGATCGCCGTCGGGGACGCCTCCTGTTCGATGGCCCACCACGAGTCCCAGTCGAGGACAACCGCCACCGACGCCGGAACGGCGGCGCCGAGGGGTCCTTCGCGCTCGGACAGCGCCGCCAGCTCAGAGCCGAGCTGTTCGACCTCACGGAAGATCCGGGTATCCGTGCCGCTGTGCGGAACCATTCCGGCGTGGAACTTCTCGGCCCCGGCCACGGCTTGGCGCCATTGGAAGAACATGATGCCGTCCGCGCCCCGGGCGATGCTCTGGTACGACCACGCCCGCATCTGCCCGGGTCGCTTCGCTGCGTTTCGCTCGCGCCAGTTGACCGCTCCGGGGGATTGCTCCATCAGCAGCCAGGGCTTGCCGCCGCCGAGGGACCGCATCAGGTCGCGCTGCATGGCCCCATACACCGGCGAGAGCGGGTCGGCAGGGTCCGGGTAGGAGTCGTCTGACACGATGTCGACCTCCCGAGCCCACGCCCAGTAGTCGGCCGGCTTGAAGAAGCCCATGAAGTTCGTGGTGATCGGCACGGTCGACCGGGAGCGGATGATCTCCTTCTCCGCCCGGAAGCATGCGAGCAGCTCGTCGGAGCTGAACCGGTCGAAGTCGAGCAGCTGGGTGGGGTTCTTGAAGGTCGGTGCCGCGCGCGGCGGCAGGATCTCGTCGAATGCGGCGTAGTGCTGCGACCAGAAGGCGGTGCCCCAGGCGTCGTTGAGCGCCTCGATCGTGGAGTACCTCTGTTCGAGCCAGGACCGGAAGGCGGTCGCCGACGCGTCGCAGTAGCAGCGGCTGACGTGGCAGCCGTACTCGTTGTTGACGTGCCAGAGCGCCAGCGCTGGATGCTCCGCATATCGATCGACGATCGCCCGCACCAGACGGGCCGCATAGTGCCGATAGACCGGCGAACTCGGGCAGTACGCCTGCCGGCTCCCGGAGGAGAGCGTGACGCCATCCGCGGTCACGGGGAGCAACTCCGGGTGCTTCAGCGCCAGCCACGGCGGAGGCGACGCCGTCGCCGTGGCGAGATCGACCCTGATCCCTCCCTGGTGGAGGAGATCGAGGACGTCGTCGAGCCAAGCGAAGTCGAATTCGCCGTCCCGAGGCTCGATCCGCGCCCAGGAGAAGATGCCGACCGACACGAGGTTCACCCCGGCCCGCTTCATCAGCTCGACGTCTTCGCGCCAGATCTCCGGCGCCCATTGCTCGGGGTTGTAATCGCCTCCGTAGCCGAAGGCTTTCGCCCGCGCCGCGTCGCTCATTCCTTCACGCTCCCGCTCGCGAGTCCGGTCGTCCAGTACCGCTGCAGGAAGAGGAACGCGATGACCAAGGGGATGATCGACACGAGCGACCCGGTGATGACGACCGAGAACAGCGCCTGCGATCCCCCGCCTGCCGCGCTCGTGGCCTGCTGCTGAGCCAAGCCGACGGTGAGCGGGTACAGGTCTGAGCTGTTCAGCATGATGAGCGGCAGGAAATAGTTGTTCCACGTCCCCACTAGCGCGAAGAGGAAGACGGTGACGATGCCCGGCGCGAGCAGACGCAGTCCCACCTGCCAGAAGATCCGGAACTCACCGGCGCCGTCGACCCGGGCCGCCTCGATCATCGAGTCGGGAAGGGCGTCGGCCGCATAGACGCGCATGAGGAATACGCCGAACGGGCTGACCAGGGAAGGCACGATGACGGCGGCCGGAGTGTTCGTGATCCCGAGCTGGCTGAACATGAGATAGGTGGGCAGCGCCAGCGCCGTGAGCGGGATCATGATCGCCCCCAGGACGACGCTGAACATGGCGGTCGCGCCGGGGAACCGGTACTTGGCGAAGGCATAGCCGGCCATCGTCGCCAGCAGCGACGCTCCTACGGCGCTCACCAGGGCATAGACGAGGGTATTGATCGCCCAATGCACGTAGATGCCGTTCTGCACGGTGAAGACGGCGCCGATATTGGAGAACAGCTCGAAGGAACGTCCGAAGGCGAAACCGAATGTTGTGAAGAGGTCGCCGTTGCTCTTCGTCGACGCGATGAACAGCCAGACGATCGGCAGCACGAAATACAGGGCGCAGATCCAGAGCAGCACCGTCAACAGCGTGCTCCGGCGGGTCTCGCGGTTGTAGGCCTTCGCGGGTCCCCGAGCGCCGCGGCGCTGCGGCTCTGCCTCGCGGACCGGGATCGGAGCGATACGGGTCGCGGATTCACTCATTGCGGGCCTCCCTCCGCTGGGTGGTGAGTTGCACGACGTACGACACGATCGCGATCACCAGTCCGAGCAGGAAGGCGATGGCTGCGGCGTAGTTGACGTCCTGATTGGTGAACGCCAGGTTGTACGCGTAGTAATTCGGGGTGTAGCCGTTGTCGATCACGTCGGGGGCGATCGCGTGGAGCAAGCTCGGTTCGTTGAAGAGCTGGAAGGTCCCGATGATCGAGAAGATGATCGTCAGGATGATCGCCGGACGGATGCCGGGAATCTTGATGCTCCATGCGACACGCCATTGGCCGGCGCCGTCGATCTCGGCCGCCTCGAAGAGCTCGGCCGGAATCGACCGCAGGGCCGCGTACATGATGATCATGTTGTAGCCGACGAACGCCCAGGTGACGATGTTCATCATCGAGCCGAGCATGTTCTGAGCGCTCAGGAGATCGGGGGCGGCGAGCCCGACGGCGCGGAACGTCTGCGCGATCGGACCGAAGTCGTTGCCGTAGAGATACCCCCACATCAGTGTCGCGACGACACCGGGAACGGCGAACGGCAGGAAGATGAGCAGCCGTAGGGCGATCGAGCCGCGCACCCGCCCGCTGTCGAGCGCGAGAGCGAAGAACAGGGACAGCGCCAGCATGATCGGGACCTGGATGATCAGGAACAGCGCCATGCGCCCGAGGCCGGCCAGGAAATCCGGATCCGTGAACGCGCGGATGTAGTTCGCGAACCACGCGAACGTCTGCCCCCCGATGAGCTGCGTCGTGAACAGGCTCAAGTATCCGGAGTAGAACAGCGGCAGCAGCAGCATCACGACGAAGACGAGCATGAAGGGCGCGACGAACAGGTAGGCGGCGCGGTTCAGCCGTCGCTGGTTGGCGTTGCGCCGGGGCCGCGGGTCGCTCGCGGCCCATCGGTCACGCACCCGGGCGGGCGCGACGGACTGGGTCATGGTGTGAACTCCCTTGTTCGGTGCACGTCGGCCATGCCGGCGGCGGGACACACGCCCGCCGCCGACGTGGTTCGCCGCTACTTGTTGACGGAGAAGCCCTGCTGGGTGCCGTAGGTCACGAGCGCCTTCTGCCATGCATCCAATCCGGCCGAGAGGTCGCCCTTGGCTGCGAGCGCCTTGCCGACCGTCTCCGTGTAGCTCGAGTAGGCGTAGTCCATGTAGGGGAGCCAATCGAACTCGGTGTCGACGGTGGTCGAGATTCCGGCGAACAGCTCGTTGACCTTCTGGCCGCCGTAGAACTGCGCCTGCTGGTCGACGAACTCGGGGTCCTTGAGGGTCGCTGTCGAGGTCGGAAACAGGAACTGCTTGGTCGCGAGCATGAGTGTGGACTCGGGGTCATTGTTGATGAACTTGGCCAGCTCGTAGGCCGCGATCGGGTTCTTGGTCGTCTTCAGAACGGCATCGGACGAGCCTCCCCAGTTGCCGGACGCAGCCTTGCTCCCGGGCGTCTGCGGCAGTTCCGCCGCCCGCCAGAGACCCGAGGTCTTCGCCGCCGTCCCCTGCAGGAAGACCGGCGCCCATGCCGCGGTGAGCCAGCCGGCGTACTTCCCGTTGGCCAGACCCTGGTACCAGCTGTCGGTGAAGTCGGGGTCGGTCGAGACGTAGCCCTTCTGGATCAGGTCCTGCCAGTACGCGGCGACCTTCTTGGCCTCCGCACTGTTGACGTCGACCTTGACGCCCTTCTTGCCGTCGTAGCCGAACGGCTTGACTCCGGCCTGCCACATCAGTCCGAGCATCTGGCCGGCCTGTCCGGAAGCGAGGTTCGACATGTATGCGCCCGTCTTCTCCTTGACGGTCGCAGCGTCCGCCGCGTACTCGTCCCAGGTCTTCGGAGGTGCGGTGATGCCCGCCTTCGACAGGATGTCCTCCCGGTAGAGGTTGCCCATCGGCCCCGAGTCCTGCGGGATCGCGTAGACGCCGTCGTTCTGCTTGACCTGGTTCCACACCCACGGCACGTACTGGTCGCCCAGATCGGACGCGCCGTAGGGGGCGAGGTTCAGAAGGCTGTCGGTGACCGTGAAGGACGAGATGTACTGGAACTCCATCTGCGCCACATCCGGCGCGCCCTTGCCTGCCTTGAGCGCCGTTCGCAGTTTCTGGTAGTGCGGCGCGCCCTGGCCTACACTCTCGACGTTGACCTTGATGGCCGGGTACTTCTTCTCGAACAGCGCCACCTCGTTCTTGATGTCGGGCACCCAGGTCCAGAAGGTGAGGGTCGTCGGGGTCGTCATCGCCTTGTCGATCTCGGCTTGCGTGACGGGCTTGCCGGCGTCCGAGGCGCCGGCGCCCCCTCCGGTGCAGCCGGTGAGCACGAGCGCGGCAGCCAGGAGGCCGGTGCCCAGCGCCAGTGCTGTTCTCGGTGCTTTCTTGCTCATGAGCGTTTCTCTCTCTCTTGGTTTCTCGGGGAGTTTCCGGTCACGGCTGCGACGCGGAGACCTCGAACACGGCGACGCCGCGCGGCTCGAGGGTGAAGCGGGATCCCGCAGTGAATCTCTCGCCGGTCTCCACGTGGATCGCTTCCGCGGGGACCGTGACCGCGTGCGAACGGGACGACCAGTTGTGCACGAATGCGAGCTCCTTGCCGCGCGTGCGGCCGGTCGACACGGTGACGGGGATCTCGGCCCGCCAAGCAGCCGCCGCGCTGGCCGGGACGAGCCAGCGACCGAGGCTTCGAGCAAGCGGCTCGTTCGGCACCGTGCCGACGTAGGTCACCCGGCCGGCTCCGAACGCTGCCGTCGTGATGGCGGCCACCGCGCCGAGCTCGTTCGGCTCGTAGCGGGCGAGCGCCTGTGCGCCGTCGAGGTTGAGCACGTCGATCCAGGCGGTCGCCTGCGAACCGGCTTCGAGTTCGAAACCCTCCTCCGCGGTCACGTCGAGCGGCTCGGCAAGGTTGCTGTATTCGTCGTACCACGCGCCTGCGGCGTCGTGCAGGCGGTCGGGGGCGACCCCGCGACGAGCGCGAGCCAGCTCGTCGCCATAACCGGTCCGGATGCCGAGCACGAGGTGACCGCCGGCCGCAGCGTATTCGCGGAGGGCGTCGAGCACCGTGTCGTCCGCGACGTACTCAGCGGCCGCGATGAGCACGGGATACCGCGCGGACAACTCCGCGGCCGACTGCTCGACGAACTGCCGGGTGTGCTGGACGCGCACCTGGGCGCCGACCTCGTTGAGACCGCGGTAGAAGGCATCCGTGATGCGCGCGTACGATCGGGGGTCCGCCTCCCCGTCCTCGTTTGCGAGCGGCGGGTAGAACTCGAACGACCACTTGGTGTCGGTCGAATACAGCATCAGCACGTCGGCATCCGGCTCGAACCCGTCGAGCGCGCTCCCGATGCGCTTGAGACTCGCGCCGAGCTCCGCCACCTCGCGGTAGATGCGTCCCGGAACCTGGCTGTGCGGCAGGACACCGCCCCAATAGGTCTCGGCACCGAAGTGAAGAGTGTGCCAGTGCCAGTACTCGATCATGCGGGAACCGCGCGCGACGAGCGCCAGTGCGGCCTGCTTGATCTGTCCGGGATACGGGGGCTGGTTCTGCCATGGGCCGCCGATGGACTGGGCGTTGGTCTCCGTGACGAGGAAGCGCTCCTGGCGGGAGGAGAACGCGCGGTCGGCCCACTGGAAGAGCGCCCACGGGCCGGTGTGCCACCAGTCGGCCCGCCGCGGAAGGTCGACATCGGCCGACAGGCCGTCCTGCATGAGGTAGTAGGGATTGCCCGCCGTGACATCGAGTGAGGCCGCGAGCTGGTCGTCGGAGATCTGAGGGCGCGAATACGAGATGCAGGTGGTGACGAACTGGTCCTCCCGGGCGTACTCGCGCACGATGTCGGCCTGCCAGGCGATGAGGTCGGTGGCCTGCTCCCCCTGGAACCTCCGCCAGTCGAGCTGGTATTGAGGCATCATGTTGCCGCCGGGCCGCCAGAGTTCGGACCACTCGGCGATGCGGTGCGACCAGTAGACCAGCCCCCACTCCTCGTTGAGGCGTTCCACGGAGCCGTACCGGGCGCGCAGCCAAGAGACGAAGGCCTGGAATGTGCTCTCGTTGTGCGGCAGATTGTTGCCGGGTTCGTTGTCCACCTGGTACCCGATGACAGCCGGGTGGTCGGCATAGCGGGCGACGACTCTCCGGATGATCCGCTCGGCGTACCAGCGGTACACGGGCACCGACTGGTCCATCTCCTGGCGTCCACCCCAGCCGCGCATGTGCCCCTGCCCGTCGATCGCGGCGATCTCCGGGTGCAAGGTCTGCAGCCACGGCGGGATCGCGTATGTCGGCGTGCCCAGGATGACCGCGATTCCTCGGGCGTGCGCGCCGTCCAGCACGGGCTGGAGCCAGTCGAGGTCGAATTCGCCGTTGCGTGGCTCCCACGTCGACCACACCGATTCACCCACCCGGATCACCGTGAATCCTGCCTCGACCATCAGGTCGAGATCTCGATCGAGCGCGCCCTCCTCCTGGTACTCCGCGTAGTAGGCGGCTCCGAAGAGCACACCCGGGAACCGGGGGTTAAGCGTCATCGTCGACCTTCCGCGTCAATTCAGCTCGTCGACAACACCCCGGATGTGACCGGTCAATGTTGTCGACAACATTTCGTGAGGGCCAGGCTACACAGACGCGCACGTCGCCACAAGAACCGTGACCGAACGGTTACGCTCGCGCGTCGGAGGACCCGACCGCCGCCGTCGATCCACGGGCCACGAGTTCGGGCACCCGATAGGCGGGGACGCCACCGACATCCTCCCCCTCGATCTTGGCGATCAGCACATTCATCAGGTACGCGCCTTCGCCCTCGAAATCGAGGCGGACGGTGGTCAGCGGAGGCAGGTGGAACCTCGACTCGGGGGAATCGTCTATACCGATGACGCTGATGTCCTCGGGAACCCGGATGCCGCGCTCGGTGAGCCCGTAGATCAGGCCGATGGCCATGCTGTCGTTCGCCGCAGACACCGCGGTCGCCTCTCCGGGGAATTGGCCGGCCGCTTGGTATCCGGACTCGGCCGACCAGTCGCCCTCCCACTCCCAGACCACCTCGAGACCCAGCCCGGCGGCGGCTTCGACGAAGCTGCTGCGGCGCTCGCCGGACGCGGTCCACACGTGCGGACCGTTCACCAATGCGACCTTCCGGTGGCCGAGCTGCGCGAGGTGTGCGGCGGCGAGCCGCCCGGGATAGGCGCGCGAATGCCCTCCGACAAGCTCGAGAGCCTCCGCGGAATCCAAGACGAAGGGAACGTCCAGGTGACGGTCGGCGACTGCGTCGCGCACCACGACGGTCTGGGCTGTCGCAAATACGCCTGCGATCTGGTGCTCCATGACGACGTCGAGCGCGCGGTCCACCGACGCGGCGTCCTCTCCGTCCATCGACGCGATGTCGAGCACGAAGCCACGACTGCGGGCGGCTTTTGTCGCGCCCGCCATGATCCGACCGGGACCCGAGAGCTCCATGCGGTGAGCGAGGATGCCGATCCGGTTCGACTGCCGCGACCGCAGCCAGCGCGCCGCTCCGTTCGGCCGATAGTCGAGTTCCTCCAGCGCCGCTTGCACCCGCTCCCGAGTCGACGGGCGAATGCCCTCGAATCCGTTGAGATAACGGGTGACGGTCTGATGCGAGACACCGGCCGCGCGTGCCACGTCGTAGATGGTGGCACGCTTCATGGAACCGAGTGTAGCCACCGAGGCGACAGGGGGAGGAAAGACGGTGGACGAGGACTGTTACGGAGATATTTCGGCGCAGAGTCGCTGACATCACGTAGTCCCGATCGGCCGCGCGACCAGCGCACATCGCGGATTTTACGCGAAAGCCACACCCGCGAAATCCGCGCGACGCTGACGAATCGTAAAGTCACTCGCACCACTCACGGGCAGTTTGTCGATTGCGACGGCAGCAAGCCGGAGCAGACGATGGCTGTGCCGCTCCCCTCGCTCCCCCGGCTGGAGGGGAGCGGCCCTCCCGCACCATGGGAATTCGCCCGTACCACTGGAATTCGCCGCAACCCACCCGAAGCCGAATCAGGGAAGTGAATCACATGACGCACAGCACCAAGACCTCGAGGCGAGTGAAGCGTTCGCTGCTCGCTGCCACAGCCCTCTCCATCGCGCTGGTCCTCGCCGCTTGCTCCGGCACCAGCGGAGCCGCGCAGAGCACCGCCGCCCAAACGCCCGTGAAGTACCAGCTGAGCTGGCTCAAGATCACCCAGTTCGGCGGATTCTTCGCCGCAGACAAGGAGAAGTTCTTCTCCGACGAAGGGATCGAACCGACTTTCACCGCCGGCGGATCCAACATTCTCGCCTGGCAGCAGGTCGCCAATGGCACGGCCCTCCTCGGCGACGAGGACAACACCCTCCTCCTCGAGGCCATCGCCAAGGGGGAGCCGCTCGTCGCGATCGGAGCGGTGTTCCAGAAGTCGCCGATGGCGATCATGAGCCTGGCGGACAAGCCGATCTCCTCGGCCAAGGACTTGGAGGGGAAGACCATCGCCTACCCCGACAACGGCATCGCCCAGCTGAAGTCCGCACTCCAGGCGGACGGGGTCGATGTCTCCAAGGTGACGATCGTCCCCGCCGGCGCCGATCCGACCCAGCTCGTGACCCATCAGGTCGCCGGGTACGGCGGCTACGCGACATCGCAGGGCGCCTCGCTGGAGGTCCAGGGTCTGAAGGTGAAGTACCTGTACGTGGACGACATCACCAAGGTGCCCAGCTACGGCAACGTCATCGTCACCACCAAGGCCAACCTGGCCGACCCGGCCAAGCGGAAGACCATCGAGAAGTTCATGACCGCCGCGGTGAAGGGCTACGAGTGGATGAACGCCCACCCCGAGGATGCGGCCAAGATCGTCGTCAACGACGTGAACCCGACAGGCGGCCTGAAGCTGTCGACCGAGACCCAAACCGCGAAGATCCAGGCGTCGCTCATCGAGTCGAAGACCGGTGTGCTGCGGGTGTCCGCAGAGCAGATGCAGGCGTTCATCGACTCGCTGGTCGCGGCAGGGACCCTGACCAAGAAGCTCGACGCGAAAGACGTCGTGGACCCGACGGTGCTCGACGCGGTCTACGGGGACAAGACGAGCCTGTTGGAATGACCTCACGCGGCTGCCGCCCGGCACGGGCGGCAGCCGCACCGAGCTGCGAAGGCGGAACCGTGATCATCGACGCGTACAACAACATCTGGGAGGCCTCCGGGACCTCCGACTACCTCACTGCCGAGTCCTACACTCCCGAACTCATCCTTGCTCACATGGATGAGGCGGGGGTCGACATGGCCGTCGGGTGCTCCCTCGGACAGAGCATCGACAACGCGTACATCGCCTCCATCGTCGAGGCCCACCCTGACCGGTTCATCGGTTTCGGCCAGGTCAACCCGCGCTTCCCCGGCGCGGTCGAGACCCTGCGGGAGTGCGCGCGCCTCGGTCTCAAGGGGATCAAGCTCCACCCGACGCTCCACGGCTACCATTTCGCCGACCACGGCCTTCTCGACCCGATCTTCCAAGCGGCGACCGAGGAGGGCCTCGTCCTGCTCGTCAACGCACTCGACGACCCCTGGTGCGCCCCGCTCGCGATCGAGGAGATCTCGCGGAACTTCCCGGAGGCCCCTGTGCTCATCGCTCACATGGGCACCGTGTGGAACGTGACCGAGGCACTCATCGTCGCCGAGCGCAATCCGCACATCTACCTGGAGACTTCGAGCACCCAGCTGCTCGAGGTCCAGATGGCCTACAAGAAGCTCGGACCGGAGCGGATCGTCATGGGCACCGACTGGCCCGGGAGCCACTTCGCGCTCGAACGCGCCAAGATCGCGCGGGCCATTCCGAACGAGGCGGACCGTCGCCTGGTGGAGGGCGAGAACCTGGCCCGGGTGCTGAACCTGAGGACGCCGTGACGACCGCTACGGCGACCTCGACGATCGTCGTCGACGGGGTCGGCAAGGACTTCGCCGGGGAGCGCGGCAGCACTCTCACCGCCCTGAACGATGTGACCTTCACACTCGATGCGGGTGGCTTCACGACACTGCTCGGCCCCTCGGGGTGCGGCAAGTCCACCGTCCTGCGCATCGTGGCGGACATCATCGATCCTTCTCGCGGCAACGTCAGCCTGTTCGGACGGAGCGCCAAGGAGGCCAGGGAAGCCGGCGACTTCGGGTTCGTATTCCAGGACCCCGTGCTCCTTCCGTGGCGCTCGGCGGTCGCCAACGTGGAGCTTCCGCTGCAGGCCCGCGGCATCGGCCGGGCAGAGCGCCGCTCGCGGGCGATGGAGATGCTGCAGCTCGTCGGATTGGACGGATTCGAGCACACCGCCCCGGCGAAGCTGTCCGGCGGTATGGCACGACGTGTCGCCATCGCCCGCGCGCTCATCGACCATCCGCGGGTCCTGTTCCTCGACGAGCCGTTCAACGGCCTCGACGAACTGCGGCGCCGTCAGCTGAACGCCGAGGTGCAGCGGATCTGGCAGGCGACCGGCACGACGGCGCTGCTGGTGACCCACAACGTCAGCGAGGCCGTGTTCCTCTCGGACACGGTGCTGGTCATGGGTCGGAACCCCGGCCGGATCATCGAGCGACGGGAGATCGACCTCCCCCGCCCGCGGACGCTCGACGACATGCTCTCGCCCGAGTTCATCGAGCACGAGCGCGCCCTCACCGCGCTGCTCAGCTCGGCATACGAGCGCCTGGAGGACGCGTGACCGCGAAGAAGGCCCTCCGCTATGCGATCCCGATCGGCTTCTACCTGCTGGCCCTCGTCGCCTGGCAGGTCGGCACGGCGACGACCATGGCTCCCGGCTCTGCGATCGTCCCGCCGAGCACGATCGCGAGCACCCTCGTCGATCGCTGGAACGCGATCGTCCTGGTCTCGGGCCAGACCCTCGCGGAGGCCGGGCTCGGGTTCGCCATCGGCGCTGCGAGCGCCGTCCTGCTCAGCGTCGTGATCGATCGCTTCCGCACGGCGGGCACAGCGCTCTATTGGCTCGCTCTGCTGCTGTACGCCGTGCCCGTGATCGCGATCGCCGCTCCCCTGACGGCGTGGTTCGGGCTCGGCATGGCGAGCAAAGTCGCCGTGTCGGCCCTGTCGGCCTACTTCCCCGTCCTGGTGAACGTGACCGGTGCGCTCAGGACGCTCGACCCGCGCGTCGAGGAACTGGGTCGCGTCCTGGCGATGGGGTACTTCCGGCGACTTCTCCGACTGCGCGCCCCGGCGGTCCTGCCCGCTCTTTTCTCGTCCTTCGCGATCGCGGGACCGGCGGCCTTCATCGGCGCGATTCTCGCGGAGTGGATGGGGGCGGAGCTCGGGCTCGGGGTCATGATCCTGCAGTCCATGTTCAACTTCGATGTCCCCCTGCTCTGGACGGTGATCCTCGTGGCGACCGTGCTGAACGGCCTGATCGTGCTCTTCTTCTCCGTTATCGGACGAGCTGCGACGCCCTGGCACCGCTCCGCACGTCCGGGAGGGGCGTCCGCATGAGTTCTGCGACGCCGCGGATGCCGCGGCCCAGCCTCCGTCCCGGTGTCGTCCTGGCCCCCGTCCTCGTGGTGGGCGCCCTGTTGGTCGTCTGGCAGCTCGGGACCTCGCTGACCGGCACCTCCGTCACCGTGCTCCCGAGCCCGGCCACCATCCTGACCCAGGCCGACTGGCCGGCGATCGGTGCGGCGACGATGAGCACGATCGGATCGGTGCTCGCCGGCTTCGCGCTCGGGAATCTGGTGGGGTTCGCCCTCGCGCTCCTGGTCAGCGCCTCCCGGCCGCTCGCCGACATCATCTATCCCGGCGCGGTGATGGTCCGGTCGATCCCGATCGTCGCCCTGGCCCCGTTCATCACGCTGTTCTTCGGTCGAGGCGTCCTGTCCGCCGTCGTCGTCGGCGCCCTCATCGTGTTCTTCCCGACGCTCGTCAACACCATCGTCGGCCTGCGATCCGTGCCGCAGGAAGCGCTCGAACTCGGGCACGTGTTCAACGCCGGCCCAGTGTTCCAGTACGTGCGCGTGCGCATCCCGTTCGCCATGCCGTGGTTCGTGAGCGCGCTCCGCATCTCCGCACCCGGCGCGGTCCTCGGCGTCATGACGGCCGAATGGGTCATCGGCGGCGCCGGACTCGGCAGGCTCGTCGTCCAATCCTGGCTCGGACTGGACATCCCGACGATGTGGGGAGCGGTCGTGCTCTCGGCGGTGGTCGCCTGGGCGCTGTTCAGCGTCGTGTCGCTCGCGGAGCGGCTGTTCCTCGGCTGGGCGGTGCGAACGTGAACAGCGGCTACGCCATCCGGGCACGCACTCTCGTGCCGAGCGCGACAGGCGAGGCCATCGCCGGCGGAGGCGTGATCATCGCCGACGGGACGATCGGCCAGGTCGGCCGCTTCATCGACCTGCCGACCGAGGGGCTGCCGGTGATCGACGTCCCGGGAACGCTGATGCCCGGCATGATCGACGCGCACTCGCATCTGCGCGGCATGCCGCTCGACGCCCACGGCATCCCGCAGCGCCGGCTCGAGTCGTGGCTGTGCTCTCTGGCGGCCATGACACCGCTCTCCCCCGCGGACGAAGCCCGGCTCGCCGCCGCCGAGCTCCTGGAGACCGGGGTCACCACGGTCCAGGGGATGGCCCATTCCTTCGACGATCCGGACGCGTATCGGTCGATGCTGGCCGACACGGCCCACGGGCTGAGGGAGAGCGGCATCCGGGCTCTGGTCATCCTCGGCTACAGCGATCGGGCCGAGCGGGCGCCGCAACCGCCCCGAGGCGCCTGGTCGCTCATCCCGGAGGTCTCGCATCGCATGGACCCGGCCGGGTTCGGCGCCCTCGCGGACGCCTGGCTGCAGGCCGAACAGGGAGGCGTGCCCGACTGGGGCGCCGGCCCGGTCGCGTCGCAGTGGGTCAGCCCCGACGCGCTCGATCGGCTCGCGCGCCTTCCGGCCGTCTCCCGGCTCCACACCCATCTCAACGAGAGCGTCCACCAGCGGACGTGGATCGCCGGCGACGAGCCGCCGGTCGCCCGGCTCGACCGAGCCGGGCTCCTCGACTCCCGCCTCTCGGCCGCGCATGCCGTGCACCTCACGGACGAGGAGCTCACGGTCATCGCGCAGCGCGGGGTCGTCCTGGTGCACTGCCCGAGTTCGAACCGGGCACTGGGAGTCGGGACGGCTCGGGTCGCTGAGTGGCTGCGCCGCGGGATTCCGTCGGCGCTCGGGATCGACAGCCAGAACACGGCCCATCCCGACATGTTCTCCGTGATGCGCGACGCGGTCGATTCGGCCGCCGGGATCGGCGATCCGATCGACGAGACCGCCGTGTTCGCGCTTGCGACGACCGGCGGTGCCGAAGCGGTCGGCCGCCGCGAGCTCGGCCGCCTGGAGCCCGGGGCCCCGGCGGATCTGGTCGCCCTCGCGCTCGAGACCGACCCCGCGGCGGCCGTCACGGAGATCGTGCGACTCGGCACCGCCGATTCCGTCGCCACCGTCTGGGTCGGCGGGGTCCGGCGGGTGAGCTCCGGGCGCTCGCTGCTCGACACGGGCGAGGTGAGGAGGCGCCTCCAAGCGCACCTCGACGCCGACGCACAGCGGCGGGCGGAGCGTCTGGCGGTCGTCGCCGAGTCGGTCGGGATCGTCGAGGCTCTGCTCGGGGAAGACGACGCATGAAGGCGCAGGTGTACGCCCGAGGGAGCGCGCTGCTCGGCGAGGGCCCGCGGCTCCTCCCCGGGCGCACGGATCCCTGGTGGGTCGATCTGCTTCGTGGGACGGTGCTGCGCCGGGACCCATCCGGAGAAGCAGCGGCGGTGGCCCATTTCGACGGGGAGACGGCCAGCGCGCTCCTCCCGCTGCGGACCGGCGAGACCGCGGTGGCACTTCGGCAGCGGATCGCCGTCATCGACGCATCCGGCGCAGAGACGCGCAGCGTACCCGTCGACGAAGTGCCCCCCACGCACCGCTTCTCGGACGCGACCGCCGGGCCGAGCGGGCACCTGTGGCTGGGCGTCGTGGCCGACGGCGCGTCGACCGCAGACGGTTTCCTTCTCCGGAGAGGCCCGGACGGGACCATCGTCGCACTCGATCACGTCGGCTTCTCGAACGGGCTGGGGTTTAGTCGCGATGGCCAGCGGTTGTTCCACATCGACAGTGCGGCGGCGACGATCAGCGTGATCGAGCACGACCCCGCCACCGGAGAGCTCGGCGCGGCGCGGACGCTCTACCGCCACCCCGCTGGCGAGCCCGGCGAGCTGGACGGCCTCGCCGTCGATGAGCACGACCGGGTCTGGGTCGCGGTGTTCGGCGGAGGGGTGGTGCTGTGCGTGGACCAGGACGGCGCTGTCGTCCACCGCGTGAGCGTTCCCGCGCAACGCGTCTCCAGTTGCGGCTTCGGCACCGGCGAGGAGCTGTACATCACGACTGCCCGCGTCGACGCGGACGACGACGAGTTGATCCGGCAGCCTGACGCCGGCTCGGTCTTCGTGTGCTCCCCCTGTTGCGGCGGCGGGCCTGTTTGGGAAGGAACCCTCACACCATGACCATGAGAACCACGTTGAGGACCCGGTCGGGGGAGGTCCTCCCCCAGGGGTCCGGCATGGGCGGCGGTATCGTGCCGGGCGTCTTCGACCAGGCCGAGGCCATGCGGCCAACGGTCTACGGAGAACGCTGGGCGATCGTCGGCGGCCACCCCCTCGTGACCGAGGCCGGCGCCGACGTCCTCCGCCGCGGCGGGAACGCCGTCGATGCGGGAGTGGCGGCCGGCTTCGTCTCCAACGTCGTGCAGGTGCAGATGTGCAACCTCGGCGGCATCGCACCGATCCTTGTCCGGGCGGCAGGGTCGACCGACGTCGACTCCATCGCGGGCGTCGGTTCCTGGGGGGCCTCGGCGGACCTCGACCGCATCCTCGCGGACTACGGCGGCGCGCTGCCGCTCGGCGGGGTGCCGTCGATCGTGCCCGGCGCCGTGTCGGGCTGGCTCACCGCGCTCAGCCGGTACGGGACGATGCCGTTGCCCGACGTCATGGCGGCGGCGATCGAATTCGCGGAAGACGGCTTCCTCCTGGACCCCCGGACGGCGTCGCACCTGGAGACGATGGGCGCCGGGTTCGCGCGCTGGGAGTCATCGGCCGAGGTGTACCGGCCGAACGGGACGCCCCTGGCGGCAGGCGAACGACTTCGGCAGCCCGCGCTGGCTCGCACGCTTCGGGCCCTGTCGGACGCCGCGGCCGAGGCCGCCGCAGCAGGGGCGGAGCGGACGGAGGCGATCGAGGCCGCTCACCGGCGCTTCTACACCGGCGAGATCGCCGAGACCATCGTCGGTTTCGTGCGCGAGCGTGGCGGGTACCTCGACACCGCCGACCTCGCTGCCTTCCGCGCCGATGTCGCCCCCGCGCCGTCCGTGGGTTTCGGGGAGTGGACGGTCCATGTCACTCCGACGTGGTCTCAGGGCTTGATCGTCGCGCAAGCGCTCGGGATCCTGGAACGCCGGGGTATCCGGTCGATCCCGGCAGAGTCGCCGGAATACGCTCATGAGGTCGTCGAAGCGCTCAAGATCGCGTTCAGCGAACGCGAGCGGTCGTTCGGCGATCCCCGCTTCACCGGCGTCGACCCGGCGCAGCTGCTGTCGGACAGCCACCTCGCCACGCTCGCAGCGATGATCGGGGAGGAGGCCCTGCCGAACACCCCGACGCTCGGGATGCCGACCACCACGCTCCCCTCGACCACCGCGGTGGTGGTCGTCGACGCCGACGGCGGAGCCTTCTCGTGCTCGCCGAGCGACACGATCGACGGTGCGCCGGTGATCCCCGAACTCGGCATCATCTGCTCCCCGCGCGGCGTGCAGAGCCGGCTCCTCCCCGGGCACCCCAACGCCCTCCGGCCGGGGGCGCGCCCGTGCGTGACGCCCGCCGCGGTCATCGCCCTGAACCCGGCCCTCGACGGGGTGTGGGCCGTGGCGTGCCCGGGCGGCGACGTGATCGTCCAGGCGATCGCGCAGGCCATGCTCCAGCTCGACGTCTACGGCCGCACCCCCCAAGCGGCCGTCGAGGCACCCCGACTGTTCGGCTCCAGCTACCCGGGAGGGTTCCACCCGCATCCTGAGGGCCGCTCGCTGGTGTTCATCGAAGCCGGGTTCCCCCCTCAGGTCGCGGAAGACCTGGAGCGGAGGGGCCACGAGGTCGTCGACTGGCCGGCGAACGAATTCGACGCCGGAAGTGTGCAGACCATCGTTTCCATGCGCAGGGGCGGCGAGACTGTCCTCGCCGCCGGCGCCGACTCCCGGAGGACCGCATATGCCAACGCCCGTTGATCCCGCCCCCCCGCGCGGTGCCCCGCACCCCCGCGAGCACGGCACAGCGCGTGGATGGGCGTGGCATCACTCCGGTCTCGTGGTCGCCGATCTCGATGCGGCCATCCGGTTCTACCGCGAGACCTTCGCCTTCGAGGTTGATTTCCTCGTGCGCGACATGGACGAGCAGTTCCGGCGCACGGTGGGCCTCGACAGCGTCGTCTGCGATCTGGCCCAGCTCGTCTCCCCTTTCTCCGGGACCCGTCTCGAGCTGCTGGAGGTCCGCGGCGTTCCGGCGGGGACCCCCTCCCGATTCCCGGTCCACGTCGGCGTCGGCCACAGCGCCTTCCAGGTGCGCGACCTCGAGGCGTCGGTGTACGCCCTGATCGACGCGGGCGGGTCGGCGATGGGCGAGATCGTCCAGTTCGAGGAGGGGCGCGCCGTGTACTGCTGGACGCCCGCCGGAACCGTCGTCGAGCTCGAGGAGGCATCATGGGACTAGAAACGCACGACCTGTGGCGGCGCCGCTACTTCACGATGGTGCTGATGCGCCGCTTCGAGGAGGCCTGCCTCGACGGCGTCGCCCGCAAGGAGATCCACGGCGAGCTGCACACGGCGATCGGTCAGGAGGCCATCGCCGCGGCCCTCGCGGAGCACATCCGGGACGGCGACGCGGTCGTCAGCACCCACCGCAACCACCAGCACGCGATCGCGAGCCGCGTCCCGCTGCGCCCGCTGCTCGCCGAGATCTTCGAGCGGGAGACCGGGCTGTGCGGCGGCTTCGGCGGCCACATGCACCTCTTCAGCCCCGAGCGGCGGTTCAGCACGACCGGCATCGTGGGCGCATCGCTCCCTGTCGCCCTCGGCCACGCCTACGCCGCACGGCTGGAGCGGCGTGACGCCGTGGCGGTGGCGGTCGTCGGAGACGGTTCCGTGAACACGGGCGGCTTCCACGAGAGCATGAACCTCGCGGGTGTGCTGCGGCTGCCCGTCATAGTCGTCATCGAGAACAACGAGTGGGCGATCTCCGTGCCGTTCTCCGCCTCCAGCGCGACCCCGACCCTGGCCGAGCGCGCGCCGGCCTACGGCGCCCCGGGGGAACGCGTCGACGGCCTGGACGTGGAGGCGACGTCGGAGGCGTTGCAGCGTGCATTCTCGCATGCCCGCTCCGGCCGCGGCCCCGCCATCGTCGAGGCCATGTGCTACCGCTTCCGGGGCCACTACGAGGGAGACCTCGACCTCTATCGCGACGCGAAGGAGAAGACCGACCGCATCGGGAACCGCGATCCCCTGGTCCTCACCCGCGAGCGGCTGATCCGGGAGGGAATCCTCACCCCCGAGGAGCTGGATCAGGCGGATGCGGCGGCGACGGCCGACATCGCCCAGGTGCTGGAGGAGGTCCGGGCCGATCCGCTCCCGCCCGCCGGCACCGCCCACCGACACGTGTTCGCGTCCGGGCTCGTGCCCGGGGAAGGAGTCCTCGCATGACCGCGTCACCCGGTTCCGTCGCAGCCGCCCCGGAAGCGACGCGCAACGTGAACCTCTCCCAGGCGATCGCGGAAGGTCTGCGCCTCGAGATGGAGGCGGACCCGAGCGTTCTCGTCCTCGGCGAGGATGTCGGAAACCAGGGCGGGGTGTTCGGCGCGACCCGGGGGCTGCTCAAGAACTTCGGTCCCGAGAGGGTGCTCGACACCCCCATCTCGGAGATGGCGTTCACCGGGATGGCCGTCGGACTCGCGCTCGAAGGCTACCGTCCCGTGGTCGAGATCATGTTCGTGGACTTCATCGGCGTCTGCCTGGAGCAGGTCTACAACGCGATGGGGAAGATCCCGTACATGTCCGGCGGACGCGTCCGCATGCCGGTCGTCGTCAAGACGGCGGGCGGGAGCATCGGCGCAGCGGCCCAGCACTCGCAGACGCTCTGGGGACTGTTCGCACACCTCCCGGGGCTCCGCGTCGTCGCACCGTCGAACCCGTACGACAGCAAGGGGATGATCGCCGCCGCGGTGCGCAGCGACGACCCCGTCGTGTTCATCGAGCACAAGGGGCTGCTCCTGCAGCGCGCGAGCGAGTTCGCGTTCGGCGCCCACGTCCCCCGCGAGCGCTACGATGTCCCGATCGACCGGGCTGCGATCGTGAGGCCGGGAAGCGACCTGACGCTCGTGACGCTGAGCGGGACGGTGCGTCACGCCGTGAGCGCTGCGGCAGCTGCCGACGAGCGCGGGATCTCCGTGGAGGTGATCGACGTGCGGAGCATCGTCCCCCTCGACTGGGCCACCGTGTGCGAGTCCGTCTCGCGCACGCGTTCCCTCCTGGTCGTCGACGAGGACTACCTCGGATTCGGATTGAGCGGAGAGCTGGCCATGGGCGTGATCGAACGCGTCGGCATCGGAGCGCTGGACAGGATCGGGAGGCACGGCAACCCCGGAGTGCCCGTCCCGGCCGCGCTCACCCTGGAGCGCGCCATCGTGCCCGGACCGGAGTCCATCCTCGACTCGATCCTGCGCATGGCCGGAGGTGCGCAGTGAGCCGGGCGGTCGTGGTGGTCGGCGGCGCCGGCGCCATCGGCCGGGTCGTGTGCGCGGTCCTCGCCGAGGCGGGGATGGCGGTGACGGTCGCCGACCTGCGCGGCGCCGACGAGGTCCGGACCGGGCTGCCGGGAGGCCCGCACGCGTCGCTGTCGCTGGACGTCACCGACCGGGACGCCGTGGTCGCCGCCCTCGGCCCGGGCGGCACCGCCGCCGGGGCGTCCGCCCTCGTGTACGCGGCCGGGTCGAACTACACCGGGCCGGTGTCCACCACCGACTGGGACGCCTACGACCGGGTGATGAACATCAACCTGCGCGGCGCCTTCCACGTCGGCCAGGCGCTCAGCCTCGACCTGGCTGCGTCTCCGCGCGAGTTCAGCGCCGTCTTCCTGTCCTCGACCGCCGGTCTGCGGGGGGAGAGCGGCGCTTCCGTCTACGCCGCCTCCAAGTTCGGGCTCATCGGATTCGTGGAGTGCCTGGCGGCGGAGATCGCCACCTTCGGTGCTCGGGCCAACGCCGTGTGCCCCGGAAACGTGGACTCCCCGATGCTCCGGACGCTCGCCGAACAGGTCGCGGTCCGTCGCGGCGACACGACGGAGGCCGTGCTCACGGAATTCGCCGGGGCCACGTCGTTCGACCGCTTGATCGCCATCCGGGAGGTCGCCGACGTCATCGCGTACCTCGCCGGTCCGCGCTCCACCGGGATGAGCGGGCAGTCCGTCGTGGTGGACGGCCCGCCACTCTGACCGGACGCCCCAGAAAGGAGCCATCATGATCGATGTGGACGCCACCATCGCCGATCTGCAGCGCCTCATCGCCATCGACTCGACCAACCCCGGAGCGCTCGAGGCGGACTGCGCAGCATGGATCGAGCAGCGCCTCTCCGGAATCGGCCTCGACGTCGAGAGGTACCCGGTGGCGCCCGGACGCGACAACCTGCGCGTCGTCGTCCCGGGCGCGAGCCGGACCGGACCGAGGCTCGTGCTCGTGTCGCATATGGACACCGTCCCCGTCGGCGACGGCTGGACCCGGGATCCCTTCGGCGGCGAGATCGAGGACGGCCTGCTCTACGGTCGGGGCGCTTGCGACATGAAGGCGGGGCTGGCGGTCACCATCGGACTGCTGGAGGCCCTGGTGCGGACCGGACGGACCCCCGCCACGGACGTCGTGGCCTACTACACCGTCGATGAAGAGGCGCCCGGGATGCTCGGCGCCCACCAGATGGTCGCCGACGGCCTGCTGCGCCCCGACGACCAGATCCTCGCACTCGAGCCGTCCGGCATGCGCCTGCGCATCGCGCAGATGGGCCTGCGCTGGCTGTCCCTCCGGGTGTTCGGGAAGATGTCCCACGCGGGCCGCGCCCACCTCGGCGTCAACGCGGTGCACGTCACGGCGGAGATCGTGCACGAATTGGAGACCTCGTTCCGCGCCTTTCCCTTCGACGACGCCATCCTGGGCAGACCTCGATTCACCTGCAGCGTCGTCCGGGGCGGTGTCGCGACCAACGTCGTACCCGCCCTCTGCGAGGCGGAACTCGACGTGCGGATCGTCCCGCCGCTCACCCCGGAGGACGCGGGCCGCATCGTCGCGAACGTCGCCGACACCGTCGTCGCGCGCTACCCCGGCGCGTCTTACGAGGTGGCGCCGCTCGGCGCCTCCCGCCCTCCCGTGCGGGCCGCGCGCGACTCTCCGATCGTGCGCTCGCTCGTCTCGTCCTATGAGCGGATCGCGGGCCGTCCCCCGGAGATCGGCGGAGCCGACGGTCATGAGGCGTACACCGATTCGGCGATGATCGCCGCGCTGACCGGGTCGACCTCCAGCACGGTTCTGGGACCGGGCGCCACCGACCACGCGCACACGGCCGACGAATTCGTCCCGCTGGCCGACGTCGAGCTCGCCGCATCCCTGTTGTGGGACCTCGTCGAGTCCTGGGGCGAACGCCTCGGACTCGATCGGTGAGCAGCATGGTGCTCCGTCTCCCTCTCTACGGCCGTCACCCCCTCGAGCCGCTCACGGTGGACGACGTGCTCGAGTATCCGGCCATGCGCCGCGGCGACCCGGTGGTCATCGCGGGCGCGGCCGGTCTCGGACGCCGGGTTCGCTGGGTCCACACGAGCGACTTCCTCGGCGTCGCCGACCTCCTGCGCGGAGGCGAGGTCCTCCTGACGACCGGTGCGATGCTGAGCGACGACGATGCGCTGCTCACCGCCTACGTCGAACGGCTCGCCGACGCGGATGCCGCGGCGCTCGTCATCGGCCTCGGCCCCCGGTTCTCCGAGCCGCTCCCCCGCGCCCTGAGGGACGCCGCCGACCGCGCAGGGCTTCCCCTCGTGGCGCTCCGGCGGACGATCGCCTTCATGGACGTGACCGAGGAGGTCCACTCGGCCCTGGTGGACATGCAGGTGCGGGAACTCCAGGCCTCGGAGAGCATCCACGTGATCTTCAGCTCGCTCGCCGTGCAGGGCAGCAGACCGGAGATCGTCCTCAAACAGGTGGCCAAGCTGTCCGGCTTCGCCGTCGTGCTGGAGAACCGCGAGCAGCAGATCCTGGCGTTCGACCCGGCCGACCGCAGCAGAGGCGACGTGCTCGCCGAATGGGCCGAGCACTCGAAACGCCCCCCGGATGCGCGACGCACCTTCTACGATCCGCAGACGGGCTGGCTGCAGACCCGGGTGGGCGCCCGAGGGAACGACTGGGGCCGGCTCATCCTCTTCGCCGGAGCGGTGGGGGCGCGCCAGATCGAGGGCGCCGAGGATCCCACGATGTCGATCCCCCGCAGCCTGTTGATGCTGGTCGAACAGGCGGCCTCGACCCTGGCGATCGGGCGCCTCGTGGATCGCGAGTCCGAACTGATGGATCTGAGCATCCACCAGGGCATCTTCACGCGCCTTCTCGCAGACTCGATCGATCCCGCCGAACTCGACCAGCAGAGCTCGGCGTTGGGCGTCTCCCTTCGCCGCGCATCGGTGGTCGCGATCGCCGTGCGCCCGCGCCATCCGGGAAGGGCCGACCCGGACGAGCATCGGGACGCACTGAGGTCGCTCACGGTCGCCGTCGCGGAGTTCGCGCGCGCACGCCAGCTCAGGGCGCTCACCGCCCCCGCCGACGAGTTCACCGTCGGTGTCCTCGCCGTGCTTCCGGCGGAGGGCTCGGCTCCACTCCTGGCCTCGCAACTGGCGCAATCCCTCCTATCGCGCGGGTTGGAGGTCGTCCTGTCGGCGTCCGGACCCGTTCGGGGCCCCCAGCCGATCCGCGCAGCCCTCATCGAGGCCATGGAGACCGTCGCGACGGCCACGGGGCTCGGCATGCCGGGCCCCGTGGTCGCCGCTTCCGACTTGGGCGTGCACGGGCTCATCTACTCGCTCCGGGACGATCCGCGGCTCCGGCGGTTCTCGGATCAGGCGCTCGACCCGCTCCGGCGCTACGACCGCGAACACGGCACCGCGCTGGTCACCCTGGTGCGTCACTACCTGCAAGCGGGCAGGAACAAGACGGTGGCTGCCCAGCGCGCGTTCGTCTCGCGGCCGTGGATGCACGAGCGGCTGCGACTCGTCGGGGAGGTCCTCGGAGCGGACATCGAAGACGAAGCGACGTGTCTGAAGCTCGAGTTCGCGCTGGCGGTCGCGGACCTGCTGAACGAGACCGACCCGGCGGAAGAACGGAGGTCGTCATGACGGTCTCGGCGAGAAGGAGCGTCCGGCGCGCGTACGAAGCGATCGAACGCTCGGGGCGTCCCGAGGTGTGGACGACCTTGCGCACACGCGACGAGGCCGAAGCCGCCGCCGACCTCGTCGACGAGGCCGGTGAAGCCGGGGCGAACCTGCCGCTCCGGGGCCTGACTCTGGCAGTGAAAGACAACATCGACGTGGCCGGGTTGCCCACCACGCTCGGCCTCCCCGCCGCCGCCCGGGTTCCCTCCGCCGATGCGACGGCCGTCGCGCGGCTCACGGCTGCCGGTGCCGTCGTCGTCGGCAAGACCAACATGGATCAATTCGCCACGGGGCTGGTCGGCACACGCAGCCCGTACGGCGCCGTCCGCGGCTCCCGCTTGCCCACGCTCGTCTCAGGCGGGTCAAGCTCGGGCTCCGCCGTCGCGGTCGCGCTCGGCCTCGTCGACATCGCGCTCGGAACGGACACAGCCGGCTCCGGTCGGGTACCGGCCGCCCTCAACGCGATCATCGGCGTCAAGCCGACCCTCGGCACGATCCCGACCACGGGCATGGCCCCGGCCTGCTGGCCGTACGACACGATCACGGCTTTCGCGCGGGACATCGAGACCGCAGTCGCCGCCACCGCGCTGATGCGAGGACCGGACGGGATCGACCCGGGCGTCCGGGAGGCCCCAGCGGGGCTTCGCCTGGCGGCGCCACCGCGGCCTGCGGTAGCGATTCCGGCGGCCGCCGGACTGGAATCCTTGACGCCTGACGCGCACCGAGCGTGGGATGCGTCGGTGGAACGGCTGTCGCGCCTGGCCGAGGTCACGGTCGTTGACATCCAACCGCTCCTCGACGCCGCCCGGCTCCTTTACGGCGGGGCGATCGTGGCGGGACGGTACACCGCGGCCGGCGGCTACGTCGAAGGAGGCGCCGGGCTTGACCCGACGGTTACGGGGATCATCCGCTCGGCTCGAGACGTCGCCGGCTGGGAGTACGTCCGCGACCGGCAGGAACTCGACCGCGTCAAGGCCGCGGCCCTGCAGCTGCTCCGCGGAGCCGACGCGCTCATGCTGCCCACAGCCCCCGGGCACCCGTCCCTTGAGGATGTCGCCGCCGAACCCGTCGCGGCCAACTCATGGCTGGGAACGTTCACGAATTTCGTCAACCTGCTCGACCTCTCCGCTGTGGCGGTGCCCGCCGGGCAGCTGGGGCCGGACGGCGCATCCGGCGATTTCGGCGTCTCCTTCGTGGGGCGACCCTTCGAGGACCAGGTCGTGGTCGACATCGCTTCCGCGTTCGTCGGAGCGCGCCCTTCGCCGGAGATCGGTGACCCCGGGCTGGAGCTCGCCGTCTTCGGCGCCCACCTGCGTGGCCAACCGTTGAACGGTCAACTCGTCGATGCGGGTGCGCGCTTCCTCGGCGAGATCCGGACAGCGCCCGAGTACCGCCTCTTCGCGCTAGCGACCGACCCTCCGAAGCCCGGCCTCGTGCCCGCTCGCGATGGCGCCTCGATCTCAGGTGAGCTGTGGCGCATCTCGACCGCTGCCCTCGGAACGCTTCTCGGAGCGCTTCCCGCGCCTATGACGCTCGGGCCCACGAGGTTGTCCGACGGAAGGTCGGTCGTCGGCTTCGGGTGCACCGCCGATGCTCTGACGGGTGCCCACGACATCACGGCCACCGGAGGGTGGCGGGATTACCTCGCCTCGTTGGTCTGAGGCCCCTCACCGGGCCGTGTACCCGCCATCGACGGTCAGCACGGCCCCGGTCATGAAGCTGGAATCGTCGGAGGCAAGGAAAGCGGTGGCCGCGGCAACCTCTCGGGGGTCGGCGAACCGTCCGAGCGGATGCTGCTGCTCGACCAGGTCTCGGAACTGCGGCGCATTCTCGAACTGGCGGATCGTCATCGGCGTGTCGACCACTCCGGGGCACACGGCGTTCGAACGGATGCGCCTCGGTGCGTAGTCCACGGCGATCGCACGAGCGAGTCCGATGACTCCGGCTTTGCTCGCACAATAGCCCGGCTCGTTCGCGGTTGCGACGAGCCCGGACATCGATGCATGGAAGATCAGCGATCCTCCCGGTGGCATCCGCGGTATGGCGTGCTTCGCGGTGATGAATGCGCCGGTCAGGTTGACGCCGATCAGGCGATTCCAGCGCGCCAACGACATCTCGGTGAGCGGCACCTCGTCGCCGATCCCGGCGTTGGCCACGACCGCGTTCACCATCCCGAACGTCTCGATCACCGCGTCGTAAGCCGCGACCACCTGGTCCTCGTCCGTGACATCGCACCGCACGACCAGGTCTGCCTCATCGGCCCCGGAGGCGACACCGTCCGCGACATCGAACGACACGACGGCCGCTCCTTCGGCTCGAAACCGTCTCACGACCGCCGCGCCGATCCCGGAGCCGCCTCCGGTGACGACGCAGACCTTGCCCGCGAGCCGAGACGAGCGCGTGTCAGTGCTCGGGGTGCTCATCCGGCCACGCTATCGACTGGGGCAGCCGCTATCGTCGCCCGGCAGACGAGCCGAGACGTTGCGTCCAGTGGAGCTCTCAAATGTGCACACTATGACAACTGCACGCCGGCGCTGCCAGGGATCTTCTAAGCACCCGCCGGTCTCGGGAGACCCCGGGCGGTCAACACGTCGAAGAGGCTTCGATCGAGATCGTCGCCGTACAACTCCAGGGCTAGCAGGAGGTGCTGTTTCATGACGAGCGCCGCATGCTGCGGATCCCGGTTCTTGATCGCCTCGACGATGGTCTCGTGGAGAGGATCGCCGACCTCATGCACCCTGCCATCACTGTGGCTGCGAAGCATCAATTGGTAGATCTGTTCGCTGATGGCACCGAACATCAGCAACAGAACCGGATTGCCGGACGCCGCCGTGATCGCTTGATGAAACTCCAGGTCCGTGCGCGCCTGGGCCTCCAAGGACACAGAAGCATTGTGGCGGCGCAACGCTTCCTCGATCGCTCCCACAGCGGACTCATCGGCCATCGCGGCCAGCTCGACGCTGGCGCACTCCAACGCAACACGCGCCGCCACCAGATCGCGAGCGGTCGTGCCCGCTCGCGCAGCGGCGCGCGCCATCGGCCGAGACAACTCGTCAGGGGCGGGCGGACGCACGTAGGACCCCCGACCGGGCACCACGGCGATGAAGCCGCCCTCGGCCATGCTCGCGAGCACCTCGCGAATGACCGGGCGACTGACCCCGTAACGCTGACACAACTCCCGTTCGGACGGGAGCTGCTGACCAGGATAGAGCGCACCTTCAAGGATCTGCCCCTGCAAGTCGTCAAGAATGTCGGACTTACGGGGAGGCGCTCCAAGCGTTTGCCCGAGGTTCGGTGCCGTCATGTGGATCCTCCGCTCATACCGTACCCGCCCGGCGAGGCTGTCTCACCAATCATGCATAGTCCCGTCAACGAGTCGGGCCACGGGGAGGTACGCCGATCTGTACTCGCTCGCTTTCGCCGCCGCAACGTCGAAGCCGACGCCGAGACCTGGCGATTCTCCCACGTGCAGGTAGCCGTCCCGGAACGAGTACTCAACGGAGAACAGGTCGAAGACTTCCGACGGGTAGCCCATGAATTCCTGGATTCCGAAGTTGTGGATAGCAACGTCGAGATGGAGCGCCGCCGCGAAGCCAACGGGAGAGATGTCGCTGGGACCGTGAATGGCCGATCGAACCTGGAACAGGGAGGCGAAATCGAGCAACTTCTTCATGGCGCTCAGGCCTCCGCCGTGAGTCACCGACGAGCGGGCGAAATCAATCAGCCGCTCTTCGATCAGGGCACCGTAATCCCACACCGTGTTGAAGATCTCGCCGGTGGCGATGGGCACGGTCGTGCTCTGCCGGAGTTGCCGGAACAGGCGAGTGTTCTCTGCTGGACTAGGGTCCTCGATCCAGAAAGGATGGTACGGCTCCAGCGAACGGGCAAGCCGAGACGCTTCGGTGGGCGTGAGCCGATGATGCACGTCGTGCAACAGAGCAATATCCTCACCGAATCGCTCCCGCACCGCTGCAAATACACCGGGAATGCTCAGAAGGTACCGCTCGGTGTCCCAGAGCTCCTCCTCGGGGCGATGATGACCGTTAGCGGGCTCATACGCCGTCGAAGTTGGATCGCTAACCACGCCATACGTCTTATCTAGCCCCGGAATTCCGACTTGGATTCGCACAGCGGTGAAACCCTCGTCGATCCTCTGCTGAACCGACTCGAGCAGCTCGACCGTGTCCCGTCCATTGGCGTGTCCGTACGTACGAACCCGGCTTCGGCTGGCGCCTCCGAGCAACTGGTATAGCGGCATCCCGGCAGCTTTCGCCTTAATGTCCCACAGGGCGACATCGACCGCAGCGATCGCGGCCATCGTGATGGGCCCGCGCCGCCAGTAGGCGCCGCGGTAGAGGTACTGCCAGGTGTCTTCGATGGTGAACGCATCACGACCGACCAGCAGCGGGACGACATGATCGCGCAGGTAAGAGGCGGCGGCGAGTTCACGGCCGTTGACCGTCGCATCGCCCAGGCCGATGACCCCTGCATCGGTGCGCACGACGAGAGTGACAAAGTTGCGGCCTCTGCCCGTCACGTGGACATCGGCATCGGTAATGATCATTCTGCCGCGGCCTCCAAAGTGAGAAACCGGGCTTGGAACGGACCGAACTCCATCCGCGCGGACGACCCGGCACTCTCGAACCGATCCCCGCTGAGCGCATCGGACCACACTCCTAGCCCAACCTCACTCATTCCGACCTCGACGACCGCGGATGCGTGCGACGCATTGACCAACAGAGTGGACATGACTTTCCCCGCCAAGCTATGGCTGACGGAGAAGATGTCGCCGCCCACCGCGGGCACTCCAAAACGGTGCTGACCAGCCGCCAGCTCCGGACGCTCACGCCGCAAGCGGTTGACCTGCTCGACCGCATCCTCCAAGCCGATCTCTCCTCCGACGAACATCATGTACGGACCTCCCGACAGGGCAAACAGCGTCATGAACCCGCGAGCGGCGGTGAGTCCGAATTGCTCACGACGCCATTTCTCGCCCGGCAGCGGCCACCAGAAGGTGTCGTGGGAGTCGATGTGGTGAGCCGTCACCGATCCCGGGGGCAGCGCGCGATCGCGCCGGTGCAGCCACAATGCCAATTCGGACCCGGTCCGGACGCGACTCGCGGGATGATCCCCTCCCGTTCCGGCAAGCGAGTCCAGAAGCCAGGACTCGTCATAGTTGTAATTGATGTCCATCGACTGCCGCCACAGCGGACCGCTCGGTTCGGTGTACATCATGAGTGCGCTATTCCGGGAGTGGAGCGCCACCCTCATGTGCTCGAACAATTCCACGGCGCCGAGCGTCTGCAGGCCCGGCCGCGTCGCAGACCGAGAGGACCAGTTGGGGAACTCGTTATAGCCCGGAGCGTCAAAGCGGAACCCGTCGATGTTGAGCCGATCCACGAGCGCGAGCATCTTCTCGGTAAAGTACCGCTGCCAGCCGGGGTGCGACATGTCGAAGGCTTTGGTGTAGATACCGATGATGTTGCCGCGCGCGTCCCGGCAGAACCACTCTGGGTGCTCGTCGGCCAGAGGGTGGCGCTCGGCTGATCCCGAGAACCAAGCTGCCTCGAAATCCAGAATATGGCGACTCCAAGAGAGGGCGTACTTCTGCTCCTCCGTGAGATGGCGCTGACGGATTTCGTCCGCTGACGATCCGACAAGATCTGCCCAGGGGCCGCTCTTCACCGCATCGACCACCTGCTGGAATGATTCCCTATCGATGACGCCGTGCAGCAGCACGTCGAGGATCACCCGCATGCCGTGTTCGTGACACCAGGCCACAATGCGTCGAAGCTCGTCCTCCGCCCCGTAACTGGTGTCGATGTCGTCGTAATCGATCACGTTGTAGCTCGGGAAGGGCTGGCGAGGCATGAGCTGGATCGTGTCGAAACCCAGAGCGTGGATCCGAGGCAGATCGACGAAAAGATCGTGCGCCTCGGGATATGGAGAGTACGTCCACGTGCCGCCTGCGAAGATCGACGTGCCGATCTGCGCTTCATAGATGGTGGCGCCCGCCGTCCAGGAAGGGCGGTCCTGGGGTGTCGAGATACCCGCCCGCCCATACCAACCCGAGGCGTTGCGCAACGGATCCGAATCCAAGACGAGATCGATCGCGACGGTCTCGAAGTCCAGGCGGTTGCCCACTGCTGCTATGCCGGCCACACCAGTCGCGTACTCCACCCCCGCGGAATCCTCGTCGACGACGAACCTGAGAGAGCCGATCTCGTCGACGGAGCGCGGCCAGAGGACGACCGACGCCGCAGAGGGGGCGTGAGTGAGCGCGAACATGGCACTGGATCCCCGCAAGCCGCCGACAGTCGCCACAGGCGTCGAGGCGCCGACCGCGCTTAGAGGAGCATCGGCACGCAGAGGGGCACCCGGGATGTCGATCGACCACTCATCCTTCGCGGTGGTTCTCACTTTCAGGTGCAGAACGAACTCCCGCAGGTCCTCTGCGCCGTCCGCGGGCCACCAGGACCAGGACCACTCCACGCGCGGCGAGACAGCACGGAAGGTGTACCGCACCTCCCCCGCCCACCCGGCGAGCCGGACCGGGATGCTGAATACGCGCCCGCCGCGTACCAGGCGCGACGTGGGCTCACCCACGACTTCCAGGCCACTATCCGAGTGGGCACCGTCGTATTCGAGCTTGCCCAGCGCCCCCCGCCGATCCATACCTCCCGTGACGAGGATCGCGGAGGAGACGAGCTCGACTTCCGCGCCGCCATCTTCCGCTAGGGCGAGCGCCGTGGGGAGACCGGTCGCTGTCGATACATGGACCGCGAGCGTGGAGAACTCAGAGGACAGAACCATCTCCCCGTTCTCGACAATCCGCTGAACGGTGGGCGTACTCGTCGTGGTGGTCATTGGTGGTCCTCCTCATCCATGGGATACAAACTTGCTCCGCCATCGACGAGCAGGGTCGCGCCCGTCATGTAGGCGGACGAGTCACTAACGAGAAAGGCGAGCGCCTCGGCGAACGACTGCGGTGTCTGCAGGTGTCCGAGAGGGACTGCCTTTCGCGCGCGCGCACGATAATCCGGCTCTGTCTCCCACTGGTGCAAAGCCATGCCGGCGCCGACGATCCCGGGAGCGATCAGATTGGCGCGGATTCCTTGTCCGGCCAGTTCGCGGGCAAACGATCGGGCGATGGACTTCATCGCTGCTTTCGAGGCGGAGTAGGCGGCGATGCCCGGCCACGGGATGTCTTGGACCCACGAGGTGGTGAAGACTAAGTTGCCTTGCTGTCCTGCATCGATCCACGCCCGACAGGCCACCTGCGCCAACGCGAATGCAGCCAGGGTGTTGGCACGCCAGACCTCCTCGACCTGCTCGAGCGAGTACTCGAGGATGGGCGACGACGTCACAATGCCAGCGTGCAGGCAGACCACAGTGGGGAGAGCTCCGAACAAGCGCGTCGCTTCATGCAGGATTGCTTCGGCATGCCCTTCGTGGGCGGCATCACCCTCGACGTACCCCGCGACGGCCTCGAGATCGCGCTGAACGGTCACCTCCGCGACGACGTCGTTGATAACGACGCGCGCCCCTCCTGCGGTCAATGTCTCCGCCGCTTGCCACCCGAGCGCACCGAGACCTCCAGTGAGCAGTACCCTCTGGCCCTTCAGATCGAGACCCGTCATTTCCCGGCTCCGAGGGCTAGTCCGCTCGTCAGGCGACGCGCGGCGAAGATGAACAGCAACAGAGTGGGCAGCGACCCGATGATCGACAAGGCCATGAGTGCGTTGTAGTCGGTCCCGTACTGACCCTGCTGCTGTACGAGGAGAACGCTCAGCGGGTACTGGCTGGCACTGCTCAGGAACGAAATGGCGAACAAGAACTCCCCCCAGGCCCCGATGAAGACGAGGATCGTCACCACCAGAACGCCATTGCGCACCAACGGCAGTGTGACGGAGAAGAAGGATCGAAGCGGACCGGCGCCGTCGACCTGGGCGGCTTCTTCCACCTCCCGCGGAACGGCCAGATAGAACGGTCTCAGGAGCAGGACCGCGTACGGCAGCGTAGCCGCCGCGATCGACAGCGCCACTCCCAGCAGTGTGCCGATCAGCCCCAACGCGGGCAGCAGGCTGTAGAGCGGGATTACCGCGATCGACCCGGGAACCATCTGCAGCGCGATCAGGACACCGATGACGATTCCCGTCCATCGACCGGAAACCCGTGCGAGAACGTACGCCAGCGGCACCGCGCAGATCAGCGTGCTCGCCGTGGCCAGAACGGTGATGACGGCGGAGTTCCACAGCGCGGAACCTAACGCCGGGGTCAGGATCGATAGGTATCCGGACAGTGTGGGTTGAAATACCAGGGAAAGCGGAGAGTTCGTGATGTCCACATTGGACTTGACGGACGAAATGAGGACGTACGCCATCGGGACCGCGTAAAGCGCGAACATACCGATGAGGCCCACCATTGCGACGGCTCGTCCGAGGCGTGCTCCAGTGCGGCTGGCTGCAATGGTCATGTCACCTGTCCTCTTTCCGCACAGCGGCGATGTAGGCGATCGCCAGGCCGAGCACGATGACCATTGCGACCACGGAAATCGCGGCAGCATGGCCGAATTGGTAATCCCGGAACGCCGTCAGGTAACCGAAGAACGGGATCGTAGAACTCGATGAGCCGGGGCCACCGAAGGTCATCACGTAGATGAAGTCGAAACCACGGAACGCCCCGACCACGCTCAAGACGCCGAGGATGTACAGAGTCGGCCGGATTGCCGGGAGGACCACGTACCAGACGGTCTGCAGTAGGCCTGCGCCATCGACCCGTGCGGCGTCCCAGACCTCGAGAGGGATGTCGAGGATCGCTGATTTGAGCACAAGCGCCGCGAAAGGGATGCCCACCCAGACGGTGACCAAGCCGATGCAGAACAACGCCGTGGAGGGCTGACCGAGGAACGGGATGGGGGCCTTGACCAGTCCGAGATCCAGCAGAACGGAATTGACCGGACCGGAGCTCGACAGGAGGAACTTCCACAAACTGCCGACGACAACAGGCGGCAACGCCCAGACGAAGATCATGGTCGTCTGCACGGCGGAGTTGACGCGACTCGCTCCCCGGAGCAGCATCGCCGCCAAGAAGCCGAGTACCAGCGTGGCAACCATGACGAGCGCCACGAAAGCCAACGTCTGCAAGACCACGGTGCGGAAGGCCGGGTCGGCGAAGACGCTAACAAAATTGTCGACGCCGTTCAGCGGCCAGCTGCCCAGAAGGTTCTGTACGCCGACGTCGCTGAACGCCATGCGCAGCAGGATGTAAATGGGATAAAGGGCCAAGACTCCGAGCAGGACGGCCGCCGGAGCAGAGAAGAGCGCGTAAGTGGCCCAACGTCGGCGGCTTCCGCGCTTTTTCGCCCTACTCGAGACCGGGCCCTGGCGGGCTGGGAGCGTCGCCGCTCCCAGCCCACCAGGCTGTGCTGTCGTGTTCATCTGATCAGCCGGTTTCACGGATTGTTCAATTGGGAGACGACTTGATCGGCGGCTTCGGAGGCGCTGATGGACCCGCCTGCGAACGAGTTCCAGATCTTTCCCATGGTGTTGAGGAAGTCACTGACCTTCGGCGTGTTCGGGCGCGACCCGAGATCCTTGACGACCTTCGCGTAGACCGTCAGGTCGGGGTTGGACTGGATCGCCGGGTCCTCCGCCGCATCGCTCCGAACCGGAAGGCTGCCCGTCGCGGCCAGAATGTCCAGTTGAGCCTGCTTGTTCAGCAGCATGTGCTCGAAGAACTTGTACACGAGGGCCGGATACTTCGTTCCAGCACCGACAGAGAAGCCTTCGCCACCGCCGATTCCGTGTGCCCCGCTCGGGCCGGTGGGAAAGTCGCTCACGCCCCATTCGAACGAGTAATTAGCGGAGCGCGCGCCCTTGAGGTTCCAGTTCCCGTTCTGCACGAAGGCGTACTGCCCATTCGCGAAGATGTTGCCGTTGTCACCCTCGTTGTTGTTCGTGATATCTCTCGGGATGTACCCGGCATCGATCCACTGACCGAACTGTGCAAACACCTTCTCGACCGTGGCCTTATCGAACTTTCCGTAATTCTGCCCGTACGCATAGAGCCACGGCAGGAAATCGAACTCGCCGGAACCGTTCGGTTGGCCGCTCAGGAGGAATCCGTTGAATCCTGCCTTCTTGACCGCGGCCAAGGCCTGGCCGAACTCTTCGATGGTCTTCGGAGGTGCACTCACGCCGGCCTTGTCGAGGATGGTCTTGTTGTACCAGATGGCGGTGGTGTTGATGTAACCCTGCACCGAGAGAACCTTGTCCCCCGACTTCCAGATGACAGACGACGGGAACTTTGCCTTATCCGCGAATCCGGACCATCCACGAGTGATGTCCTGGATGATGCCCGCTTCATAGAGCTTTGCGCTGTCGGCCGGGTTATACAGGACACCATCGGGGATGCTCTTGCTGACCCCGCTGCCGAGCAGCTTGGACGTCATGCTTGCGTAGGGAACGATCGTCGTCTGGATCGTGACGTTCGGGTACTCCTTCTTGAACGAGTCCACGGCCGCATTCCACCACTGCTTCTCCTGCGGGCTCGACTGGTAATTCCAGAGCTTAAGCGTCGTAGTGACATCCTTCGCGGGGAGCGCCCAACTGGCCTGCTGAGTGCTCTCCGCACCCGACCCGGAACCGACGCAACCTGCAAGAACAAGAGAGACCGCAGCCGCGATCGCCCCGAGAGCGACCGCTCGCGCCCGCCTTCGCCTCCGGGGATCGCCAAGCTCGCGGCGAGAGTGGCTGAGGCGCAAGGGTAAGACTTCCATGACAACTCCTCTTCGAGTACTCGGACCAATCCTGTCCGGTCTGACCAGTTTTACAAGACGCGATGCAACCCGTCAATACCGCTCTGGAAGCCGCGTTGACAAGGCGGATACCGTCTGGCACTGTTCTGGTATTACCAGCCATACCAGAAAGGTTCAATGGTGAACTCTACCCCGAGGCGCCTGCCCTCTCCCCCGACCACCATTTCGGGCCTGGTTCCTCTCGCGATACTCGAAGGATCGGGGGACGGTCGACGACTCGCTGATGTCCTCACGAGCACCGGGATCGGCCTGGTCGAGGTAGCCCTCCGCACCCGTGGTGCGGCGGACGCGGCAGCGGAGCTGATCGCACACGGCGGCCTCTCTGTGGGGCTGGGCACCGTGATCGTCGCCGAACAGGTGCAGCTGGCCGACTCTCTCAACGCCTCCTTCGTCGTGAGTCCCGGCTTCGTAGGGGAGGTCGCCGATGCGAGTATCGACATTCAAATGCCCTATATTCCAGGCGTTGCAACACCGACGGAAGGCATCACGGCTCGAGCTGCGGGTTTCGATCTGCTCAAGGTGTATCCGGTACACGCACTGGGCGGGCTCGCCCTCATCGAGGCGCTTTCCGCCGTCCTCCCTCACGCTCGCTTCATGCCATCGGGCGGCGTCTCATCGACGACGGCAGCCGACTACCTCGCCCACCCGGCCGTGGCCGCAGTCAGCGGGAGCTGGATGATTCCCAAGCAATTGATCGTCGACCAGAACTGGTCGGGGATCGCGCGCCTCTGCCGAGACGCGCAAGAACTCGCCCGGGCAGCGGGAGAGGTGCGAGCGTGAACCCCGTACACGTTTGCACCCTGGGCGAAACCCTGGGTTTGGTTTGGGCCGAGGATTCCGTGGGTCTGGAAACGGCCACGACGGCGCGGGTCAGCATCGGCGGAGCAGAGTCGAACGTTGCGATCGGAGTGCGTCGCCTCGGGCTCAACGCCCACTGGATCGGGCGCGTGGGCGACGATTCGCTGGGCCGTCGCATCTCCCGAGAGCTGCGCGCAGAGGGCGTCACGACGAGCGTCGTTGTCGATCCGACCGCACCGACCGCCATCATGATCAAGGAACGGCGAAGCACGGGGCGCACCGCGGTCCACTACTACCGGGACAATAGCGCCGGCAGCCGCCTAGAATCCGGCGACATCAACCCGAGCATCATCGCCGGCTCTGCCATCCTGCATGTGACCGGCATCACACCATCCCTCTCATTGAGCGCCAAGGGCGCTGTCTTCTTCGCCATGAAGATGGCGCGGGATGCGGGCAAGACGGTGGCATTCGACGTCAATCATCGGTCCAAGCTGTGGCCCTCAGGCAATCCGGATGAGTTGTATCGGACGATGGCATCCCTCAGCGACATTGTGTTCGCGGGTCTCGATGAAGCATGTCTTCTTCTCGGCACCGCCTGCACTCCAGAGGAGGCGAGTGAGCGGATTTCGGCACTCGGGGCTCGACAGGTTGTGATCAAACTCGGCGACAAAGGGTGCCATGCGCTCGTCGGGGGTCGGCACTACGACAGCCCCGCCATACAGGTTCCCGTCTATGACTCCGTAGGAGCCGGAGACGCTTTCGTCGCGTCCTACCTCTACGGCGTCCTCATGGCTTGGGATGTTGAACACCGCTTGGCGTACGCGAACCGCGCGGGTGCGATCGCCTGCATGAATCCGGGAGATTGGGAAAGCCTGCCTCGATACGAGGATCTCCTTGTCGAGGACTCGTCCGACCCGGTGGTCCGCTAGGGTCCACAGACCCTGGGGCATGATGTTGGGCCGGTGCTCGACGCAAGAAGGGAAGGTCGCCATGGATTCGGGACCCGCGGTTCGTGAGGTCCAGTTGTGCGATGGCCGGTTGATGCCGCAACTCGGATCCGGCGTGTACAAGATCCCCAGGAGCGCGACCGCGGAGACGGTCACCGTCGAAACCGAGGCCGGTTATCGGCACATCGATACCGCCGCCTTCTACGACAACGAGACCGAAGTCGGCGAGGCCGTTCGCGGCTGCGGCATTCAGCGGCAGGACCTCTTCGTGACCACCAAGGTGTGGTGAACCGGCAACTGGTAACTCCACGCTCCGCTCGTTCGACGCCAGTCTCAGGCGGCTGGGTCTGGACTACGTGGACCTGTACATGATCCATTGGCCGGCGCCGAGACTCGACCAGTACGTCCCGGCCTGGCGCGCACTCCAATCTTCGCGCTCTCTGGACTAAAGCAACATTGTTTTGCTACGTTTGTGAAACACTGTTTCGTAACGAATATTGGAGGCACTATGACTCTCTCTCCATCCCCCCGAGTGGCCCTGGTCACCGGAGCCGGCAGCGGAATCGGGCGTGCGACCGCGATCGTGCTCGCCGAGCGCGGCGCTTCCGTCACGCTCGTAGGCCGCCGCGAGAGCGCTCTCACCCAGACCGCGAGCGAGATCGCCGAGGTGGGCGGTGATGCGTTGGTCTTCCCAGCCGACAGCAGCGACCCGAAAGCGATGCAGAACGTCGTCGCCGCGACCGTCGAGCATTTTGGGGCACTGCACTGGGCCGTCAACAACGCCGGCATCGCCGGCACGCCGGCCCCGCTGCATCAGGTCGCCGTTGAGGACTGGGCGCGGGTACTCGGCACCGACCTCACTGGGGTCTTTCTGGCTATGCGCGCGGAGATCCCCGCGATGCTCGACGCCGGGGGCGGTTCGATCGTCAACGTCTCGAGCGTGTTCGCCGACCGCGGACTGACCGTCGACTACTCCTCCGCCAAGCACGCACTCCGCGGCCTCACCCGGTCGGCCGCGCAGCAGTACGGCACGCTCGGCATCAGGGTCAACGAGCTCCAACCCGGCGTGATCTGGTCAGAGATGACCGAAGCAAATCCCGAGGGCACGCAAATCGTTGCCGACCGGGGGATCCCGCTCGGGCGCATCGGTGACGCGAAGGAAGTCGCCCGCGCCATCGCCTTCCTCCTGTCGGACGATGCCTCGTACATCACGGGCGCGCACCTGGCAGTCGATGGCGGATTCCTCGCCTGAGATGGGCTCGGACACTCAAGTAGAAAGGAAGACCATGCCTACGGCAATCGTCACCGGCGCATCATCAGGAATCGGCAAAGCCACAGTCCAAGCCCTGACCGACCGAGGTTTCACGGTGTATGGGCTGGCCCGCCGCAACGAGCTCCTCGCGGCCATAGCAGCCTCGACTCCGGCGTTCCGCCCCGTGCAGGGCGACGTGCGCGACAATGAAACGCTCGTCCAGCTGGTGGATCGCGCGATCGCGGAGACCGGTCGAATCGATGTGGTCGTCAACAACGCGGGCTATGGTTCATACGGCGCCCTCGAGGAGGTGGCCCCACAGGCCGCTCGCGCTC
This sequence comes from Leifsonia sp. AG29, assembly GCF_009765225.1. Lineage (NCBI taxonomy): Bacteria > Bacillati > Actinomycetota > Actinomycetes > Micrococcales > Microbacteriaceae > Leifsonia > Leifsonia sp. AG29. Next base: position 26,526 of record NZ_VMSF01000001.1, on the reverse strand, counting down.
AGGTCGACGTCAACCTGCTCGCCGTGGGGCGGCTCACCCAACTCGTCCTCCCGGCGATGCGCCGCCAACGCGCGGGAAGAATCATCAATGTCTCGAGCATCGGGGGGAAGATCTACGAGCCCCTCGGGGCGTGGTACCACGCGACCAAGTTCGCCCTCGAAGGCCTGAGCGACGCGCTGCGAATCGAGGTCGCGCCATTCGGGATCTCGGTTTCCGTCATCGAACCCGGGGCCGTTCTCACCGAATGGGGAAGCGGCGCATCGACCTCGCTCCTCGATGTGAGCGGCAGCGGTCCGTACCGCGCGCAGGCTCTCGGACTCGGCCGCGTGCTCGACTCCACGGCCTCCAATCCTCGTCGCGCGACCGCGCCGCACGTCGTCGCGGAAAGGATCGCGCATGCGGCCACCGCGGCGCGACCTCGCATTCGCTACGTCGTGGGAGCGGGCGCAAAGCCCTTGGTCGCCCTTCGCCGACTTCTCCCCGACTCAGTGTTCGACGCTCTGATCAAGCGGCTCTTTCGACCCGTGGACGCCGACTCCGATCAGGTCGCCGATCAACCCACCACAAGCACTCGGTAACATCGATTCCGATATGCCTGACCCCTCCGGAGCCGGTTCACCCGCACGCTCGTACCAACGCGCGCGGAATCCCGAGCAGAAGAGCGCGCGCCGTGACGACCTCGTCGCCGCGGCGCGCGCTCTGGCGGAGCAGCACACGACGCGGCGGGTGACCCTCACGCAGATCGGTGAGCGAGCCAGGATCCACAAGTCAGGTGTACTTCGCTACTTCACCAACAAGGAGTCTGTCCTGCTCGTCGTCGCGTCGCAGGAGTGGCGCGCCTGGGCGGATGACGCCTGCTGTCAGCGCGATCCCATTGACCTTCTGGTCGAGCCCCTGATCAAGCGGCCACTGCTCTGCGATCTGATCGCGAACATGCCATTGTCCCTCGAGCACGAAGCATCACCCGCAGAAGTCCTGCGCTACAAGAGGGATGCGATGGAAGCCATCGACCGCGTCGGGCACAGCCTCAGTACGATCGGGGGCGCGCCCTCCCCCGCACAAGGCAGCTACCTCGCCTCGGTCGTGACGCTGTTCGCGGGCGCGATCTGGCAGATCGCAAACCCGAGCCCGGACGTTGCCGCTGCCCTGGGAGCGGATCGTCAACTCGCGTCTGCGTGCATAGATTTCGAGACGGAACTGCGGCGGTTCGTGGCGACTTTGCTCGGACCAGAGGCTCCAGGCAACCCAATCGCACCCTCCGTCGTCCCGTAGCCGCGCACTTCAACCCTGAGCTGAAACGATCTCGGGCCCTCATCCGGAGGGAGTGCCCGCGGCCGCTATGCCTTCGAAGAGTATCGCCGCGCCGAACGCCAGTATCAGAAGCGAGGCGATCGCCCCGATTGCGCGCGAGGCCCTTACACCTCCGATCCCGCCGAGCAGAGAACCGGCTGCCGCCAGGAGCAACTGCCATGCAAGCGACGTCACACCCACCGCCAAGACGAAGACCGCCGCCGACAACCACGATGCTCCCGGGCGCGTCACCGCGCCACTCAGGGCCACGAAGTACACCACAGTCAACGGGTTGACCGCCGTAAGGGCCAGGAACCGGACGTACGTCGCCGCGGACGAGCCCGGCTTCACATCGACCGTCCCCAACGGACGAGTTCGCCGATTGCTCAAAAGCTGACCAAAGCCGACAACGACGACCACCAGACCGGAACACACCAAGAAAGGCGCGCGGAACTCCTGGACGACGTGCGCCAACGCGACGCCCGCCGTCGTCGAGATCGCGCAATACAGCACATCGGTCGTTGCAACGCCCCACGCCGCTGACGCGGCGACCCGGAAACCGTCGACGACCCCTGTTCGCAGGATGAGCGTCCCCACAGCTCCGACGGGCATCGCCACACCCAGCCCCGCGGCGACGCCAGCGACCAGGGAGATCCAGATGTCGTTCAGCACAGTGGACAGCGTCCTATGGCATCGGGAAGGAGACGGAAGATTCAGCGGTGGAAGCGATATTCTTCACACGTGGACAGCATCGACGACAAGATTCTCGCCCTGTTACGTACGAATGCTCGCTGCTCATTCACTCAGCTCGGGCACCTGGTCGGCCTCAGCGTGAACGCCACGGCCTCCCGAGTCCGGCGCTTGGAGGAGACGGGGATCATCCTCGGTTACACGCTGATGACCGGAGCGGTCGCCGCCCCACGGGATGGCATCGAAGTGTTCATCGATGTGCGCCTCGCCCCAGCAACCGATTACCGCGAGTTCACACAGGCGGTCAAGAAGATCCCCGAGATCGTCGAGACGATTCACGTCACGGGCCCGTACGACTATCTCCTCAGGGCGCACACACCGAACACTCGCAACCTCGACCTGCTCCTCCGACGCCTTAAACGGGACTGCGGCGTCGCCCAAAGCCAGACGCGCATCGCGCTGCGCTCGGACTAGGCCGGCACCCGTGCACCGCTGGGAAGGATTATGGTCAGACCAGGCGGTCCGGTAAGACGATACTGCAGTGGGGCGGGAGGCCCGTGCGACTCGACCTAGGAGGCCCAGTGATGAAGATTCTCTTGCCCGACACGATCGAACTGTCTGTGACTGGCCGCCATGACATCATCGTCTACGACGTGACGCAGCCGCTTTCCGGAGCCGCTCTGGACGCGGAGGTTCTCGTCGTCTGGCAGAATCCGCAATGGCAGCTCGAGCACGCGGCGCGCGCAATGAACCGCCTGCGGCTCGTGCAAACACTGGCCTCGGGGCCCGACGCCGTGATGGCGGCCGGCTTCGGGTCCAACGTCCTGATCTGCTCCGGTCGATCGCTTCATGACGGTCCGGTGGCAGAGCACACCCTGGCGCTCATATTGACGTGTGTTCGGCGACTCGACCGACTGCGTGACGCCCAGCGGAACGGGGAATGGGATTCCGATTTCGTTGCCGCACAGAGCGCTGCAGATACACGCGCACTCTACACATTGGCGGGCGCGAAGGTTTTGCTGTGGGGTTTCGGTTCCATCGCGGCCACGCTCGAGCCATTGCTCACAGCGCTCGGCGCCGAGGTCATCGGGGTGGGGCGTACAGCGGGCTACCGCAACGAGACGAGGGTGATTGCGCAAGATGCCGCCGAGAACGTGCTGCCCGAGGCGGACGTGCTCGTTTCATTGGTCCCTGCCACCCCCGCCACAACAGACCTCTTCGACCGTCGGCTATTCTCGACTCTGAAACGAGGAGCGATCTTCGTCAACGTGGGACGCGGTGCGACCGTCGACGAGGTCGCTTTGGCGGATGCGCTGTCGACGGGCCAGCTGCGCGCAGCGGCAATCGACGTCGCGAAGGTGGAGCCGATCGCCCCCGATTCGCCTCTCTGGCAAACGCCGAATCTCGTCATCTCGCCGCATGTCGCCGGGAATCGGCCGGTCCGCGCAAGCGAACTCGTTCAAGCGAATATCGATCGGCTCGAGACAGGTCGGGACCTCATCAACCGGCAACCCCGGTGACGGCGAAGACGGGAGACGACCTACCGGCCGAGCCGAGCACGACGAGCGTTTGCGATGATGGCTGCCTGCAGCCACTCGGCGGCACCGGGGCGAGTGTTCCGCTCGATCCCATCCCTGAACCGATCGTCGTCGACGTACAGCTGACTCTTCTGGACATGGAACTCGTGATCCATCGCATAGAACCAGCGGCTGATGTGCACGCGCTGCGCTTCGGCGACGTCGATCGCCTCTTCTGAGGTCGGATCGGCCCCGGCATCCATGAGCTCGCGGATCCGGGCCTCGATCGCGGTGTTGCCGGCATTGATCTGCGCCCAGTCTTGCTTCGTGTACCGCGACACCTTCCTCGCCGACTCCTGGTAGGCGTTGGTTTCACCCCACCGGGCCTCGACCTCATCGAGAAGCTCGTCCTCTCGATCCGCGAAATCGCCCCACATCTCACGCTTGTCATCGTCCGACATGGGCGACCGCATCTGACGTCTGCTGTTCATGAGCGGGACGCTATTCCTTCCCGTAGCGTCAACGTCAAGTCGTTCGCGTATGGCGGCATCCGCGGCCGCAGCAACGGTAACCCAGTCGAGGGATTGTGGTATGACCAGTAAGTCCGATAAGAATGTCGCTGAAAGGCCGATACAGGCCGATTCGGCGAGACCAAACCATCGAGCGATCCGATTGAAGGGACTGAAGTGAAGACGATAGATCTATCTGACGACGTTGTCGTGGTCAGCGGAGGAGCCGGCGACATCGGCCGAGCGATTGCGCTCGAGCTCGCGGTCGCTGGCGCTCGCGTCGTGGTCGCCGATCGCGATATCGCGGCCGCCGAAGAGGTCGTCAAGGCAATCCAGGCTGAAGGCGGCCGCGGAACCGCGCTCAGCGCGGACGTCCGTTCCACAAGTTCTGTGGAGGAGGCGATCGAGAGCGCCTACAAGCAGTTCGGCTCGCTCACTGGGCTCGTGAATGCAGCCGGCGTCCTGCGCACCGGTGAACTCGCGGCGATGACCGATGAAGCCTGGGATGAGATTTTCGACGTCAACGTCTCGGGCACCTTCCGCACGACCCGCGCGGTGTCCCCGTACTTCCGCGCTGCGGGTCGAGGCTCGATAGTCAACCTCTCATCCGTCTCGGCCTTCATCGGTTCCGCAGACGGCGCCGCCTACACGTCAACGAAGGGCGCCGTCCTGAGCTTCACCATCGGAACCGCGGGCGAGCTAGCCCCGTATGGAATACGGGTCAACGCCGTCTGCCCGGGATGGGTCGATGGAGGCTTCACCCACCAAGCGATGGAGGGTTCGGAGAATCCCGAAGCTCTCGAGGCTCTCGCGGTGAGCCTGCATCCGCTCGGCCGCATGGCGAAGACCACGGATGTCGCGAACGCGGTTGCCTGGCTCATGTCCCCGCTGGCCTCCTTCATCACGGGTACCGCCCTCTTCGTCGACGGGGGATTCATGATCCAACACCATTGACCGATGTCGAGGTTCGAGCAACCCGTCACACGTCACTACCGTGCTGACGTCCACTAGCGCGACCAGCGTGGCGATAGCAGACGGCGACGACCAAGCTGACGCGAAGCAGCAAAGCCCCCACGGGGCGCGCCCGCGACGAGAAGCACGACGGCCAAGGCACGGCGGCCAGGGCTGCCCCGCGCGAGCTCCGAACCACGCATCCAAGGCCATACACGTGATGGTGGATGTCACCACCACCGTGGTCACAGCTGGCAATCGCGCGATCCGGTGCCGCGCACTGGGGCCGCGCGGTTCCCGGTGCGGTCCTGTCGTCGCAGCTCTCATCCGCCACCCGGAGAGAGGAATCCCCTGAGAGCCCCCTCAGGCACGTCGGCGGCGGCGCCTAGTTCGTCCCGACAGGACAGTGAGCGTCCGCCCGCCGGTTCCAAGGATGAAGATTCCGCCGGTGACGCTTTTGGTCACTGCGCGGTCCACCCCCCGTCGATGGCCAGCGCCGCGCCGGTGATGAATGTCGTCTCATCGGAAAGCAGATACGCGGCGAAGCCGGCAATCTCTTCAGGAGTCGCCACTCGATTGACGGGGTGCAGCGAAGCGATATAGGCGGCTCCTTCGGCGGTTGCGCCCATCGAGCTGCGGAACAGGGGCGTATCCACACCCCCACTGACCATCGCATTCACCCGGACGCCCGATTGGGCGAGCTCGAGTGCCGCCGAGCGGGTGAGGCCCACCACACCATGCTTTGCCGCGACGTAGGGAGACGCGGTCGGCATGCCGACGACGCCGAGGTTGCTGGCGTTGTTCAGCAAGCTTCCGCCTCCGCTCGCCTGGACAGCGGGAATCTCGTACTTGAGCGCATAGAACACGCTGGTGAGGTTGACCGCCACGTCGGATGCCCAGTCGTCCGCGTCGATATTTTGCACCGGACCGAAAACCCGACCTCCGCCAGCGTTGTTGAAGGCTCCGTCAAGTCGACCGAACTCTCGCACCGCGGTCTCCACAAGACTCGCGACCTGGGACTCGACCGTGACATCCGTCGGGACGAACAACGCCGTTCCACCCGCCGAACGGATGTCGGCTACCGTCTCCTCTCCTTGGCGTTGGCGCCTCGCGCCGACGACGACAGCGCCCCCTTCGGCAGCGATCCGACGCGCTACCGCCTTGCCCATTCCACTGTTTCCTCCGGTGATGAGGATCACCTTGTCCGTGAAGCGCCCCACGACAACACCCTTTCTGGATCGATCATTCAAGATAGCTGACAACGCTACCCATAACTGGAACAATCGGTCAAGATAAACTGAAGATTAAGCCGGGAGGTCACATGGCACGAACCCGCGAGTTCGACACGGACGCCGCCGTGTATGCCGCGATGAATCTGTTCTGGTGTCGCGGATTCGAAGCCACGTCGATTCAGGACATCGTCGAGGCAACCGGGGTGCAGCGCGGCTCGTTGTACGCAGCATTCGGGAGCAAAGAGAATCTCTACCTCACAGCACTTGACCGTTACCGCCGGGATCTGTCAGAGCCGCTTATCGAGGCCCTCCGCTCCGGAGTATCGCTTCGCTCACTTCTCCGTTCGACCCTGCTCGAACTCGTCGATTTCGCGATCGAAGCCGACGGCAGCCGCGGTTGCCTCATCGTGAGCGCCGCGATCGAGCGATTGCCGGTCGATACTGGAGCCGCGGGACGCGTGCGCGAGACGGTTCGAGCGATCGAAGACGCCGTTTATGATGCGCTCGTCGCCGCGCAAGTCCAGGGGGACCTTGAACCGGACCGAGACCCCCGGGCACTGGCACAGTTCTTCGTCACCATCATCCACGGATTGCGCGTATCCGGGATGATCCAGCCCGACCGCGGCGCCCTGATGGGCGCGGTCGACTCCGCCTTGAGCGTGCTCGACTAGCGCTCATAAGTCGCTCCGAACCAGGTCAAGAGCGGCGCGTCCATGTCACGAGGCTGCGCGAGCCAGCACGGCCAACTGATCGCCGACGACCTCGAGCGGTCCGGGTCCTCCCGCCGCACGACTCAGGATGAGCGCTCCCTCCATTGAAGCCAGCGCAGATGTGGCCAGAGCGGCGGCAGCTTCCTCCGAGAGCCCAGCCGACGCGAATCGTTCAGCGAGAGCGGCCGACCACGAGGAGAAGATGTCGTGAGCGACATCCAGAAGCGCGGCCGAGCGCTCGTCCGCACTGTCGACGTCGAGCACGGAGCCGGCCACAGCACATCCCGACCCGTCACCGCGCAGGACCACCGACCGCCAGAGGTCCACGAAATCAGCCATCGTATCCGCTGCCGACTCTGCGGGCAGCGAACGGATCGTCGCCTCCGTTCTCTGTCCGACGAAGCGCACAGCCTCTTCGGCCAGCTCTGCTTTGCCACCGGGGAAGTGGTGATAGATCGAACCTCGTGGCGCGCCGCTCTCTTGGATCACCCGGGCGAAGCCCGTGCCTGCGAGTCCCTGCCGCGCGACGAGCTTGGCGGTGCTGGCGATCATCCGCGCGCGGCTGGTGCTGCCGTCCGAGCCGGCCATGCGAACACCTCCTTGACTATGACGATCATCATACTCTACAGTGCAGTTCACGCCTATGACAGTCGTCATAGAACACGGATGAAGGGAGCAGGCCATGCCCATGGTCGCCGTTACCACCGTCGAAGGACGCTTCAATGCGGAGCAGAAGTCCACTCTGATTTCAGAGCTGACAAAGGCTCTGCTGCGCAACGAGGGCGCTCCTGATCACCCGGCCTTCAGAGAGAACGTCGCGGGCTTCATCCATGAACTCCCCTGGGAATCGGTGGCGACCGCCTCGGGCGAACACGACGTCGTGCGCGTCGACGTGCTCACACCCGAAGGCGCCCTCGACCGAGATCAGCAAATCGGAGTGGTCCGCGACCTAACAGCGATCGTGTCAGCCGTCGCCGGCGACGAATCGCTCGCTCAACGGACCTGGGTACTCCTCACCGAGAGCCCCGACGGCGGCTGGGGCATTAGCGGCAGGGCGCTTTCGCGCGCCGACATCCGACTCGCATCCAGCAGAATCAGCCCCGATACGCCCTACTGATCTCGCCGCTGAGCATCCGACTCCGGTGCTTCGAGAAGCGGACGCTCCATGAACCACTCCGTGAAGCGCGTGGCCCGCCCATCTTCTGCAAGCTGAACGATCCAAAGGTTGTCGAAGAGCTTCCTGCCCACATAGTCGGTGCACCCCCTGACAATCGCGAGACCGGGTCTCTCGAGAAAGATCTTCCATTCGAAGGACCAGATCCCGGGCTGATCTGGATGGTCCACCCAGCTTCGGACGATCGCTTCTCGGCCACGCAAAGGCTCGGCGGAAGGCTCGTACTCGTACACCGCATCCTCTGTGAACAAGGCTCGAATATCGTTCGGGTCGTTCGAACGCCAGGCAATCAGGTAACGCTGAACCCACTCTTCCCCCGCTGTCACTCCGATGCCCCTCTCAAGCTCCATCGAAGTCAGGAGACTACACCGAGCCCTGGACATAATTCGCGGGGACGTTGTGAACGCGTGACTTAGGCGAAGGCCTCCGGGGCGATGCGGGGCACCACACACCACTCGTCGCACAGAGGTCTCCGTGACTCACGCTAACCCACCGCTGACGCCGGAGGAGTGTCGTCATCTTGCCGTCCTCGTGGTGGATCGTGGCTGGCCGAGGCGGCGCGCCGCGGAGCGGTTCCAATGCTCGCCGGCAACAGCGGAGCTTGGGCTGACCGCTACCGGGCGAGGGTGCCGGTGACTGATCGCAGCTGCTGCCCATCAACGTCGCCGTCGCGGTTGAGTCGGCGCATCGAGCAGCGGATCGTCGCGTTACGCTTCACCCGCCGGTGGGGTCCGCATCCGATCGCGCACCACCTCGTCTTGCACCATTCCACGGTCCCGCGGGTACTGCGCCTGCAGCTGGCGCCGGATGTTGCGCCGCGAGGGCGTCCCGTACCAGCAGCCGGAACCGCGGATGCCCATAACTGCAGAGTCCCACGACGCGGTCTGCGATGCAGCGGCGTGACGCACTCGCGTCTCCTTCGGCAATTGGGCTATTGGTCCAGCCCGGGTTCACACTCGGAGCCGCCCGGATCTATACCGTCATCCTAGTTGCGGTAATACCAGTCAGCCCAGTATGAATTGGAGACGAGAGGAGATTCATGACTTTGCACACCCCCAAACGCACGACGGCGGCAGACGGATAGCCCTGACCAGTGAATCAGCCGCCTCACGCTTGAGCTGGACCAGGAGACGGGCCTGCTCGTGACTCTCGCGGACGGTGAGCGCCGACTGGATTTCCAGTTTCACGCGGAACTGGTTCTCGCCGGGACGGAAACACATCCGCCGGTGGGCGGTCTCGATTACACGCAAACCCGCCGATTGACACAGCCTGAGCGCATCGACCAGGAAGCTCTCGAGGTGCTTCATCTTGATTCGCGTGAATACCGCGTGGCGGCCACCCTCGATGATTGGCAGGTCACATGGGTTTATTCTTCCGAGCCACCTCTCCTCGGATCAGCCTTCGCGCTGAATTCGGTCCCACGGAGAGCGCCGACCGAGTTCTGCGAAACGTTCACTTCCGGATCCGGGCGAGAGGCCTGGACCCTCACCACTGGAAGGTCCACGCGCCGGGCAATCGGGTTCGCCCAGACCTCCCGATCGCGGCCCTGACGCGAGCCGCGCCAGTGTCGCCGCCCGGGGGACTCAAGGGGTCATCCGGCATCATCGGACTCGAACGGCCGGGCGACGAGCGGTTGCTCGCGGTTGTGTGGCCGTTTCCTGAAGAGGAGATCGGCGACGTGACAATCTTCGGCCAAGAAGACGGTCTACTCGTACACTTCCAAACCGACCTCGCGGGCGAACCGGCGATCGGAACCTCACTGAGCACGACGATTCATCTTGACCTCCTCCGCGCGTCCTGGAACGACGCGCTGGACGAGATCCCGGAGTGGCTCGAACAGGTGGGCGTCAGAAAGCCGGACTCATCTCCGGGGTGGGTAGCGGGAGCTCGGATCTACGAGGCCCAGATCGGCTTCTCCACGTTCGCTGGCGGCTGGCATTATTCGCCGTACTCCACAGCGGACGACCTCCTGAAGGACCTAGATCGCATTCAAGACCTCGGCTTCAACACCCTCCAGATCATGCCGCAGCACCCCTTCCCCTCGTATAACGTCTTCGACTACCGGGACGTCTCCACCAGTTGGGGGCAGATCGACGTCCTCCGGGCGATTATCCAGACATGCCATGAGCGGGGCATGCGGGTGATCTTCGACATCCTCCTCCACGGTGTCGTCGACAAGGAGGCTGTCACCCGGGCAGCCGACGCCGTACGACGAGGCCCCTACTACAGGCGCATCGGCGAGGCCACATCCCCTCTGTGGAAGGGCGACGGCGACAATTATCACGTCGCCTACAGTCGCCATATCATCGACTTCGAGCCCTATTGGAGCGGCGGCTCGGCGGAACGTCACCCTCTCGTGGCCGAGCATCCCGAATGGTTCGGACGGTCCCGCGACGGCATGATCATCGGCATGTATACCAAGTCCTTCGATAACGGGCATCCGGCGTGGCAGAAATACTTCATCGATGCGTGTACGCGACTCGTCGTCGATCTCGACATCGATGGGTTTCGTTTCGATGCGCCGACCTTTAACTACTTCGCCAACTGGACCTACCGCGCCAGGGCCCACGCGAGCACGTCCATGCTTGGGAGTGTGCCGATGTTCCGGCACCTGCGGCGCGTGCTCAAGCGGATCAAACCGGAGGTCATGCTCTACACCGAGCCATCTGGTGTTCTCCTTCGGCAGGACATGGATGTGACGTACAACTACGACGAGCAGTGGCTCTTCGGCGCTCTTTACGACGGAGGGGATCCCGATGACCAAGAAGCCATCACCGCGCAGACCTGCGCAACCTGGTTGAACGAGCGAGACGCAGCCCTTCCGCGTGGCGCGCTCACCGCCCACCACATCGATTCGCACGACACCTTCTGGTGGGAGTTACCCGGCCACAAGTGGCTCCGCGAGCTCTATGACGTTCCGCGCACGAGAGCACTCATGTACCTCTTCGCTCTAAGACCGGGCCCGTACATGACGTTCACCGGCGGGGAAGAAGGAATCGAAGCCGCTCTGCGCGACACCCTGCACCTCAAGGCTCAGCGGCCGGAGCTCCAACGCGGTGTCGCGCGCAGCGTCGACGTGGGCCACGCCGATGTCTATGCCGTGGAAACTCGGCACAAAGAGCACCGTTCCCTGGTCATGGTGAACTTGAGCGGTGATCCTGCATTGTTCGCAGGTGAGGTTGAAGCATCCGACACCGGCGATTGGACCATTGCCGATCTGCTGGGTAAGACAGTTGTCCGGGCAAGCGCAGTGGATGGATCTGCCGCCAGCCTTGTGCGGCTAAGCGGGCTGCTCGAGGGTTGGACGGCTGCCGTCGTTCCGCTTCCGCCCACACGGGGCCAAGAACCTCGTTGGGGACCATCGGCACTCCGCTGATCCTGGCTACGACGTCTGAGCGCTTCGTGGCGCCTTTCCCCGACGCCAGCCCCTTGGTGACGGAGACACTGACACGGTTGCCGCACCTTATGCGGTCACCGATGCCCTCTTCGTCGCCATCAGCAATTTCGCCGCTGGGGCCGCAAGCCGCATCCGCTGCATTCGTCTATGCGGTGGGGATGCGGGGGTCCCAGCCGCGGTCGCGGACCGAATGTCGTTCCGCAGCTAGGGGCAGAGCACGCGGAGAGGGCCCTCCCGATTAACGGATGAGGGAACATCAATATTCCGGTAACTGTTTCTGGCCGCGATCATAGGACCGCTGACAGCCTGGTGTTGTCTCGAGCAGCCACCTCTGACGCCGGTATCGAAATCACCGTGATCGACGCCGTCGGAATGAGCGCAACGCGGTTACTCGACCGGCTCAAAGGTTCGCGCGCTCGACGATCTCGCTCTGCGCCGCATCTGCTCCGCCGCATCGGAGTGAACGACGGTCTACTCACGATCTCCCATCGGCTCAGCATCCAGACATACGAGCCCATAAGCAGGGGGCTGCGAGCTCGGCGGCGACCGGGGGGTGTGCATCCGCGAGAGCACCGGCGCTGGCGCCTGAAGTCCCCACACCCTCCGGCCGCGACTCGCGGTCGCCGAGCTCGGCGACCTCTCCGGCGCGGTCGGCGCCGTTGTCGGCGCACTGCAGGACGCGCCTGGCGGTGGGCCCTCGCGCGGTGACTCGGCCCTTCTGGAGGTCACACCTCGGTCCGTGCCGCCTTCACCTGCGGGTGCCCGTTACTGAGAAGGAGTCCTAACCGCCGCTGTGCCACGGCCTCCTGCAGTCTGCGGGCACCCGCTTTCGCACCCCGATAGGTCGTCGCGACGAAAACGACGCCCGACGAAGCTGCGAAGTCCGATCACCTTTTAGCTCAGCACTTCATCCTTCTCTATGACGCTTGGGCGGGGGAAGCGGGTGTGGGTGCCTCCCCGCGAATCATGGCTTGGTCGGATGAATCGGACCGAGTCCATGTCGGTGAATGCAGGATAAGTGTTGTGGAACAGCCCCGTTCCACGCTCGCTGAGCTGCAGCGGCACTGCACTCAGCTCTTGCCCCGAAAAGGCTGGACCGACTGCGACGACGAACCGTTGCGAGCCGTCACTTACCGAAACCTGGGTGGACACCGGAGTTTTACGCACCCACGGGTCTCGGATGGTCACGTCGAGCAAGCCGTCGTGTGCCCTGAACCGGATGCGGCCGGCGAACCGGTATTCACCGGGCGCGCCCTCTCCGACGAACGGGAACCGGAATTCCTCCGCGCTGGCCTCCGCGCCTCCATCGGTGACAACGTTCCCGCCGACGGCCGCCACGTAGACGAGAAACGAGTGCTTCACCCCCCAAGCCAGGGCGTGGAGGGGTGGCTGGGGTTCGGTCATCGCCACCGCCCCCGACTCTCATGTGCCTTCACGTCAACTCCTTCGCCTGCCTCGCCGCGGGCGGTTCTTGTATACAACCATGGCAACGTTGCCCAATCAAGCCCCATCGAAGCCGATTGCATGCAGAAAGTCATTCCGATGACCTCTTTATGCAGAATCAGGGCGCGTGTGTATACAATTCGGTGATCGCGCTGAAGCGACCCGATAGAACCTCAACGGAGGAATCAATGGAGATCATCGTCGACCGCGGCCGGTGCACCGGCATCGGAATTTGTGAGTCTTTGGACCCGGCGCGGTTCGAAGTCGGAGACAACGGCGCGCTCGTCATCATGAAGGCGGAAGTGAGCGAGGACGAGCTCTCCGCCGCCGAAGAGGCCGTGCGCTCCTGCCCGGCCGCAGCGCTCAGGCTGCACGCAGCGGGGACAGCGGCCTGATGAGCGGCGGGCTCGTTATCGTCGGCGCCTCTTTGGCCGGCCTTCGCGCCGCTCAGGCCGCTCGTCGGGAGCGCTTCGAGGGCGACATCGCGCTGATCGGAGACGAGGCGCACCTCCCCTACGACCGGCCCCCGCTCTCGAAGGCGTACCTTGCAGCAGACGGACAGCCGGACTTCTACGCGACCGCGGAAGAGCTCCGGGACCTGGGCATAACGCTGCGGCTGTCCACGCGCGTCGACAGGCTCGACGCGGAGGCTCGCGAGGTCGTGCTATCCACGGGGGAACGCGTGCCGTTCGACACGTTGATCGTGGCAACCGGCGCGACACCGCGCAGACTGCCGGGGGTCCCGAAACTTCCTGGAGTGGTCACGCTCCGCACCCTCGACGATGCCCTCGAGCTTCGAGAGATGCTACACGACGGGGTCGACGTCGTGATCATCGGCGCCGGCTTCATCGGTTCCGAAATCGCCTCGTCCGCCCACGAAAAGGGCGCTACGGTGACCATTCTCGAGGCCGCCCCGGTCCCGCTGGTACGCGCAGTCGGCGAGGTGGTAGGCGCCGCCCTTTCGAGCCTGCACGACCGCAACGGCGTACGCCTCGTCCGCAGTGCCCGAATCACCGAGATCGCGGGCGTCGACCGGGTGCGCGAGGTGGTACTCGCCGACGGGGAGCGGATACCCGCCGATCTGGTGGTGGTCGGCATCGGGGCGGCGCCGGCCACGGGGTGGCTCGCGTCATCCGGGATCGAACTGAACCCGGATGACGGAGGCGTCGTCTGCGACGAGTATCTTGAGTCGTCGATCCCCGGCGTTTATGCGGCGGGCGATGTCGCCCATTGGCCGAACCGACTGATGGACACCACCATGCGCTTGGAAAACTGGACCAGTGCCGCCGATCAGGGCGCCCGCGCGGGGATCAACGCCGTCGCTCCAGAGAAGCGCGCTGCCTTCGAGACGGTGCCCTACTTCTGGAGCGACTGGTACGGCAGCCGTATCCAGTTCGTGGGAAGTGCCGTCGCGGAGAGCGTCAACTTCGCGTCGGGAGATCCGGAGCGCGACCGATTCATCGCTCTGTACCGCACCGGCGACCGGCTCGTCGGTGCGGCCGCGCTCAACGAGCAGCGGAAAGTGATGAAGCTGCGCCGTGTCATCCAGCTACGGGGCACTGTTGAGGACGCACTCTCTCTGATCGAAGAGACGCGGCACGCCCACGCCGTAGGCGCCAGCTCCTGAACGGACGACCCCCACGCCCCCAAACACAGCCCGGCCGCAGGGCCTCGTCGCCCAGGCCTGCAGCGACATCAGGAGCGAACTGTATACGAAACGAAAGGAGCAGGGTAAACAAATCCCTGCTTGACACCCAACTAGAGCTGAGTACGCTCACGCTGCAGTGTCTCTGTATACAAATACACTGTAACGCCCACACAACGGAGCGCATACGCGCTCGTAGTCACCCACAACGACCCGGAGCATGACCGTGACCCTGATAACCCCCAATGAATCGCGCCCATTCTCTCGCGAGCACCCGATCACGACCGACGAAGACATCAGCTCAGACACGTTCTGGGACCAGCCGTTTGACGTACGAGACGAAACGTTCGCGCGCCTTCGCAAGACCGCCCCCGTCAGCTGGCACCCTCGCCGCAACACCCCCGAGGTCGCCGAGGAATACCAACCCGCAGGCTTCTGGGCACTCACCAAGAAAGAGGACATCTCGTTCGCCAGCCAGAACCACGGCATCTTCAGCTCCGACACCCGGAACGGCGGGATCTCGTTCCACGCGGTCGATCCGCGATTCGAGACGACTCCCACATTCCTCACGATGGATCCGCCCGACCACACGCGGTACCGCCAGATCATGAGTGCCGCGTTCACCCCGAAGGCGGTGGCTCGCCTGACCGAGAAGATCACCGAGCGCGCCGAGCAGATCGTGGACGCGGTCGCCGGCGGAGGCGAGTTCGACTTCGTCCGGGATGTCTCCGCGAAGCTGCCCATGCTGACGGTGGCCGATCTCGTCGGTGTGCCCGAGAGCCTCGTCCAGACGTTCGCCCACGCCGGAGACAACGTCGTCGGTGCCGCGGATCCAGAATTCGTGGCCGAGCTCGCGAACCCCCAGGAGTACATCCTCGAGCAGACCCGCATCCTGACCCAGATCGGCGTCGACATCGTCGAGCATCGACGCACGCACCCGGCGAGCGACATCGCGACAGCACTAGCCAACTTCCAGCCCGACGGACGGCCGCTGAACGAAGCGGAGATCGGCTCGATGATGCTGCTTCTGAGCGTCGCCGGGAACGACACGACCAAGCAGACGACGACGCGCACGGTCGTCTCGCTCTGGCGCAACCCGGACCAGCGCCAGTGGCTTATCGAGGATTTCGACGGCCGGATCGCCGCCTCAATCGAAGAGTTCGTGCGGCACGCGTCGCCCGTCCTCCAGTTCGCCCGCACCGCCCTCCAGGATGTGGAGATCCGGGGCCAGCACATCGAGCGCGGTGACAAGGTGCTGCTGTTCTATTGCTCGGGCAACCGTGATGAGGATTCGTGGCCGGACGCGCACCGGTTCGACATCCGTCGTCGGCCGGTCTCTCACGTCGGCTTCGGCGGCGGAGGAGTGCACTACTGCCTCGGCAACGGCGTCGCAAAGGCTCAGCTGCGGGCGCTGTTCAAGCAAATCCTCACGCGTCTCCCCGACATGGAGGTCGGTGAGCCGGAACTGCTGCGAAGCGACTTCATAAACGGTGTGAAGCGCCTTCCGGTTCGGATTGCCGCCTGATGCGCGCCGCAGTTCTTCGGGCGACCGACCGGCCCTTCGAGATCGAGGAGATCCACCTCGGCGAACTCCGGCCCGACGAGGTCCTGGTCCGGGTCGTCGCCAGCGGGATGTGCCACACCGACCTCATAATGCGCAATCCCGCGCTTGCAGCGGGATTCCGGCCGATCATCCTCGGACACGAAGGGTCCGGGGTCGTCGAAGCGGTCGGGAATGCGGTCACGCAAACGAAGCCCGGCGACCATGTCGCGCTGAGCTTCGACGCTTGTGGATGGTGCCGATCATGCCTCGCAGGCAATCCGGCGTATTGCGTGCAGTTCGAGGTGCGCAACGTCACGGGCGCCCGGGCGGACGGCACTCTCTCGGCGGTCGACCAGGCGGGCGCGGACGTCGCCAATCGGTGGTTCGGGCAGTCGTCATTCGCCGAGTACGCGATCGCGACCGAGCGGAACATCGTCGTCGTTCCCGACGATGTTCCGCTCGAAGTGGTCGGACCGCTCGGTTGCGGTCTGCAGACCGGAGCCGGATCGGTGTTCAACGCGATGAGGCTCCGGCCGGGGCAGAGCCTGGCGGTGCTCGGAGCGGGCGCCGTCGGACTGGCCGCCGTCATGGCGGCGAAGATCGCCGGCGCCCGCGACATCGTTGTCGTGGATCTCCACGAATCCCGGCTCGCGCTGGCCGAGGAGCTGGGCGCGACGCGCACGATCCGGGGCGACGCCGAAGACCTGGCATCCGCTATCAGGAACGGTGCGGATGGCGTCGACTTCTCGTTTGAGACGACGTCGGTGACGGCCCTCATCGGCACCGCGATCGCGGTTCTGCGCAGACCGGGCAAGGCGGTCCTCGTGGGCGCAGGCGCCGGCCGGCTCGACATCCATCCCTCGGCGCTCACCGGCCGGACCGTCACCTTCGCTCTGGAAGGAGGCGCCATTCCCCAACTCCTCCTGCCACGCCTCATAGAGGAGTGGCGCGCCGGAAGGTTCCCCTTCGAGAAGTTGATCACCACCTATCCCCTCGCCGCCGTGAACCAGGCGGAGGCGGATTCCATCTCAGGCAAGACGGTCAAGCCCGTCCTGCTGATGAACTGAAAGAGGCATGGCTATGAGCATCGACACCACAGCACGCGTCTGGACCGCGACCTCCCAAGGCAACGCACTCGCTACGGCCGACGGGTTCGACGTGATCAACCCGGCCACCGGTGAAGTCTTCGGACGGGCCCCATCCGTTCTTCCGGGGCAACTCGACGAAGTGTTCGCTGGCGCCGCGGCAGCGTTCGACACCTGGAAGCGCGATGACGACGCCCGCCGCGAGGCCATGCGTCGCGCGGCGGATGTCATCGAAGCAGAGGCGGACCACCTCGCTCCTATCCTCACGACGGAGCAGGGGAAGCCCTTGTCCGATGCACGGGGCGAGTTCCTCATTGCTGCGCACTGGCTGCGTTACTTCGCCGATCTCGAGATCCCGCGCGAAGTGATCCGCGACGACGCCGAAGCCTACGAAGAGGTGATCCGCAAGCCCCTCGGCGCAGTCAGCGCTATCACTCCATGGAACTTCCCGATCACTCTCGCGATGTGGAAGATCGCGCCGGCCTTGCGGGCTGGCAATACTCTGGTCGTCAAGCCGTCGCCCTACACTCCGATGGCGACGCTAGCTCTGGGTGAAGTGCTTCGCGGCATCCTTCCGGATGGCGTGCTCAACGTCGTCACCGGCCTGGAGCCGCTCGGCTCGGCCATGGTGTCGCATGCTGTCCCGCGCAAGGTGAGTTTCACCGGTTCAACCGCGGTGGGACGCAAGGTCGCCTCAGCTGCGGCTCCCGACCTCAAGCGCGTAACCCTCGAGCTCGGCGGGAACGACCCTGCCGTGATCCTCCCCGACGTCGATGTCGAGCAGATCGCTTCCAGTCTGTTCTGGAGCGCGTTCGCGAACAACGGCCAGATCTGCCTCGCGGTCAAGCGCGTCTACGCCCACGAGTCGATCCAGCCGCAGCTCGTAGCGGCCTTGGGCGAGCTGGCCAAAAGCGTCCGCGTCGGCGACGGCTTCGAGGAGGACGTCGAGTTGGGGCCGATCAACAATCGCCCGCAGTTCGAGCGTGTGAAGGGTCTGGTCGACGACGCCAGAGCCCGAGGTGCGCGCGTAGTCGCCGGCGGGGAGGCCCTGAACGGACCCGGCTACTTCTACCGGCCCACCGTGCTGGACGGCGTCACCGACGACTTCCGTGTTGTCGCAGAGGAGCAGTTCGGCCCGGTCCTCCCGGTGCTGTCGTTCAGGGACGAGGAGGACGTGATCCGCCGCGCGAACGCGAGCGAGTACGGTCTGACAGCGTCAGTCTGGTCACAAGACCTCGACCACGCGGCGGCACTGGCAGGTCAGATCGACGCGGGTCAGGTGGCGATCAACCAGCACGGCCGCGCGGTTCTGCCCCATCTCCCGTTCGGCGGACACAAGTCGAGCGGTCTCGGTGTGGAAAACGGCCCGTGGGGCTACTACAGCTTCACGGAGCTCCAGGTGATTGCCGCCCCTCCTCGCTCATCCGTCTGATCCCCCTCCGGCGATAGGACCGCTGACCCGCCAGGGCAGCGGTCCTCATGCGCATCCACCTCGAGTTCCACCCCGTTCTAGGATGTGTTCCGTGAGGGCGAGCGACCTGGCATACGAGGGGCTGCGGCAGGACATCATCGACTGGGTGCTTCCCCCGGGATCGACGCTCGGCGAGATCGAGACGGCGGAGCGATACCGCGTCTCCCGCACCCCCGTACGGGAAGCACTCGCCAGGCTCGCCGCCGAGGGGCTTGTGTCTACCTCCGGGCGCACGGCGATCGTGACCTCGCTGACACGTAAGGACGTCCTCGAGCTGTTCGAATTGCGCGAAGCCCTCGAGACGCAGGCCGCTCGTCTCGCCGCCCGTCGGAGGTCCCCCGAACGCTTCGCCGAGCTGCTGGAGGAGTTTCGCCGGGGGCCGAGCTCAGAGGGCGACGCGGATCCGCGGCGGCCTTACTTCCTCGCCAGCGAACTCGATGTGGCGATCGATGCGGCCTGTCAGAGCCGTTATCTGCAGTCCGCACTCGAGGATATCCGCGGGCAGATCGCCCGCGTTCGCTTCCATGCGCGTTCGAATCCGCATCGGGAGGAGCGCGCGATTGAAGAGCACATCCAGATCGTAGAGGCCATCCTCAGCGGTGACGAGATGTTCGCTTCCCAGGTGACCGCCGTGCACCTCCGCAACAGTCTCGCGAATGTTCTCGACTCCCTTCCCCTCTGAGGGCGCGTCGGACCCTGCAGGCTCCTTCGGCACGCCTGTCGACCAGTCGCCCTAGACTTTTCCCATGGACACCCACGAAGCGGTGGAGCGGTTGCGGACCGCGGTTCTCGAGCTCGTGATGACGAGCCCCGAAACGGCCCTCAACGTCTCCTCGATTGCGAGCGCGGCGGGAATCTCCCGCGACGACTACTACCGTCTGGCCCCGGCGCCCATCCAGCTGCTCGCCGAGGCGCTGAGCGATGAACTGCTGTCCCAGTTCGACGACATCGAGGGGCGCTACAGCGACGACGAGGTCCGCACGTTGCGGGCTCGTCTGGCGTTGACCCACATCGCGAAGTGGGGGGCGGTGTACCGCGGACCGCTTCGTGTCGAACTGATGCAGTCGATGCGTCTGACTCTGGCTCACTCTTTCCGCTTGTGGACCGAGGACTATCTGCGCCGTCATCCCGAGGCGCTTCCGGCCGGTGTGGGGCCCGACGATAATTCGGCAATCGAGTTCCTGGCCGCCTTCGTCGCCGGCGGCGGGATGGCGGCGATCGAGGTATGGGTCGACGATCCGGAGCCCGATGTCGATCGCGCCATGAAGCTCCTGTCGGCGATGGCGCCGTCATTCGTCTGACCTGCACCTCCGCTACGGGCTCCCAGGAAGTGAACGGGCCGGTCGTGGTTCAGTCCGCCCCGCGGCGAGCGACTGGTTCCGCGAGGCGCATGCGGCCTCGGCGAGCTCCACCGCGTCCGGCCCCGACTGCATACGTACGAACACGCACTCGAACGCCGCGTTTGGCCAGCGTCTCAGGGAGAACTCAGGGGCGCCCCTATGCAGCTTGGCTCGTCGCCTTCCGGTGAAGACGTCGGGCGTTTTCGATCAGATCGACGCCATCGGGTCCCCAAAGCAAGCGCATGATCCGCGCTTCGTTCTCGGGACTTTGAATTTCGCGGATATCTGACTCTCGGCGACGGATGATGTCAGCCGAAGAATCGATCTGCTCCTGCGTACGACCGGCGGCGCGCTGCAGGTGTTCCGGAAGGATAGCCGGCATGACGTCATTCCATTGCTCATAGACCTCTTTGAGAGCGTCGGTCGCGAGCGCATGCGAGGGATGCCAATTCTCCCGGGCCACCTGCGCAAACTGAACATTCATGGAGACTCCGGTCTCGGGGTCCCGGAGAACGCTTTCTCGGTGCCCGAAATAGGGCGAGTATTTGCCGTAGAGCGCATTCAACTCAGCCATGCTCAAGGGAATCTCCGCTTCCTCCGCTCCGACCAGCCGCAGGTACGATGCCATCTCGCGCACGAACTGGTCTCGTTGTTCTGCGGTCAATGGCTGAGGCGCCTCGTCGCCGTGCCAGGCGAGCTTCTCGTAGGCGCACAGTGTCCCGTGCAATTCGGTGATGGCAGCCCACATTGCATCTCTTGGCTCGGCTGCCGCGTATCCGCCGATCGATGGGTCTTCAGGGTCGATGACGGGGCCTTTGACGTGGCCATGGATACGATGCAGATGCATAGCCATATTCGTCGCCGTGGTGGTATCACCGAGCCACATCGGCGCGTGCATCCCGGAGTTGCGTTGAAAGCGCTCGAAGAAGTCGAACATTGTGAATCTACCGGCCCGGGCTTTGCGAGAGATCGGGTCTGCGTCTCTGATGCCGGCGGTGATCGGCATGTACAGCGTCTGGGCTGCTGCTTGCGCCGCCGTCTCGAAGACGATCGTGGCGGGATGCAGCAAAACCTCCCACATGATCGAACCCGGGCCGAAGAGCCCGTAATCCGGTGTCCCGTCGCTTTTTTCGGATCCCCCCGCAGGCGTCACCTCACCGAAACGGCGCCACCGCGCCGCATCCCCGAGCAGGAGATCGTGAGTGAGAACCGGAACCCCTGGCTTACGGCTGGGAGCGTCGACCGCGTCATTCATGTCAGACCCCTTCGTCTATTACGTACGAATTTCGTACGTATCGTGAGACTAGGCGATCCTCGACCCGGCCGCAAGCATCGACGACAGTCCAGTGCCGGGCCGACATGCGGTTGTCGACTACTAGGGTGGAGGGAAAAGTGAGGGGCCTCGCGATGGAAGATCAGACGCGCAGACCCGCTGGGCGGCCGCGTGACCCGGGGATCCGCGCACGGGTCCTTCTCGCCGCACAGCGCGTGTACATTCGATCGGGCATGGCAGGCTTCACCTTCGAGGCGATCGCGCGAGAATCAGCGGTCGGAAAGCCTGCGATCTACCGCAGATGGCCATCAACGACGGAGCTGATGGACGATATCCTGAGCTCGCACGAACTGGTCCCCGAAGACTCTTCCGGCGGCGGCATCCGGGCGGAGCTCATCGAGATAGCCATGCGAACCCTGCAACTCGTGCATTCGGAGCAGGGGGCTTTCATTCTGAGGCTCAACGCCGAGCAATACGTGCAACCCGGACTCTTCGACCAATACCTCGATCGACTTCGAAACGTCATCCACTTTCAGAACCGCGCACTAGTGACGGAGTCCATCCAGAGCGGCGAGCTGGCGGCTGATTGCGATCCGGACGTCTTGATACAGTCCGTGACCGGAGCGGTATTCGTCAGTGCCATTCTCGGATTCACGGTGGCCCCTGACGCCGATTCGGATGGGGCCGAACAGTACTGCACGCGACTGGTCGACCAAGTCCTCAACGGCGCCCTGCCTGGGGTGCAGAACTCCCGCGATTAGATCTTCACTCGAAAACAAGCACATCGGGCGTCAACGTCACCTTGGACGCAGCACGAAGAGCTGCCCAACCTCGGGCGCACGTCTCTTTACCCGAAACGGCCGCCGCAAAATGGTACCTGTCCGCTCACCGACACGCCG
Organism: Leifsonia sp. AG29; assembly: GCF_009765225.1. Classification (NCBI taxonomy): domain Bacteria; kingdom Bacillati; phylum Actinomycetota; class Actinomycetes; order Micrococcales; family Microbacteriaceae; genus Leifsonia; species Leifsonia sp. AG29. Next base: position 4,357 of record NZ_VMSF01000001.1, on the reverse strand, counting down.
AAGTTCACCCGCGGGGCGGTTCGATTGCGGTGACACTGGCCCTGTGAAGCATGTGCGGATCATCGCGCCGGGGCACCTCGTGGACCTGGTGCTCGAGACCCTTGAATACAATGTTGCGACGACCGACGTCGTCCAAATTCCGAATACCGCTACCCGACCGGGCAGGCGGCCTGGTGCTCTGGGACGTCGCCCTTGAAGGGATGAGCGACCTCCTCGACCGGCTTCAGCAACTGGAAGTGCAGCACCAGGGCTCGATCTCGGCCTTTGACATCGGGGGCGAAAGCTCGGACGCGGCGAAGCGCTTGAGATGTTCGTCGCCACCATGATCGCCGCCAAAGGCGTGGTCTTCGCCGAGCCCATCCTCATCGTCGGCGCGATGGTCGTCGGCCCGGACTTCGGGCCGCTGGCAGCGCTCTCGGTCGGCCTCGTGAGATGGCTGGCTCGGATGATCGGCCAACCGGCCTCGCGCTCGTCGTCGGGTTCACCGTCGCCATCGTGGTCACGATCCTGCTCCCCGCGCTCCACCGCGATTCATCTGATGTCGCCAGGCGACCTGCTGCATTCTCGGCGTCTGACCGTCGCCGGTGATCCGCGAGAGGCTGCTTCGCGCCCGCCTCGGTCGCGGCCCCAGCGCCGCCGCGTGGCCATCCTCCGCGGCCCGTTTCCGGATCGCGTAGAACGTCTCTCGGGAGACCCCGCGCTCGGCGCAGAACGTCTCGATCGACGGGCGCTTCTCCAACTACCGAACGTAGCTCTTCAACGTCTTGGCACGAGGGCATGAATTCCCTTGATCTTCCGTTTTCGCCGGTCGCTGAGCGCTGCACCGCGGAGCGTTCGCTCGCCATCGGCGACCGTATGTGCGGTGAGTCCGCCCTATTGCCGATTGGTCGCCCCTGCCCGCTACTCCCGGCCAGCTTCTGGCGCTCACTCGTGAAAGGAGGGTCAGCGTTGCTACGACGGAACCCGGGAGAGCCCGAGGATGAGCCGGTCGAAGGCGCGGTCCGGAAGGAGAGAGGCGAGCGCGATCATCGGTGCGGCGCCGTACCCCACGCGATAGCGGGTACGTGGTCGACGCACGGTCGCCGCGCGGAGCACCGTGGCTGCTACGGCGGCAGGCGAGGAGGTGCGCGCCGCGTCGGGCCGGGAGCTTTGGCTCAGCGTGGTCGCCATGGCCTCGGCCTGCTCCGAGTACGCACCCGAACCCGAGGTCTCGCGGAGCTTGCGTGCGGCGATATCGCCCCAGTCGGTGCGGATCGACCCGGGCTCGACCACCACAGCTTCTATTCCGAAACGGGCAGTCTCGAGGCGGAGGGCGTCGCTCAAGCCTTCGACCGCGTATTTGCTTGCGTGGTACCAGGATCCGAGCGGGGTAGCAAAGCGGCCACCCATCGAGCTGATGTTGATAATCCGCCCGCGCCCGGCCGCGCGCATGTGGGGCAGCACTAGTTGCACCATGCGGGCGAGACCCAGGACGTTCACGTCGAGTTGCGCGCGGGCCTCCGTCAGCGGCACCTCTTCGAGCGCGCCATACGATCCGTATCCCGCGTTGTTGACTAGGACGTCGACGCGCCCCGCCTCGGCAATCACCCGAGTCACTGCGGCGCTCGATGACACCTCGTCAGTCACGTCGAGGGCGAGGGGAAGCACGCCTCTGCCGGCAAGCTCGGAGAGTCGCTGGGCACGCCGGGCAGCTCCGTAGACGGTAAAGCCGGAGCCAGCCAGCGCCAACGCCGACTCCCGGCCGATCCCAGCGCTGGCGCCGGTAACTATAGCGACTCGTCCTTCATTCCTGGTCATTCGATCGGTCCTCTCGCTTTAGGCGACCGTCGGTCGCATAATAGACAATAAGCGACTGGCGGTAGCTTGTCAACGCCCGTGCGTATAGAATGCCGCTGATGACCACGTATCTGCGGGCCCGCAGCCAGGGCCAGCGAGAGGAGCGGCAGCGTCACATCCTCGAAACGGCCGCCGCGATGCTCGCGGAGCTCTCGGTGTCCGACCTGACGCTCACCGAACTCGCTCGCCGGGCCGGCAGGTCCAAGGCGCACATCATCAGCTACTTCGAGACCCGCGAGACCGTGCTGCTCGCGCTGCTGGAGCGGGAGGCCGCGCGATGGCTAGACGCCTTCGCGACCTCGCTGCAGGCTCGGCCCGAGTCGGCGAGGGGATCGTCGCTCAAGCGTGCGGATCGTTTCGCGCAGCGCGTAGCTCGCTCGCTCGACGAGGATCCGGTCCTCTGCGAGCTCCTCAGCGCGGAGGCGGCCGTGCTGGAACGGAACGTGTCGACCGCGCTGGCCGAGAACCACAAACGTGTGGTGAGTGACCTGTTCGCACGGCTGGCCGAGACGATTCTGAGCGCACTTCCGGAGCTCGGGGAGCCAGGCGCCCGGGCGGCCGCCGGTTCACTCGTAGTCCTCGCCGGCGCGCTCTGGGTTCATGCGCACCCGGCGCCTTCCGTCGCCGCGGTATACCAGAAGGACCCGTCGCTCGCTGCATTCGGGACCGACTTCGCGAGCATGCTGGAAGAAATGTTCGCCACGCAAGTCCGCGGACTGCTCGCCGTCTCGCTGAGCTGATCCAGGTCGAGGTATGCCGTCAACACGGGTAAGTAGATCGCGGCAAGCCATGGGACTGTCTGATTGTCGGTGTTTCTTGGTCGGCCGCCTGACCGAGAGGAACAGGCCGTGATGGACACGACCGAGATGATCGATCCTGTGACGAGAGAGATCACCAATGAGCAGCAGCTCGCGCAGCAGTTGCTGAAGCAAGCGAAGGAGCACGGCGTTGACCTCGTTGGGCCTGGTGAGCTGTTGAACGGGCTCGCCATGCGAGTCCTGGAGGTAGAGCTGGAGGCGGAGACGACCGAGCAGCTCGGTCACGCGAAGCATCAGCAGACCGCGAGCGGGAACATCCGCAACGGCAGCAGATCGAAGACCGTGCTGACTGGGGTCGGCCCGGTGGAGATCGTGGTGCCTCGGGACAGGGAGGGGTAGTTCGAGCCGAAGCGGGTCTGTCCGATCGTGTTCATCGACGCGCTTCGAAAGTGAAGGTGCGGGACGGGCAGGTGCGGAACAAGCCGTTCTATCTCGCGATCAGAGTCGTTGTGAACAAAGAGCGCGACATCCTCGGGATCTGGGCCGGTGACGGCGGCGAGGGGCGAAGTTCTGGCTCGGGGTGCTCCCCGAGATCAAGAACCGTGGCGCCGAGGACGTCTGCATCGTCGTGTGCGACGGGCTGAAGGGTCTGCCCGAGTTGATCAACACGGCGTGGCAGTTGGCGACGGTTCAGACCTGCACCATCCAGCTGATCCGCAACACGTTCCGGTTCGCGTCGCGGTCACTACTCGGAGGAGATGGGCAAGGATCAGCGCCGGCCTATACCGCGCTGACTCGCGACGAACTAAGGACCGTAGGGTGGCGGTCATGGTCGCGTGCGAGAGTGCACACGCTCCGGCCGGCAGCGGTAAGAGTCGGATTAGTCCCACGACGTGAACGCAAGACGCGCCGCCTCCCTGACTCCGCCGATCGAACATCATGAGAGCTCGGCGACGTCAGTGTCGGGTGTCAACACCCCGATAGTCGGACCTCCGAAGCTCGGAACTCGGTTGAGCGCGACGAATGGCACAGCTGCCGTCTCAGCTGTGAGTGCTGCGAGTCTGCCGATCAACGTTTGCGGGTCGGCGGCGATGGCCCCTCCGCCCGGCCGGCGTCGATGTCGTCCTGCGCCATCCATGGCCGCAACCCGGACTCGCTGATCCCGAGACCGCGGGCAACCTGCGCCACCGGCTCACCCTGCGCGACCAAATCCAACGCCCTACGCCGAAACTCCGGCGACTTCGCAGCAGGCATCAGCAGACCCCCTTCCCGACACGATCATCGCCCCAGATCAGGTGTCCGGGAAACCGGGTCAGGCTCCGACCTCGTTGAGGATGAAAGTGAGTTCGCGGGTGAAGCGACTGTATTCGCGGACGATCGCGTTGATCAGCGCCCGAGCCACTGCCCATGCCTGTGGTCCAGGGACGAATTCCAACGTCTGCGGGTTCCTCAATTCTCAGCTGGCGAGCACCCGCAAGACGATGATTGGTTAGCGGTCTTACCTTCACTCCATCCGTGCTGCCCGCCAGGATGGAGATCAACATCTAGAATGATCCACTGGACTCACGCCCCCCCATCCGGCCTGGGTCCCGCCCACGCGCTCGGACTCGATCTTCTCCTGGTAGCCCGACGCCTTGTAGGCGGCCATCGGATCGGCAGGCAGTCCGCGCGACTCGCGGTAGGCCGCGAGGTCGCCGCGGACGTCGGTGTTGAACGCGTCCATGAAGACGGCGTGGGCGGCGAGCACGTCGTGCTCGCGCTGA